>CAVWEG010000001.1:0-245741 GCA_963754015.1 Candidatus Dormiibacterota bacterium
ACGGCGACCTTGACGGCGACGACCTATCGCATCGGCGATGCCACGCTCCACGCGGTTAGCTCCGGCGTCTACTCCGGCGCGGGGACCCTGGTGCTCGGCCACCGCGGCCCGGACCTCACCGCCGGCGGGTCCGCGGTCGTCGACGGCGCGCGCTGGGTCGGGTTCTGCGAGGTCGTCGTCGGCGGCGCAGCGGAGACGTGCCGTCTGCAGAGCGGGACGCGGACTCTGACCGCACGCGACGTGTGGTCTGACGGCGCGTGGCGGCGCACGTACGGCGACGGGGTGCGCGTCGACATCGCCGCCGCGCGGGGCGTGCCGGTTCCCTTCCCGGTGGGGCGCTGACCGCACCGCGATCACACACACGTGCGTCGCGTTGCGATGCAGCGTGGGCGTCCATGCACGATTGGCGATACGGAGGAAAGTGTAAGCGACATGTGAGCGTTTCGCCGGTACGCTGGATGTTATGAATCCGGCCGCGTTCCTAACGTATTGAGCTGCGTTCGGCGGGAGTGGGGGAGCGCGCTCGACGCGCCGCCCGCGTCAGGCCCGCACACCGCACGGAGCGGCTGCTAGTGGCGACCGCCGCCCTTCTGGTGTGTGTGATCGTGGCACTCATGGTGAGGCTCGCGATCGGATGGCGGTCGCGAGCCCGGGGGCGTCGGGGCCTACTCCCCCGGTGGGGTCTGCCACGCGCGCCGCGTCGGAATTTCGCGTCCTGGGGCGAGGTGAGATCACGGCTCGATGGTCGCGCTGTGCGGACGGTGACGATAATCGTTGACACCCCCGACCAGGGCGAACGGTGATCTACCTCGGCCGCGATGTAGCCAGCCGAACGTGGCTATGGGGCAGCCCCGAGAATGCCTATCTGCTGCTCGCCCCGCCCCGCCGCGGAAAGGGGGTAAGCGTCATCATCCCCAACCTCCTGGACTGGCCCGGTCCGCTGGTGGCGACGTCGACCAAGGACGACCTGATCGTGCATACCGCCTGCGCGCTACGTCGGGAGCGGCCGGTCTACGTCTTCGACCCCACCGACTTCAGCGAGTGGCCCGACCCCGTGGGCTGGGATCCGGTCGCGGGCTGCCAGGATCCCCAGGTCGCCATCTACCGGGCCCGCGCGCTCAACGCGGCCGCGGGCAGTTCGCAGGGTATCCAGCACGCCGACTACTTCCAGTCATACAACGAGGCGATCCACCGCTGCTACCTGCACGCCGCCGCGGTCTCCGGACGCGACATCGCCACCGTCCGCCAGTGGGTCAACCGGGCGGAGAGCCACGATGCCATCCGATGTCTGCGCGAGAGTCCCGCCGCGTCGGCATGGGCCGACGACCTCGAGGCGATTACAGGCATGCACGACCAGGCGGTCACCAACGTGTTCAGTGGTGCGCGGCGCGCCTACGACTGCCTCGCGGATCCACGCGTCCTGCGCGCCTGCCAACCCGCCGCCGGGGCAGGATTCATCGCCGACCGCGTCATCAGCGAACGAGCGGCGCTCTTCATCGTCGGCACGTCGGGCGCCCAGGCGAGCATGGCGCCGATCATCACCGCGCTGATCGAGACCATCGTGACCGCGGCCAAGCAGATGGCGGCGCGATCGGCGACCCGGAGGCTGACCCCGCCACTCGGGCTCTTCCTCGACGAGTGCGCCAACATCGCGCCGCTGCCGTCGCTGCCCCAGCTCGTAACCGATGGAGCCGGCCAGGGCATCACCACTATGATCGTGCTTCAGTCGCTGGGCCAGGCGCGGGCGCGCTGGGGGGTTGACGGGACCGCGGCCCTCTGGGACGGATGCACCGTGAAGATCGTCCTCGGGGGATTGGCCGACACCCGGGACCTGGAGACCGTGAGCCGCATGTGCGGCGATGTGGACATCGAGGTGCCCGGGCGCAGCTATACCGCCGCAGGCGAGCAGACCCGAAGCTTCTCGCACCGACGAGTGCCCGCCTTCGCGCCGGAACAGGTACGGACCTTGCGCAGGTGGCACGGACTGCTCTTCTACGAGGAGCTGCGTCCCATCGAGACCGCGCTGGCCGGATGGTGGGAACTCGGTCAGTATCATCCGCGTGTTGAGCGGGCTCTGAACTCGTTCGCGATGGCGCGTGTCGGGCGGTGAACGCTGATGGGGTTCGTGCGCATGCGAAGCGCTGAGATGCCCTCGGGTGGCATCCGCGGTGCCTCCAGGTGTCCGGGCGGCGGGCCGAGAGCGACGCGCCAGGACGCCTGCTTGCTGCCATGATCACGCGCGTGGGAATCGCCGCTCGGCGACCGGAGACGCATGAGTTGCTCGAAAGGAGACGCTCCCAACGTGGCGACTTCTGATCAAGTCAAAGCCCTCGTTCGCAGCCATGCTGAAGGCGATGACTCTCATTTCTACGCCGTTGCCATGCAGGTGGCAGCGCGGGCCGCAAAGTCCGGCCAGGTGAGGTTCGCGCAGGAGTTGCGAGATGTCGTCGACGGTGCGAAGGCGGCCACGCAACACGCTGGGGAGCGCAGCCTCCGACCTGTCCCGTTCGTTCAGCCAAAGGGCGATCTAGCGGGTCTGCTTGGCGTGTCCTATCCGAACGCAAGGATGAGCGACCTGATGGTCGACGGCAAGGTCCGTGATGCCCTGGAGCTAGTGCTCACCGAGCAGCGACAGCAGGACCGACTTCGGCAGCATGGGTTTGAGCCCCTCCATTCGCTACTCCTCGTCGGCCCACCCGGGACAGGCAAAACGCTGTCCGCGGGGGTTATCGCCGGCGAGTTGAGGTTGCCGCTCTTCCTTATCCGGCTTGAGGCACTCATCACCAAGTTCATGGGTGAAACCGCGGCTAAGTTGCGTCTCATCTTTGATGCAGTCGACGAAACGCGCGGCGTGTATCTCTTCGACGAGGTCGATGCGCTTGCTGGAGACCGGTCGAGCACCAACGATGTTGGCGAGATTCGGCGGGTCCTCAATTCCTTCTTGCAATTCCTTGAACATGAGACGCCGCCTAGCATCATCGTGGCTGCGACGAATCACCCTCAACTGCTTGATCGAGCCATCTTTCGACGCTTTGGCGCGGTCATCGAGTATCCGCTTCCAACCGTTGAAATCGCCCGCGCAGTTATCCGGAACCGCCTTGCGACAGTGGGCACGCGCGGCTTGAGCTGGAAGGCGATCGACGCCGCCGCGCAGGGTCTCAGTCACGCCGAGCTCACCTTGGCCTGTGAGCACGTGGCCAAACGAGCGATCCTCGCTGGAGAACTTCGAGTCACGACCGGTGAGCTCGTCAGTGCCCTGAAGGAACGCCACCGGACCAACGGCAGGTAGACGTGGTGGTCGTCCGTGACCGGTTGCACATCCTCATACGTCAGCCAGCGCTAGCGGAGCCGTACACGTCATATGGATCGGGCCGTGGCAGCCCGCGCCCACCATCGCCAATTCGAGATGCACACGCTCGCAACTTGACGTCGGAGGCTGAGCGTGCTCAACAAGAGGCGGGGGAACGTCGCGATCGGACTGCTCAGCAACTCGGCGTGCGGCCTGCTAACGAGGGAATGCTTCTCACCTTCGAGAGCTGGCCAGGGTTTGAACTTGCGCCGGCCGCGTTGGACCCCCAGAATCAAGCCCCGGAGCTGGTCGCCATGCGGACGCGCGGAGTCGGGGATGCCGCGGTGCAGCTCGCGACCGTGTATGTGCCCGAAGGATCGCTCGGATTCTTCCTGAAGCGCTTTGCCGAGTACGGAACTGAGGACACGCCTAAAGGCCAGCCGCGGCATTCGGACATGGTCGAACGTATCGCTGCCTTGGCACTGGCAACCATCGAGGCTCTCTGGACGGACGATCCGAGTGACTTCCCACCCTCGGACACGACAGTCTGGTGGGAGGTTTGGCTGCGACGAAGCGATGGCCAAGAGGTTGACAGGCTGCGGGAATTCGCCCTCATAGGCGGAATCGAGGTTGGGGGGCGAATACTTATCTTCGACAACCGTACGATCGTGCTTGTCCGTGCGACTGCCAACCAACTCGCGTCCGCGTTGGATGTCATCGACGACTTCGCTGAACTCCGTGTTGCGCACGTCAATTCAGAGTTCTTCACACAGCTCACCCAGGTTGACGCCGCAGATCTCATGGCCGATCTCATTGGGCGGACGACATCGGCTTCTGCTGATGCTCCAGCGGCTTGCATCCTCGACACGGGTGTAAACCGTGGACACCCGCTCCTTGAGGAATCGCTCGACGTTGTTGACATGCACGCATGCGCTCCAGCGTGGGGAGTCCACGACCATGACGGGCATGGGACCGAAATGGCAGGCCTCGTTCTGTACGGAGACCTTCGAAAAGAGTTAGAAGGTACCCACCAGGTCCGGCTCGCACACCGATTGGAGTCGGTGAAGATCCTCCCGCCGAGGGGAGTCAATGATCCGGATTTGTACGCGTCCATCACAGCTGAAGCCGTCGCTCGTACTGAGATCCAATCCCCCAATCGCCGCCGCTCCTTCTCTATGGCGGTCACCGCCGACACAGGCGGAATCCCTGGAACTCCCACTTCATGGTCAGCGGCGGTCGACGCTCTTGCAGCTGGCCGACAGTTCGATGCCCTCAATGGACGACTGGGGTACATCGACGAGGGCAGTACTAACGCGCATCGATTGTTTCTCGTTTCTGTGGGCAACGTGCGCACCGGCTACGAAACCTACCTGGATCGTTGCGATGTCGAACCGGCCGAAGACCCATCGCAGGCGTGGAACGCGCTGACCGTTGGGGCGTTCACCGATCTTGCCGATCCAGAGGCGTCGGGAGCCGACTTTGCAGGATGGACGGCGGTCGCACCGCCCGGCGATCTCTCCCCTTTCAGTCGCACGTCGGTGGCGTTCCAACGGCAGTGGCCCATCAAACCCGAGATCGTCCTCGAAGGCGGGAATGTGGCCAGGTCTCCTGCCGGGGCCGACTTCGACTGGCCGGACTCACTTCAGGTGCTTACGACCGGCCACGTACCGGCAACGCGGCTCTTGACATGGACGAACGCAACCAGTGCCGCGACGGCTAAGGCCGCTTACCTCGCCGCGACGATCAGCGCTGCCTATCCCACCCTGTGGCCGGAGACTATTCGTGGTCTTCTCGTTCACGCGGCGGACTGGACTGCGCAGATGCGCGCGCAGTTCGCTGCGATCGCGCCGAGCAAGCGTGCTCGTGAGGCGCTCGCTCGCCGGTATGGCTACGGCGTCCCAAGTCTTGAAAGATGTCTGCGAAGTGCTACAAACGCCCTGACGCTGATCGTACAAGACACCATCCGCCCTTTCGATGGCGGCAAGTTGCGCGAGATGCACCTGCACGAGCTGCCGTGGCCGAGGGAGGCGCTCAATGATCTGGGCGGCCTTCCGGTACGGCTGAGGGCAACCTTGTCGTACTTCGTCGAGCCGAGCCCAACCCGGCGCGGCTGGAAACGCCGCTACCGTTACGCCTCCCATCAGTTGCGTTTCGAGCTGCAACGAGCGACAGAAACCAACGACGACTTCCGCAAGAGGCTAAACAGGCGCGCTCTCGACGAAGAGGAAGAACGCCCAACTGGAGGCGACAACTCCGGCTGGTTCCTTGGAAGCGAAGCGCGCAACCGAGGTTCGATCCACAGCGACATTTGGGAGGGGACCGCCGCGGAACTCGCCGCCCGGGGCCGAGTCGCCGTCTTCCCCGTCACTGGCTGGTGGAAGGAGCTTCAGTCGCGCGATCAGAGTTCCCGTGGTGCGCGCTACGCGCTTCTGCTCTCGATCGAGTCGCCTGCCGAGGATGTCGACCTGTGGACACCGGTGGCGCAAGAAGTGGGCCTGCCGGTTGTCATTGAGACCGAGATAGCACGCTAGCACGGCATTCCAGACACCTAAAGCGGCCACCGCCTCCTCTGTTCGGAATGCGCGCCGCGGACTCTGCTCGGCCTTCGTGACGAGTCGATACGCAACGCACGCCCCAGGTCAAGAGCTTGTGAGCGATCTCGAGGCATACGAGTGACCCTGACCCGGTCTGCGGACATGGCCGGTCGGAGCGCTAGTCGTCTCCTTCTTCACAGGTCACAGAGAGGCGCCGCGGCAGCTGAGGGGTCAGCCCTCCTTGCAGCCTGGCGTTGAACCGTGCAAGCCGGCCCACCTTGACCTCGATCTGTGGATAGAGCTCGCCCATCCGACTGGCGAAGGATGGGAAGTACTTCGTTGGCCAGAGGTAAATGCGGCTTCGTTTCGTGCGGATCACTCCCATCCCTGAGAGCCACGCCGAGGACCCAATCGAGATGATCGCCTCAGTCGCGATCGTGCCCGAGCGAATCCCAGACCGCCACACTAGTTGCCCGTCGCGGGCCTCCAGCGAGAAGGCGATTCGGAGCCCAAACCAGTACGTGACCCACAGCACCGCGAACGTGAAGAAAGCCGCGAACGCGAGCGGTGGTGACTGCGCATTGCCGCCGCTGAGGCCGGCGAGCGCGACGACATCGAGAACGACTGCCGCGACGCCGAAAATCGCCAGGGTCACCTGGATCTGCAGCCTGAAAAAGCTGTACAGGGAATAGCGGAGGTAGTGGCTCGTCACAGTGCGCCGGTCATCCCTGGTGGTTCACGTTCACGCCGTCGAGCTGAGCTGCGGTCTGAAGGTCGAGCCTTGCTGCGCTTTCCGATTCGTTCGCGAGGACGAGCGCCCGCCAGGGAGTGAAGGCGAAGATTGCGAACCGCTGCAATAGCCGAACCCTGCTTCGGTCGGCCTTGAGATAGATGGTCTTGCCGCTCAACGCGGTAACGCTGAGTGGTGCGCTCCTGTACCACCACTGCCTAATGCGTACGACATGACTACCAGCCTCGCAGGGCACATCGATGCGTCCTACCGGCGGGAGTTTGCCCACGTTCTTTCCATCTACCGACACCGTAAACGTGCCGAGACGTTGATCACCGAACCAGTCACGGTTTGAACTCGATGGCAAGGGTTGCGAAGGATGGAATGCCGCTCGCATCTACCGCGCGAGTCACACCAGCTCCCCTTTCCGTTTGCGCCACCGGAGGATGGGCAACTCGATCGCCAGTCCCGCTCCCGCTAGAGAGACAAGGTAGAGCCAAAGAGAAGAAGGCTCATCCCAGACGAGGAGGTAGAGGGCAATGAGAGCCGCTAGCCCCGCCTCGTAACCCACGATGAGAGCGACGAGAGTGGCACGGGCTCCGCGCGGAGAGCGCTGATTTTTGGCAACGACAATCGACGCCGCCAACAGTGCGAGGGCACCGACGAGATAGAGGCTCCATAAGCCCAGACCGACACCAAGAGCGAAGCACAGGGCAACCCAAAGCGGCTTGGGGTGGTAGCTGGCTTGTCCGTTGCTCGCGAACGCAGCGGGAGCCACTTCCTGATCGCGATAAGCCACGGAGGCATCGTACCCGTGCCTGCGCGCCAGGACACGACTCCGGTCACAGTGTGTCATCTCGATTTCTTGATCGGACCATCTGGGCTCGGAGGCGATCCTCTCAGGCATGACCGCTGACGCAGTCGCAGCGCTAGTGCGAGTCCAGTTGGTGAACTTCATCGGCACGTGCCGCGCGCCGCCGCACCCAGACGGTCGCAAGAGCGACGATGGCGGCAGCACCGGTGAGGGGGAGGAAGATGTAGTCGGTTGCTTGAGCGTTGCCCGTGAGGATGAGCAACTCGCTCGTCGCAACGCCGGTGCCGACGATGAACGGAGCCACACCTCTCCATCGCAGGCTCCTGGGATCGTGCCGCTTGCGTCGCGGCCACATCAGGCGCCCGCTCGGGCGCCACAGCATCAATCCGCCGGCGAGCATTAGAAGGAATCCGAGGACCACGTCAACGATCTGGAGCACTTCGAATCCCATTCCATCTCCCACTGTGGGGCACGGGCCGGAAGAAGGTGACGGACGCGTCGAGTTCGACGGGGCAGAGAAGAGACCGTCGAGCGTGGCCATCGCAGGCAATTAGTTCCCTCCGCCTCCGAGGAATCCTTGCTTGTAGACCGCCTCATACACCTGGGCGATCAGGGTTGCTCGCGGCTCATCGGTCAGAGTGTCGCCGGTGGAGGACGCCGGGCTCTGCAGGAGTGCACCGATCCTCTTGCTGAGCACATGCCACTCGCGCCTCGGGGCGAGATTCTTGACCAAACCACATTCGGCCGCCATGACACTAATAACGATGGATTGCGGGTCCGGCTGCGTATCCGCCCTGAGCGCCGCAAGGACCTTGCTGGCGACTGCGGACCTGGCGGCCGGTTCCGCGAGCCGGTATCGCGTTCGTGGGAAGGGGGGTAGCCAGGGACGCTTATCGACGGCGATTACACCCTTCTCCGCAAGGCTGGCGATGGTCCAACCCTTCGCCTCCTTTCCCGCGTACCCGAAAGCCTCAACCCACCAGGGCACACCGTGGGAGGTCGGAAGGTTGCGGATACGCTCGACGGCGGCAGCGTAGCGAAGGTTGCTGCTGTCGGCGCCTGCCACCACCGTGTCATCAACCAGCGTGAGCGAGCCGTCGGCAAACAGGTCGAGCAGCACAGCGCCTGCAAGCGCGGCCGGGAGACGGAACGTGGGATGGGAGTGCAGCGCACCTGACTTCGGGTCAATTGCCAGAAGGAGGAGCTCCTCGGCTGTGGTCAGCGCCTCCTGAGTGCTCTGTGCCATAGGGAGATCGTAGGTCTGCGAGAAAGCGCAGAAACGACCCCAACCACCCTTGTAACAGATGGCGAGTTCGAACGCTCCTTGCAGCGAGGCGGAACGCGTGGCCTTACGAGCTTCGCCCGTGAACCGGCAACTTCAGCTGCACCCTTGGAGCTGCCTAGAATTCGACCCTGCGAGTGATCGTCTGGGTGGCGACTTTTCGTGATCAGAACTGGCGACTTTTCGTGATCACCTACAAAAGGTGCCGATCACGTTCGGAACGGCCTCCCTGACGGCTGTGCCGTCGGCGTTTTGAGCCTCGAGGTTGGGTTTTCTGCCGCTGAGTGCCTATAAGTGGGTGATGGACTTCAGCGCCGAAGCAGCGGTACGTCTTGCCAATCCGGCCAACTTGGCTGCCCACAGCGATCCCGATGAGCGTGTGGCGGCCATCTACGCCGCGCACTACCAGCGGCTCGTGGGATTGGCGACGATGCTGGGAGGCGTCCGGGCGGTGGGTGAGGAGATCGCCCAAGAGACCTTCGTGACCGCGCTCCGACAAGAGCGACGCAAGCCGGGCTACCTCACCGACCCGGTATGGCCATGGCTCCGGATCACGGCCGTGCGTCTCGCCGGCCGGAATCGGCAGCGCCTACTGCGGGAGGCGCTGACATATGGACAGTGGAGGGGTAACGCCGATAGCGCGGACGTCTGGGACGCACAGACCCTCGACCTCGTCCGCGCCCTGCGACGACTGCCATCAAAGATGCGGCTCTGCGTGATTCTGAGCCACGTCGAGGACCAGTCCACCGCGTCGATCGCGGGGATGCTCGGGTGCTCCACCCAGAACGTAGACGGCCAACTGCGCAAGGGACGAGAGCAACTCCGGGCGTATCTCGGCGAAGGCTACCAACGTGATGAGGACTAGAAGACCGCAATGAACCACCACGTCTCTGATGACATGCTCTCCCGTCGCTTGAAGCGAGCTGCCGACCACATCGCTGCAACAACTCCGCTCAACACTGGACCGGCTCGGTCCACAGCAGGTCACCAGGCTGGCGCACATCGATCGCTGAATTTGCCCCTCGTGCGCCGGCGCATCCCGATCGCCGCCGCGGTGGTTGTGGCCGTGGCGCTTGCGTCCGGCACCGCATATGCGGCGATCACCCTCATGCAATCCGTGATCCAAACCGATCCTGGGGCGGCTGCCGTGTACCGGCAGAATCTGGGTGAGTCACTCAATCTCTCGCAGGTGCGTGGTGCGGTCACGCTGACGCTGGAACGGGTCTATGCAGATGTCAACCGCGTCATGCTCACGTACCAAGTCCAGCCTGCGGGATCACCGTCAACGTTCGCCGGCTTCGCGACAAGCACGGACGCACCGCTCGTGACTGATTCGCGGGGTGATGCGCTTCCCGAATACGACGCGTCCTTCCAGACCGACCCCGACACCAACGAGACGGTCGGCATCCTGGTCTACGACGCCGAGTCCGTTGCGGTGAATGGGCAAGCGCTATCGCTCGCGGTGACGACCCCGGGCGTGCGTATGCAGGCCCACGGTGGCGGCACAACCGTCGTCGGACCATTCGCATTCACTATCAGCGTTCCGGTGACCGCAGGAGAGACCATCGCCCAGGACAAGACGGTGACAGTGGCGGGCGTTGAAGTCACTCTCGACCGCGTGGTCGCAAGTCCATCAGAGACGCGGGTCTACGTGCACGCCTCGGTGGCGCTCGAGCCAACTGAGCCGTATCTGAGCGCCCATATCACCGGCAATGGCTACAACTCCCGGAGCCTCGTCATCACAAGTCCGGCGGAGCTCATCGGGTTGGGATCGACATTCCGGGCTCCCGACGGCGAGGAGGTCGTGACCTTCAACAACAGTCTCTTTGGGAAGCGGGGGAGCTTCACGCTGACCATCGACAGCATCGGAGCCGGAGCGCGAATCGTTGGCCCCTGGACCTTCACGTTCGTGGTTCCGTGAGTTCGAACCTGGCAGCCGCAGCGCATGATGGTGTAAAGCGGTGGGACTGCAATCGAGTCTTTGTCGGCATCAATCTGCGGTTGGGTTGGGGAGGGCGGAAGTCGTGAAGGGCGTACGGTCGGGCATCTCGGGCACTCATGCCCAAGGCGATGGCAGCCGAGTCGCGGCGCGCGTCGTTCTCATGGCCACGGCGGTTGTCTCCGTCGCCTTCCTTGGGTATCGCGTGGCGGTGCTCTTCAGAGCGAGCGCGTCCAGCTCCTCGCCTCATGCCAAGGCCGACCTCATCGTGACCGTCCTCGCAGCCATCCTTGCTGTTGGTTACTTTTCGTGGACCGCAGCGATCAACCGCAGTCGCGTCATGTTGGGGCTGGCGATCACGGAGGGCTGCCTCATCGCCGGCGGTACGCTCCCAGTCTTTCGTGCCGCACTCGCGGTAAACCCAGTCCTCCCGATCATCATCGCCGCGATCCTCCTGGTCGCGTGGCTATATAGCTGGCTCGAGTTCGTGCGCGTCTATCGGTTCGCTCGTGTATGGACAGGGTGGCAGTAGCTCAGCGACACGCTTGGATATCGAAGAGATCGTCGCGCTGCTCGTATCCTGACCGCGTGGCTAAAAGCACACTACAGACCGTGAGGGATCTGTTCTTGCAGTACAGCGTTACGGGCCCAATCCGCTGGCATCTTCAGGGTGGCGAGTGGCTTTCATTGTCACTACCCACGGTGCGGCGGCCATGCGAGAGAGGGAGCTAACTCAGGCTTTGCAGGACTTCCTGGGGCAGAAGGTCGCTGTCTTCACCCACGGACCCGGGTGGGAAGGTCGCGGGCCGCCCCTCGACACCTTCCCCTCAAACTGACCCACTACCGGAAGATCACGTCGTACGCGATCACGGCGACAATCACTGCCGCGACGGCGACACCAACCCACACGTACGAGTCGCGCGGCGACAGTGCTGCTTGACGGCGTGGCCGTCGGGTACGGAGAGCGACGTGGCCACCAACGATGGCGATGCAGACGACGGCAGTGATGGCGGCTACGACCAATCCCCAAGTCTGATACGCCAGCGCCGCGAGCGCGATGACGCCGATCGCGTTGAGCACAACGCCAATTGTCAGTCGCTGTTGAGAGGTCACTGGGCCAGGGTATCTCGCGGTTGTGTCTCGCGCAGTTCCGGACTGGGACGGCCCAATTTCGTTCAGACGGTTCGCGGATTGACACCCGGACGGTCAGTTACTCCAAGGTGACAGTCCCGCTCGCGAACCCGCCCACCGTCAGGGTTGAAGTCGTCGCACGGCCACACTGCGCGCATGGTTGAGGCTCCGGTGGTCCAATCGACCCACCGTCGAGCCGCCTTGGTTCTGGCAGTAAGCACGTCCGCGCTCGCCGCATTTGTGGCGGCCGTCCTCGGCACTCGCTTCAGCCAACCGGCGTACATCATGCCCATTTGGGTGCTCGTGGTCGCCGCCATCTGCGTTGTGTCCACGGTGATCGGCGGCGCGGTCGCAGTACGTCGCGGGCGAGCAGCTGCTTGGCTGGCACCGGCTCTCATCAGCGTCCTCGCCGTCGCGACTCTCGAGTTGTTCGTCTTTGTGATCCCAATTGCCCTTATCCTGCTGCTGCTCTTCGTCGTCCGTGCGCGGCGCCTCGCCTCAACCCGAGGTCCAGGCGAGCACGGGGCCGGCATCCCAGGCCTTCTGCTTTCGATTGGCCTCGTGCCACTCTTCCTGCTGATCTTCCTCGGCAGCCCCGTTGTGGGGTGCACCACTGGCGGCGAGAGCAGTGCCAGTCCGATCTGGGCCTGGTTCGGGAGTGATGGCAGCTTCCTCAGCAGCGAGTCCGGGTCATCGTCAGGTTCATCAGAGAGCAGCGTCTCAACGGGCACAGAAACGGTGGGTGCTACGACCTATTCGTGGGTCTGCAATGGCAGCACTGTCGTTCTCTTCACGACGCACCGTTAGAGATTCTAAGTCACCCAATTCGCTCAGGCGGCCATCCGCATCTACGCTAGCGCGTGGGCACGTCTCAGCTTTCGCTGGAGCTGACGCAGGGTGTGAATGGTTACCTCGTCAGACCAGCCGACGGTCGCTTGCCAATCGGATCCGGACCCGACGACGTCACTGGCGAAGACAACCTCGGTTGCCAATAGCGCGCGAGTCCAGTCGCGCCGCGACAGAGGGTCGCCCTTACGCAGCGCCGGCACAAGCCTTTTGGATTGCAGAAAGAGATCCTCGACATCTGCGAATCCCATTGCCGTCGCAAACGCATCGGTACACCGCGCTGGGCCGCCCCACTCTATGAGGCCGGCGGTCAACAGCCGACGTTCGTCTGCCGTCAACTCGACCGCGATCGGCTCTGCGAAGTCCATCGGACGCCATCATGGCACCAGCCCTAGCGCGCGCTGGACAGGTGTCCGACGGCTCGGGAGAAGCCCTCTCTCCCTCGTTGGAGGTTACGAGAGACTTTCGGCGCTCGGGCAGGTGCACGCTAGAACACGCGAGACCGCCGTTTGGTTACTTGGTTTGATCTCAAGTCGTGACAGCTTGGAGCGTGCGTTCGTCCGGTGTTGACACCGGAGCTATCAGAGTTTGGGCATCGAGCGTCTTCGGTCGCAGCGGGCATCTCCGAGCGGGCTATGCCCCGCCAAGGAGGCTCTCGTCATCTCGCAGGAATCCGCGTGGCGATCCCGGCACCACTGCCGGCAGTGCCGGCCATCCCGGGCGACACCAAATGGGCTGGCCACGCGTCATATAGGCAGCAGATGTCAGGCCGACTCTCGCCCGTCGACACCGGATCCATGCTTGCTGCCGCTCGCGGCGGGGATCCCGCCGCGTTCGAAGCGCTGCTGCTCCCGCTTCTGACACCCGCGCACAAGCTGGCGTTCACAATGCTCGCGCAGCGGGAAGCGGCGGAGGACGCCGTGCAGGAATCCGCGCTGAAGGCGTGGAGGGCCCTCGGCACACTGCGCGCCGAGGCGGCGGACATCCGTCCCTGGTTCCTCACCATCGTTGCCAACCAGTGCCGCTCGGTGCGTCGCCGCCGTCTCTGGCGTCTGCCGGCTTCGACCGATCAGACGGAACGGTCGCTCGATCAACTCGACAGTCAAACCGCTGCCGCCATCGACCTTCGCCGTACCGTCGCTCGCCTCAGCAACGAGAAACGCACGATCCTCGCCCTCGTCTACTGGCTCGACCTGCCGATCGACGAGGTGGCGCAGGTGCTCGGTGTGTCAGTGGTTGCGGCGCGATCACGGCTTCGCCGTGCGGTGCTCGCCCTTCGCTCCGAATACACGCGCGACGAGGATCTCGACGGCGCTGGTCTTGCAACACAACTTCGTGCACCGACTGCCAATCACCTTGAGGAGCCGCAATGAGCAGCAAGCTCGCTGACGAGCTGAGGACCGCGTTCGACGACCGGTATGTCCCCGCGAGCGGCGACCTTGGCGCACGCATTCGTTCGTCCTTGACTGCCGGGGAGCAACAGCAACGCACCCCGCGCCCCGGGCGGCGAGTTGCGGCGCTCGCGGTCGGGGTCGCCACGGCGCTGGTGATCGCGCTCGTTGTTGCTGCGCCGCGATTGCTCGACGTTTCGACGCAGCGACCACAGAACGCACGCAGCGGTGCTGTTGCGGGAACCCCAGGACCTTCGCCGGGTGGCGGCGTGGTTCCGTGGATCGACACCGCAGCGGGGCCGGCACCATCGCCCACCCCGACACCAGCGCCATCGAGCCCACCTGCCGGGGTCGCGACGTGCCGCAGCAGCGATCTTCGAGCGCACGCCGGGTTCGGCGGGGGTGGCCTCGGCAACTACTCGGTTGAGTTCACCTTCACCGATCACGGCGCTCGGCCGTGCATCCTCCGAGGATTCCCAAAGAGCGTCAACTTCCTCGACTCGAGCGGGCATCAACTCAGCGGGTATCCGGTCACCTTCGACGACGACGGCTACGTACCGGCATATCCCAACTCGGGCGTCGAACTGCTGCCGGGAATCCCGGATGGCGGCCCGAACGACCAGGCAGTCGCCGGCCAGGCGTTCCTTCTGTTCCAGACGGCCACAACTCTCTGCGGGCGCACGCCCATCGCAGGAGTTCTTGGTCACTCTTGAGGACGGCGGAACGTTCCGGCTCGCCACCGGAGTGCCGACGGATCAGTACGGCGACTGCCAGTCACCGAAACAGTCCCCGCCGATCATGTCCTCCTTCCAGCTCCCTGGATACCCGCCGGCGCAGACAACGCCACCAACGGATCTTGATGTCTCCGTCTCCGTTGCCGGATCCGTGCGGAATGGCGGGACCCTCGACTACTCCGTGACCCTCACCAATGTCTCCGGTCATACGCTGCGATTCGATCCCTGCCCGGGATACGCGGAAGCGATCAAGGGCATCGCGATTGCCCGCTACGAGTTGAACTGCGCGGTGGTGCCCGCGCTGGCTCCAGGCGAGTCGCGAACCTTTGCGATGGAGCTGTCACTCACCAACGCGCCGAGGGTCGACGACGGGACGTATCCGCTTGACTGGTTGATCGACCTCCCGTTCGTCGAGGGGGAAGTCGCCGGCGAGACCAGCGTTGTGGTCGCAGGGTGATGCACAAGCACATGCCGCCGATCGCGACGGTGTTTGTCGATTGTCAACGATGCGCGCTTTGCAACGATGTGCTCACCACGTTCGCGGCCGCGGATTCCTCTGTCGATCGTGTCCTAGAGTCAAGACGCCGATGCGACCAACTTCCGTTGTGAACGTCCGCCACGCCTCCGGCGCGTGTCTCATTGCGGCGACACTGCTCGCCGTCGCCGGCTGCGGCGGTCTCTCGCCGGCGTCCGTCGTGACGTCGACGAGAGTTCCTGACCTCTGAGGCATGTTCACTGCCGAGTGCGAGCACGCCCGCCGGAACACGTGCAACGCCGGGGAGCGATGAGCACGGCGGGTCGACACCGGTGTGGTCCGCGGCGGACGGGCGTCCCTCGGTTGTGGTGGGCGGCACGGCGTATGGCACTGCCGAGGGGCGCTGCATCACTGCGATTGACGTCGCGACGGGTCGCGTCGAATGGAGCGTGACACCGCCCTCGGACCATCCCGAACTCTTCGATGTCATCGCGGATGCGTCCGTCGTGCTGGCGGCGACGGGCGCGAAGGCTGCAGGCGGGCCTGGCCTGGTGGTTCCAGTCGTCGACGAGCTGGTCGCCTACGATCCGACCACCGGCCATGCGAAATGGGGAGTTGTCATTCCGGGCGACAGTCAGGTCGTGCCGGGTTTGCTGACCGGATCCGTCGTCGTCGTGTCGCAAGCAGACGGGTCGCTCGTCGGACTGAGCGAGGTCGATGGTCATCAGCTGTGGCATGACCCCGCGCCCAAAGGTTGCAGTGGGAACGCCACGATGGATGGCGCCGAGCCGAACGCCGTGATCCTCGGGCCCGCCGCGCAAGGCGGCATTGTGTCCGCCGTGGTCGGGCATGCGTGCCCTGCGGGGGGCGACGTCGCTGCGATCGATCCTTCAAATGGAGCGACCCGATGGACGTGGCGCGTCCCACATGGTTGGGAGCTCGACACCCAGGTGGCAAGGACCGTCGACAACGGATCTCCCACTGGGGTCGTGGTGGCGGCTGCGATCAGCCTCATCCCTCCTGCGAACGCCCCGGCTCACGTTGCCGCACCGCCGGGGCCGGTGATGTCGACGCAGATCCCCAACCTCTACAACTACTCGCAGACGACCGACGTAGTGGTGCTCGACCCGGGCAGCGGCCGGACGCTGTGGGATCTCACCGATGTCGTCGGTCAGCTGCTCACCGCCGGCGGCGCCGGAACGCTCTGCGTCCTCACCGACGCCGGCGCCGACTGCCGGAGCGCGCTCGACGGCGCGCCTCGATGGTCGATCACCTGGCCGGGAAGCAACGCGAGTCCATCAGCCCCCGCCCTCGGTTGCATCGACGAATCGGCAGTTGGGCTACGGTGCGCGGTGAGCGCACATGGCCTGCTCTACGTTGCAGTGGCGACCGCTTCGGCGCCCGCGTATCCGCCTGGGCCGGGCCCCGCGACCCCCGCCGGAGCCTTCCAGATCGCCGAGCTCAGCATGGCAACGGGAAAGACGACTGCAACGATTCCCCTGCCGTCGTTCAACAACTCGCAGAGTGACCATGCCGTCTCGCTCGCGGTGCCACCCGCGGTCCTTGTCGTCGGAGATGGAATGGTGCTGGTGACTCCACAGTTCGGAGAGACGGACGTGGTCCAGGCTTTTACAGATCCGAGTGCCAGTTGACCCCGCGGCGATGCGGTGAGGCACATAGCGCCGCAGTCCTGACAGATCGGATCGACGCGGCCTCGACGAGGCGATCACCCGCAGCGATTGCCTGCCGGAATTGATAGCAGCCGAGGCTGGCAGACCAGCCCGTTGGTGTATCGATGCGTGCGGCCTGGCACGACACAGTCCCGCACCGGATACACCCGGCGCTACCAGATCGCCAGCAGCTCTCTCGCATCCAGGAACTCGGTTGTCATCGTGACTGACGATGCTGTCTGCGACGCGAGAGACGTCATGACCGTGTCCTAGCATCAGAGGAGGCTTGGCGGTGGTGAAGCTCGATCTGGCAAACCTGACCGGCGTGACGGTCGATCGGTTCGGAAGCCAAGGTGCGACGTATTTACGCATCGCGGATATGGGGCCGGGCGGTGCAGTTGGCGTGATCCAGTTGGGTCCGCAGGGTCGCGTCGGGCTTCACCCCGCACCAGTGCCGCAACTGATGGTGGTCGCGGCCGGCTCGGGGTATGCCCACGGGGAGGGCGAGGCGGTGGAGCGCATAGGCCTTGGGGACGCCGTCGTTTGGGCGTCCGGTGAGGAGCACGAAACGTGGACTGATGGTGGGATGGTGCTGCTGATTGTTGAAACCGATGATCCGAATTTGGGTGCTGCCCACTGATCACCCCGGGAAGGGACATCGCCACAGCACAGGCCAGCACCCGCCAATCACTCTTGACGCACCGGCGCCCGGCGCGTTTCAGGGAGACGTAACTTGAGCGGACCCAGGACGTTCTTGTTCGTTGTGAAGGGTAGAGGGCCAATCCCAATGGCCGATCTGGCGTGGATCGCGCAGCAGAACCGTGGGTCAGTCTGGACCTGGTGGGGGTCTCGATGACTCGACGCGTCCGCCGTCGGGGGTGGACCGCCAATGGACAGGAGAACTCAGGGTGAATAGCCTCGCGGGTGGTCGGAGACTTGCCCTCGCGGCCCTGGTGGTCATCGTGCTGGTGCCGATTACTGTCGTCGTCGCCTTGCACCGTACGCCAGCCGCTCCGAAGCCTCCGCACGCGACGATGCCGGCGTCGCCCCCGGCGGCTACCACGCCTATCCTTTCGACAACGTCGAGCCCAGCACCGACGCTACCGATTGACCCCTCGGTCGGCCTAACGCTGCATGACGCGGACACGCTGCTCGGTCAACTCGTCCAGAAAGGTGTCGAGCCATACTCAGACCCCAACTACTGGTATGAGTGCCCTGCCCGTGCGGTTTTCCCAACGCCGATGTCGTGCCCCGTGACATCGCGTCTCGTGTCTCAACTCCATGCGTGTTGCGCTGGCGGGCCCCCAATACTGCGCGAGCGGTTTTTCACCGGTCCGCCGGTGCTCATATCAATCCGTCACGTTCCTGCCGGCGCCGATGCTCACGCCACCGCGTTTGTGACCTTCACTATTGCGATCGGCATCGGCAGCGGCACGTCGGAGTACGACTTGGCGGTTGTCAAGGCCGGCAACCGCTGGCTCGTCGACGACGTCTCGTGCACGCAGTACCCACTCACGTCGTCGGACTATTATCCGGGCGGACCGCAGCCTTCCTATTGCTACTAATTCGCCCCAGCGTGGCGGGCCGCGTCACGCAGCAACCTCGAAGGCGCGCGCGCATGATCCGGAGGACAGCGTAGCGGCACACGCCAGCATTCGCCAATGTCGCCAGAAGGGGGAGCCACGATCGAGCCGGGAAGATACCTGGGCTGATGAGGAGATTCGGTCCGTCTATAGTCAGTAAACGAGCTTGTTGGATCAGGGAGCCACTGAGTGCAACGCCTACGGCTGAGCCTCGCCGTCGGAGCGGTGGCGGTGTGCGGGTGCACCGGCTCGCCGTCTTCGACTGCAACCCTGCCGTCGACGGGGCTTACAGGTCAGGGCCATATCCACGGAACATTCACGCTCACTGCGGGACCCGTTCCCACCTGCATAGGACAGTCTCCGTGCCCCTCCGGCTATTTTCAAGCAGAGAAGGACGCAGCTATCACCGCAACGCGTCCCGATGGAACGGTGGCCGCCACGGCAACCACGAACGCCAGCGGCGTCTTTGATTTCGACGTGTCGCCTGGCACCTACACCGTCTCCGCGCCGCAGCAAGAGGAGCCGGGTCATTACAGCGCCACCGTGACGGTCAGCAACGGGGCCACCGTCAACGTGAGTCTGCAGGTCACGGAGCCATAGGCGCCTCGGGCGAGAGTTGGGACCCCGCCTCATCTAGGCCCCGTAAGGTGAGATAAACACTGTCCAGGCGAGCATCCGTAAATGTACCTTGAATGGCGCGTGCCTCTGGAGTTGATCAAAGGTCGCGGGAAGCCTCAAACGGCACGACAAAACCAGGCGGCATCACTTGCGCCCTGAGGTCTACTGCGCGGAAGTCGACGCTCTTCAATGCCGCGGCAGTGAAGTCGTTGCGAGCGATCTCACAGGTGGTTCGGCCAAGGCGCCTAACGCTGTTGGACCGGACCGTGCCGTCGAAGACCGTGCAGCTCACCCGGCCTGTGAACTTGCAAGCGATGAACTCAGCGGGGTGCGTGAAGATCGGAGCCACGGCGGTTGAGCGAAGAACGTTGTGGAATAGGCAGTGGTCGAAACGCGAGTTTGGGCTTGACCCGATAAGACGGACCACCATGATGTGGGGAACAACCCCGCAGAGGAGGTCCAGATGGCTCGACGGGAGCGTCGGAAGTTCACTGACGAATACAAGGCTGAGGTGGTCGCCTTGGTGCGCTCGTCTGGGAAAGGCATCGCCGCAATCAGCCGCGACCTCGACCTGACCGAGACAGCGGTTCGCGAATGGGTGCAGCGAGCTGACATCGACGGCGGCACGCGCAACGGATTGAGCAGTGCGGAGCGTGAGGAGTTAACGCGTCTCCGCCGCCAGGTTCGTGTGCTCGAGGAGGAGCGCACCATCCTCAAGAAGGCAGCGACTTTCTTCGCCAAGGAGATCCGGTGAGCCGATATCGGTTCATCGAGGTGGAGAAGGTCAATCACGCGGTCAGAACGCTCTGCCGCGTGCTCCAGGTCTCCCGCGCCGCCTATTACCACTGGTCCATCCACCCGCTCTCCGCACACGCCTCGGCAGATCTCGTGCTCAGTGAGCGCGTCGTCGCCATTCACGCGCGCAGCCGGCAGACATACGGAGCTCCGCGTGTGCACGCGGAGTTGCGCATCTGCGGCGAACGCCACAGCCGCAAGCGCATTGCCCGGCTGATGCGTCGGGCCGGCATCGCGGGCAGAGTGCCGAGGCGATATCGGCGCACCACCGTCGGCGACCCGTTCACTGCACTGCCCGACCTGGTGCAGCGTGACTTCACGCCCTCCCACCCCGACGAGCTCTGGGTCGGCGACATCACCTACGTGCGTACCTGGGAAGGCTGGTTGTATCTGTCCACGATCATCGACTGTTTCTCACGTCGCGTGATCGGTTGGGCGATGGCGGATCACTTGCGTACGGAGCTGCCGCTGAGCGCGCTACACATGGCGCTGGCGCGGCGCAACCCCAATGGCACGCTCATCCATCACACCGACCGCGGATGTCAACCCAGGTTCAAGGGGTCGACGCAACACTAACTGTTGTTGACTGGATGGACAGTAACTCATCGAGAGTCTCGGCCGGTGTCCTCCACTTGAGCGTCTTGCGAGGCCGTCCGTTGAGTGCAGCCGCCACGGCATGGAGGTCGTCGCGAGAATAGCGGCTCAGGTCGGTCCCTTTCGGGAAGTATTGCCGCAGCAGACCGTTCGTGTTCTCGTTGGTACCGCGCTGCCACGGACTCTGGGGATCGCAGAAGAAGATTTGGAGCCCCGTTGCGAGGCGAATCTCGACATGCTTGGCCATCTCGGCGCCTTGATCCCATGTCAGCGATCGACGCAACTGCTCGGGTAGCGTCGAGATGGAGGCGGTGATTGCGTCGCGGACTGCCTCGGCGCCGTGACCGGCCAACGGCGGCCCGTTCTTCGCTCGCACCTGCCCGTGGCCGGGCATGGGCGGCAGATGGAGCAACATCGTGAATCGCGTGGTGCGCTCGACAAGCGTGCCGATGGCGGACCGGTTCAACCCGAGGATGAGGTCACCTTCCCAGTGTCCCGGAACCGCACGGTCGGCTGCCTCCACGGGCCGCTCGCTGATCATGATCTCGTCGCTCACGAAGTTCTTGCCCCGGCGAGAACGTGCGCGGGGGACACGGAGGGCGCGGCCGGTACGCAGGCAGGCCGAGAGCTCGCGGCGCAGCGCGCCACGGCCCTGAACGTAGAGCGCCTGATAGATGGCCTCATGCGAAATCCGCATCGACCCATCATCGGGGTGGTCGATGAGCAGCCGTTTGGCAATCTGCTCGGGACTCCATGCCGTCGACCAGCGGCGATCCTTCCTCGGCCCGTGCCGCCGGCCGACCCATCGCACCGTTGGGCCGGCAACCGTGGTGCCGTTGGGGCGCCTGATCGCGCCGGCGAGCCGCTCTTGCACATAGTCATGGAGGCGCTCGTTTGCAGCGAGCTTTGCGTGCTTCGGGCGACGCGCACGCCGATCTGCGTGCCACTGGGCTGCAATGGCCCGGTACTCCAGTTGGCCACAGCGTGTTGCCGCATTTCGGCGTAACTCACGTGAGACCGTCGAAGGCGAGCGGCCAAGGCGGCCTGCGATGTTCCGCACACTCAGCTGAGCGGCGTGCAGAACCGCGATCTCCTCGCGTTCGGTAAAGGACAGGAAGCGCGCAGACAGCGGTGCGAGACTGATGGAGCGCATCCCGCCAGCTTCCCGGAACCAACGCGTTCCCACCACTGGCGACACACCAGCGGCAATGCCGGCGTCCTCACTCGCGAGCCCACGCGCGATGGACTCCCAGAACCGTTGCCGATGCTCACGCCGTGCCACCGGCGGGCGACCTGGCGACGGCATCGCAGGCCTCCCCGTTTGAGCAGTTGCCCATCCAGGCGGTCGTCCCATCGCGACACCTCCTTGTCGAGGTGTTGCGTCGAGCGCTTGAATCCGCCCAATACACGTCCGAGGCGTACACCAATGTGCTCGAGAGCCATGGGGTCCGCTCCAGCCTGAGCCGGCCAGGCAACTGCTGGGACAACGCGGTCGCGGAGAGCTTCTTCTCGACGCTCAAGCTCGACTTGCTGTACCGACACAGCTGGCCGAACTCGTGCCGCGGCGAGGAGCGCAATCTTCGAGTACATCGAGGGTTTCTACAACCGTGAGCGCCGCCACACGACGCTCGGCAATCTCAGTCCGGCAGACTACGAATCCCAGCACGCCACAGTGTGCTCGGCCTAACAAACGTGTCCGTCAAAGCGGGGCAGGCCCAACGTGCGTCCGGGCTGGGTACCACGCCCCGGCAGCATAGTGACTATCGCTCGGTCGCCAAAGTGGTCGTAAAGGGCCTCAAATCTTGAAACGATTTCCGCGAGCCATCGGCGCCACAACTCCGCATTGAGCCCCGCGCTCTGCAATGGTCCGAGGTGCTCGGGGTGGAGCTCGAAAGGAGCGGCTCGGAGGCCGTCGACGACGAGACTTCTGATAACGAAGCTAACTGCCGGCTCAACACCGATAAAAGTTGACCGTCCGCCGGCCCGCGGAATGGTCGTCCAGTTGCGCGCCATCGTTCTCAAATCCTCGCACCCTGGGTCGTCCGGGACAAGCTACTTGCACAGGCGAGCATCCGCAACTGTACCTGGGCTCGGCGGTTGAGGCCAGGCGATACCTCGCTGATGCAGGCGAAGCATTCGCCAATGTCTCTTGAGGGTCACCATCGGAGTGATAACCGCTCACGATCTGGCGCCTCATAGCGGCGGTTTGGAATTGATCGTGCTCGCTGCACGTCAGTTCGCATTCATTGCCTCGTCGGACTGGAGCAGCATCAGATCGAGGTCGTTACGCTTCGGCTGGTTCTTTCCCGGATCCCCAAGGCTGTGCAGAGGATCAAGCAGCTCTGCGATCAGCTCGGAATGCGGTGGTTGCTAATCGATAGCGACGGAGGCGAATGGTCCGACTGCGCAGGCCAAGCTGAAATCGCCCTGCCAAACGAAGGCCGCCCAATGCTTGACCTCGGCTGCAGTGACGACACCCGCACGAAAGGCGTCCCGAGATGACGTCAGACCCTGTGTACTTGGCGGGAGCCGTGCTCGTCCGAGGGGACGATCACAGCCTGTGCGAGCATCCGTATAAGGCCCCAGAGCCGGGCTGGCGAGCTCAGTGACTCGACCCGGACCGCTGAGTGCAGGTCGGCCGCGCTGAGGCTAAATTACGGGGATGGCGACACTTACGATCCGCAACCGGAGCACGGTCAAGACGATTGCTCTGAATCTGGAGCCTTGGGCCGAGGACTATTGGCTCCATCCGGGAGGAGGCAGTGACCGTGGCCGCGGGCGACGAGTTCACGACAGACGTGTTCGCCATCGATATGCATGACGACGGACTACAAGTCTGGGTTGAAGCGAACCAAGCCGTGGTGACATCCCCTGAAGGCACCCTTCTCAAAAGCGGTCACCAGCGGCCACGCGGTCCGCGCTAGGCCTGCGGCGCGCCCTGAGCCGGGCAGAACCGAGACGGTGCGGTGTTGGCTCGGGCCCGTTTCGGGCGTGACGGCGGCTGCGCAGGCGAGTATCCCGAGTGGATGCCGCGCTCGAGGCCTGCGTCAAACGACGGCCACGGACCCGCCGAGCATCAGGACGACCCTGGTCGACGGGTCGCGAGAGTTGACGGCACAATGGGCGGTCCTCGCCACGATTCGAGACGGAATGGAGCGACTACCCACCTCGTAGAGCGCGATGCACTCGTTACGGAAGTTTCGCTTCAAGAGGTATCTGCCGGTGCGACTATCGAATGATGGAGTTGCAGTCTATCGCACAATTGTTCGGAGGTCTCGATGCCGGTTGAAGTGAAGCGATTCCCCGCACTCGAACGAGTAATACGCATGTACAGCGGCATGACGCTGGTGTCGCCGATCGTGGTGGTTGTTGGGCTCGTTCTCATTCTGATCTCGAGCGGTAGCCTCCGGGTAGTTGGCGTGGTCGCTGCTGGTTTCGGACTTGTATTCGGTTTGGTCGCCTTCTCGGCAACCCGCCACGCCAAAGCACTTCTCTGCAACCTGACTGACGACGCTTCGCAACACAAGTCAACTTCCGTGTAGGGGACCCCTACGTTGGCAAGGTAGGTTTCTACAGGCGAATGCCAGCGGCTTCGACCGCGCGCTAGCCCAACACGATTTGGCATAGACCGCCCAACGAATAGGAAGTTGGGGCAGGCGAGGGTCCGCGAAGGTACCTCGAGCTTCTTGCCTTCAGGTGAAAGGTAGAGTGGCGCGATGCCGGACGATCGCCCCGAATGGGTTGAGCCGCTATGTCGTGCAGTAGAGACCTGGCGAGCGTCGGGGCTGTCAATCCTTCAGACCTTTCGGGAAGCCGGACCGGACCTCAGTGACCTGCCCCGACTGAGGTTGCTCGCCGGCGAGTTCCTGTCGCGGTATCCGAGCTGGTGGACGCGTGGCAGGGGTACTCGTACGACAAGCGCACGACATCCGGGCCGTATCTGGACCGGAAGAAGGTTGGGTACTTCGACGGCAGCGGCATGGTGGACGTCCGCCAGTATCACGACCCTTCTCGGGCTTGCGCCGATTTCGTGTGCCGCGAGGCGATCACCGTTCTCCAGAGCCAGCGCCCGTCGCCACCCGAAAAGGGAGCGCCCTGGCCCGGCTAGCGTGCGTGTAGTCAGCGTCGCATGACAAGCGACCGCGGCAACCGACGTCGTTGTGGCGGCGGTTCTCGTCGCGTTGTCGGTCGTCCTGGTGGCCTGCTTGGTCACCCGGTCCGCTAACCGTGCCCTCGGAGTTAGACGCCGGGAGGGCGGGTGACCGTAGGCAAACCCTGGCTAATGGGTGCACATCGGGCGCTGGGATTGCACGCCTCAGATCCGTCAAGAGCGAGGCTCGCTGACGCATCCCAGCATCCGGGAATGTACCTTGAGGAGCGAAGCGACATCAGGCTAACCGCGCTCGCGTCGCGTTCATGCTTCGTCCGGAGACGTCCTCGAGCATCGCGGCGCGCACCGTGTATCTTTGGGTTCTGGACATGCAGTCGATTCGAAATGATGTAGACGACTATTTCGACGGCTACAGCGACGAGCTTGCTACGTTCGACGTGCCCAGTGAGGACAGTTCCTCGGGACTGACAAGGCAAGCAGCCGGATTGGCACGCTTTGGGAGAGAACCGGCGCCGGCGCGGCGTTCGCACGCTGGAATTCAACTCCGGATCGCGAGCGTACGCTCGATGCGGCGAGAACCGACCCGACGGCGTTGAAAGACCAGTCGTCACGGCTCATTTGGGAAGCATTGGCGTCGATCGTCACCGAGGATGCGTATGACGAAGTCAGTCTCGTTAGCGAGCGGGATGCAGCTGCCCGTCTCGCAAACGAACTCCGAGCCCGGCTACTCACCGACAAAGACGGGACGCTCGCGGCGATAGTGCCTTCATGGTCGACCGGGATTTCCCTCAATCCCGTGTCGGGCAAAGTCGTGCCCAGCAACCGCCGCGCCGAACGAGACACACGTTAGCTAGAGACTCGCTTCAAAGGCCACATCACGTGACGTGCGAGATCGCCGCCACGAGAGGCACTCCAGACGAGCGGAGGAGCGGCAGTCCGGAACGTGGCACCGATGAGGGGACGACCGGGCAGGGCAGGGTCCAGCAATTTACCTCGGCGGGGTTGCAAACGCGTCGAGCGTCTCCTCGCCAGCCGAAGACAGACGATCTCCTACTGAGTGCGCGCTACTCCGACCACCACGATGAGAGCGATAACGACGAACACGGCAGCCGTGGCGATCAGCGCCCAACGCGTCGGGCGGAGCGTGTGGCCGGGCATGCTCCCCGGCGCGAGTAAGTCAAACGCCTGTGGGCTCAGTATGCCTGTCGCTTCATGGATCGGAATACCGATGCGGACGAGGCTGGTTAGCACGGCCCGGGTGTCGAAGTAATCCGTAACGAGCGTACGCACCGCTCGACCCTGGAAATCAAGCAAGGCAACTCGGTCAACGATCCCAGCCCCTGGTACTGCGACGCGGCCGGCCACGCCTCGCACAACGGCATTCTTTGGTACGGCCCAGCCTGCAATAAATAGTCGCTGACGGATTTCCTTGTCCCCGATGGCGATCTGAGCATGATGAAAAAACCACCAACGACCGAGCTGGATCGTCCCAGCGATCAAGACGATGGCGGCTACGCCAATCGATAGCCCGCCACCCCCATATCGTGAGAAGAGCGCGAGAGAACCGACTGCGCCAGAAACCACCACCGCGATTGTCGTCAGAACAACTGCGGAGGACCGCGAGCGTGTCGGAACATATCGCTCACTCATTGTGTTTCGGACTGCGCATACCTCGTTTCACGCGGATAGCGTAAAGGTCGGGTCCCGTACTCGAGACGTCAGTCACTGCGCCGTGTCATTGCACCCGAATCGAGGAAGAGCTCTACTGTCCAGGCCAGGGTCCGCCAATGTCGCCAGACGTCTCCTGAGGATTGAGCGTTCAGGCTGCGTTGAGGGGCCGTCTCGAGGCTACATGGGGTGGAGCAAAGGAGAGTAGAAGCACGACGACCGTCGCACTCACACCGAACAGGGCGCATTGCCACGGTGCGAATGTGGGCTCGGGCGTCACGAAGGATAGACACTGACCGTAGCCGCCGGGAGGGCATGGAGACAAGAGTTGTGCGGTCCACACGCCAATCACGAATCCCAGGGGCATCGACGCCACCCGAAGGACATTCTTGAGGTCTCCGGCCCACGTGAGGAGCAGCACAACGACCGTCGCACCGGCACCGAACAATGCGCATTGCCATACCGCGAATCGAGGCCCAGAGTCACACATCAAAAGATGGCCGCAGGGAAGGTTCGATGTGTCGACCCACAGACTGGCCGTCCAGAGCCCAACGCCGATCCCCGCCGGCACCGACGCCCAGCGAACGATACTCGTGAGGGTGCGCCTCATCAGTCGATGTTACCCACCGGATCCGAAGTCAAGTCGCGAGTGAGAAAGAGGTGGCCCAGGCAAGCATCCGCGAATGTACCCAGGCAGTCATCAAGAGGTCAGGGTTTTGGGATCGCGACGCAAAGGAGCGCAAGACTACTCCAGAACAGCAACTTCGGGACGCCGGCGGTTGACCACGGGCGCCGTCGATCAAGCGCCGAGCGAACGCCCGTCACAGTAACGACAAGTGCAAGTGGGAGAACCGGAAGCAGTCTGAAGATAGCAACCCAAACGGCTTGATCCGGCTGCGCCACCTCACCTATCCCGTCCGCGGTCGCCTCAGAGATGATGGCGGCGAGTAGCCAGCACGCGATGCCTGCGGGCCACCACGCCGACCGGCGGCGCGAGCTAGGAGGAATCGCTGGGTTCCAGCCGGGGATGGGCGCCTTGCCGATTGACATGAGGACAGATTAGTGCGAGTTCCGGCGAACACAGGAGCTCGCGGTGGGCTGATGCTCGCGCGTAACGCACAACGCTCAGGCCAGCGTCCGCGAATGTACCCAGCGTCGGTACGCGGCAGCTGGAACCCTAATCCTGTGGAAGTTCTAGCTCCGCAGCGGCGAGGAGCGTTGGCGCGGGGCGCTTTGGTCGCACCGGAAGGACTGCTCCCTCGGGAGGACTATCGCCGCCGCCATAGCCCCCGCCGGCGCGTCGACGACGAAAGAAGCGGACGGCCGCTTGCCTCAATCGGCCAAAGAAGCGCGGTTCGGGCGGGACTGCCGTGAGCCAAGCACGCAGTTCGCTGTCCTCCGTTGACGCGTGACTCATATCAACAATGATTCTAGTCGCTCAGGAGATCGACGCCTGGACCAGGCCAGCATCCGCCAATATCCCTTGATGCGGGGCGCTGCCAACGCAGCCGAAAAGACCAGGTGAAATCAGTTTCCCCGCGGAACGCCCATCAGTCGGTCGACCAGGTGGTTCAGGTCCCACGCCGCCGCGGGTTCAAGACCACGCGTCTCGTCCTCCTTTGCACCGCGCATTGAGCCCCTCTCGTACCGGTCCGTCCGGCCTGTTAGTGGATGGTGCACCGAGTACGGAGGCGGCCATTCGTCATCAACGTCTGTGCTCGGATCGCGGCCAACGATCGGCACTTCCTTTGACCTAAGCACGTCGGCGTAAACACCGACTACGAACTGGTAGTCGCGACTCCCGATCGGCGGTTTGCCCGGTTCCCGCGTAGTCACTCGGTAAAAAGCCACAGACGCATCACGCAGCACGCGACCATAGGCGTAGCGCCCGTCGGGCAGAGAGAACTGCACAACATCGCCCACGGCAGGCTGCGTGCGTCTCATGCGGCCGAAGCCTACCTCCCAAGCCCATGGCCGGTCCTTGGGGTGAGGAGCGTCCCCCAGGCCAGCATTCGCCAATGTACCTAGACTACGGGCGCGCGAGACGGGGACGAGCAGCTGCGCTAGCCCGGCCGGGAAACTGGTATTACCGGCGTAGACATCCGGGTCCGTCCGCGTGCGCACCAGTCGCACGCGTGATAGGTCGGCCTCGCGCGCGACCTTTGGGCACGTATTTGGGCGGGGTAAGGGTGAGGTCCGGGCGGTGCCGCGCGCCAGAGTCATACGGCGAATCGGAATCATGCCGGTGTCCGCCACGGCGTCACAGCTACGGCCTCACGTGAGGTGCCCCGATACGACAATGAGCACGAAACACAGGAGGGCAAATGCGACAAAGCATCCGCCGAGACGCCGTATGTACCAATACGGGTAGCGCATGGATTCGCCCGGAAACTGAGAAAAGAACGCGTTAGGAAGTCCCGGGCGGCGGATCAGGACCACGCCGAATATGGCGATACCAACCATGACAACCAACGCAAACCATCGTTCGAGCGTGACCAAGCCCAGAGGGTAGCCGCCGCACGATTGCGGCGCGCAGGTCGTTGCCTGTCTGTTTCGTGGTCACGGCTCGTCGGGAACGACGATCGTCGCGTCGACGGCATGACCGCGCTGTCTGTAACCCGCCCGAGGGGGATCAAACAGCACCGAATCCACTATTTGCGCACCGAAGGGGGTAACGGTCCTCCACGCCAGCAGCCTGTCACCAGAGCGATGGTGCGTCGAGACCCGGCAGGATCCGCACGATAGGTCGCCAAGTTTCTCAAAGGTAGACGAGCGGCGGAGGAGCGGCCTGCTGTGCAGTGCCCACTGATAGCGCAGTACCACCCGATGCCAACGGATTCCATCACCCGCGGACTAGTCGTCATTCCAACCATTCGCCGACGAAACCACTCTAAATCGAACTCGGCACTCGTCGGGAAATGAGGACTGGTCTGGGGGACCAGGGGTCGCAGGTTCGAGTCCTGTCTCCCCGACGGACGCGCAATTTGAGTTCGCGGTGAGCGGTTGCGCGGTGCGTTGGGGCCTGTCGGCTAACGGGGTGTAGTGCTCTAATCAGGAATGATGGCTTTTCCTGCAAAAGGCATCATTCCCCAGAGTTGAGGCCGGATGCCGCGGCTCATACCTAGAGATTGTGGCAGTCCGGCGCATACATAGCGCTTACAGTTTTGACGGCGATCGTCCGGCTCCTTATGGCGGTGCAAGGAATGAGCCAGGCGCGACAGCGCTGGGAATTGAGGTGGATCGACCCGCCGAATTGCATCAGTGACGCCGCGCTGGCGTCCTGGCGTTGACCAAGGAGCGCGCCCGACAGCTTGCCGGGCCTGGCGTCACTGCAAACAATGTGCACGCCGGCGTCGTGCGCACCAACTTCGGCGCCGAGGATGAAGCCTGGTACGTCGCGCCCATTAGCGGGTTGGTTCGCGCGGAAGACCCGTCCCGTGTGCCTGTGCCCGCACTCGTTCCGAAAGAGCGACGGCCGGTAAACCCTTGGCCGCGCCCTTGATGGTCTCCGACATGTCCGTGTGAGGAAACCGCACAACGGCATGCCACCATCGGGCAGCGATACCGAACCGAAGGCGTTTTGGCGTCTACGATGAACGGATGCGCCTGCTGACCATCGGTCACGGCACCATATCCGCGGAGGAGTTCGTCCGCTTGCTCGATGGTGCCGGAGCGGCTCGCCTTATCGACATTCGCTCCGCGCCCGGCAGCCGGCATAACCCGCAGTTCGGTCGCGTCGAGATGGAGCGATGGCTTCCGACGGCAGGCGTCAGCTACCAGTGGGAGCGCGTCCTAGGCGGCTTCCGCAAGCCCTCTCCGGAGTCGCCGAACACCGCACTGCGCCACCCCGCGTTCAGGGGATACGCCGATTACATGCTAACCGGGGAATTCGTGGCCGGCGCCGAGGAGCTCCGGAAGTTGGCGACTGCCGCGGTCGTCACCGTGATGTGTTCCGAGTCCTTGTGGTGGCGCTGCCACCGCCGCCTTCTGAGCGACTACCTGATGCTGGTCCACCGCTTCGACATCCGCCACCTCATGCACGACGGATCACTGCGCGAGCACCGGCTCACCGAAGGCGTGCGCAAGCTGGGTGACCAGGTCGTCTACGATCAGCTGCCGGTCACCGGCAAGAGTGCAATTGTACCGACGCTGGACTTCCAGGATCCTAAGGCGAGCTAACGCGCGCCAACGTGCTGTGCCGCCGGGCTAGCGCCGGACGCGGTTCGCATGGACGCGGTGATACGGACCCGCGGTTCAACTTTGCGTTTCCCGACCAAGTATTCACGTCCCCTCCAAATCCGCGGAATACGTGCCCGTCGACGCTGCTGCGTTGCATCTCGCCCGATGAAGGAAGGCCCGTTGGGCCGCGCCAGCGTTGGACTCCTGGCCCCGCCATGCGCGGAGCGCGTCGTCCTGGAGAGCCCGTGCGAACGAGAAGGTGAGCCGCCACGAATGAGGTCCCAGCCGGTTCATGGCATCGAGGCGTTCGGTTGCTTCGATCGGGCGCTGCCCTCCGGAGAGAAAGGCGACGCCGGGTACCGCCGCAGGGACTGTTCGCCGGAGGCACTCGACCGTCGCTTCGGCAATGTCGGCTGTCGTCGCCTGCGCGGTGCACGACGCTCCCGGGAGCACCATGTTCGGCTTGAGGACCATCACGTCAAGTGCGACGTGCTGTACGGCGAGCTCGTAGAACACTGCGCGCAGCGTGGCTTCCGTCACGTCAAAGCAGCGCTCCAGTGTGTGGTCGCCATCCATGAGCACTTCCGGCTCCACAATGGGGACGACCCCGGACTCCTGACACATCGATGCGTATCGAGCCAGCGCGTGCGCGTTTGCGGAGAGGCATGCCGTGGAGGGGAGTTCAGCGTCAACCGCGATGACGGCACGCCACTTCGCGAATCGTGCTCGGGCGATGTGGTCTGGGCGCTCATCGACCCGGGGATGTATCAGCTCCTGGTGAACGAGATGGCGTGGACGCCCACACAGTTGCGGACATGGCTGGCCGATACCCTCGCGGACCAATTGCTGCAGCGGTGACTGGCATTGATCCACGCGGGGCCGCGGGTGGAAGGGACGCCAGATGTCTCCGAGGCCGTTCTCAGTGTTCGTGTCGCCCCGTCGGTGCGCGGTCCGGAATCCACCATTACGTCCTCGCGAGACACTCGACGGCTACGATGCTTGGCCGTGGCGCTGGCTCATCGTCAGTTATGGGAGTCCGGGCTCGCGGGTGATCAAGCCCCCAACTTTGATTCTCCGCCCGCAACGCGTCGCTATGTCGAGCGACCGTGCTGGCGTCGGATCCGGTCCTAATCTCCGCCCAAAAGAGAAGGCCCCGGCGCGCTGCTAAACGGATCATTGCCCGCTCCAGTCAGAATTCGCCTCCGCAGCGCTGGGGGTGACACCCCGCGGCTACGTAACAGCTGATGTGGCGCCGTCACTCTTGATCGGCGGGATGTGATCCTGACCACATAACTCCGACCAGGTAAAAGGAGAAGGCAGCGCCCAGAGTCTCACCGATCCCGATGGCAACGCTCGGACTGTACGGGAGTCATTTGCCAGAAACCAACGCCGACAGTCTGCTCCGTAGCCGCCGATGCGACTTCGAGCTGGGCGGACTCGGCCGGTACCGTCCGTGAACATTGCTCTCATCGCCAACCCAGGCGAGGGAGGACTACAGCGGCCAAGGGTTGACGACCGTCACCTGGTCGGTGGTCCATAGCCTCTGTTCGCGCGGACTGATCTACCTGGCCGATCGCGCGACAGAGCGGTGAGGGTATGGCTCAGCCTCCCGCGGATGGCGCGAGGGCCGCTCGTACAGCAGCGCTCGAGATGAGCGGCAGGCTGACGGCGAAGCAAGGCGATCCGTTGTCGTCCTCGTACCATGCGTCTCCACCTTGTGCTCGGGCCAAGCCGCGAACGATATAGAGACCGAGCCCAATACCCCCAGCTGTTGACGTCCCTCGGGACCGCGAGAATTTCTCGAAAGAGTCGAGGTCGCAGATCTGGACTCACCCCTGGTCCCGCGTCCCGCACGCAGATCTTCACCGCATCGTCCGCGACTGTGAGATCAATGACGATCGGAGGGCGACCATGTCGTTGTGCGTTCGAGATGTAGTTGCTCAAGATCTGCGTAAGCCGCAGACGATCACCGCGAGCGACGAGACCATGGCCACGTACTTTGACGGTCGCCGCATCCGAAGGATCGAGGCCCGCGATCACTGACAAGACTACGTCGCGCACGTCGACGTTTTCAAGATTCATCGGCATCTGACTTCCGTCCAGCCGCGCCGCTGTCAGAAGGTCATCGATGAGGTGAGCGAGGCGCTCTCCCTGAGCAGAGATCGCCTTCACCGCGACGGGACTATTGACGACGGGATCGCCGCCCGCCTGATCGTGTATCAGCATTTCGGCGTATCCGCGTATGAGCGCGACAGGGCCGCGCATCTCGTGGGCGGTCATGGAGAGCACGTCCGCGAGTTCGTGGCCCGCAACCGTCAGTGCCTCGTTGGATTCGGCGATCCTTCTTGCCGATACTTCCTGGTCCATCTGCGCTAGACGCCTGGCTGTGAAGTCACGCGTCACTTTGGCGAAACCGACCAGTGCCCCCTCCCGCCGGATCGGCGTAATGATGACGTTCGCCCAGAACTGGCTGCCATCTTTGCGCACGCGCCACCCTTCTTCCTCGTATCGACCCGTCGCTATCGCCTCGTCGAGTTCCTTCTCGGGGTGACGTGCCCTTTGGGCGTCAGCTGTGTAGAACACGCGGAAGTGCTGGCCGATGATCTCGCTCGCGGCGTAGCCCTTGATTCGCTCGGCGCCTGGGTTCCAGCTGGTTATTACGCCGTGCGGATCAAGCATGAACAGTGCATAGTCCACAACGGCATCGACGAGGAGCCGGAACTGCTGCTCAGACGCCATCAGCGCCTCCATGGTCCGCCTCTGCTCGGACAGATCCTGAACCTGTAGGAAGAGGTAGAGGGGGCGAGCGGCGGCGTCCCGGATCGACGCGATCGTGCTGAGCACCACATACCGGTGACTGTCACGCACGATCACATGCTCAAGCTGAGTGAGGTTCCGGGTGCCCTTTAATGACGCAATCGACGGCTTCTCCAAATGCATGCGCCTCGAGTGGCTCGAGCAGATCGGCGTAGCGCTTGCCGGCGAACTCGCTGACCGGTGCATTGAAGATTGCCGCCATCGCCAGAATTGAGCCGCACGAATCGACCGCTCAGGGTCAGGGTTGCCATGCCAATTGCGGCTTCGTCGAACAGCTCCCGAAAGTGCTCGATTTGGTCATCAAAGATGTCCATCTCGGCTTGTTCGACAGGCGCTGGCAGGTCTTGCGCACGCGGCGAGGAGAAGTCTGAGGATGCGCCCAACAGATTGAGGATTTCCAACGCGAAGGTCTTCAGTGGTGTCGACTTGTCATAGAACGCCACCGCACCGAGTGTCCGGACCTGGCGCTCAACGTCCGACCCCTCGAAGCCGGAAAAGACCACGATGCGCGTCTCGGGCGAGGCCTCACGCACGAGAGGAAGGGCCTCGAGGCCGTCCATCTCAGGCATCGAGAGGTCGAGAACCAGCAGGTCGGGTTGCTCCGCACGGGCGATCTCGATCGCCTCACGGCCGTTTTGCGCCTCACCGACGATCTGGAGGACGCCAGAGATTTCGAGACGGAGACGAAGGAGGTCGCGGACGTCCTTGGAATCATCAGCCAAAACAACCCGCCACATGCGGGGCGCGGGGGTATTCTGTGACATTCTCATAGTACTAGCTCATGGTACCGTCTATATCGCTTTTTAGGTCATCGTCTTGGCTAACCGCAGGTCGACTGCCGAGCCGTAGCGAACGCGCCGAACGTTCCAAAGCCAATCTTCCTATGCCGCGTCCGGGTGCCGCGTAGCCGTTCTGTCGATGGCTTCACGACCGTCGTCAGCTTGCCGACTATCTGCAGCGCGCTGGTAGCTTCGAGATGTCGGCGCCTGAGATCGGGAGATCCTTGGAGCTGTCAACCAGGATGGAGCAACGGTTGCGGTGCAAGGCATGGGGGTGTGCGATCTTCGTGTGTGTAGGTCGTGGTTACTCAATGCCGCGTGTCTGCAGGCGTCTCGTCCGGGTATCCGGCAGAGACTCAGCGACAGCGCGATGGACAAGGCGCGCAGAGCTGCTCGCGCTCTCCCCTTAGTGGTTCCGAGCGGCGCACCCATGATGGTGGCAATCTGCCGCTGGGAATATCCTCCGAAATATTCCAGCTCAATGACTTGTCGTTGGGCCTGCGGCAACTCGGCGATCGCACTTGCGAGCCGCCGCTCCTCATCTCGATGGAGCACCTCGTCGAGGACGCTTATTCCGCTGGCAGCCGTCACGCTGATCGCAGCACAATCGTTTGGCCGCGCCGCATCCGACCGCAGTCGGTCGATGGCACGGTTGCGCACGATTGCGCAGATCCAAGCTCGGGGTGATCCGCGACCCGGGTCATATCGTGCGGCGCATCTCCAGGCCGACAGGAACGCGTCCTGCACGACCTCCTCAGCCGTGGCGTAGTTGCCGACCAGGCGGTACGCCACCGCGAGGGCGACGACACCGTACTCATCGTACAGGCGGCTCACCTGAAGCCCACACACCCCCGCTTTCAGGGAGTCCTCGGTGTGCGAGATCCGTTGCCTCCGGGGACTGTCGAGGAATCGACCGTCCTGCGCCGGCGCTTCGCTCGAACCCGGGGTGAGCACGCTGGCCGGCTGTTGGACTGCCCCTTCGGGCGCCGTTGCCGGCTTCGGCCGGCCGGACCCGCTACGTCGGAAAGCGCTGGTCTTCCGGGGCATACCTCTTCCTGAGTGATCCTGTCCTTGAAGTGATAGGGCCAGTGTCAGATTATGCGACTGATGTACTGACAGATGTGGGGGCTCAGGTGCACCTGAGCGCTGCTGCAGCGGCCGGCTCCATCGATGGACGGGTTCGAATGGACCGGCGCGATCATCGAAGCGCCAACGCATCCAAACGCTTCGAACCTTCAGATGTAGTTCAGAAGGTGCCCCACTGGTGGAGGTGGTTGCAACGCCGCAAGGGCGGTGAGGCGAGCTGTAGCCTCGACGGACCGACCCGGCCGGGGTCAGCAGACGCATCGGATCTGACGCCGATTGTTAAACGAGCCGTGGCGAAATGATCCATTCCGGGCAGCTAGCCGTAGGTGTCAGATGTGAACATCCCGAGCGACAAACGTGGGCACTCTCATGAGCCGGCTTTTGTCAAGGGTCGCAGTTATCTCGGCGCTTGTCGCAACGGAGTGGACGAGCCAGGATCGCATGTGTGAGGTGACCTCTTCTTTCACATGAACGGCACGAGTTTTGTTATTTAGCGCGCCCCCGTTCCTGTCGCAGTCCGCTCATACACTCACCGTGGAGGCATCATGATTTTTCGTTTTCTGCATAAGCTCGGCATTCCGAGCGACGTGTTCTACGTCGCATCCCTCGGATCCATCGCCGTAAGCATCATCGCTTGGGCGGTTCGCAGCGGAAAGGACGTCGGGAACGCCGAGCGGCTCGGCATCTTTATCGGGCTGTGGGCTCCTACGTTCATGCTCGTCGGCCATGGCGTGCATGAACTCGAGGTTGCGAAAGGCTTTCAAAACAAGACCCTCGGCGACATCGCTGATCGGGTTGAGGCCACAGGTGAGCGGGTCCGCTCGACTGCAGAATCTGCGGTCGGACGGTAACCCGGAGTCGCGTCAGCAGCACTCTCCGTCCACGACGATTCGGGCACTCCATACGGACCGCGGCCCGGACCGGCTGGTACCCGAAGATGGCGCTAGCTAACTCGATGCGTGTGCTCCAGCACCGCCGATCGAGGAGTTCTACCTGCACTCGACTCCAGAACGATTCCATCATCGCGTCGTCAGAGCAATCGCTGACCCAACCCATCGAGGGGAGTAGTCGGGAGTCGACGGCGCGACGTGTGTACGTCCACGACGTGCATTGCGTTCCCTGATACGGGCGGTTCAGTCTGAGGCGATGCATGCGGTGAGCAGGTGCCGAGTGAGTTGGTGACGGCGGACCGGTCGATGGGGCGTCACGCGACAGAACCGAAGGTTCTACGCCGAGATCCATGCGGGTGAGGTTCGTGAGTCAGCGGTCGAGCACGGTCGCTCGAAACTCTCGCAACCCAAGCACGGGTTGGCGGCACGGCCCGGCTCGATCACGTCCAACTCGTATATGGGAAGCATTCGCGGACCAGAAGGTGAAGTCTCGGCGCTGGTCGTTTGCACGCTCGCGCGGCAATTCGTCTGGCAGTGCGGGTTGTTGGGGCCGGCGCAGTAGTTGAGGCACGAGTGGTTGTTGTTGCCAAAGCAGTGCGAGGTGCACGCCGCATTGTTGTTGCCCTCGCAGTAGGTGAGGCATACCGAGAGGTTGTTGTTGTTGCAGTAACTTGTGCAGGCTGACGAGGTGTTGACGCACGACGCGCAGCTCCATGGATCTGGTGTCGGGCTCGGTGAGGGTGTGGGGGCCGGCGTGGCGCTGGCAGTCGGCGTGGGCGGCTGGGTGCTTGATGTCGGGCTGGCGCCAGACGTCGGTGTAGCACCGCCCGAGGCGCCACCTCCAGCTTGGCCTGTCGGGGTGGCGGATGAAGACTGCCCTGGTGGTGGACTCGATGGGGACCCGGACGCTGTGGGTGGAGTGGGCACGGCGCCTGACACATCTGGCGCAGGCATCGTGGCCGAGACGCTGGGGGCGGTCGATCCCACCGAGCTCAGCAATCCTGTGCCGCTCGGCGAGGGGATTGGGCTCCCCAGACCACCAACGGCGATGACGGTCGCGGTGGTGGCGGTCAGCGCGCCCGCCCCGATCCAGGAACCGACGTTGCCAAGCTCGCTCCAGAGACGTCCGACGGCAGGGATCTGACCGATCCATGCACCAAACCCAATCGTCCGCCACAGACGGCCGACCGAGATGTTGAGGAAGGCACGAACGATTGCGGGGTCGAGCTGAGTGCCGGCCACCTTGGTCAGCTCCTGGCGGGCGGCGACGACACTCATCGATCGCTTGTACGGCCGGGGTGCGGTCATCACTTCATAGGTGTCCGCCACCGCCACGATCCTTGCCGCCAACGAGATCTCGTGGGCTTTGAGCCGGTGAGGATAGCCGGTGCCGTCGTAGCGCTCGTGGTGCTCAATCACGGCGCGTCCCCATTCGCCGAGCCAGGGAAGCAGCGATGCCACCAAACGTGCCCCTTCCTCAGGGTGGCGGTGCAGCACCTTCCATTCTTCTTCATCAGGTTTGCCGGGCTTGTTGAGCAGCTTCTTCGGCACCTCCAGCTTGCCCACGTCGTGGAGCAGCGCAGCCCAGCGCAACCGCGCCTGGGCCGCCTCGTCGATCTTCAGCTCGTCGGCGATGAGATCGGCGAAGACGCGGACACGCTCGGAGTGGCCGCGGGTGCCCTTATCGTGGACGCTGAGCGCCAGGACGAGCTCGATCACCGATTGCATCCCCTGGGCATCGTCATGGTGGCCGGCAGCCCGTGCACCGGCAAGTTGCTCCTGCAACTGACGTGGGGTCCCGGTCTTGCGGGCCACCGCGAAGCGAGCGGGGGCCTTGTCAGGGAAGAGGAGCGAGATGTTGAGCAGCGCGGCAAGCGGCAGCAGCCGTCGGGCAGCACGTTCGAAAACCACGAGGGTGAGCAGCGATCCGCCGGCGACGATCGCGACCCAGAGCACCGCAGTGAGCGGCCCGCTGGCACGCGGAAGGACCTTGCTGAGTGCTGTCGCAATGAGGAGCGACCCGGCAATGGGCCCGAGGAAGATCGCGACGCGAAGCGCGCGGCTGACTCCCGTACGCCGGCGCCACCGGTTATCGCCCCGGTCGCCGCCAAACCGGCGCCGTCTGAACTGCAACTTCTAACCCCCTGACTGAACCGAACTCGGCGTCAACGATCGCTCTCAAGCATGAGAGCCTTGGCTCACGGGTTCTCATACGGCGCGTGACAAAGGTGTGAAGGGTCGCGGGGAGGTCGAGCTATCGAGCGCTGGTCGGTCCACGGTCCGACTAAAGCGTCGCCATCACTGAGATTGCATACGTTCATATCTAGTCGCGGTCAAGTCCGCGAGTGACCATGTGACGCCTTACTAGCACCTCGCATGCGGAGTCACGTCATGGCCCAGCACCCGTCATCTCAGACGACCGGGGAAAGCATCACGAACGTGGTCATCAGGGTTTTGCGTCCGCTGGCATGATTCTCTGGCAGCCATTCCCGCCGCCGGAATCAGTGGCACACAGGTTGACACCGGCCCCACGTGAGGACCGTCCGCGTCCGGGCATCACCCGCCGGCAATCAAGGTGTCGGTGTAAGTCTTCATGGGCATGGCGCACGCGACGGACTTGAGCGTCGTGGCCGAGCGCGTTGAGACCAGCGCTCAGCTCGATGCACTCCGCGCCTCGGCTGCGACGAGGCCCAAGCCTATTACTACGCTCCTCCGCAAGCGTCAGAGCGGATTGATGAGCTGCTCCCCAAGCCTCGCCCCGACGGTGATCGGGCGCGGGCGACGCGTCCAGAAGGCCCTGCAGAACGGAGACCAGGCACCATTGTTATGGTCGACGCGCTCCAGAGGTCCGACTGCGTGCGCGCGTGAGCTTAACGTCGGCCGGTTTTGGAGTCCGTGAAGCCGAATCCGAGGAAGGCGCAATCGATCTGATTCGGCGAGTCCACCCGGACTGTCTGCTGTCGGACATGCACATGCCGAGGATGAGCGGGCTCGACATCTGTCGAGCCCTTCGTGCTGACGCGACACCCCGGCAAGTGACCGTCGTCATCTCACCGCAAACGGCAAAGCCGCCGAGAAGCCAGCGGCGTTCGCCCTCGAGGCGGACGACTACATCGTCCAACCATTCGTGCTACGCGACCTCATCTCCCAAATCACCGCAGCAATCCGCAGACGGGCACAAGCAAACGATCCACTGTGAAATGCCGAGTCGCAGCGCGGCGCTACCGCGGCGGCGTGCCACGCGGGCTCTCGTCTGAGTGACTGACTGCTTCCCTCGGATGTAGCGTACCCTTTTGCCAAGGATGGTGACGCTCTAGCTACGGGAAAGCTGGGAGACCCCGATACGCGGGTTTTCGCTGCGTCCATCCTCCAACCTCAGGGTGACCGACTTCCGAACCTCTCGAGAAACACCAAAGCAGCCGCATTGATCCTTCATCCGCGCCGCGCCGCGCTAGATCGCTCTCGCGTCGCGTTTCTGCTCCTCTTCGTCCCGTTAGCGGTCGTGACGGTTTGCGCTACCGTCGGCCTCGCCGTCAATGACGCCGCGTCGAAGGCGTTAGATAGCGCGGATCAGATCGGGATTCAGGTTTCGAGCGCTCTCGACCACGTGAATGAGGTGGCTCTGGCTGGCACGTCCTTCCTCGTCGGCGACGCGCACGAGGACAGTGCCGCGATGGGGACGGCGATTCGCCAGGTGAATGCGGCGCTCGCCGCCCTAGCGGCGCTTCCAAGTAGGAGTTCCACGGAAATCGCTGACCTCGACGCCGCGGGACGAGCATGGGCTGCGAGTGTCAATGTACGTCAAGCAGTCCTGTTAGCGCCGGCCAGCGGCGGTGCCTCAACAGCGGACCGGCATGCGCTCGAGGAGCAACTCAACAGCCAACTGTCGCCTGTGGCGTCGCAGCTCCAGGCCCTCGAAGCGCTCAATACATCGGACGTCAGTGGCCGACAGCAACAACGGAATGCCACTGAGCTCGTGTCCACCATCGCCGTCGCGCTCGCAGTCGTCGTTGGATTCCTGGGTGCACTGTGGCTGTTACGGATGCTCAGAGAGCGACAGGACGCGGTACGGCGCCGAGAGCGGCGATTCGCAGCACTCGTCGAAAACGCCAGCGATGGCATCCTCGTGGTCGGTGCCACGGGCGAGATCATCTTTGTCACCCCGACGTTTAGCCAAGAGTTTGCTCTTGCGGGGTCGGCCACGACGAACGTCACCGACTTGATCCATCCCGATGACCGGGAACGGACACTGAAAGCCTGGCGGAGGGTGATCTCTGGTGGCCCTGGCACTGTGTCTGAGATCGAAGCCCGACTTCACCGTCGTGATGGCGAATGGCGCCATGTCTGGACGAAGCTCACCAATCGGCTGGACGACACCGCTGTCGACGGCGTCGTGCTGAACGTCACGGATGTCAGTGAGCGCCACGAGTTCGAGAGCAAGCTCACTCATCAGGCCCTGCATGACACGCTAACCGGCCTGCCTAATCGCGAGCTGCTTCGCCGTCGGATGGAGCACACCATGGCCAAGTCCACTGCGGCAATACACGCTGTCGTGTACTTGGACTGCGACGATTTCAAACGCATCAACGACACCCTCGGGCATGCGGCAGGAGATCTATTTCTGACAGAAGTCGGTGTCCGGCTAATCGGATGCGTTCGACCCGAAGACACCGTCGCCCGCCTTGGCGGCGATGAGTTTGCCGTCCTGCTCGACGGCACCGATGCCGCCGGCGCAATTTTGGTCGCGGAGCGGATCATCGCTGCATTGAGCGGCCCAGTAGTCATCGACGGTACGGAAGTACTCTCGAGCGCCAGCGTCGGCGTGGCCTCAGGGCAATTGAGCCCGCTACATCCTGAAACGCTAATCGCGGATGCGGACCTTGCTATGTATTTCGCCAAACGGTCAGGCAAGGGCGAATATCGCGTATTCGCCGACACGATGCGTACCGAGCTCGTAGACCGGCTGACCTTGGGCGAAGATCTTCGAAAGGCGGTCGAATCGGATGGTCTCGGAGTCGCGTATCAGCCGATCATTGACCTGCGGACTGGGACCATCGTCGGTGCGGAAGCGCTCGCCCGATGGGATCATCCATCTCGCGGCAGGGTTGGCCCCGACACGTTCATTCCTCTGGCGGAGGAGCTGGGGCTGGTGGAACGCATTGATGCGTGGATTCTGCGCACCGCCTGCGCGCAGGGGCGGACTTGGCTGGACACCACCGGCCTCGCGGAGTTCAAGATGGCGGTCAATCTGTCCGGACGAGATCTCGAGCACCCGGACCTTGTCAACCACGTTGCGAAGATTCTTCACGACACCGGATTCCCGGCAGGACAACTGGAACTGGAGCTCACGGAAGGCGTGGCCATTAGCGAGTTCGAGTGGTGCGCTCGAGACACTGAAGGCGCTCAAGTCTCTCGGGCTGCAACTCGCGATCGACGACTTCGGCACGGGATATTCCGCGTTATCCCGTCTACGTGATCTCCCGTTCGACCGGCTCAAGGTGGATAAAGCGTTCGTCGATGACATCGGGTCGACCACGGAGGGTCCAATCCTCGTCGACACAATCCTGCAAATGGCGCACGTCCTCGGGATGGAGGTCGTCGCCGAAGGGGTGGAAACCGGGGATCAGGCCGCCTATCTCCGTGCTCGAGATTGCGACTTCGCGCAGGGATACCTTTTCAACCGCCCGATGGGCCAAGACGAACTCGGACGCTTGCTGAGTGGCCAGAGGGCCCCCGTCCTGGCTTGAATCTTGCACGTACCACTGTGAACCCGCCACGGAAGCTGGGGACTCTGGGGTGGTCCTGACATTGGTGGAGTCGGGCGCTTGGTCCTCGTGGGCTGCCGAACGGGCTACGGCTTCGTGTTATCGCGGTGCCCATGCGCCACGACCGGGACCGTGACGATCTCGTTGCCGCCAGAGCTGGCGGTCGAAGTCGACCGCTGGCGCACCCCTTGAGGACCGGACACGCAGCGCTTGTGCGCGAAGCGTTCCGCCAGTGCGCGGAGCGACGCGAACGATGGATCAGGTCCTTGCCTGTGAGAAGGTCGAGCGGCTGCTGTGCCCAGACCGAAGACACGGTCGTAGCTGCGGTGAAGGCACGCCGCGGCCGCTCTCGCCGCAAGCCAACACGCTGAGTGTGGGTTACTCTCGTCACCAATGTGCGTATGTCCGCGCTCCACTTTGGTGGAGCCCGCGACATCCCCTCGACGACGAGCTCCGTGGTGATTATCGGCCGGCGATCCTTGGCGAGCTCGAGGAAGGGCTCGTGGAGACCGGCGGCTGGGCGAGCGATCGGGCTGCACCCGTGCGAGCCGAACTCGAGGTGATCGCCGAGGGGTGACGCCGGATGAGGCAGTTGCTCACGTTGCCGGGATTTCTCGTGCCGACGCCGAAGCAGGGAGCGAGCCAACGCGTCGATGGAGTCTGGGAATGCGCGTTCGCGTACACCTGCCACGGCGCTCAGCAGGTCCTGTTCGGCACTGCCGGGGAGCGGCAGACCGTAGCGTTCCAAATCCTTCCTGCTTCGGGGCAAGTATGCGACGCATCGCAGGCCAGACCTGTCGCTAGAAGGTTTGACGCTCCCGTGACGGTCCCAACGTCGACACACGATTCCGCTTCCGACGGGGCTTCATCGCTCGACGCGCAGATGGCGACCAGATTGCCGTGAGTCGAAAGCGGGGAACGGAACTGATGCTATTTCGGGAACCTAAAGCCGGAGCTAAACAAGTAATGGTCTTGGGGACAAACGCGGGTTCGAGGCCTGTCTCCCTGGCTGGCAGCCCGTTGCAGCGAAGCAAAGCCCTTTCAACTCGTGTCCTCAGGGCCGCCTAACGCCGTTGAGGTTCCGCGCGTCTGCCGTGATCCTCATGACGATCGGACCCTTGCGATAGCATCACAGCGTCGCCCGATGCCCTGGTCACCGGGAACGCCGAACTACTCGCGCTCGGCACACATGCAGCGTCAATATCAGCTCCGTCACCGAATTCGAGAGGCTGGCGCGGGGCTGAGAAAGGTGGTGGGCTGCACGCCGCCACTCGCACCATGTCCACGCGATTCCAACGTAATCGATAACGCGCGCTCTAGTCGTCATTCCAACCAATTCCCGAATAAAGCACTCTAAACTGATCTCAGACCGAATCGAGAAATAAGGACTAGTCTGGGGGACCAGGGGTCGCAGGTTCGAGTCCTGTCTCCCCGACGGACGCGCTGAGAGGGCATTTGCGAGATCAAAAGACGGTCTCTGATGTCGTACGCTGCGACGAACCCAGTGACTGCCAGATGCAGGGATTAGTGGTCGACATATCATTCGACCACTAATATTTGCCCTGTAGTCCAATGGTCGGTCGCTCCCCGACCGGGGCAGCCTGACGAGGCGAGGCACCGGACGTGCCGGCGCATGACACTCGGGACAGCGTACGGCACTATCGGCTGCAAGAAATGCGCGGAGAGGATGGGTTAGTCTCGCTGCCGATGATCCCCGATCGAGTCGTCGTCGAATGAGAGTCGCGCGGACCAGTGGGCAGTCGGTCCAGGCGCGGGTTGCTTTTTCAACTGTGGCCCTTGCGATGGCTTGCGCCGTCGGGGGTGTGGCGTGCGGGGCTGCCAGCATGGTGAATTCGTCGGCGGCAAGACCCTCAATCTTCGCCCTTCCCATTGCGCCCAACTGCCCTCCGGTGGCTCAAGTTGCTGACGCGAGCCTCCCCGATACGCCAATGGGAATCGAGGCCACGATTCCCATCGACAGTGGCGCCGCGGGGAGCGCCGTCGGCGACGATGCCGTCTGGGTCGCGGCTCACCGTAGCGGAAAGGTGTTTCGAGTTGATCCGACGACCAATACGGCCATCGCCAGTATCAGCGTTCCGAATTTCATGGGACAGAAGAGCGAGCCCATGTCTCCGGTCACCGTTGGCTCGCACGGTGTTTGGGTTCCGCTGATCGGGGGGATTGGCGAATCAACCGTTGCGATCCCCAACCAACTCTTGCGGATCGACCCGGCAACTAACAGTGTCGCCTTGGACGTGGCCCTGACAGGGCTTTACTTCGTCGTCGACACGCCTCATGGGGTATGGGCGGGCATCGATCCCTCGCAGGGCTCCAAACGAATCGCAGTCGTCCAGATCGATCCCCTGAGCGGCAAGCCCATGCGCACGGTTGACCTTGGGGCTGCCGCAACCTCGTCTTCGTACGTTCCGTCGCTGGATTTTGGATTCGGCTCACTGTGGGCAATCATCGCCGACAACAAACTGGCACGTATCGATGCCGCGTCCGGAAGAGTAACTGCCACCATCACAACACCATATCCAGCCCAGGAAGTGATCGCCGGCTCGGGGCCAGATGTTTTCATCGTCGAGAGCATCGGCGGGGGGAGTGCTGCTGTCGCGCGCGTCAACCCTGCATCCAATTGCGTGGACGGGCTGAGCGCGCCCTTCAGCGCCGACGCTGAGAGCGCCATCTCGATAACCAATGGTCCCAGCGGTGTCTACGTCGCATACAGCGTCGGCAAACTTGCCCTGATTGATCCGGCCACAATGCAGACCCGCGCCACCACCACCCTGGACAACCAGGACTACCTAGCCTACCCGTCTTTTGGCTTCGGGTCGGTCTGGTTCCCTACGTTCGGAAACAATACCCTCCTGCGCGTCAAGCCTCTGGGTCCTTGATATAGCGCCAAATGTGAAGCGAGCGGCACACATCGAGGCAGCCCGAACTGAGGACCCAATCCTGTCATCCATATGGTTGGTCACATTCAGGCGAGGCGGCGGCGAACCCACCAGAAGCAGAATGCGGCCGTGAGTAGGGCGAGTCCGACGAATATGGCCGTTTCGTACCACTGGAACGGCCAGTAGCGGGCAGCGGGTTGATAGGTGAATCCAATCTGGCGCAGCGCACCAGAGCAAGCACGGGCGCTCGCGCCTGATCCGATAGTGCAGCTGGAATGCGTCCAATGAGAAAGAACCCAATCGCTCGGATGTGGCGGGGTGACCGCACCGGCGACGACGGGCAAGGGGCCGCGGGTTCCTAGCGTAAGAAACGTTAGTGGACTTTGAAAATACGGTCGCACCAGCTGACTGACTACCAGTCGCGCTGCAATGAATCCAGCGAGCGTGGCGGCCATCGCCGGCAGAGTGCGGCGGATGAGTGCACCTAGCGTGACTCCCAGAATGAAGGCGAAAGCGGCGTAGCCGATCGGGACGATTGCTCGCTCATCGAAGACCCCTTGCACGAAGCGATTCATATTGACCGAATCGATCGGGCTGAACCACCACGTGACCAAGAGGCTGAGGAGGGCCGCAACGGCGATGCTCGCCAAGCCGACCACACCGAGTTTCACCGTGAGCCATCGCTCCCGGGTGACGCTCTGCGTCCAGATTAACAAGAACGTGTTGGTTTCAAGCTCTCGGGCGACCAGCGGGGCACCCCAAAACATTCCGATCAGAGCGGGGACGACGATCATGAGATCGCCGAGCGCTGATTGGAGGAGGGAGTTGTTGCTGACGAAATTGGCTGTAGCCGTCGCGCAGTTTCCGTCGGCAGCACATGGCCTGACGGTCGTGTCATAGAGGTGCATCAATTGCGGTTCAGTGGTCACCAAGACAATGCCTACGGCCACAAGGAGCCCGAAGACCACTGCGGCTTGCGTTCGAAACTGGAGCAGCGCAAACCGAATCATCGAAGGATGCCCATGCCGGATCGACGAGCGTTTTCGGCATCGCGAGCCCGGCTCATGTATGCGAGCACGAGATCTTCAACTGTCACAGGCCTGACAGTCCAGGTCGGATCCAGGATCGGTTCCGTGGTTCGCACCAGAAGAACGCTCTGCCTTTCGGTATGGCTCTCCTCGATGACTTCATTGGTCATCGGGAGAGCCGTGAGGTCTCGGCGACGACCGGAGAGCCGGCAGTGCGAAGCCAACAGCTCACCGACATCACCTGCGATCTGCACGTACGAGGAAGCGAGCACGACCAGGTAGTCGCACACCCGTTCAAGGTCAGAGACGAGATGTGAGGAGAGCACAACGCTGATTCCACGCTCAGCGACGACTGCCATAAGAGTTTGGAGGAACTCGCGGCGAGCGAGAGGGTCCAAACTGGCCACCGGTTCATCAAGGATGAGGACTTCAGGGCGTTTTGCGATCGCAAGGGTGAGAGCAAGCTGAGCCCGCTGGCCGCCCGAGAGCGTACCTGCATGCTGGCCTGGGTCAAGGCCGAGTTGTTCTCTCTGTCGCTCGGCCAGGGCGCCGTCCCAATTCGGGTTGAGCATGGCTCCCATCCGAAGGTGATCTGCAACGGAAATACCTGCATACGTTGGGGTTACCTGGGCAACGAAACCAACCCGTCCGAGTTGGTTTGGACCATCAGCGGGACGACCGCCGAGTACCGCCACCGTGCCCGAAGTGGGAGAAGCGATACCAACCGCCATGTGCAACAGCGTTGTTTTGCCAGCGCCATTTGGGCCGACAAGGCCGACGACCTTCCCGGCCGGGATCGACAGCGTGCAGTCGCGGAGTGCCCAATGCCGCCGGTAGCGTTTTCCCAAGCCACTGGTTTCAAGGACCGCCGTCATGCCACGCCCTCGGCGAAGCTGTCGCGGAAAGCGGTCCGGTATATCGCCTCAATATCGTCTGCATCCAAGCCCGCTGAGCGTGCCGAGCGCAGCCACTGCGTCATCGAAGCGAGCAGGCGAGCTTGAGTTGCGGGATTGGTGCGGGACAGGGATGCGATCACGAACGTCCCCTGACCTGGACGAGGCCGTACGAGGCCCTCGCGTTCGAGGTCCCGATATGCCTTCAGAACAGTGTTCGGATTGATTGCCAGCTGGCTGACGACTTGCTGAGCCGTCGGCAACTGGTCCCCGGGCTCTAGGAGTCCGAGACGCATGGCCTGATGAACCTGCTGCACCAGCTGCAGATAGGTGGCTACGCCAGAGGTTGTGTCGAGCTGAAATTGGATCATGAAACCTTCTTCAACTAATCTCTTAGTGGAAGCGTATCACGGTCGTGGTTTGACGCATGGCACCCCCTGCGCCGTCAGCCCGTGAAGGGCGCGTTGCAACCATGACGTGAGGGACTTCAGGGGGCACATCGCGAACTACCTGCACGGGCCGGATCGATTGCCCTGACTCATCACGGGCGGCCCATCGCTTGACTCCCCGGTGCTGGCAGATGAATCAGCGACGGCACGAGCAGTGGCCTAGCTTGGGGAAGCGGTGAATCGGATTCGCTCTGGCGCCGGGCTGAGCAAGGACGAACTCAGCGACTGGTTCAATCTCAGGCAGCCATCGCCGGACTGAAGTTGGCAGTCGATGCCCGCACCCCCGTCGCCGAGTCGCTAGTCAGCGGGGTCGTGCGCTCTTTGCGCGCGCTGAACTGCACTTGATGCTAAGCGAGCATGTGGGGCGAGACCACTCGCAGGCTCGTGCGCCGAGCGACGGTACTCCAACAGTGTCGGATCAACCGCGGCGGACGCGCTGCTGGCTGCCGCGAATGATGTCGGCCAGAAGCGTTTCGTTGCTGTGCCTGCTGCCGCCTCCTCTCGCACGAAGCGATCGCACCGCCCACGCGTCCACGACGAAGTGATTGGTCGACGGTCGCATTGGCGCCCGCGACCGATGCGGCAATCCTGCCCAAGCGACCCCGGCTTCCTGGGCGGCGGAGCTGTGACATGGACCTACGAAACGCTGCTGCGGAACTCGCGCGCACAGAGCCGGGAGCACATTGAAATCAAACGACGGTCGCTGACGTCTCGTGTCGCTTCGGAACCAATCACCGCCAGACGAGGGTCCAATGGGTCTGGAGATGCCGGCAGGGGCTGGCTGAGAACGCTCGCAAGGCTGGTTACGAACACGCTAGTTCTTCGCGACGTGCAGCTCGCGAGGCAGTTGGGTCAACACCTCACACCCGGCTTCGGTGACAAGCACACTTTCGCTCAGGCCCACGCAGAGACGCTGGAATGCGCGCAGGGCGGGAGGCATGTGGAACACCATTCCGGGTACCAGCTCGGTCGGGTCATCCTTGCGAAGGCTGACGATATGTCCCTCGCCCCAATCGGGAGCGAACGCGACTCCCATCGAGTAGCCGGTTCGCTTGCGAAACATTGCTTCCATACCGGCGTCTTCGATCAGACCTCTGCATGCTTGATCCACCGAACCGGCCGTCACGCCTGGGCGAATTGCTGCAATGGCGGCATTGAGCGCCTGGAGCACCACATCGCACATTGACTGAATCTCGCTCGACGGCTCGCCAAGCACCGCGGTGCGCATCAAGGCGCCTCCGTACCGACTGACGCATGCGCCGAGCTCGATGAGCACCGTATCGCCGCTCTGGAGTCGACGATTCTTGAAGCTTGAGTGTGCGACTCCGGAACGCGGTCCTGAGGTGACGATCGGATTGGAGACCAGAGGATCCGATCCGTTGCCAACCAAGGCGGCGTAGGCGGCCACGGCGACATCGTTCTCAGTCGCACCCTCGCGTACGGCACTCAATGCTGCCGACATACCCCCATCCACGAGGCTGCACGCCTGTCGGATCTTCGCGATCTCGTAGGTCGACTTGACCGCACGGGATCGTTCGACAAGTCCGAAGTCCGCGATACCGACCTCGCCGAGCGCGGCCCTGAGGCGGAGCCAGGTGCTCGGCGTGATGAATGGAGCGGTGGCCTCCATTGCGATCCGCCGTGACAGGAGACTGCGGCTCGAGAGGGCGTCGACTGTTCGCTCGACTGGGTCATCGGTGTCGCCTGAGGTCGCGATATCGGTCAGCCAGGTGGTTGACATTGCGACTCCGCGCTCCATCTCACGAATCACGAGCACGGGATCCGTGTCGACCGGAAGCGCAAGACAGAGGTAGGACGAGTAGCCGATGGTGTCGTAGCCGGTGAGGTAGTTGATGTTCTCCGGCGTCTGGATGAGGAGGACGTCGATCTGGCGGTCGACCATCGCTTGCCGGACTTCGGCGACTCGGCGGTCGTACTCCGCCTGGGGGAAGGCCAGATCCCTCCAGGCGGACTCGGATGCATGCAGTTGCGGGCTGCCGGCAGTTGAATGCCCGTCGTTATGCACTTGGCGCCTCCGGTGAGCCGATCCTTGACTTCCGGCTCCGCAGCATACTAAATTCTGGATCCAAGATTTTGAACTTCCGCATTCGTTCGATAGCCGCAAGAGGCTCCGCCTCGTGACCGCGGAGCCGCTGAATCGTGATGCGCTCGAATATCGGACCAAGGTCGACGCGACGTATGAACTGCTGCGTGGGCGGATCCTGAGCGGGCGCCTGAAGCCCGGCGCGAAGCTCGATCAGTCCTTGCTAGCGACGCAGATGCGGGTGAGTCGCACGCCGCTGCGCCAGGCATTGCTGAGGCTCGCCGCGGAACGGTTGATCGAAACCGAGCCGCACCGAAGTGCGATTGTCGCGCCGCTGTCGCTGGTCGAAATCGAGGATCTCTACCAGTCCCGTCGTGTGCTCGAGTCAATGCTCGCGGGAGTCGGTACCGAACGCATCGCGGAGCGAGGTCTGAGCCAACTGAGTCGGATCCTTGATATGCAAGAGACCGCGGTAAAGTCGGGCAATCCCGACCGGTTCGCCGATCTCGATCGAGACTTCCATTTCGTTCTATATCGAGCGGCCGGCTATGCGCGTGCCTTCGACATCACGCAGACGCTGCGGGACGCCAGTGAGCGATATGTCCGCTTCTACACCATCTACAAAGGCGGAGCTGCGGACTCGCTCGGAGACCATCGACGAATCCTGCAACTCTGCATCGAGCGCGATGTCCAGGGCGTTCGCGATGAAGTCGAGCGCCACATTGTCCACGGGATGGAAACGCTGCGTCATGCGGCTGGTGAGCTCAACGCACCTGCGGCCGAACTGAATCCCGTCCCAGGGCGCGGAACTGAACCATGAACCATCGTCCGATCCCAAACCGGATTCGAAACATTGCACTCCCTGAGTGGCAGCCCACTCTCGGCCAGTCGCTGAGGGATGCGGAGCGCGAGCTTGAGCGTGTGCCGTACAGCGGCGAATTGCTGGACCTCACGTACGCGAACACTCACCGCTTCCCACCGCCGCCGTGGGTGCTGCCTGATTTCGTGGCGGCGGCAAGCGGGGGCGGCATGACCTACACGCCGTATCGCGGGGACGAACGCGTCCGCTCGGCGGTCGCTGAGTCGCTGTCGGGATTCCTTGGAATTGACATCGATCCCAATAGCGAGCTGATTCTCACGCCCGGCTCCCAGGCAGCCCTCTTTGTCGCGATGTCGGCGACGGTCGGCGACGCCGTCGCGCTCGTAGATCCCGATTACATGTCAGATGAGAAGCTCGTTCGCTTCCTCGGTGCCCGGATCCACCACGTTCCCTTGCTGTGGACGGACTTCAGCCAGCCTCCGTCCATTGATGTCGAGTTGCTCGAGGCCGCCTTCAGAGCGGGCGCATCCACGCTCGTCTTCTCGAATCCCAATAACCCGACCGGCATGGTGTTACCTTCCGACGTCGTCCGCAAGATCGCAGAGCTTGTCCGATCCTTTGATGCGACGGTCATTGTCGATGAGCTGTACTCCAGACTCGTCTACGACGACACGCCGTTTGCTCATCTCATCGCTGAAGAAGGCATGGCCGAACGGTGCATTACGTTGCTCGGACCCTCGAAGACTGAATCCATGAGCGGGTACCGCGTTGGCGTTGCGGTGGGTCCCGCGGAGTTGATCGATCGGATGGAGGATGTGCTCGGGGTATCCGTGCTTCGGGCACCGGCTTATGCGCAGCACATTCTGACCAACTGGTTGTCGGACGACCATGCTTTCGTCGCGACCCGGGTCAGCGACTACCAGCGGCTGCGCGATCACACCGTCGAGACGCTCAACGCATCCGGCGTTCTCCGCGTGCGACCCTCCGGCGGTACCGCGTATCTTTTCCCTGACGCGTCTGCAGTCGGGTGCGACGAGCAGACGATCGCCAAAGCACTCAAGTCCGAAGCCGGTCTGCTGGTCAACCCGGGGTATCAATTCGGGCCACGCGGGGCACGGCATTTCCGCATCTGCTTCGCTCAGGACGAGGCCGTGTGGGACCAGGCATTGGAGCGAATGTTGTCGACGCTTGGCTCCCTGCGCAAAGGAGCCTCGAAGGACTCTGCAGGTTCGGTGGCCAGCTCGTGATCGACATTCGTATGGGCGCCGGCTTTCTGGGTGCCATCTCATCGGTGAACGGCGTCGAGCAGCTCCGACGCGCGGCACAGATATGCGAGGACGGCGGGTTGTCCAGCTTCTGGGTGGCTGACCAGCGCTGGCAGCGCGATGTCTACGTGAGCCTCACCGATCTCGCCGCGCGCACGGACACGTTGTTGTTGGGAACACGAGTCACCGATCCGTACATCCGGCATCCAGCGCTCACTGCGGTGGCCATCGCGACCCTCGATGAGGCGTCGGGCGGCCGGGCGATCCTGGGCATCGGCGCCGGCGGCTCCGGATTTCGGCAGCTCGGTCTCTCACGTACCAAGCCGGCTGTGGCAGTACGTGAGTCCATTGAAGTCATCCGGCGTCTCTGGAGTGGAGAGGAGTTCGAGTTCGAAGGCCGGATCGTCAATTGGAAGCGGGGCGCACTGGAATTCAAGTGCCGCCCAGATATTCCTGTGGTCATTGCGGCACGAGGTCCGTTTCTTCTCGAACTTGCGGGAGAGGTCGCCGACGCGGCAATCGTCGCTTCCGGCGTTTCGTCGGGGGGTGTTGCCTGGGCCCGGCAGCTGATCGCCAAGGGAGAGCTGCGAGCCGGCCGAGCGCCGGGTCAGACCGAGCTCATGCATATGACGTACATCTCGATCGACGACAACCCTCGCGTCGCACGCCAGACAGTCAAGAAGGCTCTCGTGGGCACTGTGGTCGGGAGCCATCCAACGTACGACTTCCTGAAAGCGAACGGCCTCGAGATTCCATCAGATCTCTCGGCGTATCTGGACTCCGGCGGATACGATGCGCCTCGAATCATCGAGTTGATTCCCGATAGCTTCGTCGACAAGCTGGCAATTGCTGGAACCGTCGAGGACTGCGCGAATCAGCTGCAGCGTTTGCTTGACGCAGGCATCCAGCATCCACTGCTTGCCCCCATTCCACGTCAAGACGGTGGTGAGATTGAGATTCTCGAGCAGTTCGTCAATCGGATCATGCCCGAACTGAAGGCAGTGTTACGCGCATGATCGAAATCGAGACGGATGTCCTGGTGGTGGGTGGTGGGCTGGCGGCGCTGCGGGCCGCCTACGACGGGCTGTTGTCTGGCGCACGCGTGGTCCTGGCCGTCAAGGGGAAGGCGGGCCGCAGTGGATCGTCCGCGATGACGTCCGCCGGATATTCCACGGCCCTCTCGGCGGCCGATTCCCCCGAGATGTATTTCGAAGACACGATCAAGGGTGGTCATGGGATCAACGATCCGAAATTGGTTCGCATCCTTGCCGAGGAGGGCCCGCGGCAACTCGCAGAGCTGGTCGCACTTGGGGCACCGCTTGGAGTGACTGAGGCCGGCGACTGGCGAATCATCCCGAGCGGCGATCACAGCGTGCCCCGCACCGTATCTGCGGCCAACCACATCGGACGCGACTTCACGGATCCTCTCACTGAAGCCGTCAGCCGTCTGGGCGCTCAGGTGCTCGAGATGACTGCGGCGGTCGAGCTGCTGACAGCCGCGGGCGAGGTCGCCGGTGCGATCCTCATTGACTACGCGCGATCCGAGCTGATCACCATCCGGGCGCCGTCGGTGATTCTCGGAACCGGAGGAGCCGGAAGGCTCTTCAGTGTTACGTCGAATCCAAACGACGCCACCGGAGACGGGTACGCGCTCGCGCTTAATGCAGGGGCTTCGCTGCGTGACATGGAGTTCATCCAGTTCTACCCGTGGCGCTGCATCATCCCGTTCGACCGCAGCCGCATGCCGATTCAGCCGTCCACATTCGTGCTTGGCGCAACGCTGCGCAACTCTGATGGCGAGCGCTTCATGTTGCGTTACGACCCGGTACGCGGTGAGGCGACGACGAGGGATGTCGCTGCGCGTGGGATCTACGACCAGATACACAGCGGAAAGGCTGTCAGGGGTGGCGTTCAACTCGATGTGTCGGCACTGTCGCTGGATGAGTGGACGCTCAGCAACCCCAAGCCGGCGCGACATTTTCTCGAGCGTCATCTCGATTTCCAGCAAGAGGAAATGATCCTCGCCCCAGAAGCCCACTTCTTCATGGGCGGTGTGGTGGTGGACGAGTGGGGCGAGTCACGGGTGCAGGGTCTGTTCGTTGTGGGTGAAGCCGCAGGCGGCGTCCACGGGGCGAACCGTTTGGACTCGAATGCCATTCCCGAAACACAGGTCTTTGGCGCTCGAGCCGGAAAGGCCGCAGCGGCGCGGTCGAAGGCGCCCGGCCGTTCGGTCCCGTCAAGCGCGCCTGCTCACACATGGACCGACCGAATGATCCAGGCCGATGTAGCACCCCTGACTCCAGTCGAGGAGTACGCGGAGCTACGAAAGGATCTGCAGGCAACCATGGGGCGGACGTTCGGCATTGTCCGCAGCCGGGTCGAGATGGAACGTGGGCTCATTGAAGTGGACGCCATCGAGCGGGCGTTGGCGACGGCAGCTCCCGCCGGTGTCCGCGCGTTGATGCTGCACGCCCAGATGTCGAACTCCCTGCTCGTGGCTCGCGGCTGCTTGCGGTCTGGACTGATGCGCGAGGAGAGCCGCGGCGCGCACTACCGCCAGGATTTTCCGCAGGAGGACGACGAGCGGTGGAAGTGCTCGTTGCGGATCGACCTCGTCGGGAGCGACCTGCAGCTACGGAGGTGTGAGCTTGAACCCGTCCATTGATGCAGGGTCGGGCCCGCCGGCAGATGGAACAACGGTGCCTGCTCCACTCGTGCCGCCGTCCGCAACCGCGGTGCTCGTTGTGGACGTCCAGAACGACTTCGTGGATGATCGAGGTCGCGTCGGACTCTCGGGGTCGGACATGCGTCCGCTGCAGGCAGCCGTGGGTGCCATCAACCGTCTGATCACGGCCGCTCGCGAAAACGGTGCACGCGTCATGTACATCGTCGTCGAGCACGGCGGCACGGTCGATTTGCCGCCGTACCAGGCGCGGTACGCACGGCGAGGCATGACGCCTCAGGACACCATCTGCCATGCGGGAACCTGGGGTGCGCAGCTCTCGTCGGCCGTGCTGCCGCCCCAGCCGGGCGAACCCCAACTGGTCAAGCATGGCTACGACGCCTTTCAGATCCCGGAAGTCGAGACGACCCTCCGTCGGTGGGGCGTGCGCACCGTGATAGTCACGGGCGTGGTCACCGAACTGTGTGTCCGGGCGACCGCGTTCTCCGCATTTGAGAAAGGGTTCTTTGCTGTCGTTCCGCGCGAGTCAACTGCCTCACTCGACCCTGAGAGTGCGCGAGATGCGCTCAGCAGTATCGAGCAATGGTATGGAGACGTCATCGCGCTGGACGACCTCATCACGAAGTGGGCGGCTGCGGCACGGGCTCGCTCAGGCGTGACCGCATGATCGCGACACACGACCGACAAGCGGGCCACCACACAGGGCCCCGGCCCGTGCTCGGGAACACCGTCAGCAAACAGCGGGATATCTGTCAACAAACAGAACGGAGGATGCGCGATGTCGTTTGAACTCTTGAGGGGGCGGGTTGCCCGGGGTGATCCAAAACTGCATCAACAACTCCGCAGGCGCGTGGCGCTCGGCGGTCTCGGCTTGCTGATGGTTGCGTGCGGCAGCGCGAGCCAGGCCACCTCCAGCTCTGCGGGCACAGATTTGCTATCCAAGCTCAAAGCGGCAGGTGTCATCAACATCGGCCTGGCCAACGACCCACCGGCGAGCATCATCAATCCGGACGGCAGTGTCAGTGGCGAGGGCCCGGTTGTGGTCCAGATGATCATGAAGCAGCTCGGGATCAATCAAGTCCACGGCATCGTCGGAACCTTTGGCGAGTTGGTTCCAGGGCTCCAGGCAGGACGCTGGGACATGATCGGCGGCGTTATCTCAGTCACGAAGGCGCGGTGCGCCGTTGTGCAGTACACCGATCCATTCCAGTTCAATGGCATTGAGATCGCCTGGTTCCCGAGCGCTGTCCCACAGGCCCCGATCAGTATCGGCGACGTGGGAAAGCGCGGTCTGACCGTGGGATTCAACTCCGGCTCGTCCTACATCGCACTCGCCGAGGGTCTCGGTGTCGCACAGGACAAGGTGCTCCAGTTCCCGGATACCGCATCCCTTCTCGACGCGTTGCAGTCCAAGAGAATCCAGGTGATCATCTCCGACACGGGTTCGCTCACCCTGACGCCGGCTCAGGTGGCGAAATACCCGTTCCAGCACCTTGACTACCCGCCAGATGGCCCGTTCATCGCAGGCGCCCTTGCCTTCCGGAAGACGGACACCACGCTGTACAACGCATTTCAGAAAGCGTTCCGAGCGATGAAAGCATCCGGTGAATTTGACAAGATCGCTGCGGAGTTCCAGTTCCCGCCCATCCCGGCGCAGTACGCGAACCTCACTCCCGAGCAGGTTTGCGCGAAGGTAACTTAGGGTTGACGACCTTGGCTGCCACCTCCACCGGGCGGTGGCAGCCGGTCGCATAAATGCACCGACTATGGGTAGTGGAGCAGATGCACACGAACGGTGAACCCGCCGGCGCCGCCTCGGCCTTGGTCACGTGACCGGGTTCAGCTGGGACTGGGGTTTCGCCCTGCAGATCCTGCCGCAGTTGTTGCAGGGGCTCCGGTTCACGCTCGAAGCAACCTTCTTCGGGTCGCTGCTCGCGTTCGTTCTGGGGTTGGTCTGGGCCGTGATACGGCTGGCCGAAGTCCCAATCTTTTCGCAGGCGATTCGGCTGGTAGTGGAGTTCCTTCGCGGAACTCCACTGCTCCTGCAACTGTATTTCCTCTTCTACGTGTTTCCGAACTACGGCATCACGATCCCGGCGCTCCAGACCGGGACTATTGGTTTGGGCCTGTACTACAGCGCGTACGCCAGCGAGGTATACCGGGCGGGCATCGAAGGAGTTGCTCGGGGTCAGTGGGAGGCGTCGCTGGTCCTCGGGCTCCCGTTGCGTCGCATGTGGGGTCGAGTAGTGGTGCCCCAGGCAATGCGTTTCGCGACTCCCGTACTCGGGAACTTCGTCATCAGCATGTTCAAGGAATCTGCCATTCTTTCGACGATCACGGTGCTGGAAGTGATTGGGCAGGCCAATATCATCGGCGCGGCAACCGCTCGTTACATCGAACCGTTCACGCTTGCCGGCCTCATCTTCCTGGCCATCAGCTATCCGTCATCTCGGTTGATCAGACTGGTGGAGGCGCGCCTCAGTGCAGGATAGCGACGTGGCCGAGCTGGCTGCGAATGCACCAAGCACCGTTGATCCGGTGCTCACGATGCGCGACGTCACCATTGCATACGGGGAAAGGGTTGTCGTCGACTCGTTGAACCTTGCAGTGCAGCCGGCCGAGAAGGTCGCGATCATCGGTCCGAGCGGCTCTGGTAAAACCACCGTCTTACGTCTTGCGATCGGCCTGGAAAGGCCGAGCGCCGGGTCAATCCTGATCGACGGCCAGTACATGTGGCATATCGAGCGCGCGGGGGCCCTCGTCCCAGCCGGGGAGCGGCAGGCGCGGCGTGCGCGCCGGCCAGTGGGAATGGTGTTCCAGCAGTTCAACCTCTTTCCACACATGACCGCGCGCCAGAACCTGACCGAACCGTTGATCCATGTGCTGCGTATGGGCAAGGAGGAAGCGAATCACCGGGCCACGGACCTCCTCTCACGCGTTGGCTTGGCAACGCACCTCGACCATCGTCCGGCCCAAATGTCCGGTGGGCAACAACAGCGGGTCGCAATAGCGCGTTCGCTGGCGCTCCGGCCGAAACTGATGTTGTTTGACGAGGTCACATCGGCGCTGGATCCCGAGTTGGTCGGTGAAGTCCTGCACGTCATTCGAGAGCTCGCTCACACGACATCGATGGCCATGATCCTGGTGACGCACGAAATCTCATTCGCCGCCGACATCGCGGACCGGGTCATCGTCCTCGACCACGGCAAGATTGTCGAGGAAGGTCCACCTGCCATTGTGCTCCGCGCGCCTCGGTCACCCAGAACCCAGCAGTTCCTGCGAGCAATCCTTGAACGCTGAATCTGCAAAGCGCAGGGTGCTCCAATGCCGCTAAGCGACGCGACCCTCAAGGATTACCTGCCGCTGTTGCTGCAGGGCATTCCGATAACGTTGGAACTCACATTCTCGTCGATCATCCTGGTTGTCATTTCAGGGTTCGCATTAGGTCTGGGGAGATCGTCCAAGGTCCGAGGGATCAGGTGGCTCTCCGCATTCGTTGTTGAGTTTTTTCGTGGAAGCTCGGCCATCGTTCAGTTGTTCTGGGCTTTCTATGTCTTGCCGTTTTTCGGCGTCGAGCTCCCCCCGTACGTAGCAGGGGTCCTGGTGCTAGGCCTCAACGGCGGCGCCTACTTCTCGGAGGTGGTTCGTGCCAGTTTCGCCTCGGTCCCAAAAGGCCAGACGGAGGCTGCTGCGGCGTTGGACCTTTCCGCCTGGTTTCAACTCACGCGCGTGGTACTGCCTCAGGCGCTTCCCCTGATGGTGCCCGCATTCGGGAACGCATTGATCGACATGCTCAAGTTCACGGCTTTGCTGTCATTGATCACCATCAACGAATTGGCCTATCGAGCGGACGCCATTCGGAGCGTGCTGACCGAGGGTGGACAGGTATACGGGCTCACCTTGCTGATCTACTTCGTGCTATCGCTGATCTTTTCGTTCGGGGTCCAGAGGCTTGAGTACCTTGCGAACCGGTGGGCCGGGCGTGGGGACTTGACGCGAAGCGGGCCGGGTCGCAAAGGCAAGTCAGGCGTCCCCCGTTGGGCGTTTCCCAGTCGTTCATGATTTTGAGGTGAGCTTTTGAACGTTGAGATCCGGCCGGTCACGTCAACGAAGGCCCCGCGTCCCGCCGGCGCGTACTCGCAGGCAATGGTCGCAGGCGGCTTTATCTTCGTGTCCGGGCAGGTTCCTCGTGAGCCGTCGACCGGCATGGTGCCGGATGGCATTGAAGCCCAGACGCGACTGGTCCTGAACAATGTCAACGCACTCCTGGCGGCGGCTGGCGCATCACTCAAGGATGTGGTGAAGATAACCGCGCATCTTGCCGATCTCACAATGTTCGACGAGTTCAACCGGACCTACTCAGAGGCCTTCGTCCCTCCCTTCCCGGCACGCACAACTGTGGGGTCGCAGCTCCGTGGCGTCTTGATTGAAGTCGAAGCAATTGCCGTGCTTCGCGGAAATCGTGGCAGCGAAGCACCCCTGGCTTGAGGAAGAGTGTCCCGCCTGGGGAGTTACTGCCCGAGTTGACCCCGCGGCGTTAGCCGTCGACAAAGGGCTGCGCGATTTCTCCAGGATCATCTTTGGGGAGCAGGACCATGACAGCGCGCTGTGCGTATAAGGCCACGTGACCGTTCTAGACAATCCTGACCACTTCACGGCCTATCCCGATGATAGCCGCGCGGTGCCCATCCAGCGACGTGCCTTCAGGCCTTCTCCGCCTCGAGCAACGCCAGGTCCGCGGGCGTGCGACGCACGCTCGTCGGACGCAATCCGGCTTTGGTCATGAGCTCCTGAATCTCGGGGATGGATCGCTCCCGACCACCCTCCGACACGACCAGCATCTGCAGATCGATCGGCGAGAACCGCCCATGCGCCGTGTTCCGCTCCTGGACGCCCTCGATGACCACCAGCTTGGCGCCGCGCGGCATTGCGGCCGCGACGTTGCCGAGGACGCGCACGCAGTCGGCGTCGTCCCAGTCGTGAAGGATCCACTTCAGCAAATAGACGTCGGCGCTCACGCGGAGGTCGCCGAAGATGTCGCCCTGTTGCAGCTCGACCCGTTCGTTGAGGCCGAGCGAACCGAGGTACGTGAAGGCTTCGGCGAGCACCAACGGGGCCTCGACGAGGATCCCTCGCGCTCGCGGCGTCCGGCGCAGCACCTCGCCGAGCAGCGCTCCGACTCCACCAGCGATGTCGCAGACGACCCCGCCGCTCGGGAACTTGTAAGACGCGGCGATCGCCGATGCCTCCGAAAGCGTCAGACCCGACAGGCCAGCGGCGAAGGCGCGGCCCTCCTCCGGATTGGCGTCGAACCACGCGAAGAACGACATGCCGCTCTGGCGGTTGAAGGCCGGCTCACCGCTCCGCAGCGTTGCGGCGAGGTCTCCCCAGGCGTTCTGATGTGCCTTCGATGCCATGAACGCGCACCACTGATCCGACGCGTATGGGGCATCACTGGTGAGCGCCCTGGTCAGCCGAGTAGGGTGGAACCGACCCGATCGGTCGAGGCGCACCAGGTTGTACACGGCGCCCATGCGCAGGGCACGGTGGAGCGCATCAGCATTGCAGTGCAATGCGGTGGCAAGCTCGTCAGCGGTTTTGGGACCAGAGGCGAGTTCGTCGGCGACGCCCAGCTCGACCATGGCCCCGAGGAGGTATGCGACGGAGAATCCCGCGGAGTGCTCGAGGATCGCCAGCTCGGACGGAAGGACCCGGTCCGCCGCGCGGAGCAGGACTCTGCGGAGCTTCATCGCGGCATGAACGGCCAGTCGCGGTGGGACCTGGGTTCGCGGGCGTCGCCGCGCTGGAGCGACATGACCGGCGGCTTCGTCGGAGATTGCGCGTACAGCCATTGGAGCTCCTCATGGGTATTTGGTCACACTATGAGTATGACGGTTAGACTGTGAGTATAGTGAATGAAGGTTCCGCTGTAAAGCGGCGCTATCAGTCCCCCCTTCGAAAGGCACAGGCACAGTCGACGCGCCTGACCATCGTCGAAGCCGCCGCCCGGCTCTTCGTCACCCGCGGCTATGCCGGCACGTCCATGGACGACATCGCAACCGCCGCCGGCGTTGGACGGGCGACCGTGTTTGCATCGGTCGGGGGAAAGGCGGCGATCCTCAAGGCCGCGTACGACATCGCGATCGTGGGGGACGACGAACCCGTACCCCTCCCTCAACGTCCCTGGGCCATCGCCGTGCGCGACGAGCCCGATCCCCTACGGATGATCGACGCCTACGCGGGGATGATCACCGACGTGTCCGGTCGAGTTCGCGCCGATCTACGAGGCCATGCACAGCGCGGTCGGCGCCGACACCGAGGTGAAAGCCCTGTGGGACGGCATGCGCACAGAACGCCGCGGGGGCGCCGCCGGCTTTGTCGGCTTCCTCGTTGCGCGCCATGCGCTCCGCGCCGGCGTGGACCGTAAGCGCGCGGGCGATGTGGTCTGGGCGCTCATCGACCCGGGGATGTATCAGCTGCTGGTGAACGAGATGGCGTGGACGCCCGCACAGTTTCGGAAATGGCTGGCCGATACCCTCGCGGACCAATTGCTGGAAGGGTGACGGCCATTGATCCACGCCGGGACGCCGGTGGAAGGGATGCCGGATGTCTCCGAGGCCGTTATGGGCGTTCGCGTCGCCCCGTCGGCGCGCCGCCCGGAACCACCATCACGTCCTCGCGACACTGCAGGGTGTGGTGGGGGAGCAGGAGACGTGCAACGTGCGCACCGTTCCGCCTGACTTCCGGCTCCCCCATGACGCCTTCACGAGACGCTCATGCTATACACGAGGATGCGGTCGTTATAGGTGTCAGCGATGTAAAGGCTTCCACCAGGCCCGAACGCGAGGTTCTCCGGATCGAGCAGGGATCTCGGGCCGCCGCCGGTAACGTCACTACCGTTGATGATCGCTGCGACCGTTCCATCGGACTCATTGAGAACGACCACACGATTGTTGGAGCGATCCGCAACGGCGAGCAGCCCAGCGCCGTTCGAGGCCACGCCGTACGGCTTGTTAAATCCGGCTGTGAAGGTCGCGACCTGCGAGATGACACTCCCGTTGCTCACTTTGAGCTCGACGGCCCGATTGTTCAGACTGTCAGCAACAAAGAGATTGCCTGTCGTCGGATCAACGGCTATACCAGTCGGCGTTGAAAACTGGCCGACGGCGGAACCCTTGGTGCCATAGTTTGCGATTGCGGTCTCGGTTGATACCTTCCACGATTCAACACGGTTGTTCTTGGTGTCGGTGATCCACGCGTAGCCGCCTCCGATGGCGATCGAATATGGGTAATTGTCATCGCCGAGAGCCGTCCCGACAGCCCCGAACTTCGCGAGTCCGTTGCAGCCGCTCTCGATGGGCTGGAGCACCTGCAGATCACTCTGCTTGGTGTCGGCGATCCAATAGTTGCCAGTAACTGGATCGATGGCCACCCCACGTGGCCAGTTGAAGTCACCAGTGCTCGTGAAGCCTCTCTGGCCGCACATGTTGATGATGTCGCCGGATGAGTTGAAGACGACAACGCGCTGATTGATCGTGTCCATCGCGATCACATCGCCCGAAGCGTCGAATGCGAGTCCGCGCACCTGATTGAATACGGACGTGTCGGTGTCGCCGGGTGGAACAATCGGGTTGGGGACCGTCTGGTCGTAGGTGTAGCCGCTCGATGTCCGCGTGAACTCCACCAGGCGATTGCCCCACAAGTCGGCGCCCCAGACGTTGCCATGGCTGTCAACCGCGACGCGTCGCAGCTGTGTGAAGGTGCCCGTCTGCGCGTCGGTGCCCGGAGATCCGAAGTCCGCGACGAACGTTCCTGTCGGTGTGAACTCCTGAATGCAGTCGTCATTGGAGTCCGCGATGTAAACCGCCTCACCCGACTTGCCTGCGTTGATGAAGGGATCGGTACCAATGGCGACGCCATACGGGTTCTTGAAGGTTCCGCCTGCGTTGCCGCCGCACACTCCGGTTGTTGCCTTCTTGCCCTTCGTCCCCCAACTCCGGACACAGGTGCCGCTGGAGTTGAACTCGAGGACATTATTGCTTTCGTAGTTGGCGACATAGACATTGCCCGATGCGTCGGCTGCCGCGTCGCGCATCCGGTTAAGTGTGCAGGCGCCTTGGGACGAGATGGTCCGCACGACCGCGCCGGCGATGCTGAACACGACGATCTGACTCTTGGTTCCGTTGGCGACGTAGACGAACTGCCCTGCTGGCGTGGTGCTCACCGTGACGCCGATGGGTGCTCCGCCGCCGGGCAACTTGAAGGGTTTGATCATGCACTTGCCCGTCGTGCCACTGAGTTTCAGGATGCGGCCGTTGCCGTTGTCGGCGACGTACACGTTGCCGGCGGAGTCGATCCCGACGTCACGGGGCTGCTCGAACTGCGGGAAGGTTGCGGGATTCGCACCGCAGGCGGCGCCGCTCCCTTCGGAGCCAACTCGCCAGACGGGCGTGCCACTCGGTGTGTACTCAGCGACCTGGTTATTGCCGGTGTCGGCAACGACGAGATTGCCGTTGGGAGCGATCTCCATGCCCGACGGATACATCGCGGCGTGCCCAGGACCGCCAATAGTGGTCGTGTACGCGGCAGTCACCGTGGGATCGGGTGTCGGCGCCGCGGTGACTGGCAGCGCAGCGATCAGGCTCGGAACAACGACGGCAGCGCCGAGCACCATCCCCATGCGCGAGCGCAGTGCAAATCTATGGCCAGACGGCCTCCCCTGAATCATCTGTCCCCCTCGAGCCACGGCTCATGTCCAGCTGATTCTCCCCGAGGCCACGATCGTATCAGCCGGAGTGTATTCGCTGCAAACGCGCCCTTTCCCAGGTTTACACGCGCCGACCCGGACGTTCGTGCCGAGCGATGCCGCAACCGCGAACTGCCCATGGTCGCGACGTGTGTCCCCGCGGCCGTGGGTCGGTCAGGAGACGGAGTACTCGAGGACGCGGTCGTTGTACGTATCCGCAATGTAGAGATTTCCATTGGGGCCGAACGCAACGTTCTCAGGATGGTAGAGGGCGGTCGGGCCGCCACCGGTGACATCGCTGCCGGTAATGGTGGTGACGTCGCTTCCCGTCGATTCGTCGAGGACGACCACCCGATTGTTGTCGCGATCGGCAACCGCGAGGTAGGTGCCGTTGGAGGCCACCCCGAATGGGGCATCGAATCCGTCGGTAAACGTGCGAACGGTACCGGTGACAGTGCCGCCACTGACACTCAGTTCAAGGACTTGGTCGTTCACGCTGTCAGCGACGAAGACGTTGCCGGTTGCGGCGTCGACGGCGATGCCGGCGGGCGATGACGCGAGGCTTCCGGAGATCGTGTCGGTACTCACGGCCGCCCGAGTGCTGACGTTCCAGGACTCGATGCGATGGTTCTTGGTATCAGCGATCCACGCATACCCTGCGCCGATGGCGATCGAGTCCGGGTAGTTGTCCTGGCCAAGAGACGTACCCACCTTGCCGAGCCTGGCCACGACGGAGCAGGGGCTGCTTGCGTTGTAGGGCTGGATGACCTGCACGTCGCTCTGCTTCGTATCGGCCACCCAGTAGTCGCCGGTTGCCGGGTCGACAGCGATCCCTCGAGGCCAGTTGAATCCTGGCTGTCCGCTCGAGCTTGTGGTGAAGCCGCGTGACCCACACTCGCCGAGCACACCACCCGCCGGACTCGTGACGACCAACCGTTGATTGACCGTGTCCATGGAGACGAGATCAGCAGCCGCGTTGAAGCCGATGCCGCGTACCTGGTTGTAGAGCGATGTTGAAGTGTCACCTGAGCCCACGAACGGGTTGGGGAGCGTCGCCGCATACGTGTATCCGGTCGAAGACCGTGTCCACTCCTCGATCCGCTCGCCCCAGAGGTCGGCACCCCAGACATCACCGTTCGCATCGACTGCCACTCGACGGAGTTGCGTGAAGGTGCCCGCCTGGCTATCGGAGCCGGACGAACCGATGCTCGCCACCCACGCTCCCGTCGGGGTGAATTCCTGGATGCGCTCGTTGTTGGAGTCCGCCACGTATATCGCCTCACCGGGGTGGCCACCGCTGATGTAGGGGTCGGTGCCGATGACAACTCCATACGGGTTCTTGAACTGCCCGTTGGCGCTCCCCTTGGCGCCGAACGTCGTGATGCATCCTCCGGTCGGTCCGAACTCGAGGATGTTGTTGCTTTCGTAGTTGGCGACATAGACATCACCGGACGAGTCGGCCGCGGCATCACGCGCACGGTTGATGACGCAGGCACCGGTCGAGGTGAGCGTTTGGACCAAGGTGCCGGAGGTGTTGAAGACCATGATGTCGTTCTTGGGAGCGTTGGCCACGTACACTAGATCTCCAGAGGTGGTCGAACTCACGGTGACGCCGATTGCCGCTCCACCGTGGAGTTTGATCGGCGGAATCAGACACTTCCCGTCGGCGCCGTTCAGCACAACGATGCGGCCGTTCCCGTTGTCCGCAACGTAGACGTTCCCGGACGAGTCGACACCGACGTCACGCGGCTGCTCGAATTGGGGATAGCCGGGATTGGCGCCACACGCAGTGAGACTGCCCTCGTTGGCAACCTGGGATGGGTTCGTCTGCCACACCAGCGTGCCGCCCGGGGTGAACTCGGCGACACGGTCGTTGCCCGTATCGGCAACCACGATGTCGCCGGCATTGGGAGCACCGCTGGGCACAATCTCAGCCCCAGAGGGATACATCCCGGCGTGTCCAGGTCCGCCAATGGTGGCCACGTACGACGCGGCGCTGACCGGCGCCGGCGGCACCGACCACTGGCTCACGCGGTTGTTGTTCTCCTCGACGACGTAGAGGTTGCCGTCAGGCCCGAAGGCGAGGCCCTGGGGGGTCCGCATCTGGCCTACCTTGGTGCCGGCGCCTCCGAAGGTGCCGACCAGCGTGCCGTTCCGCTTGTACTCGGCGACCTGGTTCGCGCTCGACAGTGCGATATACAGGTAGCCGGCGTTTCCGGTGATCCCAAATACTCCGGCGCTGGGGATCGACGCATTGACGTTGAAGGATCCGAGGAACCCGCCACCGCCCGACCACTGCGCGAAATGAAAGACCGCACCGGTCGCGCTGGTGTCGACCCAGACCGAGCCGTCTGTGCTGTCCACCCAGATGCCGCGGACGAAGCCCATCTTCTGCGCGCTTCCCATCGTTCCGAGAATGCTTCCGGCGCTCGTGAGCGCGACGACATCACTGTCGTTGCTGTCGGCCACGTAGACCGTGCCGGTGGGCGAGCAGGCGAGACCGTACGGTGACTTCAGGGCTCCGTATGCCCAGACCTCTCTGGGTGGGTTCACGCCGACATTCCACGCGACGGCGGTACTTGAATCGGTGTTGGCGACGATCAAGTTGCCGGTCTGAGGATCGACGCAAAGCAATCGCGGGTAGTTCATTGTGTTCGGGGTATCGCCGCGGAACCCCCACTCACGGTCGTACACGTAGCCGCCACTGCCGTCGGGGGTGAACTCCTCGATTCGTTCGTTGAACATGTCGCTGACGTACATGTCGCCAGAGCTGTCAAAGGCCACCCCACGCGGACCGTTGAAGCCGCCCGTCGGCGGCAGGTCGGGATTAGGGGTGCCAGGCGCAACGAACTGGTAGTTGCCAAACTCGTCGAACACCTGATCGCGGAAGTAACCGAGGTCCCCAACCCAGACCTGATGGTCGCCGCTGACCGCGATGTCACGCGCTCCATCTTCAAACTGGCCGTTCCCGGTCCCGCAATCGCTCCCACCGGACGTGACCCCGTTGAAGTTGGCCACGAACGTTCCGAAGCTGGGGCTTGACGGGTTGGCGTTGAACTCCTGGACGAGGCAGTTCTGCCCGTTGGCAACGAAGGCGAGGTTGGTGCTTGTGTCGATCGCGAGGCCACGCATGTCGAAGGTGCTCGACACGCCCCCAGGTGGCGTGATCTCCTTGATCGGAAGGCAGCCTGTCGTGGGCCATGGGTTCTGCAGGCAGCTCGGGTTGTAGACATCGATCCGGTGCTTGCCCTGGTTGGCGATCCAGATGTTGCCGGCACTGTCGAACGCCATACTGCGCGTCGCCGTGAACTTGTACTGGGCAATCGTCGGCGACACAAATGTGGCCTTGTTTGTCAACGGGTTGAGCACGACCAGGTCGGGCTCCGCTGGATTGTGTTTGTCGCCCCACTGGTTGGCGATGTAGACCAAACCATTCGGGCCGACGACGCACTGTGAGGGGTAGTCGAAAGCCACCGAGTGGGTGGCTTTGTTGGTGCCCCAGCTCGTGACCCAATTGCCGTTGGGATCGTACTGATTGACGTTGTACAGGCTGCCCTCAGTCATGTACACGTAGCCCTGGAATGGGCCGCCGCTGTTGTCGACACAGATGCCGAAGGGAGCCTGGTTGGTGTCAGGTCCAAACCCGAACTTGCTTTGGCTGAAGACGAACGGGGTGGCGGGCGTGCCGTCGGCGTTGTAGTGGACGATCCGGTAGTTCCAGTAATCACCAACCAGAATGGAACCGTCCGGCATGGTTGCGGCGCCCCAACCGTAAAGCGTCGCCGCGGCAGGAATGGGCTTGCCCTGGCTGGTCAGTCCAACGAGCGCCCCCGGCGTGCATGCAGTCGGTTGGCAGCCGGTCGGAGGAGGCGCACTGGCCTGTGCCGCCGTGGCCCCGAGTCCGGTGATTACGAACGCGACGCCGAAGGCACATGCGACAACTCGCCGGCGCACGTGTGCCGACGCTTGGATGGTCGCCGTCACGACCATCCTCGGGACAAAAGAAAGCGGGTGGCAGGTGCCACCCGCTCGGGGAGAATTACCAAGTAAGAGGCCGCCGCGGCTACCCGCCGACGCCAGCCGTTACGTCCACGACCCAACGACACCTTCCCCATCGTCTTGGCCCCCGGTCTCGCGCGTTCCTAGAGCCGATCCAAAGCGCCCGGGCCATGGTTGCCATCGGCTCGTCGCACGAAGCGACTAGAACATATGATCGGAGCCGAACCTGAACGTCACATTAAGCGTGTGTAACAACTGCTTCGGTCAGGGGAGATCGAGCGTAAACCTCGTGACATGGAGCGACGGCTGATCGAGCCGCACCACCCCGCCGTGCAGACGGGCGATCGTCTGGCAGAGCGCCAGGCCAAGTCCTGCGCCACCGGTTTCGCGTGTCCTTGACGGGTCACCTCGCTTGAAGCGCTCGAAGATCTCGTCGCGTAGCTCCGGAGCGATGCCGACGCCTGTGTTGGACACACTGAGGTGCCAGCCAGAACTCATCGGCGTCCGCGGCCAGCCAGATCGAGCCCATGGTTGGTGTGTACCGGCACGCGTTGTCCATGAGGTTGTCGAGGAGCCGAGCGAGGAGCATCGGATCGCCCTGCACCACCCCTTGGTCTGGAAGCTCCAACTCGAGGTTGAGGTTTCGCGTTTCGACGACCGCCTGCCATCGGGCGGCAACATCGGCAAGAAGGTCCGCGACGTCCACGCCCTCCGCTTGGATGGCGAGGTGTCCCTCGTCGGCGCGAGCCAGAATGAGCAACGCATTCGCCAGCTCGCTGAGGCGAATAACCTCGCGCTGCAGAATGGTCAGGCTCTCGTGGTACTCAGCCGCGCGCCGCGGTCGGTCCAGGGCTCGATCTGCAACGGTGCGCATGATCGCCAGCGGGGCCCGCAACTCGTGCGCGGCGTCGGCCGTGAAGTCGACGAGACGCGAGTTGAGGCGGCGGAGTTCAGTTGCCTGGGCTCCGAGGGCATCGACTGCCTCACTGAGCTCGGCACTCAACTGTTGGTTCTGAGCGAGTTGTTCCGCAGTCTCGTCAGCCCTTTGGCGCTCGATGTCGAGCACCTGTCGATGCAGCTCGCTGCGCCTGTGTTCGGAGCGCTGCAGGGCGATGACAGCGAGGCGTCCAACAACCGCAACGATGACAACGGCCGTGAACTGGAATCCCCCGGTCACGCGATCCACCGCGCCGTCCACGACCGCCGCGATGATAACGACCAACGCCGTCGCGGCCACCGTCGTTGCCCATGGAGTCGGGAGGGTCCACGTCCCGACCAGCACTGCCAGCAGTGCATAGCTGCCGAGCGTCACACCTGGCAGCACCGCCGTTTCTCCGATGAGCACCAAGGCAAGTCCCGCGATGCAGACCGAGAAGACGGCCGCGATCTGACCAGGCGCGGTGAGCTGTTGCGGTCGACTCAGCAGCCGCCGCCCCCAGCGCCAGGTCCATCGTGGGGTTGGAGTCGGCCGATGCGCGGCCGTCGAGGCTTCATCCACCGCGCTGGATCGGCTCCAAACGGTAACCGCTTCCTCGCGTCGTCACGATGTTGTGATCAGCTCCTGCCGCCTCCAGCTTGCGGCGCAGACGGGCGATGTATACCTGGACGAGGTTCGATCGAGACGAGTAGTCGTAGCTCCAGGTGTGATCATGTACCTGAACCGAGCTCATGAGTTGACCGTTGTGGTGCACGAACAGTTCCAGGATGGCGTGCTCCTTGCTTGTCAGGGGGAGCTGCCGCTCGGTCACCGTCACGATGTGCGCTCGAGTGTCGATCGCGATGTTTCCGGCGTGGAGTACTGCGCCGCGATCCGGCAGGTTTCGCCGGACGAGCGCCCGAATGCGCGCCACCAGCTCCTGGAATGCGAACGGCTTGACGAGGTAGTCGTCGGCACCCGCCTCGAGCCCAGTGACGCGGTCTCGGACGGCGTCGCGCCCGGTCAGCATCATGATGCCGGCGCCAATCCTCCGATGCCGCAGCTCCCGGCAGACCGCGAACCCATCCATCGTCGACGGGAGCATCACGTCAATGATCACGATGTCGAATGCGGCCGTCGTTGCAGCCACGATGGCGTCGGCGCCGTTCTCGACGGTGTCGACGCCAATTCCGTATTCGACCAAGGCGCGGCTGACCTCCTTGGCCAGGATCACGTCGTCCTCCACCATGAGTACTCGCATAACCGGAAGGTACCGCGTCGCGGTCTCTGGTGGCGACGGCTCGTACGTTCCGGGCACCGAACGGGCTCCGCGTCACGTTCCTGTCACCCAGCCGCCGACGAACGTGCGATCGACTGTGTCGTTCTATTCAGGTGGGATTAATGTGCACAGCGCATCCTGTGGCGAGTTATTCAGCTCCACCGGAGACGATCATGCAGTGCGGCTACCTTCGTTGTCGTGAGTTTGCTCTCCACCAACTCAAAACGCTTCTCCATGCCGAAACCGGCCAGGGCATGGTCGAATACGCGCTCGTCCTTGTCCTGATCGCCATTGTCGTGATCGTCGTGCTGACGACTGTAGGGAAGCAGGTGAACAACGTGTTCTCAAACATCAGCAAGGGTCTCGGTTCGTGATGCGCACTGGCAGCCGCGATCGTTACCCCGGGAGTTGACCGAAACGCACCGACGCTCCATGGCATCGACGTGAAGCGGCTTCGCGAGTAGTCCGATCGCGATCGGTTCTCCGCATTCGGGGCACTCTGCGGGCCGCTGTATGAGGCACTGATTTCCATCGGTGTTCTTGCCGTCCGTTATCGAGACGGCGATTGCAGCTCTGCATCCAAGGCAGTCGTACGTCATGTGCATCGCGCCGACGCGGCTCCCGACGAGACTCACGTCCTGGACAATCCGTGTGCCCTCCCGTAGCTCAACCGAAGGCTCGCGCCAAATGATGCCACGGTCCGAATCGGTGCGCGAAGGTCTCGGGTTGCGAGCGGACGCGACTTAGGCGGCCTCCTCGGACTCATTCGTGCGTTCCGTGGTCGCGCCAACCTTCCTTGCCGTCAAGTCGAGAATCTCGCGGTGCGCTCGGTCGCGCAGACGCACTGCCACCCAGGTCCCAAACACACCGATCACGCTGAGAACCAGGACGAGTCCGAGGACTGGGGTCGGTACGGTCAACAGCTTCAATCCGGAGACGAGCAACACCGCCCCCAACACGCACCTCAGGAACAGTGTCGGTGCATACGAGGAGACGGTAGCCCCTATCAGGACGCCCGGAATGCTTCCGATCAGGATCGATGCCGTGAGCCCGAGGGCGAAGTCACCAAACAGGATGTGGGCGAGCGCGGCGGATCCCACCATCGGGATCGCCTGAGCAAGGTCGGTGCCGACCATCTGCGAGCCGCGCAGCCGTGGGTACAGAAAGAGCAACAAGATGATCACCAGGGTTCCAGAGCCGACCGAGGTGATCCCGACGATGAATCCAATCGACGCTCCGATCGCCAGGGTAGGAGCTCTCTTCACGTTGAGTCTGCCTTCTATATCGGGAGCTTGCGGCCTTCTGTGGTCGAGGACCATCTTCACCGCCAGGGCTGAAACGGCCAGCAGAAGAACAGCGCCGAGCGTGAGGCTGACGATGCTTTGAATGCGCGCGCCGTCCCCGACCCATTTGAGAAAGATCACACCGAGGAAGGCTGACGGTACCGAGGCTAGGGCGAGCCAGGCAACGAGTCCCCATTGGACGGTGCCCCGCCCTGCATGAACGGCTGCGCCAACGGGTTTCATGACCAGGGAGGCGACCAGGTCGCTGGCGACCGCAGCAACCGGCTGCACGTGAAACAAAAGGACGAGCACCGGGGTCATCAACGCGCCGCCCCCCATGCCGGTGAGGCCGACAGCGCACCCCACGATCAGGCCGGCCATCGTTATGTAGAGATCAATGTGCACCCCGGAGTCCCCTTCACATCCGCCCCGCCTCTCGCGCCGCGTTTGACGCCCTCGCACCAGTTTGGGGCATTGGGGCTCGACGTGCAATGAGGCTCAGGCGATCGAAGCCATCCGATCATCCAATGGGTGGAAGGGGCCGCAGCGTGATAGTCAGCCATGCACTATTTGGTACATGCGGAGCATCATTAATGGACTAAAAACACTGACTGGTCGGTTGCGGATTCCTTAGGTACAGATCAGCGATCCGGCCGTCAACCGGAGAACACCATGGCGGATACCGTTGGCGATGACCTGATACGACGACTGGAAGCCTGGGGAGTCAGCCGCATCTACGGGTACCCGGGCGATGGCATCAACGGCATTCTCGGCGCACTGCAACGAGCGGGGAACAGGCCGGAGTTCATCCAGACCCGTCACGAGGAGATGGCCGCCTTCATGGCATGTGCTCATGCCAAGTTCACCGGCGAGGTCGGCGTCTGCATGGCCACGTCGGGCCCGGGAGCGATCCACCTGTTGAACGGGCTGTATGACGCCAAACTCGACCATCAGCCAGTGGTCGCGATCATGGGACAGACCTTCGCGAGTGTGATGGGTGGCGATCAGCAACAGGAGGTCGATCTCCTCAGCCTGTACAAGGACGTTGCAAGCGCATATGTGCAGCAGGTCAATGTGCCGTCTGCCTTGCACCACTGTCTGGACCGCGCGTTCCGAATCGCAGCCGCAGAGAGGACCGTCACTGCGGTGATCATCCCCGGTGACGTTCAGGACATGAGGGCCGTCGCGCAGCCGCAGTCGATCAAGTCGGTGCACACCGGCGTGGGATACGTCCGCGACCGTGGGTTACCTGCGGAGGAGGACCTTCACAAGGCTGCCGAGGTGCTCAACTCCGGCAAGAAGATCGCCATGCTGGTCGGGGCCGGCGCGCTGGACTCAACCGACGAGGTCCTCGCGATTGCCGATCTGCTGGGCGCGGGGATAGCCAAAGCCCTGCTCGGCAAGGCTGCCGTGCCTGACGACATTCCGTACTGCACCAATTCCATCGGCCTCCTGGGGACGAAGCCGAGCTGGGAGATGATGCGGGATGCCGACACGCTGCTTGTCGTTGGAAGTTCGTTTCCCTACGCCAACTTCCTGCCCCCGATCGGCCAGGCACGGGGCGTGCAGATTGACCGTTCGGCTCGCATGCTCAGCCTGCGCTACCCCATGGAAGTCAACCTTCTGGGCGACAGCAAAGCGACGCTCAAAGAGCTGCTCCCGCACTTGCGCCGCAACCAGGATCGGTCCTTCCAGGAGACCATCGTCAAGAACGTCGCTGACTGGTGGCGCTTGATGGAAGACCGCGGTCAACCGGAGGACCGTGAAGGTGGCCGCGTGCGTCCCCAGGCCCTGTTTGCGGCACTGTCGCGCCATCTCCCTGACAACGCCGTCGTCACGAGTGATTCCGGGTCAGCCGCAAACTGGTATGCACGCTACGTCCGCATCCGGCGAGGCATGAAGGCGACGTTGTCCGGAAATCTCGCCACCATGGTGCCGGGGGTGCCGTACACCATAGCCGCGAAGTTTGCCTACCCGGATCGCGTGGCCGTGGGAACCATCGGCGACGGTGCCATGCAGATGGGCGGCATGGCCGAGCTGCTCACCGCAGCCAAATACTTCCACACCTGGAAGGACCCGCGCATGGTGATCCTTGTGCTCAACAACGAGGACCTCAACCAGGTCACGTGGGAGCAGCGTGTGATGGAAGGCGATCCACGTTTCGATGCATCGCAGCAACTGCCGTATATGCCGTTTCACGAATATGCGCGTCTCATCGGACTCGGCAGCGTCAAAGTCGATCATGCGTCGCAGATTGATGATGCGATGGCGCAGGCGTTCTCCGCGGACCGGCCATTCGTCATCGACGCGATGACCGACCCTGAGGAGCCTCCGCTGCCACCCCATATCACCTTCAAGCAGGCTGAAGACTTCACCAAGTCCTTCGTCGCTGAGCCGTCCGCGGGTCTCGCGGGGGTTGTCAACGCAATGCGTGAGAAGGTCGACGAGTTCGTGCCCGGTCGATAGGCGTGAAGTACCCCACCCGTGCCACCCGGTCGACGCACCTCATCGACCGAATGGTGCGCAATGTCGAGCACGGGCGTTTCGAGCGCTCGCTCTGTGCGTTGACGGCGGTGGGCGCGCTGGTGACGACCGCTGAGGTGTATTTCGAGCACTACAAAGCGAGCTTCGGCAACAAGATGATGTGGAGCCCGATCGTGGTGACTCCACCGGTGGTGATCGCCGGAATCGGCGGGGTGTTCAGCGAGAAGTGGGCCAAGACGTGGTTGCCTCTGGCCGCAGGCTTGTACACGCTCAACGGCGCGCTCGGGGAGTATTACCACGCCCGCGGCGTCGCGAGGAAACCGGGCGGGTGGCGACTCGCCTCCTATAACGTCCCGATGGGGCCGCCGATCATGGCCCCCGGCCTCATGACCATCGTGGGTGGAATGGGCCTGCTCGCCGCCGTGCTTCGGCGCGAACGCTGACGATGCCGGACCTGTCACGCCCGGATCACCTTCCCAACCATCGCCCTGATCGGCAGCCACCAGATAAGTCGTGGTTGCCGACCCAGCGCTGGGGGACGACGCCGCAGATGATCGGACGCTACCCGGACTACGACGTCTTCGACGCTGTCGAGTCATGGGATGCGGCGACGCGCAGGGTCGTCGATGAGCGCATGCGCAGCGCGACTCGTGCATTGCGCTTCTTTCGTTCCGAGGAAGAGCCGACGCTTCGAGCATTTTGCGACGTGGTGACAGCCCAGGACGGCGATCCGCGCGTCCCGGTCGCAGAACTCGTGGATCAGAAGCTCGAGTCGGGGCGCCTCGACGGCTACCAATATGCCGGCATGCCCGACGACCGCGAGACCTGGCACCGAGTGCTGCAAGGACTCGATGAGATCGCCGACCGTCGCTATGCGCAGTCGAGCTTTGCCCAGCTGGACGATTCGGCTCGTGAGGCCGTGGTTGGCGAATTCGCGAAAGGGCTGCTCCAGGGTGGGGTCTGGGACTCGGTCAACGTCAAGCGGGCGTTTTCCGTCTGCATGCGCGCCATCCTCGCGGCGTTCTACTCACACCCCTGGGCTTGGAACGAAATCGGTTTCGGCGGTCCGGCGTATCCCCGTGGATATATGCGGCTCGGGTCTTTGGCGGTACGAGAACCGTACGAACGACCAGGGGCTACAGACGAGGATCCGGTCGGCTTCGCACGAGAAGAGCCTTGATCGACGCCAACATCTTGAAAGGATCGCGCGGTCCAATCGCGAACAACTCACGGCTCCTCTTGGATGTCCATCGACGCAACCTGCCGGGTGAGGCAACGATGCGCCGCTATCGCGATGACGATGAGGTCGATCTCTGCATCGTCGGGGCTGGCGCAGGTGGGTCCGTGCTCGCCCAGCGCCTGGCCCGGCACGGATGGCGCATCGTCATCCTCGAGGCCGGCCCGTTCTGGCATCCCGATGAGGACTGGGTCAGCGACGAAGCCGGTTCACATGATCTCTACTGGACTCAGCAGCGGATCATCGGCGGCGCCGATCCCATCGAATTGGGCAAGAACAACAGTGGCCGCGGTGTCGGTGGGTCGATGGTCCATTACGCCGGTTACACGCCGCGTTTTCACCCATCCGACTTCGAGACCAGGCGACGCGACGGTGTCGGTGCGGACTGGCCGATTGCCTACGCTGATCTACGCGACCACTACGCTCAAGTTGAGCGTGAACTCCCGGTCGCCGGCCAGAACTGGCCTTGGGGCGATCCACACAGCTACCCGTTCTCGCCGCATCCCGTCAGCGGGGCGGCCTCTCTGATCTGGAAGGGCGCCATCGCCTGCGGCATTGAGATGCGCGTCGGTCCGGTCGGTATCGTCAACGGCACGTTCGGCAATCGTCCGCACTGCATCTATCGCGGCTTCTGTCTGCAGGGCTGCAAGGTGAACGCGAAGGCGAGTCCATTTGTCACCCATCTGCCCGATGCGCTCGCACATGACGTCGAGGTGCGTGCGAACTGCATGGCGGTTCGCGTCGAGCTGGATCCCTCGGGGCAACGCGTACTCGGTGTGAGCTACGTCCATGAGCGAGAGGGTGTGGAGCGGATGCAGCGCGCGCGAGTCGTGGCGGTCTGCGGGTACTCGATCGAATCACCCCGTTTGCTCCTTAACTCGTCAACGTCGGGCTTTCAGCATGGGCTGTGCAACAACGAGGACCAGGTTGGTCGCTACGTGATGGTGCAGGGCGCCACGCAGACCGCAGGTCGATTCCCTGACGAAGTCCGCATGTACAAGGCTCCTCCACCTGAGGTGTCATCGGAGGCGTTCTATGAAACTGACGCAGCGCGCGGATTTGCGCGCGGCTTCAGCATTCAGACGGTGTCGCCACTCCCGATCGGATGGGCTGAGCATGTCCTCGCCGAGGGTCATTGGGGACGCGCACTCCGTGAATACATGCGTGACTACAATCACTGGGCAACCCTCGGCGTGCTCAATGAGCTGCTCCCGCAACCGGACAACCGCGTGACGCTGGCCGACGAACGCGATCAGTTCGGGCTGCCGATCGCCCGGTTCGACTACACGCTCTGCGAGAACGACAAAGCCAACATGGCATTCTCGGCAAGAGTCATTCGCGAGATCGTGGAGGCGTCGGGCGCGCAGGACGTGCTCACCATCCAACGCTTCGCCCACCTCATCGGCGGCTGCCGGATGGGTTCGCGTCCGGAAACCAGTGTGGTGTCGAGTGAGCAGCAGACGTGGGCCTTGCCGAATCTCTTCATTTGTGACGGCAGTGTGTGCCCAACGCAGGGGAGTGCCAATCCGGCTCTCACCATCATGGCGCTCGCATCACGTCTGGCTGAGCGGCTCGCACTGCGCAAGGTTGATCCTCGCGGTGCACGCACTCTTCCCGAATACTCAAGCGCAGTAAGGAGTTGATGATGTCGCAGGTGAATCAGGAAACCGTGGTGGTCACGGGTGCTTCGGCGGGCGTTGGACGGGCCGTTGCTCACGCGTTCGCGCGCCGCGGAGCGCGAGTTGCGTTGCTGGCTCGCGGCGAGACAAGCCTCAAGGACACGGCGGCGGAGGTCGAATGCCTGGGCGGACGCGCCCTCGTGATTCCGACCGACGTTGCCGACGCTGAAGCGGTCGAGGTCGCGGCCGCGGAGGTCGAAGCGGCATTCGGGCCGATCGACGTGTGGGTCAACGACGCGATGGCGACGGTTTTCGCCCAATTTGCGGACGTGAGCCCGGATGAGTACCGTCGCGCTACCGAAGTGACGTATCTCGGTACCGTGCACGGCACGATGTCAGCCTTGCATCGAATGTTGCCCCGCGATCACGGGACCGTCGTCCAGGTTGGGTCTGCGCTCGCGTATCGGGCGATTCCTCTGCAGTCTGCGTACTGTGGCGCCAAATTCGCCATCCGTGGATTCACCGACAGCGTCCGCACGGAGTTGCTGCATAACAAGAGCCGGGTCTGGATCTCGATGGTGCAGCTGCCGGCCGTCAACACACCGCAGTTCGGATGGTGTCGTACGAAACTGCCGAAGCATCCGATGCCGGTGCCGCCGATCTATCAGCCGGAGGTGCCTGCGGAAGCCATCTACTGGGCGGCGCATCACCGCCGGCGCGAGGTCGTCTGCGGAGGAACTGCCTCGGCGGTCATCCACGCCAACAAGATTGCGCCCGGGATTGCGGACCGATATCTGGCGCGGACTGGATTCAAGTCACAGCAGATGCCGGATGTTCCAGTATCGCCCGGACGGCCAGACAACCTGTATACCGCGCAGCCGCGACTCGCCGCAACGCATGGCATCTTTGACGACCGCTCGAAGACGCGGAGTGTGCAACTCTGGCTGAGCACCCACCGCAGCATCGCGATGGGGGCTGCGGTGGGCACCACAGCTGCGGTCTTGGGCGCGTGGCGTCTCGCGGCGTCATGACCCCGACGACGACGAGCCGGGTTGGCATGGACACAGTTCGCTCGGGCGTCGCGGTGAGCGACGGCCTCGCCGTACAGTCGGTCGACGTTCGCGTTTACACCGTGCCGACTGAGCAGCCCGAAGCGGACGGCACGCTGCAATGGGACAAGACCACGCTTGTGGTGGTCCAACCGTTGCTCGACAACGGGATCAGGGGCCTCGGATACGCGGTAGGCGATCCCGCTACCGGGCTCCTCGCTCGCGGCACACTCGCCGAGGTCGTCGTCGGTGTTGACATCCGCGACACCGGATCGGCATGGGAAGCAATGGTCCGGCGCGTACGCAACCTTGGACGGCCGGGCATTGCGTCGATGGCGATCGCCGCCATCGACATCGCGCTCTGGGACACCAAGGCGCGAGCGTTTGGCCTTCCATTGCATCGTCTGTTCGGCCCGGTCCGAGACGCAGTCCCCATCTACGGGAGTGGTGGGTTCACGAGCTACAGCGAGCGCGAGTTATGCGCCCAGCTGAACGCGTGGGTCGAGCAGGGAATCCCGCGCGTGAAGATGAAGATCGGCAAGGACCGAGGATCCTCATGGGAGGAAGATATCCAGCGCGTCGGTGCCGCACGCAACGCCATCGGCGACGACGTTGAGCTCTTTGTCGACGCCAATGGTGCCTATGACCGCAAGCAGGCACAGCGTCTTGGACACATCTATGCCGAGGACTTCGGTGTGACCTGGTTCGAGGAGCCGGTCACGTCCGACGACCGTGAGGGCCTTGCCGCACTCCGGTCGGAGCTTCCACTCGAGGTGAGCGCCGGCGAGTACGGATATGCCCTCGAGTACTTTCAGACAATGCTCGGTTCTCGAGCAGTCGACGTTCTCCAGGCAGATGCCGGACGTTGCGCCGGGATCACGGAATGGCTCCGTGTCGCGGCCACGAGCGCTGCGTTCAACATGCCATTCTCAGCGCACTGCGGTCCATCGATTCATGTGCATGCGGCCACCGTACCGCCCAATCTGCGCCACATCGAGTACTTCCACGACCACGTTCGAGTGGACCATCTGCTGTTCGATGGCGTGCTCGAACCCGAGGCGGGTAATCTCCGACCCGATGACGACCGTCCCGGCCTCGGCCTCGTCCTGAAGGAGCAAGACGCCCTTCGCTTTCGAGTGTCGTGACGACGACGCGGTCGGTCAGATCCGCCCAGGTTCGGCATAGCCACACCCCGCCGCGAACCACGAACGATGCTGTCGCCCCTGTCGTCCTACGCGAGTACGCCGTGTTGGCAGACGGCGAGCGTGGCGTCGTTGTGGGACCGCATGGCGACTTCGCGTGGATGTGCTTCCCGCGCTGGCACGACCCGGCACTGTTCAGCACCTTGATCGGTGGCGACGGATCGTACTCAGTCACGCCGACTGAGACTCATGTCTGGGGTGGGTATTACGAGCCGGATTCGCTCATCTGGCGGAGTCGGTGGATCACGACCAGCGCGACGATCGAGTGTCGCGAGGCGCTCGGCCTTCCCAGCCGGCCTGACCGCGCGGTGCTTCTGCGCAGGATTGTCGCGTGCAACGGCGTTGCCCGAGTCCGATGCTCACTGCGGAGCATGGCGAACTTCGGGTCCGACGCGCCGATTGCCATCCGTCGCGATGGGACGACGTGGGTTATCGAACATCACGATTTACAACTACGCTGGGCAGGCGCCACGGCCGCCCATCGACGCCGCGGAAATAATGGGGATCTCGAGCTCGACATCGTTGTCGAGGAGGGGAGCTACCACGACCTGATCTTGTTGGTCGAAGCCCGCGGTGCGACCGACGATATGCCCGATGCCGGAAAGGCCTGGGCGAGTACGGAGTTGAGCTGGCATGAGCGCATCCCTTCGCTGGAGTCTTCGGTTGCCCCGCGTGACGCGCGCCTAGCGTGCGCAGTGCTCAGCGGCCTCACCAGCTCATCGGGGGGGATGGTGGCCGCTGCGACGACGTCGCTGCCCGAGCGAGCGCGTCAGGGCACGAGCTACGACTACCGCTTCTCCTGGATACGCGATCAGTGCTATGCCGGCCAAGCGGCACTTCGTGCGGGCGCTTTGAGCCTGGCGGACACCGCCGTGTCCTTCGTAAGCCAGCGCATCCTTGCGGACGGTGTCAACCTGAAACCCGCGTACACGGTGGATGGGGGGCGCGTTCCCGGGCAGCGTTATCTGCCTCTGCCCGGCTATCCGGGCGGGAGCGACATCGTCGGCAATCACGTCAACAAGCAGTTTCAACTCGACGCGGTCGGAGAGAGTCTCCTGCTGCTCGCTGATGCCGCCAAACGAGATCGGCTTGACATCGATGGCTGGAAGGCTGTCGAGGAGGCCGCCTCAATTGTCGAGCAGCGCTGGACGCAGCCCGATGCGGGTATCTGGGAACTCGAGACTCGCCGCTGGACGCACAGCCGGCTGGCATGTGTGGCCGGCTTGCACGCGGTCGCCCGCATCGCCCCGCATTCGGGAGGGGACGGGGCGAGGTGGTCGGCGCTCGCCGACTCCATCCTCGCGGAGGTCGGCAGGACAGCCGTACGAGAAGATGGCGCGTGGTGTCGCGCGGTCGATGATCCGCGCATGGATGCGGCCGTGCTCATGGCGACCGTCAGGTCGGCGATCCCGCCCGATGATCCGCGGAGCGATGCCTCGTTGCGTGCCATAGAGGAGGAGCTGGTTGAAGATGGGTACCTCTACCGCTATCGCCATGATGCGCGTCCGCTCGGGGATGCTGAGGGTGCATTCCTCTTGTGCGGTTTCATGATGTCGCTGCGACATCACGTTGCGGGACACCGCCTTGACGCGACGCGATGGTTCGAACGCACGCGCTCGGCGTGCGGTCCAGCAGGGTTGTTCACTGAGGAATATGACGTCCGTCAACGCCAGTTGCGCGGCAACCTTCCGCAGGCGTTCGTCCATGCCCTGCTTCTCGAGTGTGCTGTGGAGCTGGAAGCATGATTCGCTGCGCCGCACGATGAGGTTGAGACGGGAGTTGCTGCGGTCACGAGTGCGAGACGGTGCTGTCGCCGGCGTATTCGCCACCATCGCGGAGAGCGCTTCGCTGCGGCTCCTGACAGGAGATGGACGGAGGCCGGTCTACCTCCCGGAGAAGATGGTGCAGAGGATGGCCGGGCGCGTCGGCTACCACGTGGGCGGCAACGCTGCGCGTCTCATGGGCAAGGTGCTGCGCGCCGGCTACGGACCGATGTGGGGTATCGCGTGGGCCGTTGCGCATCATGGGCGCGCGCCGCGTCATGCGTCGGATGCGGTTGCGCTGGCCTCCCTCATCTGGGCCCTCGAGCTGGTGGTTCTACCATGCGTAGGTGCCACGCCGCCCTTGCGCAGTTGGCCGATCGCGGACATCGCCTCGGATGGGGTCAATTGCCTGGCGTTCGCCACCACCTATACCTGCGTCATTGCTCTCATGGGTCGGCCGGGGTCGGCTGCCAACCGGTGACACGAGACTCGGTGTGGCCATGGGTGGTACCATATCGAAACCGACGAGTTGGTTTGCAAGCCGCCGAGACGAACGGGGTGACAGCCATCAGGACCGTTGTCGATCACGCCAGGGGCCGCGATGCCGATCACGAACGGTCGGCACAGCCGAGGCGGCGACAGGCGGCCCGAGAGCGGTTCAAGGTCCTCATCATCGATGACGACCCGGTTGTCGCCGACATGTACCGGCTGCGCCTGGAGGTCGCGGGGTACGAGGTCGTAGTTGCCCGAGACGGCGAGGAGGGCCTCGACGTAGCCGGCACCAGCGCGCCGGGCTTTGTTTGCCTGGACTATCGTCTGCCCGGTATGGATGGCCTCGAGACACTGCGGCGGCTCCGAGCGCAGCCGGAGACGGAGTCCATTCCGGTCCTCATGTTGAGCAATGATGCTGATCCAGCGATTCGCAAGCGCGGACTCGGTCTTGGCGCACTCAAAGTTGGCATCAAAGCAGACATGACTCCCGGGCAGCTCGCGGACTTCATCGCGCAGCATCTATCCGCCCGTTCTGAGACATCCGCGATGCCCCTGGCGTAGCGCGCTCGTGACGTGACCAAGAACAAACCATACGAGCAGTTGTGACAGCACATTTCACCGACTTTCAAGTCGCTTTTGCACCCTGATCTCATCAGTTATCACTCGAGGAGATGTCATGCAGGCGCAGGTTATTCGGTGGCGTGAGTTCGTATTGGATCGTTTCGAGGAAATTCGGAATCGACCAGACGAGCGTGGACAAGGCATGGTCGAGTATGCCCTGATCCTCGTCCTTATCGCGGTCGTCGTGATCGTCATCCTCACGACAGTTGGACATCGTGTGAACAACGTGTTCTCCAACATCAGCCACGGTCTGAGCACGTAAGCAACCCCGGGCGGACGTGGTCCGATCAACGCACATCGAGCCGGCGGAATCCGGCGACGGCAACCACCGCCAGGACACTCCCGATCAACACGAGCACGATCGCCGACGCGGGACTCAGACCGCTGGCGAGTTGGTGGTTTCCCACCGACCAGTAGAACAGCGATGCATACTGAACCGGGCGAATCCACCCGATCACCGGGGCGAGTGAACTGACCAGATACGAGATGGCAGCAAGCGCGGCGGTGGTGCCGAGCGCCATGCCGCGGCTGCCGGTGATCGACCCGACGGCGAGGGCGCACAATCCGAAGTCCACCCCAAGCAAGGCGACTCCAGCGCTTGATCCGGCGACATTCGTCAGCGGGATCGTTAGGTCGAAACCTCGCCCGATGATGACGCATACCATGGTGACAATCGCCAGCAGGAGCGCTTGGACGCTCAGCGCGGCGATCTTTTGCAACACGACTGAGCGACGCGATATCGGAAGGACCGCCGCAAACGACAGCGTTCCATCCTCGTTCTGCCCCGCAATGCATGCGGCGCCGTACCCCACGGTGACGAGCAGCATGATGAGAGGAAGCAGATTTGCATAGATGTTGGCGTCGAGCCAACCAGTTGGTGACGTCAGCGAACCGGTTGCCCCGAATAGTGCTGCGATCGTGGATCCGTTCTTGGTGAGTTGGTCCAGGCTCGCGGAGTCTTTGAACTCCGGGTACAGCGCTACAACGGCCAATGTGTAGAGCGCCGCTCCAGCGATATAGCTGAGCACCGCTCGCCGGCGGAGTTGAAGATCGAGGACGGCCGTTTCAACGCGCATCGACTGACGTCTCAGATTGGTCACGGTAGTAGCTGAGGAAGAGTTCATCGAGGTCAGCAGGACGAGCGACCACGTCGGTTGGATCGAGGTCGGCAGCGACTCGAAGGACTGGGGCAATGTCACCGCGGAGCGCGAGCGTGATGCGCCCTCCGGTCGTCGCGACGACATGGACTCCCTCGATCGCTGCGAAGCGATTCGGATCTACCCGGTGAGGGAACGAAAACTCAATGGTGCGCGGTGCGGTTCGTCGCAGCGCATCCACCGTATCGGTCACCAGGAGCCGACCCTCCTTGATGATCGCGACACGGGTCGCCACCCGTTGCACTTCGTTGAGTTCGTGGGACGAGAGGAACACGGTCGCCCCGTTGCTCACCAACTCGCGCATCAGATGTTCGAACTCGTTCTGCATCAGAGGGTCGAGCCCCGATGTCGGCTCGTCGAGGACGACGAGCCTCGGGACGTGCATTACGGCGAGCAGGATGCCGATCTTCTGTCGGTTGCCTTTGGACAGGGTCCGACAGGGACGCTCGAGCTCGACCTGAAAGCGACTCACCAGGTCGTCCAGGAAGCTCCGGTCCCGCATACCGCGGACCTTTGCGGCGTAGTCGATGTGCTGCCGCCCAGTCAAACGGGGATGCAGGGCGAGCTCGCCCGGGAGATATCCAATGCGCTGGTGGACTTGGACAGCGCCGGCGAAGGGGTCGAGCCCGAACAGTCTGGCTGCACCGGAGGTCGGGCGTGAGAGACCGGTCAGGAGGCGGATGGTCGTGGACTTGCCGGCCCCGTTCGGTCCGAGAAACCCGAAGATCTCTCCCTCCATCACGCTGAGTTCCAGACCCGAAACGCCGCGGTGAGATCCAAACGTCTTGGTGAGGTTCTCTGCGGTAACCAGAACCGTCACGTAACCGCTCCTCGAGGCGGAGCCTGCTCCGGCTGCGCGACCTTGCCTCTCAACGGATTTCGTTCACGTTCACCGGACGGGTGGCAGCCAGCTCCCCGGCTCGCCAACCAGCCATGACGTCTCGGTGCTTCGACGACGCCTATCCGAGGAATCACTGGGGTAGCCCTCTGCTCACTCCTGCGGCACCGCCTCCAGTTCCGTGGCGCCGGTGGCGACTCCGTTGAACTCGATACGCGCCTGATACGCGATGAGAATGTCGCGATGGGTGAGCCAACCCAGGACGATGTGACCACCCGACTCCATGACCGGCAGGGCCGACGATCCCTGCTCAACGAACCGGGAGAGCACGGTGTCGAGGGGCGCGTCCGGCGCTACGGTCACCGCCACGTTGGCCAGATCGCCCGCGGTGACGTCGAACGCGTCGTTCCCCAACGCGGTTTCGACCTCTTCAGCGGTGACGACGCCGCGGTAACCGCCATCGACATCCACCACCGGGAGTGCTGTGACGTCACGCCGCGCGAACCGGCCAACCATGTCATCCAGGGGCGTCGTCGCCACGACCGGTTCGGGTACTGGCCGCATCGCGTCTCGGACGCGAAGCTCGTGCATGAGGTTGCTGCTCCGCGAGCGAAGAATGTCGATCCCGCGCCGGCGCAGCTTGAGTGTGTAGATGGTGTCTTTGGACAAGAGGCTGCTGAGCCCGGAGGCGGCTACGATCGCGACCATCAATGGCAGGATGATGGTGTAGTCGCCAGTGAGCTCGAAGATGATGATCACAGCCGTGATCGGCGCTCGTGCCGCGCCCGCGAACACCGCCCCCATGCCCACCAGGCCGTACGCCCCGGCTGGTGCTACCGCACCGTGGAATAGCGTGTTGGCGATGAGGCCGAAGGCGGTACCGAGCATCGCGCCCATGAACAGTGACGGGGCGAAGACGCCGCCGGATCCGCCAATGCCGATCGTCAGGCTGGTGGCGAGCATCTTGCCGACGAGCAAGACCACCAACAGCCCGAGAACGAGTTGTCCAGCAACCGCGTTCTGCAGCACCGGATAGCCGACGCCATAGAGCTCAGGAAGGGCCAGCAGCAGGAGGCCGAGTAGAAGGCCACCGGCGACAGGGCGCAACCAGTCGGGACCGTGCCAGAGGCGATCCAGAAGGTCTTCAGTCCCATAGAGAACTCGTATGAAGGCAAGGCCGGCAAGACCGCCCAGGACTCCGAGAATGGCGTAGAGGCCGAACTCCCAGGTGGACACGATGTGGAAGGCCGGAAGGGTGAGGAACGCCTGGCTGCCAAAGGCTGCACGGCCGATAACATCCGCGACCACCGAGGCAAGCACGACGGCGCCGAAGGCATCGACGGCGAAGTCCTGCAGGATGAGCTCCAGCGCGAAGAAGACGCCTGCAATGGGCGCGTTGAATGTCGCCGAGATACCTGCGGCCGTTCCGCAGGCCACAAGCAGGCGCAACCGATTCTCGGAGACACGCAGCACCTGCCCGATCGACGATCCCAACGCCGAACCGATCTGCACGATCGGGCCCTCGCGTCCCACAGACCCGCCGGCGCCGATGCAGATCGCTGAGGCGAGTGACTTCACCACGGCCACCTGAGGACGGATCTTGCCGCCCCGCTCGGCAACGGCGAGCATCACCTCGGGCACGCCATGTCCCCGAGCTTCAGGAGCGAAGCGTTGGATCAGCGGGCCGTAGATGAGGCCTCCGATCACCGGCGCCAGGATGACGAAGTAGATCCCGAGCCACGGCACATTTGGATTGATCGCATGCCCCGCTGCGCTGTAGTCGTTGTGGCCGGTGAAGAGGATCGTGAACCAGCGAATGAGGTCGCGAAAGACGATGGCCCCCAGGCCGCCGCCCGCACCCACCACCAGCGCCATGGCGATGATCCCGCCCTGGGAGCCCCGCACCCAGTCGAGCGTTCGTCGCTGAAGGTCCGACGGAAGGTGAATCCGGCGAGCGCCTGAGGTCACTCGTCGTCGCCGCTGAGCCCGGCGAAGATGGCCGCCAGGACACGAGCGATGTTGTTCCAGCGGAATCCGGACGGATCGAGTGAGCCATGCAGGGTGAGCCCGTCGCCGAGCGCCAGCAGCACCGAGGCGAAGGCGTTTGCGGGAATGTCATCGATTTCGCCATCGGCGACAGCACCTTCGATCCAGCCCCGCAACGTCGCTCTGCGGCGGCCGACCGCTGACACCATTCGCTCCCGTATGGCCGAGTCAGTGAGGATGGCGGCCCAGAGGTCCGAACGCACTTGCACCCGAGCTTGGTCGGAGCCGCGTTCGCACATCTCGCGGGCGAAGCTACGAAGCCGCTCGACATGGGACATGTTGCGTTGGGCCAAGCGCTCGAATCGCCCGTCCAGATCGGCTGCGTCTTCCTCGAGGAGCGTAATGAGGAGGTCCTGCTTGGACGAGAAGTATCCGTAGAAAGCCCCCTTGCTCACCTGCGCTTCAGCGCAGATGTCGTCGACAGTGAGTTCGCTGTACCCCATTCGACCGGCACATCTCCACGCCGCGTCGATCAACTGCTGGCGACGCTCCAGGCGCGCGCCCTCAGAGATGCGTGGCATGCGGATATGTTACCATGACGCGAAACTGACGCGTTGGTTTTTATCGTGAAGAGCCTCCCTCCCAAGAGCGGGTGGCGATGTGCCACCCGCTCGCCTCGGGCAAGCCGCGGCCGGGATATCGCGAGTGCCGCTGCCGTCCGTCGTCGGTTTTCGTAACGTGGTGGCTCACACACCCAGAGAGGACAGCACGATGAGCAACGAACAGGCAGTGCCAGAGACAAAAGGAGTGACGGCAGAGTTACTTGAAACGATTGACCTTGGCTCGGAGATCGAGGGGATGGCGGGGTACCAACTTCGAATGCGTCAGTTCACCTTCGACCCTGGAGCCGTTTTCGGACCAGTCCACGACCATAAAGGCAGGCCAGGCATCGTCTACATCCTGCAAGGAACAATCACTGACCATCGAGATGGGATCGCTACCGAATACGGGCCAGGAGTAGGTTGGCCCGAGGATAGGAGTACCAGCCACTGGCTTGAGAACAGAGGGACGATTCCAGCGGTCGAGATCTCGGTCGATGTGGTAAGGCAAGAGTAGCGTCGCCTTGCGATGGAAGCCGAAGTCGCATGTCCCACTGCCGCTTGTTTCAGTCACAGGCCGGGCCTATGCAAACGCGAATTTGTCTCGGCGCTGGAGGAATCGTTGGTCGGCGTATCCGTCCGCACCGTCCGTCAATCCGTTGACGATGTCGCCGGCAGGACTCTGTTCGGCGGCAAAGACCATCGCCAAGTCGCTCCCGACGAGCTCGTCGACGCTGAAGCCTGCCATAGAGCAGAACGCTCGATTGACAACGTCAATGCGAAAGGTGGGGAAGTCGATGATGAGGTGGCCGAGGCGCTGCGCTCAAACATTGTCTGATACAGGCGAAGCCCCTCTTGCAAGGCGGCCGCGTGGGCGGCGAGTCGATTGCCGTCAGACGCCGTAACGACTGCATCGGCCTTCGAGCGAGCGAAGTCGGCTCGCTGTACGGACCTGCACTCCCTGTGATGACCTCGGCGGTCGACGAGACGCCTGTCATCTTTCGAACGTTGATGCCTATCTTCAAGAGAAGATCACGGTCGCGTAGCAACTGTCGGCGAGAAGCGAACTAGTCCGGGCCGATGCTGGAAAGCGCTGCCGGGGGGAGGCTGAGCAACGCGATCGGAGCGGCGATTCTGGATGCTTTCACCATCGCCCCACCTTGTGCTGAAGTGTCGCTTACGGGCTTCGCTGGCCGACATCGATGCCGAACATCGCCCACGTTCGTGGCCATCTCCTCGTGCCGATAACCGACGGCACCGCCAATGGTCGGTCTCGGGCCAGAGCGAGTGTCGCCTTGCGAACCGACCGCCGGTCAGACGAGGCGCAAGCTGGACTGGGCCGAGCTGGCGCACGCCGAGGCGGAGGCATGACGAGACGAATGTCCAACCCTGCAACCCGTGGCTGCTCGCGGTGCGGCGGGTATCGCTTCATCCTGCTCACATTTCTACCGACCCTGATGCGGAATGGCGCGGATCTTCCGGTTCGGCCGGTTGCCAAGTGCGTGTCGTGTGGGCTTCGCTCTTTCACGTCTCCACTCGCTGTTTCAGACGCAAGCGACGAGCAACGCTGACTGAGCCGGCCTCACGCGGATTTCCTTGCTGATTGGGAGACCCCAAGGCGGCGTCGTTGCTTCGCGCTGCAATCAAAGTCCGCGTCGCGCAGACGCACTTCGTAGGCTTGCAGCGGACGTCGACGCGATGACTGATCGATTGGAGCGCAGTCTCGCTGATCCCGATGCGTGACTGCACTGGGCAGCGATGTGGCTAAAGGCCGACTGATCCATTGTGTATACGACGATTGTGTGCAAATGAATGTTCGTTACGCAGACCTCGTAGACGTTCTGCATCTTGTCCGGGATCGATGAGCAGCTGCGGACGTCGACGCCACGCACAGGACATTGAGATCATGCCGATCAGATGAACATGAAGCCTGGTGCGCGGGCTAACACAGCATTGTGAGTTCGGCACGGGACCGACAACGAACCCGGGATGGGAGCACGATGGGCTGTGGGAGGCCGTCGACTATTCATGGGGACGGATCAGGCGATTGGCCAGGGGCATGCCGGATGAGCCGGCATTGCAGTGCTCGAGCTGTGGGGGTCGGCGGTTCATACCGCTGACCTGGACTCATCGCGCCTTGGTTCGTCAAGACGACATTCCCGTTCGAGCCACGGCGAAGTGCGTTGATTGCGGCCTCAGGTACTTCGAGCCACGGCGCCCGTCAAGCGGGAAGAAGAGTGGATAGGAGCCGGTGGCGCGAGCAGCGCGGTGGTCCGCCCCTTTTCACGTCGCGCGCCTTCCTGTATTGGCTGAGCATCATCTCCGCGGCGGTCGACGTTGGATCGCTCGTCACGACAGCGGCGACATGGCCGCAGTGGCATGAACGCGCTGTCAACGGGGACCTGGCGCAGCTGCATCTCGAGTTGGTGGATGCGTCCACCAGCATCGCGCTCCCGGCCGATGGTATGGCATACGTTTACACCGTTCGACGGCGAGATAATCCCGTCCATATCCATGGAGACGTTGAGTGGGAAGTGATTACGCTCATCCTTGAGGAGGATGAATGGCGCGTCCACTCGACAGGCGACATGGTGTCGCCTGAACTCACTTGGAAAGACCGCTTATTCCTGGTAAATCCGGTCCGCACTAGCCGCGACGGTCGTGACGCAACCCGAGGCTGAAGCTGATATGTGATGAGCGCTCTGGCCGGACGTGCCTCGAGACATCACTGGCGGATTCTCGTCAGCAGCACCGCGTTAGGAAGCCGCAGGCTCGACCGAAAAGCGCTCATGAGCCATCAATTGCGCCTTCAGTTGCTCGATGGGCATCGGTTTCCCGAAGAGGTAGCCCTGTCCGATCTTGTAGCCAAGCTCGGCGAGCGTGGCAGCCTCCGCATCGGTCTCGATGCCCTCAGCAACGATCTGTGCCCCGATCGCGGCACTCACCTGAAGAATGGCCGCGGCCATCGATCGTGCCGGGGCTCGCTTATCGACATCGGTCACGAATGCGCGGTCGAGCTTGATCACATCGACGGGTAGGCGCTGCAGGCGCGCCAGGGACGAATATCCCGTGCCGAAGTCGTCGATCGCGACCTTGACACCTCGAGACCGCAGCCGCTCAAAGGCTCTTCGGGCGAGTCCGATGTCGTCCATGAGTGCGCTCTCGGTGACCTCGACCACGAGTGCATGGGGCGACAGCCCAGTGCTGCTCAGGACGTCCTCGACCCATCCGGCGAAGAGATCGCCGACCAATTGGCGCACCGAGACGTTGACTGCGATGTAGATGCCAAACTTGCGTTGCAGTGTGAGGACTTTCGAGCACGCCGTCGACATCACCCACTGGCCAATCGGCACCATGAGGCCGCTCTTCTCGGCGATCGGGATGAAGTCACTCGGCGGAATGAACCCTTGCTCAGGATGTTTCCATCGAAGCAGCGCCTCGGCACCGATCACGCGCTGATCGAAGAGGTTCACGATCGGCTGATACGCTACGTGCAGCTGCCCGGCGCTCATCGCTTGTCGCAGTCCATCCTGGATGACGAGCTGATGCCGGACCTCTCGTCGCATAGCTGCGTCGTAGAGTCGATACTGTCCCGTACCGGCGCTCCTGGCGTGTGTCAACGCTGAGGCCGCGTTGCGAATCAGCGTTGGTGCGGAATGGCCACGTGGTTTCGTCTGCAGGCCGATGCCGAGACTCGCGGTCATATGAATGGGATGACCGTGGACCTGAACATCGTCTTCCAGCGCTGCGAAGATGCGGATTGCGGCGTTGGCTGCCTCGAGCCGATTGTTCACAGTCGGCGCCACCACCGCAAACTCGTCGGCCCCATACCTGGCCACCACCGACTCGGGAAATATCGTCGAAATCCGTGCTGCGATCGCATGCAATACGGCGTCGCCGACCTTGTGGCCGAAGCTGTCGTTGATGAGATTGAAGTCGTCGAGGTCGAGGAGGAGTAGGGCGCCGGTCAGCTGGCCGGCCGCCGCGAGGTCACTGAGGTACTCCACGAGACCGGAGCGTCCGAGGAGGCCGGTCAAGGCATCGTGTCGTACGGCAAACAGTCGCAACTCGTCGGCCCGCCGGCGCTCCTCCTCAGCCGAGACCTCGGCAGTGATGTTGCTGGAAACGGCGATCACACCGTTGATTGCACCCCTGTCATCACGCATCGGGGCATGGAGTGTCAGGTACGTGCTGCCGTTGAAGAGCGCCCTGGACGTCGACTCCAACCCGGCGAGCGCCTGTTCAAGTGCGAAGAGTCCACCCTCATCAGTCGTGATCTCCGAGACGTGCTTGCCGACATAGTCCTTGAGGCGTACGCCGGCGAGCTCGCGCTCCCCGGCTGCGAAGGTCAGGCGTAAGTTGGTGTCGTACGTCGTGAAGACCACAGGGAGCGCGGCGGCCGCCGCGTCAATCACTGCCTGGCTCCGCGCCTGCGCGGCTTTGATCTGATGCTGCTGTGTCAGATCCTGCATGAGCACCAACGCCTGTACTGCTACCCCGCCCTCATCGCGCACCGCGGAGACCGTCGACAGTATCGGGAAGATGCGGCCGTCCTTGTGCTGCAGCACCCGCTCGACGGAGTAGCCGTCGACATGGCCACCGGCGAGACGCGCTATTGCATCGGGCGTGGGGTCTTGGGTGGCAGGGAAGATCTTCGCGACCGGCGCGCCGACGAGTTCGTCAGCGCTGAATCCGGTCATGGTGCAGAGAGCCTGATTCGCGACGTGAATGCGAAACTCGGTGAAGTCGACTATCAATTGCCCCAGTGATCCGCGCTCGAACATGCTCCTGTACAGGCGGAGACCTTCCTCACGGCCTGCCTCGTGGGCCGCGTCGAGACGGCGCGCCAGACGGGTCCTGGTGCGAGGAGCGGGTGCTACCGCGAGCGGGTCGACATATGCACCTTGCTGCCTCTTCATCGCCGCTCCTGTTCGCCTCCCTGCTGTCGGTTTCCGGTTGTTCACGGTCCGGATGTGTTGAAGGCCACACCGTGTGCAACGCCAGATCCATCCTTGCTGGGTGCCTCGCGCGCCCCACGCACCTGTCGGTCTACGCCTCCTGAGACCCGGCGCTGACGTCGTGATCACACTGTGACCGCCTGAGCACATCGGTCTCTGGGGTACGGATGAGTCAAGCCGCGAATCTGGTGACGTGGGTCACAGTGGCACCGATCGCCGAGGTCGGTGGCACCAGCAATGCGCTGATGTCCTTCACGCCGCGAGTTCACTGACGGGGCGGCGCTTGCCGCCGCCCCACCGGAACTTGTTGCTATTGAGAGCCTGGTTGCGGGGACGAGGTCAGCGCTCCCGTCCCGGGATCCTTCGCAACGCGATCCGATTCAGTCGCCCCTCGTCAAGTATCTCCACCCGCTGGGGCTTGGTAGCGATGATCCCCTGGGCGCGGAGGGCGCCGAGTTCGCGATTGACAACCTCGCGCGCGGTGCCGGCCGCGTCCGCGAGTTGCTGCTGCGTGATGTGCGCAACGGCGAGTCCATCATGGGTGGGCAGGGCGATTGCCCGAAGGTGGATGGCGATGCGCGCTGCCGCCGGCAGCGAGGAACTCTCCTGAAGGGTGTGGAGGGCACGGGATGCCCAGTTCGCGACGTGCTCCGCGATCAACCACGGAAGGTCGGGGCGGCGCCCTGCGGCCGCGCGCACGTGATCCATGGTCAAGATCTCGACGGTGGTGTCCACGACAGCCTCGGCACTCCACATGCTGCTGCTACCGAGGAGCGGGAGCAATCCAACCAGATCGCCGCGCCGGCCATAGCGGATGGTCAGCTGCTGCCCAGTTGTCCCGCAGAGAAAGACACGGACGATGCCGGCTCGGATGAGCGCGATCCTTGGTGGCGCGCCCGGACGAAAGATGAGGTCGCCGGCAGGGACGTATGCAGGCTCGACGAAGCCTTCGAGCACTTCCTCCCAGATAGCGCGCCGACTGTCCTGGACGTTCTCGACCAATCCTCAACGAGGGTAGCTTTGTCTGGCGCGGCCGGTCTATGACTACGGTAGCAACGTGGGTGACCTGACGCACACTGAGCTTGAGATCAATTGCTCACATTCGTTGTGCGTCGCGGATCGGAGCCGCTCCTTGCGATCCACCAACGGAAAGTCCACTGTATGACGTGCATCTCGCCGGGGAGGCGGCGACGAACTCCACGGTGCGCTCCGGGGGATACGAACGCCTAAGGACGACGAGCCACTCCAGTCCGAAGGTCTCGCGGAAGAGGCAATAGAGGCTGTCGCCAACGCGACGCTTCCCGCGGCGATCATCGAGGCCCCGTCGGGCCGGATCATGGCAGCGAGCCCGCCGCTGCGCGAAATGCTCGCATCGGATGGAGGCACGGTCCTGGGCAGGACGATCGACGAGTTCATGACCGATCAGCCATCTGGCGCACTCGATCTGCTGCGCACCGGTCGCCTCCAGGGCTACGTCACGACGCGTGCGCTCCGCCGCAGGCAAACGCAGCCCATGCCGGTGCAGGTCTGGGTGCGCGCTCTGGGGACGGACACTCCGCCGCGCTTCGCGGTCGCCGTGTTTGCGACATCACTGACGAGGAACGGCACGCTGCTGCCCGAGGTTGCGCACTCGGACTTGACGCCCGTCGTGGGAACGTCGGACGACAGCCTCCTGATCGACCGCATCAGCAGCGACGTCGAAGGCCTGCTCGGATACCAGCCATCCGACATCCTTGGGCGGTCGATTCTGTCACTGGTGACAGATACGAGTGTCCCCCACCTGCTGGGGTCACTCGCCCACGCCGCGGCGACGGGGGCGGGAGTCACCCTCAATCTCGTCGCCTGTTCCAAGCAGGGCGATCCAGTCTTGCTCGAAGCGGTTCTCTGGCCGCTGCGCCCGCCGCCACGCTGCGGGTTCGCGCTGCTCCCGGGCGCCTACGCGGAGTCCACGTTCGGGACAGCGGCCGATGTGGAGAACTGGATGTCCCGGTATGTGAGGGATTCTGATGCGGTGTCCTTGTCGAGCCAGCTCGCCACCACCCCGCGCGAGGGAGATCTGACCGGCCTCTCCCGCCTCACCACCAGAGAGTTGGAAATCGTCAGCCGCCTAGTCTCTGGTGACAGAGTCCCGTCGATTGCGAAGGCGCTGTTTCTCAGTCCGAGCACCGTGCGCAATCACCTCCATTCCATCTACCAGAAGCTCGGCATCCATTCGCAGCAGGAACTGATTCACGCATTCCGTGAAGGGACCGCGTTTCACTGACTGTCGCGCCGGAATGTAGTCCCGCCCGGTCATATCCGTGCTCTCACTTCGACTTGCTCGGACGGATGACACTCCGTCTACGCTTCCCTGATATCACGCCTATTCCGCATGGGCCGCGGCAACCCGCACACTCACATCGATGCCTGTGCCCACTCCCACGTCCCTGCCGGGACCGAACGCGACGCGGGTTGCCGTGAGCCGCGTGCGGAGCAGTCACTAACAGCTCACTGGGATGTGGCAGGAACAGCTCGGCGCCGGGGTCGACGAGGTACACGTCACCGCGGGCGCCTCGATCTTGCGCGCGGGCCAGCGCCCGAGGATTGCGTTGGTGGTGACCGGCGTCGTGCGCGTGTTCATCACGACACAACTCGGCCGGCAGATGACGATCCGTTACGCGCGAGCCGGCGATCTCGTCGGGCTTTCACCGTATCTGGCGGGCACTGACCAGTGGAACGCCGAAGCGATCACCGACGTCAGCATCAAGCTGTTCACCTTCGACCAGGTGCGCAGCGCCGGAGCGCATGATCCGGAGCTGCCGTGGAGCATCGCGCAACACGTCGCGGGTGTGATGGCCGATGCGTTGCGCATCGTCGCTGACGCGAGCGGACAACCGATCAAGGTGCGCATCGCGCGCCACCTTCGCGAGATGACATTGCGCGGAATCGACGGTCGCGCCGTCGTCCATATCAGCCATCAGCGCTTGGCTGATGCGGTCGGTACCGTTCGCGAAGTGGTGAGTCGAGAGCTCGCTGCATTGCGAGCGGAAGGTGTGATCGACAAAACTGCGGGAGCAGTGAGGGTCGTCGACGAAGGGAGGCTTGCGAGTTTCGCCGCAGGCCTTTCCCCCTTGCGCTCGAGACGCCGTGACCGGAGTCACACAGACGGCAATCGCGGTCACTGACGTCTCTCGCCAGGCTCTGTATAACAGTTCCAGCATCATTGTGAACCGATCTCGCGCGGACTGGAGTCGACTGTGTCCTCGCAGCCTTTCAACATGAGCGGACTGGTCAGCCTCGGGACACGTCGAGGTGAGCCCGTCGCTCATGACAGCGATGACCGGCGAGGAGCAGGACACCAGATGACACCCGCTTCCCCTTACATCGCGACGCTGCTTCAACTGACAGAAGCGGGCACCGCAGGCATGGCGATCGGTCACCTCGCGCGACGCATACTCAAGGCGAGCAGCATGGTCCTGCGGGCTGACGCGGGATACATCGTCGACGTCGACTCCGGGGGCCGCGTGCAGAGCGTGCTGGTATCTCGTGGTCTGCCGATGGCTATACCGAGGTCGACCCTCGATGCGGGAAATGCCGCAGCGCGTCTGCTCGAATCTGGTGCACCCATGCTCGCGGTGTCGGACTACGACCTCGGCGGATTCGCGGAAGCTCCTGCGCTCAAGCAGGCGGGCATTCGCAGTGGTCTCATCGCAGTGATCCGCGGCACCGAAGGGCCATACGGACTCCTGGGTTTGTATGCCCGAGAGGCCCGCTCCTGGGCCGCCGACGAAACCGAGTTCCTGCAACTGATGGCCAACGTTCTCAGTGCTGCGGTAGCGACAAGGGTTGCATCCGACGGCCGACGGGCGCTGATGTTCCGCCTGGTCCGGGCCCAGGAGGAGGAACGCAAGCGCATCGCTGTTGAGATCCACGACGACGCGGTGCAGGTGATGACGGCTGTGAACCTGCATCTCTCGCCGCTTATCGAGCACCTCGAAGGGGAGGAGTACAAGCGTGAAGGCCGCCAGGTCCAGGAGACCGTGCGGTTGACCATCGGCCGGCTGCGACGGTTGCTGTTCCAGCTCGTTCCGCCCGAGTTGCAGATGCACGGCCTTGTGGGGTCGCTGCGGCTGTTGCTCGATACCCTGCATGAGGAGAGCGGCGTGCGGTGGGAACTCGACGATCGAGTGATGGACGAGCCCGCCCCGGCTGCGGCGCTGGTGGTGTATCGCATCGTGCAGGAAGCGCTCGGCAATGTCGAGAAGCACGCGGGTGCGGCGAACGTTCGAACTCCGTGTGGCGTCCGGCGAGGGCGGCGTCGACGTGCACATCGAAGACGACGGGTGCGGGTCGTCACGTGCAGCCCAACATGAACCTGGTCACCTCGGGGTGGTCGGCATGGGCGCGCGCGCCGAGATGTCTGGAGGCCGGCTCCGAGTCCATAGCGTTCCCGGGCACGGGACGATCATCGACTTCTGGATCCCGAGTCCGGGTCGAACGCCTTCCGACGCTCAGGCAGGTAGTCCGATCGTCGAGTGAAGACCTTCGAAGCGACCGGGGTTGTCGCGCGCCGTGAGAACCGGATTCTGGCAGCACTCCCGCCTTCGGACCGGCGGCAGCTGTTCGAAGCTGCCAGCAGCGTTGCTTTCCCGGCGAAAACGGTGCTCTTCGAACCGGGACGACCGGTCGACGCCGTGTACTTCCCTGTCGACGGGGTGATCTCGCTCGTGACACCGTTCCGGGACGGCGCCATGGTGGAGATCGCCACTGTCGGGATCGAAGGCATCGTCGGCGTGCCGCTCGTCCCATTCGGTGGCCTGGTGGTGCGCGCCATCGCGGGCGTCGCCGGCCGAAGTCTCCGATTGGATGCGCCCACATTTCTTGAATGGGCGGACCGCTGTCACGCGTTTCAGCGGCTTGTCGAGAGCTACACGCAGGCGCTGTTCGGCCAGATCGCGCTATCCGCAGCGTGCAACCGGCTCCACTCGAATGATGCGCGGCTGGCCCGCTGGCTGCTGATGAGCCAGGATCGCCTCGGGTCCGTGTTCACGATCACGCAGGACTTCCTCGGTCAACTGCTCGGCGTCCGGCGCTCCACCGTGTCAATCTCCGCGGGACTCCTGCAGAGCGACGGGGCCATTCGTTACAGCCGCGGCCGCGTCACGATAGTCGACCGAGAACTGCTCCAGACGATGTCGTGCGAGTGCTACGCGTCGATCACCTCTGAGCTGGAACGCGTCGTGCACCGCGCGCTGCTCCGGCGCGACTGAGACATCGGCCGCTGCTGGGCGAGCTGCCCCGTCGACGTTGCGCTGTCCGGCGGCCGATCTGGCCGTTGATTTGGGGATCGCCAGACACCGCTGCGAGACGCAGGCGAAGAGCGCAAGATGGCGCTGGGTTTAGTGCGGGAGGGCTTATTGCGGGAGGCCACTCGGTGGCAACGAAGCGGCTCGGGTCATGGACCTCTGTGGCGGCTGCGATCCTGGAGTCTTCGCCTGCCTATGCGGCGACGCTGTCGGCACTGGTGGCAGATGCAGGATGGGAAGCGCACACGCATCTGGAGTTTCACCAACTCGTTCGCTCCATCGAGGCCGCGGGCGCTCAACTGGTCATCATCAGCTCACGCGACCTTCCGCCGGAAGACACGGCCCTCTCAATGGTACGCAGAACGTTCGAGGGGCCACTCGTGGTGCTCGTGGACGACGAGGACGAGCTCAAGAGCCGGCTGCGCCAGGGAGCAACACTGGTTGTTCAGAAGCCGTTCGATCCAGAGTACCTGCAGCTCGCCGTGCGCGCCGTGCTCGCTCGCGCGGAACCGCTGCGCGGTGCACTCGGCCAGGCAGCGGTCGTCGGGGATCTTCGGGTGCGACTGGCCGATCACACAGTCGAGCGGCGCGGCCGCCGCCAGGTGCTCGGACCGGCGGAGTGGCAACTCTTCGCCTTCCTGATGGCGCACCCGCACAGGATTCTCAACCGCAGCGAACTTGCTCGCGGCGCCTGGGGTGCCGAACTACCGGGTCGTGAGGCCGAGGTCGAACTCTATATCTCGCGGCTGCGCCACAAAGTCGAGCTCAATCCGAGGCACCCTGAGTTGATCCTCACAATCCGCCGTCGCGGCTACCAGCTGAACGCCGTTCCCGAGCCGATGACGTTTGCATCCGCGACCACCGGCACAGCGTTGGAGCCGCTACCCATCACGATGCGCGGGCACTGGCAGGGAGCGTATGAGGAGCTCGTCCGCGTGCAAACTCGAATCATCGATCGCACCTACGGCCTGCCCGATCCAACTACCGAGCCGGTCCAGGATGAGCTGCTCAGCAACGATCTTCCGTCATTGGAACGGGAGATGTCGCGCTGCCAAACGCGCCTCGCCTTCTGGACCACTTGGCAGTGAAACGTTTGATCGTGTCGCGCGATTCGACCCGCTGACAGACAACTGACAACTCTTAACCTCCGCCGAACGCGGGACCGCCCAGCGCTGTATTTCGTTTCTTTCAGTAACGACAGTTACCTCCGATGGCCTTGACATGTGCGGTCCCGTTTGATGACTTGTGTCCTAGGCCGTCTGTACGCTGGATAACACAAGGATGAGGTGCAGATATGAACTCTTGTGACCTGGGATCCCGCCGATGACTTGAAGGCGCTTCACACGAACCTCGATCGGATGTTCGGGGGAGCCTTGGTGGACGGTCTCCCGATACGGTTGGGAGATCTACAACCGGCGCTCGTGGCGCCGATTGACGTGCACCAGGACGAGAATGGGCTGCAGGTTGAGATGTCGCTCGCTGGGTTCGCGCCCGAGGACGTGACCCTCAGCGCTGAGCCGCGGCGTCTTGTCATCGAGGCTACGACGGGCAAACAAGCGCATCAGCGAGACAAGAACTGCATCCGGCACGAGCGATTCGAAGGCCGGATCCGCCGAGAGATCGCGCTTCCGGATGGTGTTGTCGTCGACAAAATACACGCCGCGTTTGAGAACGGCATGCTGAAGATCTCAATTCCCATCGATCAATCGGCAGCGCAGCCGAAGCAGATTCCGGTTTCGCGAAATGCGCGGACAACCAGTGATCAGCAGGATTCGACGAAGCGCCAGCCGGAATCGACAGCGGGAGGCGAAGCCGAGATGGTCGGCCGGCAATCGCAACCGAGTGCAGCCGGAAGCGCCGGCAAAGGATGAGCACCTCGGTGGCGTGGGACAAGCGCCTGCGGGCACCGACGTTGCGAGGCATTACGCAGAACCAATCGCTCGGGGCACGCTATTTCCGACTTGATCACCTCAGCAGTTCGTATGGCTTTCCGGATGACAACGCGCTGGGCGACGCCTGCGAGGTTCTCGAGGAGATCGCCAATCGCGGCCGCTGCATCGTGGTCCTCCCCGACAAGTCGCGGCTTGGCCTCTACTTCGTCGAACCCGAGGCAGGTCTGTCGCGGCTCGTGTGGTATGAGCCGTGCCGGCTGTTGCCGCCGGCTGATAAAGATCATCAGTGGTCCGTCACGCTCGAGGTCGTCGCCAGTCGAGGTGAGGACGCGTTCGAGAGGCAACATCGTTCACGTAATGAGGAGGCGTTCGATGACTAACACTGCAACCACCGGTGCACCATCGGAGACGATCACCCTGCCCGATGACAGCGTCGTCGCAGCATTTGACACAGTTGACGCTGCTACTGCGGCGATCGAACGGCTGGTCAAGGCGGGTTTCCCACCGAATCGTGTTTCGGTCATCGGCCAGGGGCTGCAAAGCGAAGTACAGCTCAACGGATTCGTGACCACCGGCGACATCGCCAAGACAGGCGCGGCGGCGGGAGCGTGGGTTGGCGGGCTCTTCGGTTTGCTCAGTGGGGTGGCGGCACTCTTCATCCCGGGCGTCGGCCCGGTGCTGGCCATCGGACCGCTGGCGTCGACGGTGGTCGGGGCAGCGGAGGGCGCTGTCGGCGCCGGCGTGCTGAGCACGATCGTCGGCTTTTTTGTGTCGAAGAAGCACATCCCAAAGTACAGCGAGTACCTCAGGGCAGGCAAATCGCTTGTGGTCGTGCACGGTTCAGCGGACGACGTGCAACGCGCCAAGCAGATCCTGGAGCAGAACGGTGGCACCGATGCCATGGAGCACAACCGCGCGCAGGACGCCTAACCCTCGCGTTTCAACCTCAGTGATGTTCTCGACCACTGGTCTGGGAGACCAGTGGTCGGAGGGCCGTTAGTCTCAGATTCGGTCGTGGATCGTGAGGGCGTCACCAACTGGGTCGACGAACGGTGAACATCCGGCCGAACCGTCCATACGCCGTTGCCGACTGCCTATTTTTTGGGCGGCCTCGTCTTGAAGTCCACGGCGACATCGCAGGTATGGTCGGGGTGCGCCTGCAGCCACTCGCGCGCGTAGGGGCACCAGGGCACGATCGTCAGGTGGTCTGCGCGGGCTTTGGCAATCGCCGCTTCGACCAGCCGGCCGCCGACGCCTTGGCCTCGAAACGCTTCGGGGACTTCGGTGTGCACGAGGTGCAGGCGATTGCCACGCAGCTTGTACTCCAGCCATGCAGTGGTGCCGTCCATGGACACTGCAAACTGCTCCCCGGCGGCGTCGTCGCTGACGGACTCACTCATAGCGCTACGGTTCGGCCGCCGGGCGACTGTCTGTCTCGAGCTGGCGGCGGCGCATCCGGACCTGAGCTATTCAGGCAGCGGACGCCATCGGCGAGCGCGTGATCAGTTGGAACATTCCGCCCAGATGTAGGCGACGGTGGATTGCGGCATAGGAACTCACACCCAAGATGAGCGACAACCCAGTCAACAAACTTCGCTGAATGATTGCTGCAGCACCGGCGGCACCGTAGTCAAAGCCGAGAAAGATGAGGAGGGCGGCAACGGTCGCCTCGTTTGCACCGACGCCGCCCGGGAGCAGACTCACAGCGCCGCCGAGTGTCGACAACGTCAGCACGAAGCCAGCCTGCCACCAGCCGATGCGCCCAGGTTCGAGGCCTTCGAGTACGAGCCAGAACGCTGTGATCGCGACGACCACACGCGCGGCATCGAGAATGGTCAACGCAAGTGCGTCGCGGCGATGGAGCAACGCCGCGGTTTGCACCTGCAGTTCGTCGAGGGCTGGCAGGATTCGGTTGAGGAAGGGAATGTGCGCGATGAGTGTGTGGGCTCGACAGAAGATCGGTGACACAGTGAGGACGATCAGAATGGCCGCGATGCCAACGACCACCGGTATGACGGCAGCTAGTCCGTAGCCGAGAGCCAGGATCGCCGGCAGCGCGAACAGGATGAGCACCAACGTGTACGAGAGCTCTTGCACGGTAACCGTCGCGGCCGCCGTGCCAAAGTCAGTTCCCGTGGCAGTGCTTGCGAACGCTGCACGGGTGAGATCCCCGAGCGGCACGAGGGCGGTGATCGTCTGACCGGCCATGTTGATGAGCAATGTGTCTCGCACACGGAGGCGCGCCCCCACGTCGCGAAGGAGGAAATGCCACCGCAGACCCTGCAGGAGGTAAACGACAACCGAGAGCGCAACGATCGGGAGTACCAGCGCCAATCGGAAGCTCTTGAGTGCACTGCCGACATGCGCAGGATTGAGGAACACCACCACACCAGCGATTGCAGCTAACCCGATGATCGTGGTCGCTGCGCCACGGACCACCGCCGACCGCGACGATCGATGCCCGCTGGACTGCAGCGGTGGCGTCACTCTCGGATCCTCCAGGGAACATCGCCGTTTGACACTGACGAAACGCTAAAGCGGCGAGCCGACTTTAGTCTGACGGAACCACCGCGATCGCCTCGACGGAGATGAGCAGGCCGCGTGGCAGCGTGACGATCGGCGACGAACGCGCCGGAGGGTTGGTCGGGAAGTACTCTGCGTAGAGCCGATTCGCGGCCTCGCCGTTCTCCACGTCGGTGAGGAACGTCGTGGTTTTGACCACGTGTTCCAGTCCACTGCCGGCGGCCTGCAGGACTGCCTCGAGATTCCGGAAAGCCTGACGCATCTCAGCTTCGAACCCCCCCGGGACCGCCGCGGCAGTGGCAGGATCGCTCGACGCTCCCAGATCGATGCCCGGCTGACCGGCGACAAATACTAAGTCGCCGGCCCGGACAGCCTGCGAGTAATGCCCCATCGGCTGGGGCATCGATGACCCATGAATGACCTCGTGATGCATCGGCTGTGGTCCTCCTCCTACTGTGAAGACAAAGAGTATTTGACCAACGGATGCTCGGTCACGCGGGTGTCGCCGGACAACAGACCCACTGCGCGACGCACTCAGTTGGTAGGCGCAGCGGAGAAAAGCGTCTTGGTGGAGCCTTCGATATCGCAGCAGAGCATGCGAAGGGCCGCCGGAACACAGCGCACGGTCACCTCGGACCCCGGCGGAATGTCGACGGTCTCGCCATCCAACTGCGCGGCGCCGCCCTGCTCCCAAAAGAACGTCATCCTCGCGCGTTGCGATGGTCGATGCGGCCATACGAGAGCGCGAAGCCCAAACCAGCTCATCCGCAGCGCCGTCGGCCACCAGCGATGTGGTACCACGACGACTTCCATCAGCCCGTCTGCGCGTCGCGAGTTCGCACTCGCGCGAAAGACCTTCGCAATCGTGGGGATGATGTGCCAGCTGAGGCTGTCGGCGCGGGTGAGCCGGCTGTCGATCACCACGGATACCGGCTGCGCGCGCAGCAACGTCTGGGGAATCAGGGCGATATTGCCGAGCATCCCCCGTCGGCGACCGTTGACCATGGAAGCGCCCGTGGCCAGAGCACCGATCGCTGCATATGACAGCGCGTGGTGTGGCTCGGCTTGTTCGTCGTTGGCGCTGTATGACACCTCGAGGACGTCCACCGGAACGGGCTCTACCGACAGCACGTCCTCCGGCCGGATTCTCCGCGAGGACGGCCAGCTCCGGTACTGATCATTGGCATTGCCGCCGCCGCAGACAACGAGGACAACGCGGCTGTCGGAAGGGACAGTCGCAGAGAGAATGCCGTTGCAAATCTCGTTGAGGGTTCCATCCCCACCGACGCCGATGATCGTCCCATCGGGGTGCTCGGTCGCCCATGATGCTGCCACAGCGCGAGCGTGCCCAGCATATTCGGTGGTCACGAGCTCCACCTGGCTTTTGAACGAGACCTTCAGCTGCCGGAGCGCGGCATGCGCCATGGAGTCGGCTCGCCGAGAGAGGGGATTCCCATTGGCAACGATGAGCACCGGATCTCCGGTTCGCGATCGATGGACGGGTGTCCCTGGGGCAGCCACCGTATTAGCCTGAGGATTCGGTACGCGGACGGCAAGTCTGGACCGCCGGCAGATTACCTCCGGGCCAGGAAATAGACCGCCCCGAACACCACGACGATGACAACGTTTGCTACGAGCCGCTCGCCGAATTCGTGCCTGAAGAACAGGACGTCCACGCAGACGACGACGGCTACGAGCGCGAGCACGTACACCGCGATGGCCGTCTGCCTTCCCATCGTCCTCCTAAACTCGTGAGGTGTGCCAGATTGGCAACCCTAGACTTGTTGCCTCGTCAGCCCTGCGTACTGAGCGTGTGACAGCAAAACCACAGAGAGGACGCTGCGATGGACGAACTGGATGACCGAGGTGAGGGCCCGCGGGTCGCGGTGCTGGGCACCGGCATCATGGGCGCAGCCATGGCCCGACGGCTGATCGGAGCGCACATCCGCACCACAGTGTGGGATCGCTCGCCGTCGGCGACAACGCCGCTGCGTGATGCCGGAGCGCAGGTGGCTGACTCTCCGAGCGCGGCGGTCCAGGAGGCAGACATCGTGATCACGATGCTGCCGACCGCTGCTGTCGTGAGCGACGTGATATTCGGTGGGAATGTCCCTGACGCCTTGAGCGCCGGGGCGGTGTGGGCACAGATGGGCACGATCGGCCTCGACGCCACCGTTGAACTCGCGAGCCGCCTGAGCAGCCTCCGGCCGGACGTGTTGCTCGTCGACGCCCCCGTCTCGGGAAGCAAAGGCCCGGCCGAGGCCGGCCAATTGCTCATCCTGGCTTCAGGCCCGGAGGAGGCGCAAGCGATCCTGGCTCCGGCATTCTCGGCCATCGGACGCAAGACCGTGTGGCTGGGCCCGGCCGGCCAGGGGAGCCGCATGAAGCTGGTTGTCAACGCCTACATGTCCGCCCTCATCGAGGGCGTCGCGGAAGCGCTCGAGCTGGCCGACCGCTTGGGCGTCGACAGCTCCAAATTGGCTGAGGCTATTGAGGGTGGTCCGCTCGACGCTCCAATCGCTGACGCCAAGCTGCACAAGATGGAACGAGGCGATTTCGCGCCGGAGTTCCCGCTCGAGTGGGCACTCAAGGACGTCGACCTGGCACTCGCCGCTGCCGGCAACGCCCGACTGCCAATGCTCGCGGCGCTCTCTCAGCAGTGGCGTACCGCCGTCGACGCCGGCCACGGTCGGGAGGATGTGAGCGCCGTACGAACTGCGCTGAGCGGTCACGGGTGAGCACCGCCCAGGCTCGGAATCCAGCAGCGCCTTCCTAGCCGCTCGCCAGCTCGTCGACGGCGGTGCGCCCGGCCTCTGCGGCGCGGCTGAGAAAGTCGACGAGAGCTTCCAGTTGCGTGTCGTCGTAGCGATTGCAGATCTGACTCAGCGCTGAGTTCATACCGGAGTACAGGTGCAGCAACTCCGGAGTGCGGCTCCGCAACGATCGGACGAGGAGTCCGCGCCGGTCTGCTGGATCGCGGTCCCGCGTCACCCAGCCGTCGCGCTCGAGCCGATCGAGGATGCCGGTCAGGGTCGCAGGGTGGACGCCGACCTGCAACGCGAGCTCCTTGGGGCTGAGCGGCCCCCGCCGGTCGAGGAGGTTGAGGCAGTCGAGATCGATGTCGCGGAGCTCGAGATGTGAGCCCACCTGCCGGTTGAGCATTGCGAGCTGGATCGTCAATTCACGGAGCGCATCCCGGATCTCAGCCTTGAGACGCCCCCGGCGGCGCGGCGCGTCGATATCGCGGGTAGGTTTGGCAGGCATATGATATGGATTCCGTATGATCTGATATCCTGACGAGCATACGACAATACGGAGTATCAGGGGGCCAATCGATGCAGTTGACCATTTTCGCAGCGACAGGCGGTATCGGCCGCAAGGCGCTTGAACAAGCTGTCGCCGCCGGTCACCAGGTCACGGCCGTTGCACGCAACCCGCGCGACCTGGCGGGGGCGGTCAGAACCGTCACCGCCGACCTGGCGGCTCCCGATCCACAAGCGTTGGTCTCATCTGTCGAAGGAGCAGATGCGGTCCTGTCGTGCCTCGGTCCACGCTCGAAGTCCGACGCCGGTGTTGCGTCGAAGGGGACGGCGGCGATCATTGCGGCGATGCAAACCGCGGGTGTGCGACGCATCGTCGTCGTGAGCGCCGCACCGGTCTCGACAGTGGCGCTGCCCGGCCGGCCGGCGCCGGCGAAGCACGATCCGGGAGACGGCTTCTTCATGCGGTACCTCTTGGGTCCGGCCATCAAGGCAGCGCTCAAGCCGGTCTACGTCGACCTCGCACGCATGGAGGACGAGCTGCGGCAGAGTGGGCTCGACTGGACGGCGGTGCGACCGCCGCGGCTCAACAGCAAACCGTTGACCACGACGAGCCGAACGGCGCTCGGGACGAATGTCCGCGGCGGGATCGTGGTGTCCCGCGCGAATGTCGCGCATCTGATGCTCGCCGTGTTGGACCAGCCTGAGACGATCGGCCGGACTGTCGGCATCGCCAACTAGAACAGCCGCGCGGTCAGCGCATCGGTTCGAGCAGACGCGCAACATGGACTGCATGGAAGCGTTGATTCGCCGCGCGACGCCCGCAGATGCTGAGGCGTGCCATGGCGTGATGTGGACGTCCATCGTGGACTTGGGCGTGCGGCACGGAACACCGCAAAGCGGTTCCGTCGAAGACTGGTGGGCAGTTGGAGAATCCCTCCAGCGATTTCTCGGTGAACATGCGGCCGAATGGTGGGTGGCGCAGCATCCGGAGAACGGTGAGGTCATCGGCTACGCCCGCTCGATCGAGCGTGGTGGCCTGCTCGAGCTCGCCGAGTTCTTCGTGACGCCGAGGAATCAGTCAGCGGGTGTCGGTGAAGCGCTGCTGCACAAGGCGTTCCCACTCGGACGAGGTGATGTCCGCTCGATCATCGCGACGACGGATGTTCGTGCGCTGAGCCGCTACTACCGTGCGGATACAGCGGCGCGTTTTCCGATGTGGACGCTTGGCGGCGCGCCGGTCAGTTCGCGGGTATCCGGCGACCTCACCGCGGAACCGATCGCGATTGCATCGGACGCACACCAACGGGCGTTGCGTGCAATCGACACGTCGGTGCTCGAGTATCCGCGCGAGGAAGCGGAGATTCGCTGGCTCCTCGAGGGCCGTGAGGGCTTCCTGTACCAGCGCAACGGAACGGCCGTCGGGTTCGCCTTCGTCGGGACAGGTGGCGTTGGCCCAGCCGCGGTCCTCGACCCGGATGACATGCCGGCGTTGCTGCTCCACATCGAGGCACGCGCCGTCGCGAACGACATCAAATGGCTCGACTTCCAGGTGCCCGCGCCGAACGAGGTCGCGATGCGGCACCTTCTGAGCCGCGGGTTCCGAATTGACCCATGGGTGAATCTGCTGATGTCGAACCGGCCGTTCGGGCGCTTCGACCGGTTCATCAGCTTCGGGCCGCCAGTATTCCTGTAGTTCGAAGGAGCAGCGAGCCGCCGCGTCAGCTCATCGAACGTGCTCGTATCGCCGATGCCGGCGATCTGCACACCGACATCGGTTCGACGTTCACACTTGCGGACGCCCGAGCGGCGTGGGAGCGAACCATGAGAAGCGGGGAGCACGGCAAGGTGGTGTTGGGAATTCATGAGTAGTCAGGCCGAGAAGGCAGCGGCGTTTCAGGCGCTGCATCAGAACGGCGCATTTGTGATCCCAAATCCGTGGGACGCTGGGTCGGCTCGCGTCCTGTCCGCGCTCGGCTTCAAAGCGCTCGCGACGACGAGCTCCGGCTTCGCGTTCACACTCGGGCGTCTCGACGGGATGGCCACGCTCGACGAGGTCGTCGCGCATGCGGCCGCCATCACCGAAGTGTCGGATCTGCCGCTTTCCGTCGACCTCGAGAACGGGTACGGATCGGAACCGGAGGAAGCCGCCTTCGCGATTCAGCGCATCGCCGGTGCCGGCGCGGTCGGCGGCTCCATCGAGGACTACGACCCGTCGGGGACGATCTACCCGCGAGAGCAGGCGGTCGAGCGGATCGCGGCGGCCGTCGAGTCGGCGCGCGCGTTGCCATTCCCATTCACGCTGACGGCGCGTGCCGAGAATCACATCCGGGGCAATCCGAATCTCGACGAAACGATCGCCCGGCTCCAGGCATTCGCAGCTGCCGGAGCCGACGTTGTCTACGCTCCCGGATTGCAGACGATCGAAGACATCCGGACACTCTGTACCGCGGTCGCGAAGCCGGTGAATGTGCTTGCAGTCCCAGGGCTTTCGTTCGATCAGCTCGCCGCGGCCGGCGCGCGCCGCGTGAGCGTTGGCGGCAGCCTCACGTGGGTCGCCGTGCGCGCGATGGCGGATGCCGCTGAGTCGATCCGTGACGATGGTGACTTCTCAGCCTTGAGCGCGAGGCTCCCGTTGGGGGACTGGTTCCGCGACTGACGCCGGGCGGATCGCTCGCTTGCGGAGGAAGTGCGTCGTCGTCATGATTCCGTAAACGCAATCGCCTGAGGGGTGTAGGGAGGAAGACACTCATGTCACAGATGCCGGCCGACGCGCAGCGATCGGACGATGGTCAGTGGTGGTGGGACGGGTCACAGTGGCAGCCGGTGGCGAGCCAGACTGCCGGCGGTGCCACGACTGCAACAGCCGAGCAGCAGGCAACGGCGCAGGCTACCGGCACGGCCGAGCAGCAGGGAACCGCTACGGGTGCGGCGTCGGGGGCAGTCGGACAACTGTCTGAGGACGGCCAATGGCAGTGGGATGGCAGCCAGTGGCAGCCCGCACAGACCGCACAGGCCGCCGCCGCACCGGCATCAGGCGCTGCGACAGGGAGCGGGCGGCAGGTCACTCTCGGCACGCCGACCGCTGAGGCTCACGCGGCTCACGACGGCACCATGGAAGCCGTCATCAGCTACAGCATCACCAACACGGGCACGATCCCCATTGATGCGCCGTCGCTACTGCTGACCTTCCTCGTGGCGGCAACTGGCCGGACTGCAGAAACTCTGGCGTACGTCACGGGCGACATGCCGGTGGCGCTTGCGGTGGGCGAGGTGCATAACGGACACGGGAGGCTCCAGATCGACCCCGGCTCCTGGACGGTCTCGGTGGTAGTCAACGATGCGGCGACCGGTGATGTGCTCGCCACCAGTGACAACGTGACCTTGGAAGTCGCCGGCCATCAGGCGAACGCACCGCTTTTCGACGACACGCAGACGTATGCGTTGACGCTGCGCATCACCAATGTCGAGCTCGTCCAGGACTCGATGTACCGCGTGCACTACGACGTCGAGTCGGATCGCGATGTGCCCGCCGGTCTGCAGGTGGTCGGGCGAGTCTTGGGCTTGGAACCGGCGTCAAGCTCTTCGCAGATGTATGACCTCACGTCGCCGATAACCGCCGGCCGGTCTCACCCGCACTACCTGACCTTGGGGGCGGACTCGCCAAGTCACACGACGATGTCCATTGTCCTCGATCCTGGCGGCCCGAGCGAAACGTCGGAGTCCGTCGTGGTCGACATCAGCGAGGATGGGACGCCCACGATGTCGCGGTAGGCTGTCGCTACCACGAGGCGCCGGGTCTAGAGCGAGACCGGCTCGAGAATCATTGTCTCGGGTGTTCCGGCCAGACCTGGCGAGTTCTCTGGATTGGCCCACACCGTCGTGGTGAGGAATCCACGGAATCGCTCCGCCTCCGCGGCGCTGTCAAATTCGAGGTCGATGACGACGAACTTCGGGTCGCCCACTGGGCGCTGGATCCGCTGTGCGCGAACTCCCGCCCCACGCCGGGCGTCGGCGAACCGGTCGAATGCGGCCGTCCATGTGTCGAAGTCAGTGACCGGATGCTGGATGTGCAGCGTTGCCATGGCGATCTCCTTGATTTCTGCGCGTGATTCGAGACTAGGCCCGCGACGCGGCAGTCGCCATCCCAGGAACATGGGATCTTCGGGGCGCGCGTACCATCGGACGGTGACTGCAACCGGCGCAGCGTCGCGAGCGATCGAGCGGATCGGACGCATCTGTGCGTCGACGACCGTCGATGCAGTGTCGTTGCGCTTCGCGGTGCTCGAGGAGATTCGGCGCTTCGTCGCCTTCGATGCCTATGCGTGGCTGCTCACGGATCCTGATACCGAGGTTGGCTCCGCTCCGCTTGCGGACGTTCCGTGCCTCCCGGAGCTGCCGCGCCTGATCCGGCTCAAGTACCTGACGACGGTCAACCGCTGGACTCGGCTCGATACCGCCGTCGGACTCCTCTCCGTCTCCACCGAAGGCCGTTTGGACCGCAGCCTGGTCTGGCGAGAGATGCTCGCGGACTATGCGGTCAGCGACGTGGCGTCGCTTGTCTTCAGGTGTCGATACGGGTGCTGGGGATTCCTCGACCTCTGGCGATGCGGCTCTGGAGCGGGCTTCTCGGCGTCGGAGGCGGCGCTCCTGGCGAGCCTCGCGAAGCCGGTAACCGAGGCGCTTCGACGCTGTGCGGCGAACACGTTCAGCCTGACCCCTGCCCCGATCAGCCGCGTCGGACCTGTCGTCCTTGTGCTCTCGCCGGACCTGGAGGTCAGAGCGCAGACGCCCGAGACGAGCGAGTACCTGCGAGTGCTGGTACCACCCGGCGCAGATCAGCGCCCGATTCCCGCGGGCGCATACAACGTCGGCGCGCAGCTCCTGGCGGTCGAAGCTGGAGTCGACGCCCACCCGCCGACCGCGCGCGTCCATCTGTCATCGGGGGTGTGGCTGACCCTTCGTGCAGCGCGCATCGGCACATCGGGTCCGTTCAACCAACAGGACATCGCCGTCGCGATCGACATCGCCTCGGCGGCAGAGCGGACGAGCCTCCTCGGTCGCGCGTGCGGGCTGAGCGCGCGCGAGTTTGAGTTGCTCGGCCACCTCATCAGGGGCTCTGACACCCGTAGCATCGCGGCGCAGATGTTCCTGTCCGAGAACACCGTGCAGGATCACCTCAAGTCGATCTTCACCAAAACAGGGACGAGCAACCGGCGGCTGCTCCTCGCTCGAGCAGGAGGACACTGACCAGAATGTCTAGTCACACGCAGTGAGCGAAAACACCTTCGACTTCTGGATTGGTTCATGGGACGTGCGTTGGATCGACACGGACGGTGTTTCGCAGTCCGGGACCAACTCGGTGTCGCGCGTCGACGGGACGATTCGGGAGCTCTTCTGCGCTCCTGAGCCGGAGGGGACCTACATCGGCGCGAGTATTAGTCGTTGGGACGCTGACGCCGGCGCGTGGGAGCAGGACTACTGGGACAACCGCGGGTACGCTGCCATCTTTCGAGGGTCGTTCAACGCGGGTCAGATGGTGCTCGAACGGACCTCGCAACTCGGGGCCGGACCCCTGACCCGCCTGGTGTGGTCCGACATCGGTCCTGACTCGATCACCTGGAACTATGAGCGTCGAGCCGAGGGCGGCCTGTGGGAAAGCACCTGGCGCATCGTCTACAGCCGCCGCGATTCGAAGGACGCGGGCCCACCAATCTGAGCCGGTTGTCGAATGCCGTGGGCCATACTGGCCGCCGTGGACGACCCTCAGGCGCGGACCCTGCCGAGGTCCCGGCAGCTAGCTCCTGAACGCGAGGCATCAGCCGGTGGCCCGGGGTATCCCGAGTCGCTCGGATACAAGCTGAAGAACCGGATTCTCGGTCCGCCGATGGTGTCCGAGCTTCTCTCGCAGGAACGGCTGGCGACGCCGGTGGCGATTGGCGTCCTCGCCCCCGACATGATCTCCTCGTCTGCGTACGGCACCGAGGAGATGCTCCTGATCATGGTGCCGATCATCGGCGTCGCCGCATTCTCCATGGTGATTCCGATCACGCTCGCGATCCTCGCAGTGATGCTCTTCGTGATGTCCTCGTACATGCAGGTCATCGGTGTGTACACGCGCAACGGCGGATCGTATGTTGTGGCGCGGGACAACTTCGGTCCGCGCATTGCGCAGGTCGCGGCGGTGGCGCTGCTCATCGATTACACGGTGACGGTTGCTGTACAGACCTCTGCGGGAACCGCCGCGCTGACATCCGCGCTCCCGTCGCTGGTGCCATGGACTGTGCCGATCACCGTCGCCGTCGTGCTGGTGATGCTGTTCGGCAACCTCCGCGGCATCCGCGAGGCCGGCTCGATCTTCGCCATCCCGACGTACTTCTACGTCGTCGCGCTCTCGTTGGTGGTGATCACGGGGCTCGTGAAGGCGGCGTTCGGTGGGCTGCAGGCGCACGCACTCCCGAGCGCTCATCTGTTGGGCTATACACCGGGACATCAGACGGGCTTTCTGATGGGGCTCGGCATCTTCTACTGCCTGCGAGCGTTCGCGAACGGCGGAGCATCGCTGACAGGGCTGGAAGCGGTCTCCAACGGCATCTCGACATTCCGGAAGCCCGAGGCCCGCAATGGTCGGATCGCCCTGGCCATCATGTGCTCGATCCTCGGGTTCCTCGTGCTCGGCACATCGCTGCTTGCCCACTGGACGCACGCGGTTCCATATCAGATCGGCACGCCGACGGTCGTGTCGCAAGAGGTGCGATACGTCCTCGGCTCTGCATGGTTCGGCACCGCGTTCTTCTACGTTGTTCAGGCTGCGACCGTGCTCATCCTCTTTACGGGGGGCAACACCAGCTTCAACGGGTTCCCGTATCTGGCGAGCTTCGTCGCGAGTGACTCGTTCCTGCCTCGCCAGCTGACGCGGCGCGGCCATCGGCTCGTCTTCTCCAACGGCATCTTCGTCCTCGCCGCGGTCGCGATTCTGCTCATCATCGTCTTCCAGGCGCAGTTGAACGCGCTCGTCGGGCTCTATGCCATCGGCGTTTTCACAGGTTTCGCGTTCGCCGGATTCGGGATGGTGAAGCATCACTACACGCATCGCGCGAGGCGATGGCGAGTCGGCACCGTCATCAATGGCTTCGCCGGGGCGCTGTCGTTGGGGGTGGTGCTCATCCTGCTCATCACCAAATTCCTCGAAGGCGCTTGGATCGTCGCCGTGGTGGCGCCGCCGATGTACTTCGGGCTCATCCGGCTGCATCGCCAGTACGTCGAGGAGGAGGAGCAACTCGAGACCGGTGCGGTGGCCGCAACCGAGGCGCCGGTGTTGCGCCGGCACGCCGTGGTCGTTGTGGTCGGTCGCCTCGACATGACGACCGCGCGGGCTGTTCAGTACGCGCGCACGCTTCGCCCGGACTTGGTGCGCTACGTGCATTTCGACCTCGAACTCGTCTGCCACCGGCGTGCTGCAAACCGCGTGGCGCGAATATGGCCTGGGGCATCTGCGGCTCGACATCGTCGAATGCCGCGACCGCCGGGTGGAACGCGCCGCCATCGAGTACGTCGCCGATATCGCGGCCGACGGCAAGACGGAGTGCACGGTGCTGCTCCCGCGCCGGGCGTTTCGCTCGCGCTTCGAACGAGCACTGCACGATCGGACGTTGGAGCGCATCGCATCCGCGGTCGGGAAGGTGCCGCACGTGGCAGCGACGATTGCCCCCTTCAACGTGCAGCCGCACGCCTTTGGTCTCCAGGGATCGGGCGCGCTGTCCACGGACACACCGGTTCGCAAGCCCGTGCGCAGGTCAGGTGTCGACCTCGAGCTCGAGCGCCGCGCGATCGGGACGGTGCCGATCAGCGGCGTCGCGTTCCGTCAGCGCGTTCGCGTCGCCGGCAGGATTCGATCACTGCGCGTGCAAACGGCAAAAGGAACCACGAATCTCGAGTGCGAGATGACGGACGACACCGGCATCCTCCTCCTGGTGTTTCAGGGGAGGCCGAAGATTCCGGGCATCGAGCCGGGGGCGCAACTCATCGTCGAGGGGATGGCCGGATCATGGTCGCGCCGGCTGGCGATCCTCAATCCCGACTACGAACTGGTCAGCGAGTAGGCCGCCGAGTGCCGAGACGGCGTTGACCTACACCTGCGCCCCCGCATCGTCCGGGTCGTCCGCTGACGGGTCGCTCATCTCCCCCTCAGCGCGCGCCAGCTCGGCGAGCACCTCGGCCTCGACTCCGGTCGCTCCCATGAGCGTGCTCTCGTCGGGAGGGGTGTCGTCCGCCTCAGCTTCGTCAGTGTCGTCATCGCCGTCGCGGGCGTCGGTGTCGTCAGGGGATGTTGGTGCATCGCTCATCTGTTGGTCTCACTCCAAACTGGTGAATCGGTCACCGCTATTGTCACCAGTCGATGCGGTTTGGCGATAACCAGGATGCAGCCATGAGATCCGTGGTGGTCCTCTCGGGAGGCATGGACAGCGCGACGGCGCTGTACAAGGTCATCAACGATCCCGGTTCGTCCGCGCCCGAAGACGTGCACGCGGTGAGCTTCGACTACGGGCAGCGGCACGTCAAAGAGCTTGCGTTTGCGGCAGGGCTCTGCGCGATACTCGGCATCCGTCACACGGTCATCAACCTGCAGATCCCGCTCGCATCCGCGCTCACCGATCCGGAGCGCGAGATCCCGCTGGGTCACTACGCGCATGAGTCGATGCAGCAGACCGTTGTGCCGAACAGGAACGCCATCATGCTGTCCGTCGCATGGGGCGTTGCGGTGTCAGAGGTTTCGGGGCAGGTCGTCGCCGGCATGCACGCCGGTGATCATCCGATCTACCCGGACTGCCGGCCGGAATTCGTGCACGCGCTCGAGCACGCGCTGCAACTCGGTAACGAGGGCTTCGGCGATCCTGCACTCGCATTCTTCGCGCCATTCATCAGGATGACCAAGGCGGACATCGTTCGAGAGGGGAGTGCTTACCCAAGGCCCGTTCCGTACGAGCAGACGTGGAGCTGCTACCAGGGACGCGAGCTGCACTGCGGACGCTGCGGGACATGCGTCGAACGCAGAGAGGCATTCGAACTCGCCCGCGTCCCGGATCCGACGACGTACGAGCGTGACGCGCTTTAGTCGTCCGTGTCCCCGCGGCCGGCAAGCGGAACAGCATCCTTTGCTGACGTCTGCGCGCGGTAGTTCCAGAACTTCGGCAGGAGCGCGCTGAGCACGACCGTTCCCACAACGCAGAGGATGCCGCCGCTCACCACCGAGGCGCGCACCCCTGCGAGTGAACCGACGACACCGGATTCGAGGTTGCCCATCGCCGGCCCCGACGAATAGCTGACCATCTCGATGCCGGCGAGCCGCCCGCGCATGGCGTCGGGAATCGTCTGGTTCCATAGTGCCGAGCGGAAGAGGCCGCTGATCATGTCCGCTGCCCCGGCTGCCGCCAGCGTGAGCAAGGCGACCCACAGGGACGGAGCGAACCCGAACGCGATGATGGACAGACCCCACGCAGCCGCGGCGAACGCGATCGCGCGACCGTGGTGGAGCACCCGTCGCGTCCATCCGCTCGTCACCGTCGCGAGCAACGAGCCCGCCGACGGAGCGGTGTAGAGGAGACCCAGTACCGCCGGCCCGCCGAGTCCCGAAGCGATCTGGGGGAAGAGCGCCATCGGCATGCCGAAGAACATCGCGTTGATGTCGACGGCGTACGAGCCGAGCAGGTCCTTGCGGCTTGTTGCGTACCGCAATCCGTCGATCGCGGCGCGAATGTTCAGGCCCGCAGCATCCGGCGCGGGTGGAACCGCCTGCATGAATGTCAACGCGACCGCCGACACGAGGAATGTGGCGACGTCCACTCCGTAGGTCAGGGGCAGGCCCGCGGTCGCGATGAGAACGCCCGCCAGCGGCGGCCCGAGGACCTGGCCGAGATTGCCCTGCAGCGAGTTCGAGCGCCGCGGCCGCTACCAGCGTCTCGCGCGGAACGATGCGAGGGACGATCGCATCCAGCGACGGTCGCCGTATGGCGTCGAGGGCCGCAGCCACGATCACGACCACGAAGAGCACCCAGAGTTGCGGATGTCGCAGCGACGAGTTGACGACGAGGACGCCGACGCTCAGGCACAGTCCGAGCTCCGCCAACCGGACCATGAGGCGTCGGTCCATGGCATCGGCGAGCGCGCCTCCGACCAGTGCCATCAACAGAATTGCGATGAGCTCCGAGAAGCTGATCAGCCCGACGACGAGCGATGACCGCGTCAGCTCGTATGTCTGGAAGGGAATCGCGACATACGTGATCATGGTTCCGGCCGTGGAGACGCCCTGGCCGAAGAACAGCAGCCGGAAGTCGCGCGACGCGCGAAACGGCGACGTGTCGAGCGCCATCGACAGGAACGTCCGCCGGATGGTGGAGCGCCGCGTGCCGGCTTCGTCGACACTGACGGAAACGTCCGCCTGCGGATCCGGCGTGGCTCGAGTGTGCGGCGGAGTTTCCTCGGCCATGACCTGGCGATGCCTTCAGCGAAGGGTCAGCGCGTGGCTATCGGATGACCGCGTTGCCAGCCGTGCCAGCTGATGATCTCGATGATCGCGGTCCAGCTATCGCGCGTTCGATCCGAGTACGGCTGGCCGAGATAGTGCCGGGACAGGCGGTCGATGTCGGCGAGGTCGGGGTCGCGTCGAATCTCGCGGACGTGGCCGACGAGCGAGACGTGGCGGTACCAGCTGTCTGCGTCGAGCATGGTCAGCGCGACCCGTCCGTCGTGCCGCAGATATTCCAGCCGGCGTCGCGTCCCGTCCATGTTGAGGAGCACGGTGCCGTCGTCGCACCACTCGTACCAGGTCGCCGCGGTATGCAGCTCGCCGCTGAGCGTCACGCTGGCGACGACGCATGGATTGGGTGCGCGCAGGAGGTCCTGGAGCTCCGGCGGCAGGGGCGGTCTGGGCACAACGGCAGCCTACACGGGGTCGTACCCGCGACGTCCCGATCAGTGTCGCAGGCGGGTCTGCCCGATGTCGCGATGGTTCATGCCGAAGTAGTGCGCGACCTCATGGAGGACTGTGTCCGTGATCTGCTCCACCAGTTGCGCCCGGTTGGCGCACCACCGCTCGATGTTGCCCTGGAGCAGCACGATCCGTTTCGGGAACTCGTAGGCGCTGAACGTCGACCCGGAGCTTCCCTGGTAGAAGCCAAGCACGTGCTCATCGATGCCGTTGTCACGGTCGTCGTCGCTCGGCCCCGGTTGGACGGTGATCATCAGATTGTCGGCGTCCATGCGGGCGCGAAGTGGTGCATCGACACGGTCGAGCGCATCGCGGACGATCTCCTCGAATTCCTCCGCCGTCACGTGATATGCCACGCCTCGAGCATGACACCGAGCGCCATGACACGACGCCGGAGCGTGACTGCCGCGTCGGATAATCGCTGGGTGAGGTGGAGCCGGCGACCGCAAGGAATGACGTGCTGATTCAGGCGTGTCTGAACGGATCACGCCAGGGCCGCGAGCATCCGGCTGTTCCATGTACGCCGTCCCAGATCGCGGCCGACGCAGTCGCAGTGCTGCGTGCCGGGGCCGGTGCAGTCCACGTGCATCCTCGCCGTCCCGATGGCACGGAGTCGCTGTCGGCGCCGGAGGTGACAGCGGTGTGTGACGCGGTACGCCGCGCGTGTCCCGGCCTGCCGGTTGGCGTGACAACCGCCGCCTGGATAGAGCCCGATGTTGCGCGACGCATCGACAGCATCGCGGCGTGGACCGTGCTCCCCGACTACGCCTCGGTGAATCTCGGCGAACCCGGCGCGGTCGAGGTGATCGATCTGCTCAACGAGCGCGGCGTCGGCGTGGAGGCCGGCATCTGGACGGTCGACGATGCTCGCCTGCTCGTGCACGAGGGACTTGATGCGGCATGTCTTCGCATCCTCGTCGAAGTTGAAGCGATGACGGCGCCGGATGACGCCATCGCGCTTGCCGGAGCGATCGATTTCGTGCTCGACGACGGCCTTGCACAGGCTCCGCGGTTGCACCACGGCGGCGCCGAAGCGACATGGGGCGTGCTCGCCGCGGCGATGGTGCGAGGCCATGACGTTCGTATCGGTCTGGAGGACACGCTGACGTGGGCTGACGGTGTTGTCGTGCCCGACAATGCGGCGTTGGTGACGCGAGTCGCGGAGCTTGCGGTCCGCGCGGGGAGAGTCGCGGAATTGGTCCGCTAGCGGGGGAACGTCTCGCCCGCGCGTAGCGCGCTGCGGCCGCCGCGTGCTCGGACATCGACGACGCCCGCTCCGAAGACCCGCCAGCGGTCGCCGTCAGTGGCGATCGCGGTGTGCTCGGCGATGCCCACGAACGCCACGCTCCGTGGAAGCCGGTGAGGCGCAAGATCGCGCAGCCACCGGACCCACCACCCGGAGAGCGCGTCCCAATGCACGCCGAATGCGGTGTCGGGCACGAGACCGAGCCCGCTCGCGAACGGGAATGGCAGATGGCCGCGCCTCCCCGGCGCGCCGCCGGCGCCCGCCACCATGGCGCCCGCGCTGCAACCAGCGAATACCCCGCCGCGCGCGATCAGCCTCGTGATTGCGTCCCAGACCGGCGTCCCGATAACGGTGGCAGCGAGATAGGCCGGGCTGCCGCCGCTGAAGAACACCATGCTGGCGTTCTCGATGGGGTCGGCCATCCTCGGTGCCAGTGCGTCTGCCCGGTTGCTGACGCGCACAGCGAGCGCCGGAATGCTGAGCGACGCGTAGTGGGCGAGGCCCATGTTTGTCCATCGGTCGAAGACCGTCTGGCCTTCCCGGCCGCTCGCGGTCGCGAACACGACCGCGGAGCCATCACCCGATGCGCCGTTCAGGGCGAATCGCTCGGCCTCGGCGGACCACGGCTCGAACTCGCCGGAGCCGAGCAGGAGAAATCGGCCGGGTGTCGTCATGAGCCTGCCAGCGTAGTCACGCCGGCGGGTGGCCGCCTCGGGGTTGGTGCTAGCGCTCGTGATAAGCTAGGAACAATAGTAAATAAAGCGCCCTGAGGAATGCTGCATGACCACTCAACCATCGGTCGAGTCCGCAGGATCACCGCGAGCCCTCCTGCTTGGCGGCCGCGCGGCCGGCGTCTGGCAACTTGATCCCGCCGAGTCGACGCTGGAGTTCCGGGTCAAGCATTTCTGGGGCCTGATAACGGTGCGAGGCCGTTTCACCAAACTGAGCGGCCGTCTCATCGCCGATGCGACCGGAAACGTGACCGGCGCCATCGAAGCAGAGTCCGCCTCGTTGACGAGCGGCAACTCGCAACGCGACAAGCACCTCCGGAGCGCCGATTTCTTCGACGTGGCCAACCACCCGACGGTCGTGTTCAACGTCGATGGGGTCGAACCCGGCGGCGACGACATCCTGCAGGTCACCGGAACCCTGACTGCCGCAGGTCGCTCGCTCGCGGTCACGTTCAACGCCCGCCTCAGCAATGCGAGCCACGAGCACGTCGCGGTCGACGGTGAGGTCAGCGTGGATCGCCGCGACAGTTTCGGGATGACCTGGAGCCCGCTCGGGATCGCGTCGGGGACGGCGCTCCTCGTGGTTCACGCGGTCTTCGCCAAGTCGCCCGCCGGGACCACCTAGCCGTTCTGTCGCCTCAGACAGCGACGTAGCCCGCACCGAGCGCGTTCGCGAGCGTCCGATGCGTGGGGCCCGTCCCGATGAACGTCGATCGTGAAGTGTCGACCCCATTGGCTCGCGCGAACGTGAGGATGAGACCGGGCAACGGAGGCCGGCACCAACAGATCGGCGGCCCGCCGGGGTGGACGCAGCGTGTACCGTCGACGCTCCCCGTCACCACGGCGGCGAGTTGGGCGACGGACTCGTCGATACGGTCGACATTGCCCTCCGGCACCCAGTCGAAGACGAGATGGGGTGCGTCCGGTGCTGCGAGCGCGATCGCCGATTGCCACCCGGGGCGGGACAGCGCCGCGGCGGCGACCATGACCCCCGAGTTCGGACGCTCACCGGGTAAGCGCGTAAACGGCACACGGTCGATGGTGGCGAAGCCCTCGTCTGCCGCCGGAGGTTCCAGTTCGCGCAGCGTTCGCATCTGCGAGGTGGGCGTGAGGATGCCCGCCTCCCGCCGCGAGAGCACCTGCAACTCGGCAGGCGCGGGCAACGTGCCGTATCGATCGAGCAGGCGCTCGACCATGTTCACCTGGGCCTGCGCAAGCGGCGTGTCGATCCATATGCACCGGACCGGAACCCCGTGCCGGCTCGCCGTTTCGAGGACGTAGCTCCGCGACGCCCGAGTCAGGTACGTGTTGTCGAGCACGAAACGACGTGCGCCTGACGAGAGTTCGCCGTCGAGCGCGTCGACGATGCCTTGCAGCGTGCCTCCACGTTCGTCGCGGTTCAGACGCGCGTATCCGCAGGCGACGTACTCTGCGGCCGCCCGGCTCTTTCCCGCACCGGGGATGCCCATGACCATCACGATCTCGGCACCGTCCGGTGGGGGCGCCAATCGCGCCGTCGCGCGGCCCTGGCCGAAGGCCGTGCCGAGCTGGACATGGTCACGCTCGCCGAGCACGAGCGTTGCCGCGTGTGCCGACGACACGGCTGTTTGCGGGCGGCGCGCCCCGGGAATCGCGACGACCACCGGGGAGAGCGAGAGCAACCATGCGATGGCGACCTCGGCGGGTCCGACGTGGTGGCGCGCCGCGATCTGCGTCAGCACATCATTGCGTTCCAGGCTGGGCGCGCGGCGCGGACCGCCGAGCGGGGAGTGGGCGATGACCGCGATCCCGAGGCTTTCGCAGCGCTCGACGATCCCACCGCGTAACGCCGTCCCGTCGACAACGCTGAGCGCGACCTGCACCGCCGCAACATCGACGAGATCGAGCGCTTCGTCGAGCTGGCGGCGGTTGACGTTCGAGAGCCCGATGCGCCGGACCATGCCCTCGTCGAGGAGACGGCCCAGCGCACGGACGGTCGTGCGCCAGGGTGTGCGCGGATCGGGTGCGTGGACGAGGAGCAGATCGATGGCGAGGCCGTCGAGCGCCGCGAGGCTGGCCTCGCAGTCCGTGAGGATCGTTGCCGCCCGGCCGTCGGCGAGCCATCCGGTATCGGTGCGAGTCATCCCGCACTTGGTCACGATGCGCGCGCTGCGCTCCATGCCGGCATCGCGGACAGCGCGCGCGAGCAGCCGCTCGTTGTGGCCGGCTGCAGCGGCATTCCGGCCGTAGGCGTGTGCGGTGTCGAAGACCGTGACACCGGCACCCATGGCGGCCGCGATCGTCGCCAGCCCTGTTGCCTCGTCGCGGTCGGAGTCGGTCGACAGGCGCATGCAGCCGAGGCCGACCCGCAGTTCGGACGGATCGAGCCACTCGAGCCTGAGCTGAATCGGTGCAGTCACGTCCGTGGCACCGTCTGTACACAGACGTCGCGCGGCAGCCTCGGGTGCGAAGAATGCTGCATGGGAGCGGTGACCGTCTGCTGCCCGACCTGCTGGACGTGGTCGGAGCTGAAGAGCTCGACAACGTGCAAACGCTGCAGCACGCCGCTGATCCTCCCGGACGGCAGAAGTGTCGAGCAGGCCGCGAATCCGTCCCCCGACGCGCCGCCACCTCCGCCCGGGTATGCCTTCAACGGGCCGATGGCCTCGTTCGCCGCCGCGCCGACGGGGATGAACTGGGTTGCGCTCGCCCGCTGGATCACGTTTGCCCAGGGCGCGCTCGGGCTGCTCGCCGTGTTCGTGATCGGCTTCGCCGACCAGTACATCAACCTGCCTGTGCAGGACGCGGCCACCGGCCGGGTCGTCCTCGAGACGTTCAATCTGCGACCGATCCTGTTCGGTGTGGCAATCGGGATCATCCTCATCACCGCGCTCTTCGTCTGGTTGATCGGCTTCGCGATTGCTCGTGTCATCTATCTGATGCTCATCGTGCTCGGCATCCTCGAATCCCTGTCGCGACTCAGCGGAGCGCCAGCGTCCGTCGTTGCGGTGGCCCTCGCGGACGTGCTGTTCTCGCTCGGATGGGCGTTCGTGCTCGTCATGTCACTCATCAATCAACCGAACCGCAGCGCAAGGTACTAGGGGACTCTTCGGCTATTCTCGTCGGGAATGCGCACGCTCCTCGTGGCAGTGATCGCCGGTATCGCGCTCGTCGGATGCGGATCGTCGACACCCGCCCCCACATCGGGCGCAACGCCTTCATCCGGAACACCTCCGACTGCGACGCCTGTACTGTCGCCGACAGCGAGTGCAGCCGCCACGCCAACGCCGGCGCCGGCGAGCACGGGCACGACCGGCGGCTTCGGGGACACGACGACCAATCCTGACTCGCAATACGTCTGCGCCGCACAGGCCACCGAGAAGAGCCAGGTGATCGCGTACACAACCGTCGCGGGTGCTGACACGACCGACGGCCAGGGCGTGTGCACGGCGATGGAGCAGGGGAGTCAGGGCGCATGGACCGACGTCTCGTCGATCGCTAACGGCGCGTTTGAAACGGCACCGATCTGCTGGGTCACCGCCGCCAATGGCGCAGTGACCCAGCGTGTCTATACGGCGATTCCCAACGGCGATGACGCGGCAACGATGGTCCTCTGCGACGACCTCTTCAGTGGAGCGGGCGTCACACCGCAGGGAACATGAGCGGGGTTGAACGGTGAGTGCAGTGGAGCACGTTGTCGAAACACCCGACGGTCGTCATCTTGCCGTTGAGGAGGATGGCGACCCCAGTGGCATTCCGGTGCTCGTGCACAACGGCACCCCGAACTCGCGTCTCCTCTACAAGCACCACGTTGCCGATGCCGCTGCGCGCGGCATCCGGCTCATCAGCTATGACCGTCCCGGCTATGGCGAGTCAACTCCCGATCCGGGAAGGACGGTTGCGGATTGCGCCGGTGACGTCCGAGCGATCTGCGCAGCCCTGGACATTGACCGGCTGCTGACGTGGGGGGTCTCCGGTGGCGGCCCGCATGTGCTCGCGACTGCTGCGCTGCTCCCGGACCTTGTCGTGGCCGCGGCCTCGGTAGCTTCGATCGCGCCGTACGGTGCCGAGGGACTCGATTATCTCCACGGAATGGGCCAGCTCAATGCAGACGACACCGAGCTGTACTTTCGCGACAAAGCGGCCTCACGCGCCAAGTCCGACACCGACCGGGCAGAGATGCTTGCGGCGACGCCGGAGCAGGTGAAGACGATGCTGGCGTCGCTGCTGTCAGGTCCCGATGCCGCTGTGCTCAACGGCGACCTGGCCGAGTATCTCGACATGAGCGTTCAGTCCGGGCTCGCGCCGGGCGCCGAGGGCTGGTGGGAAGACGGATGCGCGCACCTCGAGGCATGGGGTTTCGACCTCGATGCGATTTCGGTGCCCGTCCTGCTCTTGCACGGTCAGCAGGACCAGTTCGTGCCGTTCGGCCACGGCGTCTGGCTGGCAGAGCACATCCCGGGGGTCGAAGCCCGGCTCACGGCCGACGACGGTCATCTGACGCTGTCCGAGCTCCGGATCGGCGGCGTGCATGAATGGCTGCTCTCGAAGTGGGCGGCCTGAGGCTCGCTCGCTCAGCCGGTCAGTCGTCGTCGCTGCGCTGCGCCCATTTGCGGGCGGCGGCTGCGAGCAAGGCGGGTGGCGTGTCGACCTTGATGAGGTAGTCCTGCGCTCCGAGGCGCCTGCCTCGTTCCACCATGTCGGGCTCGCTGAAGTTGGTGAGGATCACCACCGGAACATCGGCGGTATCCGGCTCGTTGCGGAGACGCTCGAGCACCTCGAGGCCACCCATCCCTGGAAGACCGAGGTCGAGGTAGATGAGGTCAGGGAGGCTGTCATTCACGATCCGGAGCGCCTCCGCTCCCGAGTGCGCCGTGGTGACGTCGAATCCGCTCGCGGTCAGCTGGAGCGCGTACATCTCGGCCAGTGCAGCGTCATCGTCGACGAGAAGCAGCCGGGCCGTCGCGTCAGTCACTGTCGTGTGCCGCAGTCGGGGCGGCGGGTCGTGCCGGCAAGCGCAGGGTGAACGTGCTGCCCTCACCCGCAACCGAGCGCGCGGTGATGTCGCCGCCAAGCGCGAGCGCAAGGTTGCGTGAGAGATAGAGACCGAGCCCCGTGCCCTCAATGCCCGCGGAAAGCGCGGAGTCGAGACGCCGGAACGGTTGGAACAGCCGGGCCATCTCCTGCTCGGAGATGCCGATGCCGTGGTCGATGACGCTCACCGCGGCCCAGCCGGGTTCATCACGGACGACGACCGCGATGGCACTCATATCCGGCGAGTATTTCAGCGCATTCGAGATGAGGTTCGTGAGGATCGTCTCGACGCTGTCGGGATCGGCATGGACGTACAGGGGTCCGCCCGTCTCGACCGAAATCGTGCGGAGCGGATGCTCATCCATCGTCTGCGATGCGACGACGGCACGGGTGACGTCGTCGATGCGGACGTCGACGCTCGCCGAGTCGCGGCGGCGTATCTCGAGACGGCTCGCGGCGAGCATGCGCTCCACGAGATGGCTCATCTGGCGCATCCGTGTGGTCATCAGCGGCACCACCTTGGCGGCGGTCTCCGGGAGCTTCCCCAGCGAACCGTCCTCGAGCATGGACAGGTATCCACTGACGAGCGTGATCGGTGCACGCAGCTCGTGCGACGCCAGCTGCAGGAATTCCGACTTCTGCTGATCGAGGTCGGCCATGCGCTGCGCGTGCGTCTCGAGCCGCTCCATCTCGGCGGCCTTGAGGAGATCGGCGCGGTGCTCGGCGTCGTATCCCTGCCACACGAGCGCCGATGCGCGTGCCGCGAGTCGCATGATCCACTCGTCCTGCTCGATAAAGGCCGAGTGCGAATCGCACGCCATGAGAATGCCAAGCGGTCCAGCGGCGGTGCGCCACGGCACAGCGAGGAGGTTGCGGACGTTCCCGAGGGCGAGCACGTGCTCCGGTATCGTGTCGGTCGGCACGACCTCGGGCCGCACCATGAGCGCTCGCCCCGCATAGAGCACGCTCGCGAGACCGTCGTCACTCCTCGGGTCAGGGACGGGCATGCGCATGGTCCCGGCCTTCTCGCGGCCGTACCCGTCCCACGGGTTGAGTGCGACGAGCTCGTCGCCGATGAGCTGCCAGAAGGCGGCACGCTCCGCATTCGCGAGCACCGCCACCGTTTCGCTCATCTTCTCGAAGAAGGTTGCCGGCTCCATGCTCGATGCGACGTGGCGCGACATGAGTGTCAGCGCCTCAAGACCACGCTGCTGCGCGCTCTGCACCGCTTCGACGAGGCGGGCGTTGCGGAGCGCGAGCACCGCAAGCATCCCGACCTGCTGGAGGCCTTCGAGGTCGCGCACCGCGAAGGGCCGGTCGACCTTGCGGCTGAGGATCAGGACCGCGCCGACCGAGTCCCCGACCGGGAGCGGGACGATGCCGGTGTGCTTGACCTCGAGCAGCGCCGGCGCGAGATCCGGCTCGATCTCCGAGCGCTCGCCCAGTCCCCCGCCGATCACGATCAGGCCGCTCTCGACGGCCCGTTGGAGGAGCGGCTGACGCGCCAGCCAGTCGATCGGATACTCGTGCCCCACGAAGTCCGGCGGTCCCCCGATCTCGTAGCTCGCCTCGACGCGGAACACGTTCTGGTCAAGGCTCGTCAGCGTGCAGCGGTCGGCGCCCGTGTTGGCGGCCGCAAGAGTCACGAGGCAACTCATGATCTGATACGGATTCCCGCCCGACACAAGGTCGATGGCGAGGCTCTCGTTCGCGGTACTCACGGGCCCGATTCTAGGGGCAGGAGCGCCCGTTTCCCCGATGGTTTCAGCCGTTTTACGCGCCGGTGGGCGCCCCGCGATCCGCTGCAGTTGTGTCGGGTGTGTTCGGGAGCGCCTCGGTCCCGTCCATCTCGTGGCGCCGCCTCCTGCTCCCGCTTGCGAACATGATAGAGAATCTATCTAACAAAATGATAGCACAAATGTAGGTTTGGAACGACGACAAGCGGAGACCGTCAGCGATGGCGCCAGATCGACACGGAATCAGGCGCGAGTGTTTCGGTCCTCCCGGGTGCCGATTCCGCCGCGGCGAGGATGAGCACCGCGCCGGATGCCTCGGGGACCGTCACTTCGTAGTCGCCGAGGTTGCAGGCGAGCAGCAGTCCCGCGTGCGAGTAGAGGAGGAGATTTCGGCTCGCGTCATAGGTCGCCGTCGCTTCGACCGCGTCGCCTTCGATGAGCTCGGGGGTCGCCCGCCGGATGGCGATGAGCGCTCGGTACCAGTCGAGCATGCCGGCGTGGTCGCCGTCGCCACGTTCGTCCCAGTCGAGGCGCGAACGCTCGAACGTCGCAGGATCCTGCGGATCGGGCACCAACTCCGGCGGCCAGCCGAAGGAACGGAATTCCTGGCGTCGACCATTGGTGACCGCCTTGCCGAGACCCTCGTCTCCCAGGTCTGTGAAGTACTGAAACGGCGTGCTCGCCGCCCACTCCTCGCCTTGAAAGAGGAGTGGGATCATCGGCGAGAGGAGCGTCAGCGCCGCCGCCATCCGTGCTCGGCCGTCGCTGACGAGGTGACAGAGACGCTCACCGGCCGCGCGGTTCCCCACCTGATCGTGGTTCTGCGAGTAGACGACGAAACGGTTGAGCGGGAGCTCGCCGATGGCACGACCGACCGTGTGCCGGCGATGGATCGAGTAGCGCCCCGCGTACACGAATGCCTGCTGGAGCGCGGTGCACAGGTCCGTCGGCCCGACGAAGTCTTCGTAGTAGCCGAATCCCTCACCGGTCAGCAGCGTATGCAGCGCATGGTGAAAGTCGTCGTTCCATTGCGCATCGAGGCCGTAGCCGCCGGCCTCGCGCTCGCGCACGAGCTGCGGATTGTTGCTGTCGCTCTCAGCGATCACCCAGAGGTATCGCCCGGTCTCGATCGCGAGCTCGGCCACCCGGCTCGAGATGGTCTCGAGGATATGCGTGGGCGACATGTCGATGATGGCGTGCACGGCGTCGAGTCGAAGCCCGTCGCATCCATAGCCGACGAGCCACATCTCGGCGTTCTCGACGACGAACCGTCGCACGTCATCGGAGTCCGCACCGTCGTAGTTGAATGCGGTTCCCCAGGGAGTTGCGTACCGGTCGGTGAAATACGGCGCGAAGTCGGGCAGATAGTCGCCTTCGGGTCCGAGGTGGTTGTAGACGACGTCGACGATCACCGCGATGCCGCGCTCGTGACACGCGTCGACGAGGCGGCGGAGTCCGTCCGGGCCGCCGTACGCGTGGTGCGGCGCGAACAGATCGACTCCGTCATAGCCCCAGCCGCGCTTGCCCGGGTACTCGGCGAGTGGCATGAGCTCGATCACGTTGATGCCGAGCGCCTGGAGATGGTCGAGGCGCGTGATGCACCCGTCGAACGTTCCCTCGGGCGTGAAGGTGCCGACGTGCAACTCATAGATGATCGCCTCGTGCAGCGGGAAGCCGCGCCACGTCTGCGGTTCGAGCGGCGGACCGTCCTCGACGATGCGCGATGGTCCATGGACGCCCGTTGGTTGCGATCGCGAGCGCGGATCGGGAACCACTGCTCCGCCGTCAAGCGAGAACGCGTAGTCCGTGCCGGCGGCTGCGGTCTCGACGTCGCAGGCGAACCACCCGACGCCCGCCGCATTCATCGCGTAGCGCGCGTCGTCGATGACGAGGTGCATCTCGCTCACGCGCGGCGCCCAGACGCGAAACGTCCGGCTCACAGGCGCTCGAGCAGTGCAACCGGTGTGCGCGCGAGCACGGCCGCGACGGGTTGCTCACCACCGGACAACTCCTGACCCGTCAAGGCGTTTCGCCACGATCCTTCGGGAAGCCGCACCGTCGTGTCGCGCCATGCTCCGCCAAGGAGCAGCGGCCACCGGAACGCAAGACTCACCGTCGCGGGCTCGTTATCCGGACGGGTGCGGCTGAAGCAGATTGCATGGTGAGACTGGGATCCGAGCACCGCAAGCGGCGCATACCCCGAGCCCGCATCGAAGGCTGCAGCGTGTCGTCTGCGTACCGCGAGCGTTGTGACGATGAGCCGCAGCTTGGGGACGCCTTCGTCGAGCCGGGACATGAAGTCGTCACCGGTGTCGGTCTCAATGCTGCGGAGGAGCTCGTCGCGCAGCGGGTAGTCGACCGGCGTGCGATTGTCCGGGTCGACAAGCCGGAGATCCCAGAGCTCGCACCCCTGATATATGTCGGGAATGCCGGGTGCCGTGAGCTTCAGCAACGTTTGCGACAGCGATAGCTGCTGCCAGTGCGGTGTCAGCATTTCCACAATGCGGCTGATCTCGGCTCCCACATCGGCATCGTCGAGCATGTCACGCACGAACCGTTCGAGATCGGCTTCATACGCCTCGTCGGGCTCGAGCCAGTTGGTGTCCTCCTTGCCCTCCCGGGACGCCTTGCGCATGTACGCCCACGCGCGATCAGCATCGATCGGTAAGGCTGCGACGAGCGTCTGATAGAGGAGAACTTCCGCCTTTCGCGACGGCGCGCGCCCATGCGCGTGCCGTTCGGCGATCTCGTGCAGCCGGGACACCGCCGCATGCCACTCCTGCGGGATTTCCGCGAGCAACAGCAGGCGGAGGCGCGCGTCCTCGCCGCGTTTCGTGTCGTGGGTGGCGGTGGCGAGCAGCGATCGCGGATGCTCGACCGCTGCTCTCGCGCAGCAGTCATGGAACGCTTCGACCGTCGTCGTTCGCTGTGGATCCGTCCCGACCTCGTTGAGCGCAACGAGCGGCAGATATCGATAGAACGCCGTGTCCTCCACACCTTTGGCCATCACCGCGCCGGCGACCTGCTGAAAGCGCGTGCGAAATGCATCGAGTGATGTCGACGTCGCCTCCTGACCGGACAGTGCGCTGACGAGTGCCGAGAGTCGCGCATCGTCGGACCGACCCGCTTCGCGTGCCCCGTCTGCGGCGACACGAAGCGCGGTCTCGTCGGTCGGGTCAAGCGGCTCGCCGGCACGTGGGTAGAGGCGGTACACGGGCATTGCGCTCAGCAACTCGATGAGCTCGCGGCGAGCGCCTTCGATGCCGGCGGCTGCAGCGGCTCTCGTCAACCGACCGAGTTCAGCCGTCAGCAGTGTCTCCATAACATCGCGCCGCGAGACGTGCGAGTGGGCGGGGAAATCGAGCTGGTCGCCGGTGAAGTCGGCATAACAGGTGGTGATGTCGTGCAACCCCTGCGGCTCGACGAACATCGTCGTCAGGAGTGCAGCGAATTCGTAGCCCGTTGTGCCGTCGAGCGGCCAGGCGGGGAGCTGCTCGTCCATCCCGAGGATCTTCTCGGCGATGAGCCATGCATCTGGCGCCGCGTCGCGCAGACGCCGCGCGAAGGCAGCCGGTTCGGCGAGTCCGTCGATGTGGTCGACGCGAAGGCCGTCCACCACTCCGTGATCAACGAGCTCGAGCGCCTTCCCAAGCACCGCGCTGAACACCGCCGGATCCTCCACGCGCAACCCGGCGAGCGACGACACATCGAAGAATCGCCGGTAATTGAGCAACGCCGATGCCGTCAGCCAGTGTTCGAGCACGAAGTGCTGTTCGCCGAGGAGCTCGAGCGTGGCGGGGCCGGTCGATGTCGCCGTGCCGGGTGCCAACGGGAATCGACTGCCGCCGTAGTCGAGCTCGAGTCCGTCTGCGCCCTCGACGACGGACAGCTCGCCGCGCTCGAGGACTTCCGCGAGCGGATCGCTCAGGACCGGGAGGAGCACGCGGTTGGCGGGTGCCGGAGCCTCCCAGTCAATGTCGAACATGGCGGCGTATGGGCTGGATCTGCCGGCTCGCAACACGTCCCACCACCACCGGTTTCCAGGATCCGTGATGCACATGTGGTTGGGAACGACGTCGAGGAGCTGCCCCATCTGCGCGTTGCGAAGCGCCGAGTCGAGGGCGGTGAGCCCACGCTCGCCGCCGAGCTCCGGGCTGATCCGCGTGGGATCAACACTGTCGTAGCCGTGCGTGCTGTGCGGCGCCGCCTTCATGTAGGGAGAGCAGTACAGGTGGCTGATGCCGAGCCGCTCGAGGTACGGCACGATCGTGGTGGCCGCGTCGAAGTCGAACGCCTCGCGCATCTGCACTCGGTAGGTGGCGCGCGGCTGCACGTTCACACGTGCATCCGGCGATAGGTATACTTCGCTATCAAGATGTTTGATAGTAAGACTGTAGCAAGTTGAGAGGTACCCAGTGAGCCCAGCAGCGACGTCGCCGGAACGACGGACAAGCGCCAGATTGAGTCGGCGGCGTGCAACGTGGCCGGGCAGCGAAGCGCCGCTCGGTGCGACCTGGGACGGTGACGGAACGAATTTTGCCGTGTATTCCGCGGCAGCGGACGGTGTCGAAGTCGTGCTCTTCGACGCGAACGGGGTGGAGACCGCCGCCTACGATCTCGCAGAGCGCACCAACCTCGTCTGGCACGGCTACCTCGACCAGGTCGGTCCGGGACAGCGCTACGGCTTTCGCGTGCACGGTCCATACCATCCGGCCGAGGGGCTCTGGTGCAATCCGAGGAAGCTGCTCCTGGATCCGTATACGCGTGCGATTTCGGGCGCCTTCGAGCACGGACCAGCGCTGTTCACCTACGCGTTTGGCGACGACGATCTCGGACCGAGTGACATCGACTCCGCATCCGCAATGCCGAAGAGCGTCGTTGTCGATCCGGGGTTTCCGTGGGGCGACGACCGGCGTCCGGACACCGCCTGGGCGGACACCGTCATCTACGAGTTGCATGTGAAGGGCTTCACCATGCGCCACCCCGGAGTCCCCGAGGAGTTGCGCGGGACCTATGCGGGACTTGCGCACCCGGCGGCGGTCGAACACCTGCAGCACCTCGGTGTGACGGCGGTCGAGCTCATGCCGATACATCACTTCTTCGATGCAGGCCATCTCGTCGACCGCGGCCTGGTGAACTACTGGGGTTACAACTCCATCGGATATTTCGCGCCCATGAGTCGCTACGCCGCATCGGGGGGAGACGGAGAGCAGGTGCGCGAGTTCAAGGCGATGGTGCGTGCGCTCCATGCCGCGGGACTCGAAGTCATCCTCGATGTCGTCTACAACCACACCGCGGAAGGCAATCAGCTTGGTCCCACCTTGAGTTTCCGCGGGATCGACAATCCGTCGTACTACCGCCTTGTCGAAGAGGATCCGCGTTTCTATTTCGATGTGACCGGAACCGGCAACAGCCTCAACGTTCGCAGTCCAAGCACGCTCCAGCTGATCACCGACAGCCTTCGATACTGGGTGACGGAGATGCACGTCGACGGCTTCCGATTCGACCTTGCAGCGGCGCTCGCTCGCCAGTTCTACGACGTTGACCGGCTCTCGGCATTCTTCGACATCATTCACCAGGATCCGGTGCTCTCGCGCGTGAAGCTCATTGCGGAGCCATGGGATGTGGGTGAAGGCGGTTACCACGTCGGTAACTTCCCCGTGCGCTGGGCCGAATGGAACGGCGCATTTCGCGACACGGTGCGTGACTTCTGGCGAGGTCAGGCCGGGGGAGTCCGCGATATCGCGAGCTGTCTCACCGGCTCGAGCAGTCTCTATCAATGGGACGGCCGGCAGCCGTGGGCGAGCATCAACTTCGTCACCGCCCACGACGGCTTCACGCTGCGCGACCTCGTGTCATATAACGACAAGCACAACGAGGCCAACGGTGAGGGAAACGAGGACGGTACCAACGACAACCGTTCCTGGAACTGCGGCGTCGAAGGCGATACGGAGGATCCGGAGATCCTCGCGTTGCGCGACCGGCAGCGCCGCAACTTGATCGCGACCGTGCTGCTCTCGCAAGGGTGTCCGATGATCTGCGGCGGCGACGAGATCGGGCGCACGCAGCGCGGCAACAACAACGCCTACTGTCAGGACAACGAGATTTCGTGGCTCGACTGGTCCGCAGTCGATGCCTCGATGCTTGCCTTTGTGCAACGCATCATCGCGCTTCGTCGCGAGCAGCCGGTCCTGCGTCGCAAACGCTTCTTCTCCGGTGAGGCCACGCGGCAGTCGGGCCGCAAGGATCTCATCTGGGTGCTCCCCAACGGCAGCGAGTTCACGGACGAGGACTGGGAGAACGGCGCTGAACGCTCGCTCGGCATGATCCTCAACGGCAACGAGATCCCGGACCGCGACGCCCGTGGCGAACGTGTCACCGGTGACTCACTTATGCTGCTGCTGCATTCCGGCGATATCCCGCTGACCTGGACCATGCCGCCCGGGTGGGACGACGGATGGACGGTTGTGCTCGATACCGGCGATACCACCGGCGTGGCGGACGGGGCGGTGTTTCGCGCCGGCGAGGACGTTGCGCTCAAGCCCTTCTCGATGATCGTGCTGCGCCACCAGACCGCCGAGGCTACCGACGCGGCCTGAAGAATCCGCACTTGTGCGGGAGGTCGGCGACACTGGATGATATAGTCGCTATCACGTAGCTTGATTACCTTGGGGTTGGATTCGTAGTGTCTGTCGTCAGCGATGCGCGGAAGGACGCCGCGGCGGAAGCAACGGTTGTCGAGGCGAGCACGCTCTCCGACGAGGACGTCGGCCGGATCCATGAGGCGATCGGGCGGATCGTCGCGCGCCTCATCGACTGGGCGACGCCAGGGCAACCTTCGGCGGATCGATTCGTCCAGATCCTGCACTCGATGGCGGTCGAGGGGACGAAGGTCGTGCCGGAAACCGAGTGCATCATCTCGCTCGTTCCTGCGGCCCGACCCGACGTCTTCCGCGTCGTGGCCGCATCGGGAACCTGGGCGGAGGCGCTCGTCGGAGGGGAGTGGCCGCTCAACGACAGAACGCTCAACGGCAGGGCGATGCTTGCGGGCCAGACCGTCGAGACCACTGATACTCCAAGCGAGAGCGCGGCGCCTGAGGTCTTCGGCAACGACATCCGCATCGGACGACTGGTCCCCATGACGACGGGCGCGGCGCTGCCGGATGCCCGCATCGGCATGGGCGTCGTCGGCTTCTGGCGCGCGAGCCAGAAGCCCTTCACCGATCTCGAGCGGGCGATCATGGATCGATTCACGCAACTGGTGAGCATCGTGCTCGTCGGCGATGAAGCGCGCGCGTCGACCGAGCGCCTGGTGCACCGTCTCCGGCTCACCTCCGAAGCAACGCGGGAGCTGTCGTCGTCACTCGAGCCGTCGCAGGTGGTCCAGTCCATCGTCGAGCGCGTCGCCAACCTCGTCGAAGTCGATCGCATCACGCTCACGGCATTCCACGCCGATGAGGTCGAGGTCATCGCCGGCTACGACCGCACCAGGATCAGCGCCCGGCTCGGGTCGAGATGGCGCCTCACGCCTGAACTGCAGGCGGCCATCGATCGCGGCGAATCGGCGATCGACGGCTTTCCGGACGCCGCCGGAATGGAGCACGAGATGCGAGAGCAATTGTCCGACGTCCGCCGCCGGCTGATCGTTCCGCTGACGACCGGCGGTCGTGTGCGAGGGATGCTCCTGGTCAGCCGCCGGACCGACCACTCGTTCAGTCCGCTCGACGTCGAGAACCTGGAGCAGATCGCGCTCTCGGCCGCGCTCGCGCTGCACAACGCCCGGCTCTTTGCGGAATCGAAGGAGGCGCAGGCCAAAGCGCTCCGGGCGCTGCTCCGGGTCTCGGAGCACCTCGACCAGTCCGAGTCCGAGGACGAGCTCTACGCGCGCTTCGCCAGCACTGTTGCCGATCTTGTCGGCGCGCGTCGCGTCACGTTCTGGCGGCTGAGCTCGGACGGAAAGTATTGCGTCCTCGCGGCCGGTGCCCACGGCATCAAGTTAGGCGAGTTCGATGCGATCCGGCCGGTTTCCTGCGACGTCGAGGGAGGCTCGATCGCCGGCACCGTGGTGTTCGGGGACGGGTTCTTCCTTGGATCGGCACAGGACCTCGGGATGGAGATACCGGCCCCGCTCCGTTCGAGCGCGTCTCCCACGCCCGACGCGATGGCGGTGGCGTGGCGCGCTGGGACAACGCGGCTCGGCGTGCTGGCCGCGCACGATCCGATCGGCTCGATGGGGTTCAGCGAGGAGGACGCCTGGATTCTTCGCCTGGCTGCGGTAGCGGCCGGCCTCGTGTGGCAGATCAAAACGGCGGAACGGCATATCCGCGCACTCGGGGACTCCGAGGCGGGGCGCCTGCGCGAGCACATCGAGCGCATGGAGTCCATGGAGAAGATGAAGGGGGACTTTCTCAAGCTCGCCTCGCATGAGCTCCGCGGCCCGATCGGGATCGTGCGCGGCTACTACTCGATGATGTCCGACGGCTCGCTCGACGCAGACGGCGTCGCCCGGGCGATGCCGGTGATCGGACGCAAGCTCGACGAGATGAACGCGCTGGTCACCGAGATGCTCGAGGCGGCCCGCCTCGACGAGGGCCTCACCCGTCTCGATCGAGGACCGCACGACCTGCGATCAGTCGTGGCAGCTGCCACCAGCGCCATCCAGACGCAGGTCTCTACCCGTCGCACCGCCTTGTCACCCGCGTACCACACGACCCCGTGATGGTCGACGTCGATGCGGGCCGGGTCGTGACCATCCTCCGGAATCTGCTGGACAACGCCCTCAAATTCTCCCCGAAGGGCGGAGAGGTCCGTTGCTCCATCAGCGTCAGCGGCGAGACAGCCCGGGTCCACGTCGTCGACCACGGGCTCGGGATTCCACCGGAGCAGATACACCGACTGTTCACGCGTTTCAGCCGCCTCGTGACCCCCGACAACAGCCACATCTCCGGCACGGGCCTGGGTCTCTACCTCTCCCGGGAACTGGCCCGTCTCCATGGTGGCGACATCACCGTGAGTTCGAAGCCGGGCGCTGGGACCCGTTTCGTGCTGTCGCTCCCGCTGCTGGTGGAACCTGGATGACCGTTTCCGTTGTCGCGATCGGTGCGCTACCGTACGGAGATGCGCGCTGAGGGCTAAAATCCGGCGAAGGAGCCAGTCCGGCGCCAGATGCACGGCAATTTCGTGGTGAGGTCGGAGGAGGAAGCTCGGTGGAGGATGACGTCAAGGTCCTGCTGATCGAGGACGATGAGTTCGCGGCGGAGATGTATCGCGTGCGCCTCGTTGCCGACGGCTATACCGTCGTGATTGGGGCGACCGGTGAAGAAGGACTCCGCATCGCGACCGAGGAGAGCCCGGATTTCATCTACCTGGATCTCCGCCTGCCGGGGCTCGATGGGTTCGAGGTGCTCGAGCGGCTGAGAGCGAACCCGGCAACGACAAGCATTCCGGTGATCATCTTGAGCAACTACGGCGAGCCCGAGTTGCGCCAGCGTGGCCTCAAGCTCGGGGCGCTCGAATTCCTGGTCAAGGCAGACACGACGCCCGCCCAGCTGTCGACCCGGGTCGAGAAGGGCACCGGCAGCCGCCAGCGCGAATCCGCCTGAGGGAGCGTTCGCGCCGCGTCAGAGGCGCACGTGCTCGACGTGGATGTTCGCGAACTCCATCGGCCGGGGCATGTGCTGAGCGTCCAGCAGCTGCAGGTACCGGATCACGTAGCGCGCGCCGGTGATGTTGAGCCCGTGGCGGCGGGTCAGGCGTCGTAACGCCGTGAGGCTCAGGATGTCGCGCGAGGTGTAGCGCCGGCGCGCTGATCCCTTCGGCGTCGCGATGCCAAGGCCTTCGTAGACGAGCAGCGTGCCCGGATTGCTCTCGAGGATCTCGCTCGCGACGTTCACCGAGTAGATGGGCTTGTCGAGGTCGCCCGCGTCGCCGGGGGTCACGTCTGCTGTCATGGGCGGCACCTCCTGCCGGACCGAGGAGCGTCATCCCGGCGGCTCGATCGTGGGCCTACACTGCTATGTGGTAGGTATCATAACATATGATAGTGCGACTGTGGGTTTAAGCGATAATGATTCCCACAGAATCCACACGTTGTCCACAGACGCTCAAGGAGGATGCCGGGGAATGCGGATTGAGGTACTTCCCGAACAGGCCCCACTCGAGGCCCGGTTGCACTATCTGCGCCGCCGCCGGAAGGAAGCAGATCCGCGCCGCGCGCTCACAACGGCGGCAGTGATCATCGCCGTCGCGTGGGTACTGATGATCGGACTCGGTCTCTTCCTGCGCTGATCGGCCTCAGGGCTCAGGTGCGGTCGCGAGGATCGCGACCCAGACGATCCTGTCGCCCTTCTGCAGCTCTGCGAGCGCCGGGAGCCCGTCGGTAACCTGGCCGAAGATGTCGTACTGACGGGCGACGCCGGAGCTGTCTCCGGTGCTCATGAAGAACTGGCTGCCGATCACTGACGGATTGGCGCTGAGCATGGCGACCGCACCGAAGAGATACTCGCCGACGATCGCGTCGGCTCTTACCGTGAATCCGGGGCCGCCCGCGCCGGTTGCGGTGGGATCGCCGGCGACTGCCGCGCTCGCGTGCGCAGGGCACGGTGCGCCGGTCGTGTTCGGACACGTCTGATAGAAGGTGAGCCCGTCGTAGAAGCCGTGCTGCGCCAGATACACAAAATCATTGACGGCCGTCGGCGCGTACTCGGGGCGGAGACGTACCGAGATCATGCCGCGGCTCGTGTCGAGGTATGCGCAATAGCCGACGTTGCGCACGATGACGTGCGCGGGCGCAGCGCTGAATGCTCGTGACGGACTGGTGACAGCGGTGTGCGCGGGAGGTGCGGGACATGTGACCGCGGACTGGATTGATGCGAGATGTGGCGACGTTGTCGATGCAGCGGGTGACCCACAACCAGCTATCAGGACGACTGCGCTCGTTGCACAGACTGCGAGTATCCGATGACGCATCATCGTTGTGACGGTGCTCGGCTTGGGCATTGGCGACCCAGTGTACGGAGTTGCGGCAGCAAGCCGATATCGTTGGTACGCAACGCGACATTGGCTAAGAGTGGATTTGACTTTGGTGACGCACTCTGTGAGGATCCGGCGCAGAGGGGTCTCGACGCAATGGCGGAGGCCAACAATGGGTCCACTCAGGAATCGAGACCAGGTGACACATCGCCGATGGTGGTACGCGGGGGCTGCACTGTGTGTACCCATCGCGCTGGCGCTGTCGCAAACACTGTCTGTCGGCGCTACCGCGGGTGTCGCCAGCGCGTTCACGCCGATCACGCCGGTCCGTGTGCTCGACACTCGGAACGCCGGGCAAGCGAGCTTCCACATCACACAGGGCGAAACCGAAACGTGGACCGTGGCGGGAGTCAACGGGATCCCCGGGAACGCCACTGCGATCGTCATGAATATCACGGTCGTCAACGTGACCGCGTCGACCTATCTCACGTTGTGGCCGACGGGCACCTCGAACCCCGGGACGTCGAACATCAACCCGGCGGCTGGAAAGAACACCACGAATGTTGTCGTGGTCCAGCTCGGCACCGCCGGCGCCATCAGCATTTTCAATGATCTCGGCAGCGCCGACATCATCCTCGACTACTTCGGGTATTACGCTGCGTCGCCGGCGGGCGGCCCGACAGGTGCAACCGGAGCGACAGGTGCAACGGGCTCAACGGGCGCCACTGGTGCGACAGGCGCGACGGGCACCGGCACGACGGGAGCAACCGGTGCCACTGGTAATACAGGTCCATCGGGAGGAGTAACCGGGGCGACCGGCGCCACCGGATCGACCGGCGCCACTGGAGCGACCGGCTCCACGGGGCCAACGGGCAGCACCGGACCAACCGGAGTCACCGGACCAACCGGCACCACAGGCGTGACAGGGCCAACCGGTGTCACTGGTGCAGCCGGAGCATTCCCGGTAACCGGAACCACCGGCACAGCGATCGCAGGCGTGCATGAGGTGATCGGGACCGCCACTGCAGGAGCCGGCGGTAGTGCTCTCTGGCGTCAGCGGCGCATTCACAAGTGCGGCGAGCTACACGTGCTACGGGTCTGACACCACGGCGTTGGACTGGCAACACGGTGGTGTTCTACGTACACGTCGGGCAACCGGCGTTCACGCGCGAACGCACGTCTACCCCGGGCGACGCTATCAAGTTTGTCTGTATCGGCAACTAACAACTCCTGACTCCGATGCGATTGGTTGATTCACTGGCATGAACGTCACGGGCCGGGTTCGTCCCGAGCCAGACGCAGTGCTGCTGTGCCGGACCGGCGCGGACCACCTCGCGGTGGTCTCGCCGGAGCCGGCATGGAACCCATGACGAATCGCGTGGCAACCATCCGCGCGGCAGTCGGGCTGAGTGTGCTGGCGATCGCCCTCGCTGCATGCGGCACACCCCAGACCGCAACGACGCTCGTCACCCTCGGCCTCAAGGCGCAGCTCGCAGGCGACCTCACGACAGCCGAGGACAACTACCTGCAGGCGATCAAATTGGACACCAACAACTCGGTTGCGCACTACGACCTCGGGACCATCTATGACCGCCACGGCGACACATCTTTGGCTGTGGGGGAGTACACCTCGGCATTGGTCATCGATCCCACGTTTACCGATGCGCTCTTCAATCTCGCGGTCGACACGGCTGCGGCCAATCCCACGGGCGCAAAGGCGTTGTATCTGAAGGTCGTCTCCGCGCAACCGAGTTACGCGGCAGCCTGGCTGAACCTCGGATTCATCCTGCAAGCAGAGGGTGACACGAGCGAAGCGCGAGTGGATTGGTCCAAAGCCGTGGTACTCGAGCCGTCGCTCGCGACGCGCCTACCGAGCGGATCGACGCCCGCGACACCAAAGCCCTGAGTTGATGACACATACCCGATGATCGCTCCCCCGCGACCTCGCACGCGTCCGGTACAAGCGCCTGCGCCAGCGCCTGTCGCCGACGCTCCGCAGCCACCGTCGTCCTTGAGGTTCGCGCCCTGGCTCTTCGTCGCGGGCGCGTGCATGTTCAGCCTGCTGACGCTCTCCGGTGAGCTCACCACCGTGCAACCGGTCAACGACGAAGCGGTCCACTTCGAGATGGTGTCGTGGGCGGTGCAACAGATGCACCAGGGCAACATCCTGCCACTCGACGGCTGGTTTCCGTTTCTGAGTCTCGGTGATGCGCAGTTCTCCCATTACCAGAGCCTGCCGCACCTCATCAGCGCGTATTTCTCGCTCATCTTCGGCACCGCATCGACAGAGCGTTGGATGGGGTATCTGCTGTTCGCACTTTTCCCGATCAGCGTCTATGCGGGAAGCCGGATGCTGGGCTGGTCGGCATGGGCCGCAGGTGGCGCTGCCTTGTTGACACCGCTTCTGGTGAGTGTCACCGGCTACGGGTATGAGTCCTTCAGCTACACCTGGCTTGGCAACGGGCTCTGGTCGCAGGAGTGGGGCATGTTCCTGCTCCCGCTGGCATGGGGGCTCAGCTGGCGAGCGGTCAACGGCACAGGGCGTGGGAAATACGCGCTCGCTGCATTGGTCGTCGGTCTCACCATCGCGATGCACTTCCTGACGGGATACTTCGCGCTCCTGTCGATCGGTGTGTTCGTCATCGTCATCTGGCGTGGCATGCTGCCGCGCATCGGCCGCGCCGCGCTGGTCTTCGGCGGCGCGGCACTCGTTGCGTCGTGGGTGGTTGTCCCGTTGCTCACGGGAGCCGCGTACTTCAACCTGAGCGAGTTCAACCAGAACACCTTCTGGCTCAACTCGTGGGGCGCACCGAAGGTGCTCGGCTGGCTGATCACCGGTCAAGTGTTCGACGCCGGTCGTTTCCCGATCGTGAGCCTGCTGGTCCTGCTTGGCGCGCTGGTTTGCGTACGCCGCTTTCGCAGCGACCCACGTGCGCGTGCGCTCCTCGGAGTCATGGCATTGAGCCTTGTGCTGTTCTCGGGACGGCCGACGTTCGGATCCGTCCTGAACCTCCTGCCCGGCAGCAGCGACCTGCTCCTGCATCGCTATCTGATGGGAGTGCAACTCGCGGGCCTGATGCTCGCCGGAGTCGGTCTTGCGTGGGCCGGAGAGGCAGCGCTGCAACTCGTGAAGGCGAGGCGACCGCAGGTTCGCCTCGTCCCGGTCGCGGCGGGACTCATGGGAGCGGCTGTCCTGCTGACGCTGCCCGCCTGGCTGGATCGAGCTGCCTATGCGGCGAGCAACTCCGGCAGCATCGCCGTCCAGGTGCAGAGCGATCAAACCGACGGTGCTGCACTCGATGTCCTGCTCAACGTCATCAAGACGAACGGCGGCGGGCGCACGTATGCCGGATTGCCGGGAAATTGGGGTGCGCAATATGAGATCGGTCAGGTTCCGGTGTATGAGTACCTCGCCGATAACAGCGTTGACGAGGTCGGCTTCCTCCTGCGCACACCATCGCTCGTCGCCGACAACGAGGCGTATTTCAATCAGAGCGATGCGGCGCAGTACCAGCTCTACAACGTTCGCTACATCCTCATGCCGCAAGGCATGCAGCCGCCGGTGCCGGCAACGTTGATCGCATCGAGCGGCAGACACCAACTCTGGCTCGTCGCGACGACCGGCTACCTGCAGGTCGTCGACACCTCGGGGATCGTCGAGGCAAATCGCGCCGACATGGCGACGCAGATGCAGCCGTTCCTGCAGTCGGCATCTTTCGAGCACGGCGATCTTGCGACGGTCGCGTTCAACGGCGGCACCGCTGCAACACCGACGTTGCCGATCAGCACGGCACCGACGACGCCGGCAGGTACCAGCACCGACACCGTCGTCGACGGGCAGGACGGCCGCTACGCGGGCACCATCACCGCGAACCGAACCGCGGCCGTGGTGCTCAAGGCAACCTACGATCCGGGGTGGCGCGTCACGGTCGATGGCAAACCAGCCACGCCGTACATGGTCGTACCAGGATTCGTCGCGGTCACGGTTGCGCCCGGCCATCACAGCGTCGTCTTCCAGTACCTCGCGTACTCGCACTACCCGCTGCTCCTGAGCATCGGTGCGCTGACCTTGCTGGGACTCGCATTGACGCCCTGGTTGTGGCGCCGCATCGGCTCACCTCGCATCGTCGGTCGAGGTGTCATCTCGCTTCGAGGGCAACGCACCACCGGAGCCCGCCTGCAATGACCATGTACCGATCAAGTCCTGGAGAAGGCACGAGCGACGTTCTCGTGGTCATTCCTGCATTCAACGAAGAGTCGAACGTGGCATCGGTCGTCACGGAGGTCCGGCGCGAAGGATTCGCCGCGCTCGTCGTCGACGACGGTTCCACCGATCGCACCGCCGAGGTTGCGGAGCTTGCCGGCGCGGTGGTCCTGCATCTGCCGGTCAACCTTGGCGTCGGCGGCGCGCTGCGCTGTGCGTTCCGTTTTGCCGTCGTCAATGGCTTTGTCACCGTCGTGCAGTGCGACGCCGATGGACAGCATGATCCCGGAGAGATCCCGCGACTGCTCCAGACGATGGCCGATGTTCACGCGGACCTGGTCATCGGCTCGCGCTTCACCGAGGGACGCCCGCGCGACGTCGGTCTCGGCCGCAGGCTCGCGATGGCACAACTGGCGCACACGGCATCGCGCGAGACCGGTGCGCACATCACCGACGCGACCTCAGGGTTCCGCGCCATCGGCGGCAGCCTGCTTGGCTCATTCGCGGCCAGCTATCCGACGGAATATCTGAGCGACACCGTCGAAGCGCTCGCGCGCGCGGGTCGTGGTGGACACAAGGTCGCAGAGGTTGCTGTCCATATGCGGCCGCGCGCATCGGGACTGTCCTCCGCATCGACGTTCAGCTCGATGTGGTACGTCGTGCGCGTCATGGCGGCGCTGCGCGTGCAGAGCTACCGCCCAAGTGGCCGGCGGACGGTCCGGCACACGCACTGGGAAAACTGGTCCGCCTGGAACGCATTGGAGCGGAACGGCGAATGAGCAATGTTGCAGTCCAGGCACTCCTCGTCGCATTGGGCGGCCTGGGACTGCTCGTCGTCGTCTTCATGCTCGCGCGCCGCAGACTGCTCTCGCTGCGGTACGCGCTCGGCTGGATGGCGGTGTCGATGCTGCTCCTCGGCGCGGCGCTGATCCTCGTGCTGATCGGTGGCATCTCCCATTCGCTGCCGATCACACCGACGGGGCTGCTTGCGGGCGTCGGGCTCGCGTTTCTGCTCGCGGTCTGTCTGCAACTCTCGATCTCGCTCTCGGGCCAGCAAGAGGCCATCCGGGAACTCAGCGAGGCGAACGCGATGCTCGCGGAGCGGCTGCAGCGCCTCGAGGCGCACACCCACCCGGTCGAACCGGACCTCACGTCGGCGCTCAGGGGGTATCCCGAAGTCGTGGCGGCGCCGAGCGTCGTGCAACGCATCTGAGCGGAGGCTGTTGCGAGGTCGCCGAACGGCCCGTCCACCGCGAATTCCCGGTCAGGGTGGGTCCATGACCGGCCGCCAGACGACGCCGCGACAGCAGCCGCTCGGCCCCGATGTCGGCCTCAGCGAACTCGTCACCCGCATGATCACCGCCAACCGCGTCGAGCGGGCGAAGCGCGGGAAGCCGTCGGCGGAGCGCGGACCCGAGCAGGAGTCGCCCAAGCTGCGAGAGAAGCCCGAAAGTCCGCTGACGTGACCGACGTTGCGGACAGGGCGCCGGCGAGCGGCGCGCTCTTCGCCACGTTTCTCGAGGCGGTCCCGGATGCACTCGTCGCCGTCGACAGCAAAGGCAGCATCGTGCTCGTCAACACGCATGCCGAGGCGCTCTTCGGCTACCAGCGCGAGGAGCTGATCGGCCTGCCGGTGGAGCTCCTCGTCCCGACGTCGGTACGCGACCACTCGCAGTTGCGTATCGAATACTCCCGCGATCCGATCAGCCGTCCGATGGGCGCCGGTATGGAGCTGGCGGGGCGACGAAAAGATGGGTCCGAGTTTCCCGCGGAGATATCGCTCGCATCCATCGATCTCGACGGGCAGATTCTCGTAGCCGCCGCGGTGCGCGATATGAGCGAGCGCAAGCGTGCGGATGCGAAGTTTCGGAGCCTGCTCGAGGCTGCGCCCGACGCCATCGTCGGCGTGAATCCCGATGGACTCATCGCGCTCGTCAACACGGAGGCGGAAGCGCTGTTCGGGTACCTGCGCAATCAGCTCATCGGCCGGCCGGTCGAGCTCCTCGTGCCCGAAGCCGCGCTCACCATGCAGGCGCCGCATCCGACGTCAGCATTCCGCGACCCGCGCTCGCATCCCGCAGAGGCATGGATGGCGCTTGCCGGACGGCGCGCCGACGGATCCGAGTTTCCCGCCGAGGTGAGCCTGTCGTCCATCGAGACGGAGGAAGGGCTCATGGTGTGCGCCGCGATTCGCGACGTCACCGAGCGCGTGGAGGCACAACGCGAGCGTGACCGGCTCGAGGCGCAGCTCGAACGGGATCGGCTCGAACGACAGCTGCACCAGTCACAACGGCTCGAGAGTCTCGGCCAGCTTGCGGGTGGCGTCGCGCACGATTTCAACAACCTGCTCGCCGCGATCCTCAACTACGTCAGCTTCGTCTCCGAGGAGATCGAAAAGGAGATCGAACTCCGACCGCGAGACGAATCTGTACGCCTCCACGCGGTCCTCAGTGATGTCAGCCAGATCGGCGCAGCGGCGGAGCGCGCTGCGAGCCTCACGCACCAGTTGCTCGCGTTCGGGCGGCGCGAGGTCATCAAGCCGAAGGTCCTCGACTTCAACGCTGTCGTCAACGAGGTCGATGACCTCTTGCGGCGCACGATCGGGGAGCACGTCGAGTTGATCACGCGCTGCGCGCCTGACCTCGAGCACGTGCGCGCGGACCGCGGGCAGATGGAGCAGGTCCTGCTCAACCTCGCCGTCAACGCGCGGGACGCGATGCCTGGCGGAGGGACGCTCATCGTCGACACGGAGAACTTCACCGTCGACGATGAATACGCAGCACGCGACCCGCGGCTCGTCCCAGGCCGCCATGTGCGCCTCAGGGTGGCTGACAGTGGGACGGGGATGGATCGCGCCACCATCGAACGGGCTTTCGAGCCGTTCTTCAGCACCAAGCCGAAGGACCAGGGCACCGGGCTCGGACTTGCAACCGTGTACGGGATCGTGAACCAGGCCGGCGGGATGGTGGATATCGCCTCAGACGTCGGCAAAGGGACGACGATCACCATCCTGCTGCCGAGCGTCTCGTCGCCGGTCACGATCACCGATGAGCCTCATTCGACGAACCGACGCCGCCACGGTGGTGAGACCGTTCTCGTTGTCGAAGACGAGGACCTCGTGCTCGATGTGGCGACGCGCATCCTCAGCCGCCACGGCTATCACGTGCTTGGCGCGCGAGGCGGCGCGCAGGCGCTCGAGCAGATCCGGATGCACCGCGGCATCATCCACCTCCTCCTCACCGACGTCGTCATGCCCGGCCTGACCGGTAGTGAGGTTGCAGCGATGGTGACGAAGGTTCGCCCCAAGATCCGCGTCCTGTACATGTCGGGCTACCCCGAGTCGGTGGTCACCTCCAACGGCGTGATCCAGCCGGGCATCCGGCTGGTGTCGAAGCCGTTCGTCGCAGCAGACCTGCTCGACCTCGTGCGCTCGACTCTCGACGCCTGAGCCCGCAGGTCAGAGCGACTCGGCCCAGGCGACGGCGACGCCCCACACGATCGCCCAGATGGCAAGCACCGCAACCCATTTCCAGCCCGATGTCAGCGGTGCGCGCCGCTGCGTTCCCGGCAGCGCGAACCATGCCGCCGTCTCCGGGTTGAGCAGGCGCCACACCAACCAGGGCGGATAGCTCAACTCGATCGCGGTCGTGAAGACGAGGCTGCCGTCGCGCGGCCCGATGATGAGCTGCACCAACGACACGATGCCGATGAGCGTGATGAGCACCATGAGCCCGACCTGCACCAGGCGCAGTGCCTGAACGCCGCGGCGCAATCCCTCGCCCAGCGCGAAAAGCAGAGCTGCGCCGGCCAGCGCGCCGGCGATCATGAGCGGATTCGGCGTGAAGCCCAGGTTTCGAGTCGCGGATGCGAGCGCCTGCGTCGTCAGCTGCGCGGTCAGTGCCCAGTCGAACACGACGGCGATGCCGAGCCCGTGCGGGCGCGGCACCGCGCTTGCGGCCGCGACGTCGCGATCCGTGGCCGCATATTCAGTCACGGGTCAAGTACCGGTGGGAGTTACAGATCTGTGCCTCAGGCAGCGCCGGCCGGGACCTTCGGCAGCTCCGCGAGGGCTGCGTCGAGGCGTTCCTGCGGGAGCTCGACGTCCTTGAGCTGCCCGGCGAAGTACGCGTCGTACGCGCCGAGATCGAAATGGCCATGCCCCGAGAGGTTGAACAGGATCACGCGCTCGTCGCCTGCTTCGCGTGCGGCCGCAGCCTCTTCGGCGACGGCACGAAGCGCATGCGACGGCTCAGGTGCCGGCAGGATGCCCTCACTGCGCGCGAACCGGACGGCCTCGGCGAAGCACTCGTTCTGCTTGTAGGCGCGGGCTTCGATGAGCCCGTTCTTCACGAGGAGGCAGAGCGACGGCGCATCGCCGTGATAGCGGAGCCCGCCGGCGTGGATGGAGTCGGGGATGAAGTTGTGGCCGAGCGTGAACATCGGAACGACCGGCCCCATGCCGGCGGTGTCGCCGAAGTCGTACGCGAAGATCCCACGCGTCAGCGTCGGGCAGGCCGCGGGCTCCGCCGCGATGAACCGCGTCTTGGTGTTGCCGGCGATGCGGTCGGCGAGGAAGGGATACGCGACACCGGCGAAGTTCGAGCCGCCGCCGACGCAGCCGATGACGACGTCCGGATAGGCGTCGGCCATCTCCATCTGGCGCTTGGCCTCCTGGCCGATGACGGTCTGATGGAGGAGCACGTGATTGACGACGGAGCCGAGTGAGTAGTGGCTGTCGTCGCGAGTCGCGGCGTCCTCGACCGCCTCGGAGATGGCGATGCCGAGGCTGCCTGGTGAGTCCGCGTCTTTGGCGAGCACGCTCCGCCCGAACTCGGTCTGGTCGGTGGGCGAAGGCAGCACCTTCGCTCCCCAGGTCTCCATGAGCGCGCGCCGGTACGGCTTCTGCTGGTACGAGACCTTGACCATGTAGACCATCACCTCGAGACCGAAAAGGCCGCCGGCAAAGGCGAGTGCCGAGCCCCACTGACCCGCGCCCGTCTCAGTGGTGAGCCGTTTGATCCCTTCCTCGGCGTTGTAGTACGCCTGCGCCACCGCAGTGTTCGGCTTGTGCGAGCCGGCCGGCGAGACACCCTCGTACTTGTAGAAGATCTTCGCCGGGGTATCGAGCGCCTTCTCGAGGCGCTTCGCACGGTAGAGCGGGGTGGGGCGCCAGAGCTTGTAGATCTCGCGCACGCGGTCGGGGATCTCGATCCAGCGCTCGGTCGACACCTCCTGCCCGATGATCGCCATCGGGAAGATCGGCGTGAGGTCGGGCGGGGTCAGCGGCTCGAGCGTGCGAGGGCTGAGAAACGCGCCCATCGGCTCGGGAATGTCCGCGAGGATGTTGTACCAGTGCGACGGGAGCTCGTCTTCCGACAGCAGGTACTTCGTTGTCATCTCATCCACCTCATGCCGTGCCGCGCCGGTGCGTGCAGCGGAGGATACGCCGCGCCGAGCCGGCGAGTCTGCGGCAAAAGCGGGCTGCGGCACTGAGCTGCGGGGCGCCGACTATCCTTGCACCCGTGCGCCTGGCCACATGGAACGTCAACTCCGTCGTCGCGCGGCTCCCCCGGCTCGTGGGCTGGCTCGAGACGGCGAAGCCGGATGTGCTCTGCCTGCAGGAGACGAAGATCGCCGATGCGGCCTTCCCGCGTGCGGAGGTCGAGGCCCTCGGCTACGAGCTCGCGCTCCACGGTGACGGCAGGTGGAACGGCGTCGCCATCCTCTCGAAGGTCGGGCTCGACGCTGTCGAGCGTGGCTTCAGCGACGAGCCGGGTTTTCCGGCTGCTGAGGCGAGGGCAATGAGCGCGACCTGTGCGGGCCTGCGCGTCTGGTCCGTGTACGTGCCCAACGGGCGGACGCTCGACAACGAGCACTACCAGTACAAGTTGCGCTGGCTCGCCTCGATCAAGACGGCGCTGCGCGCCGCACATGACACCGGCCAGTCACTCGCGGTGTGCGGCGACTTCAACATCGCGCCGACAGACGCCGACGTGTGGGATCCGACTCAGTTCATCGGGTCGACGCACGTCAGCGTTGCGGAGCGCGAGGCACTCGCCGCGCTCGTGGCGCTCGGGCTCGTCGACGTGCAGCCGCGTGCGTTCAAGGGACTGCCGTTCACGTACTGGGACTATCGCGCCGGGATGTTCCACACCGGCAAGGGCATGCGCATCGACCTGGTGCTCCTCGACAAGGCGGTGGCCGCGACGGTCACCGATGCGTACATCGATCGCGATGCACGCAAGGGCACTGGACCGTCGGACCACGCGCCTGTCGTGGTCGACTTCAGTTGGCCGCGCTAAGCGCCAACTCGGTCAGCTCGTCGGCGGCTTCGGTGCCTTGGCTCCGTCGGCAACCGCGAACGCGTCGCCCTTCGTGCTGACCGCCGATGGGGTTGCCTCAGGCTTGTCGGCCGACGTCACCATCTGGATCTCGTTGACGGTGCCGCCGCTGGCGAGCTTCGTCGCGCCGTTGAGCGTGTCGGCAGTGAACGTGACGTTATTCGTCAGCGCGAGGACCGACTGCTGAGCCACCGACCGTCGGCGCCTCATGAATCCACTCGGCACTTGCCTCAGAAGATGCATACGTGAATGACTGTGTGGATGTCTCACTTCTCGTCGTGTCCTTGACGGTGATGGACCACTGGTTCACGCCAGCGACCTTCTTCACCGTGACCGTCATGGAATCGCCGGGATGGACGGTGAATCCCGAGATCGGCACCTCAGGAGCGGGGATGATCTCGGTCCACGCGTTGTACGTGATCACGCCGTTGACATCCTGCTCGGACGTTCCGGCCTGGATGAGGGTGCCTTCGCTGAAGCCGCCGATGCCCACCCAGTCAGAGGCGTATTTCTTGCCGCTCTGGACCTTGACGGTCGGCACCTTCCATGTGCCCTTGACCTGCGTGTAGGTCAAACCGGTGTCCGCGTAGCCCGACCAGTTGGTGGACTGCAGCAGCGCCTCTTTCGCGCACCCACTGCCGGGTGAAAGGCACTGTTGACTGACGGCGGCGACGCCGTTGGTGGTGCTGGCGAGTGCCAGCGGAACGGCGATCCATCCGACCGCCAGAGCAAGAGTCATCCGACGCATGCGAAGTCCCCCCTCGAGGTTTGCTGATTGATCAACGGTTGACTATTGACCGAAAGCGTAGCAAACCTTCGTCCGGCGATCCGGGCTCTATCCTGCCCCCGTGGCCATTCGCAGCGACGGCTGATCAACGTGCGGCCCGGCGTCATCCTCGCGGCGTTCGTCGCCGTCGCCGCGGCGGCTGGGATATCGGTTTCCCTGATTCAGCGTCCGCCACCGTCGCACCCGGTGCCCCGTATCACGCTGGCGCCCGCCGGGCCGACGGCGGTGCCGCGCCAGCCGTCGGTTGCGTTCGCGTTCAGCGTCGCCGACGATGCCTCGACCGGTCAGGTGATCCTCTTCGGCGGCGTCGCGAACTTCGCCAACACATGGGCATGGAACGGGACCACGTGGACGCTGCTGCACCCTGCGAACAGGCCGGAGGGGCGATATGACGCATCGGCTGCGTTCGATCCGCAGAGCGGACAGATCCTGCTGTTCGGTGGCCGGCTCGAGGCCGGGACGCCGGTCAACGACACGTGGGGCTGGGATGGGAGGAACTGGCAGGACCTGAGCACCGGCGGTGCCGGCGAGCCGGCGGCGGGCGGCGGCTCGCAGATGGCGTGGGACCCGGCCCACAACCAGATGTTGCTGGTGACGCCGGCAGCCACCGCAGGCGGCGACGGTCAGACGTGGGTCTGGACCGGCACGCACTGGCTCCGGCAGAGCGCCGGCGTGCTCGGAGCGGTCAACTCGAGCATCATCCTTGCGTACGACCCAATCTCGCGGGCCATGCTCGCGGAGGGGTGCTGCGCGGTGCAGTCAGCGAACCTCGTCACCGAGCCGTCGTCGACGTGGCGGTGGGACGGATCGAAATGGCTCGTTGTGGCCGGGGCGGACAGCCCGTCCGATGCGTCGGCGATCGCGCTCGACCCCGATAGCGGCGACCTGGTTCTCTGCAACTGCAACCTGGTGGGCGGCGTGGTACCGGCGCTCTGGACTTGGAATGGGGAGCATTGGGTGAGGCTCGCCACCGACCGTGTCCCGCCCCAGCCGCAGGCCGAGGTCGATGACGTCGCCCATTCGCAGCTCCTGTTGCTGGGCTTCGCGTTCTCCGGCGGGGAATCCATCGCGCAGCCCGTGCAGACGTGGGCATTGAGCGGATCGGCCTGGCGCCTGCTCGACGCCGGCCCGCTTTCGCCTTAGCGGCGCCGAGGACTTAGAGCTCGAGCGTCGCTTCCGCGGTGATCGGCACGGCCGCAAGCGCCTTCGACACAGGGCAGCCGGCCTTGGCGGAGTCGACGGCCGCCGAGAACGCCGCGGCCTCAATGCCGGGGACCTTGCCCTTGATGGTCAGGTGGATTGCCGAGATGCCCTCGGGCAATCCGACGGTCACGCGTGCGGTGACATCCAGCTGCTTCGGCGGGAATCCCGCTGTGGCGAGCCCGTGGGCGAGCGCCATCGACAGGCACGATGCGTGCGCCGCGGCAATCAGCTCCTCGGGGCTCGAGCCGGTGTCGCGGCTCTGAAAGCGCCGAGCAGAGGTCATCGTGAGCTCGGGGAATGCGCCGCTGGCGGGGCGAACGGTGCCCTGCCCGGTGGCGAGATCGCCGACCCAGGTCGCCGTTGCGCTGCTGTCTACACTCATGGACATACTCCTCGCTGACTCCAAGTTGGACGGTCTCAGCGTACTGACTTGTTCCGTCGCCACGTCGCGTCGCGGGCGGTCAGCGTGAGGGCGGTCAAATCCGTTCAGACGCTCTCGGTCAGGCGTTGACCCGCTGCATGTACTGCTCGGAGCCGCGAGCGCCCGCAACGGTTGCCGGTGACGCGAGCGCGCTGATCTCGGCGACCTCATCGTCGGTCAGGGTGACGTCCGCCGCTGCGGCGTTCGCCTCGAGGTTCTCGCGCTTGCGCGTGCCCGGGATCGGAACGATGTCGCTGCCCTGGTGCAGCAACCAGGCCAGTGCGAGCTGTGCCGTGCTGATGCTGTGGGCCTGCGCGATTGCCTCGAGCCGTCCGACGAGACGCACGTTCTGCTCGAAGTTGTCCTCCTGCCAGCGCGGGACACTCCGGCGCCAGTCGCCCTCCGGCAGGTCCTCGAGACGCTGGAAATGACCGGTGAGCATGCCCCGCCCGAGCGGGCTGTACGCGACGAATCCGATCCCGAGCTCCTGGGTCGTCGGCAGGATCTCCGCCTCGGGCTCGCGGCTGAACAGCGAGTACTCGGTCTGCAGCGCCGTGATCGGATGGGTCGCGTGGCCGCGCCGGATCGTCTCGGGCGCGGCCTCGGACAGTCCGAGGTAGCGGACGAGTCCCGCAGCCACGAGCTCGCCCATCGCGCCGACCGTCTCCTCGATCGGCGTGGTCGGATCCACACGATGCAGGTAATAGAGGTCGACGTAGTCGGTACCAAGACGCGCGAGGCTCGCCTCGAGCGCCGGGCGAACCTTGTCTCGCCGCCCAAGGCCCGCGTCGCCACCGCCGCCAAACTTGGTGGCGAGCACCACGTCGGATCTGCGTGTCGCAATGGCACGGCCGACGACCTCTTCGCTGCGCCCCGCGCCGTAGATGTTGGCGGTGTCGATGAAGTTCACGCCCAGATCGAGCGCGCGCTCAACAGTTGCTGCTGACTCCGTGTCCTCCGCGTCGCCGTATATGCCGGCGAAGCTCATGGCTCCGAGACCGACGGCGGAGACCATCGGCCCTTCCTTGCCGAGACGTCGATGCTGCATGGCAGTGCCTCCGTGTGACTGTCGCTGATCAGGCTAGTCCACGGGGCCGCGACGGCGCGTCGCCGGAGTCAGTGCAGTGTCGCTAGGATCACGCATGGGACGGGCGAACCGATACGAGGTGATGGGGATGACTGCACGCGAGATCGACACCACCGCGGATGAGGCGGCGCACGCGCGTTGGTGGCGTCAGAACCTGTCCGGGCGCGTTGTGGAGCACGTCCTCGAGTCCGAGGTGCTCGCGGGCAATCCACTCGGGGATCCAACTGATCGGCCGCTGTGGGTGTACGTGCCGCCGGGATACGACGAATCCGACGAGCGATATCCGTCGATCTACGTGATCCAGGGTTACATGGGACAGGCTGCGATGTGGTGGAATCGCAACGCGTTTCGCGAGTCGTTCCCGGCCGCCGCGGACCGTGTCTTCGCGAGCGGTGAGGCTCCTCCGGCCATAGTCGTCTATGTCGATGCGTGGACGTCGTACGGCGGCTCGCAGTACGTCGACTCGCCAGGCACCGGCCGCTATCACACGTATCTCTGCGACGAGATCGTGCCATGGGTTGATGCGCACTATCGGACGATGGCGGCGCCCGAGCATCGCGGCATCCAAGGAAAGTCGAGCGGCGGTTTCGGCGCGATGATCACCCCGATGTGGCGGCCCGATCTGTTCGGCGGCCTGGCCACGCATGCGGGCGACAACCTGTACGAGTACTGCTACATCCCGGAGTTCGCCAAGGTCGTGCGCGCGCTGCGGGACTTCAACGGCGACATCTTTGCGTGGTGGTCCGATTTCCAGTCGCGGACGCCGTTCACGAAGGACTCCGACGGCAGCGTGATCATGACGCTCGGCGTCGCAGCGTGTTTCTCGGCGCGTGACGACGGCACACCGGAGCTACCGTTCGACCCACACTCCGGGCGGATCCGTGATGACATCTGGGCGAAGTGGCTGGCGTTGGATCCGGTGCGCATGGTGCCTCGCTACGTGGAGCCGCTGCGTTCGCTGCGCGCGGTGTGGATCGACGCCGGCACGCGAGACGACTGGTATCTCGATCTCGGCGCCGTCGCCTTTCGTGACGAACTGGCGACCATTGGTGTTACCGACGTGCATTTCGAGCTGTTCGATGCCACGCACATGGGCATCGACTACCGCTACTCGAAGTCGCTGGCGTACCTGTCCGAACGCCTGCGCTGACGTCAGGCTTGCTTGAAGACGACCACGGAGCGCAGAACTTCGCTGTTGACGATCTTCGTGAAGGCGTCCTCGACATCGTTGACCGTGATGAGCTCGGAGACAAAGCCGTCGAGGTCGAGGCGGCCTTTGCGATAGAGGTCGATGAGCACGGGAAAATCGCGCGTCGGCAGGCAGTCGCCGTACCACGATGAGCGCAACGACCCACCGCGCCCGAAGACCTCGGACATCGGCAGCTCCACCGTCATGCCCTGCTCCGGTGGCACACCGACGTTGACTAAGCGACCCGCATGGTCGCGCGCCAGAAACGCCTGCAAATAAGTCTCCGGCCTGCCCACCGCGTCGATGACGAGGTCGGCGCCGAAGCCCCCGGTGAGCGCGCGGATCGCCGCGACCGGGTCGTCGTTGGAGGCGTTGATCGTGTGCGTCGCTCCAAACCGCTTCGCCCACTCCAACTTCCGCTCGACGACGTCGACGGCGATGACCATACGTGCGCAGGCGATTGCCGCACCGGCGATCGCAGCGTTGCCCACGCCGCCGCAACCGATGACCGCGACGGTGTCACCAGCAGCCACGGCGCCTGTGTTGACTGCGGCGCCGAAACCGGCCATCACGCCACAGCCGATCAACGACGCAGCCTCCATCCGTGCGCTCGGATCGATCTTCACCGCTTGCCCCGCATCCACAAGACAGAGCTCGGCGAACGCCCCGATGCCGAGCGCCGCAGTGAGCGGCGTGCCGTCATCAAGTGTCATGCGCTGGCGTGCGTTGCGGCTGTCGAAGCAGTACCAGGGACGTCCGCGGAGACAGCTCCGGCACGTCCCGCATGGCGCGCGCCATGCGATGACCACGACGTCGCCTGGGGCGACGTTCGTGACGCCGTCGCCGACGGATTCGACGCGGCCCGCCGCTTCATGCCCGAGCAGGAACGGAAAGTCATCGCCGATGCCGCCCTCGCGGTAGTGGAGATCCGTGTGACAGACGCCGCAGGCCTCGACCCGGATGAGCGCCTCACCGGGTCCGGGATCGGGAACGTTAACTGTGACGACCTCGACGGGGGCTCCTCGACGACGCGCGATGACACCCGGCACTGTGTGTGGCATCGCGGCATCTTATCCCGGCCAGGTCACCCAGCTGCGCATGGTCGCGGCGATGTTCTCCTCCTCGAACGCGAGGTGCTCGAGCAGGCGAGTCGCAAGGTCCCGCAACGCGATGACGAGGGCATCACGCTCTGCACTGGGTGTCGAGTTGTCGAGGCTGCGTGCGAACGACTCGACGTTGTCGAGCAGCACCGAGATGGCGCGATGATCCGACTCGAGGCGGTCGACGACGCTACCGAGATCCGGGTTGGACCGCCGGAGTGCGGGGAACATGTCGACGTCCTCGCCGTGGTGGTGCATATGCACGAGCCGGCAGTGATAGAGACAGTTGACCTGCAGATTCCAGATGGGGCTGTTGGCCTGCAATGCAGCGATACGGTCGGCAACATCGGCTGACGACGCCCCCGCGGCCACCTCCGCTGCCAGTTCACGGCAGACGGTGAGGTCGTTGCGCAGCATCTGGTGGATGAGCTTCAACTGCCGGTGCAAGGCCACGCCGAACGGTGCTTCGTTGCGCTCGCGCGCCGTCACTCAGAGCACGCCCGCGCGGCGGAGGGCGCCCTCGACGCCGCCCAGGTCATCGACAAGGTACGTCGGCTCCTGCTGCTCGAGAATCTCACGCTCGCGGAAGCCGGAGCACACCGCGATGGAGGGATAGCCGAGCGCGCTTGCGGCCATGACATCAGCCTCCGTGTCGCCGATGACGATCGCCGGCGTGTCGGCGGGCACCATCGCGCGGATGAGACCCGACCGGACCTTGAACGCCGGCTCGCCCCGGCCGGAAGCCGTCTCGATCGTCCCGAAGAACGGCCGCAGGTTGAGCACGCCGAGCTCTGCGCGCAACGCCGGCGCCGAGGCGCGAAGCGCGACGAGCACGCAGGGGTGGTGGGCGGCGACCTTGGTCAGCAGGGGCAGGGCTGCGGGATAGAGAACGTCGAAGCCGAGGTTCTCCGGCAGCTCGATCTGCGCATCGAATGCGGTCTCGAATGCCTCAAAACGCTCCGGCGCCAGGCCGCTCGCCGCGAGGATCTGCGGCCACCCGGCGCGAAGCCGCCGAAGGCGCCAGTACGTGGCCTGATCGAGCGCATTGGCGTCAAAGGAGGCACAGACCGTGCTGTAGACGTGGTGATGGCGCACGGAAACGTCGAGCAGGGTGCCGTCGAGGTCGAAGACGAGCGTCGTCGGCGGCGAACCCATGCGCCAAAGATATCCGCATGGATGAACCGATGGTCGCTATTGGGAAGGCAAGTCAGCTCCGGGCGAGCTGACGGATCAGGCCGCGCGGCCCCGTGATCTACTCGTCGGCGTCCTTCCAGCCGAAGTGCTTCCACTTGAAGATGCCGCGCACGCCGAGGCGATCCACGTGCAACTGCTGGAACTCCTCGTACTGTCCGGCCTTCTCGCTGTCCACGTTGAGGTGCACCGCCGCTTCGGTGATGTGATCGATGTCGGCAGCCGGCGCGAGGTAGTTCTTGTGGTGATGGGCGTGCTCGAACACGATCCCGTGGAAGATGTCCTCGCGCGCGAGCGCCGCAACCTCGACAACCTTGCCGACGTCGGTGCCGTCGCTCGCCACGACGGTCTCACCCGTCTTGACCGCGGTCCATGCAACTTGCGCGACGTCGTCTGCCATCGAAACCATCATAGACGCCGCTGCATCGACGGCACCACGTCAGACCTGTTCCGGTCAGCCTGGAGCGCGCGCGAGACGGGCGAGTTGCGCGGCCTTGATCGCTGCCGTCTGTCCGAAGACGAGCAGGAAGAGTGCCTCCCGGGCAAGCCGCTGCGCGTGGTTGTCCATGGTGATCGACCGGCCGCCGCCTGTCACGACGAGGGTCGTTGCGGCATGCATCGCCAGGGTTGACGCCCGCGCTCGTGCGTCCGGCATGTCGTCCGGCGATGCTCGATCGAGCGCCTCCCGGCATGTGGTGATTGCGTCGCGCAGCGGATCGCTGTCGAGCAGCCTCGCGCATCGGCCGGCGACTCCAATTGCCAGCGAACCGTTGAGCCGCAGGCTTGCGCGGTCGCCCGCCTGCCACTCGTCGAAGGGCTGGATCTTGATCACACGATCGCCGGCGACGAAGTGGTCGCGAAAGGTGAGCGTGACGGTGGCGCTCGCGTTGACGGCGGCCAGGCGCAGTCGCTCCGCGCTCAGGGATGCGCTGTCCCGCGCATCGATGAGCGCCCATACGATGTCGCCGTCCTCGCGGCGCGCTGCCGCGCGCAGCACGTCGATGCGTCCCCAGCCCGTGACCCACGGTGCCTCGCCGTCGAAACGCCAGCCGCCGGCGACGGGCGCCGCGGTGAGCATCGGAGGGCCTGGTCGCCGGAGGCCGGAGAAGGCGACGCCGGCGCGCACCGCGCCCCGGCACATCGGCTCGAGGAACGCATCGCGGAGCGGGGAGGGGCCGGCTTCAGTGAGCGCCCGCACCGCGCCGTGATGCTGGATCCAGACGAACGTTGTCGTCAGGCAGCCGCCGCCAAGGATCTCGATGATCTCGAGGCCGGTTGCCATGTCCGCCACGCCCATCCCGTGAGAACTGGCTGGGCCGGCGAGGCCGTACAGGCCCGCGTCTGCAAGCCGGTCGAGCCGTTCGACCGGAACGATGTCGGCGGCGTCCACGTCGAGCGCGCCGGGAAAGAGCACGTCGTCGCTGATGGCGCGCGCCAGCGCGACTGCATCCACCGTGCCTATGTGGATCGTGGCGCGGTTGTGCGTGCGCGCCTCCGGCGCGGTCGTGCGCGCGTCGCGACCTCGGCGGTGCCGTTGGTGACCATCAGCGCGGCAAGCTCGTCCTTCAACGACTGGATCATCGATCCGACATCCGGGATGACGTCGCGATCGGCGACGATGCCGATGTTGAGGTCGCCGTTGTAGCTCATCACGGTGATGTTGAGGCCGAGCCCGTCGGTGATCACGGACACCGGGTAGATCGCATCGAGACGGGCGCCGGCGCAGTAGATCGCGAACTGGGGACCTGGCACGTTCGACACAACCAGGTTCCACGTCGGTCGCAGGCGTGGGTTGCTCGCCAGCGCGAACGTGAGCCGCGCCGCGCGCGAGAAGAGCGCCGGCGGGATGAAGTTGTTGGCGTCCTGCAGGAGGTTTGCGGGCAGCGCCTGGTTGCGCTCCTTCATGGCGGCGAGCGACTCGTGCGTCGCTCGCAGCCGGTCGATCGGGTCTGCGATCTCTGTGTGCAGGGGCACGCCGACGAGCAGGATGCGGTTGCCGAACGTTCCTTGCTGTTCCGGACTTCGCACCGAAACGGGGATCTGCGCGATGAGCGGTTTCCTGCCGAGCTCGCGATGCTTGAGCAGCCAGCGCCGCACCGCGCCCGCGCACATCGAGACGATGACGTCGTTCACCGTGACGCCGTACGTGTTCTTGACAGCTTTGACTGCTTCAAGCGGGATCTGGCCGAAGACGATGCGCCGATGCGCGGACACTCGGCCGTTGAAGGACGTGTGCGGGGGAGTGCCGAGCCGGCGTCCGGTCACCGTGACGTCGCGTCGGATGATCCCCTCGAGCCGGCGGCCCGCTGCGCCGACCAGACCCGCGCCGGGGAGCATGCTGAAGATGCCGACCTCCTCGAAGTGGGGGAGCGTCGTGGGGAGTGAGCGGAGCAGACGGAGCGGGTACTGGGGAAGTCCGATCAGCCCGCGCATGAGCATCTCGAGCTGCGAGGGCATGCGCGCATCGGGGTCCTCGTCGACCGGCTCCGGCGCGGGACGTCCCTCAGGCGTGAGGTCGAGCAGCGAGCCGAGGATCTCCGCCCCAGACATGCCGTCGATGAGCGCGTGGTGGACTTTGGTCATGAGCGCCACGCGGCCGTTCTCGAGGCCGTGGATGAGATAGAGCTCCCAGAGCGGGCGGCTGCGATCGAGCGAGCGTGCGAAGACTCGCGCGACCTGCTCCTCGAGCTGCGCTGCGTCTCCAGGCGGCACCAGCGCGAGCTCGCGGACGTGAAAGTCGATGTCGAAGTCGGGGTCGTCCACCCAGTACGCGTGGTCGAGCCCGAACGGAACCTCGGCGAGGCGCCAGCGGAACACGGGAATCAACGGAAGCCGCTCGAGGATGAGCTGCTGCAAGCCGGCCAGCGTCATGACGCCTCCCGGAGCCGTCGACGGATCGAGGATGAGGACTGCGGAAACGTGGCCGTAGATCCGCGGTGTCTCGAGCGCGAGGAACTGCGCGTCAAGGCTGGTGAGTTGGCGCATCGTGCTCGGACAGACTGGCAGAACCCGCGAAGAACGGTCAACCTGGCTCGTTCGCATATGCATGTGGGATCGTTCGCCCATGCCATTCGAGATCGCCACCATTGAAACGCCCGAGCTCGGCGACCGCAGCTACGCGATCCTTGCCGGCGACCAGGCCGTCGTCGTGGACCCGCAGCGCGACATCGATCGCGTCCTCGCCGTGCTCGCGGAACACGGCAACCGGCTCACCCACGTCCTCGAGACCCACATCCACAACGACTACGTCTCGGGTGGGACGGAGCTCTGCCGGGTCACCGGTGCGCTCCACGTCATCCCCGCGGGCGAGGCCGTCGGGTACGAGCGGCAGGCGATCGCGGACGGTGAGTCCCTGGCCGTCGGCTCACTGATCCTTCGCGCGCGTCACACGCCGGGCCATACCGCGACGCACACGAGCTACATCCTTGAAGAGGATGGGAAGCCGGTCGCCGCGTTCACCGGCGGATCGATGCTCCTCGGCTCGGTGGGCCGCACCGACCTCGCCGGGCCGTGGGTGACGGATCACCTCAGTCACCTGCAGCATCGCTCGGCGCAGAAGCTCTCGTCCGAGCTGCCGGACGAGGCGGCGATCCTGCCCACGCACGGGTTCGGCAGCCTCTGCTCCGCCGGCTTCCCCGTCGGTGCCCCGGACACCGCTGATGCTCGACATCAGCGCGCCGAGAACCCGGCGCTCCTGATGGAGGAGGACGCCTTCGTCACCCGGCTCGTGTCCGGTCTCGACGCGTACCCCCGCTACTACGCGTACATCGGACCGCGCAACCGTGAGGGCGCCGGGTCGATCGACCTCGGCCTGCCGCCGCTTGCAGACGCCGCAGAGCTCGCTGCCCGCGCCCGTGCCGGTGAATGGGTGGTCGATCTCCGCCCACGGGCCGAGTTCGCTGAGCGGCACCTCGTCGGGACGCTCGGTTTCGAGTTGAGCGATCCCTTGACGACCTATCTCGGATGGCTGATGCCATGGGGGAGCCCGCTCAGTCTCATCGGCGCCTCCGCGGCCGACCTCGCGACCGCGCGTCGTGCGCTCGCTCGGATCGGGGTCGAACGGATCGCTGCTGCCGGGATCAGCGAGCCGGTCAATGGCGGCGGCGACCCGTGGGCCGGCCTCGAAACCGGCTCGTATCCGCTGGTCGGCTTCAAGGAGCTCAAGCAATACTTCGGTGGCGAGGGGGAGGTCGTCGTCGATGTTCGTCTGCATAACGAGTACGCCGACGGGCATCTCGCCAACGCCCTGAGCATGCCCCTCCACGAGCTCCCGGATCGTCTCGATGAGATTCCGGCCGGCAGGGTGTGGGTCCATTGCGCCGCGGGATATCGGGCGGCGGTGGCCGGGTCGCTGCTGGCCCGGGCTGGGCGCGACGTCATGGTGGTGAGCGATCAGATCGGCAACGCGATTGCCTGCGGCTTCGAACTCGTCACCGGCTGACCGGCGCCCCGCGTGGCGATGAGCCTGGTCAGCCTCCTCCTCGAACGCGTCGCCCACCTGCCGCCGGCCCAGACGCGCTCGATCTCGATCCGGCGCAATCTCGAGATCCCGATGCCCGACGGCGTCACCTTGCTCGCCGATCGCTTTCGCGCCCGCCACGACGGCACGCAGCCGGTCATCCTCATGCGCAGTCCATACGGGCGTGGCGGCATCCACGCATTCGCCGCGCGAGCCTTCGCTGAACGGGGATTCCAGGTCGTGGTGCAGAGCTGCCGCGGGACCTCCGGATCCGGAGGCGACTTCAACGCGTATCGCGACGAGGCCGCCGACGGCCGGGCGACGCTTGACTGGCTCGAGGCGCAGTCGTGGTCGAAGGGAGGCGTGGCGATGTTCGGCCCGAGCTATCTCGGCATCGTGCAATGGGCTGTGGCCGCCGACCCACGCGCGACCCTCCGTGCGCTGGCGCCGGCGATCGCCTCATCGCGGGTCCGAACCTTCACGTATCCGGCGGGCTCGTTCTCGCTGGCGAGCACGCTGGCATGGCTCGACATCCTCGCGGCCCAGCGCCGCACCGGGTTGCGGCAGGTGCGGGACCGCATCGGCGGTGCCAAGCGCCTGGCGCGCGGTTTTGCCACGACGCCGCTCGCCGACGCCGACAAGGTGGTGACCGGTGAGCCCGTCACGTTCTATCAGGACTGGCTCGCGCGTGAGGACGACGACGCGTTCTGGGCGCCGGTCGAGTTCGACCGCCATCTCGACGCGGTCTCCGTGCCGGTGACAATGGTCACCGGCTGGTACGACATGTTCCTTCCGGTGCAGCTCGCCGACTACCGCGCGCTTCGTGACGCAGGGCGCGAGGCACGGCTCACCATCGGACCCTGGAAGCACGTCGACCCGGGATGCCTCGCGGAGAGCGTGCGCGATGCGCTCGACTGGTTTGGCGTACAGCTCCAGGGGCAATCGACGATCAGGACGTCGCGAGTGCGGATCTTCGTCGGCGGCTCGCGACGCTGGCGTGATCTCGACGAGTGGCCGCCTCCGTCACGTGCTGTGCGCTGGCACCTGCACCCGGGAGGGGGACTCGAGATAAGACCGGCTGGAGCGTCGGAGCCGGATCACTATCGATACGACCCTGCCGATCCCACGCCGTCGGTCGGCGGTACTGTGCTCGCTCGTTCGGGAGGGCCGCGCGACAACCGCGAGCTCGAGCGGCGTGGCGATGTGCTCGTCTACACGTCGCCCGTGCTCGTCCGCGATGTGGAGATCGTGGGCAACGTGTCCGCGCTGCTGTACGTCCGATCTTCCCTGGAGCACACCGATTTCTTCGTGCGTCTCTGCGACGTCGATCCCTCCGGAACGTCGCGAAACATCTGCGACGGCCTGGTGCGGCTCACCCCGCGCGCATGGCAGCGCGACGCCGGCGGCGTCGCGTCAGTAGCGGTCGATCTGTGGCCGGCTGCGCACGTGTTCCGGCGGGATCACCGGATCCGCGTCCAGGTCTCGAGCGGCGCGCATCCACGATTCGCCCGCAACTTCGGCGGGGGGGAGCCGTTCGGGTCGGCGACGACCATGCGGATGGCTGATCAGGAACTCTGGCACGACGGCGATCACCCCTCGGCGATCGTCCTTCCCGTGGACGACGGGTCCGGCTAGCGCCCGGCGCCCGAAACGACGGGGACCTTCGGACGCGCTTCCTCGCCTTCGCGCTGCTCGTTCTTCGTCTCGGGAACGGTTTCGAGGCGGTGGATCCACGCCGGCGGTGGTGGCCCGGGCGGCGCAGGCGGCGCCTCGGGCCCGCGATCGTCACCACGAGCCTGCTCGGGGCCGTCGACAGGTGCCTGCTGGTTGTGGTCGTTGTCGAACGAGATCAGGTATATCGACGCGATCGCCGTCATGGTGACGAAGCCGAAGACCGAGAGCGCCAGGCGATAGATGAGCCCCATCGAGTCGGGGAGCCCGGGCATGAACGGCGCCAGGCACGCGGTGATGAGTCCAATCGCCGGGGGCAACAGCCACACCCAGACGGTTCGTCCCTCACGATCGATGCCGATCTTGCGCTCGAAACGCCTCAGATCAGCTTCGATGCGGGGTTTTATGGAACTCATCGTTTCTCCTTCGGTGAGTTTATCGTGCGCTCGAGGACGCCAAACGTCCAGCACTGCGCGCTCGATCCGGGATCCGCGCCGTGGGTGTGATATAGCTCATGACGATGAGTGCTTTGCCGGCGCCGTACGTTCATCCTCTGGCACGTGTCGAGGACGGCGTCGAGATCGGCGCTGGGACGTTCGTCTGGGCCAACGCACATCTTCGTCGAGGAGCACGCATCGGGTCGAGCTGCATCATCGGCTCGGACGTGACGATCGACCTCGGGGTGATCATCGGCGATCGCTGCAAGGTGCAGAACGCGGCGCTGCTCTACAGCGGGCTGCGCATCGGCAACGGCGTCTTCGTCGGTCCGGCGGTCGTGTTCACGAACGACCGATCCCCACGCGCCGTCATGCCGGATGGGCAGCTCCGCACCGAAGCGCAGTGGGCGCACGGTGAGACAGTCGTCGGCGACGGTGCGTCGATCGGCGCGAGCTCGACGATCGTCACCGGCGTCAGCATCGGCGCCTGGGCGATGGTCGGCGCCGGCGCGGTGGTGACGCGGGACGTCGCCGCGTTCGCGCTCGTGCTCGGTGTGCCGGCCCGTTCCGCCGGATGGGTCTGCGCGTGTGGCGCGCGGGCCGAAAGCCCGGGTGTCATGCACTGCGCCTCGTGCCCTGAGAGCGCCTGATGACGAGCGCCGCCACCGCCCTGGACGCCCGCGACACGCCGAACCTGCGCCGCCTCTCGCCGCGCTTCTGGCTCGCGCGGCAGACGCAACTCGCGCTCTTCTGGGGGCCGGTTTTCGTCATCGCGTTGGTCGTCGCGCTCATCACGAGCGTCCCCGCTTCGCCGTTGCTCCCGGTGGTCGTTGCCGTGATGGCGGTGATTGCGTGGCTCGTCGAGCGCGGCCGGTATCGCTCCTGGGGCTACGCCGAGCGCGAGGACGACCTGATCGTGACCCGAGGCCTGCTCTTCCGGCGAGTTCTCGGTCGTCCCATACGGGCGCATGCAGTTCATCGACGTGACGGCTGGACCGATCGACCGCGCCTTCGGGCTGGCGACTGTGCAACTCCACACTGCCGCAGCGGCATCGGATGCGCGCATTCCCGGTCTCGTCCGCGCCGACGCCGACGCGCTCCGCGACCGGCTCGCGATGGTTGGGGAGGCTCAGGCGACCGGGCTGTGATGGTCCCACCGCCTCCGCTGGCCGGAGCAGGGCCGGCCATGAGCGCACCGATCCTGCCCGAGGTGGGCGAGACGTGGCGGCGCCTGCACCCGCTGTCCCCCGTGGTGCGGTTCGGCAGGGTGGTCATCGGCGTGCTCGTCATCGCAGTGCCATCGATCGCGGACTCCCAGGGCCGCCATGATCCGCACGGGTTCCCGTTCTCGCTGGTGGCCTACGCGGCGCTCCTCGCCCTGGGTGGCATCAGCGGCTTCATCTCCTGGCTCGTGACGCGCTGGAGGATCGCCGACGGTGCGCTCCAGATCGAGACGGGTCTCATCCGCCGGCAGTCGTTGCGCATCCCGCTGGCGCGGATCCAGGCTGTCGACGTCATCGCACCGCTGGCCGGGCGGTTCCTCGGGCTCGCCGAGGTTCGGGTCGTCTCGGCGGGCCGCGGCGCGGAGCACGGCCGCCTTGCATACCTCACGGCGACGCAGGCACCGATCGTCCGAGCGCGGCTCCTGGCGCTCGCGCACGGGCTCGAGGCAGGGACTCCCGAGCCACCGTCACTCGCGTTGCTGCACATTCAGAACGGGCTGTTGCTGCCGGCGCTGTTGATGCGAGCGCAGGTGATCCTGCCGGTGCTCATCGCGATCGGAGCCATCGCGGCCATTGCCGCCGCGCCCGTCGTCGGCGCAGGAGCGCTCGGCAGCGCGATCACCGTGCTGGCGATCAGCGCGCTTGGAGTTGCGCGTGCGTTCAACGAGGATTTCGACTTCATGATCAGCGAGGCGGGAGACGGTGTCCGCCTCGACCGCGGGCTGCTCCAGCGGCGCCACGAGACGATCCCGTACGGCCGCATCCAGGCGGTGCGAGTCGTCGAGCCGCTCTTCTGGCGACTGCTCGGCTGGTCGCGTCTCGAGGTCGACGTCGCTCGCCAGAGCGTCTCGCGTGAGGCCGACCGCGACGCCCAGCAGGTCGCCCGAACGCTGATTCCCGTCGCGTCACGTGAGCAGGCGCTCTGGTTGCTGGCACGGGTGATGCCCGACGCCCATCCGAACCCGCCGCCGGACGCAGGTCCGCCGCGGCGCGCGCGCCTCAAGGCGCCGCTCTCCTTTCACTTTCTCGCCGCCTGGTTCGGTGAGCGATACGTCTACGCGCGAACGGGCAGGGTGCAGAGCTCGACGATCATCGTCCCGCTCATCAAGGTGCAGAGCGTTCACCTGAAATCCGGCCCGCTGCAACGCGCGTTCCGCGTCGCCACCGTCGACGTCGATACCGCCGGCCGCCGCTGGCAGGCGTCGGCCCGCTGCCGCGACGAAACCGAGGCACTCGAGATGCTCCGCCGCATCAGTGAGCGGGCCCGCCTCTCGCGCAGGGTGCCTCCGCCGCAGCCGGCGCCGGTCCCGGCTGCGGGCTGACCCCGTATCCGTGGCAAGATCGCACCCATGGCGGTGACTGCGAAGTGCGACTGCGACGGAGAGGAGACGCCGATCTACCGGCTTTCGGCGGTGATCCTCGACGGCCATATCGCTCGCGTCTGCCCGCACTGCGCGGCGAAGTACAAGGACCGCATCGAGATGCCGTACTGGCCGCGACCCGACCAGGGCGCCATTCAGCCGAGCACGACGAGGGAGGCCTGGTAGCGCCGTGACATTCGCCGCACGCCTGGACGCGTGCGTCGATGCGACCGGGTCGCTCCTCTGCGCCGGGCTCGACCCGGACGGATTCGCTACCGCCGCCGAAGCCGAGCGCAGTTGTCTTGACATCGTCGAGGCGACGATCGACCAGGTCTGCGCATACAAGCCGAACCTGGCGTTCTTCGAGCAGTTCGGATCCGCGGGCTACGCAGTGCTCGAGCGTCTGCGTGCGCACATACCGGAGGAACGCATCCTCATCCTCGACGCCAAACGCGGGGACATGGCGAACACCGCGGCGGCATACGCCCGCGCGCTCTTCGATGTGCTCGGCGCGGACTGCGTCACGGTCAATCCGCTCCTCGGCACCGACTCGCTGCAGCCGTTTCTCGACCACGACGGTCGCGGGATCCTGCTCCTGGCCCGGACCAGCAACCCGGGAGCAGCCGATCTGCTCGACGCCCGCCTCGAATCCGGCGTCCCGGTGAGCCTGCGCATCGTCGAATTCGGCCTCGCAGCAGATCCTGGCGGTGCGGTCGGATTCGTCGTCGGTGCGACCGCACCGGACGCGGTCGAGGCCGTTCGCCGGGCGGCGCCATCGGCACCGCTCCTGCTTCCGGGCGTTGGCGCGCAGGGCGGATCGCTCGAGGAGGCGGTCAGCGCGGGGCTCGACAACCGCGGCCGGGGTGTGATCGTCGCGGTCAGCCGCGGGATTGCCGCGGCACCGGAGGGACCCGGAGCTGCGGCACGTCAGCTTCGCGAGCGTATCGAGGTGGTGCGGGCGGCAGTTTCACCGGCGTGACGGTTCCACTGGCACTGATTCGCAACGCCGACCAGGCCGAACACGTCCGGGACGGGCATCCCGAGCGTCCGGAGCGCGTGATCGCGATTCTCGACGGAATCGCCGCGGACCCGGTTCTTGCTGCGCTGCCCTGGCTCGATGCACCGGAGGGCGAGCGTGAGCTGCCGCTTCTCGTCCACTCCCACGACGAGGTTCGACGGGTGGAGGCGATGTCGGCGAAAGGTGGCGGCTGGTTCGATGCCGACACGTATGCCACCGCAAACTCCTACGCGGTTGCGCTCAACGCCGCCGCGTGTGCTTCGCGCGCCGCGAGTGCGCTCATGGATGCCGAAGCGAGCGCGGCATTCGCGCTGGTGCGCCCTCCCGGACACCACGCAACTCCATATGTACCAATGGGATTCTGCCTCTTCAACAACGCGGCGATTGCCGTCCGCGCCGCACAGGCGGCGGGTGCGCAGCGAGTCGCAATCATCGACATCGACGTGCATCACGGCAACGGCACGCAGGACATCTTCTACGCGGATCCGACCGTGCTGTACACGTCGTTGCACCAGTTCCCGTGGTACCCGGGCACCGGGCGCGCGGAGGAGCGAGGCGACCCGGGCGCGTCCGGGACCACCATCAACGTCCCCGTGAGTGCGGGCGCCAGTGGGGCACGCTGGCTCGAGCTCTTCGACGAGATCGTCGTGCCGGCGGTCACCGCGCACGAGCCTGACCTCATCATCGTCAGCGCGGGATTCGACGCCCATCGCGACGACCCGCTCGCCGAACTGCTGCTTGACGACGACACCTACTCCGCGGTTGCCACGCGGATCCGCACGCTTGCGCAGGCGCATGCCGAAGGAAGAAATCTGTGGCTTCTCGAAGGTGGCTACGACCTGCGCGCCATCACCGCGTCAGTGGCCGGATGCCTGCACGTGCTCGCCGCCTGATCGCTGCCGGAGTGGCGGCGGTGACTGCCATGCTCATCGCCGCGTGCGGCAGCGTGTCGCCGCGCACCTCCCCGACGCCGACGACGGCTCCGACCGTCCCCGGGAGCCCGGCTGCAAGCCCGACGCCCGCAATCATCGGGAGCTCCAGAACCGTGCTCAGCCCGCTTGGGCTGCGCATCCATTCGGCGCCGGCGCTCGGATCCGCCAACGTCGTCGGTAACTTTGGGCAGGGCGCGTTCTTCACCGTCCTCGACTATCAGAGCGGCGGTGGCGGATGGATGAAGGTGCAGGGCCGCTCGGTCAACGGCTGGATCGTCGCTGACCCGACTCTCACAGCCCCGGGGAGCTTCAACCAGTACGCGGAGGCCAACGGGTTCGCCGCGCTCTACCCGCAGACATGGGCGTTTCAGCAGGAGAGCTACGGCACCGTCTTCCTGCCTCAACAGGGGATGCAGAGCATCCTCCTCGAGACTGCCGCCACCCCCGGGGCACTCGGGCCGCGCGGCCTTGCCGGGTACTCGCAGTCGAGCACCGGGCCGGTGCAGGTATGTGGGTACACCGGAACGCTGACCTACTACGTCAAGGAGACCTCGTACACCGGCGCGACCCCGACCGCACTCCCAGTGCCGCGCCTGCCGCTCTATGCGGAGATCCGGTTGATGCTCGACAAGACGAACGCGGTCCTCATCGGGTTCAACTACCAGGACAGCAGTGAACTCGACGTCTTCGAGGACATCTACAACTCGATGTCGTTCCCGTTCCCGCTGTGCGAGGCGCCCGCGGCACCGACGCCGACGCCGAGTCGCTAACTCGCGCTCTTCAGAGGACCCGGCTGCCGGTGCTCTGGTTCACGCCCGGGACGAAATTGCTGTTGACGATGGCCGTGTTGGCAATGCTCATCCCACCGGCGGCGACGAGCAGGATCGCGATGTAGGCGGCGCCGAGCCCGAGGCGTCTCGATGCCGCCAGCTGCACCGGATTCGCGCTCTGATTGGACCGCCGGAATCGCCCGATCGTGTGGAAGATGCCGAGGATCAGGAAGATGAGGCCGATCGGGTTGCCGAAGAAGAGAACCACCGCAGCGACGACGAGCAGCCCGACGACGTTCATCCATCGGGGGATCGCATCCGCGACCTTCGCGCCGTCGAGAAAACCGACCGGGACGAGATTGATGAGGTTGAGGAAACAGCCGAAGAACGCGAGTGCGAGCAGCAGATAGCGCGCGTATCCTTCGGGCGCGGTGGAAGCGAGGAGGAAGCAGGCAAGCGCCGCAACGGTGCCGAGTGCCGGCCCGGCGAGCGCGATGATGCCGGACCTCCCGGCGTCGGTGGGGGAGCGGCGCAGCGCTGTGAAGGCGCCGAGCGGACCGACGAAGATCGGCAGCCGGGCTGGAATTCCCATCCATCTCGCGACGATGAAATGACCGAGCTCGTGCAGGAGGATGAGCACCACGATGCCGACCGCGAACGCCGGCCCGAAGAACAGCGTGTAGAACCAGATCGCGATGACCATCGTGATCAGCGTCGGCCCGAAAGTGCCGAACTTGACTAAAACGAGGCCCCACTTGAGGAAGGCCGCGATGCCGGCGAGGATGCCGCCGCCCGCTCCCTCGAGACGGCGGCGTTGCTGGCGCGGCGCGGTGGGGCTGTGCTGCTGCGGCGACACGGGACGGCTCGGCCCCTGCGGCGGCAGCCAGGAGGCATCGGGCGGCGTGGCCGACGCGTCGGGCAACCACTGATAGACGGGGCGGTCGTCGCTGCCGGGTGTCGTGAGCTGGCTCATCGCTCAACGATCATGGCACGGCCCGCGGAGCCCGCCGGAGAAAGGTGGCGCTAATGTGTGGCGTCTGATGAGCGACGAGAGTCTTCGAGGAACGCGGCTGGGCATCGTCGGCACCGGCGTCATGGCCGAGGCGATGCTGGCGGGATTGCTCGAGCACGACCTCATCGCACCGGCCGATGTGGTGTGCACGCACCCTCGCTCGGAGCGCCGGGATGCGCTCCTGGCGTCGCATGGCGTACGCACGAGCGCCGACAATCGCGACGCCACCAAGGACACGGACGTCGTGCTCCTTGCGGTCAAGCCCCAGATGCTCGCCGGCGTCATGGCGGAATTGCGCGGTTCGTTGCGCGCCGAGCAGCTGGTCATCAGCGTCATCGCGGGCGCGAGCACCACCGCGCTCGGTCAGGGACTCGACCACGCGGCTGTGGTGCGTTCCATGCCAAACACCCCTGCGCAGATCGGTCGCGGCGTCACCGTGTGGTTCGCCACCGAGCAGGTCGATGAACGTGGCAAGGCGCGCACGAGGGCGATGCTTGCGGCCCTCGGTCGGGAGTTCGAGGTGCACGACGAGCGCCAGGTGGCGATGGCCACGGCGGTGAGCGGCACCGGCCCGACGTACATCTTCCTGTTCATCGAGGCGCTCACCGATGCGGCCGTCCACCTGGGGTTTCCCCGTCACGTCGCCCGCGAGCTTGTCCTCGACACCATGCAGGGCAGCGCTGAATTCGCGTTGCAGAGCGGCAAGCACGTCGCGGAGCTGCGCGACATGGTCACCTCGCCCGGGGGGACTTCAGCGGAGGCGCTGTACCAACTCGAGCGCGGTGGCCTGCGCACGGTGGTGAGCGACGCGGTGTGGGCGGCTTTCGAGCGGACCCTCCGCCTCGAGGCGACCCTCGAGAACCGAGCAGCCGAACCACCGTCAGGGTCGCAGTCACGCGGGAGTCGCAGCCCCCGCACCTGAGGATCGGCGGCGATCTGCACTTCGCCGATGGGGGATCGCATACTCCCATGCACGATGCCTAAGACCCATCTCATCGGCATGCTGCTCGGGGTCGAGGAGGACTGGCCGGCCGCGTTCGAGGCCCTGCTGGGCCGCGCGGACCTCTCGGTGCGTGAGGGAGGGGAGACCCACCGATTCACCACGGAGCGCATGACCATCGAGCCGTTCGACCTGCGCATGCGCCCGCGCCAGTCGCTCGTCATCGACCGGCTGGGGTGGTGGTACCCCATGCCCCGCGAGTGGCTCAAGAAGGTCACGCTGATGGATCGCGTCCACCTGCTGAACAACCCGTTCACCTTCCAGGCCATGGAGAAGCACGCCGCGTACTGCGCGATGATCCGGCTCGGTCTCAAGGTGCCGGAGACGTGGATGCTGCCCAACAAGACGCCACCCGATAACCCACGTTTCGCGGGGACGGCGCAGCGTTATCTCCGCTATTTCGACCTCGAGGCCGTTGCCGGAGCAGTCGGCATGCCCCTGTACATGAAGCCGTTCGATGGCGGGGCCTGGGTCGGGGTTTCGCGCATCGACGACTCGGCGACGCTGTACCGCGCCTACGACGAGTCCGAACAACGGCTCATGCATCTGCAGGCGGCTGTCGACGGTTACGACGCCTTCGCGCGAAGCCTCGGCATCGGCGCCGAAGTCATGGTCCTCAATTTCCACCCGGAACTCCCGATGCACGAGCGCTACTCGGTCGAGCACAACTTCCTCGACGCGCGCGCGGGCAACGAGGTGGTGAGCATCCTCCGCACCGTCAACGCCTTTTTCCGCTGGGAGTTGAACAGTTGCGAGACGCTCATCCGCGGCGACGAGGTGTATCCCATCGACTACGCGAACGCGACGCCCGATCTCGCGCTGACGAGCCTGCACTACTACTTTCCGTGGGCGATCAGGACGCTCCTGAAGTGGGTCGTGTTCTGCTGCGTCACGGGGCGGCATCAGACAGTTGACCTCGACACCGAGGAATATTTCGCGATCGCCGATCGGGCCGACCTGACCTACGAGGAGAAGCTCGCCGGGTACCGGCGCATCGCCGACCGGCAGCTCGAGGTTGATCGCTATCAGGAGTTCTGTGAGCGTCATCTCGGGCATGTCGACGAGCTGTCCGTCGCGTGGGTGGAGAGTCCGGAATTCGACCGAATCATCGTCGACACCGTGCGCACGACCTTTCCCGCGCACGAGCACGAGCAGTTCATCGCGCATTTCCGCGGTTTGCTTGCTGCGTGGGCGCACGATCAGCGCGCTGCGGCGGCGTAGAGTCGATCTCCCGATGACCTTGATCGAATTCGTTTCCAGCCCCCGGCCCACCATCGGCGTGGAGATGGAGCTCGAGCTCATCGACCACGACTTGGGTGAGCTCGTCAAGGGCGCGCACGAGATTCTCACGGAGATGGGCGAGCCGTTCGGTGAGGCCGGCCACCCCAAGGCGAAGAAGGAGTTGCTGCAGTCGACGGTCGAGATCATCACCGGCATCTGCGACAACGCCGGCGCCGCGGTCGCGGATCTCGCCGGGACCATGGCCGAGCTACGCCAGTACACGGAGCCGCGCAACCTCGACCTCATGTGCTCGGGGACGCATCCGTTCAGCGACCCTGCCCTGCAGGAGATCAGTCCCGATCCGCGGTATCAGCGCCTTGTCAACGACATGCAGTGGCCAGCCCGGCAGATGCAGATCTTCGGCATCCATGTCCATGTCGGCGTGCGGAGCGGGGAGAAGGCGATCGCGATGGTCAACGCGCTCTCCGCGTACATCCCGCACTTCCTCGCCCTGTCGGCGTCGAGCCCGTACTGGATGGGACACGAGACCGGTATGGCGTCGTGGCGGTCGAAGGTGTTCGAGAGCCTGCCCACCGCCGGACCTCCCTGGCAGTTGAGCGGATGGCCGCAGTTCGAGCAGCTCATGGACACGTTGATCTCCTCGCACACCATCAAGACGATTCGCGAAGTGTGGTGGGACATCAGGCCGCATCCAAGTTTCGGCACCGTCGAGATCCGCGTCTGCGATGGCATCCCGACGCTGCGCGAGGTCGGCGTGGTTGCCGCGCTGAGTCAGTGCCTCGTGCATCAGTTCGACACGATGATCGACCGCGGCTACACGCTCCCGACACCGCGCGCATGGCTCGTTCGCGAGAACAAGTGGCGTGCCGCTCGTCATGGACTCGACGCGTCGATCATCGTCGACGAAGGCGGCACCACCGTGCCGCTGCGCCAGGCAATCCGTGAGCTTGTTGAGGATTTGACCCCGGTGGCCGTCCGGCTCGGATGCACCGCCGAGCTCCGCGGCGCGATGGACATCATGGAGCGAGGATCGAGCTATCTCCGCCAGCGCGAGGTGATCGAGGCGGGCGGTTCGCTCCGCGACGTCGTCGACAGCCTCATCGAGGAGCTGCGCACGGACGAGCCGGCGGCGCGCTCGGAAACGTTGCAGGCGGTGGGCACGCGCGCTGCTGCTGCAGCGGACTGAGCCGCCATGGATCTTCCGGACGGCGTTCGCGGCGCAACAGTGCACACAGATCGTCTGCGTATGCGCTACATCGAGTCAGGACCCGCCGACGGCGTCCCCGTCGTGATGATTCACGGCAACCTCGCGACGAGCCGTTTCTACGAGCATGTGATGGTCAAGGGGCCGGAGCGATATCGATTCATCGCACCTGACATGCGCGGCTTCGGCGATACAGAGCGCGTGCCGATCGACGGCACACGTGGCCTGCGGGATTGGGCCGATGACACGTTCTCGCTTGTTCGCACGCTCGGGATAACCCGACCGGTGCACCTCGTCGGATGGTCGACCGGCGGCGCGGCGATTGCGAATTACGCGCAGGACCGTCCTGTGGCGTCGCTCACGTTCGTCGATCCGGTCTCGCCATACGGGTTTGGGGGCGTGCGGCTTGACGGGACGCCGTGCTTCCCCGACTACGCGGGATCCGGCGGTGGTACGGGCAACGCCGACTTCACGCAGCACATCGCCGAACACGACACTGGTTCCGAGTCGCCAGTGTCACCGCGCAATGTCATGAACACCTCGTACTGGATGCCGGGCCATCGCGAACCGGCTGACCGCGAAGACATGCTGGTCGAGGAGATTCTCAAGTCGGGGACCGGCGACGACGGATACCCCGGTGACACGACCACATCCGAGAACTGGCCGGGCATCGCACCGGGAACGCGAGGCATCCTCAACGCTCTGTCGGGCAAGTACTGCAACTGGGCAGGCATCGTTGACGTCGAGCCCAAGCCACCGTTGCTCTGGACGCACGGCACGGCCGACATCGTCGTCTCCGACAGCTCCGCCTGGGAAATGGGCACGCTTGGCAAGCTTGGCGTCGTCCCCGGCTGGCCTGGTGAGGACGTCTTTCCCCCACAGCCCATGGTGTCGCAGATTCGGGACGTGCTCGAACGCTATCGAGACGCGGGTGGTCGCGTCACGATGGAGATGTTCGAGGGCTCCGGGCACGCGCCGCTGTTCGATGCCGCGGAGCGCTGGAACGACGTCTTCTTCGACTTCCTTTCGACGGCGGACTGACCTGGACTCGGAGGGCACCATGTACGTCGGGTCTATCGTCATCGACTGCAACGACTTTCCGCGCATGATGGCCTTCTGGCAGGAGGCGCTCGGGTACACACCGCGTGAGGCCGCTGAACGCGGCTGGGTGGTGTTGCAGGATCCGCTCGGCAAGCATGTCAACGTGTCGCTGCAGCAGGTCCCGGAACGACGAATCGGCAAGAACCGTCTGCATCTCGACCTCTACACGAACGATCAGGCGGCTGAGGTCGAGCGACTGATCGCGCTTGGCGCCACGAGACACGCCCGGCCGGCGGCACCAGGGGATGACTTCGTCAGCCTCAGGGACCCGGAAGGCCACGTCTTCGACGTGATCGACAAGCCGGATGAGTGAAGCGGCTCACCACGTGTAGAGCTGCAACTCCGTGGCGAATCGATCGGCGATCTCGATGCAGGAGTCAAGCTCAGGGTGGCGAACGATCACCATCCCGTCGGAGATCAGTGTCATCAGCCAGTCGCGGCGCGGTGCGCCGATGGGCAGCAGATCGATGGCACAGATCCATTCCCCATAGTCGCCGAGGAGATTCGAGAGTCCCTCGATACGCACGATGCGTCCCTGTCCCTGCGCCCGCTTGAAGATCGACGCGGCGTTGTAACGGCGCTCGACGGGCTCTGACAGGTGCCCGTGGAGGAGCGCTTCCGCCCACTGCTGAAAGAGATCCGCGTCGTTCGCGAAGTTCATGACGTCGACGGTCCGTGCCCCGGCCGGGCGCGCACCGATCTCGCCGAACACCACCTCGCCACTCGCGGTGCGGAACCATTCCATGTGTGTGAAGCCATCGCGGAATGCGAGCGCGCGCAACACGTCGCGTCCCATCGCGCGTCCATTGGCAAGGTTGTCGGCGTCGATGTCGCGCATGACGACGGTGACCGGGCTGACCCATTCCAGCTGTCGGGCGATGAGCGGTCGCGGACGGTACCAGCAGATGTTGTCGTAGAGCACCTCGCCATCCGCGCAGATGGTGTCGTACGTGTACTCCAGGCCGTCGATGAACTCCTCGACGCTCACCTCGGCGACTCCGCGCAGCAGCGGGAGAATGCGCTCCAGTTCGTCCTGCCCGTCGACACGATACGTGCTCGCGGATCCGGCGCCGGCGATCGGCTTGACGATGATCGGAAAGCCGATGCGTGCCACCGCCTCGCGGACTCCGTCAGCGGTCGAGGCGCGGTAATGGTGCGGCGTGCGGATGCCCGCGGCATCGAGCACCTGCTTCATCGTCTCCTTGTCGCGAAAGGGGATGGTCTGCTCGATCGTCATCCCCGGAATGCCGAGGCGTTCGCGGATGCGCGCGGCGAGCACCATGGTCGGTTCCCAGAGCGATGCGACGACATCGATGTGGAGTCCGGCCGCACGTTGCGCGACCTCGTGCACGATCGCGTCCTCGTTGGCGAACGTGGGGATCTGCCAGTAGTCGGTGAGGTGATCACGGGCCATCTCCGGCAACGCGTTGACGGGTTGATCGCCGGCGCCGATGACGCGCGCGCCGGCGCGCGCCAGGCCGCGCGTGAAGAACGGCATCTCGGCTGGGTAACCGGGGGAGATCATCAAAACGTTCGCGGTCACGACGGCGCTCCGAGCTCGACCCGGGCCACCTCGACGACACGGCGCAACCCTGCTTCAACGACAGACGTCTCCGGATGGCGCAACACGACGTGGCCTTCGCCTTCGTACGTGCCGGTGGAGTGCTGTCCCGATCGCGGGATGTCTGCCTCCATGACGATGTCGCCGAGCTCGCCCTGGAGCACATCCAGCCCATGCACGGCAACGACGGTCCCGTTTCCCTGGCCCCGCAGGTAAACAGCGCCGACCGAATAGCGCCGTTCGGGAGGTTCGAACGTGCCGAAGATCTCGAGCCTTGCCCAGGCCGCGTACATGTCGACGTCATGCGCGTACGACAGCAGCGAGGTGAATTGCGCGCCGGGTGGCCGTGCCGCAACTTCGCTGATCGCGATGTCATTGCCGGCACGGCGAAACCATTCCATGTGTGTCAGCCCCGAGCGCAGTCCGAGCGCGCGCAGCCCGTGGACGCCCTCGCGGCGGATGACGTCGTACTCCGGTATGTCGATGTCGCGCGGCAGCAGCACCGCCCACTGGATCCAGGGGTTCTCGAGGACCTCGAGCGGGGTCGGCAGGTAGCGTGATATCGAATGCCAGACAGGCTCACCGTCGATGAGCACGCTGTCGAAGCTGTGCTCGGCGCCGACGACCATCTGCTCGAGCAGTACCGGTACCTGATCGCTCGGTGGGTCGGCGCGGAGCCATTCGGCGAGGTGGTCATCGCCGTCGATACGGAACGTCGAGCGCGCACCTGCGCCCGCCGGAGGCTTGGCGACGAGCGGGTAACCAAGATCTGCGGCTGCCGCGCGGGCCTCTTCCCCCGAACGGGTAAGGCGGTGCCGCGCACAGGGAACGCCGTTTGCCTCGAAGACCGTCTTCATCCTCGCTTTGTCACGGAAGTTGTGGGCAACCTCCGCACCCATGCCGGGAATCCGGAGCGCGTCGCGCACCTCACCGAGCGGGACCTGCAGCTGCTCGAGCATCCCGATGATGCGGTCGACCCCGCCGAGGTGAGCCGAGAATGCCCGCGTCGCGTCGGCGATCTGCTGTGGATCGGTGCCGTCCGCGATTCGGTAGTGGCCGGCAAGGGCGGCGCGCAGCTCGCCGTCGAGACGGTCCGGAGGATCCTGGCTGATCAATCCGAGACGGACGTCAGGGAGCGACGCTGCTGCCGCGATGAAACGGATGGTCGCCGGCAGGAGGAACGGGGCAACGAACACAGCGTTGGGCATGTGACGCCGCGAGTGTAGGCAGCCGGAGCCCGGGCAGGTGGTCCGGGGCGGGTAGGATCTCCGCGTGAACATCATCTTCATCGAGCCGGCATTTCCGCCGAACCAGCGCGAGTTCGTGCGGGGCCTCGCCGCCGCGGGTGCCAACGTGATCGGCATCGGCGAGCGCCCCATCGATTTCCTCGATCAGGAGCTCAAGGACTGGATGTTCCACTACCAGCAGATCGGCAATGTCACCGATATCGACTCGCTTGTCGAAGCGGTGCGCTTTGCCCAGAGCAAGGTCTGGATCGATGCGCTCGAGTCGACGATCGAGGCGCACACGATGGCGGCAGCGCACGCACGTGAGGCCTGCGGCATTCCCGGGACGTCGGTGCGCACGGCATATCTCTGCCGCGACAAACCCTCGATGAAGGAGGTGCTGCGCGACGCCGGCATCGCGACCGCGCAGTCCACCGGTGCGAGCTCTTCAGCAGAGGTCCGCGCGTTCGCGGCACAGGTCGGCTATCCGCTCATCCTCAAACCCCGCGCGGCTGCAGGCGCGTCGGGCACGAGTTCGCGTCGACTCCGATGCCGAGCTCGACAGGGCGCTCGAGGCGCTCGGCACATCGGGCGCGCAGGATGTCGCGGTCGAGGAGTTTGTCGAAGGTCACGAGGGCTTCTACGACACCATCAGCATCGACGGCCATCCCGCCTACGACTTCATCTCGCACTACTACCCGAACGTGCTCGAAGCGATGCGCGAGCGCTGGATCAGCCCGCAGTTCATCGCAACCAACCAGGTCGACACCAACCCCGACTACGAGCAGGTGCGCGAGTTGGGGCTGCGTGCGATCGAGGCGCTCGGCATCGGCACGTCGGCGACGCACATGGAGTGGTTCTTCGGGCCCAAAGGGCTGCGCTTCAGCGAGATCGGCTGCCGTCCTCCCGGTGTTCGTGCCTGGGACCTCTACGCGGCGGGGAACGACATCGACATCTACCGCGAGTGGGCGAACACGATCGTCCATCACAGCGTCGAGCGCCCCCTTTCGCGACGCCTGTCCGCGGGAATCGTGGCGCTCCGTCCGGATCGCGACGGGACGATCACGCACTACGACGGACTCGAGGAGGTGCAGCGCCAGTTCGGGCAGTGGATCCTCGACACGTACCTTCCCGGCGACGGAACGCCGACGCAACCGGTCGAGGCCGGGTACATGGCAAACGCCTGGATTCGCATGGTGCATCCCGATTTCGACACCGTGCATCACATGCTCAATGTCGTCGGCGAGACGGTCCGCGTGCGCGCCTCGTGAGGCGTGTGACGCTGCTCGGTCCACTCAACGACGCGACCAACCTCGAGGCAGAGATCGGCGCGTTCGAGGTCGACGGTCCGGTGGCGCTGATCACCGCCGGATGGGAAGAGGGCGAGCGCAACGATGCGGAGATCGACCGGCGTCTCGGCGGCGGTTCGCGCAACCTCGGGCTCTACGGACGGCGTCTCGATGTGCTCAGCAGCGATCCCGAGTACGCCGACGCGGAGCGGCTGTTGCGAACCCAGCTCGACGAGCTGCGCGAGCAGCACCAGCGCAGGCTGCGTGCGGCGCTCGACGGTGTCGACGTCATGCGCACGCGGTTCGCGGGTGTTCCGGGTGGAGCAGGGGAGCAGCTGACCGCCGCGATCGATGCGGTGCGAACGCTCGACGAGTCACACGCCGCAGCGCTGTCGGCGGCGTACGAACGGTTCTACAGCGCATATCCGCCGCATGACCGGCCGGTCATCAGCGGGCATCGCGAGGAGGTGGCGTCGATCGTGGGGGAGTGCGCCGCGATCGCGATTGCCGGCGGGCATGTGGGCGTGCTCAATGATTGTCTGCATCTCTGCAACCTTGCGTCGCTCATCGACGCACAGCCGCTCCTTGCATGGTCGTCCGGCTGCATGGCGATCTCGGAGCGGATCGTCGTGATCGATGACGGCGATCCTGCGTCGCGTCCCGCCGAGCTCTATGACATCGGTATCGGGGTCGCTCGCGGTCTCGTTGCGCTGCCGGTGTCGGATCGCCTCCACGGCCACGACTCGAACGGGCTTGCGTTGCTCGCGGCGAGATTCGCTCCGCGCGTCTGCGTGGTGCTCGATGCCGGTGATCGGCTCGAGTTGAGCTCGGGCCTGCCCGCGGACCTCGGCGGCGTTGGGCTCGTCACCTCGGACGGCCGCCTGGTGCGGGGGGCGGAGGCCGCCTGATCGTGAGCCCGGCTCCATCGCAACCTCAGCATGCCCTCGCCTGGCTTCGCGCGGAGGGCGCATCGCCCGAGGCGATCGATCAGCTCCTGCGCGAGCATTCCATCCCGCTCGTCGAAGGGTCGACGTGCACGTTTCTCTGGCGGGGCGAGGCCGATTGGGTCGCTGTCGAGCATCGGATCATGGGCGTGCCCATACCGCTGGCGCTCCGCCGGATGGAGGGGACGGACCTCTGGTTCGCGAGCGTCGAGCTGCCGCGTGGTGCGCGGATTCAGTACCGGATCCTGGTGCGCCGGGGAGAGAACGCCGAAAGCATGGACGACCCGCTCAACCCGAACGTGGTGTCGGACGCGATCGGGTCGCAGTCGGTGCTCGAAGCCGACGGGTACGTGCGACCCGACTGGACGTACCCGGATCCCGCTGCGGTGCCTGGAGAGATCGTCGACCTGCGCATCGCGAGCAAGGCGCTGCGTCGCGAGGCCCACGTCAGCGTGTACGTTCCCGCGCGGATGCGTCGCGACCGGCGCATGCCGTTGCTCGTCGTGCATGACGGCAGCGACTTCCTCAATCACTCCTCGATGGGAACGGTCCTCGACAACCTCATGCACCGCCGGCTGATCGCGGACTGCGTCGTGGCGTTCACGCATCCCGGCGACCGTCTGCGCGAGTATGCCGCGAGCCTCGCTCACAGCCGGTATCTCACGACTGAGTTGGTCCCACAGCTCGAGGGGACGTTCCAGCTCCGAGGTGCTCCGGGCGGGCGCGTTCTCATGGGCGCAAGCTTTGGCGGCGTCGCATCGCTCGCCGCTGCCGTTCGTGCGCCCGGCTTCTACGGCGGCCTCCTGCTGGAGTCACCGTCGCTGCGCTTCAGCGATGAGAGCGCCGGCCACAACTACGGTCGCGTCTTCGAGCCCGTGGTGCGGTTCGTCAACAAGGTGCGCGAGCGACCGGCGATGGTCACGGAGCGCATCTTTCTCACCTACGGGGTGTACGAGCCGCTTGTCGAACCCGATCGCGCCATGGTCGGCGTGCTCGAGCAGATGACCGAGACGCTCAAGGTCGTGGAAGGGCTCGACGGCCACAACTGGATCGCATGGCGTGACCGCCTGCTCGATGGTCTTGGCTGGCTGTTCCCCGGAGAGGCACGGCTCATCTATCCGTGAAATTGCCGTGAAGGGGCGCTGACCCAACGCGCGGCGGTACCGATGCGCGAGACTTCCCCGCCATGAAGCGGCGAGAGCGCTGGTACTCGGGGCGTGTCGGGTCCGATGTCAACGTGGCGTCCTGGGGCCATTTCGGCACGCCGGTGATCGTGTTTCCAACCGCGGGCGGTGACGCGGAGGAAATCGAGCGGATGTGGCTCGTCGACTCGGTGGGCGAGTATCTCGAAGCGGGGCGGGTGAAGATCTACTCCTGCGACAGTGTTTCCGGAGCGGCGATGCTGCGCGGCGATGGCAACCCTCGCTACCGGGCCGCCATGCTGCGCGGCTTTCTCGAGTTCGTGCGCCACGAGTTGATCCCGATGATCCGTCTTGACTGCGACAGCCCTGAGATCACGGTGATCACGGCGGGCGCGTCCATCGGTGCCTTCAACGCGGTGGCGCTGATGTGTCATTACCCGGATGTGGTCACCAACGCGATCGGCATGAGCGGGACGTACGACATCTCGCGCTTCGTCGGCGACGATGCGGGCGACGACCTCTACTTCGCGACTCCGTCGTACTTCCTGCCCGGTCTCAACGGCGAGCATCTGGCGTTGCTGCGCAGCCGGAAAGCAATCCTCGCGTCAGGCGAAGGGCGCTGGGAGAACATCGGTGAGTCGTGGCGTCTTGCACACGTGCTCGGGAGCAAGGGCATTCCCAACCGCGTTGATCCGTGGGGAACTGACTACGATCACGATTGGTCGACGTGGCGCGAGATGTTGCCGAAGTACCTCGGCGAGCTCATCTGACCCGGGCGCCGCTGCGCTTGACTCAGGCGCTCTCCGGCAGCGTCCGATCCACCGGTTCGGCGTCCTCGACCTCAACGTCGACCTCGATGTAGTCGTCCTCGTCATCGCTGCGCGAGCGCGCGACAAGCAGCAGCGTGATGATGAGGAAGAATGCGGCCATCGAGAGGAACGGCACCGAGATGAAGCCGAAGATGTTGAAGAGCGGAGCGCTGCACGACACCGGACCGCAGTTGCCGTGCGGCTCGTTGGTCACGTGCTCGAGCTGGTAGTGGTAGATGGCGAGAATCGCCCCGACTGCCGGAAGCGTGATGAAGTATCGCTTCGCGACCTTGAGGTCTCCCCGGAACGCCGCGATGCCGAGGAGTAGCGAGAGGGGATACATGCAGATGCGCTGGAACCAGCAGAACTCACACGGATAATCACCGGCGATCTGAGAGAGGTACAGGCTGCCCAACGTTGCGAGCATTGCGACGACCCATGCGAGGTGCAGGGCGAGCGGCGTCACCCCGTCGCGAAAGCGATTCCATTGTTCGCGGCTCGCTGCTGACGTCCGCGTGAGCAGGAACCCCATGACCACGAGGAGCACCATCGCGTCCGCGATGAGCGCGAGCACGGCGTAGCCCGTGGTGATGAGCGAGAACGACGTGACGGCGACCAACGACGTCAGCTCAACTCGTTGGAGTCTTGAGTGCCTTGAGGGTCGGCTCGATCGCCTGGATGGTGGGCGTGGTACAGACGGACGACGGCAGGTCGTCGGTCGCGATGCACGTAGCCGCGGTCATGATGTTTGCGTTGCCGACGATCGCCTGTGTCACAGGATCGGTTGGGTCCTTGAGCTTGTTTGCGATCTGCTGCCACGTGAGATTTGCGAGTATCTGCGGGTTATAGCTGGTGTTGTACAGCGTGTACAGGCCGGCGATGTCGATGAAGGGGAAACCGCCCGTCGTCGATGTGTACGGCGGGGTGCCGTACTTGCTGAAGAGGGCGCTCACCTGAGCGCTCGGCGTCTGCAGCGGGTTCTGATCGCGATCCAGCACTTCGTCGGGGACGAAGTCAACGTACTGGCTTGTGTAGTGGGATTTGTAGAACGTGAACGTATTGGTGTCCGGATACACGTCGGTCGATGAGGACTCGATCTGCGTCAAGCCCGTGAATGTCCCGAACTGCGAGAGCCAGTAGATGATGCTCCAGCGCTCGGCGGCGCAGAACGGGCAGTACTCGGCGCCGACGTACACGATCATCGGCTTCCCGCTCGCGTCCTTGAGCACGGTGTCGCCCGGAAGTTTGACCAACTCGCCCGGCTGAGCTCCCGAGCCGACCGTCGAGATGACCGTCGGGTCCGGGTGCAGAAGGATGCTTGCGACGTTCGCGGAGATCGGTACGCTCGTGCCAGGGTTGCCGCCGCCGAGCTGATTGATCAACACGATCACGATGAGCACCACGGCAACGACGCCGACGCTCACCGAGGTGATCACCGTCGGGGATTGCCATGGTGGGCGGCGGCTCAGCGCGACGGAGCGAACTGCCGCCTGATTGCGTCGCTGCTTCTTGGTGAGCGGCTTGGTGGCCGGCCGCACACCGGGAGGGGGGGTCTTCCCGGCAGGCGTGCGCTGGCGCGTGTCCACGGAAGTGAGAGTACCGGAGACAACCTTTCACGTGGCTGTCTCCCAGGCAACCGAGTCATGAACCCGAGGGGAGTCCCCATGAAGATACGGTGACGAAACCCGAAGACTGCTACATCCCTGTCTATCCTCAGCGCAATGGTGGGTGCCCTCTCGGAGGTGGCATGAGGTCGCTATTCCCTGCCACCGCCACGGTCCTGGTCGTTCTGGCTGCAGCCTCCGGTGGGTTGGTGCGGTCGCTGGACGCCCAGGCGTCGGCCACCAAGGAGGGGATCGACGTCAGCTCGTTCCAGGGCACCATCGCCTGGCATTCGGTGGCGGCTTCGGGGATCTCCTTTGCGTATATCCGGGCCGCCGACGGCGACGGCAGCGGAGACCAGCAGTTCGCGAACAACTGGCGTGGCGCGACCGCCTCGGGGGTGACCCCGGGCGCCTACCTGTTCTTCGAACCGTCCGAAAGCCCGGTGGCGCAGGCGAATGTCCTTGTCTCGCAGCTGCGCTCGGTCGGGTTCAGCCATGGCGACCTCATGCCGGCGATCGACGTGGAGACGATGGGCGGGGAGCCACAGTCAGTCGTCGTCGCGAATCTCAAGACGGTGGTGGACACGGTGAGCGCCGCAATCGGATCGCTCCCCGCAATCTATGCATCGCCGTCCTGGTGGAACGGCAACATCAACTCCTCGGCGTTCACGCTCGATCCGCTCTGGGTCGCCAACTGGTTCGTCTCGAGTCCTCAGGTGCCGGCGAACAACTGGGGTGGCACCGGCTGGCAGGTCTGGCAGTTCAGTGACGCCGGGTCGGTGCCCGGGATCACCGGCCGCGTCGACCTCGACCAGGGTGGCACCCGGTCGCTTCCTTATTACGGCTGGCCTGACCCCGTAGCGCTCGCCGCGACCAACGTGGCCGGCACGCCGCAGACCGTCTCCGACCAGTCGGGCGATATCGATGTCCTCTGGCGCGGGACGAACGACCACGTCTGGACGCTCGGCTACCGGAACGGCGGATGGGGGACAGCGGCGACCGATATCAGCGCGGTCGCGGGCTCGTCCGCCGTGCTCACAACAGACCCTTCGGTGGTCTCGTCGGGCCCCGGCCGGATTGACGCGTTCTGGGAGGGAACTGACGGCAACGCCTGGCAGTCGACGTATACGGCTGGGTGGTTCGGCAGCGGTGCCTGGTCGGCTCCGGCGTCGCTCGGGGTCGGGCCGCTCGCATCGGTGCCTGAGGCGGTCTCTCCCGGCCCCGGCCTCATCGACCTCTTCTGGGTCGGCAGCGGCTCGGCCCTCTGGGTCGACCGTTACAACGGCTCCTGGAGCGGCGCGGCGCCGCTTGACAGCGGCACTGTCACCGGCCTTCCGGTGGCTGTGAGCTCCGGCGTTGGCTCTGACACCGTCTTCTGGCGCGACGCCTCGGGCGACCTCTGGCAGGACACCGGGGCTTCGTGGGGCTGGGGTGGCGCACAACGCCTCACGACGACCGCGCTCACCGCCAACCCCACCGTCAGCGCCTCGAGCGGCGACATCGACGTCTTCTGGAACAGCGCCGGCCAGCTCGTGCACGGCGCGCTGAACGCGGGCGTCTGGACAGGCCCGACGGCACTCGGGACGGTGTCCGTCGAGGGCAACCCGGCAGCCGTGACCCTTGCTCCCGGCGCGGTCATCGTCGACACGCGTGAGTCCGTCTCCGGGACGCTTGCCTCAGCGCTCTACACGTCAGCAAGCGGTCTGATCGGTCCTGAGGGGCTTGGGGCCGTTGCCGGCTCGGACCCGTCGTCCGTGGCGTTCGCCGGCGGCGGTGCCATCGACGTCGTGTGGCGGTCGGCGACCGGCGGTCTCTGGTACGCGCCGGCGTGTCCGGGGTGCGCGGCGCCCGCGGTGCCGGTTTTCAATCCAGCCGGCTAGCACCAGGATCGACTGACCTGGCCGGCCGAGCCGGCATGGATCGCCAGGCGCTCGTGGCGCCGCCGATGGATTGCTCCTGAGCGACCCGGTCTTGCGCCTTCTCAGCCGAGGGGAGAGCCTTGTCAGGTGCCTCTCAATTGCGCGAATAAAGCTCCTGATAATGCATATTCTCACGATCTAGACGCCGGGTCCCGATAAGGATCTCAGCCTCGGTCCTCCCCCGGCGCCATCTCGTGAGGCGTCGCGGCCGGCTCGAACAAGACGCCGTTCCTCGGTAGGCTTCAACCTCATGGAGCCGAACGCGCGCGTCACCAAGGCCGCCGGTCCTCACGTGAGCGCATTTCTGGCAACGGCGACAGCGGCCTGGCGAACCGTGCTCGGCCGCAACCTGGCCGGCGTCTACGTCTCCGGATCCATCTCGACCGCCTCGTACAACACCCGGACCAGCGATATCGACGTGCTGGTCGCGACGCGGTCGCTCACCGACGAGGCTGCCAACGCAAGGATCGCTGAGCTCCACCGCGCGATGCTCGGCTGGGGTGGCGAGCGCTCCGCGGACCGGCTCGAGGCGCTCTTCACCCCGGTCAAGGCTCTCGCATCCAATGGGGTGCCCGACGTCGCCATCCTCGAACTCCACCCCGACGAGGGGTTCAAGATGCAGCGGCTCGGTCCCGACTTCATCATCCAGAAGTACCTGCTGCGCACCTATGGGATCACGCTCGTCGGCCGCGACATCGCCCGGATCGTCGCGCCGGTGACGTCAGGCGAGCTCCGGGACGCTGCGATCGCGAACCTCCGGGCGTGGTGGCTGCCGCAACTCGAGTTTCGCGGACGCTTCCTCGATTACGGGTATCAGGCCTACGCCGTCCTCACGATGTGCCGGACGCTCTGCCTGCTGGTGACCGGCGAGGTCGTTACCAAGCCACAGGCGGCCGCCTGGGCGCTCCGGGGGGCGTATCTCTCACCGTGGTGGGACCTGATCCGTTCCGCGGTTGCCTACCCGGCCGCCGGGGCGGTCGATCAGCGCGCGGCAACCCTCGACTTCATTCGCTTCGCCCTGGATGAGGCCGGTATCGGTCACGACGAGCCAAGCTCCTGATAATACGGGGCATGGCCGGCCGTCCCAACCCCACCCGGCGCCCGACCGCGCCCCACGCTCGGCGCGGGCCGGCCTGGGCTGCCAACGTCCCCGGACCGGCGGACTCGCTGCCCGATCAGGTCGAGCAGTTCCTCGACTGGCTGCGGGTGCAGCGCAACCGGCCGGCCACCACCGTCCGTGCCTACCGGCAGGACCTCGCGAAGTTCGTCGCGTTTCTGCGGACACGGCCGCTCGGCGACGACCTGCTGGCGGGCGTCGATCGGCCGGTGCTCCGCCGCTACCAGATCGAGCTCGCGGACGTCCTGCCCAACCCGCGGTCGCGCGCCCGGGCGCTTGTCGCGCTGCGTCGCTTCCTCGGCTATGCATACGACGAGGGCTGGGTCGCCGCGGAGCTGAGCCGCCAGGTCACGGTGCCGCGTTACGTGGTGGGCGATCCGCACCCGGTACCGACGGACAACGTGCCGCGGCTGCTCGCGGCGCTCCCGAGCGAGACGCTCCGGGATCGACGGGATCGCGCGCTCATCCACCTCCTCCTCAGCACCGGGTGCCGGATCGCCGAGGCCTGCGGGCTCGACCGTGGCGACATCCACCGTGAAGGATTTCGCGTTCTTGGCAAGGGTGGCAAATACAGAACTGTGTACTGCACCGACGCCGCCTACGCGGCTGTCGAGGACTACCTGCGGATGCGCGGCCCGGATCCCTCCCCTGCTCTCTTCATCAGCGTCGCGCGCGCGGACGTCCCGAACGGTCACGCCCTGCCGCACAACCGCCTGACCACCGATGGCGCGCGACGCGCGCTCAGCGCACTGCGCCGGCGCATGGGCGCGGATCCGGAGATGTTCGAGCTGTTCAGCGATCTGCGCAGCCCGCATGCCGCGCGACACACGGCTGCGACGACGTTGCTCGAGGCGACGGATGGCGACGTGCGCCTCGTCCAGGAGGTCCTCGGTCACGCCACCCTGGAGACCCTCAAGGTGTATACCGAGATCACCGATCGGCGCAAGCGCGCCGCCTATCGCCGGCTTGGCGACTACCTCGACGAGGTCGCTGCGCGGTCCTGAGTGCCGCCGGGCCCTTTGCCGCACCTCATACGGCGTCGGCGTCAGGCAGAGCACGCCAGGTGTTGCCGAGCACTCGTACAGGTCCCTCGCCGTTCTCCTCGATGACTGCGTGCAACTCCGGGCCGATCGGGGGGTACATCTCGAGAGTCGTGAGGGAATCGATCGGCAGCCACTTCGCGTCGCGCAGCGCCTTGTCGACGCCGACCGAGAGCGAGCCACCGCGCACCGTGCCGGAAAACACCGCGTTGACGATGTGCCGGCCCCCGGGGTTCGGATCGATCGCCTCGCAGAGCAAGACAAGGCGGCCCACCTCGACGTCGTACCCGGTCTCCTCGCGCAGCTCGCGCGCGCCCGCTTCGACCATGGTTTCGCCGGGATCGACCCCACCCCCGGGGACGAGCCAATAGGAGCGGCCGCCTTTCTCGTGGCGGACGAGCAGGACCTCGCCGTCGCGCCAGATGAGGACCGCCGCGCGGATCCGGAATGTGCGTTGCGCCACCGCAGGATTATCCGGCGCGTCCGCCTGCGTAGGATGCGGAGATGCCCGACCCTCAGCAGTATCTGGCAACCGTGTCGCAGCGTCTGACGGAGGACGAGTTCGAGGTCACGCCGAACGTTTCAGTTGGCGGCGACATTGCCGGGCTCTGGGCGGCGCGGCGGAATTTCAAGGCGAGCATGTTCAGCACGGTGTCGACCTTCGTCGTTGTGCGGCTCGACCCCGCGATCGACGCAGCGCACTTCACCGCCTTCTCCGCCGCATGTTTCCAGGCGGCGGTCGACCGGACGGGCGGCGTCCGCGGTCTCGGCTCGTCAGGGGTTTGCTTCGCAGTGACGGTGACCCCGCAGGCCGACCCCGGCCTCGTCGCCGCCGTGGAGCGGACGGCGCCCGCAAAACACTGGTCGTCCTTCGAATTCCCGGTCCTGGTGGATCTCGGCGCGTCAACCGTGCACTTCTATCGCCAGCGGGTGCTGTGGGGCGCCGCGTATGTGGGCAGATTCAGGCGCGATGCGCAACGGTGGCTGCAACCGGGGGTCTGAACGCTCGACGGCAAGGTCCTTGACTCGAACATCCGTTCCCTGGTACGGTGCCCCCATGGAACATCCGTTCGGTGCAGGAACCATGATCCAGGACACGCTTGGCCCTCATCGCTACTCCCGCCAACCACAGCGTCACAGCCTGCCGGCACGGCTCGCCCTCATCGTTGCCACCGTGGCAGGTGGGCTCGTCGTCGTCGGTGGCGTGGCGTATGCGGGCGCCCCGTCTCACACGGATCACGTGGTCGTCCACGCCGGCCAGACGCTCTGGGGGATCGCGGAAACCCACTATCCCGGCACCAGCGTCGAGCAGGCAGTCTCGGAGATCGAGTTCTGCCAACCACCTCGAGAGCGCTGATATCAGGCCGGGCGAGACCCTGACCCTACCGGCACCCTGATCGGCCGGGGGATGACGACGGGTTCGTCCGTCGTCCGCCCATCGCCGACATCCTCGAGCCAGCGTGGGATACCGGAGGGCCGCGGCGTCGGGGCGTCCACCCGAGGGTTCGAGCCTCCCCCGCCACCACCGCCGCCATCCTCTTCTCGACCGTCGCTGTCCGCATTGAGCAGGTTCATGAAGATGATGAAGAAGGCGAAAAGGAGTGCGATCTTGCTGACCAGGGCGATGCTGGCTCCCGCGACCTGCTGGTCGGTGATGGGATCAAACCCAAGCAGACGCGGCCCATTGCCGTAGCCCGTGTAGAGGACGTGGCTGGCGAGCGCCACCAGCAAGCCGCCAAAGGTCTGCGGGATGGTCGCGAGCACGATGTAGCCGAGCTTGCCGAACCCTGAGACCCGCTTGGCAGATGCTGAGCACGGACTGACGATCGGCCACCAGAAGAGCAGCGACACGAGCAGGAGGGTCGCCTGCATCAGGTCGTACAGCCACCAGTTCGCGAGCGCCGCGTCAAATATCGGGGTCACGTGCCACGCGATGAATGTCGCGTTGAGGGCGATGATCGCGACAACCGGTTGCACGGCAATGCGAAGTGGCCACGGGATCGACGTCCGGCTGACGTGGACTTCGGGTGGCAACGAGAGCAGCAGGAGCGCCGGGACCGGCCCCATGAGCACGAGCACCTGGATGAGGTGCGCTGCCAGCAGGTAGTGCTCCGCGAGCGTCGCGATCGGCGTCACCCAGACGCTGATGATCAGCAGGAGCGCCCCCACAAACGCGAGCCGACGGCCGCGGCTGTGCGGTTCCGTCCCGCGGCGGCTGACCCAGACCCAGGCGGCAACGACGAGAACGACGACGGTCAGCAGCAATGGATCGAGGTTCAGCGACAATGCCGGCGGCCGTGCCATTACCGCACCAACGCTATCGCACGTCGCGCGTCGCCGTCGCGACGCGGTACAAATGGCGAACCCCATGCGCCCATCGCTGACCCGTCTGCGCACTCGTGCCTATCAGTTCTCGTTGCGAACCGGTAAGCCACCCGACGACGTGCTCGGTGAGTTCGCCGCCCGTCGCATGCCCGGTATCGCGGTGGCCGAGCGCGGACCGAACTACCTGGTGCTCCGCCCGCAGCAGCGGCGCAGATACGGCGGCGACGTCGCGGTCCTCCTCGGGCTGGCGATCGTGCTCGCGGTGCTCATCCTGACCGCGGTGACCCCCATCCTCATCATCCTGTTGCCGCTGGCGCTGCTCCCCGCGGTACCGCTGTTGCTCGACAACCGGCCCGATCTCGCGATCAGCGCTGTGGCCGATGACCTGGGAGGCACCCGCGTCACCGTCCACGGGCAGGCGAGCTCCGAGCTCGCCGCTGCGCTGGACGCGTACCTCGGCTCGCTCCCGCGTCTCACGCTCGAGAACCTCGGGAGCGGTCCGCAAGGCTGACTGGCTGCGCCCGGGAAAGGGCCGCTACTTGAGGAGGCGGATGACGGCCACGACGACCCCTTCGAGGGTGACGTCATGGGCATAGATCGGCTCCATGGTCGCGTTCTCCGGCTGCAGGCGCACGCGGCCGGATTCGCGGAAGAAGCGCTTCACGGTGACCTCGCTCTCGCCGGTGGTCTCGTTCTCGAGACGGGCGACGACGATGGTGCCGTTCGGGGCGTCGCGCCGCGGGCGGACGACGACGATGTCCCCGTCGCGGATGCCGGCGTCGATCATGCTCTCGCCGTGGACCGTGAGCGCGTAGGAGTCGTCTCCGCCGGCGATCTCGGTGCCGACGGTGAGATGCTCCTCGACGTTCTCGACCGCCAGGACGGGCGTGCCCGCGGCAACGCGGCCGACGAGCGGGAGATTGACGATGTTGCTCGGCGCGCGCGACTCCTGGGCGTCAACGATCTCGACAGTGCGTGACTTGGCCGGATCCCGGGTGATGTACCCGCGCGTTTCCAGCGTGTTCAGGTGGTTCTGCACGGTCGATGACGAGCTGAGGCCGACTGCACGACCGATCTCCCGGACGGTCGGCGGGTAGGCGTGATCGCGGCTGTGATCTCGTAGATAGTCGAGGATTTGACGCTGCCGCGGATTCAGGGAGTCAGGCATTGGTTTGAAACTTCCTCCAGCCAGCTTGGGCCAACGGAATGTAGCACGGGATCGCCAAAAATGCAAACGTATGTTCTGCCTGCGGTCAGTTGGTGCCGGAGCCCGCGAGTCGGAGCGTCTCGGTGAGCAGCTCGTCGAAGCTGACGAGATCGGGCCGCAGCCACGACATGCGTCTGTCCCGGCGAAACCAGGTGCGTTGCGCGCGGGCGTAGCGCAGCGTCCGCCGCACCGTGCCTGCCATTGCAGCCTCGAGGTCAAGGCGTCCTTCGAGGAGATCGAGTGCCTCCGCGTAGCCGATCCCGCACCCGGCGATCACCCGGCGGTCCAGCCCGGATCGCTGGAGACCGCGGACCTCGTCCTGGATGCCATCGCTGTCAAACATGGCCGCGACTCGGTGCGCAATCCAGCCGGCGTGGACCTCGCGATCGACGTCGAGCCCGACCATCACCGCTTCTCGCGGTGCGATCCGGCGCTGCGCGGTCAGGAGCGTCCCGCCGCCGATGTCGAGGATCTCGAGCGCGCGGATCACCCGTCGGGGATTGCGCTCGTCGATAGCAGCAGCTCCGACAGGATCACGCGTCCGCAGTTCTGCCACGAGCGCTGCCAATCCCTCAGGCGTCGTCGCCAACTCCGTTCGATCCGCTCTGCGGGCCGGGTCCGGCGGTCCGCCCGCCAGGTCGAAGCCGTCGACGAGCGCAGTGACGTAGAGCCCCGTGCCGCCGGCAACGACGGCTCGCGAGCCGGAATGGTCGAGGCGGTCGAGGCACGGACGAGCCGCCATGAGCCAGTCGGCGACCGTGAACGGTTGCCCGGGATCGCAGAGGTCGAGCAGGTCGCAGCCGATCCCGTGGAGCTCCTCGGCCGTTGGCGCGCACGTCCCGACCCGAAGCCCGCGCCGGACCTGACGCGAGTCGGCGTTGAGGATCTCGGCCGGCGCAAGGGCCTGCGCGGCCGCCACCGCGAGCGCCGTCTTCCCGGTGCACGTCGGGCCGGCGATGACGAGGAGCGGGCTGGTCAACGCGCCGGGCGGCGGAACGCGCGGCGCAGCACGGGGTCGCCGAGGATGACGACCGTCGGACGCCCGTGCGGGCAGGTCGTTCCCCCAGGGGTCGCGACGAGACGATCGAGGATCCGTTGCTGCGCGTCGACGTCGAGGCGGTCCCCGAATCGCACCGCCGAGTGGCAGGCCACCAGCGCTGCGAGCCGGTGGCGACGCTCGTCGCTCCCCGCGTTCGGCGCATCGAGGCGTTCGATCAGCTCGGCGACGAGTCGCTCCGGGTCGGCGCCGGCGGCGGTGACCGGGACGGCAGTGCAGCGCACCGTCGCCGGACCGAACGGCTCGATGCTGAAACCGCACCGCGAGAAAAAGTCATGTTCGTCTGCAACACGGGCGGCTGCATCGGCGCCGCACTCGACGATCACCGGCATGAGGAGCATCTGCGAGTCAGCCGGCTGCGCGCCGTGCGCGCTCCAGCGCTCCCGAAGCTCCGCGTAGAGGATCTTCTCGTGCGCGGCGTGCGGATCCACGAGCACCACGGCATCTCCGGCGGTTGCCACGAGAAAGCCGCTGCCCGCCTGGCCGAGCGCTGCCATGGCAGGGAGCCGCGCAAGCACGCCGGCGTCGCCGTCCGTGGACTCGGGAGCAGCCGGGACCACCGACGCACCCGCATCCCACATGCCGAGCGGTCGCGGTTCCGGCTGCGGGCGGCCGACGATCTCGACGACCGCCGTCGCCATCGCGGAACTCCAGCTCGTGGAGCCCGAGCGCCGCCGTCCCGGGCATCAGCCGCGAACCAAAGGCGTTGGGCACCTCACCGCCGGCACCCAGGGCGGGAGCGGCGCGGAGGGCGGCCCAGCACGCACGCTGGACGGCGCTGAAGACAGCGCGCTCATCGCTGAAGCGGACCTCGCGCTTGGCGGGATGCACGTTGACATCGAGGGTCTCCGGCGCCACGTCGACGCACACGACGCCATACCCATGACGCCCGCCCGGGATGAGCCCGCGATACGACTCGTCGATGGCGGCGAGCAACGCCCGGTTGTGCACGCGGCGTCGATTGACGATGAGGATCAGCCCGGTGCGTGATGCGCGATGTGCGTGCGGCGATGCGATCGCCCCGGTGACACCGATTGCCCCAGGTGCATCGACGGTCAGCAGCTCACGCTCCGCGCGCGTCCCGAGCGTGGCGCGAATGGCGTCGCGCAGCGATCCGCCGGGGGTGCGCACGACGACGCGTCCGTCTGTTCGGCAGATGAACGACACCTCGGGATGGGTCACCGCCAGATCGGCGGCGACGCGGACCGCGGCCGCGGCTTCGGCGGCCACCGACTTGAGGAAGCGAAGCCGAGCAGGGGCGCTCGCGAACAGCTCGTGGACCTCGACCTGCGTACCGACCGCGCTCGCCGCCACACCTCGTTCGAGCAGCGCACCGTCGCGAACGCGCAGCGTCGCCGCACCGGACGAGAAGGCGGTGCGTGTCGTCAGGCGCAGGTCGGAGACGGCGGCGATGCTCGCCAGCGCCTCACCGCGAAATCCGAGCGTGCCGATGCGCACGATGTCGGCGGCGGCGGCGATCTTCGAGGTCGCGTGTCGCTCCACCGCAAGCTCGAGGTCGTCGCTCGCGATGCCGGACCCGTCATCGACCACAGCGATGCGGACGAGCCCCCCGCCGTCGATGCTGATGTCGATGCGTGATGCGCCGGCATCGAGTGCGTTCTCCACCAGTTCCTTGACGACCGACGCCGGCCGCTCGATGACCTCCCCGGCCGCGATGGCATCGGCGACGACCTGCGGCAGCCGCCGTATCGGCGCGCTGGCGATCACCGGACGGCCCGATCGTGGAGCTCGGCGAGCTTGTTCAACGCCGCGATCGGTGTCATGCCGTCGAGCTCGAGCGACGCGAGCTCGCTCATCACCGGATGCGGCCCAGGCGCTGCGATCGGCAACGTGAGCTGGTCGGACGAGTGCTCTCCTCCACCGCCGAGCGGACGGGATCGCTCCTGCTCCGCGAGCAACTGGCGGGCGCGGACGAGCACGCCGCCGGGAATCCCGGCGAGGCGCGCGACGTGGACTCCGTACGAGCGGTCTGCACCTCCGGGAACGATGCGATGCAGGAACGTGATATCCGCGCCGTCCTCGACAACCTCGACGCGCGCGTTGCGCACTCGGGGAAGCTGCCCCGCGAGCACGGTGAGCTCGTGAAAGTGCGTCGCGAAAAGCGTGCGACAGTTCAGCTGCGGCGCATCGTGCAGATACTCGACGACGGCCTGCGCGATGCTGACACCGTCGTACGTCGAGGTCCCGCGTCCGATCTCATCGAGGATCACGAGACTGCTTGCGCTCGCCTGCCGCAGGATCGCGGCAGTTTCTGCCATCTCCACCATGAACGTCGAGAGCCCCCCGCTGAGATCGTCGTGCGCGCCGATGCGCGTGAAGATGCGATCGCACACGCCGATCGTCGCCGCTTCGGCGGGGACGTAGGAACCGATCTGCGCGAGGAGCACGATGCTCGCGGTCTGGCGCAGATACGTCGACTTCCCCGCCATGTTCGGGCCGGTGAGCACGATGATCCGCGCCTCGTCGTCCAGGATGAGGTCGTTGGGCACGAACCGCCCCGGACCGAGCGTTCGCTCCACGAGCGGGTGGCGGCCGCCGATGATCCGCAGCGTCGTCGACGTGTCGACCTCCGGCCGCACCCAGTGCTGTTCTTCGGCAACCGTCGCGAGTGACTGGGCGACGTCCAATGTCGCGATACCGGCCGCGGCGTCCGCGAGTGCTCGCGCGGCGCCCGCGACGAGCGCGGTGGCCTCACTGAGCAGCTCGACCTCGCGTGCGATCGCACGTTCGCGCGCGTGGAGCACGATCGCCTCGTGCTCCTTGAGATCCGGGGTGACAAAGCGTTCGGCGCCGGCGAGGGTCTGCTTACGCGCGTAGTCGTCCGGGACACGCTCGCGCTGCGCGTTGGGGACCTCGATGTAGTAGCCGAAGACGCGGTTGTAGCCGACGCGGAGCGAGCGGATGCCGGTGCGCTCACGCTCGGTTGCCTCGAGCGCGGCGAGGTAGGTGCGGGCGGAGCTGCCCGCGCTGCGAAGCGTGTCGAGCTCCGCGTCGGCCCCCTGGCGGATCGCGCCCCCATCCGCGGCTGTCGGCGGAAGGTCGTCGGACAGCAGCTCCTGCAGGCGCTCACGAAGGTCTTGCGGCGCCTTGCAGGACGACGCTGCCTCGCTCAGCTCGGGCGAGCCCGCTAGATCGCGAACGACTGCCCGGGTGGCATCGAGTGCTGCGCAGGTGTCGCGGATGGCGCCGAGGTCTCTCGGCGTCGCGATGCCCTGGACACAGCGGGCGACGAGGCGCTCGAGGTCGCGCACCCCTGAGACCGCCTCGCGCAGCCGGCGCCGAACGTCGCGGCCCCCTACCAGCACCTCGACGGAATCGAGCCGTCGCGTGATGTCCCCTACGTCGGTGAGCGGCTGCTGCAGCCGCGCGCGGAGCAGTCGAACGCCCATCGGGGTTCGCGTGGCGTCGAGCAGCTGCAGCAATGAGGTGCCGCTCCCGCCGAGACGCGTGAACAGCTCGAGGTTCATTCGCGTGTGGGCATCGAGACGCATGCCATGTTGCGCAGTGCTCACCTGGATGCGGAGGAGCTCGGGGCTGATGACGATGCGCGCGCGCTCGCAGTACGCGAGGACCGCGCCTGCTGCACGCAATGCCGCCGGGACGGCGTCGACCCCCAGTCCATCCAGTGCGATCGCCCCGGTGGCCCCGCGCAGCCGGTCCGCGGCGCGCGACACATCGAAGAGCGCTGGTGCAAGCTGCGTGACGCGCACGCCCCCCGCGAACGAGGCGGGCACCGGGGTCCCGTCTGCGATGAGCACCTCCGTCGCGTCGAGGCGCGCGAGCTCGTCAGCAAGCGCCACGCCGCTCAGGTCGCCGGGCACCTCGAGCAGCTCCAGATGCTGCGTGTTGGGATCGAACGCTGCGATGCCCGTCGTGCCCGGGAGCACGAACACGCCGAGGCAGCGCGAGACCGACGCGGCCTCGAGCAACTCGGCCTCGACCACCATGCCCGGGCTCAGCACTCGCGTCACCGCTCGCCGGACGAGCCGTCCGGCGACCACCTCACCGACCTGGTCCCAGATGGCTGCGGAGTGACCCGAGTCCAGCAGCTTGCGAACATGCTGCGCCAGTGCCTGATGAGGAAATCCGCACATCGGCAGGCGTCCGGCGGCGCCGAAGCCGCGACCCGTCAGTGCGAGACCAAGGATGGGCGCGGCCTTCTCGGCGTCCGGCCCGAACATCTCGAAGAAGTCGCCGAGGCGGGCCAGCACGATCGCGTCCGGGAAGTCGGCCTTGACGGCGCGATACTCGCGCAGGATCGGCGTGTCGCCCGCAGTCGCGAGGTCGAGCGTGTGTCGAGGCGCCTCCGGCGTCGTTGTGACGAGGTGCGGAGCCCGAACTTTCGAGCTCGTTCTCACGCCGCCGTGCCGACCGGCTCGACCTGCAACTGCCACGCGCTCGACTCCGTCACGCGAGCAGCCCGCAACTCGCCCACGCTCCCACCGCCGACCGGCAGCCAGGCCACCTTGTTCTCGCGAGTCCGCCCGTACGGACGCCCGTCAGCGGCGACGCCTTCGACGAGCAGCTCGACGTCGTGACCGACGTAGGCAGCGTTGCGCTCCGCTGCAACCTCGCGCTGGAGTGCAAGCAGGTGATTGAGCCGGGCGCGCTTCTCCTCGCGAGGCACGTCGTCGACGCGCCGGGCTGCCGCCGTGCCGGGGCGAACCGAGTAGGCGGCGAGGTGCACGGTGTCGAAGCGAAGCTCGCGCATGAGCGCCTCGGTGCCGGCGAACTCCGCGTCAGTCTCGCCGCAGAAGCCGACGATGATGTCGGTGCTGAGCGCGAGTCGCGCGCCCACGGTGCCGACTGCGGCGGCGATCTTCTCGCGGTACTCATCGACCGTGTACAGACGCCGCATGCGCCGGAGCAGGTCGTTGTCGCCGGCCTGGACCGGGAGATGGAGCTGCTCGCAGACGTTGGGAAGATCGCGCATCGCAGCCCAGAGATCCGGGACCGCATTGCGCGGATGCGACGTGAGAAAGCGCAAACGCCAGAGGCCCGGCACCGCATCCACCGCGGCAAGGAGCTCGGGAAGCCGAGCCCGATTCGCCTGGTCGTGATACGAGTTGACGTTCTGACCGAGCAGCGTCACCTCGCGCACACCCTGGGCGACGAGACGCTCCACGTGCTCGACGATCTCGGGTAGCGGCCGGCTGAGCTCGCGCCCGCGCACGAACGGCACGATGCAGTACGTGCACATCTCGTTACAGCCACCCATGACCGAAACGTATGCGCTGAGGCGATCCGACGCGGGGACGATCACGGGTCCGTCGAGGTTCGGAGCGTGGAGCGCCTGCAGCTTGGCGAGGAATCCGTCGGGCTCGCGGACGTCGAACACGTAGTCGAGCTCGGGGAGCCGTCCGAGGAGTGCCTCACCGTGCTCCACCGCCATGCATCCCGTCAGCGCGATCGCACGGCCCGGACGCGCCCGCTTCCATGGGATGAGCTCGCGGAACTTGCCGAAGACCTTCTGCTCGGCATTGGCCCGGACCGTGCACGTGATGAGCACCGCGATGTCCGAGTCGTCGAGCGCCGTCTCCGGGATGCAGCCGATGTCGGCGAGCTGCGCAGCGAGCTCCTCGCGATCGGCATCGTTCATCTGACAGCCGATGTGCCAGAGATGGACGCGCGGCGCTCGTCCGAGCACCGGGATCTGCGGCTCGCGGCGCGGCGGCCGCGCGATGAGTGGGAGCGGTCTGAATCCGCGAGCAGAATCGCTCAGGATCGGAATCGGACTTGGCATCGTCGAAGCCTAGCAGTGTGCCGCCACCCGATCGGGTGCCAGGCGGGAGCTAGCGGACTTCGACGACCAGGCGGATCCCCGTTCGCTCTTCCCCATCGATCGAGATGTCGATGAACGAGGGGATGCACACGAGGTCGAGACCGCCGGGCGCGACATAGCCGCGCGAGATGGCGATCGCCTTGATTGCCTGGTTGATGGCGCCGGCGCCGATGGCCTGGACCTCGACTCGCTTCTGCGTACGCACCACACCGGCAATCGCGCCGGCGACCGCGACCGGCTTGCTGGTTGCTGAGACTTTGAGTATTTCCAAAGGAGGGTTTACCGCGGGATTCACCCCGGCAGCGTCATGTGAGGACGGTAGGGAGGACGTGGACATTATCGGGCGCGATTGTCGCCTCTCGCTGTGCGGAGCACCGGGAAGCGCGATGCAATCGTTACTTCGCGTACTCGACGCTGCGGGTCTCACGAAGGACGACGACCTTGACTCTCCCGCTGTAGCTCCCTTCACCATGAAGCCGCTTCGCGATCTGGCGGGCCATGATCTGCGCCTCGTCGTCGCTGATCTCGTCCGGTTTGACGAGAACGCGCAACTCCTTGCCGGCCAGCACCGCAAAGCTGCGTTCGACGCCGGGGAACTCGTTGGAGATGGCCTCGATGCGTTCGAGCCGCTTGATCGTTGATGCGAGTGACTCGCGTCGAGCGCCGGGACGGGCCGCGCTGATCGCGTCGGCGGTCATGAGGATCGCGGCGGCGAAGGAACGCGGTTCCTCGTCGTAGTGGTGCGACCGTACCGCCTGCACCACCGCGGCGGGACGTCCGAGGCGGGCGAGAATCTCACCGCCGATGATCGCGTGCGGGCCGTCGACGTCATGCTCGACCGCCTTGCCGATGTCGTGGAACAGCGCGGCCTCCTTGACCACCTGTTCGTCGAAGCCGATCTCGGCGGCAATCATCCCGGCGAGCGCCGCAGTGTCCTGGCTGTGTGCGAGGACGTTGTGCCCGTACGAGTTGCGGAAGCGGAGCGTGCCGAGCAGGCGGGCGAGCTCCGGATGGACGTTGGTGAGGCCGATGTCCTGGCAGGCCTGCTCGCCGTCGCGCTTGATCTGCTGGGCGAGCTCGTTGCGCGCCTTGACGACCATCTCCTCGATGCGCGCCGGGTGGATGCGCCCATCCGTGAAGAGGCGCTCGAGCGTGGCGCGTGCGACTTCGCGCCGCACCGGATCGAAGGAGCTGAGCACGATCGCCTCGGGCGTGTCGTCGACGATGACGTCCACACCGGTGGCGGCTTCCAGGGCGCGGATGTTCCGGCCTTCGCGGCCGATGATGCGCCCCTTGAGGTCGTCGGACGGCAGATGGACGACGCTCACGGACGCCTCGCCGCTCTGCTCCGACGCCTGTCGCTGCATCGCGGCGATGAGGATCTCGCGGCTTTGCGCCGCGGCTTCCTCACGGACCTGGGCGGTTGCCTCGCGGATCCGCTCGGCGATCTCGGGGACCAGCTCGCCCTCGACGCTGCGCACGACCTCCGCGCGGGCTTCCTCCTCGGAAAGAGCGGCGACGCGCTGCAGCTCGGCGGTGATGAGCGCGCGCTCATCCTCCACTGTCTGCCGGAGCGCCTCGAGCTCGGCCTCGCGCCGCGTCAATCGCTGCTCGTTCGAGTCGAGCTCGCGGAGACGGCGCTCGAGCCCTTCTTCTCGCTGATTGGTGCGCTGCTCGAGCTTCGCGATCTCAGCGCGACGCTCACGAACCTCGGCCTCGGCTTCGTCTCGCCGGCGAGCCGCCTCCTCTTTCGCAGCGAGCAGCACGGACTTCGCTTCCTGCTCGAGCGCACGCACTTGATCGAGGCGGCGTTCGGCATCAGCGTCGTGCGTGACCTGAACTTGCGCGACGCTTCGACGCGCATAGACGAGTGCCGCAGCCGCAAATGCGGCTGCAACAATCACCAGCCCGATAAGGGCGACGATCTCGATGGAGATGGGACGGGAACCTCGGAAGTCGGGCGCGGTGCGCCCTGCTGGGAATGCCCTGTGTGGGGAAAGGGACCGGGACGGGACCCACAACGTCTCGTTGATCCGGTCGGGGCCGGCCCGCGATTGGCCGGTCGTTCACCACAGAAGACCATTCATATTGTACGAGCAAGGGCCATGCCTGGCATGTTTCGATCAATCGTCCGGCGGCAGGCTACCCTTGACGGGTGACGGATCGGGAGGTCGCCGGGGTGCTCGACATCCCCGGTGATGACGAGTTGCGAAACACGGGTCCGCGCGCCATCGGAGCCCTCCTGGTGGCGAGCGCCATGCTTCGCGTTGGCGCTGTCGGCGTCGGGGTCGCGGTGCAGTTCCGTCTCAGCGACCTCGCCGGTGGACGGCCCAACGGTCTCGACATCGGCCTCGTCGGTGCTGCGCAAGCGGTCACCGAAATGGTCTTCGCGCCCATCCTCGCCCGCAACGCGGACCGCTTCGGACGCCGGCGTTTCCTGGTTGCGGGGCCGCTCATCTGCGCCGTCGCGGTGCTCCTTGTCTTCCTCGGCGTGCGCCCGGCGCAGCTCGGCGGTGCGCGGCTGCTCGAAGGCATCGGGGCCGCAGCGTTCGTGCCGGTCGCGCTCGGCACCGTTGCCGCGGCGACAACCGGCAACCGGCGAGGACGGGCACGCGCCAGCGGTGCGTTCGAGGCGGCGACGCTGATCGGTTATGCGGGCGGCTTCGGGCTTGGATCGGTCGCTTACTTCGGCCTGCACCGCGGGGCATTTGTGCTGCTGGCCGGGCTCTATGCAGCTGCGGCCGTCGTCTGCTTCATCTTCGTGCCGCGCGTACCTCCACTGCCCGTGCACTCACTGCGCACGGTGTTCAAGGCAGTGATCGGGCCAGGGCCGATGCGGACCTTCCTCCCGGGATGGATCATGTCGTTCGCCCTCATCGGCGCATTCGTCGCGAACCTGCCCGCACTGCTCCGACACCGGAGCGTCAATGGGCAGTCGTTGATGCATCACTTCGACGTTCGGGTGATCGGCCTCTTCCTCATCGCCTGGATCGTCGTCTTCCTGATCGGCATCCTGCTGTGGACTCCAGCGGTCTCGCGGATCGGGCCCGCGGTCGTGATGCGCAGGGCAGTCCCCGGAGCCTGGCTGACGATGGCCGCGCTGTTCGCGATCAACCACCTCGCGGTCGTCGGCATGCTCCTGCTTGTGCCCTTCCTCGTTGCCGGGATTCTCTGGCTGGCGGGATTCGGTCCGGCCGCCGTGACGTACCTCGCGGACTGCTCGGAGACCTTTGTTGCCGACCGATCGGCGCTGATGTCCTTCTATACCGTCGCGCTCGCCGGCGGCGGAGCGATCGGCGCGGTCGTCGGCGGCCTCGCGGCACGCTGGCTCGGGATCGACGGGCTCGTGCTGCTCGGGCTCGTGCTCTCCGCTACGACGTTCCTCACGCTCGGCCCGGTGGTGCGCTACGAGCGCAGCCACCCGCCCGTTGCCGGCGCCGCCGTCTGACCGCTACCAGGCCCACGCCTCGGGGGCGGTGCCGGGTCCGGGGAAGATGGCATCGAGCTCAGCCAGTGTCTCGGCGCCGAGCTCGACGTCGAGGGCGTGGAGGTTGCTCTGGAACTGCTCCGGCGTCCGCGGTCCGACGATCGGCGCGGTGACGCCGGGTCGCTGCAGCAGCCATGCGAGGCCGACAGCCGCCGGATGCTCGCCGAGCTTCGTGCAGAGCGCCTCGTAGCGCTCCACCTTGTCGCGATGGGTGGCGAGAAGCTTCTGCGTCAGCTCCGACGCCGAGCGTCCACCGCTGATCTGCTTGGCGAGGATGCCGCCGAGCAGGCCGCGGAACAGCGGGCTCCACGGAATGATGCCGACGCCGTAATGCATGGCGGCGGGGATCACCTCTTCCTCGACGTGGCGCTCGGCCAGGTTGTACAGGCACTGCTCGCTGACGAGGCCGAGGAAATGGCGTGCGCGCGCGGCTTCCTGCGCCTGCGCGATCGTCCAGCCGGCGAAGTTCGACGATCCGACGTAGATGATCTTCCCCTGCTGGACGAGCACTTCCATCGCTTCCCAGATCTCGTCGAACGGCGTGTTCCTGTCGACGTGGTGCATCTGGTACAGGTCGATGTGATCGGTATGCAGGCGCCGCAACGAGCCCTCGCACGCTTGGCGGATGTTGCGCGCCGAGAGGAACGTGTCGTTGGGCCAATCGCTCATCGAGCCGTAGAGCTTGGTGGCGAGGACCACCTTCTCCCGGCGCCCGCGACCCTGAGCGAACCACCGGCCGATGATCTGCTCGGTGAGGCCCTCCCCTTGCTTCCAGCCGTACACGTTCGCGGTGTCGAAGAAGTTGATCCCGGCGTCGAGCGCCGAGTCCATGATCGCGTGCGATGTCGGTTCGTCGGTCTCGGGACCGAAGTTCATGGTGCCGAGGCACAGCCGGCTCACAGAGAGGCCGGAGCGTCCGAGGTGTGTGTAGTCCATGACGACGAGTTTGCCAGCCGGGTCAGTTTCAGCGCCTTGGCCGCTTATTCGAGGCCGCGCATTACCCGCATGACGAGCGCCGACGAGAACCCGCGCCGCTGCAGCGCCCCGGCGACACGCATCCGTGCCTTCTGATCGCGACTGTCGGGCGAACCGGCGCGACTCCAGAGCTGGTGCGCGACCGCGAGGGCGGCTGCTTCCTCGGTATCGCTCTGCCCGTCGAGCGCCTCGGTGATGACGTCACTGGCGACGCCACGAGCCTTCAGGTCGGCCGCGACCCGTGCACGGCCATGACCCGACCGGCGATGTCGCGCCGCGACGGAGCTCGCCAGCGCCGCGTCGTTGATATAGCCCGCTTCGCGGCAGCGACGTACCGCCTCGCCGGCAGCGTCGCCCGTGTATCCGCGCCGCTCCAACTTGCGCTGGAGCGACGCGGACGACTGACCCGCGCCACGCAGGATGCGCAGCGCGGTGTCCTCAGCGGCGTTCGCGTTGTCCGGTTCCGGTGGCGGCGCCGGCGAGCCCATCACCAGCGTTGATCGCGACCCGTCAGGCGACGGATGTGGGAATGGACGGTGCTTCGCCGTTCAGCTCGACGACGGCATCCGCGAGCACGACCGGCGCAGGCATGAGCGAGAGCCGGACCTTGTTGGCGACCTCCTCGAGGAGCTCCGGATTCCCGCGCAGGAAATCGCGGACGTTCTCACGACCCTGACCGAGGCGCATGTCCCCGTACGAGAACCAGGCGCCGGCCTTGTCGATGACGTGGGCGTCGATGGCCATGTCGAGCACGCTCCCGGCATACGAGATGCCTTCGTTGAAGAGGATGTCGAACTCGGCCGCTCGGAACGGCGGCGCGACCTTGTTCTTGACAACCTTGACCTTGACACGGCTGCCGACGACGTCGAGGCCCTGCTTGATCGAGTTGATCTTGCGGATGTCCATGCGTACCGACGCGTAGAACTTCAGCGCGCGGCCGCCGCTGGTGACCTCGGGATTCCCGAACATGACGCCGATCTTCTCGCGGAGCTGGTTGATGAAGATGACCGACGTGTTGGAGCGGCTGATCGCGGCGGTGAGCTTGCGCATCGCCTGCGACATGAGCCGTGCCTGGAGACCGACATGGCTGTCCCCCATCTCGCCGTCGATCTCCGCCTTCGGCACCAGCGCGGCGACGGAGTCGATGACGACGACGTCGACCGCGCCGCTGCGAACGAGCACCTCGACGATCTCGAGTGCCTGCTCACCGGTGTCCGGCTGCGAGATGAGCAGCTCCTCGGTGCGCACGCCGATGCGCTGCGCGTACTGCGGGTCGAGCGCGTGCTCGGCATCGATGAACGCTGCGACGCCGCCGCGCTTCTGGGCCTCGGCGATGATGTGCAGCGTCAGCGTCGTCTTGCCCGACAACTCGGGACCGTAGACCTCGATGATCCGCCCGCGCGGAACGCCGCCGACCCCGAGCGCGATGTCGAGGGTGAGTGCGCCGGTCGGAATGACGTCGATGGGTTGAGCCTGCACCTCGCCGAGACGCATGATCGCCCCCTTCCCGTGAGCCCGCTCGATCTGTCCGAGCGCTGTCTCCAGTGCCCGCTCCCGCTCCGTCGCCACCGGCACGCTCCTCTCGTCATGAGGCGCCTTCGAGCGCCTTCCGCTTACTTCAACGACGGGCTCGATGCTACGACTTGCTGTGAGTGTGTTCGTCAACGCTGTACTCCAAGGGTGGTCGGAATGGTTGGAGATGCGGCTGAAAAAGCCAGAGGGGCGCCGCGACGGGCGGCGGTCCGGGCTCGTCCGGTGGGGCGAACATTTGTACTGTACAGCGTTCGGGCGGACCCCGCAAGCCCGAAGTTTCGATCTTGACAACCCATGGTCGCGACGGCGATCAATCTGCCGGCGCCCGATCCGGAGGGCCATCGAGGAGGTCCCGCCGGCCACCGTCGGCCGCACGATCGACGAACTCGAGACACAGTCGCAGCGCGGTATGCACCGCGCTTGCGCGGTTGGCCTCGCGGCCGATGTCCTTGCTGAGCCGCAGCACCTGCCCCGATCCGAGCCCGGCGACGGCGACGAACACCAACCCGGCCGGTTTGTGCTCGCTGGCCTCCGGTCCCGCGACACCCGTGATGCCGACGCCGATCGTCGCCTTGAAGCGCTCCGACGCGCCTTCCGCCATCGCCATCGCGACCTCCGCGCTCACCGCACCGTGCGTGACGAGCAGATGCCTGCCGACACCGAGGTGGTCGGCCTTGACATCGTTGGCATACGCGATGATCCCGCCGCGCATGTAGGCCGACGATCCCGACGTCGCGGTGAGGACCGCGCCGAGGAGGCCGCCGGTGCACGACTCTGCGACTGCGATGGTCATGCGACGCTCGACGAGCTGCAGGCCGAGCATCGCCGCCTCCGGAAACGCCGCCGCGAGCATCGGGGCGTTAACGTCCGAACCGGGATGCGGCGCCCTGCCCTCACTCATCGCGTCAGATGACGAATCGGCGATAGCGCCAGAGGTAGTCGACGCCGCTCAGCACCGTCGCAATGACGGCGAGCACGACGAACACCTCCGCCACGAGATGCAGTCCCGAGTAGGGCTGTTCGAGGATGAGGAGCACGATCATCGCGTTCTGCGTCACCGTTTTCGACTTGCCCCAGGGGGTCGCGCCCACCACGACGCCCTGGCCGGCGGCGACGAACCGCAGCCCGGTGATGACGAACTCACGCGTGAAGATGACGACCACCACCCAGAAGGGCACGACGTTCTGACTCACGAGGATCGCCAGGACCGTGATGACGAGGACCTTGTCTGCCAGCGGATCGAGGAACTTGCCGAGCTCGGTCACCATCCCGCGGCTGCGTGCGATCCGACCGTCGAGCGTGTCGGTCGCGGCCGCTCCGGCGTACACCGCGACGCTCACCTGGTCGTGATACGCCCACGACGCCGTCAGTGTGTAGCCGATGACCGGGACGAGCAGCAGCCGGAGGATGGTCAGCTGTGTCGGCAGGGTCAGATGCCGCGTCACCGGTAGTTGGTGAACTGCAGCGGGACGTCGAGGTCGGTGTCCCTCAGCTGCTGGATCACTGCCTGCAGCTCGTCTTTGTCCTTGCTCGAAACACGCAGTTGATCGCCCTGGGTGCGGACCTGCGCTTTGGGATGCTGTGCGCGAATGCGTTTGGTGAGGTCGCGCGCGAGCTCCTCGCCGATCCCCTTGCGCAGCTTGATGACCTCGCGCACGTTGCCCTTCGCCGCCGCCTCGGGCTTCTGCGGGTCGAGGACCTTGAGGTCGATGCCGCGCCGATGCAGCTTGCTCTGCATGACGTCGATGATCGACTTGAGCTGCGCCTCGGTCCCGGTCAGGAGGGTGATCGTCTCGTCCTCGAGCGTGATCTCGACGGTGATGCCCTTGAAGTCGTACCGCGTGGTGATCTCGCGGCGCGCCTGGTCGATGGCGTTCACGAGCTCCTGGTGGTCGAACTCGCTGACGACGTCGAAGCTGTGGTCCTGCGGCATGACCTGATGAGGATAGCGACAGACCACGGAGCCGAGTGCATCGGGCCCTGCGTGGTTGCCGGCCTTACTCCTCTCCGAGATCGGCGAGGAGCTCGTCGACCTGGAAGACGTCCATGAGCACCTCGCGGGACTTGCTGCCCTCGAACGCGCCGACCACGCCGTGCTCCGCGAGCTGGTCGACGAGGCGTGCCGCACGCGTGTAGCCGATGCTCATCTTGCGTTGCAGGAGCGACGCGGCCGCGCGCCCCTCAGCCGCCACGATATGCGCTGCCTTGGCGAAGAGCGGATCGCGCTTGGCGGCGTCGCGCGCCCAGGACACGGTGGCCTCGACGGTGAAGATCTCCTCCTGGTAGTCAGGCTTGCCCTGTTGCTTCCAGAAGGCGATGAGCGTGTCGAGCTCGCGATCGCTGACGAACGCGCCCTGCAGTCGGCGCGGCTTGCCCTCATCGATGGGCAGGTAGAGCATGTCGCCGCGGCCGAGGAGCTTCTCCGCGCCCATCTCGTCGAGGATGACGCGCGAATCAACGCCGCTCGATACCGCGAACGCAACCCGGCTCGGGATGTTGGCCTTGATGAGGCCGGTGATGATGTCGGCCGACGGCCGCTGCGTGGCGACGATGAGATGCAGCCCGACGGCGCGTGCGAGCTGCGCGATCCTGCAGATGAGATCCTCGATCTCCCCCGCTGCGACCATCATGAGGTCGGCGAGCTCGTCGATGACGATGACCACGTACGGCAGCGGCGCGACGCCGAGGCCGGGTGCCTTCTCGTTGAAGGCGACGATGTTGCGAGCGCCGTGCGACGCGAACAGCTTGTAGCGCTCCTCCATCTCCTTCACCGCCCAACGGAGCGCGGCGACGGCCGACTCGGGCTCGACGACGACGGGCACGAGGAGGTGCGGCAGGTCTGCGAAGTTGGAGAGCTCAACGCGCTTGGGATCGATGAGGATCATCTTCAATTGCGCCGGTGTTGCCTGCAGGAGGAAGCCGCCGAGCACCGCGTTGATGCAGACCGACTTCCCGCTGCCGGTCGCCCCGGCGATGAGGAGGTGTGGCATGCGCGTGAGGTCGCCGATGACCGGATGGCCGCTCACGTCCGCGCCGAGCGCCACGCTCAACTTGTTGCGTTTGTCGGTGAACGCCGGCGACTCGACCGTCTCCTTGAGGCTGACGAGCTGCGCAGCCTTGTTCGGCACCTCGACGCCGATCGCGGACTTGCCGGGGATGAACGGCTGGATGCGGATCGGTGCCGCGAGCGCGAGCGCAAGGTCCGTCTGGTAGCCGAGGATCCGCCGCACCGGGACACCGACCGCCGGCTGGAGCTCGTACTGCGTCACGGTCGGCCCACTGTTGGCGCCGACGATGCGCGTCTCGATGCCGAAGGACTGCAGCGTGCTGACGATCTTGTCACCTGTGGCACGAACTTCGGCCGCGAGGCGTTCGCGCTTGCCGGTGATCACGTCGAGCAGGTCGGGTGTGGGCAGCACCCACACCTTCTCCGGCTCATCGTTGATGAGCGACGCATGACCGACACCCACCTCCGGCACCGGTCCGATCAATGGCACCGGTGCATCGCCGGAGATCTCGGCAACACCCTCGAACTCGCGCGTGAAGCCGTGTTCGCCGAGGTCCTCGCCGGTTGCCTGGGGAACCTCAGGGTCGAGGAACGACGTTGCGGGCGGCGCGGGCGGCGGGAGCTTGCCGGTGTCGAACGGAAGCGTCATCGGCACACCCGTCAATTCGGTCGTGGCTTCGACCGGCGGAACCGGAAACGCACGAGGCCGCTCGGACATCGAAGCTGACGACCGATCCCGGCGCATGCTGTCGCTCTCGGCGGCGAACCAGCGCCCGATCGCGCGAAGTGCCGTACCAGTGCGGAGATCGGTCGCGAGGATCAGCCCGAGGAAGGCCACGACGACGAGCGCCACGCCCGCCCCCGCACCACCGAGGACGCGCTCGACACCGGTGCCGATCCAGCGCCCGAGGTCGCCCGCGTTCGCGGGCCCGATCATCCCCGTGAGCCCGAGCAGCGCCGTCATCGCCACAGCGCTCCCGAGCGCCGCGAGCGTGCCCGCCCGCCACTCCGGGGTGAGGCAGAGGCGAACCCCGGTGAGGATGAGCCCCGCCACGCCAATCCACGCGCCAATGCCGAACGCAGCGAAGAGGCCGTCGTGGACCGGTCCGGCAACCGCCCCGCCACCGGGCAGGAACAGCACGGCGGCCAGGATGATCCCGGCGCCGATCGATCCGATCCCCGTGAGCTCGCGACGGAGGTCGCGATGCAACAGCGGGCCGCGCGACGGCGTGGCGGCGCGAGCGCGCGGGCGCGCGGCAGGACGTCTCGATCCTGTGGTGCGCTTGCGCGGCGGCCGGGTTGGGGCGGAGCGAGCCATTACATGAACTCGATGTGGGACGCGTGGAAGACGGGCTACCGAGGCCCCTTGATCGGGTCGGATGCTATCAGCAAATCGACCGTCACAAGAGCGCCGGCGCACGTGTCATCCGTCGCGTCGCGATGGCTGGGCAGTGCGAACATCCGTGCCTATACTACACGGATGTGTGCTCGCGGTGACCCTTATTCCGCTATTTGGTCATCGACCTGAGCAGCGAGGTCTCCAACTGCTGCGTCGCGCTCAGGCTTGACGACTTGTAGTCGACGAACAGCCCGAAGGCGTCGGCGTTGTACCAGTCGCACGCGTTGAGCGGCACATTCGAGCTGCCGCTCACGTCGGTGACCGTTGCGCACTCCAGGTTGATGCCATTGAAGTTCGAGGTCACCGACGGCGATACCTCGGTCCCCTCAACGCCGCCGAAGAGCGAGGCCATGTTCACGCCGGGCCGCGCGCTGTCACTGTTGGCGTTGTCCTGCGCGAGCACGAACAGGTATTCGAGGTCGCCCTGGGCGTCCGTGTATCCCGCGCCCTCGGTGTGGCCGCCTTGCAGCGCCGGGAGCTGAATCCCGTTCTTGAGCTGGTTGACCGTGGCGACGACCGACGAGTCGGTGCTCGGCGCGTCACCGGAGATGGTCGTCGGCTCGTGGTAGGTCTTCGTCGTGGCGATCGAGATGACTCGCGCGGCGCCGGAGAAGATCAACACCTTCACCAGCAGGACCACGACGGCAATGCCGATGACTGCCAGCACACTCGTCAGTCCTCGCCGGGAACGACGTGGTGGGGCGGTCGGAGCCCACGTGCTCGTGACGCCTGATGGCAGCGCGAACCCCGCAGCGGCCGGACCAGCGGGCGCTGGACCTTCGGCAGGTGGCGGCGGCGGCGGCGGTGACGGTCCCGGCGAGGCGTTCTCAGCGGGGACGGCATCCGGTGCCGGATCGAGGTCCGCGACCCAGTTGCCGTCGGCGTCCTGGTGCATGGCTGGAGACACTACGAAACCGGGACGCGTCGCGGCTCGGCGTTGTCGCTTTGTGACCTGCGGGCGAGCGGTCAGACTTCGGTGACGAGCGGCAGGATGAGCGGCCGGCGCTTCGTCTTCTTGTAGAGGAAGCGCGAGAGGCCTTCATGAATCGCGCCCTGCCACGCGGTGTATCCCGCGTCGGCCGTGAGTCGTGCGACGAGCGAAAGAACGTGCTCGCGGGCCTCATCGAAGAGCGCGTCGGCGTCATCGGCAACAAACCCGCGCGAGACGAGATCCGGCCCCGCGACGACGACGCCGCTCGAGCGCTCGACGGTGACGACGACGAGGATGACGCCGTCCTGGGCGAGCTGCTGGCGGTCGCGGAACACGACGTCGCCCGCCTCCTCGATGCTCAGACCGTCGACGTAGACATACCCGGTGCGCACCTTCTCCCCCGTCGCACGAGCGCCGTGCTCGTCGAAGGCGACGACGGTGCCGTTGTCGATCGGCATCACCCGCTCCGCGGGGATGCCCACCGAGCGCGCAAGTGCTGCATGCAGCGCGAGGTGGCGGTACTCACCGTGCACGGGAATGAAATAGCGCGGCCGCGTGAGCGTCAGCAGGAGCTTCAGCTCCTCGCGAACTCGCGTGGCCCGATGCGTGCACCTTGTGGCGCGACGAGTTGAAGACGCGCACGCCCCGGCGATACAGATTGTTGATGGTTCGGTGCACCGATTCCTCGTTGCCGGGGATGGGGTTTGCGCTGATGATCACGGTGTCGCTCTCGTGCAGGCTCACCATCCGATGCTCTCCGGCTGCGATCCGAACCAGTGCGGACAGCGGCTCACCTTGAGCACCCGTACAGAGAATCGCGAGCTCCTTGTCGGGGATGGTCTCGTGCTCCTTCGGGGTGACGAACATCCCCGGTGGCACATGGAGATAGCCGAGCTCCTCCGCCACCTTGGTGTTCTTGAGCATCGAACGTCCGACGATGAAGCAGCGTCTGCCGCTTGCCTGCGCGGCGCCGATCGCCTGCTGGAGTCGCGAGATGTTCGACGCAAAGGTCGCCATGACGATGCGCCCTTCCGCGCCGTCGAAAATCGGCGCGAGCCCCTCGCCGACGGTGCGCTCGCTCGGCGTCGTTCCCTCCTGCTCGACGTTGGTGCTGTCGCTGAGGAGCAGGAGCACGCCCTCGTCGCCGATGCGCGCAAGTCGCGCCAGGTCCGGCGGCTCTCCCTGCACCGGCGTGCTGTCGATCTTGAAGTCGCCGGTGTGCACGACAACACCGGCCGGCGTTCGGATGATGAGCGCGCAGGCGTCGGGGATCGAGTGCGTCGCATGCACCCATTCCACCTCGAAGCAGCCGAGCGTCCGCGAGTCGCCGGGACGCACCGTATGCAGCTCGGTCGTCTCGATGAGGCCGTGCTCGCGCAGCTTGTTGCGCAGGAAGCCGAGCGTCAGCCCCGTGCCGTATACGGGCACGGGCAGACGCGGGAGGACGTACGGCAAGGCGCCGATGTGGTCCTCATGACCGTGGGTGAGAACGATGCCGCGGATCTGCCCGACGCGCTCCTGCAACCACTGGATGTCCGGGATCACGAGGTCGATGCCGAGCATCTCCTGCTCCGGAAACATCAGTCCGGTGTCGATGATCACGATGTCGTCGCCCCAGCAGAGCGCGAGCATGTTGCGCCCGATCTCGCCGAGTCCGCCAAGCGGCACCAGCGTCAGCTGTCCCGGCCCGACCGTATCGCTCAAAAGAGGTCCATCTGGTCGCCACCTGTCGCGGCCGCGACCGCGCGCATCTCGGATCCGGTCGCGCCGCCCGCGCGTCGGGCCCGCGTCGCTTCCGCATCGTTGAGATAACCGCGGACACGGCGCATATCGGCCTCGAGCGTTTCCTTGAGCGCTCCGTTGTAGAGCGCGGCGGCGGGGTGATACAGCGGCACGTAGACGCGGTCGTCGCGCTGCAGGCGCTCGCCGTGCAGGCGCGAGATGCCGCCGGCATCCGGGAGCATGCGCGTCAGCGCGTGCCGTCCGAGCAGGAGGATGACGTCGGGCTGCAGCAACGCGATCTGCTCATCGAGGAAGTGGCTGCACGCCTCGACCTCGAGCGGCTCGGGGTCGCGGTTGCGTGGCGGACGGCATTTGATGATGTTGGTGATGTAGATGTCGCGACGGTCGAGGCCGACCGATTCGAGCAACGATGTGAGCAGGCGTCCAGCGGCGCCGACGAAGGGTTTGCCTTCACGGTCCTCGTTTTCGCCCGGTGCCTCACCGATCGCCATCACCCGCGCGGTGACCGGTCCGTATCCGGGGACGGCAAGCGTGCGCGTGAGATGCAACGGGCACGCCGTGCATTCGCGCACGCGTCCGTGGAGCTCGAGGACCTCTTCGGTCGTCGCCGCCATTGCCGGATTCTAGAGCGCGGCGCCGGGCCGACGTGGCCGGCCGGGAGCGGCTGTCAGTGCTGTCGCGATCATTGTCCGGCGAGCACGAGCTCCGCCACCTGGACGGCGTTCGTCGCCGCGCCCTTGCGCAGGTTGTCGGCGCTGAAGAAGAGCGCGATCCCATTCTCGCGACCGCTGTCGCGGCGAATGCGCCCCACTTGCACGTCATCGGTCCCGGCGACGTTGCGCGGCGTCGGATAGCGCTGTCCCGCCGGATCGTCGACGACCAGGATGCCTGGCGATGCCGCCAGCAGGGCACGAACCTCGTCTGGATCCGCCGGACCGTCCAGCTCCACCCAGACCGCTGCACTGTGGCCGACTGAGACCGGTACCCGCACCGTCGTCACGCTCATGCGCAGATCGACTCGATCCAGGACCCGGCGGGTCTCAGCGATCACCTTGACCTCCTCCTCCGTGTCGGCGCCTTCCATGGCCCATCCGCCGGGCACGACGTTGCCGTGCAGCACGTGCGGATAGACCTCAGCGACGGGCTCCGCACCGGCGGCCGCATCGCGCGTCTGGGATTCGAGCTCGCCCGCGAGGCCCTTCCCCGCTCCGGTCGCGGCCTGATACGTCGCGACGGTCACGTGGCGCAATCCGTGCGCGCGGTCCAGCGGTGCAAGCACGATGCTCAGGGGGATGGCGACACAGTTGGGATTGGCGACGACTCCGCGATGGTTTGCAAGCGCGGCTGCGTTGACCTCGGGAACGACAAGCGGGACCGCCGGGTCCATCCGGAAGGCGCTCGACTTGTCGACGGCGACACCGCCTGCATCGGCGACGCGGGGAGCGTGGCGCCGGGAGGTCGCGGCGCCTGCTGCGAAGAAGACGATGTCAGTGCCCTGCAGCGCGTCGTCGCTGAGGGCGCGGACCTCGAGGTCGCCCAGGTGCGTGGTGACGACGCGCCCGGCGCTCCGGGCGCTGGCGTACAGATGCAACTCGGCCGCCGGGAACGCCCGCTCGGCGAGCACGCGAACGAGCGTGCCGCCGGCGGCTCCCGTGGCCCCGACGATGGCGACCGACGGTCGGCCGGCCCGCACCGCGGTGCTCGCTACGCCGGCCCGCCGGCGCCGTTGCCCGCGGCTTCCTGCTGCTGACGAGAGAGGTCGCGGATGGCCTCTCGACGCGAGAGGTTGACCCTCCCGCGATCGTCGACCTCGATGACCTTGACCATGATCTCGTCGCCGACGTTCACGACGTCCTCGACCTTGTCGACATGGTGCTCGGCGAGCTGGCCGATCCGGACGAGCCCTTCCTTCTTGGGCATGATCTCGACGAACGCGCCGAAGCCCATGAGGCGGGAGACCTTGCCCTTGTAGATCCGGCCGATCTCGATGTCGTCGGTCAGGTCGTGGATCATCGCCATCGCCTGCTCGCGCGCCGCGGCGTTGGCCGATGCGATGAACACCCGGCCGTCGTCCTCGACGTCGATCTGACAGCCGGTCTCCTCGACGATCTTGCGAATCATCTTGCCGCCGGGGCCGATGATGTCGCGGATCTTGTCAGGGTTGATGTTGATGACCTCGATGCGCGGTGCCCACGGGCTCAGCTCACTCCGCGGCGACGGCAGTGCCTCGCGCATCTTGCCGAGGATATGGAGCCGGCCCTGGCGGGCCTGCTCGAGCGCGCGCTCCATCAGGTCCCAGCTGAGACCCTTGATCTTGCAGTCCATCTGCATCGCGGTGATGCCCGTCTCCGAGCCGGCGACCTTGAAGTCCATGTCGCCGAGCGCGTCCTCCATGCCCTGGATGTCACTGAGAATCGCGGCGTGCTCGGCACCTTCGTCGGTGATGAGCCCCATGGCGATCCCCGCAACCGGCGCAATCAGCGGCACACCGGCGTCCATGAGGGCGAGGCACGAGCCGCACACCGATGCCATCGACGTCGAGCCGTTGCTCGAGAGGATCTCGGTGACGATGCGGACCACGTAGGGGAACACCTCTTCCGTGGGCATGACGTTGTGCACCGCGCGCTCGGCGAGCGCACCGTGTCCGATCTCACGACGTCCGGGTGTGCGCAGCGGCCGCGCCTCGCCCACCGAGTAGGGCGGGAAGTTGTACTGGTGCATGAACCGCTTGAAGTTCTCGAGACCGAGGCCGTCGATTTTCTGCTGATCCTGACCAGAACCGATGGTGACGACCGAGAGCGCCTGCGTCTGACCGCGGGTGAAGAGCGCCGATCCGTGCGTCCGCGGCAACACGCCGACCTCGCACCAGATGGGCCGGATCTCGTCGGTGCGGCGACCGTCCGGACGGATGCCCTGGTTGAGGATGGCGTTGCGAACCGCCTTCTTGACCTCGGACTCGTACGCCTTGCCGATGTCCGAACGGCCGTCGGGGAAGCGCGCCTCGAGCGCCGCCGTGGTCTCGGCCTCGAGCGCATCCAGCGCCGCCTCGCGGGAGGCCTTGTGCGGATTGCGGGCTGCCTCGCCGACGCGCGACGCGACATGCTCGTGCACTGCCTCGACGATCTCCGGAGCGACCTTGCTCGACGGATAGCTCATGGTGGGCTTGCCGATCGCATCGTGCATGCCGCGCTGGAACTCGACGAGCTTGCGGATCTCGTCGTGCGCGAGGCGCAGCGCCTCGAGCATCTTCTGCTCGGAGATCTGATGCGCGCCCGCCTCGACCATGACGATGGCGTCATAGGTGCCGGCGACGATCAGGTCGAGCGCGGAGTCGTTGATCTGCGTGAGCGTCGGATTGAGCAGCAGCTCGCCGTCGAGCATGCCGACACGGACGCACGCGACCGGGCCGCCGTGCGGGATGCCGCTGATCTGCAACGCGCACGATGCGCCGGTGACCGCGAGCGTCGCCGGGTCCTGCTCCTGGTCGGAGCTGAGCACCGTCGCCACGATCTGCACGTCGTTGCGGAAGTCCTTGGGGAAGAGCGGCCGCATCGGGCGGTCGATCATCCGGCTCGTGATGACGGCGGCCTCGCTCGGCCTGCCCTCGCGGCGGGGGAACGACCCGGGGATACGCCCGACCGCGTAGAGCTTCTCCTCGTAGTCGCACGTCAGCGGGAAGAAGTCGATGCCCTCACGCGGTGCCTTCGATGCAACCGCCGTGACGAGGATGACCGTGTCGCCGCATCGCATCATGACCGCGCCGTTCGCCTGCTCGGCGATGTATCCGGTCTCGACGATCAGCGGACGGCCGCAGAAGTCCGTTTCAAATGTTTTCTTGAGATTGTCGGGGATGGCCACGCGTGTCTCCTGTGGGTGACCCGCGCCGGAACAACTCCGCGTCGTCACGCTCCGCAGAAATGAGGTGTTGGAGGCTGGGCATCAGATGTGTCGGCTCGCGCTGCAGCTGCGGCACCGCTTCCTGATGCACGGACCCCAACGTCTCACCTGTGAGTGCGACGTCGCCGAACGATGCCGGCTCCGGGTCGGTTGATGGTGTGTGTTGTTGGTGTCTGATATGTCCGCGCGACTGACACTACCGGCGCAGACCGAGGCGCGCGATCAGCGCGCGGTAGCGCTCGACGTCATTGCGCGACAGATAATCGAGCAACCGGCGGCGCTGCCCGACGAGCTTCAGCAGCCCGCGGCGCGACGCGTGGTCTTTGGGGTGATCGCGGAGGTGTTCGGTGAGCGAGCTGACACGTTCACTCAGCACAGCCACCTGGACCTCGGTGGAGCCGGTGTCCGTTTCGTGGCGCCGATGCTCCGCGATGATCTCGGATTTGGATCTGACGATTGGCACGATTGTTCGCCGCAAGTCTAACAGGAGATCGACGGCGAGCGGCCTCCGCTGCCCTCCGGGACGCAGAGGGCGATCGCGTCGGGCAGGCACGTGAGCGTCGCCGGAGTCGTTCCGACCTGCTCGCCCTCGACATCGAACAGCATCGGCTCGCCCTCGCACGCGACCCGGACGGTCCGTGCACGGTACACCTCGACTTCGCGCCGGTTGAGGTGCCGGCCCCGATACAGCGACGGAATCCCGGTGAGCGCGCGCATGCGCCCCGTCTCGCCGATGACGACGACGTCGAACTGGCCGTCGTCGAGCACCGCATTGGGGGCGACGTGCATACCGCCGCCGAAATACCGGCCGTTGGCAACGACGACACTGCGCACGTCGCGCTCGATCAGCATTCCGTCGAGTTCGATGCGCGCGTTCCGCGAGGAATAGCGCAACAGCGTCACCAGCGACGTGCCGAGAAAAATGGCGCTGCCGCGGACACCACCGGCCTTGCCGGTGCATCGATTCACGCGCGCAACGACCTCGCCGCCCATGCCGGCGTCGGCGATGTTGATGAAGAAACGCCTGTCACCGCCTGCGAATTCGATGCGACCTGCGTCGACATGACGCACCGATCCGATGGCGATGAGCCGCGCGGCAGCATCGACATCGCCGGGGATCCCGACCGCCCGGCGGAAGTCGCCGCCGGTGCCGCTCGGGAGCAAAGCCAGCATCGCGTCGCCACCGATCGGCGCGCCACCGGCATCGAAGAAGCCGTTGACCACCTCATTGAGCGTCCCGTCGCCGCCGACCGCCACGATGGTCCGGGTTCCACGCTCCAGCGCGGCGCGCACCGCATGCGTCGCGTCACCGCGACCCACCGTGCGGTGCACCTCGAATGTCACGCCCGCGGCGCGGAGCGCTCGCATCGTCGCCGGCCAGCGGCGGAGCGTCCGTCCGCCCGCGCTTGCCGGGTTCATGACCACGAAAGCGTCGCCGCTCACCTCGGGATCTGCACGCTCGCCAGGACATTGCGAGTCCGGGCGATGTCGCGTGCCATGGCCGCGACCAGCGAGGCAATGGACTCAAACGCGAGCTCCGGACGCAATCGGCGGACGAGCGCGAGACGCACCTCGCGGTCGTAGAGATCGCCGTCGAAGTCGAGGACGTGCGCCTCGACGGTGACCGAGCCCCCGCCGAACGTCGGGCGGGTCCCGATGCCGGTCGCTGCGGGCCGCCAGCCATCCCCGGCATCGAGCCACCCGGCGTAGACGCCGGGCGAAGGGATGCACCGGCCTGGGTCGACGCGGAGGTTCGCGGTGGGTACCCCGAGCCCGGCGCCACGGCCGTCGCCGCGCTCGACGAGCCCGTCCAGGACGTACGGCCTGCCGAGCATCGCGATCGCTGCCGCGAACTGCGCCGTCGCGATCGCTTCGCGGATCCGCCCCGACGACACGACAGCGCCGCCGCGCATCGACGGGGCCACGCTGGTCACCGTGAACCCGCGCTCGCGTCCGAGATCCTGCAGGACGTCGACGGTGCCCTCCCGGCCGCGTCCCAGCGCGAAGCCGGGGCCGACGAGGAGGCGGTGCATCCCGAGCCGCTCCACCAGGGCGGTGGCGAAGCGCTCCGCGCTCCATGTCCGCAACTCCTGCGTGAAGGCCAGGACGACCACCCGCTCGGCGCCCGCCTCCTCGAGGAGTTCGATCCGCTCGGCGAGGCTCGAGAGCATCGGCGGACACCCGGAGGGGTCGACGACGCAGCGCGGGTGCGGATCGAAGGTCACGACGGTGGAGCGCAGTCCCAGTCGATCGGCGGTCTCGCGCACGCGCCGGATCAGCCGGCGGTGCCCGATGTGCACGCCGTCGAAGCTGCCGATGGTGACCACCGACCCTGTGCCGTCCGCCTCCCGTACGGGAAGCTCGTGGAAGCGTTCCATCGTGACGTCAGGCGGTGAGCACCTTGGTCGGTCGCAGCAACCCGCCATTCAACTCGCCGATGCCGACGAGCTCGCCACTCGGATCGTGGATCCGGCACTCCCCCGCCACATCGGGGAGGACGGTGCGCGGCAGCCAGACGGACTGGCCGCGGCGTACCTGCTGGACCTGCGCCGGCCCGAGGTTGACCTGCGGGAGGTGAGCGACGGCGACCTCGGGGGGGAGCAAAGCGGGCCAGGGGTCTTCCATCGCATCGAGCGCATCGAGCGAGATCGACGAGGCCAGCTCCAGCGTGCCGTAGCTCGTCCGCGAGAGCCAGCCGAGGAGTCCGCCCGTGCCGAGCGCGTCGCCGAGGTCGGATGCGAGCACGCGCATGTACGCGCCCTTGCCGCTCACCACCATGATCTCCGCCTCGGCGACCACGCCGGGCCGGAAGTCGACCAGCTCGGCTGAGTGGATGGTCACCCGGCGCGGTTCGCGGACGACCTCCTCCCCCGCCCGCGCGAGCTCGTAGAGGTGGCGTCCTTCGTGGCGGACAGCCGAGTGCATCGGCGGGATCTGATCGATGTCGCCGACCAAGCGCTGGAGTTGTGTCTGAATCTCGGCGGCGTCGAGCGCGCTTGCATCCCCGCCAGGCGTGACGACCCCTTCGGTGTCGCCGGTATCGCTGCGCTCGCCGAGCCGGACCACGCAGTGATAGGTCTTCGGCTGGGCGTGAAAGTAGTCGACGAAGCGGGTCGTCCTGCCGACGCAGATCGGAAGCAGCCCCGTGGCTGTCGGGTCGAGGGTTCCCGCGTGGCCGACCCGGCGCTCGCCGAGGATACGGCGCACCTGGCGCACGGCGTCGAACGAGGTGATCCCTGCGGGCTTGTCGAGCGGGAGGACGCCTCCTCTGCGCGCGAGCGCAGATCCGGGCCGCGGTCCGGCCCCGGCGGCGGCGACGCCGGTCACCGCGTGCTTTCGATCAGCCGGCGAGCAACCTCGAGCACCCTGCCCCTCGCATCGGGCAGGGCGGCGGGAATCTCCGCGCCCGCGGCGCGGCGGTGGCCTCCACCTCCGAACGGCGTGCAGACGTCGGTGGCGTCAAATGGCTCGCGAGTTCGCACGCTGATCTTGATGCGGTCGGGCGCGGTCTCCTTGAGGAGTACCGCGATCTCCATGGTGCCGATGCTCTGGAGCGCGTCGATGATGCCCTCAGCGTCCTGCATGTCGGCACCGGTCTGGTCGAGCATCGCGCCCGTGACCTCGGACCAGAGCAGGCGTCCGTCCAACTCCGAGTGCATGCCGGCGATGCTCAACCCTTCGAGCCGTACCTGCGCCAGAGAGCGTGACTTGTAGCTCTTCAGCGCCACCCACCCGGGATCCGCTCCTGCGGCGACGAGCGATGCGGCAAGGCGCAGCGCCGCTTCGGTCGTGTTCTCGTGGCGGAATCCGCCGGTGTCGGTGAGCAGCGCCGCGTAGAGATTCGTCGCCACAGCGGGGCTGATCGGCGCGCCGAGCAGCGTGAGCAACCTGTGCACCACCTGGCCGGTCGCGCTCGCCGTCGCGTCGACGAGGTTGGTCGAGCCGAAGCCGGTGTTGCTGAGGTGATGGTCGATGTTCACCACCGTCATCGCCTCTTCAACCTCGGCCCGGCGTTCGCCGAACCTCGTGAGCGTGGCGCAATCGAAGGTGAAGACGGTTTCGCCGAGCGGGGCGCCACCGGTCTCGACGCTCTCGAAGCCGGGAAGGTACTCGAGGAGGCGCGGCAACGGCTCGGGGACGACAACGCGAACCTTCCGTCCCGATGCCCGCAGGGCCAGCGCGAAGCCGAGCGCCGAGCCGAGGCTGTCGGCATCGGCGTCCTTGTGCGCGAGGCAGGTGATGCAATCGGAGCGCTCGACAATCAAGCGGATCGGATCGAAGACGTCTTCGATGGCCGGCCAGACCACAGGTGCTGCGACGCTCATTCGGGGACCTCCACGGCTGCCTCGACGGGGCGTTCCGCCTCGAGGTCTCTCAGGAGCGTGCTCACCCTCACGCCGTAGGCGATCGATTCGTCGAGCTCGAAGTGGAGTCGGGGGATACTCCGCAGGTTCTCGAGCCGGCGACCGAGCTGGCCGCGCAGGAAACCCTCGGCTCGCGTGAGGGTTCCGACGACATTCTGGCGTTCGGCATCGTCGCCGAGCGCGCTGACGGAGAGCCACGCCTCGCGCAGATCAGGGCTGCAGCGGACGCGCGAGATGGATGCGAGCCGGACGCGCGGGTCCTTCATCTCCGTGAGGATCATCGCCGAGAGCTCCTCTCGTAGCTGTTCCCCCACTCGTTCGCGGCGCGGGCTGCGAGCGCCCGACCGCAGGGTCATGCGTTCTGCTGCTCCATGGTGAAGGCCTCGAGGATGTCGCCTTCGTGGAAGTCGCTGAAGTCTGCGAGCGTGATGCCGCAGTCGTACCCGTGCTGCACCTCGCGGACGTCGTCCTTGAAGCGCTTGAGGGCATCGATGCGGCTCTGCGCGATCTCCCTGTTGTCGCGCAGGACACGGCAGATGGCGTTGCGGGTGATCCGGCCCTCGAGCACGTGCGAGCCCGCGATCGCCGGCTTGCCGTCGACCTGATATACACGGCGGACCTCGGCGCGGCCTTGCGTGACCTCGATCATGGTCGGCTGGTACAGGCCCTTCACCGCCTTCTCGATGTCGTCGGTCACCTGGTAGACGACGTCGTAATAGCGGACATCAACACCCTGGTCCTCGGCGGCTGCCCGGGCGTGCTCGTCGGGCCGGACGTTGAAGCCGATGACGATTGCATCGGTCACGGCCGCGAGGTTGACGTCCAACTCGCTGACGGCGCCGACACCTTCGCCGACCACCGTGATCTTCACCGTGGGGTCCTGGATCTGCGTGACCTGGCTGCGCAGGGCTTCGAGGGAGCCGTTCGCCTCGGCCTTGAGCACGAGGTTCAGCGACTTCATGTCGCTCTCGGAGAGGTTCTGGGCAAGATCGGCGAGGGTGATGCGGCGCACCGGCTGGGCCAGGCGCTGCTTCTCCGCGAACCCGCGCTGTTCGGCCTTGGACCGTGCGCCGCGCTCGGTCTCGACCACCTCGAAGATCTCCCCGGCCATCAGAACGTCGGAGAGCCCGGTGACAACGACGGGCGTGCTCGGCCCGGCTTCCTTGATGCGCTTGCCGGTGTCGTCGATGAGGGCGCGAACCTTGCCGAACGCCGAGCCCGCGACGAGGTTGTCGCCGACGCGGAGCGTGCCGTTCTGGACGACGAGCGTGGCGATCGCTCCGCGACCGCGCTCGAGATGCGAGTCGATGACCGTCCCCACGGCACGGCCGGTGGGATCCGCCTTCGGCTCGACCAGGATGTCGGAGACGGTCAGCACGCTTTCGAGCAGATCGTCGATGCCTTCGCCGGTTCGAGCGCTGGTGCGCACGACCGGCACATCGCCGCCGTACGGCACCTCGGCAACGACACCGCGGTCGGCGAGCTGCTGGAGCGCGCGATCCGGGTTCACGCCGTCCTTGTCGATCTTGTTCATCGCCACGACGATCGGGACACCTGCGGCGTGGATGTGCTGGATGGCCTCCTCGGTCTGCGGCATCACGCCGTCATCGGCGGCCACGACGAGAATCGCGACGTCGGTCACGTCCGCTCCGCGGGCGCGCATCGCGGTGAACGCCGCATGGCCCGGGGTGTCGATGAAGGTGATCAGACGGCCGTTGCGCTCGACCTGGTATGCGCTGATCACCTGGGTGATCCCGCCCGCTTCGCCCGCGGCAACCTTGGTCTTGCGAATCGCGTCAAGGAGCGAAGTCTTGCCGTGGTCGACGTGACCGAGCACCGCCACGATCGGCGGCCGGGCTACCAGCGTTCCCGGGGCGGCGTTGGAGAGGTCGATCAAGGGGTGCTTGCGCCGGCCGCCGGGCGACGTGGCTTTGGCCTGCTCCGCGACGGCGTCCTCGGATTCAGCCTCGAAGCCGAAATGATCGGCGGCGAGCGCTGCGGTGTCGAAGTCCACCGACTGGTTGAGGGAGGCCATGACACCGTTGCTCATCAGGTACTTGATGAGCTCAGTGCCCGAGACGCCGAGGCGTTCGGCGAGTTCGGCGACCGTGAGCCCTGCCGGCAGGGTGACCTTCTTTACCGTGGCTATGTCGATTCCTCCATGCCGAGCTCCCGCAGCGCTGCGGCGAGGCTCGGCTCGTCGATTACATCATCCCCGACCCTGAGCGAGCGCGCGAGAGAACGATGCCGCCGTGACTGGCGTAGACAGGTGATACCCGTTTCGCGGCAGAGATATGCGCCGCGGCCAGGGGAGCGACCCGCCGGGTCAAGGGTAACCCGCCCGGTCGAAGTGGCGACAGCGAGCCGGATGAGCTCAACTCTCGGTCGGACGCGGCGGCAGCCTGTGCAGGTGCGAAGCGGCGAGCGCTCGGGCATCGCGGCTCACTGATCCGCAGGCTGGTCGCCTGCGGGCTGATCGCTGCGGATATCGATGCGCCAGCCGGTCAGCTTGGCGGCGAGACGGGCGTTCTCGCCGCCCCGACCGATCGCCAGCGAGAGCTGGTCCGACGCCACGGCGATGTGGGCGGTCCGGGTTTCGAGGTCGAGCTCGACACCCTGCGCGACCGCCGGGATGAGGGAGTTCATGACAAAGGTCGCCGGGTCCGCCGACCACGCGACGATCTGCACCTGCTCCTCGCCGAGCTCGGACGTCACCGCCCGCTGCCGGACCCCGTTGCGGCCGATGCACGCCCCCTGGGGATCGACGTCGCCGTCAGGCGCGTCCACCGCCACCTTGGTGCGACGCCCGGGATCGCGGGCGATCGCCCGGATGACGACCTGGCCGGTGGTGAGCTCGGGCACCTCCTGTTCCATGAGGCGCTGCACGAGCTGCGGGTGCGAGCGCGAGACCACCACCAGCGCATCGGGGCCGCGCCTGCGCCCCTCGACGATCACCACCTTGATGTGGTCGCGAACCGCCAGGCGCTCGCCCGGGATCTGCTCCTCTGGCGGCAGCATCCCCGGGACACCTGCCGCGTCGAGGTACCAGATGCTGCCGAGCCGGCGCTCGACGATCGCGTCGCGGAGGACACCCCGCTGGTCCGACGCCTCCCCGAGGACGCGCCGGCGCTCGATGCCGGTCAAACGCTCGGCGACAGCCGTGCGCGCAGCAGCCGCCGCCTGCCGGGCGAAGTCGGGCACGGTCACGTCGATCGTCTCCTCGACGCCGTCATCCCCAATGCGATAGACGATGAAGGTCCCGGAGTCGAGGCTGACCCGGGCGCGCACCTGCGGGTCGTCGTCGACGAGCCGGCGGTAGGTCGCAGCGACGCCCTCCTCCACCGCGCCGGTGATGTCGGCCTCGCTCAGCGGGGTCGCGGCGGCGAGGTCCCGCAGCGCCGTCAGGGTCACGGTCGGGGCGGCCATCAGATGTCGACGACGATCCGCGCCGCGATCACCGCGCCGAGGTCGAACGTGGTGGCACGCGTGGTCTGACGGTTGCGGACCTGGATCTCCGCCTGCGTCCCCGCAACCGAAGTGAGCTTGCCCTCGAGGATGAGCTCGGCGTCGCCTTCACGCAGACGGACGTTGACGCGGCGCCCCACAGCCGCCAGCCATCCCTCCGGCGTGCGAATCGGCCGCTCCGCACCTGGGGAGCTCACCTCGAGCCGATATGCATGATCGATCGGGTCGTAGACGTCGAGCACCGCCGAGACGGCGTTGGATGCCCGCTCGCAGTCGTCAAGCGTCACACCCCCGACGTCGCGGTCGATGACGAGCCGGAGCACGGCTCCGCGACCATGACCGGCCCACTGCACGTCGACGAGGTCGAGACCCAGATGGGACAGCGAGGGGCGGATCGCCTCGGCGATGCCCGAAACACTGGCGTTGTCGTTGTTCATATGTACTGACGCAGCGCGTGCGAGGCGCTTACGCGATCACGCGGTCCGTGTGGCCACCCGTCTCCGGCCGGCCGGTGGCGTTGCTGCTCGCGACGCGCGTGCCTTGTCCCACGCGACAAGCAGCGTGCTCGCATTGAAGATCGAGCTGTACGTTCCGGAGACGATCCCGATGAGCAGTGCGAGCACGAAACCGCGGATGGAATCACCGCCGAAGATGACGAGTGAGAGCAGCACGAACACAACGGTGAGCGATGTGTTGAGCGAGCGCGTCATGGTCTGCACCGTCGAGAGATTGATGACCTGATCGAAGGTCAACCGAGGCCCGACACGCAGGTTCTCACGGACGCGGTCGAAGACAACGATGGTGTCGTGGATGGAGAAGGCCACCGACGTGAGCACAGCCGTGACAAAGAGTGAGTCGACCTGACCTAAGTCGGTGAAGTGACCCAGGATCGCCCAGATGCCGGCCAGGACGAAGACGTCATGCAGCAGCTTGAAGAAGGCGCAGACCGAGAAGCGCCACGGCGAGATCGCGCGCTGGCGGCGGAACGCGAACGCCAGGTACACGGCGATCGCGGCTGCCGAGACGAAGATCATGATGATCGCGCCGGTGACGAGGCTTGCGGCGATCGTCGGTCCCACCTGCGTGAAGCTGACGTCAGGGTTGCCCTTCTCGGTAGCGATCTTGAACTTCGCGTTCAGCGCATTGTCGATCTGGAGCAGTCGCTCGGTGTCCGAGGGCAGCGTGGAGATCGCGAACCCACTGACTCCTTTGAGGCCGCTGCTCTGCGCCTGCACCACCGGCCGCAGGTCGGACGCGACGCTGTTGACAACCGTTGACACCTGGGCCTGCGTCACCGAGCCCTCGAGCCCGACGTTGACGACGTTGCCGCCTCGGAAGTCGATGCCGAGGTTGAAGCCCCAGAAGATGATCGCGAGGATGCCCGGGATGATGACGGCCAGCGATCCGAGGAAGAACCAGTTGCGGTTCTTGACGATGTCGAATCGTCCCCGCGGTGGATGCTCGATGAACTCCTCGTGGATCTCCGTGTAGAGGCGGGGGTTGCGACCGATCCTCCAGCTCAGCACCCACGCGAACAACGAGCGGGTGATGGTGATCGCGGTGAAGAACGAGACGATGACGCCGATGGCGAGCGTGATGGCGAATCCACGGATGACGTCCGTGCCGAAGAACGCGAGGATCGCGCAGGTGATGAGCGTCGAGATGTTGCTGTCACGAATGGCAGGAAATGCTCGTCGGAAGCCGGTCTCGACGGCGACGGGCGTACTTCTCCCATGACGTAATTCGTCACGGGTGCGCTCAAAGATCAGCACGTTGGCATCGACCGCCATCCCCACACTGAGCACGAAGCCCGCCAGCCCCGCGAGGCTGAGCGTGACGGGGATGAGCTTGAAAAGCGCGAGCACGATCGCCGCGTAGATGAAGAGGGCAATGGTCGCGAGCACGCCGGGGAACCGGTAGTAGCCGATCATGAACACGATCACGATCAATAACCCGATCGCGCCGGCGATGAGGCTCAGCGTGATCGACTGGCTGCCGAGCGTCGCGCTCACCGTGTTGCTGGCAACCGTGGTGATGTCGGCGGGCAGCGCCCCGGCGCTGATGAGGCTCGCGAGCTGTGTTGCCGAGTCGGACGTGAAGTTGCCGGTGATCTCGGTCTGGTTGCTCTGGCCGCCGCCCGTCACCTGGGGCGCGGTGAGCACCTCGTTGTCGAGGAAGATCGCGATCTGCGCGTTCGGGCTCGTCGGATCGGTCTGATAGACCGCGTACGCCGCGTTGGTGATCTTCGCCCACTCGGTCGCACCGGCCGAGTTGAAGTTGATATCGACCGCGATGGCGCCGCTCGTCGCGTCCTGGCCCACCGTGGCCGAGTTGACGTCGGTGGCCTGCAGGTTGTTGTCGATCTTCCAGTGGTAGCCGGTCGGATACAGCGTCGGGTTGCTGAACTGCGAGGGGTCGTACAGGCCCTTCTGGTCGGCGATGAACGATGGGCTCGAGGGATTGGGTGCCCCGGCGACAGCGGTGGCGAAGTAGAGCTTCTGCGTCGTGCCGATCGTCTGCACCGCCTGCTGCAGGCTCACCCCCGGCAGCTGGACGAGGATCTGGTCATTGCCCTGCGCCTGGACCGACGCCTCGGAGACACCGAGCGAGTTCACGCGGAGGTCGAGGATCGGGATCGTCGCCTGCTGCGCCGCCTGCAAAGCGGCCGCGCTGTTGCCGTTCGGGGGCCCGCTCCGGCAGTCGCTCCCCACCGGGTTGTTGAACCCGTGGCAGATCTCGATCGTCAGCTCGGTACCGCCCTGGAGATCGAGCCCTTTGTGGATAAAGAGGTCGCGTCCCAGGAATGACGGCGCCGAGGTCAGCGTCTGGCCGAGTGGCTGATGGACGACGAAGTACCGGTAGATGAGGCTGTACCCGTCGATGAAGAACGCGCCGACCACCACGAGGAGGACGACGGCCAGACGGAATCGAGTGATCCTGAACACCGATCGTCCAGTCTACCGGGGCTCAAGGCTGAGCCGGCCGTCTCGCTCTGCGCGGAACGCCGCGAACGCATGGTCGCGGATCGCGGTTCGGGCCTCGTCCATCAGCCGAGCCAGATGCGTGATGTTGTGGAGGCTCACCAGCCGGTGGGCCAGGATCTCGGCCGATTGGAACAGGTGGCGGAGGTAGGAGCGCGAGAAGCGCTCGCAGGCCGCGCAAGGGCATTGCGGATCGATCGGCCGCAGATCGTCCTTCGCTGCCGCGTTGCGCAGGGAGAGATGACCGTCCGGCGTCAGCGCCGTGCCGTTGCGAGCCAGCCGCGTGGGCACGACGCAGTCGAACATGTCGATCCCCAGGCCGATCGCCGCGAGGAGTTCGGCGTCGGTGCCGAGCCCCATGAAGTAGCGCGGCCGGTCCGACGGCAGCTCCGAGACGCTTGCCCCTGCCATCGTCAGCATGGTTCCCACCGGTTCGCCGACCGAGAGGCCGCCGATGGCGACGCCGTCGAAATCGAGCCCGGCCATGATCCGTGCCAACTCACGCCGCGCCGCGCCATCGAAGCCTCCCTGGGCGATGCCGAACAGCAGGTGTCCATTGCCGGGGTGCGCGTCCCTGCATCGTTCCGCCCATCGATGGGTGCGTGCCGTGGCGTCGCGTGCGGTTGCCTCGGGCGTCCCGTGCGCGACCGGATGATCGAGGCACATGAGGACGTCGGCGCCGAGCCGGGCCTGATTGCGCACCGCATCCTCCGGCGTCACCCGCAGGCGCGACCCGTCGTACGGGGAGACGAATGTCGCGCCGTCATCGTCAACGGCCGCGACCTCGACGAGGCTCACGAGTTGATAGCCGCCGCTGTCGGTGAGGATGGGACGGTCCCAGCCCATGAACGCGTGCAGGCCGCCGGCGCGCTCGATGAGCTCGATGCCGGGTCGCAGCGCCAGGTGATACGCGTTGCAGAGCAGGATGTCGACGCCCGCGTCGCGGACCTCGTCCGGATGGAGTGCCTTGACGGTCGCGTGGGTCCCGACAGGCATGAACGCCGGAGTGCGCACCTCCCCATGCGCCGTTGTCAACACGCCGGTGCGTGCCTCGCTGTCAGCCGCCACGACGGTGAACGCGTCTGTCATGACGCACGCCAGCACAGCATGCAGTCGCCGAGCGAGAGGAATCGGTATTCGCCTTGCAACGCATGCGCATATGCCGCGCGCCGCCGCTCGTCTCCGACGAACGCGTCGAGCAGCACGAGCAACGATGACCGTGGCTGGTGAAAATTCGTGATCAACCCGTCGACGACGCGAAAGCGATGTCCGGGGCGGATGAACAGGCGTGTGTGACCGGTGCCGGCGCGCGGCACACCGCTGTCAGTGGCGCACGTCTCCAGCACGCGAACCACGGTCGTCCCGACGGCGATGACGCGCCCGCCGGAACGGCGAGTCGCGGCGATCGCCTCCACCGTCGCAGCGGGAAGCACGTACTGCTCCTCATGCATCTCATGGTCTTCGACGCTCTCGGTGCGAATGGGCGCGAAGGTGCCGAGCCCGACGTCGAGGCGGAGCGTCGCCCAGCCGATCCCGTGCTCTCGCAGCCGCTCCAGAACGCGCGTGGTGAAGTGCAGACCGGCCGTCGGTGCTGCGGCGGAGTCGGGCGCACCGGTGGCGTAGAGGGTCTGGTAGCGGCTTGGATCCGCGAGGGTCTCGTGGATGTACGGCGGCAGCGGCGCGTCGCCGGCCGCCTCGATCGCCGCGTCGGCATCCTCGGCATCGAACGTCACCCAGCGGCCGCCCGGATGCGCGCCCGACGGTCCGATCACCGTCGCCTGCAGGTTCGGGCCGATCCGGATCACCGCACCGGGCGCAGCCAGACGCGCCGGCCCTGCAAGGCAGAGATATGCACCTTCTGAACGGCGCTCGAGGACGAGCAGCTCGACCTCGCGCCCGTCAGCATCGATCCCGCGCAGGCGGGCATTGCGGACCCGAGTTCTCGTTGGCGACGAGCAGATCGTTGGGTCGCAGGAGATCGGGCAGCTCGGTGAACCAGCGGTCCTCGAGGTCACCGTCCTCGCGGATGAGCAGCAGACGCGACGCATCACGCTCGGCGAGCGGCTCCTGCGCGATCCGCTCGGGCGGGAGCGCGTAATCGAAGTCGGCAGTCCTCAACGCTCGAAGAGCGCTGTCTGCGCCTCCGCTGCCCCCGGCGCTCCAGCCGGGACGGTGAGACCGAGGTGCTGGTACGCGGCCGCGGTTGCGAGGCGCCCGCGCAGCGTTCGCGCCAGCAGGCCGCTGCGGATGAGGAAGGGCTCGACGACGTCCTCGATGGTGTCCGGGTCCTCCTGCACGCTGACGGCGATCGTCTGCACGCCCACCGGGTGGCCGCCCAGGGTTCCGCACAGCACGCCGAGCACGCGGCGATCCAGCTCATCGAGCCCGATCGAGTCGATGCCGAGGACATCGAGTGCCGCCGCGGCAACCTCGACATTGATATGCCCCGCGGCGCGCACCTGCGCGTAATCGCGAGCGCGGCGCAGCAGGCGGTTGACGATGCGCGGTGTGCCGCGCGAGCGACGGGCGATCATCGCCGCGCCTTCCGGGTCGAGCGCGATACCGAGCAGATTCGCCGAGCGGTTCGCGATCGCCACGAGGTCGTCGGTGTCGTAGAAGTCGAGACGGAAGGTGACGCCGAAGCGATCCCGCAGCGGTGCGCCGAGCGCCCCTGCGCGGGTTGTCGCACCGATCACCGTGAAGCGGTTGAGCGTGAGACGCAGCGTCTGCGCGCCTGCGCCCTTGCCGGCCACGAAGTCGAAGGCAAGGTCCTCCATCGCGGGATACAGCGCCTCCTCCACCGCGCGGTTGAGACGGTGCACCTCATCGATGAAGAAGACATCGCGCTCCTCGAGGCTCGTGAGGATCGACGCGAGCATCCCCTGGTGCTCGAGCGCCGGGCCACTCGTCAGACGCACGTTCACGCCCATCTCCACCGCGATGATCTGCGCAAGCGTCGTCTTGCCGAGGCCCGGCGGTCCGTAGAGCAGCACGTGGTCGAGGGCATCACCGCGATGCTTGGCGGCCTCGACGAGGATGCGTACCTGGTCCTTGATCGTCGCCTGACCGACGAAATCGTCGAGCCGGCGCGGCCGCAGCGCTGTGTCGGAAACCCGTTCCGCCTCAAGCTCTTCGGGGCTGACGACGCGTTCCTCCGTCACCGCGTTGCTCCAGCTTTGTCCAGCCGGCGCAGCGCGGCGCCGACGAGGTCGGCGACGTCATGCGTCTCGCCGTCACCCGCGATGGTCGTCACCGCGTCGCGCGCCTCGTTCTCACGAAATCCGAGGCCCATCAATCCGGCGATCGCGGCGGACACGGCGTCGCTCTTGCTGCTTGACGCGTGGTGCTGCGTTCCCGGTGGCTCGAGGGAACCGACTTTGTCGCGCAGTTCGAGGATGACTCGCTCGGCGGTCTTGCGTCCGATACCCGGGACGGTGGCGACGAGCGCGATGTCACCTTCGGCAATCGCCTTGACCAGCACCGACAATTCGGCGCGGCCGAGTATGCCCAACGCCGCCTTCGGTCCGATCCGCTCGACGCCGATGAGCAGGCGAAAGAGGCGGAACTCGTCATGAGTTCGCGAAGCCGTAGAGACGGATCGCGTCGGCACTGACGCTCGTGTGCACGTACAGCGAGATCTCGGGCTCGTGCGACGCATGCAGCGTCGTGATGGTGCGCAGATGGCAGAAGACCTCGTAGCCCACGCCGCCGGTGTCGATGACGACGTGGTCCTCGCCGACGCTGAAGAGTGTGCCGCGCAGGAGAGCGATCACCGCGTGGCACGCACGAGCGCCGCGCGAGCGTTGCTCACGGCGCGGTCCAGTGGCGACTCCGTGTGCTGCACCACGCGTCCTGTCAGTGCGCCGAGACTGCCGCGATGGTGATGGCAGACGGCGACGGCGCAGGCATCGGCAACATCATCGTGTCCGGTGATCTCGCCGACCCCGAGGAGTCTTGCCACCATGCGCGAGACCTGCGGTTTGCGCGCACCGCCGTAGCCACAGACCGCCTCTTTCACCTGATTCGGTGTGTACTCGGCGATGGCGACGCCTTCGCGGGCGAGCGCGCACAGGATGACGCCGCGTGCTTCGCTGACGCGCATCGCCGTGCGCCGGTTCGTCGAGAAGAACAATTCCTCGACGGCCGCGACATCAGGGCGCAACGTGGTGCACGCGTCAACGACAAGGTCGAACAGCGTCGCGAGCCGGCGCGCCTCGTTGGTCTGCGGCACGGTCTCGATACACGACGCGTGGATGAGCACGAGATGTCCGGGTGAGCCTTCGACGATGGCAACGCCGGTGCGCGCCAGGCCGGGATCGACCCCGAGCACCCTCACCGGTATGCGCCGTGGATATCAGCCGACGTTCTCAAGAGTCTCCAGGACGTCGTCCGGTATCTCGGCATTGGCGTAGACCTGCTGCACGTCATCGTGGTCCTCGAGTCCGTCGAGCAGACGAAGGACCTGGCGGGCCTGGCTTGCGTCAAGAACGATCGACGTCGTCGGATTCATCGTCACTTCGGCATTGTCGACTGTGTAGTTGCCTTCCTCGAGAGTCTTTTTCACCGCCTCGAAGCGCGAAGGCGCGACGGTGACCACAACCTCGTCGCCGTCGACACCGATATCGCCGTCGTCACCGACGTCGACCGCGTCGAGCAGTTCGAGGGCGAGCTCGTCGGGGTCGCGCTTGCCGGCCTCGATGCTGAAGACGCCCTGCTGGTTGAACATCCAGGCAACGCTGTTCGCCTCGCCGAGCGCGCCCCCCGAGCGCGTGAACGCGTTGCGAATCCCGGCCACCGTGCGGTTGCGGTTGTCGGTGAGCGTGTCCACCATCACGGCGACGCCGTGGGGTCCATAGCCTTCGTAGCGGACCTCCTCGAGCTGCACGCCGTCCTTTCCACCGGCACCGCGTGCGATAGCGCGCTCGATGTTGTCGGCGGGCATGTTCACCTCACGCGCCTTCTGCATCGCAAGGCGCAGCCTGAAATTCCCCTCGACGTCGGGGCCGCCCTCACGCGCCGCGACGGTCAACTCGCGGGTGACCTTCGTGAAGACCTGACCGCGCTTCGCGTCGACGATGGCCTTCTTATGCTTGATGCCAGCCCACTTGCTGTGACCGGACATGGATCCTCCGAGACGAACAGACGTTCCGATTCTAGCGTAGCCCCCGGCTCAGTCTAGGGCTCGCGAGGGTTGTGGTCAGCCGGAAACTGGACTATGGTGGAGGGACCATCGACCATTCAGACGGAGGTAGTCATCCCCATGTTCACTACCGTCTGGCAACGCTTCCGGCACGGCCGAGCGGAGGGTTGAGGCCCGGCTGACGGGCCCTCTGATCACGTAGCGATGGCGCCCCGTCGAGGTCGCTGGGCAATCGGTGACCCCGGGATGTCCTGAAGTGGACGAGTGCGCGTTACGTGGCTGAGCGCCTGGGACCGGGCCTTTCCGAACCTGGCACCGGTTGAGGTGCCGCAAGAACGCCCGGGCATTTTTACCGGGCTGCCGTATCAGAAACGGTGCAAATAGGGGCCGGCTCAGTCCGGCCCCTTTCTTTTGCGAGTCGCGATGCCGGTGTTTGTGATTGCGGCGGCGGGTCGCGGGCGCGAGACCGCAGCTTCCCCGACCGCGCTGAATCGCAGCAACCGGTCGGCCGCGACGCGAATGCCGACTCGTGTGCTCACGGCGATCGCGGGGCTCCCCGACCGCACGTCGATCTGCACGCGCGAAGCAGTGTCGAGCAGGTCGATGCCGTCATCGGCGCGACTGATCCCGAGCCCGCGACAAAGGTTGCCGGGACCCTGCAGCATCGCCGCCGCGGCGATATGGTCACCGCGCCGGGCGGCCACGGTCTCGAGACCCTCCTCCACTGCCGCAGCGCGGAGCAGCACCGCACCGGCGACGCCATCGATCTCGGTGACGACGTTCGCGCAGTTGTGCATGCCATACGTGAAGTAGACATAGAGATGCGCGGGCGGCCCGAACATCACCGCAGACCGTGGCGTTGGGCCGCGATAGGCGTGGGACGCGGGATCCTCGAGGCCCAGATAGGCCTCGGTCTCGACGATGCGCGCGACCACCGCGTCGGGACCGTCGGCGTCGACGACGAGCGCGCAGCCGATGAGGTCACGGGCCACCTCGACCGTCGGTCTGGCGAACCAGTTGCGCGATGCCGCGCCTACTGACGGATCTCCGCGTCGCATCGCGCCGCCAGTGCAGCAGCGATCGCCCGCTGCGCCGTCTGCGCCTCCTCCCCCGTCAGGGTGCGGTCCGCCGCCCGGAATGTGAGCCGGAACGTCCAGCCCTTCCTGCCGGCGCCAAGGCTGCCGCCGCGATACTCGTCGTACAACTCCGCGCTCTCGAGGAGCGGCTGCTCCGCATCGCGGATGGCGTCCATCGCGTCGCCCGCCAGCCGATCAGCGCTCACCGTGACGGCGAGGTCCTGGACGATCGCGGGGAACCGTGGCGGCGGCGCGTAGCGGAGGTGTCCCTGCGTCGACGGCACGAGTGAATCGATGCGCAACTCGCCGACGGCGACGCGGCCCCGGATCTCGAAGGCCGACGCCGTTTCGTAAGAAAGCTCACCGATGACGCCGACGGGGGCGCCGCCAAGGTTCAGCGCGGCGCTGCGTCCGGGGTGCAGCCCTCGTTCGGCCGAAGGTGTGACTCGCGAGCGATCGCCGGTGAGATCATCGACAACCCGATCGAACAGGGATTGCACGTGGCGCAGGGCGACCGCGGCGTCGTCGGCGGAGCCGCTCGCGACGTGCATCGCCACGGACAGGAGCAGGGGCTCGAGCGGGAGCGGTGGCAATACGGCGTCGGCGCCGTCCGGGGTCGACCCAGCCGGAAGACCCTCGCGCTCGCCTTCCCAGAACGCCCGGCCGAGCTCGAAGAGCATCACGTCAGCGTTGCCGCGATTGACGTTGCCGGCGAGCGCCGCACAGAGCCGGGGCAGCTGCGAGGTGCGCATGACGCTCCACTCGTCGCTGAGCGGGTTGCGCACCGGGATCGGCGCGCGCTCGCGCCCGAGTCCCGGGAGCAGTGTCGCGTCGAGCGGACCGACGAACGAGAACGTGATCGCCTCGTCGAAACCGGCACCGAGGCACGTCTCGCGCACGCCGTCCTCAATGGGTGGCGGCGGCGCTGTGGTCGTGACCTCGGCGCGCCGCCCCGGGAGCGTCGCGGGCACCCGGGCGTAACCGATCATCCGGCCGACCTCCTCGACGAGGTCCTCCGGCAGGGACACGTCGCGCCGGAAGTACGGCGGCATCACGGACAGCGTCGCGCCGTCCTGCTCGACCGCGAATCCCAACCGCGCCAGTGTCGTCGCCATCTCGGTGGCGTCGACCGGAATGCCGAGGAGCTTGCCGGTGAATGCCGCAGTGAGCGAGATCGGGCCGAGCTCCGGCAGCGGTCGCGGCCACTCCTCGATGACTCCGCGGAGCACGTGCCCCCCGGAGAGCTCGGCGATGAGCGCTGCGGCGCGGTCCAGTGCGATGGGCGGAAGGCGGTCGCTCAGGCCCTTTTCGAAGAGTGTCGACGCATCCGTCCGCAACCCGAGTTGCTTCGAGGTCGCCCGGACGGTTGGGCCGTCCCACGTGGCTGCCTCCAAGAGCACCGTCCGCGTCGAATCGGTTACGGCCGTCGTGCTGCCGCCGATGATGCCCGCGATGCTGGCCGGGCTCTTGCCGCTGCACACCACCACGTCCTCGGCCGAGAGTTCGCGGTCGGAGCCGAGGAGGTCCACGACGTGCTCGCCCTCGGTGGCACGGCGCACGACGACCTCGGCCGCGGCGGTGCCGCCGATCTCGATGAATCGATCGAGGTCGAAGGCATGCATCGGCTGACCGAGCTCATGGGTGAGGAAGTTGGTGATGTCGACGACGTTGTTGATGGGGCGCAGCCCCACCGACCGGAGCCGGTTCCGCAACCAGGGCGGGGACGGACCGACGGCGATGCCCTCGATGACCCGGACGGCGAAACGGGGGCATCCGTCCGGATTTTCGACACGGACGCTCGCGCGAAGCTCGGCGGATGTCACCGAGAGGAGCTCATCGGGGACTTCGGACGGTGGCTCGCTCAAGTTCTCGCCGAGGGCGGCGGCCAGCTCGCGGGCGATCCCGACATGGCACAGACAGTCCGGCCGGTTCGTGGTCACGTCGAGGTCGAGGACGGTGTCGAGGTCGAGCACCTCGCCGAGCGCCTGCCCCGGCACACCCTCCTCAAGGATGAGGATCCCGTCGGCGTCGTCGCCGACGCCAAGCTCGATCGCCGAACAGAGCATGCCGGGCGACTTGTGCCCGCGGATCGTCTTGACGCCGAGCCGCTCGTCCATTGCCGGTGGGCGTGTTCCCGGGGGGGCGTAGGGCACGAGGTCGCCGGCCTTGACGTTGGGCGCACCGGTCATCACCCGGACGGTTCCCGGGGTCTCGGTGAATGCCGTCAGCGCGGCAGGCACCGGCGTACCGAGGTCGATGTCCGCGAACTGCAAGTGCGACGACCCTGGGACCGGCGAGACCGCCGTGATCCGGGCGATGACGATCCCCTCGCCGCCGATCTCGACGGCGCCGACCTCTGTGCCGGTGTCGGTCAGCGCGCGAGCGATCGTGGCCACCGGCGCGTCCAGCGTCGCGTAGTCGCGGAGCCAGCGCAGCGAGAATTTCATGACGCGTCGTTCGTGGTCGCGGCTGCGGGCGCGGGGTGCAGGAAGCGCACGTCGTTGTCGTAGAGCAGACGCATGTCGGGGATGCCCCAGGCGAGCATCGCCGCGCGCTCGATGCCCATGCCGAAGGCGAACCCTGAGTAACGCTCCGGATCGATCCCGCCGTTGCGGAGCACCTGCGGATGCACCATGCCGCTCCCCAGGAGTTCGAGCCAGCCGCTGTACCCGCACAGCGAACATCCCGCGCCCGAGCACACGACACACGCCAGTTCGAGCTCGAGCGAGGGCTCGGTGAACGGGAAGTGATGCGGGCGCCACTGCAGCGCCGAATCGGGGCCGAAGAACGACCGCGCAAAGAACTCGAGCGTCCCCTTGAGGTCGCTCACCGCGATGCCCTCGTCGATGCACAGGCCTTCCACCTGATGGAACATCGGCAGGTGGGTGGCGTCGTGGTCGCGGCGGAATGTCTTGCCGGGAACGATCACCCGCTGCGGCGCGCCGCGAATGAGCATGCTGCGGATCTGCACCGGCGAGGTGTGGGTGCGCAGCAGCCGCGAGTCGTCGATGTAGAAGGTGTCCTGCGAGTCCCGCGCCGGGTGTCCGGGCGGCTGGTTGACGAGGGTGAAGTTGTAGCGGTCGTACTCCACCTCCGGGCCGTCGACGGCGGCGAAGCCGAGCTGGGCGAAGATGCGCCGGATCTCGATCGAGGCGGCGGTCACCGGGTTGAGGCGACCGCGTCGCAGGGGCGGCGCCGGGCGAGTCAGATCGAGGCCCTCGGTCTCGAGGCTGCGCGTCCGTGCCGCGCTGTCGATGTCGCGCTGGCGATCATCGGCGGCGTCGGTCACGCGGCCGACGAGCTCGTTGACCATCTGACCCATCTGGCGCCGGCCGTCGGCGTCGGCGATCTTGCCGAGCCCGCGCCGGAACGCGGTCAGCTCACCATCACCCCGTCCGAGATACCTGGCCCGAACTGCGTCCAGTGCGCCGAGGTCCTGCGCCGCGGCGATGGCTTCGAGTGCCTCCGCCGCCACGCTGTGGACGTCGGTGGTCACGCCTTGGAGAGAGCGCCCCGCGCGACTTCGACAAGCTGCTGGAACGACCCGGAGTCCGTGACCGCGATGTCGGCGAGCATCTTGCGGTTCACCTCAACACCGGCTTCCTTCAGCCCGTGCATGAACTGGTTATACGCAAGGCCGTTCTGGCGCGCCGCTGCGTTGATGCGCGCGATCCACAGGGTGCGCATGTCGCCCTTGCGCTGCTTGCGGTCGCGGTACGCGTACGACAGCGAGTGCATGACCGCCTCATTGGCGTTCTTGTACAGCCGGTGGCGAGCACCCTGCATGCCCTCGGCAAGCTCGAGGATCTTCCGGTGGCGAGCCTTGGCCGTCACCCCACGTTTCACTCTGGCCATGACGCTCTCCTAAAGATAGGGTGCAAGACGGATGAGCTTGCGGCGATCCGACGGGGACACCTCGTGCTGCATCCGGTACTGACGCTTGCGCTTTTCACTCTTGTGCTCGAGCAGGTGCGAGCGAAACGCCTTGCGCCGCATCACCTTTCCCGTCGAGGTGACACGGATCCGCTTAGCGGTTCCCTTATGGGTTCGTATCTTCGGCACGGTCGTTGCTCCCTGATTCGGCGCTGGAGTCAGCCACCGGAACGGTGACGCTCATCTCCACTTCCTGGGTCTTGGCTTGTTCCTGGGTTGGGGATTCGCCGTCGGGCGTCTCTGATGTCGGACGGCGGTCGTTGCTGTGCTGATCGCCCTTGGCGTGTTTCTTGTTGAGCGGGCTCATGATCATGATCATGTTGCGGCCCTCGACGAGTGGGTTCCGCTCGATGATGGCGATCTCCTTGAGCTCGTCTGCCATCCGGTCGAGCAGCTTGCGTCCGTACTCCTGGTGCACCATCTCACGCCCACGAAACATGATCGTGAGCTTGACCTTGTCGCCGTCAGCGAGAAAGTGACGAACCGAACCGAACTTGGTCTGGAAGTCGTGCTCCGAAATTTTCGGACGGAGCTTCATCTCTTTGACGTTGATGGTGTTGTGCTCTTTCCGGCTCTCCTTCTCCTTCTTCAGGGCTTCGAACTTGAAACGCCCGTAGTCCATGAGACGGCAGACCGGTGGTTGGGCCAGAGGGGCGACTTCGACCAAGTCCACCTCACGCTGGGCGGCGAGCTCCCGCGCCCGCTCGATGGGGACGATCCCCAGTTGTTCACCTGTGGTGTCGTCGAAGAGACGGACGGTGGGAATTCGGATCTGGTCGTTGACCCTCAACTCTCGGAAAGCGATCGGCGCGGCCTCCTTATGGACAAAAAAACTGGACAGCGGTTCCGCTATCCAGGGATCGGGTGCTGGACCTTCAAGGCGAACCCGGAAGGTGAGGGCCGTCGTTGACGGACCTGCTTTGCGGCGCCTGTTCTAGGCGTCGGGCGCTGAATATAGCACGCGCGAAGAAAGGCTAAACCTCGGTGTGACAGGGTCCGATCCCCGTCGGAGCTCATCCCGGCTTGCGCGCGTGGAGCAACGCCTCGACGGCGCCCCGGCCTCCAAGAACGGGTGACGGCATCGCGCCGAGCACCTGCCACCCGGCTGCCTCGATGCCGGCAGCCGCCCGCTCTGTCGCGATGGCGACGGTAGCCGGATCGGTTGGCGCGGTCGCCATGCGGAGCTCGAACATCGGCTTCACGAGGCCGACGAGGTCAGCCTCGGCAGCGATATCGATGCGATTGAGCTGCGCGACGGCAGCGGCGAGTGCGAGATACGAGACGTCGACGGTGACCACCTCCACGGGCTCCGGGATGAGCCGCGCGTCGAGCTTGGACACGTTTGTTGCCTCGAGATTGAGCACTCGAGGGTCCTGGCGCAGCGACCCGAGCAACTGGCCGAAGCCGACGTCGACTGCGTAGACGCGAAGCGCGCCCGCATCGAGCAGCACGCGCGTGAAGCCGCCCGCTGCGGCGCCGAGGTCGAGGCACACGCGGTCGCGCACGTCGATACCGAACGCCGTCAGTGCCGCCTGCAACTTTGCCTCACCGCGGAGCGGCGCTCGCACCAGAGGCTCGTTCGAAGCCGGCTGACGCCGGCCCCGTCTTACTCGGGCCGCCGCTCGCTCACCTCGGCGGCGAGGAGCTCGATGAGCTCGCCGGTCGAGACGTCGCTCTGGCTGTTGCGACGCACGTCGCGCACACGAACGATGCCGTCGCCGCGCTCGACGTCGCGCTTGCCGATCACGACGACATAGGGAACCTTCTTCAACTCTGCGTCGCGGACGCGCGCCTGCATGCGCTCACCGTGGCGGTCGTCGAGCGATACGCGCAGCCCACGCGTGCGCATCCCCGCCGCGAGCGTGCGGATGTACGACATCACCTCCTCGCTGTCGTCCTGCACCGGGACGAGCGCGCACTGCACCGGCGCGAGCCAGAGCGGGAAATGTCCGGCGTAGTGCTCGAGGAGAATGCCGAAGAAGCGTTCGATGGAACCGAAGAGCGCGCGGTGGATCATGGTCGGGCGCTGCTCGACGCCGGTGTCATCGACGTAATGCAGATCGAAACGCTGCGGAAACTGGAAGTCGACCTGGATCGTCGACATCTGCCATGTGCGCCCAATGGCATCGCGCGCCTGCACCGAGATCTTGGGACCGTAGAACGCTCCCCCACCCTCGTCGAGGACGAGCTCCAGGTTGCGTCCTTCGGCGGCGAGACGCAGTGCCTGCGTGGCCTCTTCCCATTCGTCCAGATTGCCGACCGCTTTCGCCTCGGGACGCGTGGAGAGCTCGAGGTAAAAGTCGGTGAGCCCGAAGTCTCGGAGCAGCCCGAGCGTGAAGTCGAGCAAGGAGGTGAGCTCGTCCATCATCTGCTCGCGCGCGCAGAAGATGTGCGCATCGTCCATCGTGAGGCCGCGGACGCGAGTCAGCCCATGTACGACACCGGATTTCTCGTAGCGATAGACGCTGCCGAACTCGAACAGTCGCAACGGCAACTCCCGGTATGAGCGCATCCTGCTGCGATAGATGAGGATGTGCATCGGGCAATTCATGGGCTTGAGGTAGTACTTCGTTCCCTCGTCGAGCTCCATGGGAGGGAACATGCCCTCCGCGAACCACTCAAGGTGCCCCGACGTCTTGAAGAGGTCTTCCTTGGTGATGTGCGGCGTGTTGACGAACGAGTAGCCGGCTTCGGCGTGTCGCTTGCGCGAGTACTCCTCCATCAGCGAGCGCACGAGCCCGCCGTTGGGATGGAACACCGGCAGCCCGGAACCGATCTCGTCGGGAAACGAGAAGAGGTCGAGCTCGGCGCCGAGGCGGCGATGGTCACGCTTGCGCGCCTCTTCCAGCCGCAGCATGTACGCGTCCAGCTCGTCCTTCGTGAACCACGCTGTGCCGTACAGGCGTTGCAGCTGCTCGTTGCGTGCATCGCCGCGCCAGTACACGCCGGCGGTACGGAGGACGCGAAGCGCCTTCAGCCAACCGGTGTCGGGCACGTGCGGGCCCCGGCAGAGGTCGACGAATGTCCCCGTGCGATAGATGCTGACATCGGTCACGTCGTCCGGGAGACGCTTGATGATGTCGACCTTGAAGGGCTGGTGCAGCTCGGTGAAGAGCGCGATCGCCTGCTCGCGGGGCATCGTGTCCGCCACGAACGCGATCTTCTGCTTCGCGAGCTCCCCCATCCGGGCCTCGATGCGCGGCAGGTCATCGTCGGTGAAGTGCGCGCCGTCGGGAAGACGGAAGTTATAGAAGAACCCGTCCTCGATCGCGGGACCGACGTCGTACTGCGCGCCAGGGAACACGTCGACCACTGCCGCGGCCATGAGATGCGCGGCACTGTGTCGAAGGATGTCAAGCGTTGGCGCGGCCGGTGCTGGAAGTGGTGCGCCCGCTTCCGCGGCGTCGTCGACGATCTCGTCAGGCATTGGAAGCCGATTCTACGCAGTCAGCCGGTCTCGGCCCTCGAGACCTTGGAGCGAGCTTCAGCCGGTGAGTCGGGACATTCCCGCCGGGATGTCCTCGCGCGCCTGGGCCAGCTGTGTCAACTGCGCCTCGGGATCAAAGCTTGTCGACGGGAAGTCAAAGCGCAACTGTCGCAACATCGGTATCGGACGCGCGGCCGCTCTGCGCGCCTGGTTGCGCAAACGTTCGTGTCGCGCGGGATCAATCGAGCAGCACTTGATGCTGCAGTACTTCGCTGTTGGCTTGTGGACAAGCTCACCGCAACCGACGCGTGCGCAGATTCTGCGCGGCATGCTCGTCCGTCCTGAATGCTTCGACATGCCCGCCTCCGATGCCACCGCGAGAGTGTACGCCGCCACACTGACCCCCTGTCAACCATCGCAACGCAGTTGGTGACACGTTCCGCTGCGACGCGTTTGACACGGCATGGGCTGTTGACAATGTGGACAACTGCGCCATTCGATTGTGCTGTATGGCACATGCCTGTGCGCAACTTTTTGCGTCCGTCTGGCGCACGCTGAGTGTCTGATCTTGCGCACGTTCAGCGGGCATCGCCAACGGCCGCTGTAACAGTCGTGTCACTCGCTCTTCCGGCCTTCAACGAAGCCGCGTGGCGAGTTTGTTCGCCGGTCGGTCCATGCGCGGGAGCCGTCGCGCGCGAGCGCACGCTCACCGTCGTGCGCCCGCGCGGTGATGCAATGTGCGCTAGCGGACAGCCTCAGCCGCTGTCGAGCCCTTAAGCTCGAGATCGCCCGCTGCCACTTCGTTCAACTTGCCGGTGGTCACGTCGTACACGAACCCGCGAACGCTGTCGCGATGTGGGATGAACGGATTCGCTTTGATGCGCGCGATCGACTGGCGCACGTCGTCGGCCGCGTCGGGGAACGCCTCGAGCGCGAACGGCGGCCGGATGCCGGTGTCCTCTTTGATCTGTGCTTTCACGACGTCGTCGCTGAACGTGACCATCCCGCAGTCGCTGTGATGGATGAGGATGATCTCCTTCGTCCCGAGCAGCCGCTGCGAGATGACGAGCGAACGGATCGCATCGTCGGTGACGACGCCGCCGGCGTTGCGAATGATGTGCGCATCGCCGACCTCGAGGCCGAGGATCGCGCTGACGTGCAGACGGGCGTCCATGCACGCGACGACCACGACGCCGCGTGCTGGCGGTAGCGGGGTGTCGCCCCTGTTGAAGGTTGCCGCGTAGCGCTCATTGTTCTTGAGCAGCTCGTCGGTGGCTGACATGACAGACCTCCTTGACGTTGTTGATACAGGTGTTGATGCGAGAGCACGGTGCGGTGCCGCCCGGACGTAGGCGGTCGCGTCAGATGTGCGCTGTCAGTGACAACAGATGGCGGAGCCGCAGCAACCGTGGTCGAGCCAGCGGCGACGCGTCAGGGCGACCCATCCGGTTCCCATCTCGACGACGACGGTATCAAAACCTGACTTGGTGGGTCAAGTTTCTTCGGACGCCAGAAGCCCTAGGTTGTCGCGCCCGCTTCGCCAACCTCGAGTAGGTCCCACTCCATCGCCCCGCTCACGGGGATGCCAGCCGTTGACCAGTGCGCAACGATGCCGTCGAGTTGTGCGTCGGTCCTCCACGGGTCGTGGTGAAAGAGCACCAGTTGTTTCGCTCGAACGTGTTCCGCAAGCCCGACAGCGTAGTCGATGCTGGAATGCCCGAAGTGCGCGCGCGCAGGGAATTCCTCGCTCGTGTACTGCGAGTCGTGCAGCAGCATGTCCACGCCTTCGGTCAGGCGGACGGCCGCTTCGTGATATGGACCGAAGCCGTCAAGCCCGGGGCCGAGTGAGATGGGTGCGTGGTCGGGCATGTACGCAATGGATGTGCGACCGTCCGACACCCGATAGCCAAACGTGCGCCCACCCTTGTGTGGGATCTCGAGTGCGAGCACGTCAAAGCCCTCGATTTGATGTTCGCCCGGTGCGAGATGCTGGAATTGCCACCGGCCACGCATCTCGCGCGGACGGATGGGGAAATGCGGTGGTGACATGACCCTCGCGAGAATCTCTTCGGCGTCGCCGCCGGGCTGCTCCGGGATGTAGAGCATGGTTCGTGCATCGGGGTTGTCGACGGATTGGCAGAACGGCAATCCGTGTGTGTGATCCCAGTGCAGATGAGTAAGCAGCATCGTGCCGCTGAACGGCCTGCCGTCCAGTGCCGCAGGAAGACGGCGCAGACCGGTTCCCGCGTCGAGGATGAGTTTGCATTCGCCGTCATCCGAGAACACAGCGATGCACGATGTCTGTCCGCCATAGCGGGCGTATTCGACTCCGGGTGCCGGCGTCGAACCGCGTGTGCCGCAGAGGCGCAACTTCATCGTTCGCAAGGGTACGTTCCGATGCGCCGTCGTCGTGCGTCTGAACGTCATCGCTGCGGTCGCTGACGAGGGCTCGACCGAGTACTCGAGAGCGCTTGCCGCGTTACGGTGGCGGTTCCACGACGGCAACGCCGTCAGTGATGTGGATGCGCCAGCCCTGCTCGTGCACGCGGCGATGGTGCGTGCGGCACAGAGAGACCAGGTTCTCAAGCACGGTCGGACCGCCGTCGTGCCAGTGGATGATGTGGTGCCCGTCGGTCCAGGCCGGTGGCTTGTCGCACCCCGGGAAGCGGCAGCCCTTGTCCCGGAGGCAGAGCGCGGTCCGGAGGTGCGCCGGGATCGTGCGTTTGGACTCCGACGCGTGGAGACCGGCAGCATCCACGGCGCGCCCACCGCCGTCCACGCCGGGGCGTCAGACGGCGCAGGCATGGCCACTGCCACCACCGCGCGGACCGCGTCGCAGGCGATGCGCCGCGCGGTTGCCGGATGGATCGGCCCCACCCCGCCCAACATGGCCGGGGCCGCGTCGGTGTCACCGCGCAGCGCCTCCGCGCTCACCGTCAGGGTGAGATGGGGTCGCTGCCCGTGCACATCGCGGTGGTCACCGCAGCGCAACTGCGTGGCGGCAAGCTCGACGAGCGCATCGGCGCGGCGCTGCGACCCCGAACGGGTCTCGCCGGGCGTCAGCCCGTGGCTGAGCGCATCGATCGCGGTCTTCAGCAATGCACCGCCTTCGGCATCGAGCAGACCACGGAGGATGAAGTCGCCTCCATAGCTCTGCTCGCACTCGAACCAGCGCTGCTCATGGGCATGGTTGTCATCGGCGAGCACGCTGTCGGGATCGAGCCGCAGGCGCGCGGCCTGGGTGAGCGTGCGCATCCGAGCCGGATCGAGCGTCTCCGCTGCCTCCACGAGGATCGGCTCCATCGGCGCCAGCTGCTCCACACCGACATCGCCGGCGAGGTGGGCGATCATCGCCATGTTGCCGAAGGAGGAGCGGCCCGCCCGGGCGCTGTCGAGCGTGGCCGGCATCTCGCCCAAGGTCCGCGCCAGATGCTTGCGGTATGCGGCTGCCTTGGATGTCATGCCGCAGCGATGGCGCAGCCAGGACACCGTGCTCAAGCCGCCATCGTCCTGCCCACCCCGCTCGTTGTGGAAGCGATGGAGGCGGCGCAGGAACTCCGCCTCGAGGCGATCGATCGCCCGCCGGATATCGACCAGATCCTCACCCAGGGCAAGGGTGGAGAAGCCGTCGATGGACTCGTCGACGAGTGCGTCCACCGCCTTGCTGAGGCGGCTCTTCGCCTCCGGTATTGCAGCCGCTACCATACGAGAGAGTATAGCAAACGTATGTTCGCTAGCGTACGGATCGGGCTCCGCGTCCGGCACGGTCAAATCTGGCGCAGAAACGGTTCACGCCATACCCGGCAATAACACCAGACCACAGCGCCGACCTCCTTCCCTACCCAATGGCCGAGGACACCTATGCGACAGTGATGCACCACCCGATCCCAGTTTCAGAGGTGACGTCATGGAAGTGCAGTCCATCACCAGCGTTGCAGTCATCACCCCTGACCCGAAGCTCAGCCGAGCCTTGTACGTCAACGCCCTGGATCTGCCGCTCACCGCGGAGGGAGACGGCTACCTGCACACCGAAAACATCAACGGTTGCAATTCCTTCGGCGTGTGGCCGCTCACGCAGGCTGCTCAGGCGTGCTTCGGCGCACCGGAATGGCCGCGGGACCGACCGATCCCGCAGGCGAGCATCGAATTCGAAGTACGGAACGCCGACGCCGTCCAGATCGCTGCACAGGAATTGCAGGAAAAGGGCTTCGCATTGCTGCACGACGCACGCACCGAGCCATGGGGACAGACGGTCGCGCGATTGCAATCCAGCGAGGGCGCGATCATCGGCGTCTCATATGCCCCGTTCATGCACCCCGAAGATCAGGCGGGAGCGACCACATAAGGGGAAGCAACGGTCGTCGACCTTCGGAGGACGGAAGTTTTCCACGGGCTGACATAGTCTGCAGGTGGCTCACAACGTTGCTCTGGTCCTCGGCGGTGGTGGCGCCGCTGGAAATGCATGGGAGATCGGAGTCGTCGCGGGCCTCGCCGACGCCGGTGTCGACATGACACACCTCGCCGATTTGGTGATCGGCACCTCGGCCGGCGCCACTGCGGCAGCGCAGGTGCGCAGCGGTATGCCCGCAGCTGATCTATTCGCCGCAGTCCTGTCGCAGCCGAATCGACCGGCCCCGCAAATCCGGGAACAGCCGCCGTCCCTGCCGATGACAACAGTGTTCGAGCGCATGCGGGCCATCGGCGCCGCCGCCTCCTCGGCAGCCGATCTACGACGTGCGATGGGCGCGTTCGGATTGGAAAGCGACCACGCACTCGCCTCCGGGGCGGAACAGCGGAAAGCGACGGTCGCCGCGAGGTTACCGAGCCCTGAATGGCCTGACAGGCCGATGATCGTGACGGCCATCGACACGCAGACAGGCGAATTGGTCGCATTCGACCGCGATGCCGGCGTCGACCTGGTCGACGCGGTTACCGCCAGCACCGCGTTGCCCGGTCTCGTCCCCACGGTCGGCATCAACGGCGCTCGCTACATCGACGGTGGTGTGGGCTCCCCCGACAATGCCGAGCTTGCCTCGGGCTATGCGTACGTCGTGGTGCTCTCGCCACTGGGCGGACGAACCGGGACACCAACGGAGGGCCAGTTCGAGGGTCTGCCCAGACCACCGGAATGGGGCGTGGACCTCGCAAGCCAGGTCGAGGCGCTCCGCAAACAGGGAAGCCGCGTCCACGTGATCACTCCGGACACCGATTCCCGAACTGCGATGGGCACGAACATGATGGATCTGGCGGCCCGCATCCCCGCCGCCCGTGCCGGTTTCGCCCAGGGCAAGCAGGAGGCGACCCGGGTAACGCTCGACTGATGGAACGGTTCCTCGCATTCCTCGCCGTCGCGGCGCTGTTGATCGTCACTCCGGGACCGGATACAGCACTGACGATTCGCAACGCCCTGACCGGCGGCCGGCGGGGTGGGATCCTCACGGGCGCCGGTGTCGCGACAGGGCAGGTCGTCTGGGCGCTCGCGACCTGTCTCGGCATCGGAGCGCTCCTCGAGGCGTACCAGCCGGCATACGTGGCGCTGAAACTCGCCGGCGCCGCCTACCTCATGTACCTGGGCGCGCATTCACTCCTGAGAGCAATCCGCGATCGCGGCAGCGACGCATCACCCCACGCCGCGCCGGCGAGACGTCGCATCGGCTCGAGGGCATATCGGCAAGGCGTGCTCAGCAACCTGGGGAACCCAAAGATGGCCGTCTTCTTCGTCAGCCTGCTTCCTCAGTTCATCGCCTCCGGCACGGACACCTTCTTCGGACTGCTCGCTCTCGGGCTGACGTTTTCCGCGATGACCTTCGCGTGGCTCACCGCGTATTCCCTCGTCATCGCCAAGGCGGGAGACGTATTCCGCCGCTCGTTCGTGCGCCGGGCACTCGACGGGCTGACGGGCGCGGTGCTCATCGCGCTTGGCGTCAGAGTGGCGACCGACGGCGTTTGACGAGCACCCAGGCGGCCACGTTCAGCGCCGGCCGCCGAACTCCCAGTCATGAACCTCGACGTCGGAGAACGGGCCAAGCCCCGTGCGCTGCTTCTGGATGAGCCCATTGACTGCTTCGCGATCCGGCGCCTGAAGCGCCAGAGCGACTCCGACCGGCTCCCCACCATCGAGCGTCGTCAGTCCTCCATACAGGATCAGCCGCTCGCGGAGCTCGGTTGGGAGAGCCTCTGCCGGCACGAGCCGGCCCAGATGCGAACGGCCGATGACCAGGAAGCGCGGCTCGTCTGGTTGGCCCGAGAACTCCCACATCGAGCGTCCGAGCAGGTTCTCGAACCGCCAGATGAAGTGCGCGCCGTAGACGCTCGCCCGGTTGTTCGGCTCGAGCGAGACGAACTCGCGAGCTGATTCGACGCTGGGCAACGCGAGGACGTGCAGGCTGCCCGTCGCGCTCTCGCGGTCAGTGTCGAGCGTCGGGCCTCGAGCGATCATCGATGCCGCGAATCTGTCCATGTACGACCAGTGCTCCTCCGCCAGCGCCTGGTCGTCACGAAGAGCTGCCGTACCGGCCGCATCCCGGCTGAACACGAAGAAGTCCAACGACAGCGTGTCCTGCAGAAAATCGGTGGTGGGCGCAATAGGGATCGAACCTATGACCTCTGCGATGTCAATGTGCGGCTCGCGGGCCTTGAGATCGGGCTGAGATCGCGGATCACGTGGGGTACCTCCATCCTTCCCCAACAGCAGCTCTTTCGGCTCCTTGGAGGTGCCTGCTGGAGGCTGGTGGCGGGTCGAATCGGGTGGTGTGACCACCTGGAATGACTAGAACTTCTTAGGGCACGTTGGTGGAACGAGGTACGCGTCAGCGATTCCCAAACACACGGTAACGGGCCCGGCCCCGATCGCAACGAGCTCTTGACCGGTGCTCGCGTCGACTGCCGAAAGTCCCCTCCATGGGAGGCAGGTCGGTAGCGGAGACGGCACGGATCCAAGTGGAACCGATAACTCTTCGGAGGATATCAAGCCCTCGGCAGTCACGACCCAGGCGAGTGTCCGTACGAACTCGGACTTGAACCCATGGGGCGTCTGCCTCTCCGGAAATTCTGAAGTAAAGAGAGCAAGTACCAATCCCGTCTGGTCGTCGGGTAACCCGAACTGGGACACCGTTCGCCACGCCGCAGCGGCGGAGATCTTCGGGCGAGCACCGCGCGGTGGCGGCTGAAGAGCCACGTTCATCGCCGGATATGTGAGTGGCTCCTTCAGAGTCTGCACGGGCGGCATCGGCAGGAGTATCTGGTACTTCGGATCGCAGACGGAAGCCGGCTCGGAAACGGGAGGCACCTTCGAGACCGCGAGCCTCTGGGAGGATGCCTTTGCTGCGTGCTTGACCGAAGCTGAGGGTGAGCAAGCAGTCGCGAGCAAGAGGATGGCTGCGGCCGCTGGGACCAGGATTCGCATCTATCGGACGCTACGTTCGCGGGGCGGCATCAGTTCCCAAGTCTAGGACCATTCTTGAGCGATTAACGTGAACCGCCACGAGGAGCGCGCGGACCTGCTCCGGAGGGCGTTCCAAGCACAGCGACAGCTCGAGCACGATGGTTCGTCAGGGGTATCGGCGTCGACCCACCGCGACCACCGCTTGCCTGAGCCCCTGAAGCCGACGATCTGTTGGGGTTGGCCCTCTCCCGGGTTCAGTAAGGCGCGCGCCGTTCAAACCTCGCGCGATCGACGGGCTGGCTCTGGGTACATTGGCTCGCCTCGCCTGGCGAGCCCCGTCCGTTCATCGAGGCTGCTATGTGCCTCACCCTGGCGCCCGAGTGAACTACCTGCCCCGTGCGCCAGGAGATCAGCCGATCCCCAAGGTGCGCTTCCAGCCCGGCTTAGCGAGGTACTCCTGAATCCGGATCACGTGAATTCGGGCATCGGCGTCGTCAATCTTGGTCGGATCGAACGTTGCGGCAGCTGCGTGGGGCTCCATTCCGGTAGCCCGACAAACCTTCACGAAGGTTCTTGGGGATTCGTTCGTTGCTGCCCTAAAGATCGTCAACAGCTTCATCTCGTTCTTGAACTCCCGCATGTCATCGATCACATTGCGAAGTCTAGGCAAACTAAGCCCCGTCAGACATATTCGCGCGGGCCGGCTCGGAACGCGCGGCCCGAGCGATTCTTGAGCTCGCGACCCGCGCGTTCGGGGACGTCCGTAAGCGTCGGCCGGCGCTGGGCATCTTGCGTCAGTGTGGACTTCGGGTTCGCTCGCAACCGGGCGCATTCGCGTCGTACGGTGTCAGGGGAGGTGTCTTCGGTTGCGATGCGACACTGCGGGCTGCCCACCTGACACGTCAGCGCCGCGTTTCACCTCGCACACGGTTCTCATGAGCTCGCGTGTCATCGCACGACGAACTCGCGCTCGAGACTCGAGCCGCGTAGACCATAAACATACAGTCGATATTGTCCCGGCCGAAGAATGTAGTCGAGGACTTGCGACTGGTTGTCGCCCTTGGACGTAAGACTGATCCCGGGCAGCCGTGTCTCTTCGACCGCCCGCCCGTGCGAGTCCAGCAGCTGTGGAGCCTGGATCGCGGGAACGCCTGGGCCCGAAAAGATGCTTGCTGGAAGTACCGGACCCTGTGCGTCGACGTGAATCTCGACGACCTGGCCGTCTGTAATCGTCACGCTCGGGAACGTGTACCGCAAGCCGTCAACCGCGCCTGACGCCCATCTGACGACGGTAGCTGGTTGCCGTTGTAGGACGAATGTCACCCGCCAGGTGCCGGCGATGCTCGCGGTCTGGGGGTTGGTTGCAGAGTTACAGGCGCAAACGGAGTTCCAGTTTTCGGCCTCCAGCGTCAGGCGAGCACCTACCGCTGCGGCTGGCCCAGAAATTGGAGCGAACTCCAGGTAGTCTGGCGTCCCACCGTCAGACAAGTTGGTCACCGCCAAGGCGGAGTCTCCGTGCACGTACGACTTCCCAAACTGATCGGTCAGCGAGAAGGAATCGAACGTTCCGGGTGTGGCTCTCGGACCGTAGACCTCGACCGTCAAGAGGGTTTGATTCTCATCTGCGTAGCCTGCGGTGACAGTCAGCCGCACGCCGTCATGCTCCGATGTCGAATAGAGCACGCTGACATCTGCCCCGCTCAGGCCTGACCACTTGAGCAGAGCGCCGGCACCCGGAACGTGGCCGAGGGCGCTCGCATACGAAGGAAGAAAGTAGATCGCGGCTCCATTGGCACCCAGAGCGACGATTGCTACCGCCGCGATCATCCACCTGGTGCGCACGTGGTGTCTTCGGGCCGTTCGAGCGATCGGCGTGACAGGCCTTGCGGCTGCTGCTTGTGCTCGCTCAGCTAGGCCATCCGGAACAGGGCCCTTCAACGCTCGAAGCCGCCGACCCCAGGATTCCAAAGCTTCAGGTGCGATCATCGTTTGTCCTCCAGCAGCTTCCGCCGCAACGCCTTCAACGCGCGATGTGCGGCAACAGCCGCCGCGCCAGATGAGATACCCAGCGCATTTCCGACTGCGCCGTACTCGAGATCAGCCCCGTAACGCAAGGCCACTACCGAGCGCTGCAACGGTGTGAGCGATCGCACTGCCCAAAGCAGTTCTTCATTGTCAACCCCGGGCGGGACGTCACCCAGCGTCTCAGCGCTGCCTCGGAGTTCGACCTAGTCGTTCGAGTAGGAGTTGACGGCGTTTGACCGCTCTGCCGGCATCACGTGCGACATTCACGACGATGCGCCAGAGCCACGCCTCGACCTCACCCTTCGTGGGATCGAAGCTTGCCAGTCCACGTAGAGAACGTTCCAACGCGGATTGAGCCAAGTCCTCAGCCTCGACGTCGTTGCTGGCCACCATCGTGGCGAACTGATGAACCCGGGCCGCGAATCGTTCGCAGAGTTCCGCGGCCGAGAGTGTGGCCTGGCGGTCGGCTGCCGACGCTGGGGCGGAGGTCGCGGAGGCGAGGGTCCCGGATCGGATCACAGAATCACTACGCTCCGAATGCCCGAAACATTACAGGCTCCGAGCCCAATCCTAGAAGCGGCGGCACCGAGCGGTCCTTGAGACCGCGCGGCGCGCCTCCGCCAACGCCGATCGCCGGATGCGATCGCCCGTACGGTGCTCAGCTACCTGTTGGGAGCAGCGACCAGCAAAGAGGTTGGCCATCCGCGCCGACAGGCGGGAACCCAGCGCTGCTGGAGATAGTGCGCGCACCCGATGGCGCCGGAGGTGAGATCGATCCGTTGGAGGGTCCCGGCGTGCTCGCCGCCGAGGGGACAGACGGGGCTGGAAGCGACCGCCAGTAGGCTTGGAGATCTGCGGCAGGCACCATGACGACAGCCACTGGGACGTACTTCGTCGCCATGCCGGGGCCCGAGACTTCGACGAATTTGCCGTGCAGCTCAACAACGTACCAATGCCCGACCGCCCCCGACGGGCCGGAGAAGGTCCCGCAGTCTGACGGGTTGCCAGTCTTCCAGGCATTGGAGATCGCGTGCCAGAACTCTTCGTCGGTGACGTACTTCACCTCGATGGAGTTGACGCGCAGCACGATTTCTGGGTTGCGCTGCTGAAACAACAGCTCCTGAAGCGCTGTCTCGACCAAGGGCGGCTCCGATGGCATTGAGGCCAGGTGCTGGACGACCGGGTTCGCGGCCGATTTCCCAAACGCAAAGCCGGTCCCGGCACTCGCGGCAAGGGCAATGACAGTGATTACGACGACGGCGGCTGTCCGGCGCCCGCGCCGCCGCCTCACTCGCCTGCCATCAGGCTGAGACGCGCCGATGTCCTCCGCCGCGTGTTGAAGGAGCCTGCGTATGCGGGCCTCCTCGATTTCAACCAGCCCTTGATCGTCCATTTTCGATTCTCCTAACTTGCATCGATAAGGGAGCGGAGCCGGCGGCGTCCCTCCCGAAGCTGGTTCTCCACGGTCTTTGGCGTACAGCCAAGCAACTCCGCGACCGCCGCCGTGCTCTGGTCTTCGAGGTACGCGAGCACGACACACATCCGCATGCGTGGCGGCAGACGCCTGAGTGCCCGGACGATGTCGAGAGTGTCCTCGCGCCACATGGGCATGACCGAGTCCGCAGCTAAGAGGCGGAGGTGATCGAGTTGCCGGCGCAGTCGGTGGCGCTGCCTGGTGGCGAGGCGAATCGCCACCATCCGAAGCCAAGGCCAGGCGGGGTCGCGGAGATAACCGGGATGCGCGCGTTCCTGCCGGAGGGCCTCGACGAACACGGACTGGCAGAGGTCTTCGCCGCTTGCGACGTCGCCAGTCATCAGGGTGGCGAACGCTCGAAGCCGTTTCCAGTCAGCGTCGTAGATTTCGCGGATTCGCTCACTCGGATCCGTCAATGCCTCGTGCGACGGCGACCCGTCAGTGATGATCCGCGACTCCTGGTGCATGTACGCCATGCTCTCTTCTATACCTGGGGGACGCGAAAACCCCTAGAAAGCGACTGAGATCCGGCGCACAGATGCGATGAGCATCGCTCCGAGGCGCTGGCACCCGCCGAGAGTTGCTTGGAGGTTCAGATCGCGTCTCGGACTGGACGCTTTCTGGTCGGTCGGCGCCGGTCGGCCCGCGCCGGTATTGCTGTCGCCCAGGTGAGTTCGACTGTGTCCATCGATGGCCGTGTCGCATCCAGGACGAGGCTTCGGAACGGCGATCTCGCCCTCCGAGTTCTGGGAGCGACCGGCGGAATTGGGTGTCAGCGCGGCTTGATCAGTCAATTAGCTAGGCGCTACCTCGAGACGCCACGCCACTGCTGCTCAGCCACGTTCGAGGCGTCGACGACGCGCCAGACTTCGGCGGTCCAGTCGGCACCTGACACGTTCAGGCGACGACATTCAGCGGCGGCCTCCGCCAGTCCGCGACACGCCGAGTTGATCGTGGACCAGGTCACCGCCGTGACCGCATCGCGCTGAAGCCGAGTCAACGCGGCGCTGGCCGATCGCCATCGGCGCCGCGCGAGGCGTTGCGCCGCCAGCCGAGCCCGTGCGCGGCGACGGCATTCTCGCCGCCGTGCGAGCGCTGCCTCCCGTGCTCGCCAGGTTCTCGCCCTTCGCAGGGAGAGGCGACCGCGAGCGGACGCCCATCGAGGCATTGACTCGCTGAGACCCTGCTGCCGTCGCCGATGTGCGCTGCTCCGACACGCCCCACCGCAGAAGCGCGGCGGTCGACCGGTGCTCCGTCGACGTAGGGCTCGGCGGCATGCAGCGCACCGCGCTCCTACACCGGGGGTTTCGTCATGAACAACGCGTTGCATTTCACCCATATTCAAGCGCAGCAAGCGACAACAGAGCGCTTACATGTTGGGTCGAAAACGGCGAAGAAACCGCAGGTGAAAGTGTGTGTGATGTGAAGGCGCGAGGTCGGGCACTGAGTGTGATGCGTGCGGGGGTGGGAGCGGTGTCTGTGAGGCCGGTGGAGCTGTGTCTGTGAGTGGGGCTTGGCGAGGTGCCGGCTGGATTGCAGCTAAGCGGCGCGCGATGTGCCGGATGGCCGGTGCGGGGCTCGTGGAGGCCGGGTCCCCCCACCCCGCCCGGCACGCGCTGCGCGCGTCCCCTCGCGGCGGTGCTGCTGAGGCCGGAAGGCGACTCGGCCTCCTCGGCACCCTTGCATCGGTCGTACCACGACCACCACCGGGGCGTGGCTTGTCCAACATCCGACGGACGCGCCGAATGGTGTCGACGTGAGACTGGACTCGCGGAGCCAAGTACCTGACGGATGTCTACAGCTACATCGCAATTCGAAAATGTAAGCGCTGCG
>CAVWEG010000002.1:0-263792 GCA_963754015.1 Candidatus Dormiibacterota bacterium
TACGCATCGTGCTTCACAGAACTCGGGGCAAACGTCCCGCCAACAGTGGGCTTCAGCATCCGCGACCCCCAACCGGGAGCGGGGCCGGTGCTGGTTGTGAACTATGTCGTCCAAGCAACGGTCGACGAGACCTGGTGGGACTTCGGCGAGCCCGAGGATCCGGTAACGGTTCAGCAGGGTGTGAACCCGGCGGCGCCGTGCTCTGTGCAGCACACCTACTCGCACGTGAGCGCCGACGCCTATGGCAGTAACGATATCCATCACCCGCCTCCTGGCGTCGCATGGACGTTTGGAAACGCTGAGCCGGCGTCAGACATGGAGGCGGTCGAGGCGTGGGAACACGTCCACTTCAGCGTCACCGCCTACTACCAGGAGCCGGACGGTACGCAGTTTGCGGTCCCGCTTCCAGTCAACAACGGTGGCGACGACTTCTGGCTCGCTGCGACTCCGGAGTGGGTGCGTGTGTATCAGATTGAGGGCGTGCCTGATAGCCGATAGCCCCGACAGGTTGGTGAACCTACCGATGGGTTGGGACCGTGCCAAGTCTGACGAATACCCCGAGCGCTGCCGACACAGCCGACGCGACACCCCGCGGGCGAAGGCTTCCGATTACCGACCACTGCAAAGAGACGCCAACTCGGTCGGGTTGCTCCCTTACTCGACTAGCCCGATTTCAGCCCGCACAATCTCTTGAAGATCCAGCATGTGCTTCTCGGTGAACGCGAGGCGCACGACCTCGTGACACAGGCTAAGGATCAAGAACGCGCTTCCGTTGCCGCCCTCTCTTACCGCCCGCCAAGCATTGATCTGCTCGATGACATCAGGTGCATCGACTGGTCCGTGTTGGAACTTAGCGCAGCATGTCGCACACAAGCAAATGATATTACCTGGGCGATCGATCCAGCGCGCTCGGGTGCGCGACACGAGGTACAGGCCCTCGAAGTAGGGAGCGCCGTCTCGTCTCGCGAACACGCCGGCGCAGATTTGGCACCTCCCTTCGTACTGCTCGATCAAGAATTGCCGCACAGCGCCATCCCTTGCCTCCCAAACGCGGCGCGGAACGCGATCGAAACGCTCCTGGCGCCGGGGCTCGGCTGACTTGCTCTCTCCGATCTCGTCACGGACGCGTTCTCGTCGGAATTCGGGATTGCTGACGTCGCCTCCATCGCCTTGCGACACATCCCCAGCGCTTCCGCTCCGTTCGTTCCCTCCGCGCTCGAACGCTTCGCGTAAGGCTTGGACGTAGTCGAGGGACTCGTCCACGATGTGCCCATTAGCTGAGGCGTCGTCCGACTTTGGCTGTCCAGCGGCACTCTCGGACGCTGCTGGCGCGCGCGAAAGGCGGTCTTCCTCGAGCAGGCGAGGCCCGAGCGCAGCATTAGCTAGCAAGAGGCGAATCACGTCGGGATCGATTCCGAGCTGCCGACTAGCCTCCTCAACAATCGGCCGCACCATGCCAAGAGCCGTTGCGAGGCGCTCATCACGGCTAAAAGACGCGGGCAGATCGTTCAGCGATACGTCGGAGGGGCGGCGAAAGGAGCCATCTGAAGTCGGGAAGCCAGGCTGCATTCGTCACGGCTAGGCCGATCGGCGACAGTACCTGCTCCCGTTCGGAGATTGAAAAGCTCGCGCGTGAAGACTTCTCGACCGTACCGCTGATGAGGTGTCGTACAACGGGCAGTACTTGGTTCCACACGAATGTCGATCGATCCAGCTTCGGGTGGCTAACCGCGTACTCGAGTCCCTCGATGGTGGCGTTAGGGTCGAATCCGTCAAGACCTCGTCTGTGATCTCCCCAACCGTGAGCGACGGTCACGTGGCCCATATCGTCCGGATTCTTAGCGTCGTACATGACCGACCCTCGTACGCCGAGGACCTTGACATCACCGATCTCGCACGCCTCCTGGTCTTCTAGGAACCAAACATCGGCGTTACCGTCGAAGAACAATTGAAGTGTCAGTGTTCTCAAGTGCAAGGACGTGGGCTGCCTGAACTCGGACTCCCCGGTTGTACCGGACACGCCGATCAGGAAGCTCGTCTGCTTTAGGACATCGATAAGGTGCTCTCGTTGGCGGCTTGTAGCTTCCGCGAGAGCGCGTCGAATCAATTCGAGGTCGGCTCGGTGTTGCTCCGGGACCACCGAACTGAGCTGACTTTCGGCGTATCTAGGGATGACGTTCTCAAGAACCTCGGTCGTGACGTCAGGCTCCGTGAACCTCAAAGCCTCTAGGAACTGACGGGCCTCAGGGGCATCCGCAATCGTTCTGCGGACCGTCGGGAATCCACTCGCGCTGCTTCCTGGGAGGTACGCGTTTGGGGCTCCCTTGTCATCGAACGGCACTACCTGGTTGCCATCTTCAAGACGAATTACCGGCTTAGCTCGAACCGGACCTGGTGTGTCCCATCGCGTCCTTGATTCACGCCAGAGACCAGGCAGTTGGTGCAGGAAAGCGTAGAGCCGGACGATCCACGCATCTGGCTGTCGGACCAGGACGTCTGCGCTGAGCCGAGCAACGACCCATTCTGGCGTGACTTCAGCGACCGCAAGGTCCTGCCGCAGATAGCGCCAAAGGCGCGGAGTGCGGATCTCGGTGATGCTGTCGCTTGCGAAGCTGAGCGGCCGGTCTTCCCCGTGGAGCTCCCCCAGCAAAGTCGGACTGATGAGCTCCCGGAGTCCGGCACCTCGCGCGAGCCTCAGGGTCGCGCATTGTCCAAAACCACCTTCGGCGAGAGGAACCAGCGCATCGGCGAGCAGCACGTCGCGCACCGCTTCGTAGAGAGGCCGGAACATACTTTCTGGCTGAAATTGCGCTTCGTCCAAAGGCATGGCCTCAAGGACGTCGACCGTCAACAGAGCGCTGTCTCGCACGTCCAGCAGTACGTGCTGTAGCAGTGCAGCTGTTTCGAATACGAGTGCCCGATTGGTGGCATCGTGGTGCGGAACGTTATCTCTCGCAGGAGTAGTCCGGTATGGGCCTTGGATGAGGAAGCCGAGAGACGTCCCCACCTCAGTCGGAAAGAAGACGGCCAACGGCGACTTGGAGAGTCCAATGAGGCGGGAGCCTTCGTCGTCGGAGCGCACGAGGAACGCGATCTCTACCCGCTGGTCGCCGTACCCGAGAGTGTCGAGAGATCGGTACCACACGAGCCACTCATCGTCTTCGATACCAGCCGCGACCGTCTTGCGCAGGTTCACGCGGCGACGGGTGGGGGTTGCGGAGGTCGTGGTTCGCTCGAAGACCGCGTCAGCAGTCGCGACGCCTTGGACACGGATCCGTTCGATGTTACGAAGGAATAGCAGCGTCCGGAGTTCCAGCTTGTTGAGTGCGCTTGCGATCTCTTCGACAGCAGCCGTTGGTGCTGGGCTCGCACAATCAAACGGAAGGATGAACACGGTCTCGCGGTCGGCTTGAGTTATGGGCTCAACCGCCGTCGGCCGCACGTAGCTTTCGATGCGGAAGTGCTCTCCGGAGGAGTGCACCTGCGGGCTGCGCGTGTATGCATACACAGACTTGAAGCCGATGCCGAACTTTCCGATCTTGGTGAGATCATCCGCTTTCGTGCCCTTCCCGACACCACAGATGCCTCGGACATCGGTGTCAGTAAACGCGCGTCCATCATGTCGGACCTCAAGTCGATCCTCGAACAGTTCGAATGTGACCTCGCTCGCACCCGCGTCCTCCGCATTCTGGAGTATCTCGAAGATGAAATGGGTGCGCTCGCTGTAGAGGTGGCCGAGGAGATCAAGTACTGCGGTATCCGTCCCATAACGGCGAATGTTCTCCGCGCGGATAGCCTCGTAGTCAACCGGCAATGACAGGCTCCGCGGTGTTGACTACCTCCGCCAGTCCGGCCGCAACACGTCGCGTGACGATTTCCACCTGGCGAGCTCGCTGCAACGCGTCCTTGCGGCCATCGTAGTCAGCATCGATACGCGCGAGCTGAGAACTCTTCATGCGTAGAATGCGCGGCTCGATCGCGTCGGCGATCTCCGACTCTAGTTGGCGGCGCCGGCCCGCGTAGAAGCTTTCGAGGCTCGCCAAGCGCCTCGCGAGCAGTGCCTCGTTTACCACCTCGAGCTCTCGGATCGCCTGCCGGCGCGCTGCATCGGAAAAGGCGTCGAGCGCGTGGAGCCGTTGCGCGAGGATGTCCGGGTCCATGAGCGGCACATTGGTAGACATCGGCAGGGCGGTTCCGGCGAGCGCGACGAAGCGTTGCGAGAGCTCGTGAGCGATGGCTCCATCCTCAAGAGAGATGGCAAGGCACTCGAGTTGGAGGTCTGGTCGGACCGCGATGGTCTCCCTGATGTCGCACACGAAGAGATAAACGCCGGGCGCGATGTCATCGGCGATGAGCCGGAGGGCCCCGACAAAGGGCTGGTCAGCGCGGTTCCAATGGCCCGCTGCCGCTCGCGCGAGGGGGTGCACCGGCGTCACAAACTCGATGTCCCGGCGCTCGACAGCGGTGGCCTGATCGAATGTCAGGGCTGTACCCTCGGTAGCGTCGAGAGCGCGGAGAAAGCTCGTGGCAGAGGGGCCTCTAACACCAACAGCGGTGAGCCGCGCCGCCAACTCGCGCCGTCCGGCCTCCGGGATCCGTAGCTTATGGACGTTGCCCGTCCCGGATGACATGACGCCGCGGAGGTCAGCATCCGCCAGGAATATGTCGACGAGTGATCGCAGATCCGCGGGGGACACGAAACGGCCACTCTCGACGACCTCGCCCACGCCGTCGATGAACGCGTCGTCAAGACCGAGCAAATCCTCACTCTCGGCGTCGAGACGACGCTGCTCGTCGGCCAACCGGATGGCGTTGTCGGCGACCTGTCGCGCTCTTGCCTCGGCCTGTTCCGGCGTTAGTGACGTGTCGAGGGCGATTCGGTTGAGATCTTGGACGAGCTCCCCCAGGACTTCTTCGAGATCACCGACTGTGTCGCGGAAGATCCCGAGCCGCTCGTAGCAACGGAAGAACACTCGTTCCTCGACGGTGTCCGGAGTGATGAAGTTGAAGATGAGAATCTTCGGACTGCGTTGTCCAAAGCGATCGATTCGCCCGATGCGCTGCTCGATTCGCATGGGGTTCCAGGGGATGTCGTAGTTGACGAGCCTGTCGCAAAACTCGTAGTCGAGTCCCTCGCATCCGACCTCAGATGACAGCAGGACATCGATCGCGGTCGGGTCGTCGCGGGTCCGACGGAATCGATCGCGCAGCTCTTCTCGCTCTTCGTCTTCGACTTGCCCGGTCACGACGCCGACGCGAACGCCCGCAGCTGACAGGCACTTCCGCAGGTAGTCGAGCGTGCGTAGGAAGAAGGAGAACACCAGAACCTTTCCTGGCCCGGCAGCGTCGCCTATCGCCTGGGAGACTATTTCTAGGAGACGGTCGAGCTTTGGGTCTTCATCTGGCAGCTCGCGGGCCGCCGTCAAGAGGTGGTGTGCGCGCTCGAGAACAGGGCTTGGCAGCGAGACCGTATCGTCGGCGTCCGGATCGTCGGTGATCTGACCAGCCGCAACTCCACCCTTGGCGAGAATGTCATCGACGGCCGCATGGAGCGCATTGATAGAACTCGCCGCCTGGCGCTCAAGGGTGTCGAGGATGAGCCGCACGACCTGGGGGTCGTAGTCCAGGAGAAGTACCTCACGACGGAAGGCCAGCACCGCGTCGTACAGGCGGCGCTGCTCCGTCGTAAACGGAACGCTCACCGTCCGGGGTTCGCGGAGCGTGAAGTGGCCGATGTCCCGTCGGCGGGTCCGGTTCATGACGTGAGCGAGAGAGTGAAGCTCTTCGAGATCGTGGATGCAGCGCACTCGCTCCTCATTCCCCATATCGCGATCTACGACGCGGGCGACGACGTTGCGGAACTTTGGGTCGGACGACAGCACCGCTCGTCCCCAAGTCGTTCGCTCTGCGGCGTTGAGCGCCCTAGTCGTCTGAGCGATCCAGTCCTCGCCGGCGCTCGGACCCGCCCGTAGCGTCCTCGCGGCCGAGGTGAGGAACGCGTTGGGCTCGAGGACCTCGTGGAACACCGACTTGTCCGGGAAGAGCTCCGGCTGAAGTAGGTGGAGCAGCGTGAATAGGTTGTCTGAATGGAGTTGGACAGGCGTTGCCGACAGCATGAGGACGGCCTCAGCGTTGAGGCAGAGGTGCTCGATGAGCGCGTGCGAGCCCGTCTCCGGAGTGCGGAGATGGTGCGCCTCATCTGCAATGACGAGGTTGAACTGTGGTGGCGGGTCAAGCTCGAGCAACCCGCGATGCCGGTGCCGCGGTCCCGCAGTTCCCTGGAGGTACTGCTCCATCCGGAAAAGCTCGTAGTGGACGATGGCCCGCGCGTACTCTGCTGGCCATTCGCCGTCTCGGGCGGACTCGTCTAGGCAGTAACGGAGGCTTTCGGGTGAGAGGATCCGGAAGGACTCGTCGAAGCGGCGCATCTCAGCTCGCCACTTGACCGTTAAGGCCTTCGGGCACAGGACAAGAATCCGATCCAAGTGCTGCCGCATCGAGAGCTCCTTCAGGATGAGGCCCGCTTCGATGGTCTTGCCGACACCAACATCATCTGCAATCAGAAGTCGTGGCCGATCGCCGCGCAGCAAGCGAACCAAAGGCTTGAACTGGAATGGGATGAACTGGATGCGCGCTGCTCTCAGCGAGTAGATGTGGTCGATCTGCGGATTGTTGAGCCGGGTTGCGGTCAGCCGAGCGCTGAACAGCGGCGGATCGACGAATTCCCGTCGTTCGAGGAGATCGATCCACACGTCGGTGGTGGTCGACACGGCTGCTACGAGTTGGTCCTCGAAGTATTCTCGGACAACTGTGGGTGAGTGATACACGCGGAACCGTGGTCTACCCCCAACCGGTGTGAGTTCGGCGATGACTGGACCGGTGCGCGTCGGGTCGGCCCGCACTGCGACGACCTGACCCACCTCGAAGTGAGCGACGTGAACCTCGCCAGCACCCGGTCGGCCGATGTCAGAGTGTGATTGGCCGGTACGGCCCTCGCTGCCGGGCAACTCGGTGGCCTGCGGCGAGCTCGCGCCGACGGCTTCCAACAGACGGCGAGCGACGGCGCTCACGGTCGTGTCCTCGGCGTCGGCAAGCTCGCGGAGCTCTTCGAATGCCGCTGGGTCGACCCTCACGCTGACACGCGGCGAGGGGCCGGACTCACCCAGCGGGGGCCGACCAACTCGACGACGCTTGGCTTGACTGAGATCGTATCCAGCCTCTGCCTCATCGGCGAGTGCGGCTAGGTCCTCGGCCGTGAGCTCGTGCCCGCTCTTGGTTCTCAAGGGACGATTCGGCATTGAAGCGCCTCCATGTACTCGGCCATGTAGGTGTCACGGAGCTTCATGGCATGGATCACGACCAGTTCCCCATCGTCCAGTTCGAGCGCGATGACTTCGATCGGGATCCCGTGGGCGTCATCGCCCGGGTAAAGAATCCGGTCGTCGGGCACCTTGGCATCGGGAGGGGCAGCCACGTCGCTGACGAGGCCGCAGTGGTCGATGACGTACTGAATCCGCTCATGGCTGATGCCGTGCTTGAGTGCCGAGGGGGCAATTGTGATCACTCACGCATATATTATGTCAGACAAAACCCGCTCGGCACGGGTCTGGCCAGGGCAAGGGATGAACCCGATTCAACTCGCCGAGCTCCTTGGCGACAGCGGGTTGCGGATGATCGAGCAGGTCTATAGCCATTTCAATACGACCGACACCCACGAAGCCATGATCAGGGGTCGGCCGAGGGGCAAGCTAGGCGAGGATCGCGTCAACTCGACGACCGACACCGAGCGGTCGTCCCGATGGAATGTGGCCCTCTAACCACCGTCGGAGCATGCGTTCCATGACTGGTCTCCCGACTAGTTGCCGGATGTGGATTTCATGCGCAAGCAGAAGACCGGATACGAGATTGCGTAGATGGCGCTGGAGCTCTTCAGATGCTTGTTGCGAAACGGGTCCAACGGCGAAGACGTCCGCGTCTTCATAGTTCGTACGAATGCGCAAACGATACAAGTAGTCGAGGACCGTAAAGGCTCGCACTCGGTTCGCAACATCGGTCTTTTGCGCTGGCGTAAGGAGAGGAAGCGGGAATGTTGGTTCGCGACGCGATCGACGACCCGCTTCATGGCGCGCAACCTCTTCGTCGCGCCAGTTTCGCCGGCGTGCGGCTTGCTCACGGCGTCGTCGCTCGCTTATTGCCTCCAGTACAGCGATCCGTCTCGTCGTGTCTAGCGCCTTCAATGCGACATCCCAGCAGTTGGAATCGCTGACTGTTCGCCAAGGTTGAACGCTCAGGTCAGGTATATGTCCGGGCGGATGATTCACGGGTCCCGATGGCCCTACGGCAAGGCTCCATGGGCGTAGGTCGCGCGCGTGGTCAACCCAGAAGCTCGCGTATTGTCGTTGCGTTGTGGAGTGGCTTGTTGGACGCGGTTGACCGCTGGCAACGAGCAGAGCTTGGATGGCGTGGTAGCTGACGTAATACGCCTGGACGATGCTCCAATTGTTAGTGAGCCGCAGCAGCTCATCTTCGGTAGCAACGTCCCGTGTAAATGTCAGAAGTAGCTCAGTTCCCCACGCGTTGGTCAGGCTTCGCTCAACCTGCGCAACGTCAGCGTCGGATCGCCTATTCAGCCCCACGCAGCTCGGCGCAGCTCTCACAGATGTAGCGATTCCTCTGAGAGTGGCGTCTTGACTTAAGTAAGGTCTCCGACCGTGCGTGTATCTGGCCGCGGAGTCAAAGGCCTCCAAGTACCAAAGATGAGTCTGGAAACGAGGCCGCGGATCGGATTCACTGGCTGCGACGGGCGGCATGTGAGGTCAACTATGACCGGCGCCTCCCGGGGTCGGAGCAGCGTGTGGGGATGTCCGCGCCGACGAGCCACTACGATCGGACGCCTCTACTCTATTTGGCCCTTTTGACGCTATTGGACCCCCAGACGTAAATCGGAGCATCGCCGGGTAAGATTCGGCACGCGCCTGGCTAGGCCACCACCGCTGACAGAAAGGGCTTGTCTAGATGCCGACCTATGAAGGCCAGCTGGAACTCACATGGACCAATAAATCACTGCGCCTGCTCGCGCACGAGAATGGCCAATACGAGTGGCTGGCGGCGAGCGATTATCGCGTCGCAGAGGTGCGCCTGCTGAGCGACGCCGGTGCAGTCGGCGAAGTACACTCCACCAAGAGCCGAGCGAAAGACAATTTGCTCATTCGCGGCGATGCCCTGAACGGCTTGACGAGTCTTGTCGAGCTACCGGAGTTCGCGCGAGAGTATGTCGGCAAGGTCAAGCTGGTGTACATCGATCCCCCGTTCAACACGGGTGAGGCGTTCGAGCACTATGAGGATAACCTGGAACACTCTGTTTGGCTAACGATGATACGCGACCGATTGAAGCAAATCGGGAAGCTGCTCGCACCAGATGGATCGGTATGGGTGCATCTGAATGACGACGAGGCCCATTACGCAAAGGTCGTGATGGATGAGTTATTCACCCGAGCGAACTTCATCGCGACGTTCATTTGGCAGAAAGTCGACAGCCCAAACGACAACAAGGTGCCAGTGACGAACGACCATGACTATATCCTGTGCTATTCAAAGAATCCCGGGGCGACGAACTTTCCGCAGAAACCCGACATGTCGGTTGCTGAGGCTTATGGCAGCCGCGACAACGCCACCGGGAAGCGCTATAGGGATCGCCTGCTGAAGAAAAATGGCAAGAACAGCCTCAGAAAAGACCGACCAACGATGTGGTTCGGTATTCCGGGGCCTAGTGGTGACGTTGTGTTCCCAATCCATGATGACGGTCGCGAGGCCAACTGGGCCGCCGGCCACAACACCGTGGATGGTTGGCTCGCAGAGGACGATGCATCTTCTGACGCAAGCCTCAACATCGTTTGGAAGGAACGCCCAGGTCATTTCGAGCGCCTACGAGCTGAACCACTGGACGGCGAGGCGGATGACGCGAAACCGCGCTGGCAGCTCGTTGCCGAGGGTTCGCATTGGGTCCCATACACACTGTGATGTCTCAGGTGATGGTGCCCACCTGTCTCGGGACATAGTGCCCGATTTTTGGTCGGCCGACCAATGTTCCGAGGGGTTGGTAGTCGCGAGTCGGGTCAATCGTGAGTTCACGAATCAGCCTCCCGTCGTCGTCGACCACGCGGATGTGGGGCCCTGCCACGAGGAGCGTGATGCGGGTACCGATGTAGTACCTGCCGATGCCGATGTGGCGGAGGCGGCTCAGGTAGCGAAGAGTCACGCGGCCGGCCTTGTCCACGGTGTCATGGCGGACGCGAAGGTGCGGCGCCACATGGGGTTCCTCTGGGTGCGCCTTGAGACGCGCGTTGAAGGCCATCAGCGGCGTCTGACCGTTGAGCGCGCGGTGCGGTCGCTGCTGGTTGTAGTAGGTGCGGAACGTGACGAGCTGGTGCTGGAGTTCCGCCAGGGAAGCCGCGGGCGGTTGTTTGCCGAGATAGCGCTTGAGGGTCTGGTGGAAGCGCTCCACCTTGCCGCAGGTCTGCGGGTGATACGGACGCGAATTCTTGTAGACGATGCCGAGCCGTTCCAGCTCGGATTCAAGGAGGACCTTGCCCTTGCGCGTTCTGCCCGTGTAGACGGCGCCATTGTCGGTGAGCAGCGAAGCCGGAAAGCCGTTGCTGTGGGCCGCGAAGTGGAAGGTGTTGACGACGTCGAGTCCTTTGACCGTGAAGAAGGCGTCGCAGGCCAGGGCGAAGCGGGAGTGGTCGTCGAGGTAGTTGAGGATCTCGACGCCGGTGTCATCGGCGAGTTGCCAGTGCGTGAAGTCGCTTTGCCACATCTCGTTGGGCAGATCGGCCTCGAAGCGAATGAACGAGCCCTTGGGCCGCTTCTGCGGCTGCGCCGTGATCAGCCCGTGGCGCTTGAGGATGCGCCAGATCGTGGCCACGGATGGAGCGTCGGCGCGCGTCAGGCAGAGGTGGTGGTAGATGGTGTGCGGGCCGGCGTCATGTCCTGCTGCGTCGAGCTCGCGGCGCAAGCCGAGGACGGCGTCCTGGAGCTCGGGAGCGGTGGCATGCGCGCAGGACATGGGACGGCGAGATCGAGGCTCGAGTGCGATCTCCCCGCCGGCGCGGTAGCGGGCCACGAGTTTGGTGACCCAGGCCTTGGAGACACCAGCGGCGGCGGCCACGTCTCGATGGGAGCGGCCTTCGCGAAAGATTGCCTCGATGACGTAGCGCTCCCGGCCCATGGTGCCCTCCACGTGAATGTGGTGGGCACTATGTCCTGAGACATCCCAGATCGTTTCCGGGCACTATGTGGTGAAACCACACAGGGTCCCATACACACGAGAATGGGCTCCGGACGTGCCGACGCGCCCGTGGCCGACCATATGGGCGGCGTCGTCTGCTTCCGCGGCGCAGGAGTTAGCCGCTGATGCGATCGCGGACTCAGCGTTTGCCGATATTCCCCCGGAGGGAGCAATCGCGCGTGCCCTGCGTGAGATCGCAGGTATTACGGCTCTTGGCGACGTCAAGACCACTCGCCAATCGAAGGCGCACCTGCGGAAGCTGTTTCCTGGTGTCACACCCTTCGCCACTCCGAAGCCAGAAGAACTGATGGCCCGGATAATCGAGATCTCAACGAACGACGGAGATGTCGTTCTTGATTGCTTCGCCGGCTCCGGTAGCACCCTAACGGCGGCGCACAAGTTGGGACGTCGATGGATTGGAATCGAGTGGGAGCGCGCAACTCTCGAAACATTCACTGCACCCCGCTTGCAGAAGGTTGTGACCGGTGAGGACCAGTGGGGCATCAGCAAAAGTGCTGGGTGGGAAGGAGGAGGTGGCTTTCGCGTCCTTGATGTAGCCGGATCGATGTTCGAAGCAGACGGTGGACTAGTGTTCCTCGCCGAACGAATGACGAATGGTGAGCTAGCGGAGGCGACCGCGGCGCAGCTCGGTTACGAGTATCAGCCCGACCCTCCGTTCGCCGGGTCGAAGGGGATGACTCGCCTGGCGGTCATCGATGGAGTTGTCAATGAGTCGGTGGCGCGCCTCGTGGTTAGTGCCCTCGGCGAGAGGGAGCAGGTTGTGATTTGCGGCACGGGGATCGACCCCGATGCGCGATCCGCCCTCCGGGAGCTTCGTCGCGGTTCCACGCTGCGGAAGATCCCGGCCGCCCTACTGGCCGAGTACCGCTACGCGCGGCAGCTTCGCCTGGAGGTCCAGGGGGTCGATCAGCGCAAGGTTGATGGAACGGAGACCATCGCACCCACCGCAGAGATCAACGCATAGCCATGGCGGATCTACGCCTATTTGAGGACGCAATCGCAGAAATCGCCGCGAGGCTTGATCTGCGCGACCCGAACCGCGATGCCGTCCAAGACTCTGGCCGCGGAGGTTTCTCAGCACTACGACGTCGATGAGGAGTTGGTGAACCGCCCCGGGTTTCATAGAGACTTGGTTTATAGAGTCCCAGCCATTGCGACTGGGGGTGACTGATGGTAATAGGTCGCCTCAAGCTCAGCGGGAGGGATCATCCCGATCTCGCCATGTAAGCGGCGCTGATTGAACCAATCGATGTACTCGAGCGTCTCGAACTCGACGTCATCGAGACCGCGCCACGGCTGACGGTGGATCAACTCTGCCTTGTACAAACCGTTGAACGACTTAGCGAGCGCGTTGTCGTACGAGTCACCGCGCGAGCCCACTGACGTCACGACGCCTGCTTCTGCGAGGCGTTCGGTGTACCGAATCGCGAGATATTGCACGCCACGATCGGAATGGTGAATGAGACCGTCGAGACGTTCACCACGGCGCGCCCAGATGGCCATCTCGAGCGCATCGAGGGCGAGGTCGGTGCGCAGTGATCGCGACGCCTGCCAGCCGACCACAAAGCGCGAGAACACGTCGACGACGAAGGCCACGTAGACCCACCCCGAGTGCGTCTTCACATACGTCAGATCGGCCACCCAGAGGCGGTTTGGCGCCTCGGCACGGAACTGGCGATCGACCAGGTCTGCCGGCCGAGCCGCTGTCTCGTCAGGGAAGGTGGTGCGCACGATCTTGCCGCGCACCACACCGCGGATCCCCAGATCGCGCATCAGCCGTTCCACGGTGCAGCGAGCAACCTGGAGTTCCTCACGCTTCAGTTGTGCCCACACCTTGTCGGCTCCGTACACGCGGCGGTGCTCGTTCCAGATGCGCGTGATCTCTTCCTTGAGTTCGTCGTCGCGCAAGCTCCGTGCTGACGCTAGGCGGCCCTTGGCGGCGTAGTACGTGGCGGGGGCGAACTGCAGCACTCGGCAGATCGGCTCGACCCCGTATCGATCGCGCTGGGCGTCGATGTATGCGGTCATCTCGGTCGTCGACCGTCGAGCTCGGTCGCGAAGAAAAGCGAGGCGCTCTTGAGGATTTCGTTGGCGCGCCGCAGCTCACGCACTTCCCGTTCCAGGAGGCGGAGTCGTTCCCGTTCCTCGGTGGTCAGTCCGGCGCGCTCACCCGCGTCCACTTGAGCCCGGCGCACCCAGATCCGGATGCTCTCGTGATGCACGCCCAGCTTCTCGCCAATCGACCTGATCGCTGCCGCTTCCGATGGGTACTCGTTGCGATGCTCGCGCACCATGCGCACGGCCCGCTCCCGAAGTTCTGCCGGATACCTGCCCTGTCTGCTCATCGCTCCATCCTCTCAAGGAATGGAGTCTCCAGTTTTCCCGGGGCGGTTCATGGCGCCATTTGAGGCGGTCATCGACTCGGCTACAGGCGTTGGAAAGACCTACATCTTGACGGGAGCGATGGAGCTGTTCGCCAACATGTATGGAGTCCGTAATTTTGTGATCGTAACCCCAGGCCGAACCATCTTGGAAAAGACGAGAGGCAACTTCACTCCCGGTCATCCGAAGAGTTTGCTAGAGCCGATGAGCTTTCAACCGATAGTCATCACATCAGACAACTTCAATACCCCGGCGATGCGAACGGCGATGGATGATGATTCGCAAATCAAGATCTACTTATTCACAGTGCAGGCACTCATAAAGCCAGGAACGAAGGTAGCAAGGAAGACCCATGAATTCCAAGAGGGTCTGGGAACAGAGTTCTATGCTCACCTGCAGCAAACAGAGGAGCTCGTCGTCTTTGCTGACGAGCATCACACGTACTACGGCGCGGCTTTTTCGAAGGCCGTTCGTGATCTCAACCCATGGGTGCTGGTCGGGTTAACGGCCACCCCTCACAAGGACACGCCAACCGAGCAGATCATCTTCCGCTACCCATTAGCCGCAGCAATCGCTGACAAGCTAGTCAAAACACCCGTGATCGTTGGACGGAAGGACGATCGGACCGACTCCCTAACGAAGCTCACCGACGGCATCACGCTCCTCAATGCGAAACGCCAGGCCATCGACGCTTTCGCCGTCGCAATGGGAGTTCGAGCCTGTCAACCCTGTGATGCTTGTCATCGCGAAGGACATCGCGGATGCTGACGAGTATGGAGCGATCATGCGATCCGGAGACTTCTTCGGTGGACAGTATGCGGACTCCATACTTGTTGTACATTCAAAATCTCCCGAGGAAGCTCTTGAGGCTTTGGCGAAGGTCGAGGACGCGACTTCGCCTATCCGCATCATCATCTCGGTGGGAATGCTCAAGGAGGGATGGGATGTACGGAACGTGTATGTCATCGCTTCTATGCGGTCTAGTGTGTCCGAGATACTTACCGAGCAGACACTCGGGCGCGGCATGCGACTTCCCTTCGGAGCTTATACAGGTATCGAGATCCTCGATACGCTGGAGGTCGTCGCACACGAGCGGTACGAGGATCTTCTGAAACGAGCGGGCGTCCTAAACAAGGCCTTCGTTGACTATCGAACGCGTGCATCGCTACGACTTAACGCCCAGGGGAAGCTGGTGGCAGTTTCGGAAACCGTTACCGCATCGAGCACTCCCATCTTTGCGCCGGAAGCAGGCGAAGGATCAGCGGTCGCCGAGGCAGACGCCAGGCCGCTGGTGACGTCTGTCGAGCAACGCGCAGAACAAGTTGGCGACGCTGTGGTTCAGATGAAGCAGCCGATCGTCCGGCGAGAGAACGCACCAACAATTGTCCTCCCGATACTCCGAATGTCCACCGTCACCAGCTTATTCACACTGGCAGATATTACGGACACGGACCGTTTTAGGAAGCTGGGCGCCTCGCTCGCCGCGGACCCCGACGGCGAGCTAGCGCGCACCCTCCTGGGCGCTCGAGTGGTCTTAGGCCCGGATGGGCTGAAGCGCACGGAACTTGTCACGTCAAGCGCCGCGGATAGAGTGCAATCTGTCCCCACGCTGTTCGCAATGGAGGAGTTGAGGACGCAGCTTGTCGAGATTGTCCTCATGTCGCCGGCAGTGCCGCAGCGAAAAGATCAACGAACGGCCGTAGCCCCGCTGATGGACGCATTCTTCGCAGGCCTGGGAGAAAAGGCAGTCGAGGTTCTTTCGGCCAATCTGGAGCGAGCCGCAGCCCAACTCGTGAAGGTTGTCGAGGAGGAGCAACGGCGGTATATGGCAAAACCCTCATTTCATGAGGTAATAGAACTCCGAGAATTCGACCCGAAGCGGGCAACGGACAAGGTTATGTCGACGGACCGATTCGGCGCGTTCAGCAAATCAGTCGCATACGACGACTGGAAGCGATCGCTATTCCCTCTGGAGTGGTTTGATTCCAAGCCAGAGCGCACAGTCGCCAACCTGGTTGACGAAGACGCAAGCGTCGCTTGCTGGGTGCGACTCCATATCGGCGAGCTGCCGATTCTGTGGAACTCCGGTGGCCAGCAGTACAACCCGGACCTGATTGTGGTCGAGGTGGATGGGGGCAATTGGGTCGTCGAAGTGAAGATGGACAAAGAAATGACGTCTGAGGATGTCAAGGGAAAGCGCGAGGCCGCAATGCGGTGGGCGAACTACGTCACTGCGGATAAGGAGAAGGTGGGAGTCACCTGGCGATACCTGCTGGTGTCTGAGTCCGATGTAGACACCGCGAAGGGCTCGTGGGCGGCGCTGAAGAAACTGGGAGCTGACTAGGGATAGTTCCGACCTTGATAGCCCGGCGGTGCGAGCGAATCTTGTTCCCTGGGGGGCTATGCCCGGCAGCCTAAGCAGCAGCTGAGGGAAGGGTTCACCCCGAGTCGCGCAGCCCGGCGATGGCCTCGCCATGGGGGCGAACGCGCCAAAATGTCCAGCCGTTAGTCCGATAGCCGCATACCGCGAAGGCCGCGGTTGACAGGCTGGGATACAACTGCCCATCGAGGCGAATGCCATCAGCTTCGATGGTCCCTTGAACACTCCGATCGTGGTGGGTCCGGGCTGTGTGGTATATGACGGTTCCGACCGTGAGCCGTCGCGAAGCCAGCAATTCAGCAAGTTGGTTCGTCTTTTTCATGCACGCGAGTTTGCCATCCGGCACGGGTTAACGTGCGGAGATCGGTTCGCTAGGCGGCCTTGGCCGAAAGGAACCGGGTGTCCGCGGCGGTGATCTCGAGCTCCCGCCGCTCCACGCGGTCGTGGCCGGTCCACGTCCTGCTGCCCAGCCGTCCGGAGATGTGGACCAAGCGACCCTTGGAGAGGTACGTGCCGGCGATCTCCGCGAGTCCGCGCCAGGCGACGATCCTCTAGGAACTCGACATGGTGTGTGCCGTTGTTCGCGAGCCGGAAGTTGGTGAGTGCGACGCCGACGTGTTGTGGAGCACTGGATCCGCTTCGACCCGGCCGATCATGGAGACCCGGTTGAAGCATGGCCTCAAGGTGGCGGCCTAGCAGGAGGCTCTATGATCCGCTCCGAGATTCCCGGAGACTCTGGGGTGTGCTGACTTTCGTGGACCCCGATTCTTGGACTTACGCTTACTTAGCTCACGGTCGCATCATCGCCACAAGCGCGGCAAGGATGTGGCGGGGGTATGAGATCTAGCCACCCTAGAGTCGTCGGCTGTCATTCTGTAAGCGCTATGTAGGCATCCACGGCGTACATTGCTTGAGACATGCGTCAGGGGGTGGGGAGGGGAGACGGTCAGGCGATGGTTGAGTTTGCCCTTGTCCTGTCAGTCGTCCTCGCCCTGCTGCTTGGCTGCACGCAGATCGGCCTGTACGCGCTCACGAGGGGGACCGCCATCACCGCTGCGGAGCGAGGCATCTACATCGCCGCCGGCGCGGCGGGGAGCCCGACCGGCCCTCCGGCCACCGCCGACGTGTATTCGGCGATCCGATCGGAGCTGCAGAGCGGCCTGGTCGGAGCCACCCCTGCTCCCATGTCCCCGGTGGACGGTGTGTGTCCGGCGCTCAGTGCGTCCTGGCCGGTGGGCATCGTCTACGTCTGCGCCGTGGCGCATCCCGCCGCCGGCACCGTTGAGGTCGCCATCCGCGGCTGGGTCTCGGCGCTCGTCCCTCCCGGGTTCGGGCTCGGCTCCTGGCGGACCGGCGCGCTGGCCATCGACATCGACGATGTCGTCCACAGCGCGGTGTTCGCCCCATGACCGGACGCCACCACAGTCGCCGCGGCGAGGGAGCGCAGAGCGTGGTGGAGACGGCGCTCGTGCTCCCCTTCCTCATCGTGCTCGCGCTCGGCTTCGCCGGCGCCATCTTCGTGCTCGATGCGACCACCGAGCTGCGCTCCGCAACCGGGCTGGCCACGTCGGCCGCATTCAGCGTTCCATACGGAGCCACCAGCTCAGGCGCTGTTCAACATCAACGACACCTTCCGCGCAGCGTGTCGGGGCCGTTCCTCGAGCCCGGATCGCTGCGCATCACCTGCCCGCCGAGCGAGGGCAACCAGTACCTGTACTCGGCGACGTACCAGCCGGACACGGTGGTGTCCTGCCACGGCACCGTCACGGTCTCGTTCTCCAACAACCTGATCGGCCTGGTGTGGCGCTGGAACGTGACGCTGCAACAGAACGCGCAACTGGTTGCACCGCCGTTCCGGCAGTGCGCACCGAGCGTCACGTGCTGACGCGCCGCCGAGCCGGAGAACGCGGCCAGGTGATCGTGCTCACCGCGCTGGTGGTGACCATGGTGCTCGGCGCGCTTCTGGTCGCGGTCGCCGACCTCCTGGTGGAGAGCAGCGAGGCGACCCGCGCCGACACGGCCGCATACCTGGGTGCCCAGTCGGGCGCGGACTCGGTGGACACGAGCCAGTTCCCGTCGGGAGTGACATCGAGTGGGCAACTCCGTCTCGGCGCCGATGCGATCACCAACTGTGAGCAGGCGGTCGCCGTTGCGGACCCCGGCGCGGTCGCGTCGTGTGTCGTGAGCGGGGACTCGATCACCGTGACCGTGAGCAAGCGCATCCAGCTGCCGGTGCCGTTCGTCGGTCTCGGCACCACGGTTCGAGCCGTCCATCAGGCCGGTGCCGCGCTCGGCACCGTGCATCCGTATTAGGCGATAGGGGGAAAGAAGGGGATGCGACGCGGGGCGTTCGTGCTGATCGTGGTGCTCTCACTCGCCGCCGTGAGCGCGGTTGTCTTCACCGCCCTGAGCATCGGCGGCCGGCACATCACGGCCTGGGCGATGAGTCAGAACGCGAGTGCCGGCACGCTCATAACGGCCTCCCTGGTGCGCCAGGTGACCATCGCACAGGGGTCGGACGACTTCACCGTCCTGACCACCAATCCCGCCGGCGAGTACCTCGCGCACGCCGTGTCGGACGGCGATGTGCTCCGGCCCGACGATCTGTTCACCCAATCCATGGTCACCGTGCCGCTCGCCTTCAAGAGCATGGCGCCCGGGCTCCAGGCGGGTGACAGTGTCGACATCTACGGCCCGAGCTCCAGCACCCTCGGGGTGGGCACGCCGGAGGCGCCCGAGGCAGCAGCGGCGGCCGCATCCGGGCAGACCGTGCAGCTGTATGGCCGCGGTATCACCATCGTCGCGGCCGGCAGCGCCACGGCCGTCCTGGTCCCTGCCGCGTATGAGGGGTTCTGGGTCGACCTCTCCGTCTCGGGCATCGACCTGGTCGCGGTGCAGTCCTCGGGTGTCCAGGTGCCCCGCGGCGAGACGTACACGCTGCAGCAGGCCGAGCAGATGCTGACGGCGATCGCCAACGGGACCGCAGGGTCCACACCGGCCGCCGACCCGGCGGCAGGCTGAACGTGGCGCCGCTGCGCGTCGGTGTCGCGGGCGTCCGAGCCGGCAGCGGGGCAACCGGATTCGCCGCCGCGCTCGCCTGGTCGTCGGCACGGGATCGCGGGACCATGCTTGTGGATGCCGACGGCGCGGGCGGCACGGTGGCGTCGCTGCTGGGCATCGACGACACGCGGTCCCTGGCCAACGTGTACAGCCCGCACGGCATCGCCACCGCCGAGCTGGAGCGTCAGGCAGTCACGCTCGGCTCGCGCCCGCGGCTTCGGGTGGTTCCCGGTTTTCGCGATCCCGGCCGCCCCGGCTCGCACACCGCCGAGCTGCTGGTGCCGGCCCTCGAGGGCCTCCCCGAGGAGCTGGTCGTCGTCGACTGCGGCACGCCGTTCGCGTACCCGGATCTGGTCGATGGCGATGCCGCGGCCCGGGCACTGGGCTTCGCCCTGCACGCGGTCTTCATCGTCGTGCGCGCGGAGTCGGACCTGCTCGACAACGCGGTGCGCACCCTGCGGACGCTGACCATCCCGCGCGCCCGACTCGTGCTGGTGCGCCCGGCCCATCGTCGCGGCGTCTCGGAGGCGATCGAACTGCTGCAGGCGGCGCTGCCCGGATATCCGCTGGCGTGCGAATGGGAGTGGAACGCGGATCGCTGTGTCGCGGCGCGAGCCCGCCGGGAGCCGATCCAGCGCGAGGCGATGGCCGAGGAGCTGGGTCTCTTCGGATCCGGAACGATCACCTCCGATACCACGCGTCGCCACCGATGGCCGCTGACCCGACACGGTGCGCCAGTCCGGTGATGATCGGCGAGGACCGGCCGCGCATCGATGCCCGCCGGGTGGCCGGGAACGGGATGGCCTCGCGCGCATGGCCGGAGATTCCCGCGGACATGCTCCCGCTCGTGGAGCAGCTCTGTGGCGTGCTCCATCGCGAGCGGGGTGATGAGCTCTCCACCACATGGGAGGAGCGCCTCCCCGACCTGGTGAGCGACCTGGTCGAGCGGTCGGTGCATCGCGGCGGCATGGGAGTCGCACCGGTGCTGGCGGCGCGTCTCGCCGGGGATGCCACATGGCGCGCCGAGGTGGAGTGGGCGCTGCTGGTCCGAGCCAGCCTGCTCTGGCCACTCTCCCTGCTCGTCTATGAGGATGTCGAGGACATCCAGTGTCTCGGGGCGGACCGCATCCTGGTCGAGGCCGCGGGTAGCAAGCAGCTGCTGCAAGGGTCGGGACCCGAAGCATTCAGCGCTCCCACCCGCCGGGAGGCGGACGCCAGGCTCGAGGAGTGGTTTCGCACGCTGCTGAGCTACGCGGGCGTGCAGCCCCGCACCCAGCTGACCCGTGATCAGCCGCGGGCCGTCGCCACCATGGCGACCGCGGTGGGACAGGTGCGCATCGCCGTCGTTGTCGCCCCCGCCGCGGTGGGGCGGAACAGCGTCTATGCCTGCCTGCGCATCCCGCGCGTGAGCGGGCCGAGCACACTCGACGAGTTCGTGGCCAACGGCACCATCCCGAGCGGAGTGGCCGCCTTCCTGCGCGAGTGCGTTCGCGCCCGGCTGAACATGATCATCTCCGGCGGCACCGGCGCGGGCAAGACCACGCTCATGCGCGCGCTCTGCGCCGAGGTCGCAGACGACGAGACGCTACTGGTGATCGAGGACAGTCCGGAGCTGGCCCTGGCCCAGGAACGCCCCGACGGCCGAATGGTGCACGAGAACACGATCACCATGGCCACCGTGCCCGGTGCCTGGAAGGAACAGGAGGCCCGGGTGAGCATGGAGGATCTGGGGCGCGACGCCCTGCGCTTCCTGCCGTCGCGGATCATCGTCGGCGAGGCCCGCGGCGCGGAGATGGCGGACGCCGCCAATGCGATGACCACCGGCCACGAGGGATCGATGGTCAGCGTGCACGCCAACAGCGCCGCCGAGACCATTCCCAAGGTCGTCAACTACGTGATGATGGCGCCGCGTTTCGCCGGCCAGGTCGAGCTGGCCACGAGGGTCGCGCACCAGGCGATCCACCTCGTGGTGCACCTCCGCAAATCGCAGCAACTCGGCAGGCGGGCGGTGACCGGGGTGGTCGCATACTCGGCTGACGGCGCCGCGGTCGACGTGTACCGCACCGACGAGCACGACGCGCTGGTCCGCCGCGTGCATTCGATCGCCGACCTGCCCCGGCAACTCCAGGAGGCACTTGGCGAGCAGCTCGTCGAGGTGCCGGCGCCGTGATCGCGCTGCTCTTCTTCGAGGTGCTGGTCATCCTCTGCCTCATCGCCGCGATCACGGTGTGGCAGCGGCCGGGCGTGCGTCCCGACGCGGGCGCTGCGGTCTCGCGCCGGGTCGCTCCCCTGCTCGACGCGGAGCGGGATCTGGCCGCGTCGCTGGGCGTTCCGTTCGCCGTGTGGGCGGCGATTCGGCTCACCCTGTTCGCCCTCGCCTTGCTCGTGGGGTTGACCAGCGGCGTCGTGGTGATCGCGGTCGTCCTGCTGCTGCTCGGGACGCTGGGCGTGCCCTGGTTGGTGGAGGACGTGGCCTCGGCGCGGCGATCGCGCGCATATCGCTCGCTGGTCGCGACCGTTCGCGACCTGGCCAACGGTTTGCAGCGCATGGGCAATCTCGACGCCGTGCTGCGCGAGGTGGCACAGCATCCGCGTCCTGAGCTGCGCGAGCTGCTGACGCCGCTGCAGACGGCGCTCTCGATGGAGGAGGGGCTGCTCGACATGGCCGAACGCTCCCGTTCCGCATTCGTCGAAGACGTGTGTGTGCTCCTGCTCGCCGGAAGGAGCCGCGATCCGCGCGAGCTCGTCCACCAGCTCCGCGACCAGGTGATCCCGGAGCTCGAGGAGGACATCGCGCTGCTCGACGCCACCCGCGCCGCGGTGGCGGTGCAACGACGCAGCGCGCAGATGATCGGCGCGGTGCTCGCGGTGCTCATCGGCGCCTTCAACACCGTCCCGGTGCTGCACGACTTCCTCGTCAGCGTCCAGGGGGAGATCACGCTCGTGATCGCGGCGCTGATCTTCGCGGGCTCCATCGCCATCATGGGCACCCTGCTGCGCACGCCTCGCCCGGCTCGCTGGGATGTGCGCCTGGTGCGCGCGGAGCTGGGGCGGATCGGTCGTGGCTGAGGTCTGGCTGCCGTCGCTGCTGCTCGTGACCACGGCCGCATTGGCTGCGCTGGTCCTGGCGCGCAGCGGCGCGTTGCGAACCGCCGAAAGCGCCAGCATTCGCCGAGTCCGGGATCGGTTGGTGCCCGATCACGGCCGTTGGGCCGCCGTTGTGGCACGCAACCCGATGGCGCGTGCCTTGCAGGATCGATTCGCGATCCGGCGGCTGCAGCTGGCCGCCGGTCGCGGCGACACCCAGGCGTTCACCCGCCGGGTGGTCGGCATCGCCGCCCTCACGGTCGCCGCCTGCAGCGTCCTCGACGGCGTGACCGTCCTCGCCGGCGACGGCCTCGTGCTCGCTCCCGCGTTGATCCCGGTCGCAGCCGTCGTCGCGACCGCGCTGAGCGTGGCGAGCCTGCAGCGAGAGGCCCGCCGCCGGCGCGAGGTCGGCCTCCCTCCAGGTGGCCAAGACCCTGCTGCTCTTCGGGCTGCTGCGTGTGCCCCCGGTGCATAGCCCCGAGGGGCTGGGTCCTGGAGACCCGCTGCTCGCCCTGGCGCGAAGCATGCGCGACCGCACCCTCGCCGAGATGCTGGGCAGCGAGCAGTGGCGTCAGATGAGTGACGTCCAGCCGCACTCCCGAGCCGAGCTGCTCGAGGCGGTGTCCGCCGCGTACCGCCTCCCCGTGCTGGCGCAGCTGGCTCAGGTGGTGCGCGCGGCCCAGGAGTATGGGGGCGGTGATCCGGCGACCGAGTACCTCGCCGCCGCGCGCTCGTTCACCGCGCAGCGCCTCGCCGACGCGCGGGTCCGCTTGGGTTCACGCACCATCACCGTGCTGGTGCCGATGGTCGGCCTGCTCGCAGCCATCTTCGTGGTCATCTTCTCGGCGGTCGCCTACGCCAGCGCCAACGGCGGGCTCTGAGTGCGCCGGCACGCCTCCGTCCTGCTCGCGGTGGTCGGCGGTGTCGCGGTTGCGGCGCTGGTGCTCCCCCGGCCGAACCTCGCTGCGGCGATGGGATTCGTCAGCGGTGCGGATCAGACCGGATTGGCCGCGCTGGCCGCCGCCGAGCTGCTGCTCTGGGTAGCTTTCCTGGCCGGTGTCGTCCTGGTGCTGGCGCGCACGCTTGGCAGCGTCCGCCTTCGGGTGACCTCGACGCGCGTGCTGGCCGGCGTGACGCTCGCGGTATGCCTCGCGATCCTCGGCGTCGGAGTGGCGCGCCACAACAGCAACGCATATTCGATGTGCTGCGGCAGTATCAGCCAGGCTCGTCAGCAACTCGCGAAGGCACCATGAGCACCACCCGGATGCTGGTCAGCCTCCTCCCCGCCGAGGAGTCGGATCGGCTCCTGCGCGCGGTCCATGCGCTCCTGCCACCAGTGGTCGACGGCACCATCGCGCTGCTCCGCCCCCCGGAGCCGCATCTTGGTGATGCGGCACTTGGGCTCGCCGACGCGGAGATGCTGATCATCCGCAACGCGGACCACGAAGGATCGGCTGTGAGCGACGCGGCGGACGAACGCCACCTGGTCTGGTGCCGCGACGACATCGAGGCGGCGGGCATCCCGGCCGGCATGGGGACCGCCGTTGTCGCCGAGAGCCTCGAGGCGCTTGCCTGGGAGCTGGTGCGACGTCTGAGCGGCGATCTGAGCCCGGGCGGCCATGCACAGCCGGTGGCGATGTCGCACATGTCAGGCGTTTCCGACGACATCGCTCGAAGCCGCGAATCTGGCGAGGCATCCTCCACCGCAGCCACCTCACCGCAGCGGCGCAACGGGAGGGTTCCGGCGCCGCCGGCGTGGGCGCGCGGCGTGCTTCCCGGCAACGGTCCGATCGCCGACGCGGATGTGCAGACGAGTCGTGAACCGGAGCCGGCATCCGGCCCTCCGACCCCCGACCATCGACCGCCGTTCGAACAGACCGGCGCGCACGCATCGCGGTTGCCGGTGACTCCGCTCGCGGCCCTGGCGGGCTTGGGGTCCGACCAGCCGTACCGCACGGCTTCCGACGACAGCCCGTTCGGGGCGCTGGAAACGCAGGATGCGGCGAACCACCATCTGCCGGAGCGGGGTGGCAGCCGCCTGCGGACGCTCATCGGGCGCGTGGCTCCGTCGCGCCCACGGCTCCCGGCGCCCGACCTTGCCGGGCTCGGCCAGGTCCTGCTCCGCGCCCATTCCACGGTGGTCACGGTCGGCACGCCCAAGGGCGGCCCGGGCAAGACCACGGAGGCGGCGGCGATCGGGGTCCTGGGTGCCCGCGCCGTCGAGCCACACGGCGGCAGCGCCGTGCTCGTCGACGCCAACCTCAACAACCCCAACTCCTGGCGCCAGCTCGCCGTCCCGACTGACGCGCTCACGGTGCGCGAGGTGGTCGAGGCCCTCAACCGGGGCGCACTCGTGCCCAACGGTGAGTTCGCCCGCAACGAGCGCCTGCGCGTCCTGCCCGAGCGCCGCTCCGCAGGCTCCGCGTACACAGCGGCGGAGATCGATCGGCTGGTGACCCACCTCCGGCTCCGCCACACCCTGGTCGTGGTCGACCTGCCCAACACCCTGCCCAGCCTGAGCGAGGGCGCCAAGGAGGCAGTGGTCGCCCACTGGCTGGAGCACGCGGATGTCGCGGTGCTGCCGATCGACCTCGGTGAGGCGTCGTTCATCGCGGCCGGCGAGATCATCGACAGCATCGATGCCATGGTCTCCGGCTCCAACGGCCGTCTCCCCAGGCCCGGGCCTGGTCGTCCCGCTGCTGCTCCCCGGCGACGGGCGCCGTGCCCTCGAGCTCCCGGCGATCGCCGAGCTCCTCGACCACCTCCGCGCCGCGGGGGCCGAGATCGTCGAGGTGCCCGTTCACCGTCGACGTGCAGACGGCGAGCCATCGGCGCAGCCCCATCGTCGGCGCCTCGCCTCGAACCGATCGCGCGTTCGCGGGCGTGCTGAGCGCGGTGGTGGCGGCACGAGAGCGGGCCTCGGCAACGATCCCCCATGGCTGAACGTCGACACACGGCGTCCGTCACCGACCAGGACGAACGTGTGCGGCGCATCACGGCCCTGTCCCTGCGCCTGCTCACCGACCTCGCCCGGGGCGGATACGGCGAGCGGCCGGAGCTGGACTACCTGACCCCGAGCTGCGCGGCGAGCGTGCACGGAGCGCTGGCCGCGATCGGTGGTGATGGGTGGTACGTGGAGACCGACTACGGCGAGTGCGGTGGCGGGCACCGCCGACCTGGACGGCGGCGATGGGACCGTGCGCGTCGAGCTCCTCGTCGATGACCGCTCCCTGGCCCGCGAGCCCGGCGGTCCGCCGCTCGCGCTCCCGCCGGCGCGCTGGCGGCTGACGCTTGCACTGGACACGCGATGCACCCGCATCACGGCACTCCGGGCAGAGGCCGCGTGAGCACCGGACCGCATGCGCGCTGGTTTCGCGCCCGCCTGGCGGGAGCCGGCATCATCGACATGGGTGCCGGGGAACACGCCAGCCGGGTGTGGCGGTCGCGACGTCTGCACCGTGCCCGGACGATCGGCACTCGCCGCGGGGGTCGTGCTCGCCGTGGGCTGCGCCACGGCCGGGGTCGTGCTGTCGATCCTCCCGGACCGGAGTATCGGTCGCCATGACAGCGACCACCTATCGCATCGGCGATGCCACGCTCCACGCGGTCGCGCCCGGCGTGTACTCCGGTGCGGGGACCCTGGTGCTCGGCCACAGCGGCCCCGACCTCACCGCCGGCGGATCCGCGGTCGTCCACGGCGCGCGCTGGGTCGCGTTCTGCGACGTCGCCGCGAGCGGGGCGGCGGAGACGTGCCGCCTCCAGAGCGGGACTGAGACGCTCACGGCGCGCGACGTGTGGTCCGCCGGCACGTGGCACCGCACGTACAGCGACGGGCTGCGCGTCGAGATCGCCGCCGCTCGGGGTGTGCCGGTTCCCTTCCCGGTGGGGCGCTGAGCACACCGCGAAAACGCACGCCTGCTCGCGCTGCGATGCAGCGTCGGCGGGCTACGCACGATCGGACGAGCGGAGGAAAGTGTAAGCGGTGTGTGAGCGTTGCGCCGGTACCATGAGCGGGATGCAAGCGGCCATGATCATGAGGCACTCGAGTCACGCGCGAAGCGAGTGGGGGAGGACACCTGGAGTCACTCACGCCTCGAGCGCGCACACCACCCGAAGCGACTGAGAGTGGTGATCGCCGCCGGTGTGCTGGGTGTGACCGCGGTGCTCATCGTCACCCTGGTGATCGTATTGCGTTCGCGGGTCCGAAGGCGTCGAGGTTTGCTCATCCGATGGGGTATCCCGCGCGCGCCACGCGGAGGCTTCGCGTCGTGGCGTGATGTGCGGTCTCGTCTAGATGGCCGCGTCGTGCGCAAGGTGACGGTCATCGTCAGCCCCAAGGCGACACATACCGCGGGGGCGAACGATGATCTATCTCGGGCGTGACGTCGCCAGCCGCACCTGGCTGTGGGGGAGCCCGGAGAACGCCTACCTGTTGCTCGCCCCGCCGCGCCGCGGCAAAGGCGTGAGCGTGATCATCCCCAACCTTCTTGACTGGCCAGGGCCGTTGGTGGCGACCTCGACCAAGGACGACCTCATCGTCCACACCGCCTGCGCGCTCCAGCAGGAGCGGCCGGTCTACGTCTTCGATCCCACCGGCTTCAGTGAGTGGCCCAATCCCGTAGGTTGGGACCCGGTCGCCGGCTGCGAGGATCCCCAGGTCGCCGTCTATCGCGCCCGTGCGTTCAACGCCGCAGCCGGAAGCTCGCAGGGCATCCAGCACGCCGATTATTTCCAGTCGTACAACGAGGCGATCCATCGCTGCTATCTGCACGCCGCAGCGGTTGGCGGACAGGACATCGCCACCGTCCGGCAGTGGGTGAACAGGGCGGAGAGCCACCATGCCGTCCGGTATCTGCGCGAGAGCCCCGTCGCACCGGAGTGGGCCGACGACCTCGAGGCGATCACCGGCATGCACCAGCAGGCCGTCAGCAATGTGTTCAGCGGGGCACGGCGCGCCTACGATTGTCTCGCGGATCCGCGGGTCCTGCGCGCGTGCCAGCCCGGCGTTGAGGCCGGATTCAACGCAGGCCGAATCATCGCGGAAGGGGCGGCGCTCTTCATTGTCGGGACCTCGGGCGCGCAGGCGAGCATGGCGCCGATCGTCACTGCGCTTATCGAGACGATCGTCAATGCGGCCAAGGAGCGGGCCGCGCGCTCTGCCACGCGTCGGCTGACACCCCCGCTCGGACTCTTTCTCGACGAGTGCGCCAACATCGCGCCGCTGCCATCGTTGCCCCAGCTGGTGACCGACGGAGCCGGACAGGGCATCACCACGATGATCGTCCTCCAGTCCCTGGGCCAGGCTCGGGCGCGCTGGGGAGCCGACGGAACCGCGTCCCTGTGGGACGGATGCACGGTAAAGATCGTGCTCGGAGGACTGGCCGACACCCGCGACCTGGACACCGTCAGTCGGATGTGCGGGGACGTGGACATCGATGTGCCCGGCCGCAGCTACAACGCTGCCGGCGAGCAGAACTCGCTCGTTCTCGCAGCGCCGCGTTCCGGCGTTCTCCGCTGCGCAGGTGCGCACGCTCCGGAGGTGGCACGGACTGCTCTTCTACGAGGAGCTGCGTCCCATCGAAACGGCACTGGCCGGATGGTGGGAACTCGATCGGTATCGCTCGCGCGTTGAGCAGGCTCGGAACTCATTCGCCAGTTCGCGCGCGTCGGTGCGCACCGCTGATGCAGTGGGCTCGGCCACGAGGAGACATGCTCGCGGATAATCCGGATGCCATGCCGGAGTTGAGCAATACAGTCGCCACGCCGGAAGGAATCGATTTCGCCTATCAGGTGGCCGCAGCGAAGCTCTCGTCGCAGCTGGACACGATCGACAAACTCGACGCCAAGCTCGGCGTGCTGATCGGCGCACTCGTGACGCTGGCATCGCTGTATACGGCGACAGCCAAGTCAGGGATCGCGGCGCTCATCCTGTTGATTCCCGCAGTGACGTCGGCCGTCGGCTATGCGAGCCGGTCGTGGGCCAACCCGCCGAATCCCGTTCGGCTCGCAGCGTATGCCAACCTCGGGAAGCAGAGAATGCAGGAGGAGGCGCTGGCATCGATTCTCGCCGCCTATCCACTCAACGACGGGGAACTCAGCAGCAAGTCAGTCTGGTTCAACGTCTCACTGATCCTGGCAATCGTCGCCGTGGCTGGGCTGATACTCCTCACCGTCCTACTCCCCAAGACGGGCTAGACTGAGGTCTATCGAATGAGCGACGAAAAGGCGCAACCGGCACCCGCTCCAAACGGCGACAAGCCAGCTGCCGAGCCGGCGAAGTCGGCCGATGGACAGCCGGGGTACAAGCCACCCGCCCTTGACCCTCAGCTCTGGCACTGGGTTGAAAAGCGGGAAGCACCACCAGCGGAAGCCACACAGCCGAACTAGAATCTGCCGCCTCGTATCCGATCCTCCGAGCCCATCTGGCGGGGCTGTCGAGTGTCCGACGAGGCGACGGTGTTAGTGATTCGGACGCGGCGAACGCCTGGAAGGGGCAAAGCGATCGCGAACACGCAACCCGCGGAGAGCGCGACGCGCTGGCTCACCGGTTGGTCCGTATCGGAGCGACGTTCAAACTGCTGCGCGGCCTATTCATCACTCGGACCGTGTCGTGCAATACTCGCCATCCGCTATCCCAAACGCATCGCGGAGGCAGCCGCGGCGGGTGTGCTGACGCGGAGACTTGTACCAGAGCGGCTTCGGCGAAGGTTCAACGGCTAGTACAAGCGGAACTGATCGCCAGCGACCCGGGCGTCTCGATGCCGTCGACTGCGAGACGCTTGAGTGTGTCGACTGGTTCAACCATCGGCGGCTGGACCGCGACATCGGCATGAATCGTCGCGCGGAGTGCGACACCCAAACGTCGACATGGCCTTGGTCGGCCAGCCAAGCAAGCCAGGGCGGTTTTTACTGCTTTGCTTGGCCTTGTATAAGCCATGGCAATCGTGCAATTAATGCGCGGCAACTATTCCCGGGTTTATCGACCATCAGAGGAGGATGACCCAAGACAGCGACATGGATGCGATCCGCAAGGGGGCACGATCTACGGAGATTCGGGTGGAGCGCGACCGCTCCGCTACCTCCGAACTAAAAAACTCATTGGAGGGCTACTGACTCATGGCACAGGTTTCAGGGGCGACCCAAGCGCCGGCAGCGCCGGCGTATGCCCAGTCGCTATTCGCCGGCCCGGCCCCGCTGGGGTTGGCCGGGTTCGGATTCACAACGCTGTTGCTCTCGGTCATCAACACGGGGATCATCCCCGCGACGTCGACGCCCGTCGTACTGGCTCTGGCGATTCCCTTCGGCGGCGTCTGTCAGTTCATCGCCGGCCTTGTCGCGTACAGGAACGGCAACCACTTTGCTGCCACGGCCTTTTGCAGCTATGGCGCGTTCTGGTTCAGCTTCGTGTTCATCAACACGCTGTTCGGGGCAGAGCTTCCTAAGGATCCGACCCCGATACTCGGGCTGTATGCAATGGCATGGGCTCTGTTCACGGCGTACATGACCATCGCATCGCTTGCGGGAGGCAAGGCGGTGACCGTTGTCTTCGTCCTGCTGACCCTAACGTTCATCGCGCTGGGCATCGGCTTCTGGGGACATGACGCCGCTGGTGCGAGCTTCACCCAGATCGGCGGAATCCTCGGCATCGCCACAGCGGCGGCCGCCATCTACACCTCGTTTGGCGACATCACGAACGCGGTCTTCAAGCGGACTGTGATCCCCGTCTAAGGGGGTTACCGGCGACGGCGGCGCGCGGCCCTTCGGGGCCGCGCGGCCGCCTCCGACTATCTGCTCGCGCCAGCCTCGCCGGCCCTGGGTTATGGAGAGGTGTCAGCCGTTCTCCGACATTGAGGTGGTATGGCGTCGCCTAAACTGATCTGGATGTGTCGCGCCGCACGCGGGCCGCGTTGTGCGGCTGCTCGTGCGCCGTTGGATCGATCCGCACGGAGAGGCATCGCCCGTCGCCTTCCGACGTGGACTTCCGTGCTTCGCGCTTCGCAGGCACCATTGGCCGCCGGGACGAGTCAATGTCTCCGAATACCGAGTCGATGTCTGCAGCAGACACCTGAACGAATCTAAAGGGTGACCAGCTGGCTCGCGAGCGCGCCGAGGGCACTTAAGTGAGTGTCCGGTACGGCGGATCCCGACCTCGCCGAGGCACGACCAAGGTGATCGGCATCGAGCCATCGACCCTAGGTCGCCAACTCCGTGAGATGTATGTCGACCAGGGGCACTCAACGTATGCGATCGCAGTTGAGCTCGGGATCGACCGACAGAGGGTGACGCGGCTGCTGCGACGCGAAGGTGTCGAACTATCGGCCCGCGGCGCAGGCCGACCTCGGCCCTCACGCCGGCTCTTCCTACCCCCGGCGGCGATGCAGGCGCTCGCCGACCTCTATGTCCGCGATCACCGGACCACGACAGAGATCGGAGATGCCTTCGATATTTCGGGCAGCACAGTCCAGCGCTTGTTGCGTGAACAAGGTATCCGCGTCCGCACTCGGGGTCCGCGAGATCGCGAGACTCGGATTATGCCCAACGTCGACCTAGTCCAAAAACTGTATGTGGGAGCGGGACTTTCGGCCGACGAGGTTGGAAGACAACTGGGATGGTCACGTCATGTGGTGTTGCGGTTAGTTCACGATCTTGGATGGCCCGTGCCGATTGGAGGCCCCGCTCCTCGAAGGGGCCCTACCGAGATCGAGTTGATCAGGGCACTGTATGCCGACCCCCGTGTTGACGCCGCTCTCCGCCGGCATGGGCTCGGACCAGCCGCCCCCGGAGGGTCTATTTCGTTTCGGTTTCCGGTGCCGCTCACGGCAGATGCGGTGGCGCTGAAGGATCTGTACGTAGACTGCGGGGTTTCCACCCGCCATCTGGAGCTGCTGACAGGTATGCCGGCAATGACTGTTGCGCAGCGCCTGCGAAAGCTGGGAGTCGTACTCAGGCCTCCCGGCGGCCGTTCACCCTTCCTACGACGCTGGCGCGACCAGGCCGCCCAGCAAGATGGGGGTGGGCGAAGCGCACGGCGTCAGGGGGGATCGAGCCTCGCTTCGATCGGTCAAGTGGACGTGCAGCGGCCTGGCGCCGCCCAAGGAACGCCGAATCTGGTCTCGAAGCGATCGCCGACCGACTGACTGGTGGCTCCGAGGCGGCGGTAAATGCGTAGTCGTGGGCGAAGACCGCAGAACACACAGGCCATCGTTGATGTCTTCCGATCGAACAGGAAAACGGGACGTGGGCTATCTACGCAAACGGGGGGAGGTCGCTGCGCTTGAGGTTAGGCTGGTGGACCAGAGACTCTCGACGTGTTTCCGACACTCCGCGTGCGAGCACTGTCCCGAGCCGGACCACGAGAGGCGCGGCTCGCTGTCAGTAGCGCAACGGCCTGCAGAAGGCTGTTTTCCCGGCATAGCGGGCGCTCTGGCCGAGACCTTCTTCGATGCGCATGAGTTGGTTGTACTTCTCGACCCGCTCGCCGCGACACGGGGCACCGGTCTTCAGGTGCCCGGTGTCGAGCGCCACGGTCATGTCGGCGATGAAGCTGTCCACGGTCTCGCCGGAGCGATGCGATACGAATGCTCCCCACCCGTGAAGTTGAGCCAGGCGTGTGGCGGCGATCGTCTCGGTCACGGTGCCAATCTGGTTGAGCTTGATCAACGTCGAGTTGGCGATGTCCTCCTCGATCGCGCGGGCGATGATGGCGGGATTGGTGCAGAAGATATCGTCTCCAACCAACTCGATGGCGCCGCCAAGCGTCCGGTTGAGGAGCTTCCAGCTCTCCCAGTCGCTCTCGGCAAGACCGTCCTCCAAGAGGCAGAGCGGATAGTCCGCGACCATCAACTCGTAGTAGGCCACCATCTCAGCGCTTGTAAGCTGCCGACCCTCGCTCTTCAACTCGTACCGCCCGGCGTTGAAGAACTCACTGGAAGCCGGGTCCATCGCGATTCCGACGTCAGCCCCGGGTCGAAGCCCCGCCTTCTCGATTGCGGAGACGATGAGGTCGAGGGGTTCGCGATTGGACCGGACGTGAGGCGCGAAGCCACCTTCGTCGCCAACGCCCACCGAAAGTCCCTTACTCAGCAGGATTCCCTGTAGCGCGCGATAGATCTCGCTCCCCCAGCGAACCGCCTCGCAGAAGGTGGGGGCACCGTAGGGGGCGATCATGTACTCCTGGACGTCAGCGCCCTGGCCGTGAGCGTGCACGCCGCCGTTGAGGATGTTCATCAAAGGCACCGGCACACGGGTCGCCCCAGGACCACCAAGATACTGGTAGAGCGGCAGGCCGCTCGCGTCAGCTGCGGCACGAGCACAGGCCATCGAGACACCGAGGATCGCGTTGGCCCCCAGGCGAGCCTTGTCGGCAGTCCCGTCCAGAGCGATCATGGTGGCATCGAGTTCGGCTTGGCAACGGGCATTCGTGCCGATCAGGCTTGGTGCGATCGTTTCCTCGATCCCCGCCACAGTCTCGAGGACGCCTTTCCCGCCGTAGCGATTGGGGTCACCATCGCGCAGCTCAACGGCTTCGCGACTGCCGGTTGAGGCGCCGGACGGGACTCCGGCGCGCGCCGTAATCCCGCAGGCGAGCGTTACCTCCACCTCGACGGTGGGATTCCCGCGAGAATCAAGGATCTCGCGCCCGTGGATGCACGTGATCGTGCTGTCCATCTCGCTGCTCCCTTACATAGCGGATTCCGAAGCGGGAGGCGCGGCGGGCGCTTCACCGTCTACGATAGTTGCCCACGAGGCGATGAGGCTCGCCTGAACCACCCCAGTTCGGGGTTGATGGCCTCTACGGCGCAGTGCCCGCTTCTCGTGGAGAGTCACGTGTACCCGAACCCATGCGCTGCAACGCGGGGATGGAGTGAGCATCTTCCGTGGATGACGTGATCCTCCAGATCTGCCAGCTGGCCGTTGTCGCGGGGCTCAGTCCACTGCTCACTGGATTCATCGCCAAGACGGAGGCGCTGTTGCAGTCACGGCAGGGCCCGTCGGTCGTCCAGCCCTATCGCGACCTCATCAAGCTCAGCCGGAAAGGGATGACTGTCCCGGAGACGGCGAACTGGCCGTACTTCATCGGCCCCGTCGCGGCCGTCGCCGCCTACCTGACGGTGCCGCTGCTGATCCCAGTCCTGACGGCGTTTCCCCTGCCGCTCGCGACCATGGGCGACGTCCTCGGCGGGGCGTTCATCCTGTCGCTGGCCGCAATCGCAATCGCGATCGCCGCGACCGAACTCTGGCGGGGTCTACCCAGGGCTGGGCAGCAGCCGCGCCATGACGTTCGGCGCTCTTGCAGAGCCGACGCTCGTCTTCGTCTTCTTCACGATCGCGCTGTTGACGTCCACGGACAACCCATATGTCCTCAATCACTCGTTACAAGCGGCCCTCGGCCAGGAATTTCGAGGCAGTCATCTTCTGGTCTGCGCCGCGTTCTTCATGATGTTGCTCCTCGAAACCGGGCGCATTCCGATCGAGAGTGCCTCCAGCACGCTGGAGCTCGGGATGATCGACGACGCGCGGACGCTCGAACATTCCGGACCACTGTTCGCGCTCATGCGCTGGGGGGGCATGCTCAAGCAGGCCATCCTGTACGTCGTCTTCCTGAACGTCCTGCTTATCCCCTGGGGGGTTGCGACGACGTCCAGTCCCTCAGCCGTAGCTTTGGCGCTGGGCTTTCTCTGCGCGAAGGCGGCGGGGCTAGCGATCGTCATGGTGATCATCGAGTCTTCGTTCGCAAAGCTGCGTCTCTTCCGAATCACGGAATTCATGGGCGCGGGTTTCATCCTGTCGGTGCTGGCGATCCTCGTCTTCTACTTTGGAGGCGACTGAACGTGTTCAACACCATTCCTTCGGTTTCCCTGGCGATTACTGGCGCGTTGGCCATCGCCGTACTGCTGACGCAGTTCGCGTTGTTGCGCACGCTCTCCATCGAAGGCGTGGTACGCATCTACGCGATTCAGTCGCTTGGCGTCGGCCTTTTCACCGTTGCTCTCGCATCCTTTACCGGGGACAACGCACTCTACTTGCTCGGCGGTCTGACCCTGGTCATCAAGGTGCTTATCATCCCAGTGGTCACCGGCATGATCGTGAGACGCCTTGGCATTGAAGATCGAATTCGCGTCAGCGTACCGGTGCCGCAGTCCTTGCTGCTGGGAGCAGCCTTTGCTGCGCTGGGTTTTATCGCTGCCACGCGAATCCATGCCCTCACGGCGGGCGCGCCGGCGGACAGTCTCGGAGCCGGTATGGCCGTGGTGCTGATGGGCTTCTTCTTGATGACGGCGCGTCCTAACGCCGTCGTGCAGCTGATCGGCTACCTAACCCTCGAGAACGGTGTGTTCATTGCTAGCCTGTCGCTCGCGCCGTCGCTGCCGCTGCTCGTCGCTGTCCTTCTCCTGATCGATGTTTTGATTCCCGCGGCAGCATTTACCGTTGTCATCCGAGTGCTCGCTGTGCGCGTCCGGTCCGCACACACCGACGAGCTCACGGAGCTGAGGGGCTGACGATGATACCGGCGCTTCTCTGCATTGCGCTTCCCGTGGTTGCGGCTCTCGCGGGTCTGCTTCGGATGCCGGTGCGCGCTCGCGACGCGGTGACTGTCGCGGCCGCATGCGGATGCGCGGCGATGGTTGTGGTCCTGCTGATCGGCGATGGATTGCCGATTCGTGGATTCTCAGATTATGCGTACGTCGACGGCCTTAGCCTGGTGTTCGCACTCACCGTTGCGCTTGTCTATCTCTGTGCGAGCGTCTTTGCGGTCGGGTATTTCAACAGTGAGCGTGGCCACCAAGATTTCGAAATCTACAATCGCCGCTTCCACGTCCTCTTCAATCTGTTCGTGGCATGCCTCTTCCTCGTTCCCTTTTCAGGAAACCTCATGGTGCTCTGGATCGCAGTCGAGCTGACAACGGTCGCGTCGGCGCTGCTCGTGAGCCTCGAGAAGTCCACGGGCGCGGCCGAGGCAGCCTGGAAATACATCCTCATTGCGTCGTCGGGGCTGGTTCTCGGCTTGCTCGGCCTCACTCTGCTGTATTTTGCCGCCATTGGGCCGCTCGGCTCCAACTTCAACCCCACGTTCCCGATCTTTCTTGGGGCGGCGGCCCATCTCGCTCCGGATACAACCCGCCTCGCGTTCGCCCTCATCGTCGTCGGCTTCGGGGCCAAAGCAGGTCTCGTCCCGATGCATACATGGCTCCCGGATGCGCACAGCGAAGGCGCGACGCCGGTGAGCGCGCTCCTCTCGGGCGCGCTGCTCGCTGATGCCATGTACGCAATCCTTCGCGTCTATCCGATCGTCGCTCGAGCGGTGGGGAGCGCATACCCGACGACGCTCCTACTGCTGTTCGGGGGCGCATCGCTGCTGCTCGCAGGTTTCGTCGCGCTGCGGCAGACGAATCTCAAGCGCCTCTACGCATACTCCAGCATCGAACACATGGGCATCCTCGCCCTTGGTGTCGGCATCGGTGGTCCCGTCGCTCTCTATGGGGTCATGCTCCACGTCGTGGCGCATGGCGTGACGAAGGCACTCGCCTTCTTCGGTGCTGGCAGTGTTATGCAACGCTTTTCGACGAAGGACAGCCGGCGGGTGCGTGGATTGTCGACTTCGATGCCGTGGACGGCCATGTTTGTGATCGCTGGCGCCTTTGGAATCAGCGGACTCCCGCCGTCCGGTCTCTTTCGAAGTGAAATCCTGGTGGCGCTGGGCGCGTTTGAGCGCGACGCGTTTGCGGCCGGGGCCGTGCTGCTCCTGTGCGTCAGCCTTGTGTTCATCGGAGTCCTCCGGCTCGTCAATCCGATGGTGTTCACGCCTGCCCCGCCTGGCGCGGAGCGAGGTGAGAGCAGCCGTGTGATGCTCCTGGCGATGGGACTCGCCGCGATTCCGGCGTTCGTCCTCGGCGTGGTGATTCCTGGACCCCTCGATCACATCCTGCACGCGGCCGCGACGGTCGTCGGCGGCGGTCAATGAGCGTATCCCCAGCGTCCACTTCGGCGACCACGGCCCAGCCCATCGCAAGGATCCTCGAGACGCTGCGCGAGTCGGGCAGCAGCGTCGAGCAGGGGGGCGGGAATCTGACGGTCACCGCCGGCGACCTGACATCGGTGACCCTCCTCGCGACTGCGATTGCTGGCTCCGACGCCGACCTGCTCGACCTCTGGGAGGACACGCCGGCGGACGGCAACAGGGTCCGTCGGTACAACGTGCTCTGCGCATCAGGTTCGCAGCTTCTGCTGCATCGAACGCTGTTGGGACCTGACGAGAGTGTGCCGGCGATCGGCAGCGTGGTCACAGCTGCGCTGCCCTATGAGATCGACCGTTATGCCTCCGGTGATGCTCCAGACGACACGGGCGTGGAACGCGGTGCGACCTCGGGGATCGGGGTATTCACGATCCCGTTCGGACCCGTGCGTTCCGGTGTCGTTGAATCGATGCTCTATGAGATCGACACCGCCGGCGAGGACATGCTCCTCGTTCGACCAAGAACCGGCTTCAAGCGCCGCGGACTCGAGCGGCGGATGTGCAGCGTTCCCCTCGACCAGGTGGTGCTGGTAGCGGAGCGCATCGCAGGAATGTATTCGGTTGCCGGAGCGCTGGCCGTGTGTCATGCGGTCGAGAGCCTCGCGGGCGTTGAACCGGCGCCGGAAGCGGCGGCAGTGCGCCTGGTGGTCGCCGAGCTCGAGCGCATCCACAACCATTGCGAACTCCATACTCAAGCTCACTGACGACGCCTCCCTTGCTGTGGGTACTGCGCAGATGGGCATCCTGAAGGAGCGCGTCCTTCGGATTCTCGCCGAGCTCACCGGCCACCGCTACGGGCGGGGCATCGTGGCCGCGGGTGGGGTGCAGCGCGGACTCACGGCCGCGAACCTGCACGACCAGCTGCGCGCATTCGGAAGTGACAGTTCGCGGGTTCGGCGTCTGCTGTTGCGCACGGACTCCTTCCTTGACCGGCTTGAACGCACCGGTGGGCTGCCAACGGACATCGCAGTGGCACTGGGCGGTGCGGGGCCTGTCGCCCGCGGCTCGCACGTTGCGCGCGACGTGCGCTTGACGCGACCATACGACGCATATCGGGAGCGTCCGGTCGAACCGGTGGTGATGTCCGACTGTGACGCGATGGCGCGCACCGAGGTCCGGATGGCCGAAATTCGCGCCTCGCTCCGGCTCATCGTCGACGCGTCGGAGGACGCTGGTTCCGACCTCTCGGCCCCTCCCGCGCCACTGCCCGAGCTACCGCCCCATACCGTTGGGGTCGGTTGGGTCGAGAGCCCTGAGGGCGAGTGGATCGCCGTCCTCGAAACCGGCGGCAGCGGTCAACTCGTCAATGCTCACGTACGACCCGCGTCCATCCCGAACTTTGCGTGCTTCCAGCGTGCGTGCGAGCGCTGGGTGCTCACTGATTTCGCCTTCATCGAGCACAGCTTCGGTCTGTCCATCGCGGGGAGGGACCGTTGATGCTCGGCTGGATCCTGCAGGGACTTCGTACCGGCCGCGTGACGACGAAGTATCCCAACCGGCCCGAACCGCAGCCTCTGGGGGTTCGAAACCGCCTTGTCGTTGATGTGTCCCGCTGTGATCCGGCGTCGCATGGCGAATGCGCACCAGCATGTCCCACCGCGGCCTTGCGGACCGACGCCGGACTGTTGCGTCTCGACCTTGGACTCTGTATCCAGTGCGCGCACTGCATCGCAGTCTGCCCAACGGACGCGCTGTCATTCACAGGCGACTACGAGGTTGCGGTGCTGGATCGCGGTGACCTGATCACCGACGTGGGTCACTGATGGCAGTGACAACCGATGAGGTGGGGCTGGTGCAGCGTCAACTCCTGAGCCGGAGTCGCGCGTTCCGCCGTTCGCTCTACATCAGACACGTGGATGCGGGGTCGGACGGAAGCCCGGAGTCGGAGATCCTGGCGCTGAGCAATCCGTACTACGACCTGCAGCGCCTGGGCTTCTTCTTTACGGCGTCACCGCGTCACGCCGACATTCTCATGGTCACAGGGGCTGTTACCACCGCGATGGCCGAGCCCCTGCGAGCAACCGTTCTCGCGATGCCGGAGCCGTGCGCGGTGATTGCGATTGGCAGTAGTGCGTGCGGTGGAGGGTTCGAGGAAGGCCCGGAGACGCTCGGCGGAGTGGACGCCATCGTACCCGTTGATGTGTACGTGCCAGGAGATCCGCCGTCGCCGCTGATGATCCTGCACGGCCTGCTCCTCGCTGTGGGACGGGTGGAGCAGCGGCTTCGGAGGAGTCTGGTTGCCAGCCCGGTAGCGGTGGACACCGACCATGGCTGATGTGATCTTCGCGCTGCTGATCAGTGCCACTGCGCTGTGGGTCGCGGCGCCTGTTGTCGTAATCTGCCTCCCGCGAAGCACGTTCCGGCTGGCGCTGACCGCCGCGGCAGGCGCCGCTGGTGGGGTGGCGAGTTGCGCTGCCGGAATCCTCGTCCTGTCCTCGGGTTCTGTCAGTTACGGATCACTCGGCTCCTGGTTCGGCTTCGGCGATCTTGCGTTGCGGGTCGAACTCGCTGAGTGGGTACTTCCTCACCCTCACCGGAGGGACGACAGCGATCCTCTTTGTCGCGCGTGCGGCGACGCTGCCGCACATGCGCGGACGGCTCCACATCGTTGCTCTTGCCGGCCTGCTCATCTCGCTTCAGTTTCTGTTCGTCGCGGACAACACGTTCCTCTTCATGTTCGGCTGGGAAGGCGTTGCCGTCTGCTTCTATCTTCTCGTCGCGAGTGGCTTCCCCTACCACGGCGCGGCTACCGACGCCGCGCAGTGGACGATGATCATGACGCGACTGGGCGGAGGGGCTGTGCTCGCCGCCTTCCTGTGTCTCGCGGCTGGGACACATGGTGTCGACTTCACCGCGCTCCGATCCGAGGCTCCCACCATCGCACTCGGTCTCGCGAATGCGGCGTTCGTCCTTGCCCTTCTCGGCTTCGGAGTGAAGATGGCGCTGCTGCCGCTCCAGTCGTGGCTGCCCCGCGCCTATCCGGCAGCACCACTCGGCGCTCCGGCCTTCCTCGCTGCGGTTGCGCTGAACGCCGGCTTCTACGGGTTCATTCGATTCACGGATTTTCTTGGCTCGGGCCAGCTGTGGTGGGGCCTGACCGTGCTGCTGGTCGGCGCTGTCACCGCGTTCGGCGGGATTCTCTACGCCGCCGTCCAGACCAATCTCAAAGCCCTCATCGCGTATTCGAGCGTGGAGAACGTCGGAATCATCCTCTGTGGCGTTGGAGCGTCGATGACGGGACGCGCGACGCACGTTCCACTCCTTGCCGGGCTCGGCCTCACCGCGGCCCTGGCACAGATTGCCGTGCACACCGTGGCGAAAGCGGCGCTCTTCGTGAGCGCCGACGCCGTCGAGAGACAAGCTGGCACCACGGACATGGAGCGGCTTGGTGGTTTGGCTCGAAGCATGCCAGCCATCGCGGGGGTGTTCCTGGTCGGCGCGTTGACGCTGATCGGGGTTCCGCCCCTCGGAGGCTTCGTCAGCGAATGGCTGACGTTCGAGACGTTGATGCAGGGCTTCCGAGTTGGCAATCTCGCTGCCGGTGTCACGATGGCGGTCGCAGGTGCGCTGCTCGCGCTCACCACGGCGATCGCGGGTATCGCGTTCGTCAAGGCGTTCTTTGCCACGTTTCTCGGGATGCCCCGGACATCACGGCCCACCGTGCGAGGACAGCCACTTATCGCCGTCGCAGCGGGCGGTCTCGCCTCGTTCGGAGTGGCGTTTGGCATCGCAGCTCCGTGGCTCGTCAATGTCCTCGGGTCCGCTCAGTCAGCAGCGGGCGTGCCGGATGTCGCCGCTCAGGTCTCCACCGGAGCGTTGCTCATCGAGCCGGCGTTCGCGAAGTTCTCAAGCATCGCTCCGACAGAACTGGCGATTGTCATTCCCGGCTTCGCCGTGCTCATACTCATCATTGGCGCCCTGACGCGCAACCATCGCACTCACATCGTTCGGACACCATTGTGGAACTCCGGCTCCGAGCCGCCGCACGCCAGAACTCAGTACACGCCGACGGCATGGAGCAATCCCATCAGGGTTGTCTTCGACTCATTGCTGCGCACCCGTCGAGACCGCGTCGAGACGGGACCTGCTTTGCTTCCGTCGCGGGCGCGCTACACGTCCGAAGTCCCTGCGCTGATCGAGCGTTGGCTGATTCTTCCCCCGGTCCGGGCGGCACTGGCGACATCAGCGTTCGTGCGGCGGCTTCAGTCGGGGTCGCTCTCTCTGTATCTGCTCTACGTTCTGGCGGTCCTCGCCGCGATCCTCATCGTCGTCCCGCTGGTGCGCTAGCAGACACGAGTCATGGAGGTGCGAGTCATGGATGATCGTGAGCCCGTGAATCTCCGTTGCGCGGTGCTCGTGCTCCGTGGCAACGCAGTCCTGCTGTGCCGGCGCACCGAGGAGACGGACACGTGGGTTCTCCCGGGCGGTTCGCCCCATGCGGGCGAGGGTACAGCGGGGGCAGCACGACGGGAGGTGGCCGAAGAGACCGGCTTGCACGTCGTTGCGGACCGGGTGGCCTTCGTCCTCGAAACCACGAGCTGGGACGGCGCGCAGCATCTCATCGAGATCGTCTTCGTCGGCACGGAAGGCAGCCAGGACACTGAGCCCTCGCAACTGGAGGATGGGCTGGCACCGTCGTTCATCCCAGTGGACGACCTCGACACGATCGGCCTCCGGCCGCCGATCGCGGGATACATCCGCGGCTACGCGCGCGGGGTCGGTGTCCGTCGCGATCGGCACTGGTCGACAGCCGCATACCTTGGCAATGTCTGGCGTCCGGCGGGCGATGCCTAGGGGCGTCGCCGCCCGCGTGGCCGAACCGCACTCCGTTGCACGCTTCACCGACCCATCGTCCGGAGCATCGGTTGGACCACGCGTTCAACAGACGATCTCAAGAGCGTCAAGCGCTGACACAATCGACCAGCGCCTATCTCGAATACGTGAAGTCAGCGATCAGAATCGCGACGAATACAGAGAACAGGCAGAGGTTGACGTCGCCCGCGGGCGCGGGCCCGCGAACTGCGCCACGCGCTTGACCGCGGTGCTAACGGGCGCGTACACGAAGCGATCAAACAGCGGCCGCGGCGAGCCGGTGGCTCGGGCTCGTTGTCGGATAGGTCGAGCATCTTCATCAGTCGCTGGTGCGTTTCGACCGCGCCTCCTTTCACGACGAGCACCGAGACCGTCGAGCGGTTGACGGCCGTGTGGGCTGTCGAACTCGCCATCGCACCCAGAATCCGCAACCTTCGCCGGTAGCCCACAACGACCAGATCCGCACCGATATCCTGGGCGAAGTCAACAACGGCGTCCGCGGCGCGTCCCAGTCGTACCTCATGAGACACCGTCGTGTGGTGTTGCATGGTTATGGCCAGCGTCAGCTATGGCCGCATATCCTTCAGGCGAGCCGTCAAACGCACGCCACGATGACCTCATGCGCAACTCGGTGGTTCGGCCTCGGTCCTCTCCCAACAGCGCGAGATGGGTGTAGCAGCCATCATCCGGAGGTGGCTAAGGCGGGCCGCATCGCCAGGATCAAGTCTTTCGCCGGTCCCCCGAGCGAGGGCTGGCGGGGCGCGGTGCTATCCTAGCGTTGTCCGGAGGAACGGACTCGGTGATGGGTCCCGCCGTCAACGGCCGATCGGCCTGATGGGCCCTACCAGCCAACGACTGGTAGGAGACCCCCATGAGTTGCGTTCGAACGCTTCGTCTCGCTGAGGCCGACGCCGTGGGCTGCCGACAGGATGTCGCTTCGGAATCCTCGGACTCGGCGCGATGGTGATGACAGCGCCCGAAGTCAGTGATCCGCTCCGCCAGGGATTGCGCGCGCTTGCCTTAGTGGGTGTGCTCCCTTTGGCACAGCGCGAGCTCGCGCAAGAGGCCGCCGACAAGTTGACCGGCCTGGGCCTCTTTGTCGCCGTGATCGGCGAATTCAAACGGGGCAAGTCGACGCTGATCAACGCACTGCTGGGCGAATCGCTGTTACCTACAGGGGTTGTCCCGGTGACGGCGGTTCCGACCCTGGTTCGTTATGGACCTCGGCAGCGCGCGACGATCCGGCTCGTCGATGGATCGGAAATGGAGGTCGCCATGCGCGATCTCGGCGGTTATCTCGTTGAGCGTGAGAATCCGGGGAACCGAAAGGGGGTACGTGAAGCGGTCATCGAGCATCCAGCTCAGTTGTTGCGAAGCGGCATCATCCTGATCGACACGCCTGGGACCGGCAGCGTGCATATCCATAACACGAACGCGACGCATGCGTTCCTACCGCGCATCGACGTGGCCCTGGTCGTCCTCACCATCGATGCCGCGCTTTCGCAATCGGAGGCGGAGTTGCTTGCCGAAGTCGCTGAGAGTGCGTCGCGAGTCGCGGTCTGCGTCAACAAGGCCGATCTGGTCAGCATTGACGAATTGCATGAGGCGCTCGAATTCATTCGCCCTCGGGTGGCGACCTTGTGTCGATCGAACGACGTGACCGTGTTCGTCGTCTCGGCCCGTGACGCCATCGCACAGCGCGGAGGCGGCCTTGAGGCGCTTCGATCGTGGTTGGAACATGACATTGCTGGAGAGCAGCGTCGGCTGGCGGCACAGCGCGGCCGTCTCGTGGCCGTGCGGCTGCTTGCCCTGGCCGAGGCGGCCGTGCAAGTCGAGGCGGCCGCAGTGCGCAAGCCGGCGGATGAGGCAGCAGCCGCCAGGCGCGCTTTTGAGGCGGCAACGCAGGAACTGACCAACGCCGCGGACGAGGAGACATCAGTGTTTCTCGCTGCGTGCCGGCGCGCCGCCGAGACGATTATCGAGCCGCGGGTCGCCGTGCTTCGGGAGTCGCTCTCAGGAGCACTTCTTGCAAACACGGACGACGCATGGGAGGGCCGGATAGCGGAGGCGACCGAAGCGTGGCGGAGCGACGTCGCGCGGGCGCTCAACGTCGCGATCGGTGGTCCGGCTGCCCGGCACGCCGAGCGCCTTCGCGCGCTGGTTGCTCTCTTCGCTGAGCGGGCAGGCCACGCCTTCGGCGTCACGTTGCCTGAGGGGCTACTTGACGTGGGTCAACCCGTCGCGATAGATGCGATTCACGTCGATCTGAGCGACGAGCCTGGGGCTCTCGCGATGGCAGTGCGGCAGGCTCGCGCAAATATTCCGGGACCGCTGGGACGGCGCTGGCGCGAGCGAGCTCGCCGCCAACGGGCGATTGAGGATGCCGACCGTCTCGCAGGGCGCCTTCGATATTCCGCGGTCCAGAGCCTCGACCGTACCGCACGTCAATGGGTTCGCGAGGCTTCGGAGTCGTGGACGGTGTTGAGCAAGGTGCTGGAAGCGGCCGTGGCTCGAAGTGAGTCCGCAGCGCAAACACATGCGGCACAGTCATTGGACGCCGACGCTTCGATAGCTCGGATCGAGGGAGTGCGTCGGATGCTCGAAGCAAGGTGACTGACCAGCAGCGCGATTCCGTTGAGAAAGGCGGGAGTGAAACGCAGCGATCGGCTGTGTCCGGAAGTGCGACGAAACACTGGCTCACACCCGCAGTCGGGGGTGTCAGCGCAGCGAGTTTCTTCTCTGACACGGGTCACGAGATGACGACGGCCATCCTGCCGTCGTTCTTTACCGCGACGCTCCACGCATCTGCCGGAGCACTTGGTCTGGTCGAAGGGATCAGCGACAGTTTCATGGGGCTCGCCAAGCTCGGGACCGGGCCGATGGCCAATCAGCCCCACCGGCGTAGCCGGCTCGCCAGCGGCGGGTATTTGGGCACTGCGATCGCGACCGGACTCATTGGCGTTACGGTCGCCGTCTGGCAGGTCGGTCTGCTCCGCGCACTCGCGTGGATTGCTCGTGGTGTTCGGTCGCCCGCCCGCGACAGCATCCTCGCGGAGCTCGCGCCGCACCAAGCCTACGGGCGAGCGTTTGGTCTGGAGCGAGCCGGAGACAATCTGGGAGCCGTTGCGGGCCCGTTGCTCGCAGCGGGCCTCGTCACGTGGATAGGGATACGACCAACCCTGTACCTTGCGGCTGTCCCGGGTCTCTTCGCCGTTGTAGCAATCACGATCGCCGCGCGCGCGGCTCATCGAAACCTGCCGGCGGCACGAGGGGCGATCAGGATGGAGTTTGGACGGCTGCGTCGTGCGCGACTGCTCCGTCCGATGCTTCCAGTGGCCGCTTTCGAACTGGGTAATGTCGCGACAACACTGCTCATTCTTCGCGCCACCCAGGAGCTCCAATCCGGCGGCCTATCGCTGACCGGTGCCGCGTCGCTCGCGATCCTGATCTATGCAGCGCATAACGCCTTCGGTGCGGCAGTCGCGGCCGTTGGGGGCCATTGGATCGACCGCTCCGGACCGCGTGTTGTCTTTGCATCTGCGGCACTCCTCTACGTGCTCGCGTATGTCGGCTTCGCCCTCCCCGGACAAGGTTGGCCGCTGCTGCTGCTCGCGTTCACACTTGCCGGGAGCGGAATCGGGCTCGCAGAAACGGCTGAGTCGACGCTCGTCGCGAAGGCGTTGCCTGATGACCTCAGAGGAAGCGGATTCGGGCTCCTTGGGGGGGTCCAAGCTGCGGGCGACTTCGCATCGTCGACCGTCGTTGGCCTGCTGTATGCGGCGATATCGCCGGTTGTCGGCTTCGGATATGCGGCGGCCTGGATGGTCATTGCACTCGTCGGCTCCGCCGGATTACGGGTGTCCCCAACCGAGGGAGCGCAGACATCAGCGAGCTAGTCGAACGCGCATGCAGCACTGAACGAGTGTCATGAGCGCTGAGTCAGCCCAGCAGATCGGCGGTAGCAGCGCCGCGAAACCCGCCGGGTTCACCAGCCTCCTCGTCAGCCAAGAGCCGGCGCAGGCGAGCGCCGACGTCCAAGACGACCGCTCCTTTGCCGCCGATTTGAATCTCGACCAGGTCGTGGCGACGATCGCTGGCAAGCGAGAGGAGCACGAGCTGATTTCGTCCGTTCTGTTCCGGCATCTCACCGACATCGACACCGTGCACTATCGCCATGAGGTCTTCCGCGACCTGGAGGATCCGGCACTCTTCGACCATATCCAGCACTTCGCCCTCCTGATGCGCGAGGTACGAGCTCACCTCGGACAGATGACGAACATGCGGTATCAGTACCAGCGCGAGGGGTGGTTCCTCGATGCCGCGTCCATCTACTGCGATGCCCTGCATTCCCTGGCCGATGGACTCGATTCTGCCCAACTGAGTTCTCGTGCTCTGCTGGCCTTCCGTGAGTTTCTCACCGACTACGTGGCCTCGTCGGCGTTCGCCTCGCTTGCGGCTGACACAGAAGATCGGAGAAACGCGCTCGCCGAGATCCGGTACTGCATCCGTATTCGCGGCGGGAGAGTTGACGTCAGCCGCTTCGAGGGACAGGGCGACTACAGCGCAGATGTCTTGCAGACGTTCGAACGGTTCAAGCAGGGTGCCGCCAAGGACTACCGGCTCCAGTACCGCAGCTGGCCGGGGATGAACCACGTCGGAGCTCAAATCCTGGCGAAGCTGGTGCTTTTGTTTCACGACGAATTCGCGGCACTGGACGGATATTGCACCCGGCATGCGGAGTTCTTTGACGCAACAGTCCGACGCTTCGAACGTGAGCTCCAATTTTATTTGGCGTATCTCGACTACATCAGACCGCTGCAAGCCGCCGGGCTTCCCTTCTGCTATCCAGAGGTCAGCGCAGCCTCGAAGGAGATCTTCGCGACCGACACCTTCGATGTGGCGCTCGCCAGGAAGCTGGTTTCGGAGAACAAACCGATTGTCCAGAACGACTTTCGTCTGACTGGTCCCGAGCGGATCTTCCTGGTGTCGGGCCCGAACCAGGGGGGCAAGACGACCTTTGCCAGAACGTTCGGCCAGCTCCATCACCTAGCTGGCGTCGGCTGTCCGGTTCCCGGGAGTGGTGCGCGGCTCTTCCTCTACGATCGCCTCTTCGCCCATTTCGAGAAGGAGGAGGACCTGACGAGAATGAGCGGGAAACTGGAGGACGACATCGTCCGGATACGCGACGTCCTCGAGGCCGCAACACCGAACAGCATCATCATCATGAACGAGATCTTCACGTCGACGACGCTGAAGGATGCTCGTTTCCTCGGCAAGAAGGTGATGGAGAAGATCATCCAGCTGGACCTGATCGCCGTCTACGTGACCTTCGTCGATGAACTGGCGTCGCTCGGTGAGTCGGTCGTCAGCATGGTCAGCACGATCGTTCCCGAGAACCCAGCCCAGCGGACGTACAAGGTCGTCAGAGGCCCCGCCGACGGGCTTGCATACGCGCTGGCCATCGCCGAGAAGCACAACGTCACCTACGAGCGATTGCGGCGAAGGCTGGTCTCATGAAGGCCCATCTCCTCTACGAGGATCAGGATTTCGACTTCGGGGCTGAGCTGCCCGACAATCACCAAGACCTGATCCAAGACCTCGAACTCGCCACCCTGTTCGAGGCCATGGCGCTCGGAGACAAGTTTCTCTATGACGTGTCGATGAGAGTCCTCCTCGCCGGCCTCCTCGACCAGGACAGCATCGGGTACCGCCAGCGAGTTCTCGCCGACTGTATCGCCGAGCCGGAGATCGTCAGGGCGATGTACGCGATCGCCCTGGGCGCGCTCGAGGACAAGCGCGGCATCTGGGGGTATAGCGCGCAAAACCCTTCGTTGATCCTCTCCGGGGCGCTCCGCCAACTCGAAGCCTACGTGGTTCGCCTCAAGGAACTTCGCACATTCGCTGACGAATGCGGTCACAGAGTTCGGTCTCCCGGCCTGACCGCGCTCTTTCGCACCTTGCAGCATGAGCTGGACGACGAGTATTTTCAGACGATCGGTTACCACCTGAAGCAGCTCCGCTTCCGCGACGGCGAGTTGATCAGCGCCGAGTTGGACAGGGACAACAGCGGGATCGGCTTCGTGCTTCGCGCGCCACTGCATGGCAAGCGCAGCTGGAAGGAACGATTAGGAATCATTCCCCCTAACGCGTACTCCTTCACCATCCCGCCGCGCGATGAGGCGGGGGCGCAGGCGCTCGCTGATCTGACGAGCCGGGGCATCAACCTCGTCGCGAACGCCGCCGCCCAGTCCGCCGACCACATCCTGAGCTACTTCACGATGCTGAGGGCAGAGTTGGGTTTCTACATCGCATGCCTCAACGTGCGGGACCGGCTCGAGGCAAAGGGGGAGACGACCTGCTTCCCGGAACCATCGCCCTCGCAACCGCTCACGCTATCGTCCACCGGCTTGCGCGATACCTGCCTGGCGCTCCGTGCTGAGAGTCGAGTCGTGGGTAACGACGTCGAGGCCGACGGAAAATGTTTGGTCATCATCACCGGTGCAAACTCGGGTGGTAAGTCGACGTTCCTGAGGAGCCTCGGACTCGCTCAGATGATGATGCAATGCGGCATGTTCGTCACAGCAGATGCATACCGAGCGAGCGTATGTCAGGGGGCCTTCACGCACTTCATTCGCGAGGAGGATTCAACCATGACAAGCGGACGCCTCGACGCGGAGCTGAGCCGCATGAGCGCGATCGTTGATCAGATCCGTCCCGGTAGCCTGATGCTCTTCAACGAGTTGTTTGCCGCCACGAACGAGCGCGAAGGGTCCGAGATCGGGCGCCAGGTCGTCGGTGCGCTCATCGAGGCGGGAATCAGGGTGTTCTTCGTCACACACCAGTTCGACTTCGCCGAGAGCTTCTACAGGCGTCAGGCGGATACCACGCTCTTCATGCGAGCGCCGCGGCAACCGGATGGACAGCGGAGTTACAAACTCGTCGTGGCCGAGCCACTTCCCACCAGCTTCGGTGAAGACCTCTACTTCCGGCTCGGCAGGTGGCTGGACAACGACCGCCCTCCGGGACCGGCGACTGTCGCGGACGCCTCAGCTGATGGCCTCCAAGACGAAGGTCGGATCAGACACGCCGGCTGAAGGCGAAGCCGACTCACGGTAGGGAACTGTCGACTGCATCCTGCGCGGCCTCGGCTCTGGCGATCTCGGTCGCGAGGCGACTCAGTGCCTTATGACGACCGATTGGAACTTGAAGACGACGCTGCACACCGCCAACGTCCACCTGAAGATCGATCAACCAAGTTCCACGAACACCGCGCAGCAAAAGCACGTCATGGCAACGGAGGAATAGCCCACCTCCGGCGGAGAGTTCTACCCGGTGACGTTGCCGCTCGTTAGGCACTTGCCAGCGCCACTAAAGGAGAGTCACTTCGGCCGAGAGAAGTCGGCTTCGATTCGCGGTTTGAGTTTCCCGGCGCGCTTTCGGTGCGGATGATCAAGGGCAGCTCCCGCCGACACGTGGTCAGTAGGAGCCATCAGCCGTTCTGGCAGGCCTCGAGGCGAGCTCCATCGCCACCGACAGCATAGCCGCTCGGGGTAGTCGTGATCCTAGCCGCGGCCCGCAATGTCGGAGAGTAGAATCAACCTCGCCGGATGAGGCTCCGACGCGATGAGCCCTGGGTCCCAGGCTCACGCGAACCGCGCACGCTGATGGCCTCTACGCAACCCACCCTACGTGGTCGTAGAGGTAATGAGCAGGCGGAGTCCCCGGCCGATGAGCGTGCGTCCAGAGTCCTTGACTAGCCGCATCCGCGATCTCTACGTGGATAAGGGACTCTCGACCTACGCTATCGGGCGCGCGCTTGGGATTGATCGCCAGCGTGTTGCTCGCGTCTTACTCCGAGCTGGCGTCGTGCTTCCCCCTCGCGGGGTAGGGCGCCCCCGGGGGGCGGGGCACGCGTTGCTGTCGTCGGTCTCGGGCGACGTTCTTCGGGATCTTTACACTCGCGATCGGCGGTCAACCGACGAGATCGGCGCACTTTTCAACCTATCGGGGAATACCGTCCAACGCCTCCTGCGTGCCCACGGGATCCGAGTACGAACCACCGGAAGTGCCAATCGCGAAGATCGCAGAGCGCTGCAGGTTGACGTCGTCAACAAACTCTACCTGCAGGATGGCCACTCGGCGGTGGAAATTGGAAGGAGACTCGGATGTTCGAGCCGGATTGTGCTTCGGCTCATCCACGACATGGGCTGGCCCGTGCGCGCTGGAGGCCCGGCACTACACAACGGACCTGGGGACATCGAGTTGATCCGGGCGCTGTACGACGACACCCTGGTCGCTTTAACGCTCAGTCACTATGAAATTCCCCGAGTTCGCTCCAGGTGGCCCCATCTGGCGACGATTTCCAATACCTCTAGACGTCGCCCCTTCGATGGTTCGTGACCTGTACCTGACGTGCGGCCTCTCAACTCGCCAGATCGAGTTGCTCACAGGTCAGCCCTCGGATACCCTCGGACATCGCCTTCGTGACATGGGTGTCGCGCTCCGGTCGAAGTCTGGGCGGTCGCCCTTTCTCAAACGGTGGCATGCCAGTGTGACTGCCGATGTCGACGAGCATTCGCGTCGGTATCGCGTGAGCTGAGTCCGTCAGACCCTTCGCCGCCGAATGATCAATTCACGACATGCCCAATCGGCCACACCCACTAGGAGGTATACGGCGGGCAGGGCTCCTCCTGCGCTTCGCGCACAAACAAGGGGACCCGCTCTTCCTCCTGGAGCAGCGCGCTCGGTCGGTAGACGAGGGCGGGACCTGTCCACGCCCTTGTGTGAGAACCGGCGTTCGCCAACCTTTGGCAGGGACCGGGTCTTCAGCGCAGAGCCGTTTGGAGGTCCTGGGCCAATACCGGGCCAATATCTCTGGCCAGCCACGGCATCATGTGGCGCTTTCTGGCCGCTTGCTCGAGTTCGGTCGGCGCCTCTTGCGATCGCTTTGAGGAAGCTTAGGAGGGTTCGATTCCCTTTCTCGGCACTCTTCGCCCGTTGGTAGGTATCGGTTTTCCGAATTCGTACCCTTCGCGTACCCCTGAACGTCGTGGCTGCTGTGACGTCCCAGAAATCCGGGTGCACGGGGCCCCAGCTAGCCTAATCACGACTAGTCGAATTACGACTAGACAAGACCTCTGACGGCATTGCCGGCGTCTCTACGCTGGGCCTAGTAGGCTCCGTCCCAACGCTGTATTCTCCCGATCGAATGGTCGGGGATCCAAGGGGACTGGGCTGGGGACGCATTGTCGTCCCAGCAGCGCTAGCGGCTGTGGTGGCTGCCTGCGGGAGCGGAACCCCGCCAGGCGCGACACCATGTCCGCCTGGGGCTACGACGGGCACCGTGACAGTTGCGCAGGTGCTTGCGTCGATGGCCGAAGCCGTCGAATGTCCGACGCATCCAGTCGATCCGTCGGACAGTTGCTACGCGGGCACTGCATGGTCAGTCGGACCGAACCTGTTTCTGACCGCCGGCCACGGCGTCCACAGTGGTGCTCTTGGCCCGCCATCCAAATCAGCGAGCCGACCCTATATTCAGGTCACTCAGGGCAACCCCGTCTTCTCGGGCGGCCGAATTGTGACCAACGCCAAAATCGTGGCGTACGACGTCACCAACTCGGACATCGCCCTGATCCAGACCACGGATCTCTCGCTGCCGGCCCTACCCATCTCCACGAAGAACGTCGTCGCAGGCGTCACCGGGACGGACGTGTGCGATTTGAACACCATCGACAACATCGTCCCGCCGCCGACCGCCAATGTCTTCACCGGCACGACAGGCGCGGTCCGCCCGACTGGTCTCGGCACGAACGGCGGCCCTACAACCGAGTTCGATTTGACGCAACCCCCGAGTGGGCCAGGATCTCCTGAGGGCTGCTCCGGCTCTCCTGTCCTTGTCGGTGGCCAGGTGGCGGGAACCGTTTTTGCAGGCGACGGCGATGGCATTAGCGGCGGAGGCGGTGCCAGTGTCATTCCGGCGCCAGCACTACGGTCGGCACTCCATCTCGCTTCACCCGGCGGGGCATGCGGCGGGAGCCAGCCCGCTCCGCTCCCTAGTTCTATCCAGCCACTCCCGACGAGCGACATTCCTTCGGGATCCGGCTCGTACAACGATGCCACGTGCCCGTGGTCGACAACGTGTCTTGCCGTCGGGACGGTGGCTGGCCACGGCGTCGTCACTCGATCCACCGACAGCGGGGGAAGTTGGTCGACGACGAACGTTGGCAAGACGACCTCACTCGCGGCGATTTCCTGTGCCAGTCCTGAGATCTGTTTCGCGGGAGGAACCATCGGCACCAATCAGCCGGCCATGTTCGTCACGCAGAACGCGGGACAGAGTTGGACGGAACAGACGGTGCCTAGCACGGCCATCATCGGATCGATCGCGTGCACAGACGTAGCGTCTTCAACGTCATGCATTGCCGTTGGCGCCGATTCAACTCCGCAAGGTGTCAGCACCGTGATCTCAACCACTAACGGCGGCGCGACGTGGACACAGGGGACAGCTCCCTCGAACAACCTAACTACGGTGCGGTGTTTCGGCGTTGCGCATTGTTGGGTTGCTGGCCCGGGGGCATGGTTTACGTCCAACCTCGGTGCAACCTGGAAAGACATCCAACCACCCGAAGAAGACACGGGATGTCCATCGGGCACGGGCTTTGGAGTATGCAACTCAGCGACATGGAGTGAAACGATCGACATCGAATTCCAGACGACGACGGATGGATGGGTGGTCGGTGGAGATCAGTGTGGGGGACAAGAAGCGACTCAATGCTCCGGGGCCGTCTACCACACGACGGATGGTGGTGCGACCTGGACTTTTTGGACCGGCAGTACTAAGGATCCGTTCGGCTGGCAGATCTTCTGCAGCGCTGTTCGCTGCCTCTACGTGGCGAACACCTTCACGCACTCAGAACTATTTGGCACGCTCGACGGATCTACGTGGGCAGAGCTGAAGAGCATTCCAATGCTTGTCGCAGCGCTGGCATGTCCGCCAGTGGGTTCGCTCTGCGTCCTTGCCGGCGGTCTCGACGGTCGAGCCGCACTGGACGTGCTGCGCGCTGGCTGACCGGTTCCGTGTGAGTGCACGATGGTCCTCGTCAGGTGGCATTCTGCGTCCGTCGACGATGCACCATCGGTTCACTCGTGTGTCCGACCCGGTCCCTCCTCGATGGATTTGCCAAGTCAGGACAGCGGATTCGAAACCCCGTCACGCGCCCTGACGCGCGGACTCATGGCACTATCAAGCGGATGTGACGAATCCAGTCCTACTCACCGCAAATGGTCAAGCCGCGCTCATCGCCGAGATGCGCGAGCTCATCGATACCAAGCGGCCTGAAATCGTCCAGCGGGTTGCTACCGCTCGAGCCGAAGGTGACCTGCGCGAGAACTTTGCCTACCACGACGCCAGGCGCGAGCTGGGTCTCCTCGACGGCCGCGTGCAGACGATCGAAGGGATGCTCCGACGTGCATTGATCGTCGAGGCCTCTCCGTATGACGGTACCGTGGGGTTGGGGGCGACGGTTGTCGTGCGTGATGATTTCGGGGAGTCCGAGTACACCATCGTCGTGCCAGCCGAGGCGGACATTGCACGCCAGCGGATCTCAATGGATTCGCCGTTGGGAGCCGCGATCTCCGGTCATCGCGCCGGCGACGAGGTGAGCGTCGACAGCCCCGGAGGCGTGCGCCGAGTCGCCATCGTCGCCGTGCGCTGAGTCCCGCCGCTGGTGGGCCCGCGCGTTCTTACCCCGACGGTGCGAAGCGAACCACGTATGACGTTGAGCCATCGTTCGCAACCGCCCACACGACGCCGCCCGTCGTCACGGCGACCGGACCGTCGGCGGTGAGCTGCGATCCGCTCGACCCGGTTGGCAACGCGCTGCTGCGATCGATCGCTCCGCTGGCGTCCATTCGGAAGAACCGGTTCACTCCCGCGTTCTCGAACCCCGCGATCCAGAGCGACCCGTCAGGCGATTCTGCCAGCTGGTTCTGTTCTGCTGAGCTGAGTCCGGTGGTTCCTGCGGTCGCCACCGGAAAGACACGGAAAGGGCTCGCTGCTCCACCAGGCGTGTCGAGGAACACCGTCGCACACGCATTGAGACAGTTGAAATTGCTTCGCGCTATCCAGATGCGGCCATCGGGTCGGGCCCAGATGCCGGACGCCCTGCCCATGAAGGTCGAGAAGCCTGCTGGCGTGCCGCTCGATGTGTACCTGCCGAGGAACGCGCCGCGCTGCCCCTCCAGGACCCAGATCGCGCCGTCGCTTCCCAGGGTGACCTGGTTGGGTGCGGCACCCGGGCTGACCGGCTCGAACAACGTGACGTGGCCGGAGGGCGTGATCTCGGCCACCAGGCCGGCCCGGCACTGGCAATCAGACCCGGCGCTCTCGCGAAATGAGATCCAGAGGTTGCCGTCAGCGTCCGCAGTCGCGCCCCCGCAGTAGTGTCCGGTGACGGCCTTTGGGAGCGATGGCGCGAAGAGCGTGTCGTCCGGTTTGACGAGCGTGACGCTGCACGAGTTGACGCCGTTAGCCCCGTCGATCGTGTTCGCGTAGGACCACACCCCCTCGGTGCCCGCGCCAGCCAAGGTCGCGGGCACGTTCCCGCTGGGGACCGTGACCCCGGTGAGTGTGGCCGCGCCACTCGCACTGATCTGCCCCAACGCTGACTGAGCGGTCACGAACCACAGTCCTGCGTCCGTGCCGGCAAGCAATTGAATCGGAGTCACCCCCGCAATGACTGGGGTCGCTGTGAGGGCGCCCTGAATGGTTGCGTCGGTGGACGCCGACGCTCCGTTCCCGCCCGCCAGCGCCACGACAGCGGCGGCGACAGCCGCACTGGACAACCGCATCTGATGCCAACGACGATTGCGCATAGGGTCTTCCCCCCTCGCCAGCCTGGATCCTGAAGATCGAGCAGTATAGGCAGCCTCAACGGGCTGCGTGGCAACGCATGACCCGCCAATCCCGTTTGCTCCAATGCGTACTACTTCGAGCAAGGTCGGCATTTCGCTCAGGTTTTTACAGAGAGTTCTGATCGCGCCAAGTGTCGCCGGAACCCGGAGCATTGCCGGGCGTATCACGGGTACGGGTCAGAGAAAAACAGTCATCGATATGAGACGCCGCCGCATGCTCAAGTTGCTCCCGTTGCTCGGCGTCCTCATCGCGGGGACGACTTCGTGTGCCACGACGCCGTGGGTCATCACACCCGGACATCCAGAGGTGCATGTCCTCGTATCGAGCGGCTGCTCTGCGTCGCTCGGAGGAGCCAAGGATGTTGTCAATTCGTACACGGGAGATGAAATGGTTCCACCTGATCCGCAGAGCGGGATGATCTGTCGGTATCGAGCCGGCCTCTCCAAGCCTGGTGAGACCGGTGCTCCGGGGTCGCTGTATACGAGCGTTGCGCTTGACACTGATGTCGCCGTCCACCTGGCCACAGTCGTCGACGCCATCAGCACCGCGGCGCCGCAGGGAACGGTTGCGTGTCCCAGTGACGATGAATCAGCTTCGATCATCGCGTTCGCCTACTCCAGTCGCAGCGATGTAGACCTCTGGTTTAGCGACAGCGGCTGCCAGACCCTTGACAACGGACGGATCGCAGCGTCTGAGCCAGGAAACCCGAGCTTCTACAACACCTTCTTGACGCTCATGAACCAACTGGCGCCGCAGCAGTACCCGTAGCTGCCAGGCTCGCCGCCGGTCCGCATCAGCTCCAAGCCGAATCTCGTCTACTTGACGAATCTCTGGACAAAAGTGAGTGCGGTCTGGGCGACCTCGTGCCAGCCGTTGTCGATGACCAGAGCATGTCCGCGATTGGGGATTTCGACGATCTCCGTCACGGCCTGATTCCGCTTCTGCCGTTTGTACGATGCGTTCGCAATCGACCAGGGCACGATGTTGTCTTTCTCGCCGGAGATGATCAGCAGTGGACCACGATCAGCCGACTTGGTGTCGACTTTCGCTTCGGTCCAAGGGTTCAGGTTGGCGGTCGCCGCCTGGAAAAGGGGAACACCGGACGCGGGGACCGCATAGGTGTCGAAGAGGTGCCTGGCTTCGTCCACGTCGACGGCGTTTGCAAAGCCGTAGCGGAACTGGTCGAACGTGAGCGGTACGGCGCGATTACGGTTGAGGGGATTGCCGAGGACGGGCGAAGCTGCTTTGAGAGCGGAAAATGGCAGCGGTAGGACGCCGCGGAACGGCGCAGGATCGATCGCCACCGTCGCCGCCGCGAGACCGCGCCCGGCTACGATCTGTGCAAGCAGGCCGCCGAATGAGTGTCCGACAACCGCGGGCTTGGCGTGTAACTGAGCGATCGCCGCGGCATAGTGGTCGGCGACTTGCCCGACAGTCTTGTGGGCGAAAACCTCCGGATGTGCTCTCGCGTCCTCAACCGTGTCGGGGTCATCCGGCCACCCGGGCTGCACCGGGGCGTAGCCGGCCCGATCGAACAGGTCGGCCCAGCGATCCCAGCTGTGTGGCAGCAGCCAGAGCCCATGAATGAAGACGACCGGGGTCCTTCCGGACCTGTTGGCCTGCTGGACTTGATCGGAGAGCGTCAGGGTGGGGTCCACAGACATTTTCGTTCTCCATGAGAAGACTGGTGTCTTCGAGGCGCTGGCCGTGGCAGCCGCCACGGCGCGCCTGCCACGGTCGCGGACTTGGGGTGAGATTGATGTCACTTGCGTGACAGTTCGCCCGTGAACTCCTAGTACAGGTTCGACACCGCAACCGCCTCGAGTCGCACGGGGTCGAGGATTTCCACGCGGCGGTGAGCGGATGCGACCAAACCCTGTTCCCGTAGGTGGGAGAGACTTCGGGCCACGACCGGACGCGCCGAACCAATGCCGTCGGCGATCTCCTGCTGCGACACTTCCGCTACCAGCAATCCGGTGGCCAGCTGATGACGACTGGCCCGTTCGAGCAGGTCAAACGCCACTCGCTGTTCGACGGATCCAAACGCGTGCAGACCGATCGTTCGAACGGCATGTGCGTAGCGCACTGCGAGGTCTGCGGCAACGGCTTTCCCGAGCGCTGGGTCGGCGATGACCCGGCTTCGTAAGGCCGGAAGGTCCAGATGGATCACCGTCGAGTCCATCAATATCTGGACGGAGCCGTCGAACTCGGCGCCCATGACCAGCAGCGCGCCCATGAGCTCTCCAGGGTGGACATATCGAATCGTGGTCTGTCGCCCGTCTGATGCGGAGAGGTAAATGCGCGCAAAACCGGTCTCGAGGAGATCGGCTCGGTCCGCGTCGCCAGGCTGGAACGCGATCGTCCCAGCACCATAGTGAATCGTGGTGCTTCCCTTCAGCAACAACTCGCAACTCGTCGATGGGATGGACGCGAGAAAGGGCTTGCGAGGGTCGACTGCCGCCATATCCGTCATCTATGACCAGGACGAGACCAACGAGCCCGCTGAATCAGTCGGCGGACTCGTCAAACGATCATCACCGGATCCTCGGTGGCCGGATACGGAGACGGAACCCTCAGCGCACTGCCTTTTTCACCAGCGCTGTGATCTTGGCCTCTTCGGTGGCGGTCAACTTGCTGAGGGCGTACTGAATCGGCCACATATTGCCGTCGTCGACTTTGGCCTTGTCACTGAAGCCAAGGGTCTGGTATCTGACTTTGAACTTCCCCGCGTTTTGGAAGTAAACGATCACGTTGCCGTCCCTGGCGTACGCGGGCATTCCGTACCACGTCTTGGGTGTCAGGTCGGGCGCTGCCGCCGTGATCAGTGCGTCGACCTTCTTGGCAATTGCGCGATCCGGCTCCTGCATCTTGGCGATCGCCGCCAGCAGCTCCGTTCTCCCGTCAGCCTTGGCTGCTTCGGCTTTGAGCTCTCGGACACGCTCACGCGCCGCGGCCTTCTCTTCGGCGCTGAAGCCGACAGATGCCGTGCTCTCTGCGGTGGTGCAACTCGCGGGTTTCTTTGTGCTCTTGGTCGCTGTCTTGGCTGGGGCCATATTTCGCGCTCCTGCTCGCGGGCTAACGACAATGACGTTGAGTGTATTGGCGCGTACGACCCGTGGCTGGTCGTCGACCGTCTGGTCGCTGCTTCCGGCGGCCCTTGGATGTCGGAGCAGTGATTTCGCGAAAGGGCGCGACTAGAAGCCGGGCGTCGCATTAAGTTGAATGCAATTCGTAAAAACATGCTCAAGCGAGTAGATTTATAGACACCGGACGCGTCGACATACGAAGATCACGCTTGACAGTTCGACCCTGAGTTTCTACCCTAGCGGCGATCAGGTCTGAGCCTCGTGGCCGACGAGATCAGCCCAGGAGACGGCAGCCGGGGCGGGCGCGCTCCGATGAGGAGGTACGCGGCAATGGGGAATCAGCCACTGACCATGTTCTGCATGTCCGCGACCATCTTCAACGAGGACGGTTCGATCGATGACGCTGGACAGCGCGCGCATCTCCAGCGGCTCGTGGACGCACGGAACGGGATCTATCTCGGGAGTGGCGGCGCCGGTGAGGGTCATGTGCTGACGCCAAAGGAGTTGCGTCACGTCTACGACATCGGCGTCGACGTCGCCAAGGGCAAAGTCCCGCTCTACGCGAACCCTCGCGAGTCGCGGACCGCAGCCGCCATGTACGAGGTTGCGCACGAGGCGGTCGAGGCCGGTGTCGACGTCGTCCAGCTCTATCAACTCGACGGCGGCCACGGCATGATCCCGACGCAGCGCGAGCAGGAGGCGTACTGGACCGAGTTGCTCGACAAGATCAGCCATCCGGTCGCGATCTCCATCCACGGGTACGCGGGATACAAGGCGACGCCGGCCTATCTCAAGGAGCTGTGCGGCCGCTATGAGCAGATCTGCGCCATCAACGTCATGACGCAGGGGAATGGATATTTCATGGAGCTGCGTGACGAGCTTCCCGAGCGCGTGAAGCTCTACACGGGTGTCGCGCAGCTCGTGGAAATCGCGACGCTCGGCGCTTCCGGTGCGCTGCTAGCCGAGAACAACATCATCCCCAACATCTGTCAGCAGATCGCGGACGGGTACGAGGCCGGTGACCTGGCCAAGGTGTCGGTAGCTGCGAAGAACGTGCAGCGCTTCACGAACATCGTCACCCAGTGGGCGCCGTCCACGGCACGGTGGGTGAAGCTGGCGATCAAGGTCCTCGACCTGGGCAGCAGCACGCTCCGTCTGCCGTACCTCATGCCGCCTGAGGAGGACCAGCGTCGCATGGCCGCGGCCTTCGACGCGCTGAAGGTTCGCGAACTCGAAGGACTGAACTAGCCATGAGCGATGCGAAGCCTCGCGCTTTGATGGTCGCGATGATCGACGTTGTCCCCGAGGACGAGCCGATCTTCAACCAGTGGTACGACAAGTACCACGTCCCTGAGCGGCTTGCCTGCCCGGGCTTCATCGCCGGCCGGCGATATGTCGCGGTCAAGGGCGAACCGAAGTACCTGGCGATGTACGAGCTCGAGGGAGCCGAAGCACTCGAGACATCGGAGTACAAGGGTTTGGGGGCACGTCAGACCGAGGAGTCGAAGCGCCCCGGTAAGGAGTGGACGCGGCTACTGCGCCACGTGTATACGGAGATCCCGACGCCATATTCCCCAACGACATCGGACGCGGATCGCCCGGTCTTCGATCCGACATCACGCGCGCTGCTGTTCGCGATGATCGGGATGCCAGAGGAGAACGAGGAAGAGTTCAATCGATGGAGCGACACAGATCACGTGCCGAAACGACTCGGCTGCCCGGGGTTCGTGTCATGCCGCCGCTTCACGGCGCTGATCGGTGAGCCGAAATTCCTGACCGTGTATGAGCTGACGTCGCCCGACGCACTTGAGACACCCGAGTACAAGGGATTGGGCGCGAACAGCACCGAGGAGTCCCAAGCCTGGTCCAAGAAGGTGCACGGACAGTGGACGACGCTCATCCGCAATATCTATGCGGAGATTCCAACGTCGTATTCGCCGACCGGGTCGGGCGCCGGCACAGCAGCGCGAGCCTCGTGAGGCGAGACCAAGCTCATCCAGCCGTCAGGACCAGGACGCGGTTGTTCCAGATGTCACTGAGATAGACGGTGGTGCCGTTGAACGCGATCGCGAATGGGTAGATGACGGAGTCATCAGCCGCCGCGGGGATCCCCATGCTCGCCGCGTTCGCGCTGAAGATCAGGTTGCCCGAAGTGTCCACGGAGACGATGCGGTGGTTGCCGGTGTCGGCCACCCAGATGCTGCCGTCGGGTGCGACGGTCACGCCCCAGGGTGCGCGGAAGCTCTGCTGCGCACCGGATCCGACGGGCGTCGCGATGGCCGTCCATACGCCCGAGGTCGAGAGGCTTTGAATGCGGTTGTTGCGCGTGTCCGCAACCCACACCGTGCCGTCCGACGCGACCGAGATGCCGGTCGGATTGTTCAGGTCGCCGGCCGGCGACGTTGCGCCTGTGCCCTTCTGCCCGTACGTCGCCAGCCAGGTCGCCGCAGTGTTCCCAGGGGCCATGCTGAATCGCTCGACACGGTCGTTGCCGGAGTCGTCGACGTAGAGCGTGCCGTCAGGCCCAAACGCGATGCCTTGCGGTAGGTGGAACTGGCCGGTCGCGGCGCCGTTGCTGCCGAAGATGAGGATCGAGGTGCCCGTCGGCGAGAACACCTGCACCTGATCGCTCTCGCGATTGGCGACGAAGATGTCGCCCGTGCCGGGTTGGATGGCGGCGCTCCAGGCGAAGTTGATCGCGCCTTTCTGCGAGGGGTTGCCGCGGAAGCCGAACGACTGCGGGTCGGTGCCGTCGGGGTTCATGTACTCGATGCGCTGATTCCAGTAGTCGACGATGTAGATCTGTCCATTGGCTGCGACCTGCACACCACGGGGTGAGTTGACTCCTGGCAGCGGGGGAGGTACCTCGAACAGGTCGCGCGTCGGCGTTGCGCCGGTCGACGTGAAGCTCAGCTCGTGGAGTCCGAATCCCCACTCGTCAGTGACGAGAAGATGGTTATCGCTGGTCGTCGTCAGCCCGCGCGGGCCGACGAACTGACCGCTCCCCGTCCCTGACGGAATCGTGTACGCGAATGTCGCGCCCGTGTAGTCCGCACCACTCGAGGCGAGGTTGAAGACCTCGATGCGCTTCCCGCCCGAGTCCGTCACGAACGCGAGTGTTCCGTCGGCGCTCACCGAGACGCCGCGGGGATCGTTGCTGAACTGACCGTCACCGGTGCCTTGACTGCCGAAGCCGAAAAGCAGCGTGCCATCGTTGCTGAACACGTCGCACTCGTGATCGCGCGCGTTCATCACCAGGACGTCGCTGTTGGGGGCGACGGTCACCTGCCGCGGCTCGTTGAGCGTGGCGCCGGCGTTGAACTGGGTGATGTAGTTCCCGGCGAGGTCCGACTTCTCGACGCGTCCCGCACCGTCCACCGCGTAGACCCAGCCGTTCACTGCGTCCACGGCGACGCCGTACACCTGGCTGAACTGTTCGTCGCCGCTGCCCGCGCCGCCGAACTGCGAGAGATACGTGAAGGCGGTGGGGGAGCTCGCGGAACATCCTGAATCGGAGAACGAGAAGATCTCCACGCGATTGTGGGGCGTATCGGCAACGTAGAGCTGACCGGTGACCGCGTCATAGTCAAGGGCTCGCGCGTCACCGAACTGGCCCGGTCCCGATCCCTGCAACCCGCCGATCTGGCAGTCGATGTTGCCGGTCGCGCGGTTGACGGCGACGACACGGTAGTTGCCGGCGTCGAGCACGAAGTAGTACTGCGCATCCTGGGTGACGTCGACGGGATACATCGATGCTGTCCCCGGACCCACCAATGTGTTCGAGTACGTGGGAGCCGTGAGCTGCGTCGACGCACCGAGCGTGTACATGAGGATCCGGTCGTTATACGTATCGGCGATGTAGAGATCGCCGTTGGGGCCGAAGGCGACGTTCTCGGGATTGAGCAGTGACGTGGGGCCGCCGCCGGTCACGGTGCTCCCCGTGATCGTGGTCGCCACCGTCCCTGTCGAACTCGTTGATGACGACGACGCGGTTGTTGTCGCGGTCGGCGACGGCGAGCAGCCCAGCGCCGTTGGAGGCAGCGCCATACGGGTTGTTGAGCCCCGGCGAGAACGTCGCGACGGTGGAGAGGACCGTCCCATTGCTGACGCTCAGCTCGACGACGCGGTCATTCCCGCTGTCGGCAACGAAGACGTTGCCGGTGGTCGGGTCGACACTGACGCTCGTCGGGGTGTCGAATTGCCCGATCCCAACGCCGAGGATTCCATATGTGCTCACCGGAGTCTGCGTCGCGACGTTCCACGACTCGATGCGGTTGTTCTTCGTGTCCGCGACCCATGCATAGCCGCCGGCGATCGCGATGGAATCCGGGTAGTCGACATCACCGAGCGCGCTACCAACTGTCTGCGTCACGTAGCCCGCTGGGGTGCACCCTGCCAGCGCTGGAGTGCTCACCGGCTGAAGGATCTGAATGTCGCTCTGCTTCGTGTCGGCGATCCAGTAGGTGCCGGTGGTCGGGTCGACGGCGACGCCGCGCGGCCAGTTGAAGTCACCAACGCTCGTGAAGCCGCGCTGACCACACATGTTGATGAGCTGACCGCTCGGGTCGAAGACGTCGACACGCTGGTTCACGGAGTCCATCGCGACCACGTCGCCAGCCGCATCGAAGGACATCCCGCGCACCTGGTTGAACACCGATGTGCTGCTGCTCCCGGGCGGGACGACTGGCGCCGGAATGGTCTGTGCGTACGTGTAGCCGCTGGGAGACCGCGTGAACTCCTCGACGCGGTACCCCCAGAGATCCGCGCCCCAGACGTTGCCCGCACTGTCGACCGCAACGCGGCGCAGCTGCGTGAACGTCCCCGGTTGCGTGTCGGAGCCCGCCGCGCCGATGTTCGCGACCCACGTTCCGGCCGGCGTGAACTCCTGGATGCAATCGTCATTGGAGTCGGCGATGTAGATGGCTTCGCCCGGCGAACCGGCGTTGATGAACGGATCGGTGCCGATCGCGACCCCGTACGGGTTCGCGAACGCTCCGCCGCCGTTGCCGCTGCAGACCGCCGTCGTGCCGCTCGCGGTTCCCTGCGTGCCGAATGTCGCGGCGCACACCCACGCAGTGCCGTTCCAGGTGAACTCGAGGATGTCGTCGCTCTCGTAGTTGGCGACGTAGACGTTGCCGGCAGCATCGGCGGCGGCATCACGCATGCGGTTGAGCTTGCACGCCCCTGTGCTGGTGATCGTTGCCGCGGCGGCCGGCGTGACCGGCGTGCCATCCGTGTTCCAGACGGTGATCTGATTCCGGTTGCCGTCGGCGACATACACACGCTGGCCGGCGGGGAGATTGGGCAGGTTGGCGGTGGTCGCGTTCACCGTGATGCCGATGGGTGCACTGCCGCCGGTGAGCGCGCTCTTCCATTTGTTCATATAGGCACCGGTGCTGCCGTTGAGGACGACCACGCGGCCGTTGCCGTTGTCGGCGACGTACACGTTCCCGGACGCATCCACGCCGACATCGCGAGGCTGTTCGAACTGCAGCACCTTCGCGCTGGCGCCGCTGCCCTCGCTCCCGACGCGCCAGACCTGTGTGCCGGCGGGCGTGTACTCCGCGACCTGGTCGTTCCCGGCGTCGGCAATCACGACGTCACCATCCGGCGCGATCTCCACACCGGAGGGATACATCGCTGCATGTCCGGGGCCGCCGATCGTCCCCGCATATGTCGCGCCGATGGCGACATCGGATACCGGATCGGAGACCTGGCGCGCCTGCGCCGGCAGGACCGGGGCGAGCCCCGCGGCGACAACGATCGCGCCGAGGGTCAGACCGAAGGCGCGCGTTGCGGGGACGTGGAGAGTACCGATGGTTGGTTCACCCAAAAGGTTCGCGACGTCTGACAGGGGATCTCGGCGACCCTATCGGCGGGGACCTCGTCCGGAGCAATCGTGATCGCGGCGCGACGGACTCGTAGCCCGTCGTTTGCCGGGGTGAATTGGCGCCGGCGATCTTGGGTGCCCGTAAGATGCGGCCATGGCCTCGCTCATCGTCGACGGCGCTGACCTCGTGGTGCGGATGTCAGACCTCGAGAAGGTCGAGGCCGTGCACGTCGACATTCACGTCCCGCTAGCCGCGGTGCGCGAGGTTCGTGCCGTCGACGAAGCATGGCCCGAGCTTCGGGGCATACGGGCGCCCGGGACCGGAGTTCCCCGTGTGATTGCGGTCGGCACGCGGCGGGGATCCTTCGGCAAGGATTTCGCTGCCGTCCACGGTCGCGGACCGGCCGTCGTTGTGGATCTCGAGGGCGCCGCCTATGGCCGCCTCGTCGTGACCACCCCCGACGCCGAGAGCGTGGCAGCGGAGATTCGCAGCCACCTGATGCCATCGCTCCGCGACCCTGCACCGCCGGCGAGCCAGTCGGGGCGCACCGATCGGGGCTAGCCGGTCGAGTGCCGGAAGGCGACGCTGATCCGCGGCCCTGCGGACGCGACCTTGGGAACCGCGTGGAGCCAGGTGCGCTGGCTGCTGCCTCCCATGACGACGAGATCGCCCATGCCGAGCGCGAGCGAGAGCTCCGTCTTGCCGTCACGCGGACGCATGAGGAAGCGACGCGGATACCCGAGGGATACTGTCGCGACCACCGGATCGACGATCCGGATCGGGATGTGGTCGCCGTGCCACGCGACCGAGTTGCGGCCGTCGCGGTAGAGGTTGGCGCCCACCGAGTTGAAGGGACGCGCGTAGCGCGTCACGAGCAATTCGCGGATCTGCTCGATGACCGGTGGTAGCGCGCGGATCTCCTCGGGCGAGGTCCACCGCGCGACCAGCCTCGGGGTGACCATGATCTTGCCGTAGAGCTCCTGGGTGGTCGACTGCCACGGCGTTGCGTGGAGCAGATCCTCGAAGAGGGCATCGGCTCCCTGCAGCCAGCCGGGGACGTGGTCCACCCACGCCGTCGCATCCAGTTGCTGGCGGACCAGGCCTGTGAAATCACGATCTGGCCGCGGCTCCCCCTGAGCGAAGAGGTCCGGTTGCCAGAGCTGCTCGCGAGATTCCATGCGGTTTTGGTACCGCGCCGGCCCTCCCGGCCAAACGAGGGAGGTCACGCCCCGGCGGTGTGCGCCCATGGACCCGCGGTAGCGGATCTGCTTGATGTGACGCCGTCGCGACGATCCAAGCCCTAAGTACGCCGCCGCACCGTTCGCTTTCGTGGATGCGCCCAGATTGCGCACAGCCCCGTCCGACTCTGAGCCCACGCCGGGTCCGGAACTGAGTGGGTGCCGCATATGACGGACTCACGAACTGGAGCGCCCCATGACAGTGCGTAGCCTTCCTACCAACGGCGCATCCACAATCGCTCCCCCGGACCCACATCGGGAAACGGAAGAGGCGGATGCGATCGACGCGAACACGCTGCTGAAGGTGCTTGCGGAGGTCGAGCGCGGCGATTTCACCGCTCGCATGCCGGTGATCTGGACCGGCGTCGCCGGGAAGGTCGCCGACGCGCTGAATCGGGTCATCGCATCGAATGAGTTGCTCGAACATGAGCTGGCGCGGGTCAGCCATCTCGTCGGCAAGGAAGGCAAGCTGTCGCAACGGGTATTGCTGGGCCGCTCGGGCGATGCGTGGTCGGGCTGCGTCGACTCCGTCAACACGCTGCTCGATGACCTCGTGCGTCCCACCAAGGAGATGCAGCGCGTCATCGGCGCAGTTGCGGATGGCGACCTGAGCAAGAAGATCTCGCTCGACGCGCAGGGGGAGATGCTCGACCTCAAGAACACCATCAACGCGATGGTTGACCAGCTCAACGGCTTCATCTCGGAAGTGACACGTGTCGCTCGCGAGGTTGGTACGGAAGGCAAGTTGGGCCAGGCTGCGGCGGTGACCATCGAGGTCGGCGGCGTGTGGAAGGACCTCACCGACAACGTCAACATCATGGCGGACAACCTCACCGCACAGGTCAGGAACATCGCCGATGTCACCACGGCTGTCGCAAACGGCGACCTCAGCCGGAAGATCACCGCCGATGTCAAGGGTGAGTTCCTCGAGCTGAAGAACACCGTCAACGCGATGGTGGATCAGCTCAACAGCTTTGCCGGCGAGGTCACGAGAGTGGCGCGCGAGGTTGGCGTTGAGGGCAAGCTGGGCGGCCAGGCGCAGTCCAAAGAGGTCGCCGGCGTCTGGAAGGACCTCACCGACAACGTGAACCAGCTGGCCGCGAACCTCACCAATCAGGTTCGCGCGATCGCTGATGTTGCGACTGCGGTGACTGAGGGTGACCTCACGAGGCAGGTCAGTGTGGAGGCAAGCGGCGAGGTCGCGGTTCTCAAGGACAAGCTCAACGAGATGATCCGCAACCTGCGTGAGACGACGCGCGTCAACACCGAACAGGACTGGCTGAAGACCAACCTCGAGCGATTCACCCGGTTGCTGCAGGGCCAGCGCGACCTGTCGACGGTTTCCAACATGATCCTGTCGGAGCTCGCACCGTTGGTGCTCGCGCAGCACGGTGTCCTGTACACGATGCGGCCCGGCGCTTCGGGCGGTGAGCAGGTGCTCGGATTCCAGGCCGGATATGGCTATGAGGAGCGCAAGCACCTCTCCAAGCAGTACGCGCTCGGCGAAGGCCTCGTCGGTCAGTGCGCCAAGGAAAAGCGGCGCATCCTGCTCACCGACGTCCCCAGCGACTACGTCCGAATCTCGTCGGGACTCGGCGACTCGACTCCGCTGAACATCATCGTGTTGCCGGTGCTCTTCGAGGGTTCCGTACGAGCAGTGATCGAGCTGGCCTCGTTCAGCCGGTTCAGCGGCGTGCATCAGGCGTTCCTCGAGCAGCTCACGGAGAGTATCGGGCTCGTGCTGAACACCATCGAGGCCAACACCGTGACCGAGAACCTGCTCAAGCAGTCGCAGTCCCAGGCACAGGAGCTGCAGGCGCAGCAGGAAGAGTTGCGTTCATCCAACGAAGACCTGGGCACGCAGGCGCGCCAGCTCGAAGAGAAGAACATCGAGGTCGAGCGCAAGAACGAGGAAGTGGAGGTCGCCAAGCGTCTCGTCGAGGACAAGGCCGAACAGCTCGCGATCTCCTCCAAATACAAGTCCGAGTTCCTTGCGAGCATGTCGCATGAGCTGCGCACGCCACTCAACTCGCTGCTCATTCTCGCGGAGCAGCTGCAGGACAATCCCACCGGCAACCTCACGGTGAAGCAGGTCGAGTACGCGAGCATTATCCGCTCGTCTGGTTCGGATCTCCTCACGTTGCTCAACGACATTCTCGACCTCGCCAAGGTGGAGTCGGGCACGGTCCGCATGGAGATGAGTCCCATCGATATCCGCGAGATCCGTGACGCGATGACGCGCGATTTTGCGCACGTCGCCGAGAGCCGCAAGCTGCAGTTCAACGTGAGCGTCGACGACGACGTCCCCGACGTCATGACGACAGACCCGGACCGTCTGCGTCAGGTGCTCAAGAACCTGCTCTCGAACGCGTTCAAGTTCACGCACCACGGTCGCGTCTCCTTGCAGGTGCGACTCGCGAGCCATGGATGGACCCCGGGTCAAGCCACGCTGGACGAAGCGCGAGCGGTGCTCGCATTCGCCGTGAGCGACTCGGGTATCGGCGTCGCGCCGGAGCAGCATCGCGAGATCTTCGAGGCGTTTGCGCAAGCGGACGGCGCGTCATCGCGGAGCTACGGCGGCACCGGCCTCGGCCTCTCCATCAGCCGTGAGCTCGTGCAACTCCTCGGCGGCGAGATCACGCTGACCTCCGCTCCGGGTCAAGGCAGCGTGTTCACGGTCTTCCTGCCGATGGGCGATCCCAACGCAAGCGCAGTTGTGCATGTCGCACCCGGCAGGCCGTTGCCGCGCCGGCAACCGATTCTTGCCCCGGCGCCGAGTCGCCTGGCGACCCCGCATCTCGCAGCGCTGCCCGCTCCTGTCGAAGCAACGGTCATCGTCGCTCAGCCGGCGGTTCAGCCTGTCGTTGTCGCAGTCGCCCCAGTCATCGCGGCGCTGGAAGCGGCGCCAAACCTCGAGGTGCAAGCCGGCTCGAGCGACTTCACCGCGTTGGTCGTTGACGACGACGCGCGCAATGTCTTCGCGCTCACGGTGCTGCTCGAACGCCACGGCATCACCGTCATCGGGGCATCCGGTGGCAGGGAGGCGATCGCGACGCTGCAGGAAACTGCCGGGATCGACATCGTCTTCATGGACATCATGATGCCGCTCATGGATGGGTACGACACCATGCGCGCGCTCCGTGCACTGCCCGAATTCGCGGACCTGCCGATCATTGCGGTGACCGCGAAAGTGGGCGCGGACGAAGAGGGTCGGTGCAGTGCTGCAGGCGCGTCGTCGTATGTGCCAAAGCCGATCGATACCAGCACCCTGAATGCTGCAGTCGCACGCTGGCTGCCCCACTGGTTCGGGCCGCTGGCACCGCTCAACTTGTCATGAGCGATGCGGGCTACCCGGTCGCCGATGCCGGCGATGCCGGGCGGCCCGACGCCCATCTCCTCGATCGTCAACACGAGGTCGACGAGCTCGCGCAATTTCTCGCGTCGTGGCAGCGGGTCACGGTCGCCCGCCTCACCGGCCTTGCCGAGCAATCCGAAGTCCTCGACCACGGGCTGCTTGCGCATGTCGCGGAGCTTGCTCGGTGCGGCCCAGATCGTCGTCAGCCTCGTTGAACCCGGCGGCCTGCGTATCGTCGACGGGTATCCGACGGTGCAGCCGACGGCGGTGAAAGGCGAATCACCCGGAGGTCGCGCTGTACGAAGCGGCGAGATCTTCATCGGCTCCCTCGATGCGCGGGTCTGGGGCGAAAGCACGCAGCATGTCGCGCGAGGAGACAGGCCTCGGACCGGTGATGGCGATTCCGCTCGTCAGCGGTGGCGAGATCATCGGAGCCGTCACCGTCGCGCGCTTGGCGGACCGGCCACAGTTCGGCGCACTCGAGAGCGAACGCGCGCGAATCCTCGCCCCTCCACTCGCCGGCGCGGTCGCGATCAGCAGCCTCTCCGACCAACTTCGCGCTGTCAATCACGCAGCCGAGGACGAGCGCCGGCGTCTCGCAAGCAGCCTGCGGCTCCTCCTGGAGTCGGCGGGTGAGGGGATCTACGGAACGGACCGCGACGGGCTCTGCGCATTCATGAACGCGGCGGCCGCAACGGCGCTGCGGGTTGATGTTGCAGACGTGTTGGGACAGACCGTGCATCCGCAGTTCCACCGCACGCGCGACGACGGCTCGCCGTACGCAACCGGAGAGGGTCCGATCTTCGACGTCCTGCGGGGCGGTGACAGCGTCCGTTCCGCGTCGCAGCAGATGTGGCGGAGCGATGGCACCGCGTTCGCCGCCGAGTACTCGGCGTTCCCGATCACGGAAGACGACATCGTCACCGGCGCCGTGGTCACGTTCAACGACATTACCGAACGCAAACGTATCGCCAGTGATCTGGCTGCGGCGTCTGATCAGGCGAAAGAGGCGTCGCGTCTGAAGTCGCGATTCCTCGCCAATATGAGTCACGAGATTCGCACGCCGATGAACGGGGTCATCGGGATGACTGCGTTGCTCCTCGACACGCGACTCGATGCCGAGCAACGCGAGTACGCGGCGACCATCAACATGTCCGCGCAAGCGCTGCTGACGATCGTCAACGACATCCTCGACTTCTCCAAGATGGAGGCGGGAAAGATGGTGATCCAGCTCGACGACGTCAACCTGCAGGCCGTGATCGCAGAGGCAGCACAGCTCGTGACACCTGCGGCCGCCGCGAAGCAGCTCGAGCTCAGCGTGGTCATCGATCCGTCAGCCGCAACAACGTTCCGCGGCGATCCTGGACGGATCCGGCAGATACTCATCAACCTGCTCGGCAACGCGATCAAGTTCACCGACGACGGAGAGATCGTTGTGCGTGCGCGCGCCGGACCATCGGCCCGGGCGCGTGCCGAGGTGCTCGTCGAGGTCACCGACACGGGCATCGGCGTCGACATGAGTGAGCAACCGAATCTGTTCGAGAGCTTTATCCAGGGCGACGCGTCGAGCACGCGACGTCTCGGCGGGACCGGTCTCGGCCTTGCGATCTGTCAGCAGTTGGTGGATGCAATGGGGGGCGCCATCGGCGTGCGCAGCGAAGCCGCGGGAGGCAGCACGTTCTGGTTCACGTTGCCGCTCGTTCACGCGGTGCCGCAGCCGGATCATCCGGCTGCGGGCAGCGTCATGGACGCCACCGCGCCGCGTCTCGGTCGCATCCTCGTCGTCGACGACAACCCGGTGAACCAAAGGGTTGCGATGCGCATGCTGGAGCGGCGGGGCCACCAGGTGGATGTGGCCAACAACGGAGTCGAGGCCGTCGCCGCGGTGGCGCACACGGCGTATGACGCAGTCCTCATGGACCGACAAATGCCTGAGATGGACGGATTCGAGGCGACACGGATGATCCGGGTCCATGAAGGCCTGAACCGTCACACAGTGATCATCGCGATGACGGCGGGCGCGATGATCGGCGACGAGGCGGAGTGCCTCGCGGCGGGCATGGATGCGTATCTGAGCAAGCCGGTGCAGGCCGCGACCCTCGCGGCGATGATCGATCGCTGGGTCCCGTATCGGGAAGCTCAGCCCGCGTAGTCCGCCATCACGGTCGTTGCGAACAACTCGACGCGATCCCTGCCCTCACTCGGCCAGCCGCAGATGAGATAGCCGATACCGACCTTCTGCATTGCTTCGACGTTCGCACGGATCACGTCGTCGGGCTCCGAGAGCGACAGCGAGGATGCTCTGCGAATCGCGGCCGGATCCCTGCCGATCCCTTCGGCGAGACTGTCGATATGTGCGGACATTTCTGCGAGCGATTCCGGGCTGCCGTATGCGTGCCAGACGTCCGCATACCTTGCGACCAGTGGCAGCGTGCGCTTCGGCCCGCTGCCGCCGATCCAGATTGGTGGATGTGGCAGCTGCACGGGGCGTGGGCCCGCCCGCGCCTGCCTGAGGTCGAAGTGGTGCCCGTGATACGAGACCACGTCGCCAGTCATGAGGCGAGTGACGATCTCGAGACAGTCCTCAAGACGGTCGAAGCGCTCGCCGAGCGGCGGGAAGTCGATCCCGAACTCCTCGTGCTCGCGGCCGTACCACGCGGCACCGAGCGCGAGCTCCAGCCGCCCGTGGCTGGCGTGGTCGACGGTGACCGCCTCAAGGGCGAGCATTGACGGGTGCCGGTACGTGACACCTGTGACCAGTAGCCCGAGGCGAATGCGGCTTGTCGCGGTGGCGAGTGCAGCCAGCGTTGTCATCCCCTCGAAACACTCACCGGGACCTTCCCCGTACATCGGGACGAGGTGGTCGAATCCCCATGCGCCGTCGAAGCCGAGTGCCTCGCCGAATTGGACCCGACTGACGATCTCGTCAAAGGGCTGGCGCTGCTGGGCGACGTCGATGCCGAAAAGCATTGCCGGATGCTAGCAGCGTAGGTCCCACTACACTCTCGCACCGTGCCTGTTTTCGACGCCCAGGGCCGGCCGGAACCACCGCCTGCTGCGGACGAGGTCGACACCCTCCGAGGATTCCTCGATTTCCAGCGCGCGACCTTTGCGTGGAAGTGCGCTGGGCTCGATGCGGCCGGGCTCGCCGCGACGGTCGGCGTTTCCACGATGACCCTCGGCGGGATGCTCAAGCACCTCGCGCTCGTAGAGAACTACTGGTTTGCGGAGAACCTGCTCGGGCGCGCCCCGGGGCCTCCGTGGGACGCGGTGGACTGGGATGCCGATCCCGACTGGGACTGGAGCTCCGCGGCACATGACAGTCCGGAGGAGTTGCGAGCGCTCTGGGAGGCTGCCGTCGCACAGGCCCGGATCGACGTTGACGAGGCACTCGCCCGCGGTGGCCTCGAGCAATTGGCGAAGCGCGCATGGCCCGACGGGCGAGCACCGAGCCTGCGCTGGATCCTGTGCCACATGATCGAGGAATACGGCCGGCACAACGGCCATGCCGACCTCATCAGGGAGTCCGTCGACGGGGAGACGGGGGAGTAGCAGTGCACCGGGCGCAACCCCACTCCGTACGTACCGGAGGGGTAGGCTTTGTTCCCGGATTTCGTCATCGATGTCGTGTCGTGTGTTCATGGAGGCGCGTGCCGTTGGCCAACACATAGCCGTCTGGGAAGGTCGCCGGTATTCCCGGCATGCGACATTCGGACGAAGCGGCCGCGAGGCCGCGCACCGTCCACTGGATGCGACTCGGCGAGAGTGCCGAGCAACGATTTAGGGGGACATCTCCACTGATGATTGGCTTGACACGGCGCATGACCGGTCTGGTTTCAGGAACCGGACTCCTTGCAGCCACACTTCTCACCGCCGGCGGCGGTGCGGCAGCATCAGGCGCGAGCCTGGGACCGATCCCGCTCGCGAAACTCGCCAGCAACGTGAGCTTTCTCACGCCTCCCACCACGGCCGACTGCATCGCTGAGATCGGGATTGCGTGCTATGCCCCGTTCCAGTTTCAGAAGGCATACAACCTCGGACCGCTGTACAAGAAGGGCCTGAACGGCAAGGGCGAGACGATCGTGATCGTCGACTCGTACGGCTTCCAGGGCATCGGTCAGGAGCTGAACGTCTTCGACAAGTCGTTTGGCCTGCCGCCGCCACCGCACTTCACGATCCTTCAGCCGAACGGCCCCATTCCGCCGTTCAACCCGACCAAGCGTCCGCAGATGGTCGGCTGGGCGCAGGAGACCTCGCTCGATGTCGAGTACGCCCACGCCATGGCACCGGGTGCCAACATCCTCCTCGTCGAGACGACCGTGCCGGAAACACTTGGCGTGCAAGGGTTCCCGCAGATCGTCGAGGCGGAGAACTACGTCGTCGATCACCACCTCGGTGACGTGATCACGCAGAGCTTTGCGGCACCGGAGCAGGGCTTCCCGAACGCGGCATCACTGCTTGCGCTGCGCAGCGACTACAAGAACGCGGCAGCTCATGGCGTGACCGTGCTCGCCGGTTCTGGCGATGCCGGTCCGACGGGTGCGAAGACCCTCACACCGCAGGGGTTCGCGGACAAGTTCTTCCTTCGCCGGGTCTCTGAATGGCCTGCGGATGACCCGCTGGTCACCGGTGTCGGCGGGACGCAGCTGTTCCTCGATGCCAAGGGCAACGAGACCCAGCCGGATGCCGTCTGGAATGACACGGCGCTCTTCGGTTCGCCCGCGGCAACGGGTGGCGGTCGGTCGTCGATCTTCACGCGCCCGGCGTACCAGAATTCCGTCGCGGGCACCGTCGGCGCGATGCGCGGTTTCCCCGACATCTCGATGAGCGCGGCCGTCAACGGCGCGGCGCTGGTGTACCTGAATGCGAACGCCGCGCAGGGAGCCGCGGGCTTCTACCTCATCGGCGGAACGAGCGAGGCGTCCCCGGAATTCGCTGGGGTCATCGCGATCGCGGACCAGTGGGCCGGTCATGGTCTCGGCCTTATCAACCCCGCCCTCTACGCAATGGAAGCGGCACGCGCGCCCGGCATCGTTGATGTCGAAGCGGGCAACACCACCGTGACCTTCCCGCAGAGCGGCGCGACCCACACCGTGAACGGATTCACGGCGAACAGCCTGTACGACATGGCGACCGGCGTCGGCACCGTCAACGCAGCGCTCTTCGTTCCCGAGTTGGTGGCAGCGGACAGCCACTAGCAGTCGAACTCGACGTCTTTGGCTGCCGGGGCCCGAATGCCGGGTCCCGGTCAGCCTTGGGCGCGGACTATCGCTGTGCGGCGGGCACCCCGAGCTCACGCGAGAACAGCGTGTGGAAGCTGGCGCCGAGGACCTGACGGATGTCACCGTCCGCCCAGCCGCGACGCAGCAACTCCTCGGTGATGAGTGGGATGCCGCTCGGCCCTTCGAGGCCCGGGATGTAGCGATTCATCTGCACCCCGCCAACGATGTGTTGCCAGTCGGGTCCATTGATCTCGTCGAACACTTCCTTGCAGAAGTCCGGGCCGAGTCCGACATGCTCAACGCCGATGACGCCGGCGACATGCTCGATGTGGTCGACGACGCGCGGCACGGTGTGGACCTCCGGGTCGATGAAGGCGGCGATGACGTTGATGCCGACGACACCTCCCGTCGCGGCCAGACGGCGCAGCCGTTCATCGGTGAGGTTGCGGTGATGGGCACGCACTGCGAAGGCCGATGAGTGCGACGCGATCACCGGGCGAGTCGCGAGTTCCAGCAGGTGATCGGTGCACGTCGCGCCGAGGTGAGAAACGTCAAGCGTGATGCCGAGCTGCTCGCACATCGCGACTGCCTCGACACCGGCGTTCGTGAGCCGGCTCCCCGCGTTGTCTTCGAGCGAACCGTCGGCGAGCATGGTCCGGCCGAAATGCGTGAACGACGCGATCCGCACGCCGAGGCGGAACAAGGTTTCGAAGAGTCCGACATCGATACCCACCGCCTCACAGCCCTCGAGCGCGAGGATGAGCGCGATCAGGCCGTCGTCGAGCGCAGCGTCGACGTCTGCTCCGGTGAGACAGATGCGCACCGCGTCCGGATTGGCCGCTGCGATACGCCACCCGGCCTCGAGCATGCGAAGCGTCTGGCGAAGCGCACCCTCGGGCCGGAAGTCGTCGTCGATGAAGACCGGCAGCACCTGGATCCGGACACCGCCGGCGCGGAGCTGCGGCAGCCAGTTGTTCCGGAAGTAGGCGCCTTGCTCGGCAGGCGCCCGCCGCGTGCAGAGCATCAGCAGATCGTCGTGCGTGTCGACGACGATCGAGCTGCGATGCAGGGCGGCCGCTTCGGGACTGACCTCGGGCATGGCTGCTGTTCTCCCTCGATGCCGGCTGGACGGGTGCCCGCGACAGGATAGCGGCATCGATTTGGGGCAACGCGGGTAGCGTGGTCATATGCCTCGCAACCTCTCCCACAAGATCGGCATCGGGCTCCTCGCACTCTGCGTGGCGCTCGTCGTGCCCCTCGCGAGCATCGCGATCTCATTGCTGGTGTCGCCGGCACAGTCGATCCAGACCGCCGGGCAGTCGCTGGAGCTGAGTGCCGGACCGCCGTCGCTGTCGACGTCAGGGCCCGGAACCCTGGCGCTCTTCGGGCAGTCGATCCCGACCACCCAGCAATTCAGCGGGCCGATCCGGCCGCGCCTGCAGTGGGCCGAGGTGACCCACTACAACGAGCTGCTCCTCGCGCTTCGGGAGCCGCGTGACCTCGGCCAGAATCTTCGCGACGGGTGGACTGCGTACTTCGCGCGCCAGCTGGTCATCACCGTGCTCATCGCAGCGGCGCTCGCGGGGTTGACGCTCGTGCTGGCGCGACAGCGATGGCGAGTTGTATTCGCGGGCATGCTCGTCGGGGCTGTTATTGCCGGCGGCGTGGACGCGGTCGGGGTCTCGAGCGCGGCGTCCGGTCTCAATCAGCTCTCGCAGGTGCGGACCCTCGACGAGCTTGTCGGCCGATCGCCGCTCAAAGTCATCGCGCCGCCTCCGAAGCCGGCCACCACCAGCGCAACCACGGTCGTCATCGGTGACTCGACGGCAGCCGGCGCGGGCAATCCCCTGGTGCCCAGCCCGACACCGGACGATGTCGCCTGCCGCCGGAGCCGTGACAGCTATGCGGCGGATATCGCGGCGGTCAACGGGACCGCGGTGGTGAATCTCGCGTGCACGAACGCCTCGATCGAGGAGGGCCTCTTCGGCCCGGAGTTGATCAACGGGCGCATCGTGCCGCCGCAACTCGCGACGCTGGCGACCATGTCCGGCGTCCGCACCGTTATTGTCAGCATCGGCGCGAACGAGATGCACTGGGCGGAACTGATGGAACTGTGCCTCGTCTCCCCGCAGTGTGACGACAGCGCTTCGGCGGCATGGTTCATGCAGGCGCTCGACAGCTTCACCATTGACTACTACGACCTGCTCCAGCATCTCGCGACGCTGCCGGGTGCGCCGCAGGTCATCATCAACGAGTACTACGACCCGCTTCCGGCGAAACCGGTATGCCCCGGTCAGTCCGACGTGACCGCCGCGAAATCGGCTGTGCTGCTGGACCGCCTGACCGCCTTCAACACCGTGCTCAGCCAAGGAGCTGCGAGCTTCGGGTTTGCTGCTGTCGACCCGAGCTTTCTAGGTCACGAGCTCTGCACCGCCCAGTCCTTCGTGCAGGGGTTGGGTGCCGCGGCGCCGCTGCACCCGACCGCCGCCGGCGAGCTTGCCATCGCACTGGCCGACGAGCGGCCGCTGCTGAATCCGGCGCCACCGCATCCCACCGAGGTCCCGACGCCGAGTCCGTCCTGACACGGAATTGCCGCGCCGTGATCGAACGGCGCCGCACAGCGACGTCAGGCCGTAGGATCGGGCGAGATGCGCACGCTCTTCACGGCCGATGGGCACAGCCGTCAGATCGACCCCGCAGTGGTTGAGGGCCTGGTGACTGCCGGAAAGGAAACCTTCTGGCTCGATATCCAGGCGCCGGATGACGACGACTTCAAGCTGCTGACCGACACATTCAAGTTTCATCAACTCACGATCGAGGACGTCAAGAGTCGGAACGAACGACCGAAGCTCGATGAATATGACGGGTATGTGTTTGCCGTCCTGTTTGTCATCGGTTTCAAAGACAACCAGGTTGAGTTTCGGGAGCACCACATGTACATCGCCCCGCAGTTCCTGGTGACGGTCCACGAGCTGCCCGAGCCCGGCTTCTCCGAGCTGAACGAGCGCATCGCCGAGTCGCCGCAAAGCGCATGCCGAAAGACCTCGTTCCTGACCTATCTCGTCATGGATGCCCTCGTCGACAGCACGTTCAACTCGCTCGAGGCGCTCGACACATCGGTTGACAAGTTGCAGGACGACATCCTCGTCGAGGCGACAACGCCACAACTCGTGCTGCTGCAGGAATTGAAGCACGATGCGTCGGAGATGCGGCGCATTCTCGGCGCGCAGCGCGACATGTTCCAGCGTCTCGTCACGCATTCACTCGAGCAGGATCAGGAGACGACCGCGTATTACCGCGACGTCTACGACCACATCATCCGCCAGTACGAGAACGTCAACTCGATGCGCGACCTGCTGGCGAGCGCGATGGATGTATATCTGTCGATGGTGTCGAACCGCCTCAACCTCACGATGAGGACGCTGACGGTTGTGGCCAGCCTGTTCCTCCCACTGACGTTTCTCACCGGGTTCTTCGGGATGAACTTCGCGTGGCTCGTGTCGCATATCGGCAGCTTCGCGGCGTTTGCGATCGGCGTTCTCGTGATGCTCCTGTCGATCGTCGTGCAGCTCATCTTCTTTCGGCGCCGAGGCTGGATCTAGGCGCCAAAAACGGCGTGCTGACTGGGTAGAATCGCCGCGACCTTGAGGATTGTCGGGTCGCTGGTGGGAGGACCCAGTGGTGAGCAACGAATATCACTTCATCTCCAAGTGGCGGCTGCGAGCCACCCCGGAAGAAGTAGCCGCAGTGCTGAGCGACGCGCTCGATCTGCCTCGTTGGTGGCCGTCGGTGTACCTCGAGGTGCGCGTCATCGAGGAAGGCGAGCGGGACGGCACCGGACGCGTCGTCGACCTGTGGACGAAGGGCTGGCTTCCCTACACGCTGCGATGGCGGTTCACCACGCTGCGCAACGACGGCGCGGGAGGAATCGCCCTGCGTGCCGACGGCGATTTCGTGGGTGGAGGCATGTGGACGTTCATCGCGGATGGTGAGCAGACGAATGCGTACTACGACTGGCGAATTCGCGCTGAGAAACCATTGCTGCGCCGGCTGACATGGCTGATGCGTCCGGCGTTCAGCGCCAACCATCGCTGGGCGATGCGCAAAGGAGAGGAGAGCATGCGTCTCGAGCTGGCTCGGCGTCGCCTTCCCGCGGAGCACGCCGGCACTATCGGCGCGCCACCCGGGCCGACGTTCGCCTGGTTGATTCGATCTCCGGGGGACGAGGGCTAGGCGCCGTTGCGCAAATTTTCAAGCTGGACATCCTGGCCGATCCGTAGTAGCCTTTAACGATCGCGTCTCGCGAAATCGGTGATGGGTCTCACCGTCCTCGGCCACAACGGCCTGATGGGCCCTACCAGAACCGCCGCTGGTAGGAGGATCCGAAGTGGGTTGCTGTCCGCTCCACATTGGCCTGCTCAACTCGCTGAACAACAGCTATGGGATTGCCACGCTCTGGATCGGTCTTGCCTTCGTCGCCAGCCTGATCTCGGTCCGGATCGGTCTCGCCGTCGCCCTTGTGGAGATTCTCGCCGGGGTCGTCGGTGGCAACCTCCTCGGTCTCTCTTCCAACGAGTGGGTCGATTTCCTTGCAGGGTTCGGCTCGGTCCTGCTGACGTTCCTTGCCGGCGCCGAGATCGATCCAAAGTCGTTCCGGAGGTTCATCACCCCGAGCCTGGTGATCGGCGGCATCGGCTTTGCCGCCCCGGCGACGGCTGCTTGGGCCTTCGCGCTGCTCGTGCTCCACTGGCCGCTGCACGGCGCCGAGATCGCCGGCATCGCGCTATCGACGACCTCGGTCGCCGTCGTCTACGCGGTGATGCTCGACACCGGGTTGAACAAAACCGACCTCGGCAAACTGATCCTGTGCGCGTGCTTCGTGTGCGACCTCGGAACGGTGCTCGCGCTCGGGGTCGTGTTCGCCGACTACAACAGCGTCCTGATCGCCTTTGGCATCGCGACCGCAGTCGTCCTTGTCTTCTTGCCGCGATCATTGCGCTTCGTCGTCAAGCATTTCGGACACCCGGTGAGTGAGCCCGAGGTCAAGTACGTTTTCCTGCTCCTGTTCGGGCTCGGCGCGCTCGCGGCAGCTGCAAAGTCAGAGGCCGTTCTTCCCGCATACCTCCTCGGACTCGGTGCGGCCGGCTTCTTCCACGCTGATCCGAGGATGGTGGGGCGGGTGCGAGGCGTCGCGTTCACGTTCCTGACGCCGTTCTTCTTCCTGCGTGCGGGGACATTGATCTCGCTGCCGGCAGTCGTTGCCGGGAGCCTGACGATCCTGCTCCTGTTCGGGATCAAGGTCGGGGCCAAAGTGATCGGTGTGTTTCCCGCCACGCGTCCGTTCCGGATTCGCATCCGCGAAGCCTGGTACACGACGATGATGATGTCGACGGGCCTCACATTCGGGACGATCGCCGCTCTCTTCGGGTACACAAATGGCTTCATCACACGCTCCCAGTACTCGATCCTCGTGACTGTCGTTGTGCTGACCGCGTTAGTGCCGACGCTCATCGCGCAGCTCGTCTTCAAGCCTCGCGTGACCGACTTGCTGCATGGCGCTCCGGATCCGGATCCAGATCCAGGAATCCTGGTCGCGTAGCGTTCAGTCCCCAGCGAGCGACGACGCCAGGCGCAGGTAGCGGTACATCGTCACCGTGACAAAGCCGAACGCCCTGTAGAGGCCGACCGCCGGCGTGTTCTCGGGATCGACTTCGAGCCCTACCTCGGTGACGCCGCGAGACCGCAGCAGCTCGAGCACTGCCTCGAGCATTCGGGTGCCGAGACGTTGCCCGCGCCGCTCCGGATCGATCACGAAGCCATAGACCATCGACCGTCGCGGTGTTGCGGTCAGGCGCAACGTGCCGACCTCGACACCGTCGTCGAGCGCGATCATCAGCTCATCGGGCGCCGAGAAGTCGAAGGTCGAGAGGAAATCGTCCCCGCGGATCCTGGTCAACGCGTCGCGGTCCGCCTCGCCGGCTGGGCGAAGCTCGAGTGGCGCACCGACGCCGTCGTGGCCGGTTCCGGCGTCCGCCCTGGCGTCCAGGCGAACCGTCATGCGTTGCTCGGCGGAGTCGTCGGCCGCGCCCAGGCGATGCAGCCATGCCAGCGCCACCGCTCCGGCGTCCTCGCAGATGAACAGGACACTCTCGCGCCCGAGCCGGCGGCCCGCACCGAGCACATGGTTGAGCAGCTCGGTGCCAATCCCGCGGCCACGCCAGGCCGGGGTCACCATGCCGCACGCCTCGGCTTCATCGCCCGGGGTGATCCCGGCGTATCCGACGAGATCGCCATCCGCTTCGGCGAGGAAGTGGATCGGCTCACCGGCGGCTTCGCCCTCGTCGAGCTCGAGCTTGAGGTCGAGCGGCTCCGCCGATTCGCAGGCCTGACGGACGACGTCAACACGATCTCGATCAGTCGCGCTCAATGACGCGAACCCGGTCACCGTCCATTCACTCATGCAGAAGAGCGTTTAGCACGGCGCGGCGCCGGCGTGCTCCGCACGCGCCGCCGATGGTCTGTCGATTTGGGTGATTCCCGTTCGTCGTCATCATTGGGGCGACTCATCCCAACCAGCAAGGAGCTGACCCGTGAAATACATGCTGCTGTTCATCAAGGACGAGAACGAGGTCATCGACGAGGCCGGGCTCAAGGCTCGATATGCCGCGATCGATATCTGGTTCGGCGAGCTCGGTCGCGACAACAAGTTGCGCGGCGGCGAGGAGTTGCAGCCGTCGAGCACGGCAACGACGATCCGCTGGCAGGACGGGAACCCGTTGGTCACCGATGGGCCGTTCATGGAGAGCAAGGAGAACGTCGCGGGGTTCGTGACCATCGATGCGACCGACCTCGACGACGCGATCGCCATCACCAAGCGCTGGCCCGTCAAGGATCAGACGGTCGAGATCCGGCCGGTGATCTCACACGACGACATGGCCAACCATCCGGTCGGCTGATCTTGTGGAGAGCCGGGATCCACAGTGAACGATCCGACGACGGAGGCGATCAACGCGGTGTTCCGCAACGAGGTCGCGCTGATCTGCGGATCGCTGGTGCGTATCACCGGCGATTTCGACCTCGCGGAGGATCTGGTCCAGGATGCGGTCGTCATCGCGCTCCAGAAGTGGCCGGTCGACGGCGTTCCCGAGCGTCCGGCGGCATGGCTGCTCCAGACCGCCCGGCGGCGTGCCATCGACCGGTTGCGCCGTGATTCAGCGTACCGGAGCAAGCTCCAGTTGCTGACCGACGGATGGGCGCCCGAGGTGCACCAGGATCCCGACGATCGCCTCCGGCTGATCTTCACCTGCTGCCACCCGGCGATCGCACGCGACGCCCAGGTGGCGCTGACGCTGCGCGCCGTGATGGGCATGACGACGAGCCAGATCGCGCACGCGTTCCTCGTCTCCGAGGCGACGATGGCGCAACGCATCGTCCGCGCGAAGCGAAAGATCGTCGACGCACACATCCCGTACCGCGTGCCCGACGCGGAAGCGCTGCCGGAGCGGCTCGCCGAGGTGCTGGCGGCGCTGTACATCGTCTTCAACGAGGGGTATCTCGGCAGCGGACCCGACGTCGCCACCAGCCGCGATCTCTGCACCGACGCGCTCTGGCTCTGCGGTCTCGTGGCACGAATGCTGCCGAGGGAGCCCGAGGTGATCTCGCTCCTTGCCTTGATGCGCCTCCACGAGTCGCGGCGCACGACCCGGTTCGGCGCCGGCGGCGCGCTCGTCCTGCTCCGCGACCAGGATCGGACGCACTGGGACCACGCGGCGATCGCTGAGGCCGGAGCGCTCCTCGAGCAGGCGCGCCGGCTCGGCAGCCCCGGCGTGTACTGGCTCCAGGCGGCGATCGCGGCGTGCCATGCCGAGGCGCCGACCTTCGAGGACACCGACTGGACGCAGATCCTCGCTCTCTACGGCGCGCTGACGCGACTGAACCCAAGCCCGGTGGTGCGGCTCAACCGCGCGATCGCCCTCGAGCACGTCGCCGGCCCGGTCCCGGCGATGGAGGAGCTGGATGCGCTGCGCACCGAACTCGACGGATACCACCTCTACTGGGCGACCAGGGCCGAGCTGCTGCGCCGGTTCGGCCGGCTGGACGAGGCCGCCACCGCCGATCGCCGCGCCATCGAGCTCACCGACAACCCGTCGGAGCGCGCACTGCTCGAGGCGCGTCTCGAACCCAACGCAATCCGCGCCATTGGCGCGAACAACAACTGACCCGCAAGGAGGCACGACAATGGCGAAATACCTGCTCGTCTATCACGGCGGGAGCATGCCCGAGGGCGACGAAGCCGCACAGAGCGCGGTGATGGCAGCCTGGGGGACATGGTTCCAGAATCTCGGCCCGGCCCTTGCCGATGGCGGCAATCCGGTGGGACAGACCAAGACCATCGCGTCCGACGGGTCTGTTTCTGACGGAGGTGGCGCAAACGCCGCGACCGGCTACAGCCTCATCGAGGCGGACAGCCTCGACGCGGCAGTTGAGCTTGCCAAGGGATGCCCCGTCCTCGGCGGCGGCTCGAGCATCGAGGTTGCGGAGACCTTCAACGTCATGTAGTTGGGTCGGATCGGCATTGCCGCTCCGGCACATCGACACCAGACCCCCGCACCCATCGCTCGCGTAAGCGTGGGTCGCGGGCGGTCGCGTGTCATGCAGGCGACAGTCTGATGTGGCGACAATAGGGTCAGGATGAGCGAGGAAGAGGTCCCCGCCGGAGTGCCGGCAGGGACGGGGGGCAAGCTGCCTGACTATTGGGGCGCGCCTTCGTGGGCGTCGCCGCCCCCGCCACCGCCGCCTACATGGTGGCCGCAGCACTACTACACCTACGAGCCACCCCCGCCACCGCGGCGCACCTCCCGGCTGAAGCTCGTCGCCGTCGCGGTGCTGCTCGTAGTCCTTGGTGCCAGCGCCGCGGCCACCGCTGTGATTGCCACACGCAGCATCCACGGGCCGGGAAGCACGTCGGGTGCCGAGGCGGCGATTGTCGACATCAACACCACGCTCGGGCAGGGGGCGTCGGCCGCGGGGACGGGCATGATCCTCACGTCGTCCGGCGAGATCCTCACCAACAACCACGTCATCTACGGCGAGCTCTCGATCAGCGTTCAGGTCACGTCGACCGGCCAGATGTACAGCGCGCACGTGGTGGGGTTCGACCAGCACGATGACATCGCCGTCCTCCAGCTGGACGGTGCATCCGGGCTGCCGACGATGCCGATCGGCAACTCATCGAACGTTCAGGTCGGCGACAGTGTCACCGCACTCGGGAACGCACTTGGCCGCGGCGGAGCACCGGCATCAGCTCCCGGGACCGTCACAGCGCTCAACCAGAGCATCACCGCGTCTGACGAGAGCGGCACGGAACCGCTGGAGACGCTCGGCGGGATGATCCAGATCAACGCGCCGATCAAGCCCGGTGACTCCGGCGGGCCGCTGCTCAACAGCAGTGGTCAGGCAATCGGAATGAACACCGCTGCCGCCGGCGGGCGGCAGCTGGATCAGACCGGCGCCGCCGAGGCCTTTGCCATTCCGATCAATACAGCGATCACCGTCGCGTCGCAGATCGTCAAGTCACCGTCGGGATTTCAGTCGACGCCGTCGGGCGGCTTCCTCGGGGTGGAAGTGCTCGACAGCACCGCCCCTTCCGGTGCCCTCGTCGAAGGAACCCAGGCGGGCTCACCCGCCGCATCGAGCGCGCTGGTGAAAGGCGACGTGATCACCGCCGTCGGCGGTGCGACCGTCGCGTCGGTGGCGTCGCTCGAGCAGATCCTCAAACTCCATCATCCGGGCGACAACGTCATCGTCGCGTGGGTCGACGCGTCGGGCCAGACCGGCCAGGCGACCGTCACCCTCGCGACCCCGCCGGCGGCTCCTCCGCAGTAGCGTCTCGGCATCACGACATGATGCCCAGAGCGACTGGCACCCGCGAACGCCTGTTTGCCATGCTACGCGTCCCATGAGAACTCGCTCCGAGCGACTCCCGGCGCAGATCCTCTTCGGGCTGTTTCTCGTCGCCTGGGCTGCGCTGTGCTTCTGGGCAGGTGCCAACTTCGTCCTGGTGATGACGCTGCTGCTCCTCGCGGGGATCATTCCGCTGGCGCTGGTCGGCGGGCACCGTTATCTGCACCGTCCGTACGTGATCGCCGAGGTCGTGGCCCTGGCGATCACGGTGATCGTCATGATCGCGACCGGATTTGACGCCGCGGGCGTCGTCCTGTTCGCGGTACTGCTCGGCGCCGACACGCTGATCTGCAGCTACCTGCTCCTGAGCCGCGGGCGGCGCGGCGGCATCCGCAACGCGACGAGAAACCTGCTCGTCATCCTTGTGGCACTCGGGCTTGGAACGACGGTCTCGTTCGTCGTCTCCGCGGTGGCCCCAGTGGCCTCCTGCGGGACCGCGACGGTCGGTTCCGGCGGGGAGACCGACCAGGTCTCGGCGACGGCCGGTCAGTGCTTCGCCACCGCGGCCGAGAGTTGCGAGGCGCGAACGCTCACCGTTGACGAGACCAGTCCTGACGAGATCGCCACGCACCGGTATCGGGTCGTGCAGGACCCCAATTCCCAGTGTCACTTCACCAACTCCGTGACCTACGGGCCGCCGACGGCCCCAACGAAGTTCAGCGCCACCTACTCGTGCCCGGCGCTCACGGATCAGATCGGTGCGCCGGGGGAGCAGCAGATCCAGTTGACGCAGTGTGGCGGCGGGGTGGCCGCCGGAGCGGCGGCGCCGATCATCCCGATGAACGAGTTCCAGCCGCAACCCACCCCGACGCCCGCGCCCGGCTGACGCCCCGCCTGACCGACAATCGCGGACGTGGACGAGGCACTGGCGGATCTGCTCGCCGGCTACGAGCTCGCGTCGCGGACGAATCTCCCCGTCGCGGCGTTCGACTACTTCGCCGCTGGTGCGGGAGACGAGGTCAGCCTCGAGGAGTCGCGCATCGCCTGGCGACGGTATCGCCTCCGTCCGCATGCGTTCCCCGGCGCCGCCGTCCCCGATCTGTCCGTCGAGATCCTCGGCACGCAGCTCGCGATGCCGGTGCTTGCAGCGCCCACGGCGTGGCAGCAACTGGCGCATCCCGAGGGCGAGATCGAGATGGCACGCGGAGTGAGCGCGGCAGGCGGGCTCATGGTGGTGGCGACACGGGCGACGATGGTGCTCGAGGACATCGTCGCGGCACTCGATGGCCCGTGGTGGTTTCAGGTGTACGTCGTCAACGATCGCCGGATCACCACCGAACTCGTGGGTCGCGCCGTAGGCCTCGGCGCCCGAGCGCTCATGCTCACCGCCGACACGCCATACATCGGCTTCAAGCGGCGCGGCCACTTCGCGCCGTTGCGCACGGAGCAGCACCTCGTCAACTTCGGGTCGCACCTCGGGCCGGACCCCGACCCCGGCGGCATCGTTCAGCGGATCGGCCAGGACGCATCCATCTCCCTGGAAACGATCGGGTGGCTGGCCGAGCTGAGCGGGTTACCCGTGCTCGTCAAGGGGGTCCTGCGTGGCGACGATGCCGCCGCCTGCATGGACTCGGGCGCGGCGGGGATCGTCGTGTCGAACCACGGTGGCCGGCAGCTCGATCGAGCCATCGCGACCGCTGTCGCACTCCCCGAGGTCGTCGCGGCGGTGGGTGGCCGCGGTCCCGTCCTCGTCGACGGCGGGATCCGCAGCGGCACGGACGTACTGGTCGCACTCGCGCTCGGCGCGGCGGCGACGATGGTGGGCCGTCCGCTCGTCTGGGGCCTCGGTGCCCACGGCGCCGCCGGGGTCCAGCGTGTCCTCGAGGGATTCCGCGATGAGCTCGCGCATGCGATGGGCCTCGCAGGTGTCACCGGATCCGCGGGTATCGGCCGGGACCTGGTAGTAGCCTGACCGGGTGGAGTTCCCGCCGCCACCGCCGCCATCCGCAACTCCGGTGCCGGCGTCGACCACGACGTCGGAAGCACCCTGGGGTCGAAAGCCCCTTCGCATCCTCATCGTCGTGGGGATGCTCGTTCTGTCGGTCGCCATCGCCGCTGCAGTCGTCCTGCTCGTGGTGACGATCATCAAGCGTCCGGACGGCAATCCCAGAACGATGAGCCTGAGCAGCGGATCGGTGGTGTACAGCGACCAGTTCACCTCCGCGCACTCGGGGTGGCCGCAGGCGACGCTGGCGTCCGGAACCACCGTCGGCTATGGCGGGGGAGACGGCGGCGGCTACTTCATCGCCGGCGAGGGGCCGTACTCGCATTACGTCGCGGCGCGCTTCAACACACCGCTGCAGGCGCTCGCCATCACGGTGACGGCGGTCGTCGCGAGTGGCGACCCGCGCAACTCCGGATACGGCGTCCGCTGCGACCCGGCGGTGGTCGGTCAGCCGTCGTACGCGTTCTTCGTCAACCCCGTTGGGACGCTCCTGGTCGACCGATACTCCGGCACCAGCGCGACCCCCGTCGTCCTCGACCGCGGCTTCGCGCCCAGAGTGTCCGGTGTCGGCGGACGCACGACGATCACCGGCGCATGCATCCTCGTCAGCGCTGCTGACGGGAGGGCGACCGTCCGTCTTGTTCTCGCTGTCGGCAACGCGATCGTCGCCGACATCATCAACTCGGCGCCAGGTACCGGCGACGGCTGGACGGCCGCGCTCGTGACATCGACAACCGCTGTGCAATCGTCAACTGTTGACTTCACCTCTTTCTCGATTCGTAACCTGGACGGCTGACCGGCGCACCGAAGGGAGCCTTACGATTACCGGCGCCGCCGTCTGCCAATTCCGTAGCGAAGGAGCCGCCATGGACACCAGCGAGATCGGGACATCGAGCCGTGGGCGCGGGCGTCGTGGTGCTGCGACGCCGGTGCAGCCGGAATCGCCTGGGATTGTGGTGCTGGGGCCCCGCAACTCGCTCGTCGGGACGCTCACCGTTGACGGCGATGTGCGTATCGAGGGGACGCTCGAAGGCGATGTCACCGCGACCGGTGAGGTCAGCGTGCACTCGACAGGGACCGCGCGTGCGCAGATCGCAGCGAACGACATCGTCATCAACGGCACCGTCGACGGCAGTGCCGTTGCGAAGGAGTTCATCAGCATCGGCGAGAGCGCCGTCGTGACGGGCGAAGTCCGGTCAGCGCGGCTGCGCGTCGACGAAGGCGCGAACGTCAACGCAACGATTTCGATGAACCCCTCCGATGCGCCTCCGGCACGGCGCGCACACGAACATGAGTCGGACGAAGCCACCATCGATGTCACCGGCTCCGCTGCCGGCGGCGAGCACGACGGTGATGCGAGTGCCTACGCGGAAGTGGGTGCGGGCGGTGACTCCGAATCGTCGGGCGACGAGGCTTCGTCAAGCTCCGACGGCTGACCGCGCAGGCGGCCCACGGCGAGCGTGAACGCGCCGTGGAACGCGTAGTCACCCTCACCGAGCCGATGCATGGTGCGGTCGAGCTCCTCCTCGAATGTCGCGCGTGAACCTGGGCTGAGCACGCCGACCATCGCGTGCGTCCAGGGACCGGACCACTGCATCATCTCGGTCCATTCGTGGACGTCACGGGCGCGCACACCGACGAGGAGCTGCGTGACGCGAATATCGCTGAACCCCGCCATCTCGAGCATCTCGGCGAGCACCCACGGCTCGCCGAACAATGCGTGATGCGGCGGTGTTCGCGGGCGGCGAATGGCAAGACGTTCGAGCCGTTCGAAGAACACGCCTTGCGCGGGCGTGGAGAGGCTGCGACATCGACACGACACCGCGATGCGCCCATTCGGTCTGAGCACGCGGCGGATTTCCGTGAACGCTCGCCACGGATCTTCGAGGCATGCCAGCGATTGCCCGAGCATGGCGACGTCGAACATCGCATCGTGAAAGACGAGGTCATGCGCATCCATGACGACGTACTGCGTATTTCCCTCAGGCGACGCGCGCTCGCGCGCGACAGCGATCATGTCGGGCGAGAGATCGATCGCCATGTGCTCGAGTGGCGATCGCTCCGGGCCCAGGCTTCGGCTGACGAGCCCAGTGCCGCAGCCGATGTCGATGACCCGCTCGTCCGGCTCGACCTCGGCGAAGGCAGCGAGGCGATCCGCGGCCCGAACGTTTGCGCCCCCAGCCCATGAGTTGTACCGATGTGCGGCCTCGTGATAGAAATCGAGTTGCACTTGACGGAAGGTCTCGCGTTCGATCGTCACCGTTCCTCTGCCCTGGAGTCCGATCCCGCGCACCTCGGTCTGCGGAGGCTGCCCCGGATCAGTACGATATGCGCCGAGCAGCGGACGAGAAGGAGAGGAAACATCCATGGAAAACATCATCACTGAGATCGAGGAAGCGTCAATTCCACGTGGTGGTCACCGTAACGGCTCCGCGGGCGCAAAGGCGGTGACGTTGGGACCTCGTGACATCCTCAACGGTTCACTGACCATCGACGGCGACCTCCACATCGAGGGGACCGCGGACGGTGAGATCAATGCCTCCGGTGATGTCGACGTGGAAGCTTCGGCGACCGTCCGTGCACGCATCGACGGCCGCAACATCACGGTCCGCGGCAACGTCACCGGCAACGTGACCGCGCGCGCACGGTTGAGCGTGGCCGGCAGCGGCGTGGTCCAGGGCGACGTCCGGGCAGCGCGCCTGCGCGTCGATGACGGCGGCACGGTGAACGGCAGCATCACCATGGGTGCGACCGAGTTGGCGTAGCTCACTCGGTTCGTTCGCACTGGGTGTAATTATCCGCTGTTCACTGGCCCAGCTTGTGCCAGGACGCCATGGTGCATGGAATAGACGTCGTGCATCGACGTCATGTCCGCCGCGCGGTGGCTGATCACCAGCAACGCGCGGTCTTCGGCAGCGATGGTGATGTCGCGCATGACTGCGGCGGCCGTCTCGTCGTCGAGCGCCTCGGTGGGTTCATCGACGACGAGTACGGGGAAATCCGCGAGCAGGGCCCGCGCGAGCGCGAGCCTGCGACGTTGGCCGCCGGAGATCTGCGCGCCATGCTCGCCGACGAGCGTGTCCCATCCTTCGGGGAGCGTCGCGATCCACTCGAGGAGGTGCGTGCCCGCAGCAGCGGCGTCGAGCTCGGCGTCGCTTGCCGACACTCGCGCGAGGCGCAGGTTCTCGCGAATGGAGGTCGCAAAGATGTGCGCGTCCTGGGCGACGAGCCCGATGCGGCTGCGCACGTCATCACTGTCGAGCTCGCGGACGTCAACTCCGCCGAGCGTGAACGTGCCGTCGTCGAAGTCGCGAAAGCGGACGAGCACAGCGGCGAGCGAGGACTTGCCGCTGCCGCTTGGTCCCTGGATACCGACGCGGCTGCCCGGCTCGAGCCGGAGTGACACCGAATCGACCGCGGGCGACCGATCTGGCGCGTAGCGCATCGAGACTCCGTCGAGGACGACGACGCTCTCATCGGGCAGGGATCGCGGCGCTGCTGGATCGGGGACCGGTATCGGACGGGTCGTGATGTCCACAAGGCGGGCCGCTGACGGCAACCCCGTGCGAGCACCATCAACCGCCGCCGGGAGGATCGCGAACGGCTCGCTCATCGCCATCGCCGCGAGCGCGAAGATGCCGGTTGCGATGGGCGGTAGGGCGCCGGCTGATGCCACCGAGGCCGCCGCGACCACGACCGCGACGACGGTGATGCCGGTCGCGAGTGACACCAGTCCGCTTGCCGCGGCGCGCGATCTCGCCAGCCGGATCGACGCGCGCCGTATCTCGACAGTGATTGCGCGTACCCGCTCGAGCTCGCGTTCCACCGCGCCCGAGCCGACGAGATCGGCGCACCCCTGCAGCGTATCCGTAACCTCCGCCGCGAGTGTCCCGGCAAGGCCGGCGAGCCGGGAAGCGGCGCCGCGTGCGGAAAGCGTTGCGGCGAGCACGATCGCGAGCCCCGCCGCGGCCATCACCACCACCGCGGTGATGCCGACGGGGGCGGCGATGATGCCGGCGATGACTGCGGCGATCACGATTGCCAGGACTGCGACCGCCGGCGGCAACAGCGACCGCGCATACACGTCCTGAAGCGCCTCGACGTCACCGCCGACCCGGCGCATCAGGTCGCCGGAACGGTCCCGGTCGAATGCGCCGGGTGAGCGCGGCTCAATCGCTTCATAGACGGCGACGCGCGTGTCCGCAAGCAGGCGCAGCACGGCGTCGTGTGTGGCGAGGCGGTCGAGGTAGCGGCCCGACGCTCGCAGGAGGCTGAACAGCCGCACGCCGACGGCGGCGACGTCGAGCGACAGGATCGGCGGTCGCAGGCTCGCGTCCTGGATGAGGTATCCGGAGACCGCGAGGAGCGCGACCCCTGCGGCGATGCAGAGCAAGGACACGAGCGCCGCCGTCCCAAGCCGCGGAAGGCGCGGCGTCGCGCGGTCAATGAGAAACCGCCAGGGCTGGGCGATCACGGTGCGGCCACCTCGAGCACCGCTGGACCCGGATCCGGTGCGGTCTCCTCGAGGTCGATCGCCGTGTCCGCCCAGCCGAAGTTGTCGAGCTCGTGGGCTGCGATGACGACCGTGCGTCCGCGTGTACAGCGCTCGATCGCGAGCGCGACGGACGCGCGGCTTCGTGTGTCGAGGTGCGCGAGCGGCTCGTCGAGCAGCACGATCGGGCAACCGCGCAAGAGGGTTCGAGCGAGAGCGATCCGCTGCCGCTGACCGCCACTGAGCGTCAACCCGCGCTCGCCGATGATGGTGGTCACGCCGTCGGGGAGGTCGTCGACGAAGGCGGCACCTGTTGTCGCGAGCGCTTCTCGCACGTCGGCGTCGGTCGCGTCGGGCAATCCGAGTCGGACGTTGGCGGCAACGGAGCCGCGAAAGAGGTGCGGATGCTGCGGCAGCCATGCGATCGTGTCGCGCCACGCGAGCACCTGAGTGCCCGCGACGTCCGTTCCTGCGACGCGCACGGTGCCGCGTTCCGCGTCCACGAGGCCGAGGATGAGTGCCAGCACGGTGCTCTTGCCGGCGCCGGTGCGGCCTCTCAGCACGACGCGCTCTCCGGCGTTGATGGTGACGTTGATGTCGGCGAGTCCCGACGTTCGTCCGGCATATGCAAAGCCGACATGCTCGAGGGTGATGCTCGGACTCTCCACACGCAATGCCGGTGCAGCGATGCCGAGGTTCGCGTTCGCGGTCATGTCCATGACGGTCCCGGCAGCCTCGACCCCTTCGATGCTCCCGTGGAATGCGGCGCCGAGGTTGCGCATCGGGAGATAGATCTCCGGCGCAAGGATGAGCACCGTCAAGCCACTGCGCAGGTCGAGCGTCCCGTTGACGAGACGCACGGCGATCGTCACCGCGAGCAGCGCCACACCGAGGCTCGCGAGCAATTCCAGCGCGAACGACGAGACAAAAGCGATGCGCAGTGTCGCCATGGTTGTGCTGCGCAGCCGGTCGGAAATCTCGCGCAGTCGAGCGACCTGTGCGCGACCGCGCCCAAACAACCGCAGCGTCGGCAGCCCCTGCAGGACGTCGAGAAAGTGACCACCGAGCAGTTGGAATGTCTGCCAGCGCTTGCGCGTGCTCTGCTCGGCGGCGCGTCCGATGAGTGCCGTGAACAACGGGATGAGCGGCAGCGTCACGAGGAGGATCACCGCCGAGACCCAGTCGACGCTCAACACGTAGGCGATGCCGACGACGGGCACGGCAACCGCAACGATGACCTGGGGCAGAAACCGCGCGTAGTAGTGGTCGAGTGCATCGAGACCGGAGGTCAAGCTCGCGGCCGTCTCGCCGCTTCGCGTCCCGGCAAGTGCAACCGGCCCGCGCGCAACGAGCGCTGTCAGCGCGCGCATGCGCCAGCCGGCGATGGCAGCGGCGGCGCCGGCGTGCCCGCTTGCCTCGCCGAGCCAGATGAGCGCAGCGCGAACGATGACGGCGCCGGCGAAGACGCTCAGCGCCGGAACCAGTGCGCCAATACCCGGATGGCGCTGGAACGCAGCCGTGATGACCGTCGCGAGCGCAATCGCTCCGACGACGACGCAGACGCTCTGGGCGACGCCACATGCGGTTGCGATCAGCACTCCCCGCCGGGCTTCGGAGCCGGCGAGCAGACGCCGATCGAAGCGTTTCACGCGCCGTCAGGCTTGGACTGCGGCTCTCGCTTCTGGAGGATCTTCGGGAGCTCGAACTCCGCCCGGGTAATGCGCTGCCGGAACACCCAGTACACCCACGCCTGGTAGAGGATGACGAGCGGCAGGAAGATCGCCGACGCGATGGTCATCACCGTCAGCGAGTAGTGACTTGCCGACGCGTTGACGATGGTCAGGCTGTACGCAGCATTGGTGCTCGACACCATGACTCTCGGGTAGAGGTTGAGGAACATCGTCGTGACCATCAGCGTGATCGCGCCGCCCGTGCAGAGGAATGCCCAGCCGTGATAGCGGGCACGCAGCAGGGGCGCGCTGACTCCGACGAGCGCGATGGCGCCAATCGGGATCGGGCCCGGAACGACCCCGGTGTTGTTCGACGTGACCGCATTGACGAAGGTGTAGGTGAGGAAACCGAGCACGACGACGGCGACGGGCCACGCAAGTCGCGACGCAACGGTGTGCGCGCGCTCTCCCACGGCGTCTGTGAGCTTCATGGAGAGATACGTCGCTCCGTGCAGGAGAAACAGCAGACCGAAGGTCAGACCACCAAGCAACCCATAGGGATTGACGAGGTCGAGCAGGCTGCCGGTGAACTGATGCTGTGCGTTGATCGGCACGCCCTGGACGATGTCCGCAAACGCGACACCCCACAAGACCGCGGGGAGCAGGCTCCCGGCGAAGGTCATCCAGTCGCAACGGTGCGTCCACGTCTCGTCATCCTTCTGATGGCGAAACTCGAACGACACACCGCGCAGGATCAACCCGACGAGGATGAGAAAGAGCGGGATGTAGAACCCGCTGAAGAGTGCCGCGTACCAGAGCGGAAAGGCAGCGAACGTCGCACCGCCGGCGAAGATGAGCCACACCTCATTGCCGTCCCACACCGGCCCGATGCTGCGGATGACCATGCGTCGCTCGATGTCGTCGCGACCGATGAACGGCAGCAACATGCCGACGCCGAAGTCGAAGCCCTCGAGGAAGAAGTAATAGATCCAGAGCACTGCGATCACGCCGAACCAGAAGATCTGCAGGCCGTCGGCAGATGGCATCAGCGAACCTCTAGTACGCCATCGCCGCGGGCGGGCTGTCGTCGCTACCGTCGGCCGGCGGCGTGGCCGCGGCCTTGATGCGCCGCATGACGAGCCGGACGGTGATCACCGCGAGCACGCCATACAGGAGGGTGAACGCGATGAAGCTGAACCATACCGAGACGGCATCGACCGATGGGGATGCGGCGTTGTTGGTCTGCAGCAACCCGAAGACCACCCAAGGCTGTCGCCCCATCTCGGTGAAGATCCAGCCCGTGAAATTGCCGATGAACGGGAGTGCGATTGCACCGAGCGCGACTCGTTGGAACCATCGTTGTCGTCCGAGGTTGCCTCGGCGCCACAACAGGGCGGCAATGAATCCGACGAACCCGGAGAGAAATGCGATGCCGACCATGATGCGGAACGTCCAGTACGACACCGCGATGTTCGGCTCGTAGTCGCCGGGGCCGTAGGTCGCTTGGTACTTCGCCTCGAGGTCGTCGATCCCTGCCACATAGCCGTTCCAGCTATTGGTGGAAAGCACGCTCAGCATGTGCGGGAGCGCGATGTTGAAGGTGTCCTTCCCCTCGGCAACGTCGCCGATCGCGAACAGGGAGAACTCCGCGCCATGCTCGCCGTGAAACAAGGCTTCCGCGGCGGCCATCTTCATGGGCTGCACCCTCGTCATGATCTGCGCCTGCAAGTGGCCGCTAAATCCGACGAGGACGGCGCTGACAATCGTCACCACCGCGCCGATCCGAGCCGTCGGCATGAAGACCGCGATGTCCGTTGAGCGGAACAGATGCCAGCAACCGACGCCGAGGAGGATCGCGCCCGCAGTGAGACCGGCGGCGAGGATGGTGTGGGGGAGGGTAATGAGGAAGACGGGGTTGGTGAACAGGGCGCCGAAGTCGGTCAGCTGGGCACGTCCCGTCGAGGCGTTGACGATGTCTCCGACTGGATGCTGCATCCACGCGTTGGCGACGAGGATGAAGATTGCGGAGATCCAGCTGCCGACGGCAGTGATCCACATCACCGTCGCGTGCAATCTCGGTGAGAAGCGATCCCACGTGAAGATCCAGAGTCCGATGAACGTCGATTCGAGGAAGAAGGCCACCAGTCCCTCGAGCGCAAGGGGCGCGCCGAAGACGTCACCGACATACGCGGAATATGTTGACCAGTTCATGCCGAACTGGAACTCCTGGACGATGCCGGTGACGACACCCATCGCAACGTTGATCACGAAGATCTGACCCCAGAAGAGGGTCATCCGGCGCCACGCCGGATTCCTCGTCCGAACGTAGACGGTTTCCATCCCCGCGACGACGAACGAAAGACCGAGGGTGACCGGGATGAAGATGAAGTGGTAAAGGGTGGTGATGCCGAATTGCCAGCGCGCGACATCCGTCGCGCTCATCGAGTTTGCAGACCCTCGAGCAATCGCGTGGTGGCGGCCATCACCTCTTCGACCGCCTCATCGAAGACCGGCCGGTTCGTCGCCGACGGCACCCGGTAGCCGCTGATCTTGCGGACGAACTGGAGGGCGGCGGCGCGGGCTTCGTCCTCGCCCGCCGCGGGTTCGGCCCCTCGAAGCGTCTTGATGCTCCGGCACATGCGTCGAGAATACGCGCCGGACGGGGTGAGACGTAACGCCGGTTCGTACTCTCTTCGTCCATTTCAGCAGAGGTTCAACGCTATGCGACGACTGTTTCTTCCCCTGATATCCGTTTCAGCGCTTGCTGCGCTCGCGGCGTGCGGTGCTGCCGCTCCATCGTCATCGTCCTCGGGCACCGGGAGCGGCTCCGGTGCATCGTCGAGCACGACTGTCTCCACAGGCACCACGTCGCTCGGCACGGTGCTCACTGATGAGCACGGGTTGACCCTGTACTACTTCCTGCCGGAGAAGGGCGGCGTGGCAGGTGCCTGCAACGCCGGATGCCTCACGGCCTGGCCGCCGGTCGTCGTCACCGGCACACCGTCGAGCTCGTCGGGCGTCACGGGGACGTTGAGCACGATCACGATCACGTTGAACGGTGCCTCGGTGAAAGAGGTGACGTACAACGGCTGGCCGCTGCACACCTTCTCCGGCGATTCTTCATCCGGTCAGACCAACGGCCAGAACGTCGACAACACGTGGTTCGCGGCTGAGCCAGGGACCACCGCGGACGAGACCGGCGCGACGACAGCTGGAACAACCAGTTCGACGCCGCCGCCGGCTGCCACTCCGTCGAGCACCAGCACCGGAGGATATGGATACTGACGCCTCACTGATGTGAGCGTCTTCTCCTACATCGCCGACAACTGGGACCAGATCGGTCCCCAAATCGTCACCCACCTCGAGATCGTGGCCGAGTGCATCGTGCTGACGAGCTTGATCGGTCTGGGGCTCGGCATCGCCGCAACGCGATCCGAGCCCCTGTCCACGTTCATCCTGGCCGTGACCAGCACCATCCTCACGATACCGAGCTTCGCGCTCTTCGGACTGCTCTCCATCTGGTTCGGCCTTGCGAATCCGCCGGTGATCATCGGCCTCGTGCTTTACGGGCTGCTTCCGGTCACTCGCAACACGCGCGCCGGCATCCTCGCTGTCGATCCCGCGGTGCGCGAGGCGGCGCGTGGAATGGGCATGAACTCTCGCCAGATGCTGCTCAAGGTGGAGTTGCCGCTTGCGGTTCCCGTCGTCCTCGGTGGGATTCGTCAGGCGACGGTGATGATCGTCGCGATCGCGACCGTCGGCGCCACAGTCGGGGTCAACGACCTCGGACAGACGATTCTCGGCGCCATCGGACGGAGCACCGGAACGCTCGACGCCGTGCTGGCCGGGATCATCCCGGTGGCCGCCATCGGCATCCTGGCTGATGTGATACTCGCGGGCATCCAGCGTGCGCTTTCGCGGGGCCGCGTTTCGGTGGCAGCGACGTGATCACCTTCGACAAGGTTGTCAAGCGGTACGGGGACCAGGTGGCCGTCGACCACCTCTCGCTCGAAATCAAGTCCGGCGAGACGGTGATCCTCGTCGGGCCGTCGGGGTGCGGCAAGACGACATCCCTCAAGATGATCAACCGCCTCATCGAGCCGACGGGCGGGACGATCGCCATCGACGGGCGCGACACCCGCACGTATGATGTCAACGACCTCCGCCGGTCGATCGGCTATGTCATTCAACAGGTGGGGCTCTTTCCGCATCAGACCGTCGCCGACAACATCGCGACGGTGCCGCGTCTGCTCGGCTGGACAAAGCAGCGCACGCAGGCTCGCGTCGAGGAGTTGCTCGACCTCATCGCGCTGCCCGCCAAGGACTACGCGCGCCGTCTGCCGTCGGAGTTGAGCGGCGGTGAGCGGCAGCGGGTCGGTGTTGCGCGAGCACTCGGCGCCGATCCCAACATCCTGCTCATGGACGAGCCCTTCGGGGCCATCGACCCGATCGCGCGAGACCGCCTTCAGAACGAGCTGCTGCGCCTCCAGCGAGTGGTGCGCAAGACGATCGTCTTCGTGACCCACGACATCGATGAGGCCGTCAAGCTCGGCGACCGCGTTGCGTTGCTGTCCAAAGGTGGCGTGCTCGAGCAGTTCACGACGCCGGAGGAGCTGCTCGCGCATCCCCAGTCGGCATTTGTCTCGGGCTTCCTCGGAGAAGGCCCGCTGGTCCGCCGCCTTGCGCTTATCCCGATCAGCGCGGTCGAGCTGACGCCGGTCAACGGCGCGCCTCCCGACGCGTCGGTTGCGGCCGGGGGGACACTTCGCGATGCGCTCGACGCGGTACTTCGCGCCCCCGACGGGCGAGTGCGTGTCGTGGACGGGGATCACACCCTGGGCATCGTCGACGCCGATGTCATCCGAGCCGCATCGATGCGGTCGCGCTGATGCCGCACCTGCCCAGGTGGGTGCACAGGCTGCGCCCGTTCGCAGTGCCCATCTGGGTCGCGATCGCCATCGTGCTGTCGATCGGCATCTATCAGACCCTCATCGGCAAGCCGTACAACTCCGAGATCATCAATGCGCCGTCGCTCGAGAGCGAGACGATCACCCATATCTTCCTGTCCGGCGTGTCGTTCGCCATCGTCGTGGCCCTCGGCGTTCCGGTCGGGGTGCTCATCGCCCAGGCCGGTCCAATCGTCCGTGCACCGGTCTTCCTGCTCGCCAACCTCGGGCAGGCGGTCCCCGGCATCGGGCTCCTGGTGCTCCTGTTCGCGTTCTTCGGCCTCGGCGCCACACCGACGGTGATCGCACTCGTCGTGTACGGACTGCTGCCCGTGCTCCGGAATACTGTCGCCGGCATTCAGAGTGTCGATCCGTCCGCAGTCGACGCGGCGCGGGGAATGGGCATGACGCGTTGGCAAGCTTTGATGCGAGTCCAATTACCACTTGCATCGCCGTTGGTATTCGCAGGCCTGCGAACTGCACTCGTCCTTATAATTGGCACTGCAACGCTAGGTAACTTCATTGGCGGTGGTGGACTAGGGGATGTCATCGCCAATGGGATCAACAACAGTGATCGGGTGGTATTCGTAGGGGCCGTGATGGTGGCATCACTCGCGTTACTTGCCGACTGGGCACTCTCCATGGTTGAGCGTGTCGCAGTCCCGAGAAGGGTTTAACAGTCCGACATGCGGAGGAACACATCCATGAGGCGCAAGTTCATAGCGGGCATCGCTGTGGCGATTACCGCAGTCCTTGCTGCGTGCGGGGGTGGAAACTCCGGCGGCAGCTCTCCCACGGCAGAAACCGCGAAATCCAACTGCCCGGCCCCATCGGGGACGAGCGGCAATGGCGCGACCCTCTCCATCGGCAGCAAAGCCTTTGCCGAGGAGCAGTTGATGGCCCAGATGACCGTCGACGTGCTCGGAGCACACGGCTTCACCGTCAACTACACGTTTCAGGCTGCTGACAAGGCCATCGGGACCGCGCTGGTCAACGGCACGATCGACATGTACTGGCAGTACACCGGCACCGAGCTGGGCGACTACCTCGGCCTGACGACCGGCTCGTACCCGACGGACCTCGCCGCGGCGTTCACGTTCGTCCAGAAAGCTGATGAGCCGCACGGCCTCTGCTGGGTCGCGCCAACGCAGTTCGACGACACCAACGGCATCGCCATCAAGCAGAGCAACAGCAGCACGTTCGGCAGCTCGCTGGCGGCGTTCGGCACCTATTTGACCGCGCACCCGACCACCAAGGTATGCATTCAGTCCGAGTTCCTCACCCGGCCCGACGGCCTTCCGGGACTCGTCAGCACCTACGGATGGCCGGCCGCTTCGAGCTTCAAATACACTCAGATCGGCACGACTGCCGAGAAGGCGATTGCCAGCGGTCAGTGCGACGCCGGCGAGGTGTACACGACCGACTCGGGCATTGCGGCGAACAACGAGGTCACGCTGACGGACGACAAGAACCTGTTTCCTCCTGACAATGCGGGGCTCATCGTCAAGGACACGGTGCTGCAGAAGTACCCCGCGATCGCGGCGCTCATGGCCCCGGTTGCGGCGAAGTTGACGACTCCCGTCATGTTGCAGTTGAACGCCATGGTCGAGATCCAGAACATGACCTTCGCGAACGTCGCGCACACCTGGCTCGTCCAGAACGGGTTCCTCTCGAGCTGAGTTCGGGGTAGCATCGCCTGAGATGCGACTGCTACCGGTAGCGACGGCCGCGGTCTCACTTGCACTGATAGGGGCGGGTGGGACCGCGACCGCGCGCGCAATGGATCGTCAGTCCTCGTTCCAGCACAGTGCTGCTGCGCTCGAACGCACATGGACGCAGGACGTCGCTGACGGTGTGCCCACGGCCGGCGTGACGCCGATACGCCATGCACTCGATACCTCGCAGTACCTGCATGCGTCGGGGTGGTCCCCGATGTGGTGGTTCGACGATGGCAGCGCATTCCTCGGGACGCTGCGTCACGAGACCGCGCACGCGTGGACAGCCGCGATGTCCGCCGCGACGGTGAAGGCCGAAGGGGCGATGACGGCGTGGAGCCAGATGGAGTTGCAGTACGGGAAGTACGTCGACGCCAGCGCGGCAAGCGGTGCCGCCCGATGGAGTGCGCAGCTCGCTGCGGCAACGACGCCTCTGCAGATCGACAGGCTCGTCAGTGTCTGGATGGGTGACGTCGATGTCGCACGGCGCGGCGCCATGCTCGACGAGGTGCGGGTTGCCGCCGCACCGTATGGCGGCCTGCCGGTGCTCCTCGCGAATGCAAACCACGAGGTTGCGGTCGCACGTGGCGATAACCTCGTGACCGGACAGGTGCCGGCGCTCATCACCACGTTGTCGGCAACGAGTGCGGCGCCGACCGCAACGACTCAGGCGATCGCATCGCTGGTGACAGCACTGAGCCAGCTCAACACGCTCATCAATCTCGACAACAAGGTCGCCGGCCAGCTGCGCGGACTCAATGGCCGTGTCTCACTCGCATCGGCGCACAACGCACCCGGAGCGGCCGGGTTCGCGAGCCAGGCCGCCTCGCTCGCGTCGTCGTTGCATGAGGGCGGCACCACGTCCAACCTGCAGAACGTGTCCGGCCAGATCGCGACCGTCGAACGGTCCGTCAACGCCGCGTTGACGAGTGTCGGCTGCGGTCACAACGTGCCCAACGGCAAGGTGATCGACGTCGATCTGACGACGCAGTCGGCGGTCTTCTACGACGACGGATGTCTCGCGGGGTCGTCGCTCGTGACCACGGGGATGCCCGGGCTCCGGACACCGACCGGCACGTTCCACATCTACGCGAAATACTCGCCGATCACCTTCATCTCACCCTGGCCGAAGTCCTCGAAGTACTACTACTCGCCCGAGAACGCCCAGTACGGGATGGAGTTCCGCGGCGGCGGCTTCTTCATCCACGACGCACCGTGGGAGCCCTCGACCGGCTTCGGACCCGGCAGTGAGAACGGAGCCGACGCGAGCCACGGGTGCGTGCACTTCCCGACGCCGACGATGGCGTGGCTCTACTCGTGGAGCCCCATCGGCACGACGGTGATCATCACCTACTGACGCCGACAGATCAGCTGGTGCAACCCTGGGTGGAGACCGCGGACGTCTTGTTTCGGGCCGCCTGGAGATCGCCCTCGATCTGCGGGATCGTCAGCGCGTAGCCGACATTCGGCTGCGTCGTGCTCGCCGCGAACACCACCCCGATGATCTGACCGTCGTCGTTGACGATGGGACCGCCCGAGTTGCCCGGGATAACCCGTGCGCTGAGCACCTCGATGTCGCGGGTGACGAGCGCATCGCCATAGATGTTGTAGCCACGGGCCATCTCGGTGCCGCTGACCGCAGCCGCGACGACCTGCTCGGCGTTGCCGCCCGGATAGCCGATGACCGCGCCACCCGTCCCGCGGACGGGGTCCGAGTCGACGGCCACGAGCGGCTGCAGCGTCACGCCCGGGACGTAGAGCACGGCGAGGTCAGTGTTCGGATCGAAGAGCACGACCCTGGCGCCGAAGTGGCTGCCGTTTGGAGTGTCAACCTCGACGCTTGTCGAACCGGCCACGACATGGGCGTTGGTGACGAGGTAGCCGGCCGCCAGCGGCCAGGACGATCCTGCTTCAGCGCCGCCGTGGCAGCCGACGGCGATCACCTTGGACGTCACGCTCGTCGCCTGGCGGATGCCGGGGGTATCGACGAGGGGAGGGATGGTCACCGGTGTGGGCGGCAGGCTGAGAATCGTCGAGAACGGGTTCGGGAAATCCCCAGGCCGGATGAGGTTGCCGAGCGTCGCGAGGAAGGCCGGCGGCCGAGGCATCACGCCGTCCAGGGCGCGTTCGATCGTCGAGCCGCTGATCTGGTCGTCGAGCCCGACCCAGGGGCTCTGGGAGAAGGTCAGTCCCAGGAACCAGGCCGCGGCGAGCGCACCGAGGAGGCCGATGATGGCGCCAAGCGCAGCATCTGCCGGACCGAAGATGGTCTGGCTGGTTCGCTGCCGAATCCGATGCCCGATGGCGGCACCGATGCCTTCCACGAGCACGACCACCACCAGAAAGATCCCGATGATCAACAGCCGGTTCTGGGTGATGGCGGCGGCGATCGGTGGCGCGATCACGACGCCGAGGAAGATGCCGGCGAGGAGTCCGGCCAGGGAGAAGGCGACGCCACTCAGGCCGCGCTGCAGTCCGGCAAGCGCGAACAAGAAGGCGAGGACGACGATGATGACGTCGAGATAGTCCACAATCGCGACAGTGTGCCGTGGGTGACACCGGCCTTGTCTGACGGCTGGTCACTCGCGCGTCACCGTCAGCGCGACGAAGCATCCGAGTGCTTGTGACACCACATTTCAGTGGCGTTCAGGTTCGGACGGCAACCTGAGGACACGAATCCATCGACACAGGAGCCACACCATGCTGACGGGATATCTTCGTTGCCGCGAGTTCGCCGTGAACCAGTTGACCGAACTGCTTGAGCGTCCCGAAGATGGACAGGGCATGGTCGAGTACGCGCTCATTCTCGTGCTCATCGCGATCGTCGTGATCGTCATCCTGTCCACGGTTGGCAAGCAGGTCAACAACGTGTTCTCCAACATCAGCAACGGCTTGACCAAGTAGCTGCGCAACCGGCTGCGCAACTCTCGAACCTTTCGTTGGTGCGGCAGATGACAGACGGGCGTAGCGCGCGGCGCGATGATCCCCGCGTTGGGAGGCAACGATCCATCTGTTAGGAGCTGGACCAATGCCGAGGCGGCTGCCAGACGCGCCGAAACTGCACTGCCCGGCTTGTGGTGCCGATCGGCTCATCCCGTTGACGTTTCCGGTCTACCGGCGGGAATCGGGTGACGAGGTGCAGTTGCGCCGTCCGATGGCGAAGTGCTTCGGATGCGGCGAACGCATCTATGCGAACCTCCGGTACCGTCGCGCGGCCCCGAAGCCTTAGTCGCGAGCGACTTTAGCCGCGTGAGCCTCGCACGATCTGGGCCGTGACACTCGCCGGCAGAGCGGAGTTCGCGACCAGAGCATCGGCGTCCGGGTCTCCGAATGCCAGGCGTACCGGTATCTCGCCGGCCCACACGGGCAGCTCCCGGTCCGCGGGAATGTCGCTCGGCGGACCGCTGCGCACCTTGGTCGAAAGATGGTCGAGGGGCAACTCCAGCACGATCGTCGTCCGCATCTCCTTGGCGCTGGGTTGGCGCGCCTCATCCCAGCGACCCGGAAGGACGTGCTCCACCAGCGAGCGCATGGCTCCGAGCTTGGTGTCGGAATCCGTGACCTCCGTGGCTGTTCCTGCGATGACGACGGACCGGTAGTTCATGGAGTGCGAGAACACGGAGCGAGCGAGCACCAGGCCGTCGAGCAGCGTGACGGTGACCGACACGTCGATACCCCCGGCCAGACCGCGGAGCATTCGGCTCGCCGGCGATCCGTGCAGGTATAGGACCTCGCCGTCCCGGGCGTACATCGTCGGAATGACCCACGGACGGCCGTCGGCGACGAAGCCGACGTGACAGATCAATGCCTCGTCGAGGATCGCGAACGCCACCGCTCGGTCGGCGACCGCGCGCTCGGGATGCCGCTGGATCTTGAGGGACGAAGTCAGATCCACGGCCATAGGGATTTGTAGTAGTACGAAAGAGGTAACGTTGCACCACAAGCGTAGCAAAGAGCGCCCGTTCCCTTAGGGAAGATGCCCAGCCACGACCGCGCAAGAACTGACGCGTGCTACCTTTCGGGCCTGATGTCAGCATTCGATCTCCGCTGACGTAAGCGCACCAGGCGTGCGCAAACACGAAGCAGGCGCGGTATCTGAGATCAAGAAGCGTCGGGGCGTGGCGCAGTGGTAGCGCACCTGCTTTGGGAGCAGGGGGTCGCTGGTTCGAGTCCAGTCGCCCCGACATAACCCATTGTCTTGCCGCTCCGCGGTGCCCACGCTCCCACCGGGGTACGTGGGCACCGCTCAAGCGGCGCCGTGTCAGCCCGCGAGCAGCCGCTCCAGCTTGTCCAGCTGCTCGGACCAGCCCTGCTCGGCTCCGGCCAACGCCTCGGGGGGCGGCATCGGCTCGAAGTAGGACTGCCGCATGGTGAGCGCGGTGCCCTCATCGCGCGCCTCGAGGGTCAGCTCGATGAGCGTGGCGAAGAGCTCACCCTGGCCGTTGTTGATGGCCCGCCCGCTCATGACGAGGCGATGCGGACGATCGATCTCGTAGTACTCACCACCAAGGTAATGAGAGAACTGGGCATCGGCTGGGATGAAGTCCGGCCACTCCATGCCGATCTTGTACGTCCCTCCGACGCGGAGGTCCACCTCGGCAGCGGGACAAGTGAATCCGTTGGGCCACCACCACTGCTTGAGTTGGTCCGGATCGGTGAAGGCATCAAAGACGCGCTCAGGCGAGGCCTTGAGCGTTCGCTCGATGACGAGCTGCTTGGTCGGAATCGCAGTACGAACGTCCACCGCGGTATGTGTCTCAGGCATCGTGGCTCTCCTTCATGGTTGCTTTGGTCTGGGCGTCAAGATGTGCTTCGAGACGGTCGAGACGATCAGTCCACTCGGCGTGCGCGCGACGGAGCCAGTCATCCACTGGGAGCAGTCCGTCGAGCTGCAGCCGTGCGGGGCGGCGGTGTCCGTCGCGACCCCGGCCGATGAGGCCGGCCCCCTCGAGCACCTTGAGGTGCTTCGTGATCGCAGGCTGGGTCAATGTCGATGCAGCCGCGAGCTCGACGACCCCGGCTTCCCCTGCCTTGAGGCGCTCGAGGATCGCGCGGCGGGTGGGGTCGGCCAGCGCGGCGAATGCGCGGCTCAGCGGATCGGTTGTGGCCATAACCGCACAGTAATATAACTAACGAGTAATGTCAAACGCAGTTCGACCCTGAGGTTGCCAGGGGCCCGAATCGCCGGCGGTTCCGCCAGGCCTAGGCCGGCGACTGACAGTCGGTCGCGAGATGCACCACGGCGTCCGATTCGCTGATGAAGTAAATCTGGCCGGTCACTCGTTGCGAAGGAATCGGCGACATCGAAGGCGCAGCAACGATGCTCGGGCCGTCGTTCGATTCGTTCAGGCCGTCAAAACCCACGACCCAGAGCAGGCCCAACCCCTGGTCCTCGACGGTTCCTGCATGCGCGGTGACGGTGACGTGCAGATAGGCGGCATGGTCTGAGGTCGAGGGCACCGATGTGACGGCGCGAACGGCCGCAATGGCCTGGGCGGTGCTCCAGGTCGGAGCATCTGCCAGTGGTGGGCGCGAGAACGAGAAGCCGTCGGCGCTGAGACACGTCGCCATCCACGCAGGAAGCAACGCCGCTGCGGGCGAGGTCGAGGGTGTCGGGCTCACCACCGACCGCCCAGCTGTGCCTGAGGGCGTCCCGTGCGGTGAGCGACTGTGAAGCGCGACGGCAAGCTCCACAGTGCCTGCTACGACGACGAGCGTCGCAACGAGAGCGGTGATCATTGCCAACCACCGATGTGCTGAACGTTGCGGCCGCCGCCTCTCGCGCGGATATGTCGCGTAGCCCTCGAGATATGCGCCGAGGACGCTCGCGAGCGCGCCATCATCCATGTCAGTCATTTGTGAGCTCCTTCCTGAGTTTGCCCAGGGCGCGAGACAGATGGCTTGCCGCTGCCCCGGCGCTGCATCCCATCAGTTCCGCGCATTCAGTCAACGTGAAGCCACGCATGTAATGCAAGGACACGACAGCTCGCTGTTGCCGCGAGAGCGATCGGAATGCGCGATGGAGGTCGATATACGTGCCGTCGGCCTCGAGGTGCTCGTTCATGTGCGAGCGCTCGACCGTTCGGGTCAGCGCGGCGAGTGAGCGGCTCAGCCAGCGTCGCGTATGCAACGCCTGGTGCACGCAGATCGCCATCAACCATGCGCGTGCGTGCTCGGGTTCCCTTCGGGTTGCCCAGCCTCGCCACGCGGCGGATGCCGTCTCCTGCACGGTGTCCTCCGCGTACCCCGCATCTCCCAGGATGGAGAAAGCAATGGCGAACAAGTGCCCTTCCTCGGCAGCCAGCAGCGCCTCGAGTTCCACCGTCTCGGACGCCGGCTCGCCGTCGATTGCTCGTGCGCCTTGCGCCCGCAGGGTCAGCAAAGTGGACATGCCCTTAAGTTCCCGCTCGGCCGCAAACGCATTACCCCGCCTGATCTCCGACCCAACCAGCGCGATGCAAATGACCCCTTTGACGTGATACAACTGATGAACGGAGTTGGGGAACTCTGGGGGGAAACCACGTGGAACGACAGGGGACGGCCGAGGGTCGCAAGGCGCAGCAATGGCTGGCGGATGTCTCGGAAGATCTTGAGGTGATTCGCTATCCGACGCGGCGCAGCCTCCTCGAGATGGTCGACGACGCGGCGAGGCGAGCAGAAAGCCGGGCCCGTCTGGAGTACGCGCTGCTGACACTGCGTTAGTTCAGGAGGGCGTCAGATCGCCGTGCGATGGCTCCAGTGGCCATCGACCATCGTCGCGGCCACCGGCATCGTGCGGAGGCCGGCCGGAGTTGCCGCGAAGGGATCCGCGTCGAGCACGATCAGGTCGGCAGGATCACCGACACGGAGCACCAAACTCCTTCGCGCCAGGGGCATCGAAGCGAGGAGGGCTTCCTCGACGGTGATCGCCTGTTCCGGATGCCACGGCTCGCGGTCATCGCGTGTCCGGTGCACCGCCGCGGCAATGGCGATCCAGGGGTCCAGCGGTGCGACGGGCGCATCGGACCCGAGCGCGAGAACGGCGCCTGCATCGAGCAGGGCGCGCAGGACGAAGGCCCGCCGCGTCCGGCCCGCCCAGTAGCGATCCGCGACGTCGCGGTCGTCGATCGCGTGTTCCGGCTGGACGCTCGCGACAACTCCGAGCTGCGCGAACCGGGGGATGTCGACGTTATCCAGTAGCTGCGCGTGCTCGATGCTGCCGCGCGCGCCGGTGTCCGAGAACGCCTGCAGCGCGAGCGCGTTCGCGCGATCGCCAATCGCGTGGATCGCGCATGTCAGTCCGGCGCCGGTGGCTTGCCGCATGAGTTCGCGCCAGCTCGGGCTCGGCGACCAGCGACAGTCCGAATCCACCGGCCTCGTTCGGCAGACCCTGGTACGCGTCATGGCAATAGGCGGTGCGCGTGTTGAGCGAACCGTCCGTGATGATTTTGAACGGGCCAACGGTGAGCAATTGCGACGTGTCATCGATCACGTCGCCGGTGTGCAAGCCCTGCTCCATCACCTCCGCAAGACACTCCGACCAGACGCTGCTGACGACGCGCAGCGATCGTTGTCCGGCCGCGATGCGCCGGCGCCACGCGGGCAGCGGCCACGGCTTCTCCATGTCAACGACGCCCACAACGCCGCGCGCAGCTGCCGCCAGCGCCGCTTCGTCGGCCCACGCATCGCCGACCTCTTGCGCCGCAACGGACATCTCTGCGGTGACGCGCATCGCTGCCTGCTCGCGAAGGAGCCCGGACCGGTGCGTGTTCTCTCCGAATCGGCGAAGTGCTGCGGTATTGAGCCACGCGCAGTGCAGGTCCGCGCTGATGAGCACGATGGGCACATCGCCGGAGACCACGTCGAGGAGTTCGCGGTGGGGGAGGTCGGGCCACAGCGCGTCGCGGAATCCGTAGCCAACGAGCGGCGTTTGGGCTTGGCGACCACGTCGGTCGAGACAGTCGGCCACAAGGCGCGCTGCGCCGGCCGCACTTTGGGCCGCCGACAGGTCGAGACGTTCGCGGACCTGCGCCCACTGGTCGAAATGCACGTGGTGGTCCCACAGGCCTGGCAGCACGATTCTGCCGCCGACGCTGAGCTCATCGCTCTCACCCGACGCGTCGTCAAGGTGGCCGATTGCGGCGACGCGACCGTCGGCGATGAGCACGTCCTTCGGGATCGCTCCCGGCCCGAGTCGCGCGCCGCGGAGGACTGTTTCGCCGCTCATCGCTGTGTCGCGGCGCGGGCCACCAGCGGCCTCAGTCGATGGTGAAGTGTGGGTTGAAGATGAACCCGACGATGCTGCCTGTGGGCGTGCGCACGGTCGCGGTGATGATGCCGTCGCCGACGTCGGAAACTGGCATGTGCTCGACCGCACCGGCTTCGATCGCCGCAGCGACGGCTGCGGGAACGTCGGGGACGCCCCAGTACACGAGGGCGCCGTCGGAAGGGTGAGCATCGGGGAGCAGCCCGAGCTCGTAGCCGCCGACGTTGAAGCCGACGTAAAACGGCTGATCGAAATACGGTGCGATGCCGAGCAACGCCCTCCACCATGCCTTCGCGGCATCGAGGTCGGGTGCCGGGTAGATGACCGTGCGGAGTCCTTGGAGCGGAGTGCTCATACCGCGTCAAGGCTACTCGAAAGGCCGGCGCCGGCTAGCGGGTCCCTGCTCTCAGCGCCGCGAGATTCCGAGCGAGCGCCTCGTCTGTCAGGCGCATCGCCTCGGCGGGGCTGAACTGCACGATTTCGCACTCTTCAAGAGCTTCCGGAACATGGCCGGGCGACATGTAGAAGGACTGTCCCGCCTCGATCATCTCCTCATGGTCCGCGTAGCGAACCACGATCTTCCCTTTGAAAACAAACCCCCAGTGCGGGCACTGGCACCGGTTATCCGGGAGTCCCCGGAGGAAGGGGGCAACGTTGCCGGGTGGGAACTGTGCGTGCGTGACGTCCATGTCGCCCCATTCGATGCGCCGCTCCTCATATTGCTCGCCCCCGTTGTGCCCGGCGAGTGGCAGGTCTGTGCGTCCGGCTGCAGGCATCATCGATCCTCCAACTGAGCGGCCCATGGAGCCGCTCTGATCCATGCCTGTGACCCTATGGGGTGTCTGACGTTCGCGCGAGAGGACTTCTCCCTACGTTTCGACCGTCTCCCAATCACGCACGAGGCCGTACTGCATTGCGAACATCGCAGCCTCCGCACGAGTGGAGATCCCCGCCTTCATGTAGATCCGCTCGATGTGGTTGCCGACCGTCTTGGGGGCGATGCCGAGTGCAAGGCCCACCGTCTTCGCTGTCCCGCCGCGAGCCGTGAGCATCAACACCTCTACCTCGCGCGCCGTCAGTCCTCGAGGTCCCGAAGGTTTGCGGCGTTTCGGGTGACCGGCCGCAGCGAGCACCGCGTCGGTCGCCCCGCTGTCGAGTTCGGCGGTGCGCGCCAACCGCCGCAGCTCTGACCCGGCATGCTCGCGCGAGAGCGCCCGCCGGTGTGGGCGATCCTCAAGCATCGCGTGGTATGCATCCGCTGCTGCAAGAAATCGAGCGAGCAGCGACGCGGTAGCGGCGCTCGTGCCGTGTGGATATCCGGTACCCCCGCCGCGCTCATGCGCTGCCCCGCCCACTGCGGCGAGTTGTGCGAGCCCACCGGCGTGTCGCAGAACACGCTCTGTGTAGTAGGCGTGCAGGCGAACGCGCTCCATCTCGCTCGCCGAGAGTGGGCCGGGCCGGTCCCAGATACTGTTCGGGACGCCATTCCTTCCGATGTCATGCACCAGCGCAGCTCGACGCAGCGTGGTGATCTCCCCATCGGGAAGACCGGCTTCGCGGCCTGCAGCCACTGCGAGCGATGACACCCCCCGCGAGTGCCCGGTGAAATAAGGTGACTTAAGGTCCGCGTAGTCCGCCAGCAACTCGAGCGCGGCATCGAGCTCCTCCTCGGTCAGGGGACCGCGCGCAGACGGGGCGCTGTTCACAACCGTGTCCCACGACGAGTCCGCGTCGATGCCGGCAACGACACCGGCCGCAGCATCGCACCAGGCGTCCACGAGCGCGGGATCAAATGACGAGCCCGCAAAGCGCCGCAACAGTGTGCAGGACGCCACCACACCGCGCTCGCGCTCTCGGACCTCGACGACGTTCGCGATGTTGGCGATCTGAACGGGTAACAGGATGTCCTTGCCACGCAGCCCTTTCGGCATTCCCTTCCCGTCCCATCGCGCGAACGTCTGCCAGAGCGACGCGACCACCGGCTCGCCGAGCCCAAGCCGTGCAGCGAGCCGCGCGCTGACCGCGCAGTGGGCGAGAAAGGACTGTTCCAGAGGCGTCATCCTCGACGCGAGCAAGCCGGCGCGCACTCTGAGTTTGCCGATCGGACCTCGGCCGCTGCCGGCGTACCCAAACACGTAGCGCATGACCTGGAAGGTCGAACCGTCGACGTCGAATATCCCAGCGCGAAACGCGATATCGTCCCCGAAGACCTGCGAGAGCTCGAACGATGCGCCCGTGCAACCCGCAGTGAGAAACAACGTCACCCAGTACGTTGCATCGCGATCCTCCTGCGACAGTCCGAGCGCATCCGCGAAGCGGGTCGCGATGACGCACGAGCGGAGAACGTGGTCGACAGGCTGCCCGAGACCGAGGTCAGCCGCGAGAGCGATGGAGGCAACGACCTCAGACAGGCGCGTGGCAGAGTTGACGCGTTGCTTGACAGGCACAGTCGATCCGTCGGGAATGAGCGAGTTCAGACTGTACGGCAGCTAACGCGGCGCGGAGTGCTCGTCATATGCCTCGTCCCACGCCTTCTCGCCGTCTTCCTTGTAGAGCCGCTGTTCTTCGACGTGGGCGTCGTGCTCCCACCCGATCTGACTCACGTGGTCGCCGCCCTTTGCGTTCTCCAGTTGTGCGCGCACGCCTTCGTAGACTCCGAAGAAGTCGTTCTCGAGTTGCTGCCGCACGATGTCGTACGTGGAAGTTGACGCTGGTATCCCCGCGTAATCGCAGACAGCGTCAATGAATCCCGGCTCGAGGGTCATGGTTTTATCATCGAGGTCGGACAGCACTTCCTCAGCAAGATCGGGCACTTTCTGTTTGCTCGCCATCCATGCATGCTGCGACGACTCGGCGTAGCTCTTGACCAAGTGCTCCAGGGAATTCGTGAGCTTCTGTTTGGCATCGCCCATCGTGAGATCCGCCTGCCCGTTGTATGCCTGAACCATCGAGACCTGGGCCTCGAGGAGGGTCTTCGTGACCTCGATCGCCTCGATCGCAGGCACGGTCTCCGGAAACACCATCTTGAACGCGGTCTCGAGCGCTCCGAAAACGGGTCCGAAGTCGTATGCGGCTTCGCCTGAGTCGAGTTCGTTGATGTGGATTTGTGCACCCGCAGTGAAGGCCGTGAGGGCGCCGAGGGTTGCGGTCTGATGCTCGTGCAGGCGGTCGCCGAGTTTCTGTAGCAGCGCGTTGCGCACCTCGGCATCCGTGGCGACCGGGTATGAGCCTGGGTTGAAACCGCCGTCCGGTGGCATCTCGATTTCGTGGGGCGTCTGGCCGTGCTGTACGTGCACGCCGGGGATTGCGGGGAGCTCCGGAACCGGCTGCCACTGGGCGCCGTCCCACCACCACTGACCGTCTTCGGACAGCGGCGCATTTGCCGGCATCTGACTCATGGCGTGTGCTCCTCCAACTTCCCGTCGTTCCCCGTCAAAGTCGACGGGGGGCGAGCATAGCTCGGCTCATAATCTGCGTGTGGAGACGAGGGCCGGCGACGTCCGCGTGGCGATCATCCAGCAGCCGCCGGTGCTGCTCGACAGGGATGCCACGCTCGCGGCAGCGGTGACCTACCTCCATGACGCTGCGGCCGCGGGCGCGAAGGTCGCCGTCTTTCCCGAGACGTTCGTGCCCGGATATCCTGCTTGGATCTGGCGTCTTCGGCCCGGAGGCGACTACGAGCTCACCGGCGCGATCTATCAGGAGCTGGTCGAGAACAGCATCGACCTTGCAACCGACGGGCTGCGTCCGGTACGCGAGGCGGCGGCGGACCTCGGGATGGTCGTCGTTTGCGGGCTGCACGAGCGGGACGGCGCGTTCGGCCGCTCGACGCTCTACAACACCGCGGTCACGATCGGCCCCGACGGCACGATCCTCAACCGGCATCGCAAGCTCGTTCCCACCAATCCGGAGCGGATGGTGTGGGGACAGGGCGACGCAACCGGGCTACGAGTTCACGCCGACGGCATTCGGTCGTGTCGGCACCCTCATCTGCTGGGAGAACTACATGCCGCTGGCGCGATACGCGCTGTACGCGGAAGGTGTCGAGGTCTACGTCGCGTCGACGTGGGATGACGGCGACACCTGGATCGCGACGATGAAGCACATCGCGGCTGAGGGACGGTGCTGGGTGCTCGGCTCGGGATGCGCACTCCGTGCAACGGACGTGCCCGCGACCTTCCCCGGACGCGACACGCTGTTTCGCGATCCTGACGAATGGATCAACCCCGGCGACTCCGTCGTCGTTGCTCCGGGCGGCGAGATCGTCGCGGGTCCTCTGCATGCGGAGCAGGGCATCCTCTTTGCCGACATCGAGCCTGCGCGTGCCGCCGCGGAACGACGCACACTCGATGTGACCGGACACTACAGCCGGCCCGATGTCTTTCAGCTCCAGGTGGATCGGAGCGCGCGAGACCCGGTCACCTTTCGCTGACCGCTGCTTTGAGCAATTGCACTTGAAGCGCCGGATTCGGGAACGACGCGAAGCCCGCGGAAGTCTTCGGCCGTCCGGCACAGTCCCGCGATGACGCGCGCAGGTCGGCTCCCGGTTCCGGGAGCCGATCTTTACTACGAGGTCGACGGTGAGGGTCCCGCCGTTGTGCTCGTCCATGGATTCTCGCTCGACGGCCGCATGTGGGACGACCAGGCTGCCGCGCTCCGCGACGTCGCCACAGTTGTCCGCTGCGATCTGCGGGCCTTTGGACGATCGAGCGAGCCTGCGCCCGGCATCTCCTATACGCACACCGGGGACTTGCTCGCGCTCCTCAACCACGTCGGGATAGACACGGCGCTCTTCGTTGGTCTGTCCCTAGGTGGGCGCGTCGTCCTTGAGACCGCGCTCATCGCGCCTCGTCGCGTGAGCGGCCTGGTACTGCTGGACTCAGTGCTCAACGGTGTGGAGTGGGACGCCGCATCCGAGCAGGGTATGGAGGACGCGGCACGCGCGGCGACAAGCGAAGGTGTTCCCGCGGCGAAAGCCATCTGGCTCCGGCATCCGCTGTTCGCTCCGGCGTGCCGCGATGCGCAGCTTGCGCGACGCCTCGCCGCGCTCGTCGAGCCCTACTCGGGCTTCCACTGGACGCACGAGGATCCTCAGGCACGATCCGGCCCGGACCCGCTCGCGATGCTCGAGCAGATCAACGTCCCCACGACCGTCGTCATCGGCGAGCTCGACGTGCCCTGTTTCCTGACCATGGCCGGCATCCTCGCAACGCGCATCCCCGGGGCGCAGCGCATCGACATCCCGAACTCTGGACATATGGTGAATCTCGAGGCGCCGGACGCGGTGAATGCACTCCTGCGCAACGCGATCCTCGCGCAGCGCTGATCGTCGGACCTCTGCCCGGCGTTCATACCAGGTTCACATCTTGGCGCGAATGTGATGGACATACCGTTCACCTCCACAAGGAGACTCGACATGTACCGTGCAGGACGCACCGCCTGGGGCCTGATTGCCGTTGGAGCTGCCACCGCCGTCGGCGTCACCACGAAGAATCCTGGGTTCATCGTGATCACCTTTCTCGGGACGCTCGCGTTGCCTCGAGTGCTCGGCATCGGCCCGAGACGTTTTGGCAAGCGCGGCTTCGGCCCGCGTGGCATGGCCACACGGGGCGGCGGCTGCCAAGGTCGCGAAGCCACCGACTCGCAGCCCTCTACACCGACCGCTCAACCGGTCTGACGGCGAGCGGGGCGGCGCATCGTCGTCGCCCCGCGTCAGCCCTAGGATGAAACGTCAGTGAAGACCGTCCTTATCGTCGACGACGCGCCGGAGATCCTGCGGCTCGTGCGCGACTACCTCGAGCGCGGCGGATTCGAGGTGACGACGGCCGCAAACGGCGCCGACGCGCTGCGAGAGTTCTCCCGGCGCCGTCCCGACCTGGTGGTCCTTGACTTGACGCTGCCGGAAACGGACGGACTCGACGTCGCGCGCGCGATGCGTCGTGCCGGCGATGTGCCGATCATCATGCTGACCGCGCGGACCGACGAAGCCGATCGTGTCGCCGGCCTCGAGCTCGGCGCCGACGACTACGTGACCAAACCCTTCAGCGCCCGCGAGCTCGTTGCGCGTGTGCGCGCAGTGATGCGCCGCGCGCAGACCGCCGCGATGGGCGATGACGTCGTTCGGGTCGGAGACTCCCTCACCCTCGATGCGCCACGCATGCAGGTGCAGGTGGACGGCCGCGACGTCGTGCTGACGGCAACCGAGTTTCAACTCCTGCTGCACATGGCGCGTCAGCCGGGGCGCGTCTTCACGCGTGCGCAGTTGCTCGATGCGGTGCACGGTGTGGCAGTCGAGTCGTACGAGCGCGCCATCGATGCGCACGTCAAGAACATCCGCCGCAAGATCGAACAGGATCCGCGCGCGCCTCGCCATCTCCAGACCGTGTTCGGCGTGGGGTACCGGCTCGTCGACGTGCCCGGATGACCGGCTCGGGACCGCGATGGGGTGGGGGACCGACAGGCGGTCGGCCGCCATGGTGGCCTGAGGGACAAGCGTGGGCGTCACCCGAAGGAGTCAACTGGCGGCGCCACGGACGCCGCATCGCTCGACGAGTCGGGTGCGCCGCCGGCCTGGCGCTGCTCGTCGTCCTGAGCGCAGTGGTCGGCGTTGTCTGGCTCGTGCTCAGCCTGTTCCGAGTCGTCACCTCGGCGCCGCTGTCGACCGCGCTCGCCGTGACCGCTCTGGCGCTTGGCGCCGTCGTGGTCTTGATCGCGTTCCTCGTGCTGCGCCGTCTCGCGGCACCCGTCGGCGCCCTCATCGAAGGTGCGCACCGCATCGAAGGCGGGGATCTCTCGACGCGCGTTCCGGTCCGCGGTCCGGCCGACCTCCGATCCCTGGCACGCGCTCTCAACGACATGAGCAGCCGTCTCGAGGCCGAGGAGACGCGGCGCCGCTCGGTGGTCGCCGACATCGCCCACGAGTTGCGCACGCCGTTGACGATCATCCGCGGCCAGGCAGAGGCGATCGCCGACGGCATGTACCCGGCCGATGCCGAGCACATGGCCCCGATCGTCACGGCAACCAAGTCACTCGAGATGCTCGTCAACGATCTGAGCACGCTGACACTGTTGGAAGGGGGGACGTTACGTCTGCGGCGCGAGCCCATCGATGTCGACGTGCTCGTCAACGAGACCCTCGACGCGTTCCGTCCTGAGGCGGTGAGCGCCGGCGTGCAACTCATCGAGGCGGTCGATCCGCAGCTTCCGCCACTCGATGCAGACCCCGCTCGGCTCCGCGGTGTTCTCGGCAATCTTGTCAACAACGCGCTGGCGCACAGCAAGCGAGGCGGCAGCATCCGGGTGGAGGGGGTCGCTGCAGGCGGGCGGATCCGGATCACCGTTCGTGACGACGGGGAGGGCATTGCGGGCGAGCTCCTGCCGCGTGTCTTCGATCGCTTCGTCAAGGGGCCGGCGTCCACCGGATCCGGGCTCGGGCTCGCCATCGTCAGGGACGTGGTGGAGGCGCACGGCGGCACCGTCGAGGCCACAAGCGCACCCGGCGCTGGAACGGCGATCAGCATCGTCCTGCCGGTCGCAGCGGACAACGGTTCGTCACCCCTACCCTTGGACCAGTGACCACCCAGACAACCACCACCGACTGGACAGGCTGGCTCGCGCGTTGGGACGCGCAGCAGCAGCGCCACATCCCGGATCGCGAGGAACGGTTCACCGCCATGGTCGATGCCTTGGCGGGATTCGCAGGCCCGGAACCGCGAGTGCTGGACCTCGGTTGCGGGCCCGGCTCGCTGAGCGCGCGCGTGCTCGAGCGCCTCCCGGGCGCCACCGTGGTCGCCGTCGACGCCGACCCCGTCCTCCTCGCCATCGGCCGGAGAGCGCAGGCCGACCGCACGACTTTGACGTTCGTCGACGCCGACCTCCGCTCGGACTGGGTGGGGAAGTTGCCGTCTCAAGAGCCGTACGACGCGGCCGTATCAACCACCGCCCTGCACTGGCTCGGCCTCGATCAACTCGTCCGCCTCTACCACACGCTTGGCGGCGTTCTCCGCCCCGGCGGCGTGTTCCTCGACGGCGATCGGCTGGACTTTGACCATGACCAGGCGGCGATCGCCGCAGGCGCTCGTGAGATCCGCCCCGAGTGGCCCGAAGCGCCCGATGGCGCCGAGGACTACGACACCTGGTGGGATGCCGCAGTCGCCGAACCCGCCCTGTCGGCCGAGGTCGCTGAGCGGGCGCGGCGGGCGCACACGCACCCGCACGACAACGAGTCGCACAGCTACGAGTTCCATCGGGCGGCGCTCTACGCCGCGGGGTTTGCCGAGGTCGGTACCGTCTGGCAGCGCCTGTCGAACCGCGTCCTGATCGCCGTTCGCTGACGCCGGCTCAGCGCAGGGTCTCGACGAATAGGACCCAGGCATCGAGGACGGGCGGATGACATCGATCGGGCCGAATACGGCTGTATGTCGCGACCGAGAGCGCCTCGGGTAACAAAGGTGACCCAGGGCACAAGCCGAGTTCCAGGTCTTCATTACGATCCGCCCTGTGGCTTCCGTAACCGCGGCCGCGCCCTCGCGTCCGGCCCGTAGCCCGCAAGAGGGTCGCCTGCTCTTCTGGGGCATCCTGCTGCTGGCATTCGTCAGCGTTCTCGTCCCGACTGGGCCTGCACGCCCCGAATGGTTTTTCCTGGCGATCGGTCTAGCAGCGGTGGTCGGACTGCTCCGCCACTTCACGCCGTGGTCGAGCGTGTCCGAGCGATTCCATGTGGTACCGCTGCTGTTTGCGACGGCGGCGATTGGATGCCTCATCGCCTCGGCCGGAAAGTCAACGGGCCTCGGGTCGCTCGTGTTGTTGCCACTCCTCTTTTCGGCGTTCTACGGCGTGCCGTGGGAGTCATACGTCGTCATTCCGGCGATCGGCGTAACGCAAACCGTTCTGGGCATCTCCAACGACGACACGCTGATCGTGCTCATTCGAATCCTGGTGTTCTGGATGGCGCTCCTGGTCATGATCAGCCTCGCGGCACACGCCCTTCGTCGTAGCCTGCAGGCCTCGGTCGACCTGGCGCTCGAGGAGGCTCGGCAGAGCGCGGTGGTGGCCGAGGCAACCCGTGAGCTGACAGGGTCTCTCGACCGGGATCTGGTGATCGCGGCCGCGACGCGACTCGCAGCCGAGCTGGTCGCTCCGAGCATGCACGACGCTCGTCGAGGCCAGTACTTCGAGGTGTCCGGGGACGTCGTGACGATCGTGTCGGAGAGCGACGTGTCGGGTATGGAAGCGGTCCATCTCTCGATGCCGGCGAAAGAACACCCGATGGTTCGTGCCGTCCTCGCGAGCGGGGCACCGGTGAATGGACCCATCGCCATGAGCGAGTGCGGCCCAGCGCTCCGCGAGACGCTGGAACGATTCGGGATCACGCATGCCGCATATGTGCCGATCAGCTTCGGCTCCGAGATTGGAGGCATCCTGAGCGCCTCGGCGCGCGGGGAGGCGATCCAGGCGAGTCTTTTCGAACGCCTCCAGGTGCTGGGCAGCCTCACCGAGCTGGCCATCAAGAACGCCTCCGCGCACCAGCTCCTCGAGGAGCAGGCGCTCACCGACCCGTTGACGAAGCTTGCCAATCGTCGCGAGCTGGAGCGCGCATTCGCGCGGCTGCCCGACCGCCTTCCGTTCGCGTACGTGGCGATCGATCTTGACGGACTGAAATCCATCAACGATCAGTGGGGACACGCCGCGGGCGACGCTGCGATCGTCGCGGTGGCGACAGCGATCGCCCGCGTCTCTCGGCGCGGCGACACGGTCTCGCGAGTTGGTGGCGACGAGTTCGCGGTGCTGATGCTGGATGCCTCTGTCAATGCGGCCGAGCGCCTTGCGGGGCGTATCCATGAGGCGGTCACGCGTGTCGACCTGGTGAGCGGACTGCCGAGATTGAGCATCGGCTGTTGCGTCGCCCAGCCCGGTGGCGATACCGGACTGGTGCAGGGAACTGCGGATAGCGCGCTCTATGAAGCGAAACGCCGAGGGGGTTCTTCAACGGTCACCCAAGTCTTCGAGATGGTGGCGCCGGCGCTGATCGCTTAGGACCTCCGTGTGCCACCATGCCGCCGTGGTGGATTCGGAGTTCGATATCCAGCTCGAGTCCGGCCGGTTGCACGCCAAGCGCCATGGCTCGACGGATGCGCCGCTGGTGCTCGCCGTCCCGGGCCTGTCGGCCAACCTCATGAGCCTCGAGTTCATCGCATCCCGGCTTGCCGCTGCCGGACAGCAGGTCGTTGCGCTCGATCTCCGCGGCCGTGGCAAAAGCGACGCCAGCGCCGTCGGCTCGTATGGTTGGGTCAAGCACGCCGCTGACCTCTTTGCCGTCGCCGACCACCTCGGCGCGCACCGGTTCTCCGTGATCGGCCACTCGATGGGAGCCGCAATCACGATGGCCGCCGCGGCCCAGGATGCGAGCCGGCTCGATCGCATCGTCCTCATCGACCTGTGCGGCGCGCCGGATCCGTCGACTGCGGGGCCGATCGGCGCCTCAGTGGCGCGCCTCGGCGTCGTCTTTCCGTCCGTTGAGGCCTACGTCGACCTCGCTCGCAACGCCGGGGTCATCAGCCCGTGGAGCGATGAGTGGGAGCAGTACTTCCGCTACGACGCGCGGCCGGTCGACGGTGGCGTCCAGTCTCGTACAAGCGGGGCAGCGGTGATGGAGGACGCGATGTTCGGTCAGGGCGCATTTGCCTTCGGCGACGCCGCGGGTGTGTACGGGTTGTGGCAGTCGCTGACGATGCCGTCGCTCGTGCTTCGCGCACAGCGTGAGATGACTGCGGGCACCGGCTACATCCTCACGCAGCGTGACGGCGAGCGATTCGTCACAGCGGTCCCCGGGGCGAGATTGATCGAGATCGACGCGAACCACTACACCATCGCCACGAACGACAAGACGGCGAGCGCGATCACCGAGTTCTTTGCCGCCGGGTACTGATCGGAGTTGCGCATGCGGACTGTTTGCACGCACTGGCAGACGTCAGATGATCGCTGTACCCTTCCCGGCACGTATGGGGTCCTGCGGGTCACCGTAGCGTGACCGGACAGACATCAGGCGGGGAGCCTGTGGTGCTTGAGGTCGCCGGGGTCGGTGTGCGCTTCGAAGGCGTCATCGCTCTCGACGATGTTTCGCTGACCGTTCCAACAAACCAGATCGTCGGCGTCATCGGCCCCAACGGCGCCGGCAAGACGACGCTGTTCAACGCGGTGTCGCGCTTCGTGACCCCGTCGGGCGGAACGATCACGTATCGAGGGGACTCGTTGCTGCGGATGCCCGCGTGGCGGCTGGCGCACATCGGCATCGCGCGCACCTTGCAGGGGCTCGGACTCTGGCCAACCCTCAGCGTGCTCGAGAACGTCATGGCCGGCGCGCCTGATCGCACGCGACTCGGCGCCGATATGCTCGCCTTCCCGAGTTCGGATCGCCGCACCGCATCGCTGCGCGGGGACGCGATGGCGATCCTTCAGGAACTCGGTGTGGCCGATCGAGCCATGTCGCTTCCTGGTGCGCTCCCGCACGGTGTGCAGAAGCGCGTCATCATCGCCCGCGCCCTGATGGCGAAGCCGTCGCTGCTGCTGCTCGACGAGCCGGCGAGTGGACTGTCGGCTCCCGACGTGAGCCAGCTGGTCGAGCTCCTGCGCATGCTGCGCGGCCGCATGGCCATCGCGCTCGTGGAGCACAACGTCGACATGGTGCTGGCGGTGAGCGACACGATCACGGTGCTCAACCTCGGTCGCGTCCTCGCATCGGGGACGCCCGACGAGATCCGTGCCAACGAGGCGGTCGCGACGGCGTATCTCGGTCAGCAGGTTGCCCATGCTTGAGATCCGCGAGCTGACGGTTGCGTACGGTGGGGTCGTCGCGCTCGATCAGGTGTCGCTCTCGGTGCCGGACGGGAGCATCACCGCGGTGCTCGGCGCCAACGGTGCAGGAAAGACCACATTAGTCCGCACCATCTCGGAACTCGTGAAAGCGCGGAGCGGGTCGATCAAGCTCGGCGATCAGCAACTGCTCGGGCGTTCCCCGGAGGCGATCGCACGTCTCGGCGTCGGTCACGTGCCCGAGGGCCACGGCATCATCAGCGAGCTGACGGTCGACGAGAACCTCCGTCTCGGCGGCCTCTGGCGGCGCGATCGTGCGGACCAGCGCGTTGCGATCGAGGAAGCGTATGAGCTGTTTCCGCCACTCTTGACACGACGTGCGCTGCACGCGGCCAATCTGAGCGGGGGAGAGCGCCAGATGCTCTCCATCGGCAGAGCACTCGTGGCCCGGCCGATGGCGCTGCTCCTCGACGAGCCGTCGCTCGGACTCGCCACGAACCTGCTCGCGCTGATCATGCAGCGGCTGAAAACGCTGGTGGCCGACCGCAAGCTGGCGGTACTGCTCATCGAGCAGAACGCGCGCTCAGCGCTGTCGGTTGCCGATCAGGCAGTCGTGCTGTCGCTTGGCAGCGTGGCGCTCACCGACACCGCTGATCGACTTGCGGGCGATGACGCGCTGCGTCACGCGTATCTGGGATTCTGATGCACCTCTTCGCGATCTACACCGCCGACGGGATCGTCAACGGGATGATCTACGCAGCAGTCGCGCTCGCGTTGGTCATGATCTGGCGCGCGACGAGGATCGTCAACTACGCGCAGGGCGCGATGGCGATGTTCACGACATACATCGCTTTCGTGGTCATCCATCACGGCGTGCCGTACTGGTTTGCCTTCGCGATCGCGCTCGCCACAGGCCTGGTCCTCGGCGCCGTCGTTGAGCGTGTGCTGGTGCGCCCGGTGGAGTCGCGACCTCCACTCAACGCCGTCATCCTCACGCTCGGTGTGCTCATCCTGCTGGAGGCCGTCGCGCCGATGCTCTTCGGCGGCCAGACACAGTCGTTCCCTGCGCCGGTCTCGAACATCGACATCCTCGTCGGGACGACCGACCTCTACTTCTCACCGTTCGCGCTGCTGACGGTTGGCGCCGTGCTGCTGATGATGCTGCTGTTCTTCATCGTGTTTCAGCGCACGACGCTCGGGTTGCGTATGCGAGCCGCCGCGTTCAACCCCGAGATCGCGCGCATCCTCGGCATCAGGGTCGGCAGCATGCTCACGATCGGCTGGGGTCTTGCGGCATTGCTCGGCGCGCTCGCCGGGATGCTCACGGCACCGGCGATCTTTCTGTATCCGACGAACATGGACGAGGTGCTCGTCTTCGGCTTCACGGGCGCCATCATCGGCGGCCTCGACAGCCCGGTCGGCGCTGTCATCGGCGCGCTCGCAGTCGGTCTCGTCCTCAGCTATGTGAGTGGCTATATCGGCGCTGACCTCGCGCCGCTCGGCGGGCTGGTGATCCTCATCGCCGTGCTCATGGTCCGGCCGCAGGGTCTCTTCTCGTTCGGACGGCAGCGCCAGGTATGAGCGACTCCGCGACCACCACACCGCAATTCACGTCGCAGCTGCTGCCGGACGAGGATGACGAGCGCGTGCGCAGCGTCTTGCGCAACTCGACACTCCTGCGCCACGGGCTGTTCTTTCTCCTGTTGGCGGCTGTGCTCGCGCTCCTGACGTCATTCGTGTTCGACCCGTACACCAATTACAACGTTGCCGAGATTGCGATCTTCGCCATCTCCGCCGCCGGCCTCACCGTGCTCACGGGGATCAACGGACAGGTGTCACTCGGTCACGGCGCGCTCATGATGATCGGCGCCTACACGACATCGGTGCTGCTCAAGTGGCATCCGGATCTGCCGGTGATCCTCATGCTTATCGCGTCGATGGTGAGCACCGCGATTGCGGGGGCGATCATCGGCATCGCCGGTGCGCGGCTCCGCGGTCCGTACCTTGCCGGGGCGACGCTGTCGCTTGCAGTCGCGCTCCCCCAGGTGCCGACGCATTTCGCGAGCATCTTCGGCGGCAACCAGGGGATCAGCGTGCCGACGCCGTCGCCTCCCGATGCGCTCGGCGCGAGCTTCTCGCCGGAGCAGTGGTTTGCCTGGATCTGTCTCGCCGCTGCCGTGATCACGTTCTTCGTGCTCGCCAACCTGGTGCGCGGCGCCACGGGACGCCGCTTGCGGATGGTTCGCGACAACGAGGTTGCGGCGCGTCTTGCCGGCATCGACGTGGCGCGCACGCAGGTGCTCGCCTACGTGATCAGCGCGGTCTGCGCCGGGCTCGCCGGATCGCTCTTCGCCTACTGGGCAACGATCACGTCACCAACCGGCTTCCAGCTCACGCTGTCGCTCTCACTGCTCACCGCGATCGTCATCGGCGGTCTCGGCAGTCTGACGGGCGCAGTGATCGGCTCGTTCATCCTCGTCTACCTGCCGGTCTGGACGAGCGGATACGCGAGCAGCCTCAACCTGCCGAGCAACGTGGCCAACAACGTGCCGCTGGCGATCTACGGGATCGTGCTCATCGTCGCGATCCTGCTCTTCCCGCGCGGGATCGCCGGGGGTTTTGCGTCAGCGGGTCGCGCCATCGCGCGGGTGCGTCACACAGGCCGCAAGACGAGTACCCTGCCGACAGCACCGGCGGCGCCGAATCAGTGATCAGGAAATAGCGGATCAATCAACACAAGGAGCACCGGAATGCGTTCAGAGATCAGGAGATCGAGGACCTGGGCGGTGGCCACCGCGGGGGCGACCATCGCCGTGATGACCGCGGCGTGCGGGAGCGGGTCCTCGGGCCCCGCAGCCAACTCCGCGTCAGCGCCAGGGATCACCGCGAAGACGGTGACCATCGGCAGCACGCAGCCGCTCACGGGTCCCGCCGCGCCGGGATACGACGAGATCGCCCCGGCTTCGAACGCGTACTTCAAGTACGTCAACGCCCACGGTGGCGTCAACGGACGGACGATCAACTACACGTATCTGGACGACGGTTACAACCCGACCACGACGACGTCGCAGACAAAGAAGCTGGTGCTGCAGGACAACGTCTTCGCCATCTTCAGCGCACTCGGCACGCCGACCCACCTCGCGGTGGTGAGCTACCTCAACAGCGAGAAGATCCCGGACCTGTTCGTCTCGTCCGGATGCAACTGCTGGAACAACGTGTCCCAGTATCCGTACACCTTTGGCTGGCAACCCGACTACACGATCGAGGGCAAGATCCTCGGGCAGTACGTCGCGCAGAACTTCGCCGGCAAGAAGGTCGGATTCTTCGCACAGGGTCCGAATGACGAGTTCGGTACCGACGGGATCCTCGGGGCAACCGACGCGCTGAGCAGCGGCGGCGTCACGCTCGACTCGACGCCGGCGTATTACACGCCGACCGCAGCGGGCGCAATGGCCGTCGGTGCGGCGATCGCGCAGCTCCAGGCGGCCGGCGTGCAGGTGATCATCAGCTTCTCGATTCCGACGTTCACCGCAGTCGCTGAAGCGAGCGCAGCCGGTCTGCACTACGCGCCGCAGTTCGTCGTGAGCAACGTCGGGTCGGATCCGCCAACGCTGGACGGCATTCTCACCGGCGGCGGACTCGGCACCAAGCTTCCCGCGGCACTGATCGACGGCATGATCAGCGACACGTACCTGCCGCTCGAAGACGACACGAGCAACCCCTGGATCGCGCTGTTCCAGTCGATCAAGAACACCTACGCGCCGAGCCTTCCGTGGGACGGCAACGTGCTGTACGGCCTGGCGCAGGCGTACACGTTCGTTCAGGCGTTGAAAGCGGCGGGTCAGAACCCGACCCGGGCGAGCATCGTCAAGGCGATCGAGACGAGCAAATGGACCGATGGGCCAGGTCTGACTCCGTACGGCTACTCGTCGAGCGATCACCTCGGTTTCACCGGTGTGCAGATCTTCCAGATCGGAAGCAGCGGCACCGCGACGGCGCTCGGTCCCGTGCAGGTGACCGACGACACGGCGAGCGGTCCGGTGACGACGTACAGCGGCACCGCGTCGACGCCACCATCGAGCGGTGTCCCAAGCGACTGATCCGCAACTGATCGGGTAGGTGCAATGAGGGCCGCGAGGTGTGACTCGCGGCCCTCTGACGCTGCGCCCGCTACTCGCCGCGCTGATCGACCAGCCTGTGGTCGGCCTGCTCAGTCCGCGGTGGACTGACCTCACTCTCCCGGAGTGCGGGCGTTGTGACGGGGACGCCGAGCGTGCGTCCCCGCCCGGTCCTTGACGTACGGCCCTCTCGGGGCTTGTGACGTTCGACGAGATCCGCCATCACGCGGCCGGCGAAGCGCTTGGCGTCGGCGTCGTGTCCGAGTCGTCCGGGGATGGGGACGGCGATGGACTTGCATCTGGCGTCGAGTTGTCCGGGGTGGGTGACGGGGTCGCCGTGGGTGCCGACGCACTCGACTCGTTGACCGTCCAGAAGAGCTTCGCCGGGATCCCGTTGCCCGACACCCCTTCGGTGCTGTATCCGATCTTCGATACGGTCACGCCCGGTGGCAGGCCGACACCGCTGCAGAACGTCTGCGTCGTCCCGGGCGGCAGCTGCGACGCGTCGTCGGGCGTTGCCGCACACCCCTCGAAGGCGTAAAGGGCGTACGCGCTGTCTGCGCCATACGTCTGCCCATCCGAACCGATCACTTCCACCTCGGTCGAGTCCTCGCCCGAGCGAGCGCCGCTGACGACGATCGTGCCCTCGATACCCACCCACCGGGTTCCGTCGGGCGGGTCGTCGTTGGTGACCCCCGGTGCCGGGTCTACAACTTTGAGCATCGTCACGTGCGCGATGTCGTCGCCTGTGTCCTCCATGACGAGCGTGTCACCGAGGTTGCCGCTCGTCGGACCCGATGCACCGCTCGGCGTCGATCCGAGTCCGCCGGGCAGCGTCGGCAGCGATATGGTGTTCGCGTTGGATGTGTTGCCGCCGCATGAGGCAATGAGCGCGGTCGCGGCTCCGAGCACGCCGAGCGCGAGGATGGTGCGACATCTTTCGATGGCGGTGTTGCTTGCTCTGGTCACGGAGTGCTCCCTCGTGGCGTGGCTGGCTGCAGTCAGCCGAGCGTGAGGAGCATCGATCGCAGACAGATCGCAGTCAGGGCGTCCGGACGTGCGCGCTCTCGTGGAGCGCGGCTATCGCACGTGCGTGTATGACACTCGCCGACGGCGACACCGTCGACGCCACGAGGCCGAGCGCATCGATCCGTGCCCGGGTTGCCGCGAGCTCCGCGGCATCAGTGGGCGGCACCGGCTGGCGTATCTCGGCGCGGATCTGCGTTGCGGCATCGAGCAATTCGGCTGCCTCGGTTGCATCCGCCACGGACAGCACACGCGCGAGCACTTCGAGCGCCTCGACGAGCACCCACCGATCGGCACCCGGATCGATGATCGCGAGCGCGGCGTCAAGGTGCGCTCGTGCCTCGCCCGGCGCATCGTTGTTGAGATCGAGGCGGGCGAGGTTCAGATGGCCGAGCGCGACGGTGGTCCGCGTCCCGGCGGCCTCGCCGGCGTCGATCGCAAGCTGCGCATGCGTTCGTGCGACATCGGATCGTCCCAATCCTCGGGTGACCGCGGCAAGGCGGTACGCGACGGTGCCTTCCATCGTGTGATGGCCGAGCTCCCGGAAGAGTTGCAGCGCGTCCTCCCCGGATCGGAGGGCTGCCTCCAGGTCTCCGCCCTTCCACTGCGCGAGGAGCAGAGCGGCGAGTGCCTGGCCGCCTGCCAGTGGGTTGTCGCTGTCGGCTGCGATGGTGAGCGCGCGTTGCAGCGCAGGCAGCGCCGCGTCGACGTCCCCCTCATCGGCGAGCAGCGATCCAAGGTGGAGGAGGGTGACCCCGAGCTCAGCCTCGACGCCGGCCTCCTCGAGCCGGCGCAGCGACTCCTCGAGCAGTGACCTCGCCGTCGCGAGGTCGTCGGTCGCTGCCGCGATCGCGCCCAGGCGGCGCAGGGCCTGTCCCTCGCCGAGCGAATCGTCGAGATCGTGGAACAGCGTGCGGGCGTTCGACGCCATCTCGTTGCCGCGAGCAAAGTCGGTGATCCAGTAGGCGAGATGTCCGCAGCGCAGCAGCGCTTCGGCCCGCAACGCCGCCGGCGGGTCGGTCGCCGCCACCAACCTGGTGAGCCATTCCAGACCTTCGGCCGGGCGGCGTCCGAGCCAGTAGTCGGTGAGCCTGGTCGCGCTGTCGAGACCCCGAATCGCCGTGCGGCGGTCGGCGCTGGGGACGCACAGCTCCCCGAGGACGGCGCGGACATGAGGCATGTCGTTGTCGAGCTCGCGCAGCGCGTCCGGGCGTTCGGGTGAGGCGAGCCGCGGAACGACGCTCGCCACCCGCTCGAGCACGGCGTCGATGTATCGGATGCGGGTAGCGCGCACCTCGTCGGCGTTCGCTGCCTCGAGGGTGTGAACCGCGACCGTACGCAGGAGCTGGCACCGGGTCGTGCTCACAGCACTGCGGACCTGGAGGAGGCTTGCATCGACGAGCCTGCCGATCACCTCGTGCAAGTCCGCGCCGAAGCCCGGCTCGACGACATCTGCAACGAGGTCGGTGTCCGCGTCGGCCACCATGACCGCGAATGCGAGCAGCACCTGCCGCTCGTGCGCCGACAGCGTCGCCACGCTGGTGTCCAGCGCGAGCCAGAGTCCGTCGCGACCGCCGGCGGAACGGCCCGCCCAACGCCCGACGTCGCTCTCGACTCGCGACGTCAGCTCGCGAACGCTGATGAGGTTGAGATGGCGCGCGACCAACTCCAGGGCGAGGGGCAGCCGGTCGACGAGAGCGCAGAGCCGGTCGGCGGTCGGCTCATCCCTGGCAGCGACCGAGAAGCGAGCGTTGACGAGCCGCGCCCGGTCGGCGAGGAGCACCAGCGCATCGGAGGGCGGGAGCGGGCCGACCGGGATGAGCGCCTCGTCGAGGACGCCGAGGCGCTCCCGGCTGGTGACGAGCACACGTATTTGCGCGCACGCGGCGAGGACGCGCCGCACCTGGTCCGCGACTTCGCGAAGCCGGCGCTCGCAGCCGTCGAGGATCACGAGTCCCGATGCGTCGCGGAGTCGCTCGATCATCCCGTCGGCCGCATCGATCGAGCGCGATGAAGGTGCCACCACGTCGAGCACCGCGGCCGCCACGGACTCTGTTGCCGGGAGATGCTCGACGTCGACGTACCAGACGTTCCCCGTCGCTGCCGCACCGGCTTCGACTGCGAGGCGGGTCTTGCCGGCACCGGGTGGCCCGACCACCGTAGCCAGGCGGGCGCGCTCCCAGACCTCGGTGAGATCCTGCAGTTCGAGCGTCCTGCCGATGAGGCGTGTCGCCGTTCCCGGCAGACGAGACCGCGCTGATCGATCGGCGCCCTCCCTCACGGGCGCATCGAGCGCCGGATCCTGCGCGAGAACCGCCTGCTGCATGCGCTGGAGTGCAGGACCGGGCTCGACGCCGAGCTCATCGATGAGCCGCGCCCGAGCCTGGCCGTAGACGTCGAGCGCCTCCGCCTGGCGACCCGACCGGTAGAGCGCGAGCATGAGGAGTTCCCACCGGTGCTCGCGGTACGGCTGCTCGGCGACGAGCGAACGTGCCATGGCGACGACGTCGTCGGCGCGGCCGATCACGAGTTGCGTACGGAGCAGCTGCTCCCGAACGCCCTCAACGAGCTCCTCGAGACGTGCGGCTTCGATCTCGGCCTCGGGCACGTGGTCGAGCTCGGGAAATGGACGCCCGCGCCAGAGATCCAGTGCTGCGCGGAGGAGCTGTGCCGCGCGTCCGGGATCGTGCTCGAGCAGTGCTCGCGCGCGGTCGAGGTCCCGTTCAAGCTGCACGGCATCGGTCGGCGTGTCGAGACAGTAGCCCTCTGCTGTCGTGCGGATGACGACCCCGACGGCGCGCAGACGGAGCACGTGCGTCGCGATCGTGTGCCGTGCTGTGACGGGTGGATCCTCACCCCAGGCGGCGGTCTCCAGCGCGTACCACGAGACGGTCCGGCCCGCGTCGAGCGCCAGTCCGGCGAGGATATTGCGCTGCCGGCGGCCGCCGGGTGCAATCAGGGTCGTGCCGTCTCGAATCTCCAGCGGGCCGAGAACGCAGACCAGCACCGTGCAATCCTACGTGGCCGTGCGGGGACCTTCGATTGGTCAGTCGCCCGGCTTTTTCCGCTTGATCTTGCGATCCACTTCCATGAACGTCCGACCCCGATAGCGGCTGTCCGGGCGCGGACGTGTCGGCGGCCCGGAGGCGCCCCAGACGATCAGGATCCCGACGCCCAGCGCAAGGACGAGCAGGAGGATCACACCGACCATCGCCCGAGTGTACGGCTGGGGCAGAACGGCGCAGACGGGTTGCCGCGGTATCGTGGGCGCTCAACGCACCTGGAGTTCGAGTGACAGCAACGCTCCCCGCGGATTCCATCACCAGCGCGCCCGTCTCCGAGCAGCGCACGCCGGTCATCCGCACGATCGATCTGACGAAGATCTACACCGGCACCGTCAGAGCCGTGGACACCCTCAACCTCACCGTGTACCAGGGCGAGATCTTCGGTCTGCTCGGGCCCAACGGTGCCGGTAAGACGACCACCGCGAGCATGCTCACGACGCGGACGATCCCGACGCACGGGCAGGCGTTTGTCGGTGACGTCGATGTGGTGCGCCACCCCGCACTCGCCAAGCAACTCATCGGCGTTGTGGCGCAGACGAACACGCTCGACCGCGCGCTGACGGTCTGGGAGAACCTCTATTTCCACGGCCGGTTCTTCGGAATGGGAGCGCAGGCCTCGCGAGCCGCGGCCGACGAGATGCTCGTCAGGTTCCGCCTCACCGAGCGCGCCAAGGCGCCCGTGATGGCGTTGTCCGGCGGCCTTGCGCAACGCCTGATGGTGGCACGGGCGATCCTGCACAACCCGGCGGTGCTCTTCCTCGATGAGCCGACTGCCGGTCTCGACCCGCAGAGCCGGATCGCGCTCTGGGAGATCCTCGGCGAGCTGCATTCCGGCGGCCAGACGGTGCTGCTGACGACGCACAACATGGACGAAGCGGACAGCCTCTGCGATCGCATCGGCATCATGGACCACGGCACGATCCTCGCCCTCGACACGCCGGCGCGTCTCAAGGAAACCATCGGTGCTGACACGATCGTGACGATCACCGCCGACGGCAACCTCGATGCGCTCGCGGCGCGTCTTCGTGAGGACGTTGACGGTGTGGATTCCGCGACGACGCGCAAGGGGACCGTGCAATTGGCGATGCGCGGGGCGGACCGCCTGCTCATCCGTGTCATCGACAGTGCGGACAAGGCCGGCTTCGTCATTCGCGACGTACAGGTCGCCGAACCGAATCTCGAGACGGTGTTCATCAACCTGACCGGCAAGGAGTTGCGCGAATGACCACCCTCACCACCGTCGGGCCGGAGGTCAGCGCGCTCGCGAACCTGCAACCGCGGCGATCGACGGTGAGCTCCTCGCGCATCGCGCTCGGGGCGCTGTTGCTCCGCGACCTCGTCGTGCTCCGGAAGCGACTGCGTGAGTTCATCCCGCGAACGATCGTGCAGCCGTTCCTGCTCTGCTTCGTCTTTCTCTATGTCTTTCCGAGCATCGGCCAGGGCGTCGGCGGTGGCGGTGGTGCGGCAGGGGAGTCGGCATTCGCCACCATTCTCGTTGCCGGCGTCGTCGGCCTCTCGATCATGTTCCAGGGCATCCAGGCGGTCGCGCTGCCGATGGTCCAGGAGTTCGGCTACACGAAGGAGATCGAGGATCGCGTGCTCGCACCACTCCCGGTATCACTCGTGGCGATCGAGAAGGTGCTGTTCGGTGCCCTGCAAGGGCTCATCGCTGCGGCGATCGTGTTTCCCATCGCCGCAGTGGTGCACGCCGGCGGTGTGCACATCGACCTGCAGGTGCACTGGCTCGTCCTCGTCACGCTCATTCCGCTCGCATGCATCACGACATCGGCGCTCGGTCTCACGTTCGGGACCATCTTCGATCCGCGAACGGTGCCGCTCCTCTTCGGCATCATCATCCTGCCGCTCACGTTTCTCGGTGGCACGTATTACTCGTGGACCACGCTCGCGCCGGTCACCGTCGGCAGCTTCCACTGGCTGCAGGTGCTCGTGCTCGTGAACCCGCTCATCTACATCAACGAGGGGATGCGCGGCGCGCTGACATCCGCCCCGCACATGTCACTCTGGATTGTTTACCCGGTCCTGCTCGCGTTCTGCGCGTTCTTCCTCGTGGTGGGGACTCGCAACTTCCGCAAGCGCGTGATCAGCTGATCTCAAGCGCGCCGGCGCAGGAGGACCAGTCCGCGGACGGCGAGGCGCCAGCCAAAGGTCACCAGCCCGATGAAGGCGTAGGCGACGATGATGAACGCGATGGGCGTGGTCGCGCTGCGTGACCACCGCGCGGAGCACGAGCGCGATGGCGACGCCACCGATCCACGTTGCGGCCAGCAGCGACCAGCGTTCCGGCCACGCCGCGTAGACGCGGACGGCGAGCGCCGCAACGAACCATCCGACGAGAAAAGGCCAGAGGACGGTGAGATACCACGTGATCCCGGAGCCGATGTCGTGACTTTCACGCCCGAGCACCACGAACACCGCCAGACACAGCGCGTCGATGGCGGCGGGGAGAAGACGTTGACGCTGCATGGGGAGCGAACATAGCAGGGGACGCAGCAAATCCCGATAACGCAGATGAGTGAAGCAACAGCCGAGGATCGCCCACCGCAGGACGAGGAGCGTGTCCGCGCGTCCTACGACGCCGTAGCCGCGACCTACACCGAGCGGGTGCATGACGAGTTGCGCCACAAACCGCTTGACCGTGGACTGCTGAACGCGTTCGCCGACCAGCTCGAATCCGAGCACGGGACCGGCGCCCTCGTCTGCGACATGGGGTGCGGACCTGGCCACGTCGGGGCATTCCTCGCCGCCCGAGGACTCACGGCCATCGGCATCGATCTCTCACCGTCGATGATCGAGCGGGCGCGCACGCTCCACCCGGAGATGACGTTCGAGGTGGGGAGCATGACGTCCCTGAGCGTTCCGGACGCTCGATTTCAGGGCATCGTCGCCTTCTACTCGATCATCCATCTCAGCAGCGATGCTGCGGTCCGTGCCGCGCTCGACGAGTTCCATCGAGTCCTCGCTGTCAACGGACTCCTCCTCGTCGCCGTCCATCTTGGCAAGCACGGCGACGCGATCGAACACACGGATGAGATGCTCGGCGTGAAGGTCGACATCGACTTCCGTTTCTTCGACGAGGATGAGCTCGCGGCGGCGGTGGCTGCTGCCGGCTTCGCGATCGAAGCCCGACTCATTCGCTCACCCTATGAGGGGGTCGAGGTGCAGACGACGCGGGCGTATCTGCTCGCTCGGCGAGTGAGTGCGCCGGCCGACCGCGCCTGAGCAACGATGATGGATCGTGGAGCGAGTGAGGCAACTCCGTCGGCTTGCCGATCGAGAAGGAAGCCCGCGAGGCCGCTGCCGTCTGATCTGACAAGCGCATGAGCGGCGTCCCGGCGAGGGCGACTTCGCCGGGATGGGGTCGTGCAAGGTGGAAGCCGACGCTCGCGACGAGGTAGACGCCGGTTGACACGGCGGCTGCTCCGACCACGAGCGTGCTCCAGCCCACGACATCGACAAGCGCCACGGCGGCGACGGCGCCGGTGAGCATGCCGGCGTAGAGCAGCAGACGGGTCAGACCGGTGACACGGCCGAGCACATCGGTGGGCACGCGCTGCTGCAGCGCGGTCTGGCCGCGCGTCTGATAGAGCGCTGCAGCCGCAGTGCTGAAGGCCAGCAGGGCAAGCGCGGGGATCAGCCAGCCGACGAGCGCGAAGATGCCGAGCGGCACGACCTCGAGCAGGAAGCCGATCGAGATACCGCCTGCGCCGATCGGTCGCGCTTTCCAGCGCAGCAGCACCAGACTCCCGGCGACTCCGCCCGCACCGACCGCGGCGTAGAGCCAGCCAACGGCAGTGTCCTGGCCGAAGCGCTGCGCCGCCGCTACGACGAGCACAGCCTGGAGCGCTGTGATCGCTGCCGCGCTGCAGAAGAACGACAACACCAGCGAGCGCACCACAGGGTCCTCTGCGGCAATGCGCGTTGCGGTCAGACGGCCCCGAACCGGGGAGTAGCCTGCGGCGGCGGGGGAGACGCGTAACGAGATCATGAGCACCCCAGCGACGACGAATGACGCTGCGTCCACGCCGATGAGCACCTCCGGTTGGATCCACGACAACAGCAGCGCGCCGACTGCCGGCGCCGCAAGCACGCTCGAACTCGAAGAGCCCGCTGTAGATCGCGTTGACGCGCAACAATCGGTCGGGACGCGTCACGCGCGGGATGGACGCGCCGTAGCCCGGCTGTGCCATCGAGCCGAGGAACTGAGCGCCGGCCACGGCGACGTAGATTGCCCACACCGCGCCGTTCGAAGCGCAGAGCACGATCGCACCCGTGAGCGCTGCCTGCCCGACCGCACACCATCCAGCGACTCGAGCAGGTCCGAACCGGTCGGCGAGATGTCCGCCGGGCGTGGGTCCGAAGACCCGGGGTGCGACTCGCGCGAAGATGTACAAGGCGGGCGCCTCGGGCCGATTCGTGAGCCGGTAGAGGAGGACGGCCAGCGCGACCACCGTGAGCCAGTCCCCATAGGTGGAGATGCCCGCCGCCACGAGCAGGCGCGCTGATCGATCGGCCCGTTGCCGAGTGGTCGCGGCTCTCGGGAAGAACCGTGCGGTGTCGATCGGCATCTATCCCTCCGTGGCCGGGGCGACAAACGAGCGCGACGCCGCGGGAGGCCCCGACGACGTCGCACCAACGGGTCCGAAATCCCGAGAGCTACTCGGGAATCAACGGCCTGAAATCAGGCCCAGCCGCAGCCGTCCGCCACGATTTGCCTCCTAGGTTCCGCCGGCACCGGGTAGCCTTGACATGCCTCTGGCAAGGCTGGCATGCGGAGGATGCGGTTTCGGCGATCGAGGCGTTCGCTGCGCTGATGTTGGGTTTACGGTTGTTGGCCGCAAAGACACAATTTTTTGCAGAGGCTGACGATATTTTCGCGTCACGGAACTGGGCGGCTGCCCTCGCTTACGGCGGCGGCGAAGAGAAAGGTGGCGCTGCATGCGCACACGATGAGCACGGTACTTTCCCAGCCGAACAGTCCGACGAGCACAGTTGCCGCCACCGCGCCAAGGACCATTCCTGTCGAGATCGCAAGCGTGATCACGGATCCCGCCCGGCCGAGAGCGTCGTGCGGAACGCGCTGCTGCAGACCCACCATCCCGCGGGTCTGATACAGGGTTGCGCCGACCGAACTGACGAACAGGAGAAGCATGGCCACCGGCAGGTTGAGAGCAACCACGAACAGGGCCAGCGGCATGAGTTCGAGCGCCGACGGACCGATGATCCAGCCCAGTCCGACTCGGCCCGGTGTCCTCCGGATCACTGGGAGCGCGCCGGCAAGTCCGCCGGCACCGACTGCAGCGTAGAGCCAGCCGACGTCTGTGTCGTGACCGAAGTGTTGAGCGGCGGCGACGACCAAGACGGCCTGGAGAGCCGCGACTGCGGCTGGGTTCGCCAAGGAAGCCGCGGCAAAGAATCGCATCGTCGGATCTCGGAGCACGTATCGCAGCCCGACTCGCACGCCGTGCTCCGATGCAATTCGGTCGCCACCACGCCGCTCGATCGCGAAGAGCGTGCTGATGAGCGTTGCCGCGAAGAGAAACGACGCGGCGTCGATGCTGATGAGAATCTCCGGAGCCGCGAAGGGAAGGACGAGTGCGCCGATGGCGGGCGCGACCAGGATGCTCGAGCTCTGGATTGCGGAGTAGGCACCCTGCACCCGGCCGAGCCGGTCCGGTGGAGTGATACGGGGGACCAGCGCTCCGAAACACGGCTGCGCCGCAGATCCGAACAGCTGCGACGCGACCACTGCCACGTAGATCGCCCACGTGATCTTCTGCTCCGCGAAGATGACGATCGAGGCCGTGAGGATCGCCTGGAGGACGCCGCATGACGCAGCAACGCGGGCCGGTCCGTAGCGATCCGCGAGCACGCCACCGGGGAGTGGTCCGAACACGCGCGGTGCTGCTCGAGCAAGGATGTACAGGGCCGGCCCGATCGGTGACCTCGTGAGCCGAAACAACAGGACGACCAGGGCGACGGTCGTCAGCCAGTCGCCGTAAAAGGACGTGCCAGCTGCGATGAGCAGTCGAGCTGCTGCGCTGGGCGCCCGAGGGCGCCCATCGACGTTCGAGGGCGCTTCCGCCGAGACGTTCAGCGTCGTATCCCTCCAGGATTCTGACGTGCGCGCAAAGCGTACCCGTCAATCGACACAAACAGGATGCCGAATGCGCAATGGCGCACCCGGCGGCCCGTTGCCGCCCCCTCCGTGATAATGACGCGAACGACCCGTTATGAGCTTGTCACGTAATCATCCAAAGGATCGTCACACCGGGGCCCTAGAGTGAACCCCGGGTGAGACTACCTACCAGCTGGCGTTGTCGCCCCAATTAGCCATGGGTACCTCCTTGCAAAACGCGTCGCGGCGAGCTTGAGACCGCACCGCAGACGCCGTGGTCGTTGCCGTACTGTAACCCTGCTGTCGTTACCTGGGCTTAAGACCTGCTGGTCGATCGCGCGTTCACATTTCTTCGCAGAATCTTCGCAAGGCGGCGGCTGACGCGTGCGACGCGAGCTTTTGCGTTGAACACGTCAAACGCAATGCAGCGCAAGGCATTGTGCCTCATCATCATCCGCACGATTCTGTCGCGTTCTGTATTGCGTTCGACCGTCGAGAATAGGATCACCCCGTGGCCCAGGATGTAGCCCCCGCTCCTCGTGGAATCGTATGCGACGAGCCCGCTTGAGCGCATCGTCGCGCTCGGTTAGCGCGCGCATCTCCTTCCTCCGAGCGCGACCCGCCTGCCGCGCGTTGCGTACACCCCGTCCGCTCGTCACCTACGTCGGGTCCGTCGCACTCCTCAGCATCGTCGTTGCCGCGCTTACGGTTCGCCGGCCCAGCTGACTTGGCGACGCTCGTCGTCGGCGGCGCCGCCACTTCCTGATGGCGGTATACGCCGTGCGGTCGCTCCCAGGATCGACATTCGTGTGGTCACCGTCCGTTTTCGTCAATCTTGGCCTCTCGGTCACGCTCGGTCCTGTCGGCGCCGCTGCGGCCGCAGTCGGTGAGGCACTTGGTGTTGCGAGCCGAACAAGGAATGGCTGGTTCCGCACGATCTTCAACGTCGCCAATCACTTCCTCTCCAACGTCTCGGCGTGCGGAGCCTTCCTGGGTATCGATTGCGATTGCCGGCGATTCGCCGCTAGCCGAGCTCGGCGCCGGATTGGCAGCCGGCTTCACGCAATATCTCGTCAACCATGCGCTGATGACGGCGGTGATACGCGTGTCCGATCCGAGGGTGGATCTCACGCGAGTGCTGCGCAACAGCCTCAAGGTGCTGCCGTACAGCATTGGATACGGCCTTGCTGCGTTCACCTTCGTCTTCATGCACAAGGACGCGCGTGTGCTCGGTTTCCTTGCCGTCTTGCTTCCGATCATCCTGCTGCAGGGATACCTTCTGCAGTTCGCACGCGAGGCGAACGCCCACGAAGTGGAGCGCGCGGCATTCACGAAGGAGCGTGAGGACCTGCTTCGCAAGGAGGCCGAAGCATCAGAGCGAGAGAGGACCAAGATCGCCGGTGACCTGCACGATGGCGTCGTGCAGAACCTTGTCGGCATGGGCTTGATGCTCGCTGCCGAGGCGTCGCAGCTCAAGGCGGATCCAGCGGCGCTGAACGGGCGGCACGATCTCATCGAGTTGCTCGAGCAGTCGGCCGCCGATGCGCGGGAGGCGACAAAGGACCTGCGCACGTTGATCATCGACCTCGCGCCGCCGACACTTCGTCGCGAGGGATTGCAGGCGGCACTCCTTGAAGTGCTGCGCGACATCAAGCGCAAAGGCACTGACACCAAGCTCGACCTTCCCGCGAACCTGCGCCTGCGCAAGGACCGTGCAGCGCTCATCTTCCGGGTCGCAAACGAGGTCCTCCGCAACGTCGCCGCACACGCCCAGGCAAAGCACGTCAGTGTGGAGCTGACAACCGAAGACGGGTCCGCCGTGTTGAGCATCGAGGACGACGGCAAGGGTTTCAGCGCGGAGGACGTGTCGCGTCGCAGGTCGGAGGGCCATCTCGGGTCGTCGGCCATCGTTGATCTGGCGGAGGAGGCCGGCGGGACGCTCACCATCGACTCCGAACCCGGGCGCGGCACGCTTGTCGTTTTGACGCTGCCCATCTAGTAGAGTGAGTTGGCGGATGTCTCAGGCTGCAATACGCGTCATGATCGTGGACGACCATCCGGTCGTGCGCAAAGGACTTGCGTCATTTCTCGGCCACGAGTCCGACATCGAGGTCGTAGGACTAGCTGACTCCGGCGAGCAGGCGCTCGAGATGGCCGCTGAGTTGTTGCCTGACATCGTGCTCATGGATCTGTCGATGCCGGGCATGGGCGGTATCGAGGCAACCCGGCGACTCGTCGAGACACGGCCGTCAACCCGCGTCATGATGCTCACGTCGTTCGGTGGGCACGAGCGCATGGTCGAGGCGCTGAAAAGTGGCGCTGTCGGTTATGTCGTGAAGGACACCGCGCCGGCGGATCTGCTCAACGCGTTGCGGAGCATCGCCGCAACCGGGAAAGCCCCTACTGCTTCTTGACCTCGGCGACGAGCGCCGCCACTGAGGTGCGCGCGTCGCCGAAGAGCATCAGAGTGTTCGGCTTGTAGAACAAGGGGTTGTCGACGCCCTGCGAAGCCGGTGGCCATGCTGCGCTTGAGGACGACGACGGTCTTTGCCTCGTCGGCATTGAGGATCGGCATGCCGAAGATGGGACTGTTCGCCTGGGTGCGCGCTGCGGGATTGACGACATCGTTGGCGCCGATCACGACAGCAACGTCGGCACGCGGGAAGTCCCCGTTCACCGCATCCATCTCCTTGAGCTGCGGGTATGGAACGTTGGCCTCGGCAAGGAGAACGTTCATGTGACCCGGCATGCGTCCCGCCACCGGATGGATCGCGTACTCGACCGTGACGCCGCGCTTCTCGAGCTCGTCCGCAAGTTCCTTGACCTCGTGCTGCGCCCGCGCGACGGCCATGCCGTATCCGGGGACGAAAATCACCAGCTGCGCGAACGCGAGCAACGGGGCGAGATCCTCGACCGTGGTGGGGTGAATGGTGCCGCCCTCGGCTCCGCCCCCGCTGCCGGCGGACTCGACCGTCGAGCCGAAGCCGCTGAAAAGCACGTTGAACAGTGAACGGTTCATCGCCTTGCTCATCGCCAGCGTCAGGATCGTTCCCGATGCTCCGACGAGCGCGCCGCTGACGATGAGCACGTCGTTGCTGAGGACGAATCCGGTCGTCGCTGCGGCCAATCCGGTGAACGAGTTGAGCAGGGAGATGATCACCGGCATGTCGGCCCCACCGATCGGCACGACGAACAGCACGCCGAGCAGGAGGGACAGGATGACGAACACGAGGAACAACGCGAGGTTCTGATCACCGACGACGAGGTACACCCCGAGCGCGAGGATCACGAGCAGGATGAGGCCGTTGACTGCGCTCTGCAGGCGATACGTCAAGGGACGTCCGGGCATCAGCTCCTGCAACTTCGCGAAGGCGACGAGGCTGCCGGCAAAGCTCAGCGAACCGATGAGGCAGCTGACCATGATCGCCCACGTGATGTCGGGGGTTGCGGTCCCGTGCGACACCGCGGTACGGAAGTCCTGCGCGGCGATGAGCGCCGCCGAACCACCGCCCATACCGTTGAAGAGCGCCACCATCTGCGGCATCGCGGTCATGCGCACGAGTCGTGCCGAGATCGCACCGATGACGGTGCCGATGACGATCGGCGGGATGATCAGCGGCCAGTTCCCGGTGTTGTGGATGAGCGCCGCGGTGATGCCGAGGACGAGCAGCATCCCAACTGCAGCAACGCGGTTTCCCGTTCGCGCCGTGGCGGGGGAGCGCAGCAGCTGGATGCCGAACATGAAGCTGACCGCGGTCAGCATGTAGCCGAGAGTCGTGAGTGCGGACGGCTGCATGTGGATCAGGCGCTCGGAGCCGCCGGCGGCGTGTCGGCCTTCGGCTTCTCAGGCGTCGGGCGCCGCCGGAACATCTGCAGCATGCGGTCGGTGACGACCCATCCGCCGACGACGTTCAGCGTGCCGAGCAGGACAGCCGCAATCGCAAGGATGTAGCCGAGCGTGTCGTTCGCCGCCCCCGCGACGGTGAGGGCGCCGACGAGCACGATGCCGTGGATGAAGTTCGTTCCCGACATCAGCGGCGTGTGCAGCATCGTCGGCACCTTGGAGATGAGCAGGAATCCGACGAACACGGCGAGCGCGAAGATGAAGACGCCGAGCGCGAGCGTCTGACCGCTGGTCATGCGCCCGCTCCCTGCAGCAATGCCTCGATCTGCTCGCCGACCGGCTTGCCGTCATGCGTGATGCATGTCTGGCTGATGACGACGTCATCGAAGTCGAGATGCACCTGTCCGTCCTTGAGGAGTTGATTGACGAATCGCGTGGCGTTGTGGGAGTAGAGCTGACTCGCCTGTCCGGGAATCGACGCCGGAAGGTTCGTCGGACCGAGGATGAGCACGCCGTGGTCGACGACCTCCTCGTCGGGCTTCGTGAGCTCGCAGTTGCCGCCACCGGGGGCAGCGAGGTCGACGATCACCGAGCCGCCCCGCATCGAGGCAACCATGTCGGCGGTGACGAGGATCGGCGCCTTGCGGTTGGGGATCTGGGCGGTGCTGATGACGACGTCGGACTCACGCACATGCTCCGCGAGCACCTGGTGCTGTCGCTCCTGCGCGTCGGCGGCAAGCTCCTTCGCATAACCGCCGGTGTCCTGCGCCGTATCGGATTCGACGCCGGTCTCGACGAACCGCGCGCCGAGCGACTCCACCTGGTCGCGCACCGCTGGGCGGACGTCGAACGCTTCAACGACGGCGCCGAGGCGCCTGCACGTGGCGATCGCCTGCAGCCCGGCGACGCCGGCGCCGAGGACGAGCGCGCGCGCTGGGGTGATCGTTCCCGCGGCGGTCATCATCAGCGGGAAGATGCGCGGCAACCGGTACGCGGCCATCACCGCCGCGTGGTAGCCGGCGAGTGTCGCCATCGACGACAAGACGTCCATGTCCTGCGCCCGGCTGATGCGGGGCATCGCCTCCAGGCGGAAGGCGGTCACACCCTGATCGATGAGCGCTCGCACCAGGTCCGGGTCGCTCGCCGGTTCGAGCACGCCGACGAGGATCGCTCCGCGCTTGAGCTCTTTGACGAACGCCGCGTCGGGGCGCCGGACCACCATGACGATGTCCGCGTCGGCGAGGAGCTTGGCGCGGTCGGGGACAACGTCGGCGCCGACCTCGGTGTAGGCGGCGTCGGGCAACCCGGCGGCCGTCCCCGCTCCCGCCTGAATGGCTACTGTGGCGCCCGTGGAAATCAGTTGCGTGATCGAGCGGGGGACCAGGGCGACCCGGGTCTCTCCGGGCGCGGTTTCTGCTGGGGCGGAGATGCGCACGCTGAGGGACTCTACGGGTCGGCGCGGCGGACGCGGTGCTCGCTGACGAAGGCGCGGCGATCGAGGCTCGCGTGCGTGAGCGTCTCAGCGCGCTCGGCGTCGAACACGAGATCGTCGAATGCGATCCCGACTTCGCCGACACCGCGGCGTTCTGCGCCCGGTATGGGTTCCCCCCGGAGCAGGCGGCGAACATGATCATCGTTGCATCGCGAAAGGATCCCGCCGTGGCGTGCGGGTGCGTCGTTCTCGCGACGTGCCGCCTCGACGTCAACCACACCGTCTGCGACCTGCTCGGGGTACGCAAGGCATCGTTCGCGAGCGCAGAGCAGACGCGCGGCCTCAGCGGGATGATGATCGGCGGTGTGACGCCGTTCGGTCTGACCGAAGCGCTGCCGCTCTATATCGATTCCCACGTGATGGAACAGGAGCGAGTGCTCATCGGCGGTGGCAGCCGGTCGATGAAAGTCGTCCTGGCACCCGAAGGATTGCTGCGAATCCCCGGCGCCACCGTCGTCGAAGGCCTGGCAAACGTCTACGAGGCGCCGGCGTCGTGACCCGCATGTCGGCAGCGGCCGCGCGCATCGTCAAAGCGGATCCAGCGTTTCGCCGCATCGTTGACACCGCGCCGCCGATGGACCTGCAGCGCGAAGAAGGCTCGCCCTTCGAGTCGCTCCTCAGTGCCATCGTGTTCCAGCAACTGGCAGGGGCGGCGGCACGCGCGATCCACGGTCGAGTCGTGGCGGTGCTCGGTGGCGCTCCGGTCTTGCCCGAGAGCGTGCTCGTGGCGAGCCCCGAGGCCTTGCGGGGAGCGGGACTCTCCGGCAACAAGCTCGCGGCGATCATCGATCTGGCCACGAAGTTCGTGGATGGGACCGTGCCGACGCACGATCTCGACGCTATGAGCGACGACGAGATCGTCGCGCGTCTCGTCACCATTCGCGGCGTCGGAAGGTGGACCGCCGAGATGTTCCTGCTCTTCCGGCTTGGACGCCCCGACGTGTGGCCGGTCGACGACCTCGGGGTGCGCAACGGTTGGGCACGGATTCACGGCCTGGAGAAACCGCCGACCGCGAAGGAGCTCGCCACCCTCGGTGACCCGTTCCGTCCGTACCGAAGCACGGCCGCCTGGTACTGCTGGCGTGCGGCCGCAACCATCCTGCTTGTCCCGGCGCCGGCGGCCAAGCCGGCGCGCAAGGCCGCCCCTACAGCTGCGGGTCGACGACCACCTTCCCGCCCGAGGAAGGCGTGATCAGCTCCTCGAACACCTCGGGGAGCTGAGCGAGCGACGCCCGCCGCGTGACGATGCGGGCGATGCCCGGATCCTCCGCCAGCATCGCGAGGGAGACCTCGAAATCGGGGATGCTCGAGGCGATGCTGCCGATGATCTCGATCTCTCGGGTCACCCACATGATCGGCGCGACCGTCGTCTCTCCGAACGGCACGCCGACGAGGACGAGACGCCCGCCGGGGGCGACCAGGTCCGCTGCTGCCTGGAGCAGCGGCGCATAACCCGAGCATTCGATGACGGCGCTGACCGGTGCCACGAGGCTGCGGACCTCGCGGATCTCGGCCACTGCTTGGGTGGCACCGAGATCGAGCGCGAGCTGCCGCCGATCGGCGACCGGGTCGACGCCGATGATCGGAGCGACGCCACGCGCCTGGAGCGTTGCGACGGTGAGCAGCCCGATCGGACCGAGGCCCACGACGACAGCGGCAGTACCCGGACTGACGCGAGCGCGTTCAACGCCGTGTATCGCGACAGAAAGCGGCTCGACCAGGCACGCGTGCTCGAGTGCGAGCCCGGGCGGCAGCCGGTGGAGATTCGCGGCCGGCACCGCGACGCGCTCGGCGAACCCGCCGTCGCGAGCGAACCCGATGCCGGCCGTCAGCGCCATCGCGCAGCGGTAGCCGGCACCGCCACGGCAGTCCTCGCACGAACCGCACGGGATCTTGGGATCGATGACCGCGACGTCGCCGACGACCCACGCCGTGACCCCGTCACCCACGGCATGCACGGTGCCCGCGAGCTCGTGGCCGGGGACGGTGCCCGCGAAGAGGCCCACCTTGTACGAGCTCAGGTCCGAGCCGCAGATGCCGCAACCGTCGACCTGGATGACGACCTCGCCGTGAACCGCCTCAGGCTCGGGAACGTCCTCCATCTCGAGGAGATGTGCGTCGAGAAGCTTGACTGCTCGCATCGATCACATCAGCCCGAGCTGAGCGACCATGCGGAGCAGTTCCGACAGCACTGCCGGATCGGTTTGCACATCGATGACGCTGCACACCCCCGAGGCCAGCGATCGCTCGAGTGCCGGACGAAGCTCATCGAGGGTCTCGACGCGCTCGCCATGCCCGCCGAGGGCTTCTGCGAGCCGGTCGTATCGCACGCCGGGCAATGTGCTCGCCACGTGGCGCCCCGGGCCGAAGGCAGCGTCCTGCTCGTGCTGGACGTCGACCCAGCCCCCGTTGTTCGAGACGACGACGACGATCGGGAGCTTGTGGCGGACCGCGGTGTCGATCTCCATGGCGCTCAGCCCGAACGAACCGTCGCCGGTGAAGAGGAGGACCGGCTCGTCGGGACGCGCGGCCTGCGCGGCAAGCGCGAACGGCATGCCGACGCCGAGCGTTCCCAGGGCGGTCGTCGTGCTGAGGAGGCGACCCGGCAGCTCCGCATCGAAGTACGCGAGCGCCCACGCCAGCGCGTCGCCGCCGTCCGCCACCAGCGTCGCCTTGCCGGCAGAGCGTTCGCGGACGAAGGACGCGATCTCGCGCGCCACGGCGCCCGCGTGCAGCAGCCGCCCTTCGTGCTCATCGATCTGGCGATCCCAGAAGCCGAGCGAGGCGGCGGCAAGCGCCTTCGCCTTGGTCAGCCATTCGTCGCGTCCCGGAGGTGTGGCGCTCCAGGAATCGCAGACGTCGCGGACGACCGAGGCGACGTCCCCGACGACCGCGACATCCGCGGCGCGGTTCCCACCCATGCGGTCAGCTTCGATGTCGACCTGCAGCATCGTCTGGTCGGACCCGAAGAGCGGCGCGCCGCCGAACATGACGTTCGCGTTGAACGCCGAGCCGAGCACGAGCACGCAATCAGAGCTCGGGATCGCCAGTCCGCCATGGACGAGGGATCCCAGACTCCACGGGTGCGAGTCCGCGATGACGCCCCGGGCTGCGCTCGCGGTGATCACCGGGATCTGGGCGCGCTCGGCGAGGCGGGCGATCTCACTGCCGGCGTCAGACCAGAACGCACCGCTCCCGGCCACGATGACGGGGCGCTCGGCAGCGGCCAGCGCCGCGACGAGCAAACCGATCTCGGCGGGTGCAGCCGCCGGGCGCGGGATCGACGGGGGGAATCCCGGCGGAGCCACGTCCAGCGGCTTCGCCTGGGCGTAGACCGCGTCGGCGTCGACGTCGAGGTACACCGCGCCGGGACAGCCGCTTCGGGCTCGGTACAGCGCTTCCGCGACGTAGCGAGGCGCCCGACCTGCGTCCGTGCAGCTCGCAGCCCACTTTGTCGCCGGCGACGCAATGGCTCGCTGGTCGATATCCATGACCGCTCCTCGGCCTTGCTTCGAGAGGCCGGTTCGGCCGGCGAGCATCACCATCGGGACGCTCCACGCACCCGCGTCGATGAGTCCGATGAGGCCGTTGGCGAAGCCGGGACCCGCCGTCACGGCGGCGACGCCGACGTCCCCGGTGGCGAGCGCCCATCCCTCGGCGGCAAGGGCAGCAGCTCCTTCGTGACGCGTGTCGATCACCTGGATGTCCTCGTCGATGCACGCATCGAGGAACGGGAGGATGTGCCCGCCGGGGAGCGCGAAGACGGTGGTGACTCCACGCTCGCGCAGCGTTCGCGCAATCAGCGCGCCGCCGTCCGTGCGCGCGGAAGCACCCCTCGCTGTGGAGTCGCTCGGCGGCGACATCAGGCATGAATTCGGAGTGTATCGGCCGGTATCGTCGGCGGGCACTGTGCTGATGCGGCGATAGAATGAGCGCCTTGCAGGACGAACCCGCGCCGGACGTGGAGGTCGCCACACCCGACGAGCCCGGCGGCCTGGGGATGCGGGCGCTGCGCAACACCATCCTGATCCTCGTCGTGCGCGTTGTGTCGCGGATCATCGCGCTCGTCGCAGTGATCATCATCGGCAACTACCTGGACCCGACCAGGTTCGGCGAGATGCAGACGGCGATCACGTATGTGGGACTTGTCGGGACGCTCACGGATCTTGGCTTCTCCGCGCTGTACGTACGCGAAGGAGCCCGTCACACCGACGAGATCGCACGCTACTGGAACAACGTCGCGTCGCTCAAGGTTGTCGGCGCAGCCATCGGACTGCCGCTCATCTTTGGCGCTCTGTATTTCGCTGGTGTGCGGTCGCTGCTGTGGCCGTGCTTCGCGATTCTCGTGCTCTCCGGGTACCAGCTCCTGCTGCGCAACACGTTGTACGCGTTGCAGCGCCTCAAGTTCGAGATCCTCGAGATCGTTCCCGAGACGCTCGTGGTCTTCGCGCTCGTCCTCGTCGGCGTGCATATCCATGCCGACACGGGGTTCTTCCTGTGGGCGTATGCGATTATCGTACGCATTCGCCTGCGTGTACTTCGGCACCGTGCTCATGTCGATGAAGGTGCTCCGTCCGGGGATTGCCTTCGAGCCGAAACTGCTCCTGCGGTGGGTGCGCATCGCGATCCCGTTCGGCATCACCTTCATCATCACGACCGTCTACTTCAAGGTCGACGTGCCGATCCTGCAGCGGTTCCGGCCGTACTCCGAGGTGGGCGATTACACCTTTGCGTACAAGCCGTTCGAGGCGCTGCTGTTCATCCCGTTTGCCTTGCGCAGCGTCGTGTTCCCCGTCCTCGCTGTGTATCACCGACGCTCGCCGACTCGCGTGTTGCCGCTGGCCGAGAAGTTTTTCAAGGCTCTCGTCATCCTCGGATGGCCGATCACCGTGGGCGTCTTCCTGCTCGCCCCGCAGTTCAACAGCCTGCTCCAGCTCTATCCCGGGTCGGAGCCCGCGCTGCAGATCCTCGCACTGGCGATCGTCTTCATGTTCGCCGACAACACGTTCGCCGCGACACTCAACGCGATCGACAAACAGGACGTCTTCGCGTTCGTCGCCATGGTCGGGCTGGTGATCAACGTCGGCGTCAATCTCATCGTCATCCCGCGCTACGGATACCTCGGCGCAAGCTGGGCAGTGGTCGTGACCGAGGCAGCGCTCGTGATCGTCGGGTGGTTCGTCCTGCGCGTGCAACTCGGTGCGATCCGGGCAGTGAGCACGTCGTGGAAGGCGATCGTCGCGGGCCTCGTCATGGGCGCCTTCATCTACGTGGCGAACCCCCATCAGAGCCGTGTGCTGCTCTTCGTCGTCGTGCTTGCGTCGGCCCTGATCTATTGCGCCGTGTTGCTCGCGCTCCGCGTCGCGGATCGTGAGGAGCTGAGCCTTATCCGCAACGCGATCCGGATCCGGCGCTAGACCGAGACGGGGGCCGCCGCAATGTCGGCAAGCACGGCCATCGCAGCGTTCCGGCCGTTGATCGCCATGACGCTGCCGCCCGGATGCGTGCTGGCGCCGCACATGTACAACCCGGGCATCGGAGTCCGCGGGCTGAACCGGCGGTCCCACATCTGATCCGGCAGGCACTCACCCTGGAAGATGTGACCGCCCGAGAGCCCGACTGCGCGCTCGATGTCGGGCGGCGCGAGCACCTGGCGCGACTCGACGCAGTCGACGATGTCGGGAGCGAATCGGGCGATCTCGGCGAACGCCTCATCCGCGACCGCCTCGCGGCGCTCATCCCACGAGCCGCTCGCCAGCGTGTACGGCGCGTACTCGGCGAACACGCTCATGACGTGCTTGCCCTCAGGCGCCACCGATGGGTCGTAGGCGCTGTGGAAGTAGAGCTCGGCCCAGCGAGGCGCCGGCTCGCCGCGCCTGCTGCGCTCGTACGCGGCCTGCGTCTCGTCGAGACTGCGCGCGATGGTGACCATCGCGCGGTGGGGCGCGTCGTCAGGTCCAGCCGCAGTGAATGTGGGCAGACGTGACAGAGCGCAATTGATCTTCAGCACCGGACCTTCCATCCGCCAATCGTTGACCTTGCGCGTGAAGGCCTCCGGCGCCGCGTCGGCGCAGAGCGCCAGTGTGGTGCGTGGATCAGCGTTTGAAACGACCGTGCGCGCCATCAGCCGTGAACCGTCCTCGAGCACCACCGCCTCGCCGGGAACGATCTCGGCGACCCGCGCGCCAAGCCTGACTGTCACGCCGGCCTCCTTTGCGGCGCTCGCCAGCGCAAACGACACGTTGCCCATCCCACCCTGGACGTATCCCCACGCTCCGGGCCGGCCCTCGATGGTCCCCATCGAATGCATCGCGTGGATGGCGGCGGTGCCGGGATCCCGCGGGCCTGCCCACGTGCCGATGAGACCCTGCCCGTGGAGGGCGGTGCGCAGGCGCTCGTCGCTGACATGGCGCTCGATGACCGACGCGATCAACTCCTCGAACATCACCTCGATGAGCTCGGGATCGTGGGCGAGCAACTCCTCGAGCGCCGGCCGATCCGGAGCATCGCCGACCCACGTGTCGTGCGGTTCGGCACGCAATGCGGTACGGATGCGCGCGAACAGTTGCTCGTACCGGGAGTAGCCGTCCGCGTCGCCGGGGCTCATCGCCGCGACAACTCGATGGTTGCGGTCCGAGTCGTCCCAGAGGCTCACCGACGTGCCGTCATCGAAGGGACACCAGAGGTGCGGATCGACAAGATGGACGCGGTAGCCGTGGTCGCGGAGCCCCAGCTCTTCGATCACCCGCGGATGGAGGAGACCGACGAGGTAGGCGCACGGGCTGACGACGAAGCCCTGGTCCTCGAAGGGGCGCTCGAGCGTGCAGGCGCCACCGATGCGATCTCGCGCCTCGAGCACGAGCACTCGCTGGCCGGCGCGGGCGAGATACGTGGCCGCCGTGAGCCCGTTGTGGCCCGCCCCGACAACGATGGTGTCCCAGTGCTGCGCCCGGGCTGCTGTGCTCACGCGCGTGCCCGCAGCAACGTGCTGGCCTGCCGGCGCTCGCCACGGCCTTCGCGCAGCGCGGCGCCGAGGACGGACCGAAAGCGCTCGGCCTCATCCGAGGTCAGCGCCGCCTCGATGAGCGCTCGCGTCGTCGATGCCAGCGGATTCGGTGCAGTGTCGAGGAAGACGTCGAGGTCGTCGCGCGCCGGCGGCGAAGCGAGTGAGAGATCGGTCTGCACGTCGATGTCGTGGAAACCCGCGTCGTGGCCCATGGCGATGAGGTCGCGATCGTCGAAACCGCACAGCAGGTCACTGTCTCCCGTGCCGGTCGCCCGTTCAATCGCGACGAGCCTGCGCTCGAGGTCGGTCACCTCCGTCACGTCGTATCCCCAGAGATATCCGGGTCTGTCAACCGACATCCAGATGTTGAGCGGCTCGCCGAGCGACAGCCGGCCACCGGGCCGGAGCACGCGGTGGTATTCCTCGAACACGTGCCCGGGATCTTCGATGAACAGCAGCACCGCGCGCTCGATCACCACGTCGACCGACGCGGTCGGGATCGGGGAGAGGTCGACCGCGGTGGCAGGGACAAAGCTCGATCGATCGAGCGCGCCAAGACGTCCGACCTCAGCACGGCAATCAGCGAGGGATGGCTCGGACACGTCCGAGAAGATGACCCGACCCTCCGCTCCAACACGATCGAGCGCGGCGATTCCGAGCAGACCCTGGCCCGTGCCGACGTCGAGGACGGTATCGCCATGCTCGATCTCCGCCCTGTCCAGGATGCGGTCGCGAACGGAAGCCAGCCGGGCAAGGTTTACGGCGCGCATGCGCTCGCTGCCACCGTCGCGGCCGGTACGCAGCCAGTTGGCCCAGACGTCGGTGTCAGGCACGTGGCGTGGGAACGAGGACGATCTTTCCCACGGCGTCGCCGGCCTCCATGAGGCGATGCGCCTCGCCGGCCTCGTCGAAGGTCAGCGTCCGGTCGATCACCGGTCGCAGCCTCCGGTCGGCGAGCGCAGGAACCACATCGGCGGCGAATGCCGCGACGATGGTCGCCTTCTGATCCGCAGGTCGTGAGCGCAACGAAGTGGAGATGAGCGAGATGCGGCGCCGCATCATCACGCCGAGGTCGATATCCGTATGCGTGCCACCCTGCATGCCGATGGCGACGATGCGCCCGTCATTTGCGACGACATCGAGATTTCGCTCCAGGTATGAGGCTCCCATGATGTCGAGCACGACATCGGCACCGCGACCGTCTGTCAGCTCGCGAGTACGCGCGACGAAATCCTCGGCGTTGTAGTTGATGCCGGCGTCGGCTCCGAGCTCGACGCACCGCTCGAGCTTTGCGGCGCTTCCCGCGGTGACGATCACGTGGCATCCGTGCAGGCGCGCGAGTTGAATCGCAGCGGTCCCGACACCGCCGCCGCCGCCATGGATGAGGACGGTCTCACCCGGCGCAAGCCGTCCGCGGGTGAACAGCGCGTCGTGCGCGGTGATGAAGACCTCAGGGATACCACCCGCGTGGATCAGGTCAACGTTGTCTGGAACGCGGACCACCTGCGCCGAGCGGACGGCGACGAGCTCGGCGTATCCGCCGCCCTCGAGGAGCGCCATGACCCTGTCGCCGATCGAAACCCCCGTGGCCCCGCCGCCGAGGTCTTCGACGATGCCCGACGCCTCGAGCCCCAGGACGTCGCTCGCCCCGGGCGGTGGTGGGTAGAGACCCCTGCGCTGGAGCAGGTCCGCACGGTTCACACCGGCGGCAGCAACGCGGATCAGGACCTCGCCGTCAGCAGCGTGGAGGTCGGGTCGCTCCTCGACGTGCAGCTGCTCTGGGCCGCCGGGTTCGACGACCACGACGGCACGCATCAGTCAGCTGCAGATGGAGCCGCGCGGGCGCCGGTTAGGAGACCAGGCCGGGGAGCGACGACGTGGCCATCGGGCCAGTCCACACCGCGCCGAGGCCGGCCGTGTTCGAGAACTTCGCGAACGGGATCTGCCAGTCGCCCTCTCCGTCGGAGTAGGTGGCGTTGTACCCGGTGTTCTCGATCTGGACGACATCGCCCGGGATGCTGAAGTTGTAATAGGTGGTGGCGCGCGCATTGCTGAGGTTCACGCAGCCGTGCGAGACATCGGCGCGGCCCTGCGAGCCGACCGACCATGGGGCGGCGTGGATGAAGTAGCCGCTCGTCGATATCGCGGTGTCCTCGTAGACGGGGTCGCTGTAGTACTCGGAGCCACCCGGGATGCATGCGGCCGGGGTGTGGAATGTGGGGCAGGACTTCATCACGACGACGGGTGTCTTGTAGAGGACGATCAGCGTGCCCTGGATGGTCGAGAAGCCGCCCTTGCCGAGGCTCACGGGCCAGGTGGCCATCAACTTCCCGCCGTTGTAGACCTGCATGGTGTGCGTGTTGTTGTTGATGATCGAGACATGGCTGGCACCAACGGTGAAGCTCGAGGTCCAGCCGGCCAGGCCCCAGAGGCCGCCACCGGCGTCGAAACCCTTGAGGTTGGCGGTCACCGTGACCTTGGTACCGGCGGGCCAGTAGGTCTGAGTCCGGAAGTGCACCTCGTTACCGGCGAGCCAGTGCCAGGCGCCGGTCACGGCAGGGGTCGACGTGACCTGAATCCGCTCGAGGAGTGCCGCGCGCGATGCCGCTGGGATGTTGGTGTTGAAGTGCAGGTCGATGGTCTCGCCGACGCCGACGGTCTCGCCGTTGAGCGGGGTCATGCCGGTGAGCAGGCGTCCGGACGGGGTCAGCGTCGAGAAGCTTGACGTCGTGGTGGCAGTCGAGCCCGCGGTGCTCGTCGCTGTGGCGACGACTGTGTAGCGCGCGCCCTCATCGAGTGCCTGGCTCATCCGCCAGCTCCTGCCGTCGGGGGAAAGCACGCCCGTCAGCGGCGTTGACGATCCAACTTCGGTGAGCGACACGGTGTCGAGATGGCCGGTGCTCGACGTCACGACGATGGGCACGTCGAGACCGATACCCGCTGTCGAATTCGACGGGCTCACTGCGATGGTGGGGGGAGCCGCGACCACCGGCGCGCCGGCGACGTGCACGCCAACTGCGGCGACGGGTCCCTGCGTCCCGGGAAGGGCGCACGATGTGAGCAGCAATCCGCCGAAGGCCACGACGCCACCGGCAAACAGGCCGCGACGGCCCCTCCTCGTCAGATCAGCCATGCAATTCCACCGTACCATTGTTCGGTCTCAGGGCGCGTTCGACGTCTGAGTAACGTCACTGGTAACGCCGGCGCCACCGCTGAGGTTTCGTCGTTCCACTTCACTGGGGGATGCTGACCCAATGGTATCGCTCTTGCTCGATTGTCACGACCTCGCGGCACGACTGGCGTCCAGCACGCCGCCGATCGTTCTCGACGTTCGCTGGTCGCTCGGTGGCCCGTCCGGGGTGGGGGACTACCGTCGCGGGCACATCCCGGGAGCCCGGTTCGTTGATCTTGATCTCGAGCTGAGCGCCCCGCCGGGACCAGGGCGGCATCCGCTGCCGGACGCCGCCGGCTTCGAGGTGGCGATGCGGCGTCACGGCGTCAGCGGTTCTCGACCGGTCGTCGCATACGACGCGTCGACGGGCACCTCGGCAGCACGCGCGTGGTGGCTGCTCAGCTACTTCGGCCATCCCGACGTTGCCGTGCTCGACGGCGGTTTTGCCGCGTGGACGGCCGCCGGACTCCCGGTTGCGGCGGGGGATGAGTCGGGGGTCGCGCCGGGAGACTTCCACGCGACGCCGGGCGGCATGCCGCTCCTCGATGCAGCCGGCGCCGTCGCGATGGCGTCGCGCGGGATCCTTGTCGACGCCAGGGCCGCCGAACGGTTTCGCGGCGAGGTGGAGCCGGTCGATCCCGTGGCGGGACACATCCCCGGCGCGCGCAACATGCCGGCGCAGCAGACGCTCGGTGCCGACGGCAGGCTCCTGCCAGCCGAGGCATTGCGCGAGCGTTTTGCCGCAGTCGGAGCCCGTCCCGGCGAAGCGGTCGGCGTGTACTGCGGATCCGGCGTGGTGGCGACCCAGGAGATCCTGGCGATGGCGGTCGCCGGCATCGACGCCGAGTTGTATGCCGGTTCGTGGAGCGAGTGGATCACCGACCCGAGCCGGCCGATCGCAATCGGCACTTAAAGAAAAGATGGGCCGGCGCTCCCCCGAACGCCGACCCCCTGATAAGAGCTGAGTTGGAGCCGTTCCGACGCAGCGAACGCGTCGCACGAGCCTTGCGTCTCAAACGCAGAGTAGCGCGACAGCCGATCGCTGTAAAGAACATCGTCACTGATCCTTGCTTGGCGGTACGCTAGCCGACATAGCGGAGTGGCGGCAGCGGAGGCAGCAGTGACCGCGGTTCTTCCCGACCGGTGGCTCAATGAATTGAGTCGCGCGTCACGGGATCTCCGTCTCGTCCGCGGTGACGGCGCATACGTTTGGGACGACGAGGAGCGGCGCTACCTCGACCTGACGTCCAACGGCGGCACAACGCTGCTCGGCCACAACGATGCGCGCATCAACGAGGCCATCCGCGGCCAGCTCGACATGTTCACCGCGGTCCCGCCGGGATTCGATTACGACCTTCGCGAGGAGCTGCTCGAGGCCCTCAGCTTCATCATTCCCACGCCCTTGACGCACGTCAGCTTCACCGCATCAGGGTCGGAAGCCGTTGACCTCGCCATCACGTTGGTCGCCTCAGCGTCTGAGCGCCCGCGCCTCATTGCCATGCAGCGTTCCGACCATGGCACCGGCATCGGCGGTCGCGCCGCGAGCATGGGCGATCAACTCGACGCTATCGCCGGACGCCGGCTCGACATCGTGCGCGTCCCCTTCGGCAGTATCGAGGCCCTGGAGGGGGAGCTCGACGACGGGGTCGCCGCCGTGATCGTTGAACCGGTCCAGGTCGAAGCCGGCATCAGGGTTCCCGCGCCGGAATACCTGGCAGCCGTCGGCGCGCTCTGCCGCCAGGTGGGCGCTCTGCTCATCGTCGACGAGGTCCGCACCGCGCTGCGCATGGGTCCGGTCCTCGCATCCGCCGCAGCCGATGTGGCACCCGACATCGTCTGTCTCGGGTCGTCACTCGCCAACGGCATGCCGTTCGGCGTCACCGCAGTCGGACCGACGATCGCCCGGCGGACCCGCCTAGCGGGCCGTGAGCTCGAGGCCTCCTGCCCGCCGCTCGTCAGCGCGGCAGCGAACGCGACGATCCGGACCGTGCTCAGTCCCACGCTGCGAGCGATAGCAAGCCTCACGTCCGACCGGCTGCAGGCCCGTCTGCGTGCGCTGCGGCTCGGCGAGATTCGTGAAGTTCGGGGCTGCGGCGCAATGGTGGCCGTCGAAACGAGCCTGAACGCAGCCATGTTGCTCCGCCACCTGCAGCGCCGTGATGTGCTCGCCCTTCCCGGTGGCCCGGGCTGCATCCGCCTGCTGTCGCCGCTGATCCTGGACCGCCGCGAGGCCGATGTCGTCGTGGAGACGCTCGCCGCGGTCATCCTGGCAACGCGCCCGCCGCGCCGCCGGTCTGCCGCGGTGCCGAACGACGAGGCCGTCGCCGTTGAGCTCCCCGGGCGATCGATGCGCCGCCAGCAGTCGCATCTTCGGAGCCCTGAGAGCTAGCCGATCGCGTTTTCGGCGAACGTCAGTTGAGGCGCTCGACGATCATGGCCATCCCCTGACCACCGCCGACGCACATCGTCTCGAGACCGATCGTCTTGTTGTCGGTCTGCAGGTCGTTGAGCAACGTGCAGAGGATGCGCGCGCCCGTCATGCCGAAGGGATGGCCGAGTGCGATCGCGCCGCCGTGCGGGTTCAGCCGGTCGTCGAATGGATCGAGCCCGATGCCGCGCGCCGACGGGATCACCTGCGCCGCGAAGGCCTCGTTGATCTCCACCACGTCGATGTCGCCGATGGTCATCCCAGCCCGCTGGAGCGCCTGCCTGGACGCCTGGATCGGACCGAGGCCCATGAACTCGGGCTCGAGCGCGGTCAGGCCGGTGGCGACGATGCGCGCCAGGGGCGTCAGGCCGAGCTCTTTGGCGCGCGTGTCCGACATGATCACCACCGCCGCCGCGCCGTCATTCAGCGGGCACGCGTTGCCTGCGGTGACCGTGCCGCTCTCGCGAAACACCGGCTTCAACTCGGCAAGCTTCTCGAGGGTCGTCTCGCGCCGCGGCCCGTCGTCCTTGGTGACGGTGCCGCCGCCGTCGGGCAAAGTGATCGGCACGATCTCGCGGGCGAAGAAGCCGTCGTCCTGCGCCGCCACCGCGCGCTGCTGGCTGCGCAGCGCGAAGCGGTCCTGCTCCTCGCGGGAGATCTCCTCGCGCGCCGCCACGTTCTCGGCAGTCTGGCCCATGGCGATGTAGACGTCAGGGAATCCCTCGGCGTTGCCGGGCTCGAGGCGCTCGTTGCGGCACTGGCCCATGTCGCTGCTGCCGTTTGCGAACCGCGAGACGCACTCGACGCCGACGCTGAGGAAGACGTCGCCCTCACCGGCACGGATCGCGTGCGCGGCCATCCGTGATGTCTGCAGCGATGACGAGCAGTACCGGGTGACCGTGGTTCCAGGCACGTCGAGACCGCTCAGGATGCTGATCACGCGGCCGAGGTTGAAGCCCTGCTCGCCGCCCGGCAGGCCGCACCCGCAGATGAGGTCCTCGATGGTCGCGCGGTCCAGTTCCGGCAGGCGGTCGAGCACCTGCATCACGACACTTGCGGCGAGGTCGTCCGGGCGGATGTTGACGAGTGAGCCTTTCATCGCGCGCCCGATGGGCGAGCGACCGAGGGCGACGATGACTGGCTCAGGCATGGGGTGGTCTCCGAGGTGTCGTGGGATCTGGTGACGGTTAAAAGCGAAGGGCCGGGTCACGCGACCCGGCCCTTCCAGTATCGGTGTTTCCTAGCTCGCGAGAGCCTTGACGAAGAGCGGGGCCCAGATGGTGCCGACGCCGCTCGCCAGATCGTAACCGGGGCCGGCCGAGAAGCCGTGCACCGTCTGAATCGGCTCAGCCTGACCATTCGGGTCATCGAAGGTCAAAGAAAGGGCAGGTCAGCCGGCGACGGCGATTGGCTGCTCCGTCGCAGCAGACACGCGGTTCCTGCCGAGGTGCTTGGATTCGTACATCGCATCGTCCGCGGATCTGACGAGGACGTCCTCGGGAGTGGTGATACCGGTCGCGATGCCGATGGAGATCGTGACGAGGACCGACGTTTCGCCGAGGTTGATCGGCGTCGCGGCAACCGCGGATCGGAGTCGCTCGGCGAGCACGAGCGCCGCAGCCGGCCTGGTGTTGGGAAGGAGCACGAGAAATTCCTCGCCTCCCCATCGCCCGACGAGGTCCTCGGCTCGCACGACGCCGCGAAGACGGCACGCCACCTGCTTAAGCGCGCGATCGCCGCCTGCATGCCCGGCTGAATCGTTGACATGCTTGAAATGGTCGACGTCGATGAGCAGCACGCTCACCGGCTCCTGGCGCCGGCGGGCAACGCTGAGGAGGACCGTGAGCTGTTCGTCAAGGTGCCTCCGGTTGTAGAGCCCGGTGAGGCTGTCGACGCGCGCCAGACGGTCGAGGTCGACGTTGAGCAGGTCGAGGCGTTCGCGACCGTCGAGATAGCGGAAGAAGAAGAGGAGACCTACGGCGAAGCCGATGGAGAACAGCGCGTACAGCAACCACGGCACCCAGAGCGTCGCCCCGGAGAGGGCCGCGAAGAGGCTCGCGGTCGGCACACTGACCGCCACACGCCACGGAGTTCCCCGCACGGGTTGCGTTGCGAAATACGTCTGATCCGGGCCGTTGATGATGCCGTGCGTTGAGGTCCGCATCGCTGCCGCGAGGCTCGGATCGGTTTTCTTGAGTGTGTGGATCGAGCTCTCACTCAGCGTTGGGCTGCTCGTCACGATGTCGCCGTTGGCGTCAACGAGGTAGCCCTGATGGCCGGCATACGGAATGGCGTTCGTGAGGTAGTCGGTGAGCGGCGTGTCGGCGACCTCGTACGCGCCGCTATAGACACGGAGCGCTCCGTTCGCCGCGATGAAGGGTGTCGCGAAGGCGACGACGGGAAGACCGAGCGCGGCGGACAACGCCAGGTTCGACACGGCCGCATGGTCGGCGACCGCCGAAGCAAGGTGCGGGTATTTCCTCGAGAGATTCGTGCCGATCAGCTTCGGACTCGGCGGATCGATCGCGAGCGCGGAGCCCCGATTGTCGAGGAGCACGACCGCTTGAAACCCGAACGCCTCGTTGATCGCGGCAAATGCCGTTGCACTCGGAGGCGAGCCGCCGAGCTGTTGGGTTGCGGCCAGATCCTCTGTTTGCAGGAGGTCGGCCACGTAGGTGGCGGCGAATCGCGCTGCGATGTTTGCCCGAACCTGAAACGTCGCCTGCTCGTCGTTCCGCCCTTGTGCCTGCGAGGCGGTGAGCGCGACGGCAATGCCCGCGACGGCGATCACGGCGAGGGCCGCGACACCCGCGCGCTTTGCCCGAAAGCGACGCATGGCCGGATTGTCAGGGCGGTGCCGGTTCCGCCGGTCACCGACTGCCATCGCATTGGTTACGGTGACGCTGGGCGATGTCCCTCGATCGCACAGCCCACCGGCTCCGACGATGGACCCGCGTTTGCGAGGGGAGTCATGCGCCGACTATTCTCGCCGCGTGAGCTATTTCGTCACCGGGGCAACAGGTTTCATCGGCCGCCAACTCCTGCCGCTCCTGATGGCGAGAGGTGAGGTCGTCTTCGTCCTCGTTCGGGAAGGCTCCGGTGAGCGTTTTGCGCCGCACCACCGGCGACTCGATCCGAGCGGTCAGCGCCTCCACGTGCTGCACGGCGACCTCACCAAGGCTGGTCTGGCGCTGTCCGCCGACGATCGCGAACGGCTGCGCGGCGCGAAGGTTTTTCATCTCGCGGCCGTGTATGACCTCACGGCGCCTGAGGATGAGACGGAGCGTGCCAACGTCACCGGAACGCGCAACCTTGTCGCGACCGCGAATGAGATCGGCGCTGCAGGCCTGCATCTCGTCAGCTCCATCGCCGTCGCGGGCCGTTTCAAGGGCACGTTCACCGAAGCGATGTTCGACGAGGGGCAGGACCTCGACCACGCGTACTACCGGACGAAGCATGAATCCGAGCGCATCGTGCGCGAGGAGGCGACAGTGCCCTGGCGTATCTATCGCCCGGGTCTGGTCATCGGCTCGTCGGAGACCGGGGAGGCGGACCGCGTGGACGGGCCGTACTACGCGTTCAAGCTCATCCAGCAGATGCGCGACGCGTTTCCGCAGTGGGTGCCGTTCATCGGACCTGAAGGTGGACCGTTCAACCTTGTTCCGGTCGATTTTGTCGTCAACGCGATCGACCACATCGCCCACGTCGACGGTCTCGATGGGCGTGCCTTTCACATCGTCGATCCCGCACCACTGTCTCTCGGCGACACGCTCAACACGTTCTGCCGGGCGGCGCATGCCCCTGAATTCGCACTGCGCATCGATCGGCGGATGGCGCGGATGCTTCCCGGCGGTCTGTCGGCGATGGGCTCGCTCCCCGCGGTGAAACGGATGCGTGAGCAGGCACTCGCGCGGCTCGGTATCCCGGAGGCGGCGTTCACCTATATGGACTATCCCGCGACGTTCGATGCCTCCGGCGCGCAGGCGGCGCTCGCCGGCAGCGGGATTGTCTGCCCGCCGTTGCACGACTATGCGTGGAAGGTCTGGGACTACTGGGAGCGCCACCTCGATCCGCAGCTGCCGACACCGGCGAACGTCCGCCGCGTTGTCGGCGAGCGCGTCGTCGTGGTGACCGGCGCGTCGAGCGGCATCGGCCGCGCGGTGTGCAGTCACCTTGCGGCATCGGGCGCGATCATCATCGGGGTCGCTCGTCGCGTCGAACAGTTGGAGGAGATGCGCGACGAGGTGGCGAAGGGTGGCGGCAAGGCGTACATCTATCCCACCGACCTGAGCGACCACGACGCGTGCACGCACCTCATCAAGCAGGTCATCGCCGATCACGGCCGGGTCGACGTGCTTATCAACAACGCCGGGCGCTCCATCCGTCGCTCGGTGCTTGATTCGCTCGATCGGTTCCACGATTTCGAGCGGACCATGAAGCTGAACTACTTCGGCGCGATCGCCCTGATCATGGCCGTGATCACCGGGATGCGTGAGCGCCAGGATGGGCACATCATCAACATCACCTCGATCGGCGGCCAGGCATATCCGCCGCGCTTTGCGGCATACGTGGCAAGCAAGAACGCACTCGACGGCTTCTCACGGTGCTTCGCCCCCGAGGTGGCGGCCGAGGGCATCGCGGTGACGACGATCCACATGCCTCTGGTTCGCACGCCGATGATCGCTCCCACGGGGATGTACAAGAACTTTCCAACCATTAGCTCCGACGAGGCCGCGGAAATGGTCGTGGAAGCGCTGATCAAGCGCCCCCATGAGGTGTCGACACGCGTCGGGAAGTTCGGCGAGCTTGTTCACGCGATTGCGCCCAACGTGCACCAGCTGATCATGGCCGGCGCGTTTCACATGCTCCCCGACAGCGCATCGGCGCGAGAGGACGGTGAGCGCGGCGATGAGTTGGTGACTCCTGAGGCCTATGCGCTCGGCATGCTCATGCGCGGCATTCACCTGTGATCGGTCGGACGGGCAGGCGCTGCCGCACTATTGCCCGTGCAACGCATCAGGGGCGACGAGGAGGAAACCATGGCCAAGCGGAGTGATCAGATCGACCTGCTGAGCGGGGTCGATCTCTTCAGCGGGCTGTCGAGGAAAGAGGTCGGCCTCGTGCTCCAGTACATGCGCGACCACGAGTTTCCCGCAGGGCGGGCAGTGGTCAGCGAGGGGGAGGAGGGCGGCAGGTTCTTCCTCATCGTCTCGGGGAGCGCGGTCGTGCGTCGCGGCGGGCGGCGCCTCCGGAGGCTCGGTCCCGGCAACTCCTTCGGGGATATCGCCCTCATCGACGGTGGCCCTCGCTCGGCGACCGTCGAGGCGGAGACGCCGCTCAGCACGCTGTCGCTCGCCACCTGGAACTTCAAGGGAGCACTCCGAGAGAATCCGAGCATCGGGTTCAAACTCCTGCTCGTCTTGTGCAAGCGTTTGCGCGAGGCAGAGTCGCGCGCACCGATCTAGCGTGCGCTGTCAGACGGCAGCGGTCGTGGTCGCGATTCGGCGCTTGCGCCTCGCGAAGTAGGCGCGGAGGCCCACTGAGAGTCCGCCGAACAGGACGAAGAGGACGATCGCGGTAACGATCGGCGCCTTGCCCGGATGCGCGGCCGTTGACTGGGGGCGCAACTCCACCTCGAGCAGGCCGAAAACGGCGATGCCGAACATCACCCCCCAGGCCGCACGACTCCAGGCGACGAGCGTCCCACCGGGGAGAAAACGCAATGGGAGCAGGCCGATCACGCTCCCCACGAGCCCGCCGATGAACAGCGACGCCAGCAGGTCTGACGCAACGACGGTGACGAATCCGGCTGTGGGTTGCGCGGCGGCGCCATGTACCGGTACCCAGGCAAGCCAGGCGAGCACGGCGATGACGAGACTCGTGATGGAACCGAGCGCAACGCTCTGTCCCGCCTCGTTTTTGGCGAGGGTCCCTCCGAAGGCGATGCCCGCGATGATCCCGTACAGATACCCCGGCTGAAAGGCGGAAAGCCGTGACACGAGAACGCAGGCTGCGGCGACGGCGAGACCGGCGGGCAGCGCGTGGAACTCCCATTGGAGGTCACGTCCGCGCATGCGCCGGTATGAGTAGTTGACGAGCGCCGAGACCGTGACGCCGACAAGGATTGCGAGGATGACCGCCACATAGGTCGCTGCGGAGCGGCCGTTGAATCCGAATTTCGGGTCGTTGAGGCCGCCGAGGACGGCGCCGACCAGGACCACGACGGCGAAGATGAGCGCCGATCGCATCGTCGTCGACGCCTTCGACGCTTCACGCCGAAGGCGTTGCAACCAGCGCAGCCGTCGCGTTGCGATGGCGCGAATCTCGTCGTAGTTCTCCTCGAACGTGTGGTTGAACAACTGCGACGGGAACGTGATGAACAGGATGATCCCGAGCGTGATCGCGGCGTTGATGAGGCTGTTGCCGATCGACGAGAACGCGTCGGCCGGTGTCGACAATGCCGACGAGATCGACGATTCGCCCGGGTTCACCGGAGGCGCTGCCGGTGCGGACGTCGTCACCGGAGCGCAGGTTGCGGTGATGTGCGCCGGGAATGTGCTGCCGCTGGGAACGCCTTCCAGGGTCACGTGCTCGATCGGCCCGGGCTCACCGACGCCGCCCTTGCACACCCAGATGCCCGCTTCCTGGCTGTACGCACCGGTGATCAGCGTTGCGACCCACGTGCCGCCGGCACCGCGGGTTGCGGATACCACGTGCAAGGAGAGCGTCGCGTCGATAAAGCCCTGGGGCGGGAGGCATGACGGCAGACCGGGACCGCCGATGCCACCGGACGTTGAATAGGTGTCAATGAGATTCGCGCCCGTCTGCACCATCGGCTTGTCGGTGTCAGGTCCGACGAAGCCGACCGGCGACGGGCTGATGAACTGAATGCTGCCGTTGGTCTGGTTTCCGTCGATGGTCACGACACATTGCCCGACGGTGGTACAGGTCGACGCGAAGGTCACGTCGTCGGTGCTCTCGAATCCCACCGGTTTGCGATAGGACGGCACCGCTCCAGCGCTGTACGAGGTGACCGTTTCTCTGAGCTGCCACGGTCCCGCGATCGTCGCGGCGGCGACGTTGCCACAGTCGGCAAGGACGGTCGTCGCGCCGACCATCGACAGCGTCACGAGGAATGCGAACGCACCGAAGCCGCGCAGCGCCCAGCGAGGCAGCGCCACCCTCCGTCGACCGCCATCCGGTCGGCCCTTCGACGCGGTCACTGTCAGCCCTGCGCGGGGTCCTCGGCAACGATGCGGTTGGCGATGATGCCGATCTCCGGGATCTCCACCTCACAGAGCTGTCCCGGCTGCAGCCAAGGCGCCGGGTGCTGACCCATCGCGACGCCGGACGGTGTGCCGGTGAGGATGAGATCACCCGGCTCGAGCGTGAACGCATCGGACATATACGAGATGAGCGTCGCCACGTCGAAGATCATGTCCGCGGTGTCGCCGTCCTGGCGAAGGATGCCGTCCACCCGGCAGCGCACCTTGAGCGCCTGCGGGTCGGGGATCTCATCGGCGGAGACGATCCAGGGGCCGATCGGGCAGAACGTGTCGAAGCTCTTGCCGCGCAGCCACTGGTCGCCCAACCCGAGCTGCGCGTTGCGCGCTGAGACGTCGTTGGCGCAGCAGTACCCGGCGACGTGCGCGAGCGCCCGGTCCTTGGGGATGCGGCGGCCACCGGTCCCGATCACGACACAGAGCTCTGCCTCGTAGTCGAGGTCGTCGACCTCGCGCGGTCGCACAACGTCATCGAACGGCCCGCGTACGGACGTCACCAGCTTCGCGAATAGGATCGGCCGGGTCGGGACGTCGTTGCCCAGCTCCTTGGCGTGGTCGGCGTAGTTCCGTCCCGCGCAGACGATCTTGCCGGGGCGCGGCACCGGAGGACCGAGGTTGTAGAGCGGGTACGAGGGGGCGGCGCCCCGCGAGATGAGACCGGGCAGCGCCTCGATTGCTGAGCGCGCGGCAGCCGCAAGCGCCGGTGTCGCCAATACGGTCGCCGCGTCGGCGCCGTCGGGCACGACAACAGGCACGCCGCCCATGGCACCGAGGACGTCGTCAAGTCGATACGCACGCTCGCCCTCGATGAGCGCCGGAAGATGCGCGGTGCCGTCGCGGAGGGTTCCGATCCTCATGACGCTGTCTCCTGGTAACCCGCGGCCTCGAGGACGAGATCGTGGAGCAGCCCGTTCGACGAGATCCCGGTGCCGCCGAGATTGGCGTCATCGCCGCTTCGGTCCATGAAGCGGCCGCCGGCCTCGGTAACGATCAGCGACAGTGCCGCGTAATCCCAGAGGTGGGCGCGCGAGGTCCAGCCGATGTCGGCGGTGCCACGGGCCACGCCGAGATGGGACATGGAGTTGCCGATGCCGCGGGCGTCCCAGCACCGGGCGGCGAGGGCGACGAGTTGGTCGGCTTGCTTGGTGATGACGAACCCTCGAATCGCGGTGTGGGTGATGAGCGCCTCGGAGATGTCCGCGATCTTCGAGACGTGGATCTGGCGGCCGTTGAGAAAGGAACCACCGCCGCGGGTGGCGGAAAATCGGAGGCGCATCGCCGGCGCAGAAGCGACGGCAACCACGGATTCTCCATCACGCTGCAGCGCGATGAGCGTCGCCCACGTCTCGTTGCCGCGGACGAAGCTGCGCGTGCCGTCGATCGGGTCGATCACCCAGCGCCATGTCGCATTGCGATCGCCGACGACGCCGAACTCCTCGCCGATGATCGCGTGGTCCGGCCGCTCGGCGGCGATGCGCTCGCGGGCGTGACGTTCGATGGCCCGATCCGCCTCGGTCACGGGCGACAGGTCGGGCTTCGCGTCGATCTTCAGATCGTGTGCGCGAAACCGTTCCATCGAGATGGCGTCGGCGACGTCGGCCAGCTCGAGTGCGAGGGAGAGGTCGTCTGTCACCGAGAGGCAGCTTAGTCCGGTCGGGATGTGCCACGGCCGGTCGCCGCGTGTAGCCTTAGCGGTCGATCCCACGTTTGCTGAATCGCGTCATCAAAGATCGAGAGGAACATCCATGACCTACAGGAAACTCGACGTGCTCTCCGCGACTGGCTCCGTTGTCCTGCGTGATGGTCCGGCGATCCCGCCGGCCGAGTGGGAAGGCCTCGAGTACGTCGACTGGAAGTCAGGTGGTGACACCAACTTCGCCCCGCTCGCGTCGGCGATGGGCGAGATGGAATGCGCGGGATTCTGGGACCACGGCAAGCCCGACAAGGACGGCATGTGGACCTCCAATCGCGAGATCGCACCGACGTTGTGCAAGTACGTCGAAGCGGTCGGCGCGCGATTCGGTCGCGTGCGAGTCATCAAGCTGAACCCATCGTCAGAGGAAGCGGCGCTGCGCCAGCTCCACCAGGACGACAACAACCGGCTGAACCCGGACGGGGAGGGGTGGGTCGTACGTGCGTGGCTCGAGCTCAACGCTCCGGAAGGATCGGAGTTCATCCTCCGCGAGGTGAAGGACGATCCGTCGACCGAGCTGCGGATTCCGCTGCATCCACGCCGTCAGCTCGTTCTGGACACCGAGCGCCTGTACCACGTCGTGCACAACCCCGGACCAGGACCGCGCTACGCGCTGATCACGTCGTTCGAGTCGGGCGATGCGCTCGAGCAATGGATCGCCTCGCAGCGTCAGGAAGCGGCACAGCCCGTCTGACACCGGACATCCCTCGACCGTCGGCGCGTGCTTTACGATGTCGGCCGCACCTTCGTCCGGCCGACATTGCTGTCCAGATGAAGCGCAACGATGAGCGGGAGTAGCTCAGTGGTAGAGCACTACCTTGCCAAGGTAGGGGTCGCGAGTTCGAGCCTCGTCTCCCGCTCCAGCCGGTCAGTTCAGGTTCCCGGCCCTCGCCTCAAGGATAGGGGTCCTCCTGCTCAGACCCCCTTATCAAGGGGTGGGCGACAAAGCGCCTAGCATCAACGGATGCCTCAGGCGCCGATGCGGCCTCACCGCCGGCGTGGCGACTACGTCGAAGTCGGCGTCGCCAAGGTGCCCGAAACTGCGTCGCCGAACTGGAGCCAGGCAGTCGAGGGATTCCTGAATGACGCGCGGTCGCGAAACTGCAGCCCGGCCACGATCGACAACTACCGAACGTATCTGTTGGGCGCAAGGGCCGAGCAGTTCTTGCGCGACCACCGAGTCAGCTCGGTGGCGGACGTCACCGCCGAGAATGTCCGCGAATTCCAGGCTGAGCTGCTCGACGCCGGCCTGTCGGCGGGCACTGTCGCGACGTTCCATCGGGTCCTGCGGAACTTTCTTGGCTTCTGCCGCCGCGAGGGCTGGGGCGTCAGCGCTGAGTTGCTTGGGGTGGCGCCGCCACGCCTTGCCACCGTCGAACCCGAGTCGTACACCGAGGCCGAGGAGCAGCGCATCCTCGAGGCGGCGCGGACCGGTCGTGACCGCTTCCTCGTCGACTTCATGCTGCGAACCGGTCTGCGTCGTGGCGAAGTCGCTGCCGTGACCCTCGACGACATCGTCACCGACGCCGATGGTTCGTATCTCCGCGTTCGCGATGAGAGACACGAGGATCGCATCGTCCCGCTGGACACGGGCGCGCACCGATTCTCCCGAACGCTGGACGCGTACCTCAGAAACGACCGGCCGGCGGATGCGCGGGACCGGCATTTGTTCCTGACGACTCGTCGTGACCCCGTCACGGGAGCATTCGGGCCGCTGGAATCACAGGGCATCAAGATGCTCCTGCGCCGGATCGGGCAGGACACGGGAATCCACGTCCACGCACATAAGTTCCGCAACACCTTTGTGAAGCGAGCCCTGGCAGCCGGCGTTGACAGCCACGCGTTGCAACGTGCCCTTGGTTATTCCACGCTCGCGATGGTCCAGCGCTACGCGGACTTCCGAGACGCCCCCTCGGACCATCCGCGAGCAACTCCCGGGGCTTCGTCAGGATCGCCGAGGAAGTGACCCACCGGGTAGCACCGTTAGTCCGAACGTCGAATTCTCCGTGGATCCCACACCCCACGAGATATTGATTCGCCAGCAGCCGGGGATTGGCAAATCGACAATGGACGGAAACTGCTGGTTGTCCTCCGCCCCCGGCACCGTCAGGTTCACCACGGGCGTCGCAGCGTCAGCCGGTTGTGCGCGCAGCGTCAATTGAGGAGATGCGATTGGCGTTTGGGTCAACCACAGAACCTTGTTCGCACTCCCGTCGGGGCGCTCGCCCTTGGCCACCAGCTCTGTAGCGAACACAACGCCAACCACCTCCGGAGGTTGCCCCACCGCCCACGGGATGGTTCCCCCTCCAATGTCAGCCCACGCCGGGAGTCCTGGGCCAGTGTCAACGGTTGTGCCCGCGCATCCGGCGCCTGTGTTTCGCGAGCCTGGACCGGATGTCGACACAGATGCGGAGGGTTGTGGAGTGGGGGTAGATGCCTCTCTGGACGAGATCGGGCTGGGTGAGCATCCGGCCAGTACTCCGCAGAGCGCCAGCCCGTTCAGGACGGCGAAGCGGCGAGACATCTCTGGAAGGGTACCCGCCCATGCGCCGTGAGGTTCACAGCCTGCCGCCGGGGTTCAAGGATGCCATTGCTGGATTGCAGTGGCAGCTGCGAACGATGCGCCGCAATGGCACGTGACATTGGCGCTTGACCGGCGCACCGCGCGCTATGTTTCCTCGTTGTGTTTCTCGACGCTCTGGTCAACCTCTACACCCGCGACATCGAAGCCGCGACGCACTTCTACGGTGATCTGCTCGGCTTCGAGGAGACTTTCCGCACGCCCACCGACGGCGTGCCGGAGCACGTTGAATTCCGGGTGAGCGGGTTCACGCTCGGGCTGGGCACGGTCGAGGCGGCCCGCCGCGTGCACGGTGTTGATGCTGTGCCCGGCAGCCCTGCCATGTCGCTGGTCGTGTGGACCGACGATGTCGATGCGAGTTGCACAAAGCTGGCGGATGCGGGAGTGCCCGTGGTGCAAGCGCCTCACAACACCGGCAACAACAACAGGAATGCACTGCTCCGCGATCCCGATGGAAACCTCGTCGAAATCGTCGCGAAGGTCACCTCGTCCCCGAACGAGGACTGACGCGTAGAGTTCGGGGATGACAACGGAAGGCGGGAGCAAGTCTGTCAGTGAATATCGCAACGTGGTCCGCGGTCGCATCGAGCGGCTCCTTGCAGCCGTGGACCGCTGGGGGCGAGCGGTCGAGGCAGCGCGTTCTGGGACGTCTGCCGACGTCGATGCGGCGGCTCGAGAGTGGCAGGCCGCCGAAGATCAGCTCCTCGCCGCCTATCACGAGATTCCGCACGAGGGCTCGTAATTTCACATTCGTCCCGCGACATGGCGACCCCAGAACGCCGCGAGGTCGAAATCTTCCGGCGGCGTGAAGAATCGATTGGTCAATCGGGTACCGCGGAGCTGATCGATACAGACAACGTCGACCGCCTCATCACCGACGCAGACGACATGCCATGAGCCGGCCTTGATGACGAGGCCGAGCGGTCGAATCGCACGGACCGGCTCGTGCGCGATCGCGAGCTCGACGCAGCGGCGTTCCTGCACGCAACGAGCGACGCGTCGCAACTCACCGTGCGGGAGCTGATTGCCCGTCCAAGGATCCGGGTCGCTGAGGAACCACGTTGAGAGCCGGTCGGCCTCTGCGGCGAGCCGTGGCGGTAGCGCAGTGAGGAGTTTGTTGCGGGCACTCCTCGTCGGCGCGCCGAGGCCGAGCCGGTGGGCCACCTGTGGTTGCCCCACGAGGAACAGGCAGAGCGCCTCATCGGTTGTCAGTCCTGTGAGATGGGTCTGGAAACCGTCGAGCAGCTCGATCCCGCCGCCGGCTCCTCGCGTCGCGACGATCGGGACCCCCGCCTCGCTGAACGCCTCGACATCCCGAAGGATCGTTCGCTCCGAAACCTCGAGTGTCTCCGCGAGCTCGCGCGCTGTCAGCCGGCCCCGGCGTTGCAGCACCAGCAGCATGTCGAGCACCCGCGCAGCACGCATCGGGACAGTCTAGGAAAAGATGACAGTAGATGTCCGGTTAGGGCTGATAGGGTGGCAACCATGAACAAAGATGACGTCGCCGGCGCCGGTACCCCAGCGGATCCCTGGCAACTGACCACCCCTCCCGGCAACAGCGAGTTCGAAGCGTTTCGCGACCCCGAGAGCACGCCGCCCGCGCTCGTCGTCCAGGTAGGGAAAACCCAACTCCGCTATCACCTTTCGAGCATCGAGGATCTGCACACGATGCTCGTCGAGCACGGCGATTGGATGCCGCTCGGCAATGCCGATGAGCAGAAGGACGCCGCACCCGGAACCGTCGAGGCATGGGGCCGGTCGCTCGGCAATCCCGTCGGCGGGTGGTACGGGATGAAGAAGGGACTGCGCGGGCGCTTCGGCAATTACGTCCCGCCCGTCCTCGAGGCACTCGGTCTTGCGGAGGTGGAGCACAACCCGCGGAACAATCGGATGCGCGCGCTCTGACGCAGGGCTGGCTACGAGCGCCGGCGCCGCGGTCCGCGATCGCGGTGCGGCAGGTACGAGCGATCACCGATCCACGGCGCAGGAGGAATGGCAAGTCCCTTGGTCATCTCGTTGAGCCAGGGCGCATATTTGCCACGCAGCGTGCTGAACTTCTCCCACGCTGCATCGCGTTCATGGAGGCGATAGCCCGCGCGCTCGAGACGGTCGCATGCGGACAGGAACTCCTCGTGCTCCACTCCAGGCGATTCGCCATGCACACCGCGGTAGTAGTAATGGCGCATGTCGGCGACGAGGTGCGAGCCGACCTTGTGCATGAGCATCGCGTGGCCGACAGGGCCGCCGTCAATCGTGCTGATGACGAGCACCGCAGCGTCCATCACGGCGCCGAAGGAGTTGGCCCAGGCCTCGTTGTCGTGGCTTGATCTGAAAAAGAACAGCAGCGGATACGTGAGGTGCGTCTCGAGGACGTCCACCGACCACATCCGCCACTGATCGAACGTGACTTCGAGCTCGGGAGCGAGGTCATCCTTTGCGCACGTCTCGAGGAGTTGCAGGCCCGTCGACGGCGCACCCGCGATCGCATCGAGGGCCACGACCGCGGCTTCGCGTCGCTGGAACGCGTTGAACAGCGAGAAGAGCAGGCTGATCACCAGCGCGAACAAACCAAAGCCTGTCGCGGCTTCGAGGCTCGTGAAGATGCGTGTCGGCACCTGGGTTGCCTCGATACCGCCGACGGAAAACGCAAGCATGCGACCGGCGGAGAAAAACAGTGTCGTTCCAAAGGAATCGGGCTGCGGCGACAGCCCGTCGTGCAGTCCGTTGAAGATCAGCGCATAGCCGACGATGATGAGCAGCCCCCACAGCACCAGCAGCCCCACGACGGCAAGCGGCGCGAAAGCAGCGAGCGCCGCCTCCCGGGTCTGGAGCTTGTGCGGCCGCTGCGCCACGGCTCGCCACGCACTCCACGTCCATCGGACGAGGTTTACGCTCAGCTGCACGCGACCGACAGAGGGCCGTGGGAACACGACCGACTGGAACACATCGAAGAGCGTGATCGCGGTAAGGGCGACCCCGAGTCCGATCTCGACGCCGTCAAGCGCTGTCATCTACTTGAGCGCCTGGGCACAGAGCCCCTGCGGAAGACGGGATTGCTCCAACGTTTTTGCCACGAACGCGCACGTGTCGTTGCGCCCGTACGTGATGAGCTTCCACGCACCATTCTGCGCCACGAAAAACGCCAGCCCAAGTGCATTGGTGCATGGAGTCGGGCCGGTGGTGGCGCAGGTTCGGTGCGCGAGATTCAGGACAAGGTAGTTGCCGTCGCACGCGCTCCCACCAATGTCGATCGCTCCATCGATGTCCGCCTGAACGAGGGGCGGGAATGCGGAGCCATCACAGGATGCGCTCGCCCCCTCGCGTTGGGGTGTCGAGCAGTCGGGAAAGCCACACGGTCCTGTCGGTAGCGGTGTGGGCATCACAGTCGGCGTTGCGAGCGGTGCGACGCTGCTCGAGACGACCGTCGGGCCCGCAGGCGAAAGGGCCGCTCCAGACGACGTGGCAAGGCCGCATCCCGTCAATAGCAGACCGGCGCCGCACGCCAGCGACATGATGATCCGGCGCACCCGAGTCAGTCGAGCACCGCGATCGCCTCGACCTCGACGAGGTACTGCGGATTCGCGAGTGCGGCAACGCCGACGAGCGTGCTCGCCGGCTCGTGCTCCCCGAAGATGTCGCGGCGCGCACGCGCCAGCGCGGGCAGCAACTCCGGCCGGAAACCGACGACGTACCACGTCACCTTGACGATGTCGGCGACCGTTCCACCGGCGGCTGTGACAGCGGAGCGCACGTTGGCAAAAGCGCGTGACGCCTGACCGACGACGTCACCGGGTGCCACGACGTTGCCAATCGCGTCGACGGCAACCTGACCGGCGATATAGATCGTGCGGGCCCCGTGACTCACAACCACCTGGCTGTAGCCGACGGGCACCGGAAGCGCAGGAGGGTTGATCTTCTCGACGGTCACCGGTCATTTTCCTCCCGAAAAGTTCGTATCAGGACGCCTGCCGAAACGTGACGGGCGCCCAACTCCGACCGCCGTTGAACGTCATGAGCAGGGTGGCGATGGTACCGCCGACATCATCCACGATGGCAACTCCCTGCGAGGCGCTGGTAAACCCGAGGTACCCGGTGTAATCGTCGGTGATCGTGCCAAAGACCTTTTCCCACGTCGCGCCCGCGTTGTATGTGGCAACGAAGACGACGTTGCCACCGGCCCCGAGCGTTGCGATGACCACCGCACCGGGCGCCGGGCTCGCCGCGGCGCCGGCTTCGACGAGCCCGGGTTGGAGGGCCGCGGGCGTGAACGTCGTCCCGCTGTTGCGCGAGAAGGCGACCTCGACGCGCATCGGAAAGTTCCCCCACTGTCCGTCGTTGCACACGGCGGCAACGTTCGTGGCGGTGGAGGCGGCGAGGAGCAGCCCGCCTCCGCCCGACAGACACGGGGGCTGCCACGGCACCCATCCGGTCGCCCCGAAACGAGCGCCCCCGATCACGGTTCGGTCGACCTGCACCATCCAGCCCTCGCTCCCGCTCAACGTGATGGTGGATAACGGCACCGGCCCAGCACCGCTGACGATCGCGATCGGCGTCTCCTGCCATGCGTCGGTTCCGACCGGACCTGTCGCGATGCGCGCGCCGGTGTCGTCGAGGAATGCAACGTGCACGATCCCCCTTGCAGCCTCGACGTCGTCGATATATCCGGGAGCAGCCGATGAGGGCAGAAAGCCCTCATGCCAGTGGGCGCCGCCGTCATGTGTGCTCCAGAGCCCCGGTCCGTAGGCCCACCCGTCATTGGGGTCGGCGAACCGGATCTGGCTGACACTCGCCATATCCCCGTTGTCGCCGTCATCGAAAGGCGCCGGTGGCGCGTTGACGCTCCTCCATGTTCGGCCGGCGTTCAGGGTCTTGAGCAGGACCACGCACGTCCCAGCCTGGCACGGGGCCGACCCGAGCACCCATCCCTCGTCTAGCGAAACGAAGGTGACAGACGCGGGAACGAAGTCCTGCGGCACCGGACCAACCGGCAGTGAGCCGATGGGGGTTGGGGTCGGACTCGGGGCGGATGTGACACCGAGCGTCGGAAGGGGAGGGAACGTTGGTGCTGCGGCGTGCGCGGCCGGGGTCACGGGATTTGTCGAGCTGCAGGAGACAAGAACGGCACCCGCGGAGACAGCTGCAACCAGGAGGCGGCGCGTGATCCGCGGCTGTGCGAGCCGCCCCTTCCGAAAATGGCGCCGTACCAACATCTCTGCGCGGACAACGGCATTGGAGCCGCTAGGGTTCCCAACTCGGCTCCGCGAGCGTCATTCGTCGCGTTCGCGCCAGGCGAAGACACCCGAAGCGATGAACACGGCGGTCCCCGCCAGCGCGAGAAAAAACCCCGGGCCGAGATACGGCGTGAAACCGTCGGTCTCCGCGCGTCCGTCGTTGTCGATGTACTCGATGTACAGCCCCAGCAATATGAAGAAGTCGAGGAAGACAAAGGAGAATCGGATGTAGCCGCCCGGGGGCTCGCGGATCAGGCGAACGGCAATTGCGAGAACGGCGACGGCTGCGACGATCATCCAGCTCGCCTGCTCGATCCCGGTGACGATCACATACCTGCCGAGTGGCGTGACGACGCCAGCCCAGTGCAGTGGCATCGACCCGACATATGAAGCCGCAGCCACGAACAAGCCCGCGATTGCGGGCCATTTGGGCCGGTATGGGGCGGCCTGATACTCCGAGAGTGGCCGCAGGGTCACGCGGGGGTCCAGCCATCGGCCGCCCAAGCCCACACCCTGATCGACGCCGGTACGCCAGAGCCCGTGTCGAGCGCCCCGACGAGCAGCAGCGACGTGTCCGCGCTGACGATCACGCCACTCAGGATGGCATCGCCGGCGGTTGATGACCGCTGCCATCCGGTGCCATTCCACTCCCAAATATCGAAATCGGTCGTATCCGACAGACCGGTGCTGAAGAGCAGCAGTTGCCGCCTCGGTGGATCCCAGCCAATCCCGACCACCGTCTTGCCGACCGGCGCGCCGCCGATGGTGATGTCGCGCCACATGGCCCCGTCCCAAGCCCATGTCTGCGCCGTGGTGCCTTCCACGGGAACCGCAGCGGCGAGCAACTGCTGCGTCGATGGGTCGAACGCGAGCGACACACTCGACGGCGCAAACGGCAGTGCGCTCGCCAGCGGCGTCCACCGGTCGCCCGACCAGATCCACGTGCCGGTGCTCGCCCCGGTGGGAGCGCCGGCGGTCAACACCATCTGGTTCGATGCCGGATCCCACGCCATGACCGCGTCGCTCGGCGGCGGTGAGTCAGCACCCGGATCGAGTTCGCGCCAGTTCGCGCCGCCCCATGCCCACGTGTCACTGAGGTCGGTCCCCGGCGGCCCATGACCACCGAACAGCAACACGAGGTGGAGCGCGGGATCGTAGGCCGCCGCCGCGTCGATCCGGCCTGCCGGACTGGTGGTCGGCTGCGCCAGGCTCCAGCGCGAGCCATCCCAGAGCCAGGTCGCCTGGTTGTCGGCGATGCCGCCGAAGACAACGACCTGCCTGGTCGCGAGGTCGTCCGCGACGCTGTACCCGGCGGTCGCCGGCGGACCCATCGGCGCGACGACCGTGGTGAGCGGGGTCGGCGTCACGGGCGTGAGTGGTGTCCGTGGTCGCGAGACAACGAAGCCGATCAGCGCCGCGCCTGCGACCGCGATCCCGAGCGCACCCGCAATGATCCGGCGTTGATGGTGCTGCTGGCGTATCACCCCGTCATCATGCGAGCGCCGAACACACTCGGACGGATCGGTCCGGATGCGCCCACTTCGTATAGTGATGCACGCTCAGATCGCGCCCCGAGCGGCTCGATCGCTCTGCGCGGTGATGGAGGTGGCGGTGGCACGATCGGCGCATCTCGTGGGCAGTCTCCCGGGCGATGACGCCGACGATGCGATGCGCCTCGCGCTGGCCACCCTGGGTTCCACGCTCCGTTCGTTACCCGACGGCGAGACCGGCGAACGGCACAACTGGATCATCCACATCATCGAGGCGATGCGGAGCCATCCCGACCTCGAGGTGAAGAAGGACGGCGATTGGTCCGACTACGACAAGACGCCGGTGTTCCGTGTGCGCAAGGGTCATACACTCCGCGCCGACAGCCTCGACTTCGGGCACGTGAAAACCTTCGAGGCGAACTGGCCGGCGTTCGCGCGGTTGCGCGACGAACGGCAGGAGCCGAATCTCGCGTTCCAGGCCGGCGTGCCCGGCGACTTCGACATGGCGCTCTTCACACTCGGACCCGCCGGTGCGTTCCGCCACCGTCCCGCGTTCCGGCAGGCGACGCTTCGGGAAATCCGCGAGATCTATCGACGTGCCGGCAAGGACGTTGTGTTTCAGATCGAAATTCCTGCGGAGCTTGCATTCGTCGCACGGATGCCGGCGCCTGCCCGGCCGCTCATGGCCGCCGCGATGGCCCGAGGGGTCGCGCGCCTGGTGCAGCTGTCGCCCGCAGGCGCTCGGTTTGGGATCCACCTCTGTCTCGGCGATATGAACCACCGAGCGCTTGCGTCGATGCCCGACACGACGCCGGTTGTGCTTCTTGCCAACGCGATCATCAAAGCCTGGCCCGCCGGCCGGAGCCTCGAATTCGTGCATGCCCCCTTTGCGGCCGCCGAGAAGATGCCACGCACCGATCCGGCGTGGTACGCGCCGCTGCTGCGGCTCAAACTCCCCCAGACCACGCGATTCGCGGCCGGATTCGTCCACGAGGACCAGGATCTCGAGGAACAGCGGGAACTGCGCGGCCTCATCGAGCGGAATGTCGGCCGCGAGGTGGACGTTTCCACGTCGTGCGGACTTGGGCGCCGGACCCGCCCGGCCGCTGTCGCCGCACTCGAGCGCACGGCGGCGCTGACCCGGAACTGATCGATCGCCGGGTGGTTCCGGCGGACTGCGTCGAGCCTCGAGGCGAGCGGCAACGTCGGACAGCGTCAAGCGCGTCCGGCCGCGAGTAACCTTGCCTCGATGAATTGCACCGCGTGCGGTGCCGCAAATCGGGCGGGCAGGCGATTTTGCGGCCAGTGTGGCGCGTCCCTCGATTTGCTGTGCCCATCGTGTGGGGCGCCGAACGATGAGGGTGAGCGGTTCTGCGGGGCATGCGGCAAGCCGCTCGCTTCGGTCACAGCCTCGCCGCGTTCAGCAGCAGCCGCCCCGGTGGCGAGACGCGATGTCCTCTCCCCAGGCGGTGCGGCAGGTTCGATGGCGGAGCGGCGCCACGTCACCGTCCTTTTCGCTGACCTGGTCGGCTTCACGCCGCTCTCGGATCAGCGCGATGCCGAGGACGTCCGCGAGCTCCTGAGCGGGTACTTCACCACCGCGCGCACGATCATCGGGCGGTACGGGGGCGCGGTTGAAAAGTTCATCGGCGACGCGGTCATGGCCGTCTGGGGCGTCGAGTCCGTCCAGGAAAATGACGCTGAGCGCGCGGTTCGGGCTGCCCTGGAACTGGTCGACGCCGTCGCGGTGTTCGGCGATTCGGCCGGCGCCCCGGGGCTTCGAGCGCGTGCGGGCGTCCTCACCGGAGAGGCTGCCGTGAGCTTCGGCGATACCGGCGAAGGCAGCGTCGCGGGCGATCTCGTCAACACGGCCTCGCGGGTGCAATCCGTCGCGGAGCCGGGCACGGTGTTCGTCGGCGCCGCGACCCGTCAGGCGAGCGAGGCGGCGATCATCTACGCGGATGCGGGTCCGCACACGCTCAAGGGCAAGCCCGAGCCGGTGCATCTCTGGCGCGCGGAGCGAGTCGTGGCGGCCACCGGCGGCGCGCTGCGACCCACAGGTCTCGAGCCCCCGTTTGTCGGTCGTGACCGCGAGCTGCGTCTGCTCAAGGAACTCCTGCACGGCACCGGCGAGGAGAAGACCGCTCGGCTCATGTCGATCACCGGCGTCGCCGGAGTCGGCAAGTCGCGACTCGCGTGGGAGTTCTTCAAGTATGTCGACGGCCTCACCGAAACGATCTGGTGGCATCGAGGGCGATGCCTCGCCTACGGTGAAGGCGTTGCGTACTGGGCGCTGAACGAGATGGTGCGCATGCGCGCGGGCATCATCGAGAACGAACCACCTGAGGCGGCGCGCGCGAAATTGCGCAGCACCGTCGAGGAATTCGTCCCGGACGCCGAGGAGCGTCAGTGGGTCGAGCCGCGGCTGGCACATCTCGTCGGCCTCGAGGAAGGCGTTGCCAGCGATCCTCGCGACCTCTACGCAGCCTGGCGTTTCTTCTTCGAACGGCTCGCGGCGCAACACCTGACGGTGCTCGTCTTTGAAGATCTGCAGTGGGCCGACAGCGGTCTGCTCGACTTCATCGAGTACCTGCTGGAGTGGTCACGATCCTCACCGATTCTCGTGATCACGCTGGCGCGACCGGAGATGAGCGAGCGCCGACCGGGATGGGGAACCGGCAAGCGCGGGCTCTCATCGTTGTATCTCGATCCACTGAGCCCGGAATCGATGCAGCAGCTGCTCGAAGGGATCCTCCCGGGGCTGCCGGAGGATCTCAGCATGCGGATTCGCGACCGAGCCGCCGGTATCCCGCTCTACGCCGTCGAAACGGTCCGCATGCTGCTCGACCGCGGGCTCGTCGTGGAGGAAGGCGGACGGTTCCGCACACGAGGTTCGCTCGATGCGCTCGAGGTACCGGAAAGCCTGCACGCCCTGATCGCCGCACGCCTGGACAGCCTTGACCCGACAGATCGCCGGTTGCTGCAGGACGCATCGGTTCTCGGGAAATCGTTCACGGCGCATTCCATCACGGCCATCTCCGGCCTCGATCCCGCGACGGTCGCGCGCATCCTCAGCAGCCTCGTCAACAAAGACCTGCTGGCGATTCAGTCCGACCCTCGTTCGCCCGAGCGTGGTCAGTACGTGTTTGTCCAGGACCTGGTGCGCAGCGTGGCGTATGGGACGCTCGCGCGGCGCGATCGCAAGCTGCGTCATGTCGCGTCCGCCACATACCTCGAAAGCGAATGGTCCGAAGAGGAGGAGGTCGCCGAGGTCGTGGCCTCGCATCTCGTTGAGGCGCTGGCGGCCGAACCCGACGCGGACGACGCCGGCGAGATTCGTGATCGCGCCCGAACAGCGCTTGTCCGCGCCGGCGATCACGCGATGTCGCTTGCCGCGGCCGAGTCGGCTCAGGGATACTTCGAGCGCGCCTTGACGCTTGGTGGCGATGACCAGTCGCAGGCCTACCTCCATGCGCGAGCCGGCCTCGCTGCGCACCGCCGTCTCCACGCCGGCGCGCGCGACCATTACGAGAGCGCCGCGGCGTTGTATCAGGGACTCGGTCAGATCAGCGCAGCGGCACGATCGCTGGCCTATCTCGCGCGCGTCGACGGGATGGAGGGAAAGCGCGACGTCAGTGTCGAACGCCTTCGCCAGGTGGTCGCGATGCTGTCGGATGCTGACGTCGCGGATCCCGAGCGGGACTCGCAGCTTGCGCAAGTCAGTTCACAGCTCAGCCTGAATCTGTACTTCAGCGGTTTGCTCGACGAGGCGCTCGTGGTCGCCGAGAGCGCACTGCAGATCGCCGAGCTGTTCGACGTGCCGGAGGCGTTCGTTGTCGCGCTCAACGCGCGAGCGTCAGTCCTGGCGGCACGCGGAAGACGGGATGAGGCCGAGCTGGTCTTCGACGGCGCGAGTCGCTTCGCCATCGACCGAAACGTCGGCGCCGAGCAGCGTCGAACCCTCGAGGTGAACCTGGGCTCCACGCTCGAGGAGGCAGACAAACTCGACGCCTGCCTCGAGCACTACGAACAATCGGAGGCGCTGGCGAGACGGCTCGGCGACCGAGTCGGCGTCGCCACGTCCCGGCTTACGCAGTCGACTGCGCTCCTCGAGCTGGGCCGCTGGGACGAGTACGCCGCAATCTGCGGCGAGTATCTCGATCACGACGCGCCTGAGCTCGCAGTACCCGTCGTGTCGCGCCTCCTCGGCAGCGGCATCTGGTTGCATCTCTGGCGTGGGGATCGGGTCGCCGCGCGCAACGTACTCGCGATCGCATCGGAGCACGCCGACGACGCCAACATCGAGCAGGCCGGCATGCTCGCTGCCGCCCATGCCGCCGTCGCGTCGATGGAAGGGCGTCCGCTGGACGCGTTGACCTCCGCCGAGGCCGGCCTGCGCATCTGCCTCGACCAGTCGTTTCCGGTTGTCGCATGCGCAAATCTCATCGAGGCCGTGGATGCGGCGTTGGCGATCGGTCGCGACGAGAAGGTGGAGGAACTCATCGACCTGGTGCGCGGGCATTACCGTCCCGGGCGTCAGCGCGCCATTGACGCGCACATCCACCGCTGGCGTGCGGCACTTGCCGCGCATCGGAACACGGATGAAGTCGCCGAGGAGTTCACCGCGGCGCTGGATGCCTTCGCAACACTGCGCCGGCCTTTCTGGACGGCGGTCACGCAGTTCGAGTTCGCGGAATGGCTCATGCGGCAGGAGCGTGACGCCGAAGCGGCGGCGCTCCTGATTCAATCCCGGTCTGGATTTGCACACCTTGGCGCGACGCCGTGGGTCGAACGGGTCGACGCAACGGCCAGAGCCACGACCGGCACCGTCGAGTCGAGGTCGACCGCATGAAGTGCCCGAGTTGTGGCGCTGACAATCGCCCGGGGGTCCGCTTCTGCGTGCAATGCGGCACACACCTGAGCAGGGCATGCGCTTCGTGCGGAGCTGCATACAACGAGGGAGAACGATTCTGCGGTGAGTGCGGGGCTGCGCTCGCAGCCGGCACAGGTCCCGCTCGTTCCGTCATCGCGCCTCCCCAGGTCGAGACGCTCGTCCGCAACGCGGAGCGCCGCCACGTGACGGTCCTCTTCGCGGATCTCGTGGGTTTCACGCCGCTCGCGCAGCAGCGCGACGCCGAGGACGTCCGAGACCTGTTGAGCCGCTATTTCGACACCGCCCGGACGATCATCGCCCGCTACGGCGGCACCGTCGAGAAGTTCATCGGCGACGCCGTGATGGCGGTCTGGGGCATCCCCACCGTCCTCGAGAACGACGCGGAGCGCGCCGTCCGTGCGGCGCTCGAGCTGGTGGACGCCGTAGCAGCTTTCAGCGAGGAAGTCGGCGCGCCGGGACTGCGGGCGCGCGCCGGTCTGCTGACCGGTGAGGTCGCCGTGAACCTCGGGGCCAGCGGCGAGGGCATGGTGGCCGGCGATCTCGTCAACACCGCGTCACGAGTGCAATCCGCTGCCGAACCCGGCACGGTTTATGTTGGCGACGCGACCCGGCGGGCGACGGAGGCGGCGATCGTCTACGACGACGCCGGCGTCCATGCGCTGAAAGGAAAGCCCGAACCCGAACGCCTCTGGTGCGCGCGACAGGTGGTCGCCGCGTCTGGAGGCGCGATGCGTCCCACCGGGCTCGAGCCGCCGTTCGTGGGGCGCGATCGCGAGCTCCGCCTGCTCAAGGAATCGCTGCACGCGACCGGTGAGGAGCGCACGGCCCGCCTGCTCTCGATCGTCGGACTGGCAGGAATCGGCAAATCGCGCCTCGCGTGGGAGTTCTTCAAGTACGTTGACGGTGTCACCGAGACGATCTGGTGGCATCGCGGCAGATGCCTCGCCTACGGCGAAGGCGTCGCGTACTGGGCGCTCAACGAGATGGTTCGCATGCGCTGCGGGATCGTCGAGAACGAATCGCCGGAGACCGCGCGCGAGAAATTGCGCCGCACCGTGGAGGAATTCGTCGAGTCGGGTGAGGAGCGCCGCTGGGTCGAACCACGCCTTGCGCATCTCGTCGGGCTCGAGGAGCGAGCCGCCGCGGACCCACGCGATCTCTATGCAGCATGGCGGTTCTTCTTCGAGCGGCTGGCAGCGAAGCAACTCACTGCGCTGGTGTTCGAGGACCTGCAATGGGCCGATGCCGGACTGATGGACTTCATCGAATATCTCCTCGAGTGGTCGCGCAATTCGCCGATCCTCGTCGTGACCCTCGCCCGGCCCGAGCTTGCCGAGCGTCGAGCCGGGTGGGGAACCGGTAAGCGAGGACTCGCCGCGCTCTACCTTGATCCGCTCACACCCGACGCGATGTCGCAGCTGCTCGCCGGCATGGTCCCGGGACTGCCGGACGAGGTCAGCGATCGCATCCTCGAGCGCGCTGCCGGTGTCCCGCTCTACGCGGTCGAAACCGTCCGCATGCTGCTCGATCGCGGTCTCATCGTCGAGAAGGACGGTGCCTACCACGTCGAGGGTTCACTCGACGCGCTCGAGGTTCCGGAGACTCTCCATGCGCTGATCGCCGCGCGGCTCGACAGCATCGGCAGCGCCGAGCGGCAGCTCCTGCAGGATGCGTCCGTCGTCGGCAAGTCGTTTACCGCGGCGGGACTGCGGGCGATCACGACCCTGCCGCCCGAAGCCGTGGAGTCGTGTCTCGCGAGTCTCGTCAACAAGGATCTGCTGTCGATCCAGTCGGACCCGCGTTCGCCGGAACGCGGTCAGTACGTGTTCGTGCAGGACCTGGTGCGAAGCGTCGCGTACGGAACCCTCGCGCGGCGCGACCGCAAGGCCCGCCACCTCGCCGCGGCCGCATACCTCGAAAGCTCGTGGAGCGACGAGGAGGAGGTGGCCGAAGTCGTTGCGGCACACCTTGTCGAGGCGTATGAGGCCGATACCGACGCGACCGATGCGCCGGCACTCCGCGATCGGGCACGTGATGCGCTGGTTCGCGCCGGAGATCACGCGGCGTCACTGGGAGCAGGCGAGGCGGCGCAGCACTATTTCGAGAGCGCGCTCAGGCTCGCCACGCCCGAGGATCGCGCGACACTGTTGGTGCGTGCCGGAGAGATGGCCTGGTTGCAGGTGCATGCCGCCGACGCGCGCGTGCACCTCGAGGAGGCCGTCGCGCTGCACACGGCTGCGGGACGTCTCGGAGCGGCAGCGCGAGTTTCGGTCACACTTGCCGCGATCGACGCGCACGAGTTGCAGATCGGCGCGGGCGCCGATCGGATGGAGCGAGCATTCGCGCAGCTCCGCGACTCCGATCACGGACCCGGGTACGAATCGGATCTGGCCGTCGTTGCCGCGGAGACGGGCCGGCGGATGTTCCTCGCCAACCGACCGGAAGACATCGCGATGGAACGCCTCGAGCTCGCCCTCGGCATTGCCGAGCGCAACGGCAATTCGCAGGTCTTCTGCGAGGCGATCAACACGAAGGGTCTCATCCTTGGTGGGCGGGGTCGTCGCGAGGAGGGACGCGCGCTCATCGCCGTCTCACTCGACCACGCACTTGCTGCAGATCTGCACGATGCCGCGTTGCGTGCCTACAACAACCTTGCTGCCGACCTGCAGGGCACGGATCCCGTCCGCGCGTGGGCGTACGTGGAGGCGGGGATTGCGCTTGCCAGATTGATGGGTCGACGCCGGTCGGAGGTGATGTTCTCGACCGGATCGATGCCGGTGCTGCTCGATCTCGGCCGGTGGGATGCCGCGCTGGTCGTCCTCGGCGACATGCTGGGGGACGACAGTCCGTGGATATCGGCCTCGGAATTTGGCAACGAACTCATCATGGGCGCGTGGGTCTACCTCTGGCGCGGCCAGGTGGGAGACGCCCGGAAGCTGCTCGAACGGTTCGCCGAGATTCGCGAACGGTTCGTCCCGGAGAGCCAGCTCGTCTATGACGCGATCCAGGCTGGCATCCTGCGTGCGCAGGGTCGCACCGCAGAGGCCGTGGCGCTCCTCGTCGATGCCCTCGCCCGCATGAACCATTCGCTCGACTATCTGGGTCTCACTCGCTGGGTGCTCAACGAGACCGTGGAGACGGCGTTTGCCGCGGGAAATCTGCAGTCGGTACACGAACAGCTCGATGTCGTCGGAACGCGGTTGTCGCCGGTGGTGGCGCCAACCGTGCACGCGTTGATCCAGCGCTTCCGTGCGCGGCTCGCGGCTCTCGAGGGTCGAGACGACGACGTGATACCGAGCGCTCAGGCCGCAATCGATACCTTCCAGCAACGACAGATGCCATTCTGGCTCGCGGTGACTCGCCTCGAACTCGGCGAGTGGCTGCTGCAGCGAGGGAAGCGCGCAGACGCTGACGCCGTGCTCGCGGAGGCCCGAACGGCGTTTGCGGAGCTGGGAGCAAGCCCCTGGATCCAACGCACCGACGCCGCGTCGGCCGGCGAGAGCAGCACAACCGAACAGACAGCGCTCCCAGCCTGACGACGTGACCGATTCTGCCGTCGCCGCGGAGCAGCCGGACGCGCCGAAGGCGAAGGTCGGCTACCGCGCCCTGTTCCGAAACCGCGATTACCGTCTGCTCTACACCGGGCTGGCCATCTCCATGAGTGGCTCGTGGGCATACAACGTGGCGCTGGTCGTCTTCGTGTTCGATGCCACGCACTCCGCGGCGTGGGTTGCCGCCGCATCGATGACGCGATTTCTGACGGCACTCGTCGCGAGCCCGTTTGGAGGGTTGGTCGCCGACCGCATGGAGCGAATCCGCCTCATGGTCACGCTCGACACGGTGTGCGTCGTCCTGCAGTCGGGACTCGCCGTCGTCGCTGCATTGCACGGGCCGGTGCTGCTGGCGATCGTTCTGGCAGCACTGTCGTCGGTCTGCGGGTCGTCCTACGACCCTGCCGCGCGCGCCGCGACCCCGACGATCGTCGGCGAAGAGCATCTCGCGGCCGCCAACAGCGCGCAGTCGGTCGTCGAGAACCTCTCGGTGATCGTCGGGCCGGCGATCGCGGGTGTCCTGCTGCTCTTCAGCCCGACCGCCGTTGTGTTTGCGATCAATGCCGCCACGTTCGGTATCTCGGCGCTCCTCGTCGGCAGCATCCGCACCCGGAGCCGCGCGGTCGACATCACCAGGGGCGGCACCGTGGGCCCGCTCAAGCAGATGGCGGCTGGTGTCGCGGCGTTCGTCGAATCGCCGACCGTGATGCTGCTCGCGGGTTTCAGCATCCTCGCGAGCTTCGTGTACGGCACGGACACCGTCCTGTTCGTCGTCATCAGCAGGGATCAACTCGGGACCGGGAGCACCGGCTACGGCTATCTGTTGGCGGCGCTCGGTGTCGGCGGGATTCTCATGGCAGGGTTCATGAACCGCATCGCTGCGGCCAAGCGTCTCGGCGCGATCATCGTCCTCGGCATGGCAGTGTTCTGCCTGCCCACCGCGTTGTTGTCGATCGTGCACGCGCCGTGGATCGCGTTTCTCCTCGAGGTCGTCCGTGGCGCGGGGACGATCGTCGTCGACGTGCTCGCCATCACAGCCTTGCAACGACTGGTCAAGCCCGACGTGGTGGCGCGCGTCTTCGGCGTGTTCTTCGCGTTCGTGCTGGCGGCTATCGCCCTTGGCGCGTTGCTCATGCCCATCCTGCTCGGCCTGGCCGGATTGGAGACGACGCTGCTCATCATGGGATTCGCGATTCCAGCGCTGACCATCGCCTCATATCCCTGGGTACGTGTTCTCGACACGCGTGCGCTCAAGGACTTCGCGAGCATCGAGCCGCGCGTGCTCACGTTGCAGGGGCTCGACATCTTCGCCGGGGCATCGCGGGCTGCCCTCGAACGCATCGCACGATCGACGGTGGAGGAGACCATCCCGGCCGGAACGGTCCTGATTCGCGAAGGGGCCGAGGCTGACGACTTCTTCGTGCTCACAGCCGGAGAGGTCACCGTCTCCGCGGCCGGGGAGGCGGGGGTGGAGCAGTCGCTCGGCGTGCTGACGCCGCCGAACTACTTCGGCGAGATCGGACTCCTGGAGCACCGTCCCCGGACCGCGACGGTGACGACGACGACCGACTGCACCGTGTACCGGATCAACGGGACAGATTTCGTCGAGGCGCTGACGGTGACCAACCTTTCGCCGACCGCCCTCGGACGAGCCCAGATGCGCCTCGCGCGCACCCATCCCTCCCTGGAGCTCACCTTCGGCCACACCGAACCGGAGTGATTGAATGGAGGGACGGTGACGGCCGGGTATCGTTGCACCTGAGCATCGGCTAAGGGGATCAAGTATTGCTCTGTTCGAACTGCGGCGCCGAGAACCGTCCAGCTAGCAAGTTCTGCGCGGAGTGCGGTGCGGTGCTCTCCGCACGCTGCCCGAACTGCGCAAGCCTGGTCAGACCCGACGCCAAGTTCTGCGACGAATGCGGCGCCGCGCTTGTCAGTGGTGCCGTTCCGGCCGGCCGGTTCGATGGCGTGCCGGCGCGCACGCGTGGTGAGGAGAACGGCACGACTGCCGAGCGGCGCCTCGTCTCGATCCTCTTCGCCGACCTCGTCGGTTTTACGCCGCTCTCCGAGAAACGCGATGCCGAGGAGGTCCGCGAGCTGCTCACGCGCTATTTCGACGCGTGCCGGGCCGTCGTGACCCGCTACGGGGGAGTCATCGAGAAGTTCATCGGCGACGCGGTGATGGCGGTCTGGGGCGCGCCCGTAGCGTTCGAGGACGATGCCGAGCGGGCTGTCCGGGCCGCGCTCGACCTCGTCGATGCCGTTGCCGCGCTCGGCCGCGAGATCGAGGAGCCGGGACTGCAGGTTCGGGCCGGCGTGCTCACCGGCGAGGCGGCGGTGACGCTTGGCGCCGAAGCTCAGGGGATGGTCGCGGGGAGTCTCGTCAACACCGCGGCACGCATCCAGTCGGAGGCGTCGCCGGGGACCGTGCTCGTCGGCGATGCCACGCGAGCGGCGAGCGAGGCGGCGGTCGTCTATGAGGACTTCGGAGCACGGACGCTCAAGGGTGTGTCCGAGCCCGTGCAACTCTGGCGGGCGTTGCGTGTCGTCGCGCTGCGCGGCGGTGCCGAGAAATCGGAGGGCCTCGAGGCACCGTTCATCGGCCGGGACCGTGAATTGCGCCTCATGAAGGACCTCTTCCATGCGAGCGCTGAAGAGCACAAGGCACACCTCGTGTCAGTCGTCGGCATCGCCGGCATCGGCAAGTCACGCCTCTGCTGGGAGTTCTACAAGTACATCGACGGCATCTCCGACGTCGTGTACACGCACCGCGGTCGGTGCCTTGCGTACGGGGAGGGGGTCACGTACTGGGCTGTCGCAGAAATGGTACGGATGCGCGCAGGCATCAGCGAGGCGGATGACACCGCAACCGCGCTGAAGAAGCTGCAGGCCTGTCTGACGGAGTTCCTCCCCGACGACGACGAGCGGCGGTGGGTACAGCCGCGTCTCGCGCACCTGCTGGCGCTCGAGGAGCACGCAACCCAGGAGCGCGACGAGCTGTTCAGCGCGTGGCGACTGTTCTTCGAACGGCTCGCCGATCAGGAGCCGACAGCGCTCGTGTTCGAGGACATGCAATGGGCCGACACCTCGCTCCTCGAGTTCATCGAGTCGCTGCTCGAGTGGTCGCGCAACCATGCGCTGTTCGTTGTGACCATCGCGCGACCCGAACTGATCGAGCGACACTCGTCGTGGGGTGCTGGGAAGCGCAACTTCACCTCCGTGTTCCTCGAGCCGCTTGCCCCCGACGCCATGGAGCGTGTGCTCGACGGGCTCGTCCCCGGCCTCCCTGACGGCGTCCGCGAGCAGATCCTGCGCCGGGCGGAGGGCGTCCCGCTGTACGCCGTGGAAACGGTTCGCATGTTGCTGGACCGAGGTGTCGTCGAGCCTGCCGGCAGCGTCTACCGCTTGACTGGTCCGGTCGAGGATCTCGATGTGCCGCAGAGCCTCCATGCCGTGATCGCTGCACGCCTCGACGGCCTCGCACCTGAGGCGCGCCGGATCCTGCAGGACGCAGCAGTCCTCGGCAAGACATTCACGGTGCGCTCACTTGCGGCGGTCAGCGGCGTGCCCGCTGAACAGCTGCAAGCACTGCTCGGCGGGCTCGTTCGCAAGGAGATCCTTTCGCTGCAGGCCGATCCGCGCTCACCCGAGCGTGGGCAGTACGGTTTCCTCCAGGACCTCGTGAGGCGGGTCGCCTACGAGAACTCTCTCGAAACGGGACCGGAAGTCGAAACACCTCGCGGTGGCCGAGTGGTTCGAGACGGTGTGGGGTGGGGAAGAGGGTGACGTCATTGAGGTCATCGCCTCGCACTATCTCGAGGCGTACAACCTGGCGCCGCAGGATCCCGATGCGGCGATGGTCAGGGGCCGAGCGGCCGATGTGCTCGCCCAGGCCGGTGAGCGAGCGGCCTCGCTGGCTGCGAACGCGGAGGCAGAGCGCTATTTCGACCAAGCGTCACAACTCGTGGGCGACCCGGTCCGCGAGGCTGAATTGCGTGATCGGGCTGGTACGGTCGCGTGGCGTTCGGGGCGCACCGAGGCTGCGGTCGACAATTACCAGCGCGCCATTGCCCTGTACGACAGCGAGGGCCAGAGCCGGGCCTCAGCGCGTGTGTCGGGGCATCTTGCCCGGCTCGAGGCAATGCGTGGACAGATCGATCAGGCGATCGAGCGGTGGCGCCACGCTTTCGCAGTGCTGTCGGGCGGCGATCATGACGAAGACCTGGCAAGCGTTGCGCTCGACCTGGGGTTCCGTCTGCTCAACAACAAGGGAACCTACGACGAGGCGGAGCGGTATCTGCGCATCGCGCTGGATACGAGTGAAGCGCTCGGTCTGCACTCCGTGATCTCCCAGGCGCTCAACTATCGTGGGTTGCTTGCATCACACGGCAACCATCCTGAAGAGTCTCTTGCGCTCATCAACCACGCGCTAAAGATCGCGCTGGCCACCAACGCGACAGCGTCCACGATGTCCGCATACAACAATCTTGCGGATATCCTCGGGCGGAGGGATCGGTACCGAGAAGCGCTTGAGCTGCAACGCGCCTGCCTCGTCATTCGGACGAAGCTGGGAGACCGTCCCATGGAACGGTTCGCCAAGGCCGAGCTCGCGCACCTCCTCGTGCAGCTCGGCGAGTGGGACGAGGCAACGGCACTCGTCGATTCCCTTGGTCAGATCACCAAAGAGACGGCGCCGTACGAGCTGCTGTCGGTGCTGTCGTTCTCTGAGGTGTACCTTCACCGCGGTCAGTTGCCACGGATCGAGCATCTGCTCGACGTCTTCGCACGTCTCGCCACGTCAGAGGATCGCCAGGAATGGGCCTCCTACGTGACTGCTCGCGCCGGATGGTACCGGGCCGTCGGGCGATATGAGGAATGCATCGCCGACGCAGAAGTCGTGGTCGATGTCATCGCGACCCACGAACTCGATCAGTCACCAGGATGCAAAGGCCGCGTTCCATGAGGCGGTTGAGGCCGCGTTCGCGATGGGCGACCTCACCAAGGTGGAGGAACTGATCGGGGTTCTCGACGCGGTGCCGTTTGGGGTGCGCCCTCTGTCGATGGAGGCGCATGCGGCACGGTTCCGCGCCCGCCTGGCGCATGCGCGAGGCGACGACACGGAAGTCGAGCCGTTCTTCGTCCATGCTGTAGCGATCCTTCGCGAACTCGCGCTGCCGTTCCGGCTCGCTATTGCGCAGCTCGAATATGCCGAGTGGTTGTCGACGCAGGCGCGCGACGCAGATGCCGCGCCACTCCGCGCGAGCGCGCTCGCCACATTCCAACGCCTCGAGGCGCACCCCTGGGTGGCGAGGGCGCTCGGCGCGCCGTCGACTGCGCCTACGCCGGCGGCCGCTGTTCCGCTTCCCTGAGCAACGCGCAGAGCTTGATCAGCAGCTTGTAGGCGAGCTGCGGGTGCTCCATGAGCAAGGGCTTGAACTCCCACGGCGGCAACGAGAGGGTGCGGAGTTGGGTATCGGCCGTGACCGACGCACTCCGCGGGCCGCCGTCGATGACCGCGATGTCGCCGAAGGCTTCGCCGGGGTTCAGCGTACGCAGCTTTCGCCCTTTCACGCTGACTTCGGCTGAACCCTCGAGGATCAGGTGGAAGCCAACGCCGTCGCGTCCCTCGATGACGATGACCTGGCCTGGCTGATGCTCGATCTCCTTGGAGAGATCGATGATCGTGGCGACGTCCTGTGTCGTGAGCTCATCGAAGAGGCGATTGCGTCGGAGCATCGCGACGAGCGTGTTCTTGTCAGTCATGTCTTCTCCCAGATACGCGGTGAATGGGCAGATGCTGCGACGAACCCGCATGCCTTGTCTGTCAGATGAGTGACACGCCTCAGGCTGCGTTATCCGCCAGCGCCATCAACACCGACTTCATCTGGAATGGCGTCAGGCCGGGATGCTTGCCGAGGATGCGAGCAATGAGCCCCGCGATGTGCGGCGCCGCAAAGCTGTTGCCCGTCGCCCGTATCGTCCGCCCACCGAGCCATCCCACCTCGAGGTCGATGCCTGGTGCGCCGAACTCGACCGGGGGCGCGGTGTTGTACTCGAGGCGGAATGGATCGCGCCCCTCGTGTGCCGCCACGGAGAACACTGACGCGTACTGCGACGGAAAGCTCGGCGCGCGAACGTTGTTCACCGCGCACACGACCATCGATCGCTGGAAGTACGCCTCGTCGGCGATCTCGTGGAAGACGCCGAAATAATCGAGGCGGGACGTGCTGAGGCTCATGTTCAGCACCTGCATCCCATGAGCGAGCGCCCAGCGCATCCCTTCGGCAAACACGATGCCTCGTCCCGTCAGCCGCTCACCCAGCACTCGAACGCTGTACAGCTCAGCCTCGGGCGCTGCCTTGCGAATGATTGCCGCGCACGCAGTGCCGTGCCCGAACAGGTCGTCGTGCGGGCCTTCGATGACCCGCGCACCGCGCGGCGCTCTCGCATCGGCGACGACGACCGCACCACCGGCGAGCGGACCGACACCGGGATACGTCGCATCAATACCGCTGTCGATGACCGCAACTTTGACGCCCGCGCCGGTGCTGCCCTCCCACGCCCACTCGCGGGTGATCGCCCCGGGGAGCGACGCAGGTACTCGTTGCAGCGTCGCCGGGTCGAACTGCCACGACCACGCCGGCTTCAACGGCGTTGCTTGCGCGCGTACACCAGGAAATCCTCGGCGATACGCGTCGCGGCAAGACGTTCGTCCGGCCCGAGCACGCCGAGTTCGTGAAACAGCAGCGCGAGCTCCGCCAGCTCCGCCTGTGCGCGTGGCGCTCCGTCGGCGCGTTGCTGGAGCGCCGCGCGCAGATCGCCGGCAGGTGCGGCGAGCGCGGCTGATTCGAAGAGCGCCTGGCCGAGATTCGAGAAGATCCGCGACGTCTCCAACGCGAGCGTGGCCTGGCGCGCGAACAGCGCGAGGATCTCCATGTCGTCGACACCCTCCCCGCCGCCGCGCCTGCGGTCGAGCACCTCGATGACGCCGAACGTGCGCCGTTCGCTTTCCAGTGGCATCGCCATGATCGCATTGGGCATATAGCCGGTGGTCTCAGCGACGTCGGCGGCAAACCGTGGGTCCTGGCGAACGTCGTCAACGGCGATCGACTGCCCCGACATCAGCGCCCAACCGGCGATACCGCGGTCGCCGGGGATGCGGATCCCGATGGTCGCCGCGGCGCCGCTCCCGGCGGCCACCCGGAACTCGAGCATCTCGTCCGCCTCGTCGAAGAGGGCGATCGAGCACGCCGCAGCGTCGAAGACCAGCAGCGCCGACTCGACGATCGCCTGCAGAAACTCCTCGTCGCCGCGCGGACGGAGCACCGGCCCGAGGTCGGACGCAAGCTGCGCCAGACCGGAGAGAACGTTGCCGGTGGAACCGTTATCGTCCATGATGCTCGGCACTCTACCGCCCGACGATGGCCGGAGAGCCGGATGCATGCGGGGGACGACGGTGAGCACAGACGACGCGGCGCTGCTGCAGAACACGCCACTGTTCGGTGGGATGCCGATCGAGACGCTGCAGCGCATCGCCGAGAAGGCCGTACGGCGCTCCTACGGTCGCGGGCAGATCATCTTCCGAGAGGAGGACTACGGCGATGCGCTCTGCGTCGTCGTGACCGGGCTCGTCAAGGTCTACCGAACCTCGCCCGATGGCGATGAGATGCTGCTCGTGACGCTCGGCCCGGCGTCGGTCTTCGGGGAGTTGCCGATGGTCGACGGCGGCCCGCGTTCAGCGTCAGCCGCCGCCGTCGAGGCGACCACCGTGCTGACGGTCAACCGTGCCGCCTTGCTGGAGGCCCTGCGCGAGTCGCCCGAGCTCGCCGAACGTCTGCTTCGATCGCTGGGCTCGATGGTGCGGCGGCTCACCGACCAGGCGGCGGATCTGGTCTTCCTCGACCTCAACGGTCGGGTGGCCAAGCTGCTCCTCCGGCTGGCCGAGGAGCGTGGCAGCGCGGAGGGCGGCGGCCGGACCCTCGATCTGCACCTGACTCAATCGGACCTCGCGAACATGGTCGGCGGCTCGCGCCAGAGCGTCAATCAGGTGCTCAACACCTTCGAGCGGCTCGGATACCTGGAGCTCGACGGGCGGCGCATCGTCATCCGGAAACCTGAACTCCTGCAACGCCGCGCGGGCCAGGCCGACTAGGCACGATCCTCCGGCGGCAAGTGTCAGGTCGCCGACGCTGCGGCTGTCAGGTAGGCGACTGACTCACCCGTACGCGAATGCCAGAATCACCTCAACACCAAAACAGCGGCGGGGCCGCAAAAGGAGACAGAGCAATGAGCACGGACGAGTCGAACGAGCAGGAAGCCCCAGGCGTTCACACGGCGAAGACAGAGGAAGAGGACACCGAGGGTCACGTCCATACCGCCATGAACGGCGGCGATCCGGACTTCGGTTCCCAGCAGCCCTCCGTCCACACCGCGGCGAAGGATGACGACGACGACACCGAAGGACACGTCAAGGCCGGCGGTCACTGATCTCGCCGCTGGAGGGGGAGCGATCGGCCCTTCCGGGTTGCACCGACGCGGTGCAGTCCGGAGGGGCCATCGCTGTGTTAAGGAGCTGACGTGGTTGACGCCGAGCTCGCGGACGCGCGGCGCGCGCATCTGCACTGGGTGACGGACACCGCTCCAGGTATCAGCCGTCGCCGGCGCGGCAGTTCTTTCAGCTATCTCAAGAACGGCGCTCCGATTCGCGATCCGGAGACTCTGGCGCGCATCCGCGCGCTCGCCGTGCCGCCTGCATGGACTGACGTCTGGATATGCCCGGACCCCAACGGCCACATCCAGGCGACCGGTCGCGACGCGCGCAAGCGCAAGCAGTACCGCTACCACGCGCGATGGCGCGAGATACGCGACTCGAACAAATACGACCGCACCATCGCGTTTGCAGAAGCGTTGCCGCGCATTCGCGCACGGGTGGATTCCGATCTCCGCCTCCGCGGCCTGGTCCGCAATCGTGTGCTCGCGGCGATCGTCCGGCTGCTCGACCTGACGCTCATCAGGATCGGCAACGCCGAATACGCGAAGGACAACAAGTCGTACGGGCTGACGACGATGCGCTCGAGCCATGCCGTCATCGAGGGTGACGAGATCCGTTTGAGCTTCCGCGGCAAGGGGGGCAAGCGTGTTGTTGCCGAGGCCCACGACCGCCGGGTGGCGACGGTCATGCAGCGATGCACGGCATTACCGGGCGAAGAGCTCTTCCAGTACGAAGACGCGGATGGCGAGGCCCGCGCCGTGACTTCGGACGACGTCAATGCCTACATCCGTGAGATCGCGGGCGATGACTTCTCCGCCAAGGACTTCCGCACGTGGGCCGGTACGGTGATCACGGCGCACGCGTTGCGGGAGTCGGGCCCGGCGGCCACGGTCGCCGAGGAGAAGCGACATGTCATCGAAGCCGTGAGCGAGGCTGCGGCGCAACTCGGCAACACCGTGGCGGTCTGCCGCCGGTGCTACGTCCATCCGCAGGTGTTCGACGCGTATGGCGACGGGACGTTGGTGCAGCTGCGCTTTGGAACCGGAACTGCGTCAGCCTCGGGATCGCTCCGGTCTGATGAACGCGCCGTCCTGCGGTTGCTTCGCGCGGGCGAACGCGTCAGGTCGCGCGCGTCCTAGCGAAAGGCATCCTCGATGTGGACGGCAGCCTCCTCGGCACCGAGATCACTCTGGTCGTCGTCCTCGTCTTCACTCTCTGTCTCGTCTGCCTCAATGTCCTCACCGTCATCGTCGGCGATCACCTGCACGGCGTCACCGGACTTCCTGCGCACCGGACGGTCGGGCTCTTCCTCGGAGAGGCGCTCATCGAGGCTTTCGCGAACGTTCGGGTCGTTGATCCGTCGCGCCGCGAGATCACGTGGTGCATCGTCATCGCCGACGACCTCGGCGGGGTCGGGTTCCATCGCGTCCGGAATGACGGCGTCGTCGTCAGGTTCGTCGTCCGAGGGCAGATCGTTGTTCGGGTTGTCAGTGCTCATGTCGTTACTCCTGAGGGACCTGTGGGTTGCGGGCGCCGGTACATGGCGCGATCATTCTTGATAGGCAGACTATCACGTCCGAAGCCCAAGACTGGAGGCCGCTCATGGCACGTACGAAGCACAGTGGAGAACTCGAAACACGCGCACGCAACCGTCTCGACAGCCAGAGCTTCGCGTTCACGAAACAGCGCAAGGAGCCACTCAACGATGCGGAACACGTGCGCAATGCAGTGGCGCGGTTCGACCAGGTCGAAGGGGTCAGCGACGCTGACCGCGACCGCGCCTGGCGCAAGATCCGCGCAGCGGCGCGCCGCTTCGGCGTCGAGATCGAGGCCCGAGGCTGGCGTCAGCTCATGGCGGGAGGTCGGAGCCGATGAGCGACGTGCAGGCTCCCGGCGCGATGCCGTCCGAAACACCCCAGATCGCTCCGCCGAGCACGCCGCAGATCGAGCCGCCGTCGGTGCCCGAGCAACCCGTGCCCGAGGAGCCGCAGCCCTCGGCGCCGGACACCCCACAGCTTCCCGCGCCCGAGATCGAGGAGACCCCGCCGGAGATGTCCGGCCCATGATCTGATCGATCTCAGGTCGGTGCTCAGCGACGGTTCGGCAACCGGAATGTGACACTGGCTCCTCAGAGTGGCTGACGGACGTCGAGCTATCCCGGAGGACCCCCCAAATGCCGAACCGACCGTTTCGATTCGCCCTCAGCGCAGCTACCGCGGGACTGACCGCCTTGCTTGCCCTCGCGCCGACCGCTGGTGCGGCAAGCCCGTTCCACCCCACGAAGGTCGACGCACTGGATCCGGCGACGTCGAGCTCGTCGCCGATTCTGCTGTACGCGCAGGACTGGAACGGGTCGGCGAATGGACGCACGACGGCGCAGTGGCAGCAGGTCGCGCAAACACATGCGCTCCTCGTCGGTGGCACCGGCGCCGGCTACGGCAACATGATTCCGCAGCTGCACGGATGGAACCCGTCGCTCAAGGTGCTCGTGTATGACCTCGGTCCCTACACGATCAAGGGGTCCACGGAGTTCAACACGCTCACTGCTGAGCATCCAAGCTATTTCGCACACGATGCGTCAGGCCACCTGATCACGATGAAGGCCGCGAGCGGCTCGCCGGCATTCCCGAACAACTACCTCATGGACGAGGGCAACGCCGGGTGGCAGGCCTGGGAGGCATCGCGCGTTCTTGGCAACATCGACCAATACGGCTTTGACGGCGCGTACCTCAACTCGATGGCGCCCGGACCCACGTCGGGCGGGGATACAGGTCTGCCGATCGACCCGACGACGGGGCATCCGTACACCGCCGCGTCATGGATGGCCGCTGAGGGTCGCGCCATGTCGGTGATCAAAGCAGCGATCGGTTCGAAGTTCCTCTTCTCGACCGGGCTCGTCAATGGCTCTGAATTCACCGAGTACACGCACTACCTCACCAACTCAACGGCCAACGGCGCGCAGACCGATTCGTGGCTCCGCCTCAGTGGCTCGTCGCCCGCGTCGTATCCGAGTGCCGGCTCGCTGGCGTCTGATCTCGCGATGGTGCAGTCGATCAACGCCAAAGGCAAGTCGTTCTTCGGGTGGACGAAGGTCTGGACAGGAGCCACGGCCGCGCAGTACGCGGCGTGGAATACGTATGCGCTTGCTGCGTATCTGCTCGTCGACAACGGCACCACCGACTACTACTCGTACAGTGAGCCGAACCTCAACGCAGACCGCACGACCGTGTACTACGCGAACGAGACTGCCGCGCTCGGCTCGCCGATCGGTGGTTACACGCTCAGCAACGGCGTGTACAGCCGCAGCTTTCAGAACGGCACCGTCACGCTCAACACCAACAACAACGCCGCATCGATCGTCTGGGCGGTGAAGCCGTCGGTCGCGTCGGTCACGCCGGCTGCAGGCCCCGTGACCGGTGGACAGACCGTGACCGTCACCGGCTCCGGCTTCGCTGCTGGCATGACGGTGACCATGAACGGCACCGCCGTGACCCCGGCCAACGTCAGCTTTGGTGCGTTCACCTTCAGCACGCCGGCCAATGCCGCCGGGTACGCGCAGGTGCAGGTCACGACGTCGCTCGGCGCGAGCACGCTCAGCAGTGGCGACGGCTACGTGTACGCGCCGCTCGGCAACTTCGTGCCGATCACACCGTTTCGGATCCTTGACACCCGGCCCGGCTCGGTCGAGCAGCGTGGCAGCGGTGCGCTCGGCGCCGGTACGATTCGTACGCTGCAGATCACCGGCGTGACCGGGCTGCCGAACGAGACCGCGCCCATTCCGGCAGACGCGACCGCGGTGGTCCTGAACGTCACCGCTGTCACGGGCACCGCCAACAGCCTGTTCACGGTGTATCCCGCCGGCACCGGGAGGCCGAACGCCTCCAATCTGAATTTCACCGCCGGGACGGTGACGCCCAACCTCGTCACCGCGGTGATCGGTGAGGGCGGGGCCGTGGACATTTACAACTCGGTCGGGACGGTGAACGTCCTCGCGGACGTGGCGGGATACTTCGAGCCCGCCGGGTCGAGTGCCGTCAGCGGCGAGTTCCATCCGATCGCGCCGGGTCGCGTCTGCGACACGCGCATGGCCTCATACGCCTGCGCCGCTCGCGGCGCCTTCGTCGGCGGCGCGCCGAGGCTCGTCAACGTCACCGGCGAAGGCGCGAATCCCGTTCCGGCAAACGGATCGGCGGCAGCCGCGGTGCTCAACCTCACGGGTGTCAACGGCACGACATCGACCTTCTTGAGCGTCTACCCGCCGACGTCGAACGGCACGTGCGGCACGCCTCAAGTGTCGAATCTGAACATCGCGGCCGGGCGTGTCCAGGCGAACCGGGTTGAGGTGGCGCTCGGGCCGGCAACCTCGGGCGGACCTGACACGTCCGTCTGCGTCTACAACTCGGTCGGCTCCATCAACGTCGTCCTCGACGTCAACGGATGGTTTGGCGGTGCGAGTGCCGCGCCGGGCGACCAGTACCAGCCGATCGGACCGAGCCGGGTCTGTGACACGCGGACGGGCTCGGGACAGCCGTGCGCAGGCCATCCCGTGGCCACGAATCACGCCGCGTCCGTCCAGGTGGCCAGCGTCGGCGGTCTGCCTGCGATGGGTGTTGCCAATCCTCCGCTTGCCGTCGTTGCCAACCTGACCGCGGTCGCCCCGGGCGCCGGGACGTATCTCACGCTGTACCCGGCCGACCTCAGCACGAGGCCAGGCGTGTCCGACCTCAACGTCAATCCCGGTCAGACGATCGCCAATCTTGCCGTGGTGGAGCTGAGCAGCGCCGGAGGTGCCGTCGAGCTGTTCAGCGCAGCGAGCAGCATCAACGTCGTGCTCGACATCGAGGGCTGGTTCCAGTAGGGAGCCGTCGGGATACAGTCATCGCCATGCGGGCGATGGTCCTTGACGCACCGAGAACGCCGTTGCGAAGCGCAGACGTGGCGGTGCCCGAGCCCGGACCGGGTCAGGTCCGGATTCGGGTGCATGTGTGCGGCGTGTGTCGCACCGACCTGCATATCCTGGACGGCGAGCTCACCAAGCCCAAGCTGCCGCTCGTCCTCGGCCACCAGATCGTCGGGGAGATTGTCGACACTGGAAGCGGCGTTGAGGATCTGCGCGCCGGCGAGCGCGTGGGTGTCCCCTGGCTCGGTTGGACGTGCGGCGTCTGCATCTATTGCCGGAGCGGCCGGGAGAACCTGTGCGACCTGGCGCGTTTCACCGGCTACGACATCGACGGAGGCTACGCCGAGTTTGCCCTCGCGGACGCCCGCTACTGCTTTCGTATCGACAACTCGTTTTCCGACGTGCAGGCGGCGCCGTTGCTCTGCGCCGGACTCATCGGCTATCGCGCGCTGACCATGGCAGGCGACGCGAAGCGACTCGGCCTGTATGGCTTCGGTTCGGCTGCCCACATCATCGCCCAGGTGGCGCAGCACCAGGGCCGCCAGGTCTATGCGCTGACGCGACCCGGGGATACATCAAGCCAGGCGTTCGCGCGCGATGAGGGCGCGGTATGGGCGGGGGACACCGACTCGCCGCTCCCGGACCTCCTCGATGCCGCGATCATCTTCGCGCCTGCAGGTGAGCTCGTCCCGAAGGCGCTGAGCGCGCTGGCAAAAGGTGGGGTCGTGGTCTGCGCAGGCATTCACATGAGCGACATCCCGACGTTCTCCTACGACCTGCTCTGGGGCGAGCGCAGCATCCGCTCGGTCGCCAACCTCACGCGTCGCGACGGCGTCGAATTCCTGGCGCTGGCGGCGCGCGTGCCGGTGCACACCGTCGTGGAAACGCTTCCACTGGCTCATGCGAACGAGGCGCTCACGCAACTCCGCGACGGGAAGGTGCAGGGCTCGATCGCGTTGACGATCGCGTAGCCCGAGGACCGGGCAGATAATGTGATCCGGGTCAGATCAGAACAGAGGTAGCATCGGTGGCGATCGAGGCGGCCAACACGGTTGCGTCCCAGCCCGTCTCGTTCGTCACTGATCCGAGCAGGTACCGCCACTGGCACCTGAGCGTCGACGGACCTGTGGCCACGCTCGCAATGGATGTCGACGAACAGGGCGGGCTGCGCGACGGATACGCGATGAAGCTGAACTCGTACGACCTCGGTGTCGACATCGAGCTCCACGACGCGGTGCAGCGGCTGCGGTTCGAGCACCCCGAGGTCGCTTCGGTGATCATCACGTCGGCAAAGGACCGGTGCTTCTCGGCGGGCGCAAACATCGGGATGCTGGCGCAGTCATCGCATCCCTGGAAGGTGAACTTCTGCAAGTTCACGAACGAGACGCGCTTCGCGATCGAGGATGCGAGCGCGCATTCGGGGCAGACGTACATCGCAGCGGTGAACGGCGCGGCCGCGGGAGGCGGCTTTGAGCTCGCGCTCGCATGCGAGCAGATCCTGCTCATCGACGATGGGTCGACGGCTGTGTCGCTGCCCGAATTGCCCTTGCTGGCGGTGCTGCCCGCGACCGGCGGCCTGACGCGCGTCGTCGACAAACGGCACGTCCGCCGTGACCTGGCCGACGTTTTCGTGACGCGCAGCGAGGGGGTGAAGGCGCCGCTGGCCGTGCAGTGGGGCCTGATCGATGCGGCGCTTCCGCGGGGCAACTTCGACGGCTTGGTACGCGAGCGCGCGTCGGCGATTGCGGCGCTCTCGCCACGGCCCCCGGCGTCGCAGGCGGCCGTTCTCGATCCCGTGGTCGCCACGATGGATGCGGACGGTCGCGAGTACGAGCATGTGCGGGCATCGTTCGACCGCGACGCCGGTGTCGTCACGATCACCGTCAACGGTCCGCTCGAGGCTCCTCCGGCTGACGCCGACGCTGCCCGGCGGCTCGGCAGCGCGTTCTGGCCCCTTGCGATGGCGCGTGAGCTCGACGACCTCATCCTGCATCTTCGGACGAACGAGCTCAGCATGGGCACGTGGGTCATCAAGACCGACGGCGGCATGGACGTGTTGCTCCAGCACGACCGCTTCCTGCTGGCAGAGCGCTCGAAGGACTGGTTCATCAACGAGGTTGCACTCCTGCTGAAACGCGTGTTCAAGCGCCTCGATGTCACGAGCCGCAGCCTGATCGCTATGATCGAGCCGGGGAGTTGTTTTGGCGGACTCCTGCTGGAACTGGCGCTCGCGTGCGACGAGCAGTTCATGCTCGACGGCACCATGGACGATGACAGGCAGCCCCCCGACATCGTCATCACCGAGTCCAATACCGGCGTCTTTCCGATGGGTAACGGCCTGTCCCGCCTCGAGTTCGCGATTCTTCGGCCGCACCGCAGAGCTCGGTGCAGCTGTCGCGCTCGCCGGCGCGCATCTCTCCGCCGCAACGGCGTCGGAGGCGGGACTCGTCACCTTCGCGCCCGACGGCATCGACTGGGACGACGAGGTGCGCATCGCGCTCGAGGAGCGTGCGTCATTCAGCCCGGATGCCCTGTCCGGTATGGAGGCGAATCTCCGATTCGTCGGTCCCGAGACCATGGAGACCAAGGTCTTCGGGCGGCTGACCGCATGGCAGAATTGGGTCTTCAGCCGCCCGAACGCCATCGGCCCGGACGGTGCGCTGCGCCGGTACGGCAGCGGGCGGCGGGCCACGCTCGACAAGGAAAGGGTGTGAGATGAGCCTCAGCGTCGACTACACGGATCGCATCCCCAACAACGTCGACCTCCGCGGGGACCGGCGTCTGCAGCGGGCGCTCGAGGCATGGCAGCCGCGCTTCATGCAGTGGTGGCGAGACCTCGGTCCGGACCTCATCGCCAAAGACGTGTATCTGCGCACCGCCATCAGTGCCGATCGCGATGGCTGGGCGCACTTCGGTCACATCCCGCTCGAGGAGTATCGATGGGGGATCTTCCTCGCCGACCGCGAGCCCGACCGGCGCATCGCATTTGGCGAGCACATGGGCACCGCGGCCTGGCAGCAGGTCCCTGGAGAGTACCGCGCCGACCTCCAGCGGCTGCTCGTCGTCCAGGGCGACACCGAGCCCGCTTCGGTCGAGCAGCAGCGTCTGCTCGGGTTCACCGCGCCGAGCCTCTACGACCTTCGGAACCTCTTCCAGGTCAATGTTGAAGAAGGCCGCCACCTCTGGGCGATGGTGTACCTGCTGCACGCGTTTTTTGGACGCGAAGGCCGCGACCAGGCCGAGCAACTCCTGCTCCGGCACTCCGGCAGCGTCGACGCGCCGCGCATTCTCGGGGCGTTCAACGAACCGACGCGGGACTGGCTCGCATTCTTCATGTTCACGTACTTCACCGATCGCGACGGCAAGTTCCAGCTCGGCACGCTCGCGGAGAGCGGCTTCGACCCGCTCTCGCGCACGTGCCGTTTCATGCTGCGCGAAGAAGCACACCACATGATGGTCGGCACTACGGGTATCGATCGCGTGGTGCGGCGCACCGCCGAGTTGATGCGCGAGCACAACACTGACGACATCGCGCGCCACGGCGGTATCCCGCTCGACATCATCCAGCGCTACCTCAACTTTCACTACAGCGTGTCGCTCGACCTGTTCGGCGGCGAGCGCTCGACGAACGTCGCGAACTACTTCACCGCCGGACTCAAAGGTCGATGGCAGGAAGAGCGCCGAGATGACGACCATCAGCTCACCGATGTGACAGCCGCTGTCGATGTCGTCGTCGATGGCCACATCCAGACGACGAACATCCCCGCGCTCACCGCGCTCAACCAGGACCTCCGATCGGAATATTTCACGGACTGCAACAATGGGGTCCGACGCTGGAACCGGTTGCTCGAGACTGCAGGCATCGACCGCACACTCGCCCTCCCGCACCACGGCTTCAATCGACGGGTCGGGGCATTCTCCGGGCTCCATGTCACACCTGGAGGAGCGCTTGTCGACGCCGCGACGTGGGATCGTCGTCAGGCGGAGTGGCTGCCGACGGCGGCCGACTTCGAACACATCCAGTCGCTCATGACGCCTGTGTTCGAGCCGGGAAAGATGGCCGGGTGGATCGCGCCGCCGGTAACGGGGATCAACGGGCAGGCAGTCGAGTACGAGTACGTGCGTCTCGCATAGGCGGCTCAGCCAGAGTCGCTGAGCGCCTGGGCGGCCTGCACGCGGAGCTCGGCGCGGATCACCTTGCCGGTGGCCGTCTTCGGCAGCGTCTCGACGACGAGCAGGCGGCGCGGTCGCTTGTAGCCGGCGAGCTCTGCACGGCAACGTGCAAGGACGTCGTCAACGTCGATAGCCGTTCCCGGTCGCGCCACCGCGAAGGCGACCGCACGCGTCAGGCCGTCCGCGCCCAGTGCCCCGACCACCGCGACCTCGGCCACATCGGCATGCCCAAGGAGAACGCTTTCCACCTCCGCCGGCGAGACCCATTCGCCGCCGACCTTGAGCATGTCATCGCGTCGACCGAGGTGCCGGTAGATGCCCTCGCTGTCGACCGCATAGAGATCGCCGGTCGCCACCCAGTCGCCGACGAAGGTTCGGCGGGTCTCCTCGCTGCGGCACCAGTAGCCGGTGGCAGCGGCGTTGCCGGACACCCACAGCTGTCCCGGTGTTCCTGTCGCCGCGGGCGTTCCGTCGTCGTCGAGGATGCGAATGCGGTGGCCACGGACGGGCGTTCCCGAAGCGCCGGGAACTGCCATCCCACGCCGGTTCGAGATGAAGATGTGGGTCATCTCGGTGGATCCGATCCCGTCGAGGATCTCCACACCGAAGCGTTCCCGAAAGCGAAGGAAGAGCTCGGCCGGGAGCGACTCGCCTGCGGACACGGCCTGCCGCAGCGGCGCGAACGTTGTGTCGGGCAGATCGGACGCGAGCAGTGCGGCATAGAACGTGGGCACAGCGAAGAAGAGCGTTGGTTGGTGCCGCTCCATGAGAGACGCGATGAGGGCCGGCGTTGGCGGTCGGGTCGGCTCGAGCACCGCCTGCGCGCCTGCAGCGAGGGGAAACGTCAAGGAGTTGCCGAATCCGTATGCGTGGAACATCGGGGCAACCGAGAGATGTTTGTCGCCGGGCTGGACGTCGAGGACTTCGGCTGCGTATCCCTCGCACGTGATGCGGATGTCGGCGTGCCGGTGCATCGCCAACTTCGGCCTGCCGGTCGTCCCGGAGGTGCAGAGCCAGAAGCAGGGGGACTCGGCGGTGGTGGCATCGACGCTGCCGTTGCCACCCGCAGCCATGAGGTCCATCCAGCGTGGCCCGTCAGATTCCACCGCTTCAGCATCGACGGCGCCGACGCGGATCACCGCGGTCAGGTCTGGCGCATCGGCGGCGAGCGCTGCGAGCAGTGGGTGAGCGCCTCCATCGACGACGGCGCATCGAGCGCGCGAGTCGCGCGCGATCGCGAGGAGGTCTCGTGACGGCAGCAACGGATTGACCGGCAGCGCAACCGCCCCGATCCGCATCGCGGCGAGGATGCCGGTCGCCAGCTCCAGGCCGTCCTTGACGATGAGCAACACCCGCTCCTCGGGGCGGACGCCGAGGCGGCGGAATCCTGCAGCCGCAGCCTGCACGGAATCGAGAAGCTCCGCGTATGTCATGCGCTGATCGCCACAGAGCAAGGCGACCTCGTGACCGCGACCCCCCTCGACGTGACGGTCGACGAGCCACTCGCACGCATTGAACGCTTCAGCCACGAGCGGTCTCGGCATCTGTCCACAGCGAGCGCAGCTCAGCGTTGAACCGGTCGACATCGACGCGATGTGCGTCGTGTGTCGTGGTTTCCACCCATGCGATGCGGGCACCAGGCACCACGTCGAGGATCGTCTCAGCGTGTAATGGCGGGGCGAGATCGTCGTGCAGCCCATGCACGGCTAGGACGGGGCAGCGAACCGACGGGAGCTCGCCGACGATGCTCCAGTCTGCCCAGCCCGGTGAGATCCATAGATCGTGCCAGCGACCGGCGACATCGGCCCAGTCGCGCCCGTGGGCGCGTTCGAGGCTGCGCTGCATCGCGTCTGGCCACTTCGTCGGTGGACCCATGGCGCGGAGTGTAGCCACCGTCAGGTCATCACCGCGAACGTGGACGGCCACGACTGCGACGCTCGCGACGAGCGCAGGTGCCCTGGCCGCGAGCAAGAGCGCGACAGTACCGCCATCGCTGTGTCCGACGAGGTGGACCGGCGCGTTAGCACGCTCAGTCAGGAGGGCTCGCAGGTCTTCGACGTCCTCATCGAACATCGCGGTCGTGAAAGCCCTGTCGTGAATCGAGCGACCGAATCCATTGCGGTCATAGACGATCGCGCGGCGCCCGTCAGCCGATGCCGGGAGCAGTGAGTCCCACGCGCGGGTCGACCCGACGCCATGGTGCAGCCAGACGGTCGCGAGCTCCCTGCCTGGATGGTCCTCGACGTACATGTCCGTGCTCCCGGCGCAGCCGGGGGGCGCAACTGCCCCCCGGACCGACGCCGCTTAGAAGCTAGGAATTGTGAGTCGTGAGCACCAGGACACGGTTGTTCCAGATGTCGGTGAGATAGACGTTGTACGGGCCAGGACCGTTGCTGAACGCGATCTCATACGGGTAGATCACGTTGTCCAGCGGGGCGGCCGGGATCCCCATGCTTGTCCAGCCGGAGGCACCACCCGCGTTGGCGCTGAAGTTCAGCGCTCCCGTGGTCGACATCGAGACGATCCGGTTATTGCCGATGTCCGAGACCCAGATGCTCCCGTCCGGCGCCACGGTGACACCCCACGGAATCTTGAACGCGGTTTGCAGGCCGGTCCCGTTCGTCTTGTTGATGTACTTCCATGTGCCGCTCGGCGACATGCTCTGGACGCGATTGTTGAGCGTATCGGCGACCCAGATCGTGCCATCCGGCGCGACCGAGATCCCGGTCGGGTTGTTGAGTTCACCGGCTGGCGCGGTCGAGCCCGTGCCCTTTGATCCGTAGGTGGCGTCCCACGTCCATGTGATGCCATTGCTATTGGTACCGAGCGTGAACCGCTGGATACGGTCGTTGCCGGAGTCGTCGACGAGGAGCGTGCCGTCAGGCGCGAACGCGATGCCCTGCGGGAAGCTGAACAGCCCGTTGGCGGTCCCCGCCTTGCCGAAGATGCCTCCTGCCAGCGGCGTGCCCGTCGACGAGAACGCCGCGATCTGATTGTTCTCACGGTTGGCGACGAAGATGTCGCCGGTCCCCGGCTGGATCGCGAAATCCCAGGCGAAGTTGATCGCGCCGCTCTGCGAGACGTTGCCACGGAACCCGAAACTGGTGGCGCCGCTGCCATCCGGGTTGACGTACTCGACGCGCATGTTCCAGTAGTCTTGGACATAGATCTGTCCGTTCGCAGCCACATGCACGCCGCGCGGCGAGTTCACTCCCGGAATCGGCGCGGCGGTCGGCGTCGTGTTCACGGTCGGCGTCGCGCTGGTCGCGGTGAACGTCATCTCGTGGAGGTTGAAACCCCACTCATCGGTGAGCAGGAGGTGGTTGTCTGAGGTGGTGGTCAGGCCACGAGGTCCGACGTACTGGCCCGGCCCGGACGCGGCCGAGGGGATCGTGTATGCAAACGTCCCGCTGGCGTTCGTGTAGTGCCCGCCGCTCTGCACGAGGTTGAACACCTCGATCCGCTTGCCGCCCGAGTCGGTGATGAACGCGAGTGTCCCGTCAGCGCTCACGGCGACACCGCGCGGGTCGTCGGTGAACTGACCGTTGCCCTTGCCCTGGCTGCCGAACTGCTTGATCAGCGTGTCAGCCCGTCGCGCTTGTGTAGATGTCGCACGTGTGGTTGCGCGCGTTCATCACGAAGCACATCCGTCGTTCGGTGCGACGGTGACCTGGCGAGGCTGATTCAGTGAGCCCTGCCCGAATGAGGACATGTAGGTGTTGGCGTTGCCGGCGATGTTGAACTTCTCAACTCGGCCGGCACCATCGACTGCGTAGAGCAGTTGTTGACGGGATCGACGGCGACACCGTATGCCTGGCTGAACTGATGCGTTCCCCGTTCCCTTCGAACCGAATTGCGAGAGGAACGTGAAGGCGGTGGTGGGGTTGCTCGCGCATGCCGAGTCCGAGAACGAGAAGACCTCGATCCTGTTGTTCGGCGTGTCGGCGAGGTACAGCTGGTTGTTCGCCGAGTCGAAGTCAAGGGCTCGCGCGTCGCCCATCTGCCCGGGCCCGTTGCCCTGCAGGCCGCCGATCCTGGCAGTCGATCGACATCAGTCGTGCGGTTGACGGCCGACGATCCGGAAGTTGCCGGCGTCGAGCACGAAGTAGTACTGCGAGTCGTTGGTGACGTCGACGGGATACATCGACGCCTGACCAGGACCGATCAGCGTGCTTGCGTACGTGGGGGCGACGAGTGGCCCGGTGCCACCGCCGCCGCCCGTCGAGAGCGTGTAGTTGAGGATCCGGTCGTTGTAGGTGTCGGCGATGTCGAGATTGCCATTGGGCGCGAAGGCCACGTTCTCCGGATGGAAGAGGTTCGTCGGTCCGCCACCGGTGACGTCGCTGCCGTTGATCGTCGCGGCCACGGTGCCGTCGTTCTCGTTGAGGACGACCACGCGGTTGTTGCCGCGATCCGCAACCGCAAGCAATCCGTTTTCGGACGCGACCCCGTAGGGCTGGTTGAAGCTGCTGGTGAAGGTCGCGACCGGATTGCCGCTGGTGTTCACTTTTCCACCGCTCACGGCGAGTTCGACGATGCGGTTGTTGCCGCTGTCGGCGACGAAAACGTTGTGGGTCGACGGATCGATCGCAATGCCCGTCGGTGTCTTGAAATTCCCAGTGCCGCTGCCGAGGGTTCCGTAGACCGCGACGGCTGTTTTGGTCGACACATTCCACGACTCAATGCGATTGTTCTTCGTGTCGGCGACCCACGCGTAGCCGTTGGCGATGGCGATCGAGTCCGGATAGTCAACGTCCCCAAGCGACATGGTGCCGAAGAGGTCTGCGTCACGAACGTCCCGGGGTCGCAGCCCGACATCGGCGGTGAGGCGATTGGCGGCAGGATCTGGATGTCGCTCTGCTTCGTGTCGGCGATCCAGTAGTTGCCGGTGGCCGGATCGACAGCGACGCCGCGAGGCCAGTTGAAGTCGCCTGTTGTCGGTGAAGCCGCGCTGGCCGCAGAAGTTGATCAGGTTGCCGGTCGGGTCGAAGACCGCGACCCTCTGGTTGACCGTGTCCATGGAGACGATGTCCCCGGCTGCGTCAAAGCTCATGCCACGCACCTGGTTGAACACCGAGGTGCTGGTGTTGCCCGGTCCGACAATCGGGTTCGGCAACGTCTGGCTGTATGTGTACCCGGTCGAGGACACGGTGTACTCGTTGAGGCGGTTGCCCCAGAGGTCGGCGCCCCAGACGTTGCCGTTGGCATCCACTGCAACCCGACGGAGCTGCGTGAACGTACCCGGACTGCGTATCCGTGCCAGGTGATCCGCAACTCGGCGATGAACGTTCCCGATCGGAGTGAACTCCTGGATGCAATCGTCGTTGGAGTCGGCGACGTAGATCGCCTCGCCACCGGCTCCGCCATTGAGGGTCGGGTCAGTGCGCGACGGCGACCCCGTATGGATTCTTGAACGCGCCGTTGCCGTTGCCGCTGCAGACCGCCTGTGGTGCTGCTCTGCGTGCCCTTGGTCCCGAACGCGTTCACGCAATTCCAGGCGGACCCGGTCCAACTGAACTCGAGGATGTTGTTGTTCTCGTAGTTCGCGACATACACGTTGCCGGCGGCATCAGCCGCCGCATCGCGCATGCGGTTCAGCTTGTACAGGGCCTTGGTCGACGCCGCCGCAGTTGCCGCTCGTATCCGTGATGGTCGCCGCCCGGCTGCGGGTGACACCGCGGTCCCGTTCGTGTTCCAGACCGTGATCTGACTCTTGGTGCCGTCAGAGACGTACACGCGCTGACCGGCAGGCGAGGCCATTCACCGCAACTGGGTCGTGTTGCTCACCGTGATGCCGATCGGGGCACCGGCGGCACCCGTGGCCTCGCTCTTCCAATTGGAGATGTAGGCACCCGTCGGGCTGAGCTTCATGACGCGGCCGTTGCCGTTGTCGGCGACGTAGACGTTGCCCGACGAGTCGACACCGACGTCGCGCGGCTGCTCGAACTGGATATTGCTCGCGGTGGCGCCCGTGCCCTCGCTGCCGACACGCCAGATCTGCGCGGCGGTCGTGGGGTCGTACTCGGCAACCTGGTTATTGCCGGTGTCGGCAATGATGATGTCACCGGCGTTCGGCGCTCCCTGCGGCACGATCTCCATGCCGGACGCGTACATCGTCGCGTGGCCGGGTCCACCGATCGTGGACTGATATGTCGCCGTGACCGTCGGGTCAGCGGCCTGGACCGCGGCGGGGAAGATTCCCGCTGTCGCAGCGGTGGCGCCGGCCATGCCGATGATCAAAGTCCCAAGCCGAAGCCTTCGCGCGAAAAGCGATCCGTATTCCATACACCCCTCATCCGGCCCCCCAATCGGGCCTAGCAATGGTTCCGATCCTGCGACCCTATCCTACCGGCTTTGGCGAATTCGAGGCAAATGCGTCTTCCGTGCCTCGTGGACGAACGATCGCCCGGGACAGCGCGTGCCCATGATCGTCTGATGTGCCGGTCCCCGTTCCCATCGGCGGGTTGTCGCCGACCAGGATGGTGGTGATCGCGCTCTCGGAATCCACCTCCGCGAGCACGACGACCTCATCGCCGGCATATAAGGTCGTCTCCGGATCGGGGGCGATCATGTGATCGCGGCGAACGAGCGCGACGATGGCGGCCTCGCGCGGCAGCCCGAGATCGCCGATCTGGAGGCCACAGGCCGGCGACTCGTCGGCGAGCGTCACCTCGAGCAGGTGAGCCGACGCGCCTTCGAAGCTCATCAGATGGACCAGCGACCCGACGGACACCGCTTCCTCGACGAGCGCGGTGTAGAGCTGCGGCGTCGACACTGGGACATCGACTCCCCAGCTCTCCGTGAACAGCCACTGGTTGCTCGCGTTGTTGACCCGGGCGATCACGCGCGGGACGGCGAACTCCTGCTTGGAGAGCAGCGAGATGACAAGGTTGTCTTCATCGTCTCCGGTCGCGGCGACCATGACATCAACGTCGCCGATGCCGGCCGCCTGCAGCGACGAGACCTCGCAGGCGTCCGCCACCGTCCAGCGCACGTCGACATGCGACTGAAAACGGGCGACCTGCTCCGGATCGACCTCCAGGATCTGAACGTCATGGCCGTGCTGCTTGAGATCGGCTGCCACGGCCATGCCGACGCTGCCGCCGCCGGCGACAGCGACCTTCATACGCCCGCCTTCACGGCTGCCGGCTCGGGTTCGAGCAGCGCCTCGAGCGCGGGGAGCTCCTGCTTGAGCACCGCGATGTGGAGAAGATCGCCATCCTGGCCCACGAGCGACGCCGCATCGAGGCGAGGCACGCCGGCACGCGTCACCGCCACGAGGCGGATCTTCCCGGTCACCTCGAGCCCCGCGAGCTTCTGGCCGGCAAGGCGTTCGGGAAGGACGCGGTCGACGAGCAGCAGCGCACCGGAGCCATCGCGCCACTGGGGCGTGTACTCGTCCGGCAGCAACCAGCGCCGGACCTGGTCGACGGTCCACGTCACCGTCGCGACCGTCGGGATCCCGAGGCGCTGATACACCTGAGCTCGTTGCGGATCGTAGATGCGCGCCACAACCCGCTCGACGCCGAACGTCTCGCGGGCGATCCGGGCGGCGAGGATGTTCGAGTTATCGCCGGACGTGACCGCAGCGAAGGCATCGGCCCCTTCGATCTTGGCCTCTGCAAGTGCATCGCGATCGAAACCCGACCCCTCGACGATGATCCCCTTGAAGTCAGAGGGCAGGCGGCGAAACGCCTTTCTCGTCCGGTCCATGATGGCCACGGAGTGACCCTCGCTCTCGAGGGCCTTCGCCAGGCCGGATCCAACCCGGCCGCAGCCGACGATCACGATGTGCACGCCACCATTCAAGCAGGTCGCCGAGCGGCCCGGTTGCTATCGCTCTGATCTTGGGCATGGGCCATACTGCGGCCGTGGAAGACACCTCGACGCGAGTTCCCACGCCTGCGCGCAGCCTGGCGCCTGAACGGAGCGAATCGCCGAGCGCGCTCAACTATCCGGAGTCCTGGGCCTACCGGCTGAAGAACAAGGTGCTCGGGCCGCCGATGGTGTCCGAGCAGCTGACTCAGGAACGCCTCGCGAACCCGGTTGCGATCGGGGTCCTCGCCCCCGACATGATTTCCTCGTCCGCATACGGCACCGAGGAAATGCTCCGGATCATGGTGCCGATCATCGGCATCGGCGCTTTCAGCATGGTCATCCCCATCACGGTGGCGATCCTGCTGGTGATGTTCTTCGTGATGTTCTCGTACCTGCAGGTCATCGGCGTGTACACGCGCATTGGCGGGTCGTACGTCGTCGCGCGTGACAACTTCGGACCGAAGATCGCGCAGGTCGCAGCCGTGGCGCTGCTCATCGATTACACGGTCACCGTCGCCGTGCAGACCTCGGCTGGGACGGCAGCGCTGACGTCCGCCTTCCACACGCTGGTGCCGTGGACGGTGGAGATCACTGTCGGCGTGACGCTGCTCATGCTGTTCGCGAACCTGCGCGGCATCCGCGAGGCCGGCACGTTCTTCGCGATCCCGACGTATTTCTACATCGGCTCTCTGACCCTCGTCATCGTGACCGGGCTCGTGAAAGCGATCCTCGGCGGACTGCACGCACAAGTGCTCCCGACCGCGGCGCATATCGGGTACCCGGTCGGCAGTCCCTCCCAGGGATGGCTCATGGGTCTCGGCGTCTTCTACTGTCTCAAGGCATTCGCCAACGGCGGCGTGTCACTGACGGGACTCGAGGCGGTCTCCGACGGCATCTCGAGCTTCCGCGCACCGGTTGCGCGCAACGGACGCAAGGCGTTGGTCGCCATGTGCCTGATCCTCGGATTCCTCGTGCTGGGGACATCCATCCTCGCGCACGTCACCCACGCGGTCCCATACGAGGCGGGCACGCCGACGGTCGTCTCGCAAGAGGTGCGTGACGTGCTCGGTTCCTCCTGGGTGGGACAAGCGCTCTTCTATGTGGTGCAGGCGGCCACGGTGCTCATCCTCTTCACCGGGGGGAACACGAGCTTCAACGGGTTTCCATACCTCGCGAGCTTCGTCGCCGGCGACTCGTTCCTGCCGCGACAGCTCACCAAGCGCGGCCACCGTCTTGCGTTCTCCAACGGCATCTTCGTCCTTGCGGTCGTTGCGATCGCGCTGATCATCGCGTTCAAAGCACAGCTCAATGCGCTCGTCGGGTTATATGCCGTCGGCGTGTTCACGGGCTTCACCTTTGCCGGGTTCGGCATGGTCAAACACAACCTGCGCATGAAAGAACGACGATGGAAACTCGGCGTCGTCATCAACGCGTTCTCGGGAGCGCTGTCGCTCGCCGTCGTCGGCATTCTCTTTGTCACGAAGTTCACCGAGGGAGCGTGGATCGTCGCGGTCGTCGGTCCGCCGATGTATTTCGGGTTGATCCGCCTCCACCGTCAGTACGTGGAGGAGGAGAAGCAGCTCGAGACCGGCGCCGTCGCCGCAACGGAAGCGCCGGTCCTGCAACGCCATGTCGTCGTCGTCCTCGTCGGGCAGCTCGACATGGCGGCGGCGCGCGCGATCCAGTACGCGCGAACGCTTCGCCCCGATGAGCTGCGCGTCGTGCACTTCAACATCGACACGGCGGCCACCGAAGAGTTGAAGGAGGAGTGGAGCCGGCTTGGTCTTGCGCATCTTCCGCTCGACATCCTGGAATGCCGGGACCGCCGTCTCGAACGAGCGGCGCTCGAGTACGTCGCCGATCTTGCTGCCGACGGGAAGACGGAATGCACGGTGCTGCTGCCGCGCCGGGCGTTCCATTCACGCCTGCAACGCGTGCTCCACGACCGCACCGCCGACCGGATCGCCGACGCGGTCGGGACGGTCGCCCATGTGGCCGCGACGATCGTTCCCTTCAACGTCGAGGCCGCCCCGCGGCGCCGGCTTCGCCCCCACGCCGTCCGTCCAGAGATGGCCAGACGCAAGCAGATGGGAAGCTCCGGGGTCGACCGCGCGCTGGCGCGTCGCGCCGCGGGCACGACTCCGATCGCCGATGTCGCGTTCCGCGAGCGGGTGCGCGTTGCGGGGAGGATCCGGTCGCTCCGGGTACAGACCGCCAAGGGCACGACGAACCTCGAGTGCGAGATCACCGACGACACGGGCATCCTCCTGCTCGTGTTCCAGGGCCGTCCACGGATTCCCGGCATCGAGCCTGGCGCTCGATTGATCGTCGAAGGCATGGTGGGCTCGTGGAGCCGCCGGCTCGCGATCCTCAACCCCGACTACGAGCTGGTCAGCGAGTAAGACCGCCGGGTCCAGGACGCTAGCCGGCGACGGTCCCGTGGATCTCCGATAGCCAGGGCAACGCCTCGGCCATCGGACGGGCCAGCGTCTCGGTGTGCCGACGATCGAGGTGGCCGAGCGCGTGCAGCGCCAGGGCGGCACCGAGTGCCGCAGCCTCGGCGTGATGTCCGGTCTGCCCGTGCTCGACCTTCCAGGACACGAGCGATGAGCGTCCTTCGGTGAGATCGAGCACGGCGCGCTGGAGCGCTTCCCATTCGGTCGTGAGGTGCGCGTTCTCGATGGCCTTGAGCGCCGCCGACTCGGCCTCGTGGTATTGCTCGAGGTGGGGAAGGGCGTGCAACTCCCAGCCGCGCGCTACCCGCTCGATGCCGGAGGGGGAGAGGGTTCGGATGTCGTCGAGGAGCCTGCCGATGCTCTGGTCGTCGGTCTGGTAGCCGTAGCCGTCACTGTCCATCGCCCGACTCTGCGGGAGTGGGCAGCACACGTGCAACGCCGGCGACCAGCCACCTTGGCGAAAGGTGCATTCCCCTAGCATCCCGTCCGCGATGAAGCGATCCTTGCGTCCGCAGGCAAAGTGGCTGATCGTCGCGCTGCTGGTCAGTGCGGACGTTGTGCTCTGGGAGATCGGCGCAGATGCGGGTCGGATCCGCGTCGTCGTCCGCTTTCTTGGCGGGCAACGGGTCTCGCTGGCATCCGCGAGCGCGAGCGACAGCTTCGTCCTGCTCAGCTACCTCGCGGAGATCTTCCTGCTCGGTGCAAGCGTCGTGCTCTTCCTCAGATGGCGGCGCCGTTCAGTTGGGCGGGCGCAGGCCACGTCGACGCTCGTGGCAGTCTGGTGGCTGCTCTGGATCGGCGCGAACATCGTCGGTCGGATCGTTGAGCTCACGTATCGGGCCACGAGCTCCCTGACGGACATCCGCAACGTGACGCTCCTCGACGCTGGGGTTTCGGTGGCGCTTGGCATCTCGTTGCTCGCGACGGTTGTGGTGGTGCGTCGTGTCGAGCGGCGCAGCGCCCCGCAAAGCAGGGCGGCGCCGGCACCCACGAAGAGGGCCCCGAAGCGAGTCGCGCCCGAGCCGGTCGTGCCTGCAGAGCCCGCGCAAACGCCGCGCAGCCGACTGGAGATCGGCGGCATCACGGTCGCAGTGGCCGCACTCGTCATCGCGCCGTTCGCGGTGGGGTTCATCGTCAGCAACGGCACCATGGCCGCGAGCAAGGCGACACCGAGCACGCCGGCCGCGGCTGCCGCATGGCAGGTCGAGCAACGCCGCCGCGACGGCGTGTCCGGACGCGATGTTCAAGCCCGCCGGCGCGCTCTCCGCGGGACTGACGAGCGCCTGCGCCGGCATGAGACTGGGCTCCGCGCTCTTCAGTGCCGACTGCACGAAGGGAGCCGTGCCTGCCGGCCTCTCGCCGGAGATCTTCGACAACACCGGGCAGTCGAGTGCCCTCGGGACCGTGGCGGCAGCAGGGGCGGGCTGCGCGCTCACCACCAAGAGCACGAGCGTCACCGCCGCTGTGCTCGCCGGCGACTCAACCGGGCCGGCCAACGAGCCGGGTGCCGTGGTCGTCGTAGCGGATTTCGTTCCCTCGAGCAATGCCGCAGGGGTCAACACGGTCGGCGTGCGCGTGTCGTCCTCGAGCGAGTTCGATGTCGCCCTCCAGAGTGGCGGCCAGTACGCGGTCATCGAGAGCACCAACGGCTCGACGCCCGTTGCCCTGCTCCAAGGGACTTTCCGCGCGGGCGAGGCCGGCGCACCAGACCTCAGCAAGGAGGTTCGCGTCGTCGTCTCCATGCAAGGGAGCACAGCCGCGGCATACGTCGACGGCGTGCTGCTGGGAACGGGACCGACGACGGTGCCCAACCAGCCCGGTGGCTGCGGTTTCTCGGTGAGCACCAACGACGATTCGAAGCCGGTGGTGGCGACCCTGGTGCACCTGGAGATCTTCGCGGCCGAGTGACGGCCATGGCTCTCGAGACGGGCGCCTGTGGCAAGCTAGGTGCCCTCATGTCGACAGCCTCCCGCGGACGAACTCGATGGGACCGTTGCGCTCGTCACCGGTGCATCGAGTGGCATCGGCGAGGCGACCGCGGTCGCACTCTCGCGGCTCGGCGCTGCTGTCGCCGTCGTCGCGCGCCGGTCAGACCGTCTCGAGGCGCTTGCGACGCGACTCCGCGAGGACGGCGGCACGGCGCTCGTGATCGGCGCGGACATCACCGACGAGCAGGAGGCTGCGCGTGCGGTGGAACGCACCGTCAGCGAGCTCGGACGCCTCGATACCCTCGTCAACAACGCCGGTGTGATGCTCCTCGGCCCCGTCGTCGGCGCGCCGATCGATGAGTGGCAGCGGATGGTGCAGATCAACGTCCTCGGGCTCATGTACTGCACGCACACAGCGCTCCCGCATCTTCTTCGTGCTGCCGCCGACAGCCGCCGCGGGGTCGCCGACATCGTGAACATGAGCTCCGTCGCGGGACGGATGACGCAGAGCGGCAGCGCTGCCTATGAGGCCACCAAGCACGCTGTCGGCGCTTTCAGTGACGCACTGCGACTCGAGGTAACGGCCCGTCATGTGCGCGTTTCGCTGGTCGAACCAGGAGCCGTGATCACTGAACTGCCCGGCCACAATCGGCCGGAGATTCGCGCCATGCTCGAGGACCGTTTCTCGAAGATCGAGCGTCTCGAGGCCGACGACATCGCCGACATCGTTGCGTACATCGTGTCCCGCCCGCGACACGTGGCCATCAACGAGGTACTCGTGCGGCCGACGGATCAGGCGTAGCTGCAGTCAGTGCACGGGAACCGCAGGAGCGTCCGCGTCGCGCGCTGGGTCGGGACAACCGCAGCCGTCACCATGCTGCTCGCCGCGTGCGGCGGCTCGAGCACAGGTCCGACCGCCACCGCGAAACCGCCGGCAGCGACAGCGAGCGGGTCGTCGACTCCGATGTCAGCGTTCCTCGATCAGGCCGACGAGGTCTGCGCGAGTGGGAGCGAGACGGGCGACGCCGTTGTGACGCCGACGATTTCGACCGGTGACATCACTGCGCCCGCGGCGAGCGACCTCCCTGCAATCGCGACGTATTTCGCGTCGTTGGTCCCGATCTTCACGCAACTCGACTCCGGCCTCAAGGCGCTTGGCAGTCCGCCTGAGATGCAAACGGCATGGACGCAGGCGATGGCCGTGTTCGACACGACGGTCGGTGATTTCCGCGAGGCCCTCAGCGCTTCTCAGGCAGGCGATCTGACTGCCTACAAGAAGGCGATCGCCCAGGAGCAGACCGACAACACAACGGGGTCCGCAGACTTCAACAACATCGGCGCGGTCGTGTGCGGTGGCGGCTCAGCGTCCCCGACACCGACACCGAGCTGAGTGTCCTGAAATAAGAAACAGCCCCGGCGGTGGTCGATCCACCGCCGGGGCCGTCGAAGACGAGTTCTCTTTGACTAGCTGGCGTTGAATGCCACTGCCGGGACGTACCACGGTGCGTGGGGCGCGGTGTCAACGCTCCAGCACGAGGCTGTCGACGGCGAGTTCGAACCGGAACGTACCGGTACCGGCAGCACCGCTGTCGCAGTAGTTACCGGCGGTCTGTGTGTTCCAGTACACGTAGCCCGGGTACGTATCCGAACCCTTGTTCAAGTTGTCCGGGTCATATGACAAGCCGACATTCAGCGAGTTGTACCCGCAGCCCTCTGAAGTGGAGTGGCACGCAGTGCTGTCGCCGTAAGGCGCAGATCCATAGTCACTCGTGTTGTAGGCGATCCCGTAGACGATGTGCGTCGGCAGCGTCAGGTTCAGCGACGTGAGATTGAAGGTGATATTCGTCGCCATGCCCGGGAAGCACTCTCCGAGCTTGCTGTCGAACCAATCCCCGGCTTCGTCGCCCTGGCATTTGGTGTTATTCGCCGATGGGCGATAAGGGATCGCGAACGTCTTGGTGACGGACACGATCACCGCACCAGGAAGGCCGGATCCAGGGGTATCCGACTGCGTAGTCGGGTTGACCGACGGAGCCTGGTAGATGTTGAGTGTGATCGGCTCGTTGAACTTCGCGCCCGCGTTTGTGTGGCAGGTGTCGTCGGTCCAACTGCCGGACTGGCACCCCCACGAGTTCATGGTGATAACAACGGTGCCCAGCTTCGCTGTGTGCGTGAGCGTGATCGCATTGCCGAACGAGGACGCCTGCGTGGCCTCAAAGCCGATGCTCGGAAGGTTGCCCGGCGCCGGCACCTCGCTGTTGTACAGGACTGTCGAAGTTGCGGCTGGTGCCGCGAACACAGCGGTTGCAGGCACGATGGCAGCAAACGCCGCTATCAGCACCCCAACCGGACGTGCAAATCTGACCATGGATACGTTCCTCCTGGTGATGGATAAAGCCCTTCTGTAGCCAAGTTCGACGTCATCCAGTGCACGTTGAACATCACCGGATATGCCGCCCGCCGAGCGATCCACCGTGGAACGCGCGACCTATTGAGTTGTCCCTTCCTGCGAGCTCCCTGCCGAATTCCAGGAGCCTCCCGGGTTCGCATGCTGCGCTTCGAGTACGCGCTTTGTCAACACAACGTGGCTGTGCCGGCCGGGAAAGAGGTGTTACGTCCGTCCCGGCCGGCCGAAGCTCACGGAGATTCGCTATCGAACGAGTCGTTGACAAGCGTGTCGTGAGTATTGCCACGAAGCTGGAACCAGCCTTGGGTTCCGTTGTTGCCGTTGATGGTGTTGTGACCCTGGGCGGCGATGATGTACGTCGCGCCCGTCGCGCTCGCGTTGAGATGGTCGTTCCCACTGTTGCCGAGCAGGAGCACCGCTCCGCTGCCGTGATTGGTCAACGTCGCATTCCCCGTGCCCGACGCACAGAGCACGACGTCGTTCCCTGACGTCGATAGGTTGGTTCCGGACGTGCACGTCTTGAACGTGTTGATCGATGCGGTCAGCGCCCACGGGAAGAAGTTCACATCGTTGTAGACCTTCGTACCGCCGCCGAAGCTCCAGAGCGACGGACCTGTGGCGTTGCCCCACCAGTCGTCCGTCGCGGTGACGACGGAGTTGGTGTAGCCGGTGCCCATGTTGGTCTCGGTGTTCTGCACTCCGGCTGCATTGGTGGCGTTGAAGCTGCTGTGGGTGATCGACGCCGTATACGGAAGGTCACCCGCCTGCGCATCGGAGTCGACGTACACCGCTGCGATGGATGCGCCGGTGATCGTGTCCTTGGTTCCAGAGAAGGTGGCTCCGATCGGCTGCCCGGAGTACTGGAACACGCTGATACCCGTCTGGCTGCCGGAGATATGCGAGTTGTTGATGAGCGTCTTGCCGGAGTCGGCACCCGCGTTCTCGTAACGGTTCGACATGGTCACGTTGGTGAAGGTCGCGGTGATGTTGAACGGGGACGGCGGTGTGTAGTAAGCCGTGGCGAGATCGCCCAGGTTATAGACGCCCAGGTCATTCCCGGTGACGGTCGAATTCTTGACGGTGGTGGTACCCGCGTCATAGAGCAGGATGCCGATCGACTGGGCGTCGGTGTCCGGGTCGGAACCGCACGTGGTGGGTGCGAGGTCGCACTCATTGCCGGTGACGATTGCGCCGGAGATGGTCGCCTTGCCGCCGTCGCTGATCTGGATGCCGTTCTGCGCGATCGGCGCTGGTCCGGCGCCCGTTACCGACACGCCGTTCATGGTCGCGGTGGAGCCGACGCCGTCGACGACGATGCCACCCTTCTGGTACGTCTCGACCGTGTCGTTGTTGAGTGTCGCGTGTCCGGCGTCAGCGGCGGTCGGGCTGATCGCCTCGCCGACCTGGATCCCGATCCCACCCTGGCAGCCGCCGATGTCTGCGCCGCCGCCGATGTTCTCGACGACCGATTGACTCATGTTGAGCGTCGCGCCCCCGAGCACCGCGACGCCGATGTAATCGTCATTGCAATATCCGCTCGAGAAGCCGGCGTTGAAGGTGATCCCAGTCAGCACGACCCTGCCCGGGACGCAGATATCGACCGCGTCCTGGTTGTTGGGGCCGTCGGCGTCGCAGCTGGTTGCGGTGTCACTGGTTGAGTCGCCCGGCCCCACGACGGTTACCGATCCGCTGGACTTCAGCGTCACGGCCTTGGTGATGACCAATTGCTCGTTGTACGTGCCGGCGCAGACGGTGATGACGGCACCCGAAGGCGCGGCCGTCAGTGCGTCGCTGATCGTCTGGAATCCGGGGTTGGCACAGGAGGTGTCGGTTCCCGGCACTGCCGACTGGTTGACCCACATTTGCGGGGCAGCCGCAGCGGCGGTCAGTGCCGGAGTCGCGGCGAAGAATCCCGCAACGAGCGCGAGGCTTGCGCAGGCACCGATTGAACGAGGAACGCGCATGTTGTGAATCTCCCTTTCCGAACAAACCGCTCGAGCCCTGGACACCCGACGGTTCGGGATGCTGACCGTTCGCCTCACCAGTTGTCAAGGCGATCGCGTCGAACGACCCTTCAGGTCTCGGCCGTGAGCGTGGCTGCGCCGGCGGCTTCGGCCTCAGCGAGGAATCCCGCACCTGTGCGATCGCCGACGTTGTCCCTGCGCACTATTGTTATCAGGTCGACCGCAGCGAGTGATCAGGGGTGCGCGAGATGTGTCAGTGACCGATGCGGTGTGGCCGCTCCTGCCGTATGAGGAGTGGCGCGAGACGCGAGACACCCTGCACATGTACACGCAGGTGATCGGCAAGCTGCGCCTCGCGCTGAGCCCGTTCGAGCCCGAGTGGGCAAACGTGCCGCTCTATCTGACTGCGCGCGGGCTCACGACCTCGCCGATGGCGGTCGGACACCGCACGCTCGACGCGGAGCTCGACCTCATCGACCACATCCTCCTGCTGCGCACCAGCGACGGCGCCATCGAACAGGTTCCGCTCGGCGGGGCGGTTGCGGACTTCTATACGGACGTGATGGGCGCGCTGGCACGCATGCGCGTCGAGGTGGCGATTTCCGTGCTGCCGTCCGAGGTGCCGTCACCGATCCCCTTCCCCGAGGACACAACGCACAAGACGTACGTGGCGGCGCACGCGGCGCGATTCTTCGCGGTCCTCAGCCAGGTCGACACCGTGCTGAAGCAGCATCGGGCGAAGTTCCACGGGAGGACGACACCCGTGCACTTCTTCTGGGGAACGTTCGACCTGGCGGTCGTCCGCTATTCGGGACGGCCCGCGGCGCCGCAAGGCCAGAGTGTGATCGAACGCCTCGGGAGCGACGCTGAGGAGATCTGCGCCGGCTGGTGGCCCGGGGACGCGCGCGTCCCCTATCCAGCGTTCTACGCGTACGCCTACCCGAAGCCGGCCGGCATCGAGGGGGCTCCGCTCGAGCCAGAGGGCGCACGGTGGACTACCGAGGCGGGCGAGTTCATCCTCCCGTACGACAGCGTCCGCACGTTGCCGGACCCCGATTCGGCCGTTCTCGCCTTCCTGCGCACGACATATGATGGCGCCGCCGCGCGCATGGGGTGGGACCCGCAGCTCACGACAGTGCTCACACCGAGCCCCAAGCGCGCCATGGCATCATCCGCAACGGAGATGCAGCATGAGTAACGACGTGTGCGGCCACCTCGACGAGATACACGACGTCACGCCGTCCGGTGACGGCTGCGTCGAGTGCCTCGCTGCCGGGCGGCATGATTGGGTGCACCTTCGCGTCTGTCAGGAGTGCGGTCATGTGGGCTGCTGCGACTACTCGCCCGGCAAGCATGCGACCGCGCACTACAAGACGGTCAAGGACCCGATCATCCGCTCGTACGAGCCCGGTGAAGACTGGTACTACTGCTACATCGACGACCTGATGTTCGAGCTCGACGGCGCGCCCGAAGCGCCGTCGCACCCATAGCAAGGAGAGCGCCTTGGCACAGATTGATGATCTGAACGACGAGCAGGCCGCCGCCTTCGGCCACGCCTTCGTCCGCTGGCTCACCGACGAGGACCCGGCGCACGTGGCGACGTTCTTCGCGGATCTCGATCCGCACGCGGTGACCGATGTCACAGCCGCGGATCTCGGCCGCGCGGTGCTCGAGGATGTCCTCGCGGAGCGATTTCTCAGCCTCGGCTGAGCGTTAGAGCACCGCGGTGACGGTCGTCGTGCCGGTTCCCGAAACCCCCTGATCGTCGGTGACCGTCACGGTGACGGTATACGTGCGCAACGGACCGTACGTATGCGCGAGCGTGAACGTCGTGCCGTTGAGCGCGAGCGGGTGCGTGCCGCTCCCGTCGCCGTAGTTCACGGTCGCCGTGAACGTGTGGCCGGCGAGGTTGCTGTCCGCGAAGCTCCCGGAGCCGTTGAAGACGCCGAGAACCGCAAGGCCGCCGGCGTTGACGGTCACCACCGGCGGGGGGTCGGGCACCGGCGTCGGCGTCGGTGTCGGTGAAGGCGTGGGTGCGGGTGTCGGTGTGGGTGCTGGTGTTGGAGTCGGCGCGCCTGACGGCGGTGGTGCCGGCGTTGGCGTGGTCACGGGATCACCCGGCGCCGGCGACGTCCCGGGGGGTCCCGGGTCGTCTGTCGGTGGTGCGGACGTCCCGCCACCGGTGGACCCCGAGCCGGGATTGCCCGGCGCAGGCCGCGACGGATCGCTGCCGACGGGACCTTGACCAGGGAACACCGGCGCGGCTCCGGTCAGCACGGTGATCGCTGACGGCGAGCTTGCCGGAGCGCTGGGATGCGGGGTCACGCCCGGACCGGTCAGTGCGAGGGCCGTGCTCCCGGACACGATCGCCGCGCCCCAGTTCCAGCCAAGGCGGTCGACCCAGGCGATGAGCGGCAGTTGCGCGACCCAGGACGCGAAGCCCACGACCCGCCAGAGCCGGCCCATGGAGATGTTGAGGAAGGCGCGAACGACGACGGGATCGAACTGACTGCCCGAGCACTTGACCAGCTCCTGCCGGGCGGCGGAGACGCTCACCGGCTTGCGATAGGGGCGCACCGCGGTCATGACCTCATAGGAGTTGGCCACCGCGACGATTCGGCCGCCGAGCGAGATCTGGTCGCCGGCGAGCCCGAACGGATAGCCCTTGCCGTCGTAGCGCTCGTGGTGCTGGACGACGGCATCACCCCACTCGCCGAGCCACGCCCGGAGCGGCCCGATGAGGCGTGCGCCCTCCTCGGGATGGCGCTTGACAGCGGTCATCTCGGCCTCATTGAGCCGAGCGGGTTTGGAGAGGATCTCGCTCGGCACGACGAGCTTGCCGATGTCGTGGAGCAGCGATGCCCAACGCAGCCGGGCTCGGTCCGCGACACTGAGGTTCATCTCGTCAGCGATGAGGTCGGCGAAGACGCGGACGCGCTCCGAGTGCCCTCGCGTTTGGCGGTCGTGGACGCTCAGCGCCGCGACGAGCTCGAGCACCTGCTGCATGTAGGCAACCTCGCCACCCGTGATGCCACGGTCGCGCGCCTCCTGCAACTGGCGCTGAAGGTCCTTCGGCCGTCCCACCCGCCGCGCGATGGCAAACCGCTTGGGCGCGCGGTCCGGGAACAGCAGCGAGAGGTTCAGCAATGCTGCAAGCGGCAGGAGCCGCCGGCCAGCACGCTCGAGAACGATGATCGTGACGAGCATCACCAGGGACACCGCGGCGAACGAGAGCAGCGCGGGACCGACGCCGGGGGCGTGCGGGAGGACCCTGCTCAGCAACATGCCGGCGGCGATCCCGGCGACGGCAGGAACGACAACAACGCCGATGCGCACGAGCGCGCTCAGCACCGGCCGGCGCTGCCACTGATTCCCTGCCGGGGTCGCCTCGGATGAAGCTTCCGGCGCGACGTTCGTGATGATCGACCACCCTCGCGGAGCCCCCCGTCCGCAGCGTCCGCACAGCGGCTCGGGGGCGCAGCCTGGCGCAAGAATCTCGCCTCTCGTGCGCGCGCGACCCACGGTTCGGCGGACTGTGGCGGACGGGTGACCCGTTCGTCGCAGCGACCTACGGCGGGTTCAGTTGCTTCTCGAACCAGTGATGCGCGTACGGCTCATCGTTGAAGGCCGGAACCTCTGCGTAGCCTGCGGACCGATAGAGGCTGACCGCCTCGACGAGTGCGCCGTTCGTCTCGAGGCGTATCGCGGGCGCACCTCCGACAACCGCTCGAGCCTCCAGCTCCTCGAGCAGGCGCCGGCCGATCCCGAGACCCCGCACCGACTTCGAGACCCACATGCGCTTCAGCTCGGCCGGCGCGTCCGGGTGGAACTTGAGCGCTCCGCAGCCAACCGGGTTCCCGTCGAGGCTGGCGAGAACGAACAGCCCCGCCGGGGGCCGCAACTCCTCGACACCGGCGGAAATGCTCCGTGCCGGATCCCACCCAGCGTCGAAGCGCCTATTGAGCTCGTCGGTGTACGCACGGAGGCAGTGCCGCGCCCGAGCGTCGGCGGGATCAACGGGCGCGATGACCACGAGACCGGCCGTCACAACCCGCTCGACCTCGGCCATGAGACAACTCTATGCACGTAACAGTGCAGAGGACAAGCGCTCTCCGGCGCCGCTACGTGCGGCTCGGCTCGGGTGCTGTCGCAGGCGTTTCCGCGTCACTCGTCGCTGGGCCCTTGGCCACCGCCGTCGATTCCATGATCGCGAGCAACTGGACCAGAACATGACGCAGGTCTGAACGGATGCTGAACACCGTGTCCGGTTCCTGGCCGGTGATCACGAGAACTCCGGTGGAGCGGAAACGATCCAGCTGGTGCCGAACCTCGAAGGGGGAGAGCTTGGAACGCTCCGCGAGCTCATCGAGCCTGCGAGGCCGGTCGAGCAACTGCGTGATGATTCGGAGCCGCGCGGGGTCGCCGAGGGCATGCAGCAGATCGCCGGTGACGGTGAGCTCGTCATCCGATCGCGTGACCAGCGAGCGCACCGCATCGAGCGCGGCGCGCGGCCGAAGCGGCAGACCGACGCCACTGACGTAGCTCGTCTGGAGGAGCACCTCGCCGGCGGTTGCACCTGCGCTGCGCCGCGCAACGATCACGTAGAAGGCCCCGACCACAAGCAGCACCACGACGGCGTCAACCCAGCCGCTCCCGAACCCGATCCCGAGGAGACGCCCGAGGGCCAGCAGGCCGGTGACGATGCTCGCCACCACGCCGATGTCGACCCCTGCCGCCAGGAGCACGCGCACCCAACGGGGCACACGCACCAGTCCCGCACCGGACGACGAGGGCGTCTTGCGCACGGCGAGGTAGCAGCCGACGCCCATCACGATGAGAATCGCTCCCTGCACGGCGAGCTTCTGAATCTGGTCAAGGAAATGCTCGACGGGGACGCCGATGAGGATCCCGAGCGCGATGTACACGCCGACCCAGACGACGGTCGACGACACCATTGCGACGATGAAGGAGCGGCGCGGAGCTCGCACCGCGCCGGCGACGAGCGTTGTGTAGATCCGGAGCCCGGGAATGAGGCGGCTGATCGCGATGCCCTGCCAGCCCGCCGATCTGAGGCGATCCTCGACGCGCTCGAGATTGCGTTGCTGGCGCAGGCGGCGGGCGAGACCTTTGAGGCCGCGATCGCCGACTGCGCGCGCCCAGCTGTAGCCCACGAGTGAGCCGGCAATACAGGCGAAGAGGGCCAGCGGGATGAACGCGTAGGGGTTGAGCCCGCCCGATGCGATGAGCAGCCCCGCGACCAGGAGCGTCAGCTCGCCGGGGGCGAACGGGAGAGGAACGCCTGCCTCCTCGGCGAAGAGCAGCGACGGCAGAAGTGCCAGCGCGACCGCTCCGTGCAGGCCCTGGAGGAAGTTCACAGAGCCATCATGCCCTCGGGGACCCGGAGGTGCCGAAGATGTGATCGCATCGTGCCCAGGCGTTCTGCGAGAGTGGATTCGTGCTCGAGACCGAGATCGCGGTGGTCGGCAGCGGTCCGGCCGGCGCAACGACCGCGCTTATGCTCGCTCGGCGCGGCCATCGCGTTGTGGTACTCGACCGGGCCCGGTTCCCGCGTGACAAGGCGTGCGGCGAGGGGCTGATGCCGCCCGGTGTTGCCGTGCTTCGGCGCGTCGGGCTGTACGACGCGGTGATCGCCACCGGAGCACGTCCGCTCCTCGGCGTCACGTACCGACACCAGGGTGACAGCCCTGCGGCGCACGCGACGTTCCCACAACCCCCGTCCGGGCACCAGTTGTCCGCTCTTGGCATCCGGCGCACGACCTTCGATGCGGTGCTCGTCGACGCGTTGCGGCGCGAGCCGACTGTCACGCTGCTCGAGGGCGAACGCGTCACCGGTCTCGTCCGCGGGGCGTCGGGCGTCATCACAGGGGTGACGACTCGAGCCGAGGTTGTCAGCGCGGCGATCGTCGTCGGGGCGGACGGGCTGCATTCGAACGTCCGGTCGTGGGCGGGACTCGCCGCACGTGCGGCCCCGCCCGGCCGCTATGGGCTTGCCGGTCACTGGCGTGTCGACACGCACGATCGCGCCGACATCAGGGTGACGTTCGGCGCCGGCCACGAGTGGTACGAGGCGCCGGTCGGCCCCGACACACTCCTGCTCTCGGTCCTGAGCGGTCGATCGGGCCCACGCATCAACGCTCGGGTCTATGAAGCCCGTGCGCGAGCGGCAATCCCAGCCGTCCGCGACGCGAAACTCGTCGCCGGCCCGCTCGGCGCCGCCCAGTTCGCACAGCGAGCGCACGCCGTTGCGCAGCGCAACCTTTTCCTGGTGGGCGACGCCGCGGGCTACGACGACCCGACGACCGGGGAGGGACTTGCCATCGGCATGCTGCTGGCCGAGCGTCTCGCCCTGCGCATTCACCAAGCACGCTCCGGGCAGATCTCCAGCGCGGACGCTGTCGAGCGCTATCGGGCAGACCACGCGCGCCTCGTCCGCGATCGGCATCGACTGACTCAATTGGCGCTCGTCATGGCGCGGACACCCTGGCTGAGCCGGCGGGCGATCGCCCGTGCCGCACACGATCCGCGAGCGCTCAGCAAGCTCCTCGGCATCAACTGCGGGTATCAGACGTTTGCAGCGCTCACGCCGAGAGACTGGCTCTCGCTTGCCGGGATCTGACTGCTGCGCCGACCAGGACGCGGAAGGAAGCGCGGGACGCCACGAAATGCCTGTCGATATCCGGGAATGGCGTCGAGCAGGCGCTCCTCGGCGCGGATGCGCGGAACGAGCACGGCAGCGTTGGCGAGCGACAGCAGCGCACCTTCACGAGCAGCGCCGACCGCGACGGGCAGACAGGCAAACTCCAGCGCCACCGCAACGTAATTCGGGTGCCGGATGAACCGGTACGGACCGCCGGTTTCGATGTGAATGTCAGGCCGGACGTGTGCGGTGACGTTCCAGTCGTCCCCGAGGGTGCGGATCACCCAGAGCCTCAGGAACGTCGAGGCGCCGAGTCCCAGCAACGCAGCGATTTCCAACGAACGTGGGACGCGATGCCGCGGTCGCGGCCATGCACACACCGCGAAGAGCGCGACATGCGTGGCGACCATGAGCGGATACGTCGACCGCGACGCCTGGTCGGCGCTGCCGATGGTCTTGCGGTTGCGAGCGGAGATGCGCAACTCGACGAGCCGCTGCGCCCCAAGGCCGAGCACGAGGGCCGTGCGAGCCCGCGAGGTCATGTCGCCCAGAGCAACTCGAGGAGCTCGACGGTGAGACCGGGCCCGAATGCGGCAGCGAGCCCACGGCCGGACGGCACCGGAAGGTGCGCGGCCAGTTCCTCGAGCACGAACAGGATTGCCGCCGACGAGGTGTTGCCGATGCGCCGCAGCACGCTCCGCGTTGCGGCAATCTGGTGCTCCTGCAGGGTGAGGCATCGAGCGACGGAGTCGACGATCGCCTGACCGCCCGGGTGCGCGGCGACCACGTCCAGCGCGGCAGTCGGGCCCGCGAAGTCTCGAACGAGGTCGGGGAGGTTGGCCTCGATCATGCGCGGCAACTGCCGGGACACGACCACGCGAAAGCCGTCGTCAGCGCGCTCGAAGCCGAGCGCATCGGTGCTCGATGCGACGAGCCGCGATGCGGTCCTGCCGATGGCGAGTTGCCCGGGCTCGCCGTCGCCGTGCAGCACCGCCGCGCCGGCACCGTCGCCGAACACGAGCACGCTCAACAGGTTGTCGGCCGACGTGTCCGCGGGACGGAAGGTGAGCGTCGGCACTTCGACGGCAACAACAAGCGCTGTCTGACCCGGGTGTGATCGCACCCAGTCACTCGCCCATGCAAGCGATGCCGCTCCGCCTGCGCACCCGAAATGCATGAACGGCATCCTCCGGATGTCCCTGCGCAGGCCGAGGTGATTGACGAGCTGCACATCGATGCCCGGCAGCACGAAACCCGTGCACGACGCGACCACGAGCAGCCCGATGTCGTCGGTGCCGATGCCCGCATCGACGATTGCGCGCTCCGCCGCGGCGATTGCCAGCGGGGTTGCCTCAGCGGCATATCGGGCCGCTTGTTCGCCTGGCGACAGCGGCAGGAGCGCCTCGTCGATCGGGCGTACGAGATACCGCTGGGTCGCCGCCAGCTCGTCCGCAAAGAGACTGACGCGGCGCTCAAGTCGCGGCCAGAGCTGCGTGATGAGGCGAAGCACCTCGTCACCGCCCACTCGGTACGGCGGCAGCGCGGTCGCAAGGCCGCCGATCGTGACTGCGGGCAGCATCGCGCCGGAGAGGGCTGACCAGCGGTCGGGGCGCGCCGCCGAGCGGCTCACCGCCTCAACAACCATGCGCGCTGATCATGACACCGACGATCTGGACGGCGGCCGTATTCCGATGCAGGTGAAGGATGCGAAGGGATATGCGTCAAGGTTACGTACGGGCAGGGCGTACGCTTCGCCTGTGCAACGCTGTTCCCGCTGCGGTCGGGAGAACGCCCCTGAGGCGCGCTTCTGCGACACCTGCGGCAATCAACTGGCGGTCGCCGACGCCCGGGAGGAACGGAAGATCGTCACCGTGCTCTTCGTGGACCTGGTGGGGTTCACCGCACGTGCCGACCATCTTGACCCCGAAGACGTTCGCGCGATCCTGACCCCCTATTACGCGCGGCTACGCTCGGAGATCGAAGCCTTTGGCGGCACCGTCGAGAAGTTCATCGGTGACGCCGTCGTCGGAGTCTTCGGTGCTCCGATCGCGCACGGCGACGACCCCGAGCGCGCGGTGCGCGCCGCGCTCAGCGTGCGCGAGGCGATCGCGTCGATGAATGCGAGCGATCAAGAGCTGGACCTGCAGATCAGGCTCGCCGTCAACACCGGTGAGGCGATCGTCTCGCTCGGCGCACGGCCCGACCTGGGAGAAGGGATGGTCGCGGGCGATGTCATCAACACGGCATCGCGTTTGCAGTCGTCGGCGCCAACCAACGGCATCCTCGTCGGCGAGGCGACGTACCGGGCGACTCGCGGCTGCACGGACTATGCCGAGGTCGAGCCGATGATGGTGAAGGGCAAGGACACGCCGGTTCGCGGTTGGCTTGCCCTCGGCATGGGCGTCGGTCCCGGCGAACGCACCGTCGCGGCGGTGCCGCTCGTTGGACGTCGCCGGGAGTCGGCCGCCCTACAACGCGTCTTCGAAGGCGTCGTCGCCGAACAACGCCCGCACCTCATGACGGTGTTCGGTGAGGCGGGGGTCGGCAAGACGCGTCTCTCGGCCGAGTTCACCGGTGAACTCGAACAAGGCGGCACACGCGTGCTCCGCGGGCGCTCGCTGCCATACGGCGAGAAGACGCTCCACGGTCCCTTCACGCAGCAGGTGAAGCAATTCGCCGGCATCTTCGCGAGCGATGACGTCGTGTCGGCTCGCGAGAAGCTCCACGTCGCGATCGAGCCGCTCGGATTCGGCGACGGTGCCGCTCAGCTGCTGACGCACCTCGCGTTGCTCATCGGACTCGGGCGCAACGACGAGGTCGCGGATCGCCAGGTGCTCTTCTTCGCCGCCCGTCGTTTCGTCGAGGCCGTCGCCCTCAAGAGTCCCGACCGTGCTCCTTTTCGAGGACCTGCACTGGGCCGACGCGGGGACGTTCGACCTCCTCGAGGTGCTCGCCTCGCGCATCCGGCAGTGCCCGGTGATGCTCCTGGCGCTGGCCCGACCCGACGTGCTCCTCTCGCACCCAGGGTGGGGCGGCGGGCTTCCCGCCTATTCGGCTCTGTCGCTCGAGGCGCTCAGCCCCGAGGACTCACAGGTGCTCGCCGGATCCCTCCTGCGCAGCGACCCGGCTTCGGCGACCTCGCGGCGGGTTGCAGAGACCGCCGAGGGCAACCCGCTCTTCATCGAGGAGATGGCTGCGTCCGTCGCCGAGGTGTCAGCCGCGGCCACCCAGCATCTGCCGACGACGATTCGCGAGCTCGTGTCGGCCCGCATCGACGCCCTGCCGGCGGCCGAGCGTCGCGTGCTACTCGCGGCTGCGGCGGTCGGCAAGATCTTCTGGCGCGGCGCGCTCGAGAGCATCGATCCCGACGAGACCGGCCTGTCCGAAGCACTCGATTCCCTCGAGGCGCATGACCTCATCCGCCGCGAATCGTCGTCGTGGATCGAGGGCGACGAGCAGTTCATGTTCAAGCACGTGCTCATCCGCGAGGTGGCGTACGCAACCCTGCCGCGGGCGACCCGCAGGGAGCGACATGCGGCGGTGGCTCGGTTCCTCGAGGCATCCACCGGCGGCGCCGGCGCGACCGCGACTGCGCTCGCCATGCACTGGCGTGAGGCCGGCGAGCCCGAGCGGGCGTTGCAATACGTGCTCGTCGCGGCAGACCAGGCCGGCCGTGGCTGGGCCAAGGGCGAAGCCGCAGCGCTCTACAAGGAGGCGCTCGAGCTCCTGCCGCCGGACGACGTGGAGCGTCGCCGCGACATATCGCGTCGCCGGACGCTCGCGCTCGTTGCAGCGAGCCACATCGTCGACGCGCAGAACCTGCAGCCCCGCGCCGAGAGTTGACCTAGAGTGGGAAATCCCCTGGCGTGACGTCGCCGGCGATCTCGCGGAGGCTGATGATCTCGTGGAAGCCCAATTGCTTCGCGTGCTCCCGGACCATCGCCTCGTTCGGCGCCCCATAGACGCAGAACGTCTTCACGAGGCCGTCGTCACCGACGCACACGTGGCTGAGCTCCCAGGTGATCTCGGGGAACTGCTCTTCCACAAGCTTGTGTGACTTCTTGCCCACGTCACCCATTGCCGCTTCGTCGACCTCGAACTGTCGCTCGATCAGGTATCTCGGCATGTGCTCAATGCTCCCGTTGTCGATGGTCCGCGCAGTGTGAGCGTCAGGACGCAGCGCGGACGGCTGCGACGACGTTGGTCTCGATGGATGGGGGACTCTGCAGCGTCTGCAGGACCACACAGTAGCGTTTGGTCTTCTCGATCAGCGAATCGAGCTGCTCCTGCGTCGCGTCAGGCGCGACGATGTCGAACCCCAGGCGGATCGTCTCGAACCCAACGCGAGCGTTGTTGATGCCGAGCGTCCCGGCGAGGTCGAGGTCGCCTTCGACGGTCACGTGAATCTGCTCGGTCCGAAGCTCCATGGAGGCCGCGACCATCTGACAGGTGACCTGTGCGCACGCAGCCAGGGCGCCAAGGAGCAGGTCGCCAGAGCACGCGCCGGTGCCCGCGCCGCCGACTCCCGCGTGCGCCTGCGCCTCGTAGATCGCTCGGCCGAGGTCGACGGAGCACGCGATCGGCGCATCGCCCTGACCGCCGCGGGCGACGAGCGTGATCTTCGAGGACTCCGGGTTGGCGCGATAGCTGTCCTTCAGCGGCTTCTGGACTTCCCGCAGGTTCATGGAACTCCCTCGACTGGTGATGCGTGCGCTGTGATTGACGATGCTACTCGGGAGTCACGTACGCGGCGGTGAGCCCACCGTCCACGAGGAACGTCGAGCCGTTGACGTACGACGACTCGCTGCTCGCGAGAAAGAGCGCGGCACTGGCGATCTCTCGTGCAGTCGCGAGACGGCCCATCGGCAGATGGATGCGACGGCGCTCGTACGCGGCGGGATTGTCGGAGAACAGACGCATGAGAAGCGGCGTCTCGACCGGTCCCGGACACAACGCGTTGACGCGCACGCCCTGGCGAGCGAACTGCACCGCGAGCTCGCGGCTCATCGAGAGCACCGCGCCCTTCGACGCGGTGTACCCGATCTGCGACGTCGCGGCCCCGACCAGCGCGACGAAGGACGCGACATTGATGACCGAGCCGCCGCCACGTTCGAGGAGGCGAGGGATGCCGTATTTGCAGCAGAGGAACACTCCTTTGGCGTTCACCGACTGGACCCGATCGTAGGCGTCGGCCTCGGTGGTGAGAATCGAGTCGTCGTCGGGCGGCATGATCCCGGCGTTGTTGTAGAGGATGTCGACGCCGCCATAGATCTCGACTGCTTTCGCGTACAGGGCCTCGACGCTCGCCGGACTGCTGACGTCGACCTCCACAAAGGTCGCGCTCCGGCACGCGGCTGCAGCCTCAGCACCAGACGAAGAGCCGACATCGGCAACGACAACCGATGCACCCTCGTCGGAGAACAGCGCGGCCGCCTCACGCCCGATGCCGCCCGCAGCGCCGGTGATCACCGCAACCTTGCCGTCGAGGCGTCCCATGTCTGTCAGCCCTCCGTGGAGATGAACACGTTCTTGACCTCGGAGTAGCCGTCGAGGCCGTACATGCCGAGCTCGCGACCGAACCCGGATTGCTTGAACCCGCCGAACGGGGTGGAGACACGCACCGACGAGTTGCTGTTGATGGAAAGGACTCCCGTGTCGAGGGCGCGTGCGACGCGAAGCGCTCGCGCCCCGTTCGTCGACCAGATGGATCCCGACAGTCCGTAGGGCGTGTCGTTGGCGATGCGCACCGCATCCGCTTCGTCGGTGAACGGGATGATCGCCGCCACCGGACCGAACACCTCCTCACGTGCAACGCGGTCGTTGTTGGTCGCCTCGACGAGCGTGCACGGGTACCAGAATCCCGGACCCTCGGGCGCGGCACCGCGAAACAGCGGCTCGGTCTCGACGAACGAAGCCACCTGCGCGCGATGCTGCGCAGACACGAGCGGGCCCATCTCCGTGGCGTCATCCTCGGGATCGCCGACTCGCAGCGCGCCGGTCGCGGCGATGAGCAGCGACACGAAGCGGTCGTATACCTCTCGCTGGACGAGGATGCGCGAGCGGGCGCAGCAGTCCTGTCCGGCGTTGCCGAACACCGCATACGGTGCTGCCGCTGCGGCGCGATCGAGGTCGGCGTCCGCGAAGATGATGTTGGCGGATTTCCCGCCGAGCTCCAGGGTCACGCGCTTGATGGACTCCGCGGCGCCGCGCATCACCCCGACGCCGACCTCGGTCGAGCCGGTGAAGCCGATCTTGGCGACGTCGGGATGGTGAATGAGCCGCTCACCGACGATACGGCCAGGACCGACCACAACGTTGAACACACCGTCGGGGATACCGGCCTCGAGCGCGAGCTCTGCGAGCCGGATCGCGGTCATCGGCGTCAGCTCCGCGGGCTTGAGGACGACGGTATTCCCGCACGCAAGCGCCGGACCCACCTTCCAGCTCGCGATGTTGAGCGGGAAATTCCAGGGCACGATGAGTCCGACGACCCCAAGCGGCTCGCGGAAGGTGACGTCGACGCCGCCGGCGACCGGGATGGTCTGCCCGTAGTGCTTGTCGACAGCGCCGGCGTAGAAGTTGAAGACCTCGGCCACCATGCCGACCTCACCGCGTGAGTCGGCGATCGGCTTGCCGACGTTGCGGGTCTCGAGCAACGCGAGTTCCTCGCGGTGATCCTCGATGAGTGAGGCGAGCCGGCGGAGCAGACGCGCGCGATCCGACGGGGCGACCGCACGCCATGCGGGGTACGCAGCCTTTGCCGCCGCCACCGCGCGGTCGGTCTCGGCGACCCCGGCTGACTCGAGTTCGGCCACGGGTGCTTCCGTGGCCGGATTGAGCAGGCGCAGCGTCATCCGCGTTCGTAGAAACGCTCGCGCTCGTAGCAGGTGACCGCGCGGTCGAAGAGCTGCTGCTCGGTGCGTGCGTAGTTGAGGTAGTGATCGACGACGTCATCACCGAACGCGGCACGAGCGATCGTCCCGTGTTCGAGCGCGCTGATCGCCTCGTTGAGTGTGTGGGGAAAACGCTGCACGTCGGACTCGTACGCGTTGCCGGTGAAGGCAGGCGGCGTCTCGAGTTGCTGCTCGATGCCGTGCAGCCCCGCGGCAAGCAGGGCTGCGAACGCGAGGTACGGGTTTGCGTCCGCCCCGGGGATGCGGCACTCGACGCGGAGCGCGCTGCCGTGACCGACGACGCGGAAGCCGCATGTCCGGTTGTCGTATCCCCAGGCGAGTGTCGTCGGTGCCCAGCTTCCTGCCGCATACCGCTTGTAGGAGTTGATGTTCGGCGCCAGGAACACGGCCATCTCGCTGGCGCCCGCGACGAGGCCTGCAAGGTACTGCTTGAAGAGAGGAGACTCGCCGGCGAACGCGCTGTCCTTGCCGCTCCACAGGCTCGAGTGAATGTGGCAGGAGCTGCCGATCCAGGTGTGATCCGGCTTGGCCATGAAGGTCACCGAGCACCCGTGCTGCTGCGCGATCTCCTTGATGCCGTTCTTGTAGATGGTGTGGTTGTCGGCCATCGTGACGGCATCGCTGTAGCGGAAGTTGATCTCCTGCTGGCCGGGCCACGCCTCGCCCTTGGAGTTCTCCACCTTGATGTCCGCCGCCTGCATCCCGTTGCGCACCGCGCGAATGAACGGTTCGTCGTAGCTGGTGGCGAGGATGTGGTAATCGAGGATGTACGGGACCGACGGCGTGAGTCCGCGGTAGTGCTTCTCGTGCGCCTCCGCATACGTCTGCTTCATGAGGTAAAACTCGAGCTCCGAGCCGAACATCGCGTCGAACCCGAGCGCTCGGGCGCGCTCGACCTGGGCCTTGAGGACCTGGCGTGGCGAGGGACGAACCGGTGACTGGTCGCCCCACGCCACGTCGCTGAGCACGAGTGCTGTGCCCTCGAGCCATGGAATCCGACGCATCGTCGCGAAGTCCGGGATCATCGAGAAATCGCCGTAGCCGCGCTCCCAGCTGGCCATCTCGTAGCCGGGGCCGGGGTCCATCTCCATGTCGAGCGCGAGCAGGTAGTTGCAACCCTCGATCGGATTGTTCGCCGCCATCTCCTCGAGGAAGAAGTGGGCCTCGAGGCGTTTGCCCATGAGGCGTCCCTGCATGTCCGTGAAGGCGACGACCACGGTGTCGATCTCGCCCGCGTCCACCTCGTTGGTGAGCTGCTCGATGGTGAGCATCAGCTCGCATCCCGGATTGCGTCGGATGCCACTGCGGTGCCGCGTTCATGGTCGGCGACTCGCTCGACGAACCGGCGGAACAGATCCATCGCCCAGCCCTCCTGACCGAGCAATTCCTCGGGGTGACACTGCACCGCGACGATCATGCCGTCTGCGGACTCGATGCCCTCGACGACGCCGTCCGTACTGTGCGCGGTGGCGTGCAAACCTGGTGCCACATCCTTCACCGACTGATGATGCAGGCTGTTGACCATCACGGTGTCACTCGAGACGACCGCCGCGAGCTCCGAGCCGGGAACGATGTCGATCGCATGCGCGAGCAGGTCGCGCGGGTGGCCGTGCATGTCGTGGCCCTCGATGTGTTGACGAAGCGATCCGCCGAGAGCGACGTTGATCACCTGCTGACCGCGACAGATGCCGAAGACCGGAACCCCGTCGTCCACCGCTGCGCGAACGAGTGCGATCTCCGTGCGATCAAGGGGCTGATCAACCTCAGGGGTCTGCTCCTCGCGCGCCTCGCCGTATGCCGGCGGGTCGACGTCCCAGCCACCCGGCACGAGCAGGCCGTCAATCGAGTGCACGAGCGCCGTTGCGGCCTCCGGCGCGAGACCGTCCGGCTCGGGGTCGAGCGTCACCGGCTCCCCGCCGGCGGCCGAGACTGCACGCAGATACGGCGCGTAATACGCGGCGCCGCGCAGCGGGCTGCACGTGACGCCGATCCGTGGCTTGGACATCTCTGGACCCTTCGCGTGCTCGCGGCACCATCGCCGCGAGCACGCGTGTTGGCTACTGAATCAGCCTAGCTCAGCCGGCGGTGACGACAGAGGCGCCGCTCGCAGACGGGGCGAAGCCCGCCTCGATCGATGCCAGCTCGTCAGCGGTCCCTTGAATCCTCGGGCCCTTGAACCAATTCTTCGCTGATGCGAACCACCAGATGCTCGTTGCGCCGAGCACGACGACGAACGCAACGATCGTGTAGTTGAAGTTCGTCACGGTCACCGGGAATGCCGTCGGCAGGATGAACAGAATGCTGATGATCACGATCCAGGTCACCGCGATCATGCCGATCGGACGGCTCCACTTACCGAGGTTCCACGGCCCTGGCTGGAACGCCGAACCCGCGCGCAGGCGAAGGAAGATCGGGATGCCGTATGCGATGTAGAGACCGATGACCGCGATGGAGATGACTGCGGCGTACGCATAGGCGTTGAACAGGTACGGCACGAAGAGGATGAACGCCCCGACGACAGCCAGCCAGATCGAGTTGGTTGGAGTGCGCGTGCGCTTGTTGATCTTGCTCCAGAACCGATGGCCGGGCACCGCGCCGTCGCGGGAGAAGGCATAGATCATTCGGGAGTTCGCCGTGACCGACGACATGCCGCAGTAGAACTGCGCACCGATCGCGATGAGGAGCAGGAACTGACCGGCCGCACCTCCGGCGGCGTCGATGAAGATCTGCGCTGCAGGAACAACCGCCGTCGATTCGGCGCCATAGTTCTGAATGGCGGACGTCAGGCCGATGAGGAGAATCCACCCGGCAACGAGTGACACCACGATCGACAGCACGATGCCTCGTGGGCCGGCCGTGGCGGCGTTCTTGGTCTCCTCGGTCATGTGCGCCGACGCGTCATACCCCGTGAACGTGTACTGCGCGAGGAGCAATCCGATGAGGAACACATAGACGACACTGCCCGGGAACGTCGCTCCGGTCCCGTTGTTGAAGTGGAAGAAGATGAACCCGGCGGACTGATGGTGCTTCGGCGCGATGAGCAGGAAGGCGACGATGACGACGACACCGACGAGGTGCCACCAGACCGAGATGTCATTGAGCAGCGCAACGAGCCGGATGCCGAAGGTGTTCAGGAGCCCGTGGATGATGAGCGCGATCGCAAACACCAGCAGGATGTGCGGTGGATCGAGCGGGTAGCCGAACCAGTTGTTGAGAAAAGCGGATGCGAAGAGTCCGAGGCCGCCGTCGATGCCAGCGGTGACCGCCACCTGGCCGACGAGATTGAACCAGCCGGTGAACCAGCTCCATGCCGCTCCGTTCTTGCCACCGAGCTTCGCGGACCAGTAGTAGAGGCCACCGGCCGTCGGGTAGCTCGAGCAGACCTCGGCCATCGCGAGCCCGACGATGATGACCATGATCCCGACGAGCGGCCAGCCGATGTTCATGTCGATCGGCCCGCCGTTGAACATGGCGACGCCGTATGCGGTGAGACATCCGGACAGGATCGAGATGATCGTGAAGGAGACGGCGAAGTTGGAGAAGCCGCCCATCCGGCGGAGCAATTCCTGTGCGTACCCCAGGTTGTGGAGCGTTTCGGTATCGCTGTCAACGACCTGAATTGCCATCGCCTCATCTCCCCACGAATCCGGATTGGTGCGCGCACAGTAGCAGCGGAGTTGGGCGAGCGTCAACAGATTTATCGGATTGGTCTTCCAGCGTACAAACTGCAACAATCGTTTCGTGCCGGAATTCCTGGTCGGTGAACTGGTCCGCCAGCGCATGGGAGCGCTGTCCGCCTCAGAGCGACGGCTTGCGCATGTGCTCCTCGCTTTCTACCCGGTGGCGGGCCTCGAGAGCCTGACGCGCTTCGCGGAGCGAGCGGGCGTGAGCCCCGCGACGGTGACGCGATTCATTACCAAGCTCGGGTTGCGCGGCTATCCGGAATTTCAGGACTCGCTGCGCGAGGAGTTGCAGGCACGCCTCAGCTCGCCACTGACGCGGTTCGCGTTGGCGGCACCGGGGGATGTCGACCGCTCGCTCCTGCGCGATTCCTACGCGACGTTCGAGCACAGCATCGGGGCGAGTCTTGACATGGTGTCCGAGCATGACTTCGATGCGGTCGTCAACCTGCTCGCCAACTCACGGGGACGAGTGCTCGCGCTCGGCGGACGGCTGAGCACGTTTCTGGCGCGATATCTCGCCAGTCAGCTGCACCTCCTGCGCGGTGGGGTCGAGCTCATCGACCCGGAGCGCAGCAATCCCGCCGATCATCTCGTCGACCTCGGCCGGCGCGACGTGCTCGTCGTGTTCGACTACCGCCGCTACCAGAGCGACACGATCAACAGCGCGCGAGTCGCCGCCGACCAGGGAAGCACCGTGGTGCTCGTCACCGATCCCTGGTTGTCGCCCGCTGCGGCGTCGGCAAAATACGTGCTCGTCACCGACGTGCAGACGATGGTCGCGCCGTTCGACTCGATGGTCTCGGCGGTTGCGCTGACAGAGGCGTTGATCGCCGGGGTGCTCGCACGCCTGGGCGAGGTCGCCCACGCGCGGATGCGGCGTCTTGACGACTTGCGCGGCGGCGTCGTGCATGGCGACGGGCCGTAGCCATGATCGAAGAACGTCTCGAGCTCGCCGATTGGCGCCGTCAGATCAGCGAGTTGTACGCCACCATCCGAGCCGGCGATGATCCCGCGGCGGCATGGGGAGCCTGGAGGCAGACGCGCGACCACCTCTATCGCTCCCATTCGCAGAGCCCGATCCCCGCAGCGGAGCGCAGCGACGCGACGGCGCCCGAGTACTACGCCTACGACCCCGCGTTGCGCACGACGGCCGACGTCGAAGCGGCCGACGGAGCGACGTTCGAGCTCCCTGACTCGGCCGCGGGCCACCTGGTGGCCGAGCGCGCCGGCACCGCCCGCTTTCTCCTTCGGGGCGAGCATCTCAGCCTCTCGGTCTTCTGGCTGCTCGACTACGCGGGCGGTTTCTTCGTGTCCTTCCGGGATGCCACGTGCGGGACAGAGACGTACGGCGCCGGCCGCTACGTCCTCGATACCGCCAAAGGCGCCGATCTCGGCACGGACGGCGGCCGGGTGATCCTCGACTTCAACTTCGCGTACCAGCCGTCGTGCAGCTACGACCCGCAGTGGAGCTGCCCGCTCCCACCCCGCGAGAACTGGCTCACCATCCCGATTCGCGGCGGCGAGCGGTACCGAGGCTGATCTCGACCTCGCTGTGACGAGGCGACGACAGTTGTCATCCTTCTCGTTGTCGGCCCGCCCACTCGATGGCGATGTCTGCGAGCCTTCGCTGGTTGTGACGGACGTAGGGAAGGTCGATCCCACAATCGAGATCCGGCGGCTTCGCGAGGAGCTGGCCGCGTGCCACGAGACGATGGCCGAGCAGCAGCGGCAGATGACCGTCCTCGAGTTCGCGACGCAGGCGCTCACGTACAGCCTCGACCCGGCGCATGTCGTGCAGACGGCGACCGGGCTCGCAGCCACACTCGCGTCGCCACCCGGCTCCGCGCCACGCCGCGGTGTGTACTACGAGATCTCCGGCGACACGATGCGCATCATCGCGGACAGCGATGACACCGGCGCGAGCGCAGTCGGCTCCTGGATGCCGATCACCGAGCACGCCCTCATCCCGAGGGCACTGGCGGCCGGTCGCGCGATCGGTGGCCGGATCGACCCCGAGCATTCCGGTCCCCGAGCCCGCCAGATCATCGCCCGCTTCGGGCTGAAATTCGGTGCGTACGTTCCCGTGCGTCTCAAGGGTCAGGTCAATGGTGTCCTGGTGGTCTCTTCTCGCGACAAGGAGATTCCTCCGGAACTTGTCGAGCGCCTTGGCGGCCTCGGTGCGCTCACGGCCCTGGCACTGACAAACGCGCTCCGCCACCAGGAGGCGGAGGCGGACGCCATCACCGACGCGCTCACCGGGCTCACGAACCGGCGCGGCTTCGAGCACGCGGTGGACAACATGACCAGACGGAAGCCCTTCGCGGTGCTCGCCATGGATGTCGACAACCTCAAGGTGATCAATGACGGATACGGCCATGCGGCGGGAGACGCGCTGCTCGTCGCGATTGCCGGGAGGCTGGCGAGCGTCGCGCGGAAGGGCGACGCGCTTGCCCGGATCGGCGGTGACGAGTTCGTGCTCCTTATGCCGGAGGCAGCAGGAGAGACGCCGATCGCGGTGGCGCGCCGGATGAAAGCAGCGGTCGCAGGGTTGAATCTCGTCACCGGACCGGCAAGCATCAGCGTCGGTTGGGCGGCAGCCGACGCCGGTGCCGACCCCTACCTCGTGCTGCAGCGCGCCGATGCCGTGCTGTATGCCGCCAAAGGCAGCGACGGGGCGGGCGGCGATCCGCTGTCGGCGACCGCCTGAGGGATTCGCTCAGAAGAGCGAGGGGACGACCGCCTCGATCAGATGCGGCCCCGGCTCGGCGAAGGCTCGCTCGAGGGCGTCGCTGAACGCCTCGGCAGTGCCGGGACGCGACGCCGGTACGCCAAAGCCCCGCGCGATCGACACGAAGTCGATCTCCGGCGGTGCGATGTCGAGCATCTGCAGTGCTCGTTCCCCGGACGCCGTGGCACCGACGCGCGCGAGCTCCATCCGCAGGATGGCGTAGCGGCGGTTGCTGAAGATCACGGTGGTCACATCGAGCTGCTCGCGGGCCATCGTCCAGAGCGACTGCACCGTGTACAGCGCCGATCCGTCCGCCTCGAGCGCGAGGACCGGCCGGTCGGGGCAGGCGATCGCGGCCCCGACCGCGGCGGGAAGCCCCTGGCCGATCGCCCCGCCGGTGAGCGAGAGCCAGTCGTGCCGTGGCGCTCCAGCCGTGGACGCCGGCAGGAAGGTCCCGCTCGTGGCGGCCTCCTCGGAGACGATCGCCCCCTCTGGCAGGAGCGCGCCGATCGCGAGCGCGACCGTGTCGGCGCCGAGAGCACCGCTCGGGCGATCAGGCCGAGGGGCGTCGGTGACCGCAAGGTCGTTTCGGGCGTCGACTGCCAGGGCGAGTGCGTCGAGAGCTGCGATCACGTCGTCGCCGTCACCGGCCAGGGTGATCACGTCACAACCCTCGGGGACGAGGTCGCTCGGCTTGCCCGGATAGGCGAAGAACGAGACGGGCGAGCGAGCGCCGGCGAGGATGAGGTGCCGCAGACCCTCGAGCTGCCCTGCGGCCATCTCGCCAAGGTAGGCGAGGCGCTGGACGTTGGGAATCCCCGCTCCGCGCTCGGCACGCGCGACGAAGGTCTCGGCGAGCAGTTCGGCGCCGGTGGCTGCGGCGATTCGTGCCGCCGTGCCGACGCCGCGATCGCGCATCGCCGCACCACCGAGGAGCACCGCGGCGTTCTGGCCCGACCGGAGTGCCCGCGCCGCCGCCTCGATGGTGCTCACCGGCACCTCCGGCGGTCGTCGACGCGCCAACGGCGCAGCGACCACGCCACCTTCGGACCACGACACATCCGCGGGCAGGACGAGCGTCGCGACCTGCCCCGGCGGCCCGTATGCCGCAGCGACTGCCGCAGCCGCGTCTGCCCCCGCTGTTTCGCTGCGTGCGCTGCGCCGGATCCAGGAGGACACGTTGCGCGCCACAGCCTCGATATCCGACTGCAGCGGTGCGTCGAATTTCGCGTGATACGTGGCGTGGTCGCCGACGATGACGACGACAGGAGCACGGCTCCGCCGGGCGTTGTGCAGATTGGCGATGCCGTTGCCAAGCCCCGGACCGAGGTGGAGCAGCACTGCGGCGGGAGCATCGCGCATACGTGCATAGCCGTCGGCAGCGCCGGTCGCGACACCTTCGAAGAGTGCGAGAACGCCGCGCATCTCCGGTACCGCGTCGAGCGTCGCAACGAAATGCATCTCCGACGTCCCGGGGTTGCCGAACACGACGTCCACCCCGGAGGCAACGAGGCTGCGCAGGACCGCCTCGCCGCCGATCACCGCGACTTCCCCGGAGTCTCGGCCGCCGCCGTGTCGAAGATCACACCGGGGTTGAGGATCCCGTCGGGATCGAACGCAGCTTTGATGCGCATCATGAGCGCCAATTTTGCGGGGTCCTCGAGCGCAAGAAAATGACTGCGCTTGTCGGTGCCGATCCCGTGCTCGCCGGAGACTGCGCCGCCCAACGCGGCACTGGCAGTGAAGACGCTGCGCAGCACGTCCTCGAGACGCTCGGCGTCCGGTTGGAACACCGAAAGGTGCACGTTGCCGTCGCCTGCGTGACCGCATCCGAGAATCATCGATCCCGTCGCCTGCGCAATTGTTGACACCTGTGCCAGAAACTCCGGGATCTGCGCGCGCGGCACGACCGTGTCGACGATCTCGTTCGCGCCGGCTGCCTTTGACGCGAAGAAGGCGCGCTCGCGTGCCTCGATGAGCGATGTCGCAGCGCCCGCTGGAAGAACATAGACGTCAAGTGCACCGAGCGTCGCGATGAGGTCGCCGAGACGTTCGATGTCCTCGTCGAGGCGACCTTCGTCGCGTGATTCGAGGACCACGACAAGATATGCGAGCGCCGCCTCCTTGACCTCCTGACCGATGCCGAGCTCGAGGCCGCGCGCAGCCGTGATCGCGGTCATCGTCATCATGTCGATGTACTCGAGGATGAGCGGCGCGAGCCCGCTCTGCACGATCTTCGGGACCGCAGTGGCGATGTCCGTGACGGTGCGGAAGGGAGCGAGCACAGTCGCCGCGTGTGTGAGTTGTGGATAGAGCCGGACGACGGCCTCGGTGACCACCGCAAGCGTGCCCTCGGAACCGACGATGAGCTGGGTCAGGTCATAGCCGGACGTCGACTTCACGAACTTGCCGCCGGTGCGGATGATCTCGCCGGTACCGAGCACCGCCTCGAGGCCGAGCACCTGGTGCCGTGTCACCCCGTACTTGACCGCTCGCATGCCGCCGGCGTTGGTGGCGACGCTGCCGCCGAGGCTCGCGCTGCCTTCACCCGGAAAGACCGGGTAGACGAGGCCGTGCGTCGCGGTTGCCGCGTCGAGCTGACGGAGCGTCACACCCGGCTGCACGATCGCGATCTGATTGTCGACGTCGATCTCGAGGATCGAATCCATCTCGCGGAACGCGATGAGGATGCCGCCGGCGCGCGGAACGCATGCCCCTGCCAGGCCGGTGCCCGCACCGCGTGCTGTGACCGGCATGCGCGCCTCACGGGCGATCCGGATGATGTCCGCGACCTCGGTTGCGGAGTGGGGGAGCACGACGATGTCGGGTGCATGCCAGTCCGCGCGGAGCAACTCGTCGTGCCAGTCATCCTCACTGACGTCTGCGCCGCTCAGCACCCTCGCTGTGCCGAGCAGCGTCGTGAGCTTCTCGAGGGCGCCGTCCATCGAAGTTCGTCAGGCGCCCGTGAACGTTGCCGGTCGCTTCTCGAGAAACGCCGCGATGCCTTCAGCGAAGTCGGACGTTGTCGTCGCTTCCGTCTGCAAGCGCTCCTCGACGGCGAGTTGCGCCTCCAGATCGTTCTGCCCGGAGACGTCGAGCGCGTGCTTGGTGAGCGCGATGGAGCGCGGCCCCCGAGCAAGGCGGCCGGCCAGCGCGTGGCTCACCGAAGCGAGCTCGGCATCCGGGACGACCTGGTTGACGATCCCGAGGTGCAGCGCGCGCGACGAGTCGACGGTCTCACCGAGCATGGTCAGCTCCGCGGCGCGCGCTGGTCCGATGAGCCGCGGCAGGAAGTACGTGCTCGCCAGATCCGGGATGAGTCCGATGCGAACGAACGCCTGCACGAATGTCGCCGATTCCGCCGCGACACGCAGGTCGCACGCCAGCGCGAGCGAAAATCCGGCGCCCGCGGCGACGCCGTTGACCGCCGCGATCACCGGCTGATCCATGGACCGGATCACTCGGATTGCCGGGGCATAGTGATCGCGGAGGATGGCGCCGACGTCAAGACCACTTTCGCCTGCTGCAGCGCGGAGATCCTGACCGCTGCAGAAACCGCGACCGGCGCCGGTGATGATCACGGCGCGAACGCTCGTCCCGGCGGCCGCCTCATGCAGCGCCGCCGTCAGCTTATCGAGCAGCGGCGGGGTGATCGCGTTGAGGACATCCGGGCGGTTCAACGTCAGCGTGAGCACGCCGTCGGCGACTGATTGCAGGAGCTCGGCTGTCATGGCGGCGAACTCTACGCTGACAGGCCACCGAGCTCGCGGAGCCACTGGTACGTGTAGATGCCCGTGTTGTGGCCGTCGGCCCAGACCGCGTTCAGGCCATACGCGCCGACGAGCGAGATGTCGGCGAGCTCGTCCTCACCGGGGTGCAGCGATGGGTCGGTGCTGAAACGCCCGCGATATCCGGGCTCGCCTTTGCATGCGGCGCACGGGCACGCGCGCCGCAGCGTCGAAAACGGGATGTGGTGCGTCACGCCGTCCGACCACTCGACGAGCAACGAACGCTGCTGCTCCTCGTAGGCGAAGCGCACCGGTCGCAGGTCGTCGGCCACCGGCGCGCTCCGTCGAATGACTAGCGCAGCACCGACTGGAGCTTCATCGCGAGCCCCATGTCGCCCTTGATCTTGATCTTGCCGCTCATGAATGCCATGGTGCCGTCGAGCTTGCCGGTGGCGAGATCGACGAAGTCCTCGGACTTCATGGTGATCGTGATGTTGGGGTTCTCGGGCATGCCCTCACCGACATCCGCGCTGCCGTCCTTCAGGGTGATGTGGTACTGACCAGGCTCGCCGCCGCCGAGGTCGAACGCGTAGATGGCGTTCATGCCGGCGATCTTCGCCGGGTCTGCGGCTATGCGGGTGTTGATCTCGTTGAAAACCTCGGGTGGGGTGGAAGGCACAGTCACTACTCCTTATTACCGTCGGCATTCCGATCGGCATTACCGCGGGGCCCGTGGACGGGGACCGAAAGTGGTCCGGGGCCGGATCTCAGTCTACCGAGTGCGCACTGACCACCGGATGCGCTGGGCGGCACGCTGCGCCACATCGGATGACTCTCGGTGCAAACCGCGTTGTGTAAGGCCATCTTCAGGCGGGTACACTCGCGGCATGGTTACCTGGATGTGGGTGGTCTGGCTCCTGGCCGGTCTGGTCCTGGTGGGCCTCGAGATTCATACCCAGGCGTTCTATTCCCTGTTCCTCGCGCTGGGCGTCTTTGCCGCGACGATCGTCGCGCTGTTCCCCACCGAGGTTTGGGTGCAGGCCGTCGTCGCCGCGGGTGTTGCCCTGCTCGGGACCATGCTCGTGCGGCCGACGCTGGTGCGGCTGTCGGCGAAACATCTCGGGCCGAAGCTCGCGATGCCGGGGGCGTCGGACAATCTCGTCGGTCAAGCGGCGCTCACGCTCGAGCCGGTCGGCGACGAGAATCATCCCGGCCATGCGCGGCTGTTCAACGAGAAATGGCTTGCAGTCACCGCGAATCCGGGCGGCGTGCCCGCACACACGCAGGTCACCGTAGTCGAAGTCCGCGGCACCACCCTGGTCGTCGCGCCCCCCAGAGGAGTTTGAACACAGTGGACAACAGCGGTCTGGTCACGGCGATCATCGTCATCGTCCTGCTCGTAGTGGTCGCCATCGTCGTCGCGGGCGCGTTGCGCGTTGTCCCGCAGGGCTTTGCCGGCGTGGTCACACGTTTTGGACGGTTTCGGAAAGAATCCCCGGCGGGGCTGACGATCATCACGCCGTTCATCGACAAGCTTCTCCGCGTCGACATGCGCGAGACGCCGCGAACCGGCGACCGTCAGGACGTCATCACGCGCGACAACGTCGCCGTCGCGGTCAACGCCACCATCTTCAGCCAGGTCATCGAGCCTCGCTCGGCGCTGTTCAACGTGTCGGACTACCTCGTCGCCATCGATCAGCAGGCGCGCACGACGCTCCGTAATGCGTTCGGCAATGTCAGCCTCGACGAGGCACTGTCTTCGCGCGAGCAGATCAACGCGGCGATGCAGCAGCAGATGGAGCAGGTCACGGACAAGTGGGGCATCCGTATCAACCGGATCGAGATCGTGGACATCTCCCCGCCGGTGCAGATCCTCCAGGCAATGGCTTTGCAGAAGCAGGCCGACCAGGAGAAGCGCGCTCGCATCCTCCAGTCGGAAGGTCAGCAGCAGTCAGCGGTCAACATCGCAGACGGCAACCGGCAGGCCGCCATCAAGCAGGCTGAAGGCGAGCGGCAGGCGGCGATCCTTCGCGCAGAGGGCAACCGGCAGGCGGCGATCCTCGAGGCCGAGGGCCGCGCCCAGGCGATCTCCACCGTGTACGGCTCGATCAAGGCCGCGCAGCCTGATCCCACGCTGGTCGCGATCCTGCAGCTGGACACGCTGACGAAGTTCGCGGAAAGCCCCAACGCCAAGCTGGTTGTGCCGGCCGAGACGTCGGGCTTGCTCGGTGCGGCGCAGGTGCTGCGCAGCGTGCTCGGCGACGCGCCCGGCTTCGAGCCGCCCACCGTGATCACCGCGCCGTCGACCAGCTGAGCCGAATCCCCTCGTGGTAGGGCAGAGCTCGCTCTTCGGCGCTGACCCTGACGGGCCGTCCGAAGACCCGGCCAACGCCGCAGATGCCAACCTGGCCGACCCATCGAGACACGCGCCGCTGGCAACGCGCATGCGGCCGCGGACGTTCGAGGAGTTCGTCGGCCAGCATCGCGCGATCGGCGCCGGGACGGTCCTGCGGCGGGCGGTCGATGCCGGCGACGTGCCCTCGCTCATTCTCTGGGGCCCGCCCGGCACCGGCAAGACGACGCTCGCCGTGCTCATCGCCGGCGCGAGCGGCGCCGCGTTCGAGGCGGTGAGCGCCACGAGTGCCGGGGTCGCCGATCTCCGCAAGGTGGTGGAGCGGGCGCGCGAACGCCTGCGCACCGGGCGGCGGACCGTCCTCTTCATCGACGAGATCCATCGCTTCAACAAGAGCCAGCAGGATGCGGTGCTGCCGCATGTCGAGAACGCGACGGTGACCCTGCTCGGCGCAACCACCGAGAACCCGTCGTTCGAGGTGAACGCGGCACTCCTTTCACGGAGCCGGGTGATCAGGCTCGAGGCGCTCGAACCCGACGATCTGCGCGCGCTCATCGGCCGCGCGCTGCACGATCCCGAGCGCGGCCTCGGCCGGCAGCGCATCACGGTCGACCCGGACGCCATCGATCGCCTCGTGGCGCTGTGCGGGGGCGACGCGCGGATCGCGCTCAACTCGCTCGAACTGGCGGCGCAGGCCGCGACGGCGGACGAGGACGGCGAGATCCGGGTGACTGTCGCCGACATCGAGGGCGCGCTGCAGAGCCCGGCGCTGCTCTACGACCGTGCAGGCGACCAGCATTACTGGCTCATCTCGGCGTTCATCAAGTCGATCCGGGGCAGCGACCCCGACGCCGCCGTCTACTGGCTGGCGCGGATGCTCGAGGCGGGGGAGGACCCGCTGTTCGTCGCCCGCCGGATGGTCATCTCGGCGGCCGAGGACATCGGCCTGGCGGACCCGCAGGCGCTTGGTGTGGCGGTCGCCGCGCAGCAGGCGGCGCACTTCATCGGGATGCCCGAAGGCTTCCTGCCGCTGGCGGAGGCTGCTCTGTACCTGGCGTCGGCACCAAAAAGCAACAGCGTGCTGCGCGCATATGTCGCCGCATCATCCGACGTTGCAGAGACGTTGCACCAGCCGGTGCCGCTCCACCTGCGCAACGCGGTGACCGGACTCGGTCGCGCGATGGGATTCGGAACCGGATATCGCTACGCGCACGATCACGAAGGCGGTGTGGTGGAGCAGGAGCACCTGCCGGCGTCCCTGGCGGGACATCGCTACTTCGAGCCGTCGATCAACGGCGCCGAGCGCGAACTCAGCGAGCGCCTGATCTCGGTCCGCGAGACCTTGCGGCGAAGAAAGGACACGTCTTAAGACTATTGGCCTAACCACCCCTGGCAGAGGGCGGCGTGATTATCGGCAGGACGGGAATTCATTACTTCGAAACGCAAGTCCCCCTGATAGGCGGGCGGGCGCCGACCCAGTTCAGTGGTTTACCCTCGCGGGCTCCCCCTCCCCGCGGCACCGGGTGTATCGCGGTTCTGCTGGGTCGGTGCCACCGCCGATTTTCTCTCTCCCTGAAGCACGGATTGGGTTAGGCTGGGACAGAACGTGGAAGCAGCGTATCCCAACCCAATACGAGTGCTCATCGTCGATGACCATCCGTTGGTGAGGCGCGGACTGACGTCGCTGCTCAACGGGACCACTGATATTAAAGTGGTCGGCGCGGCATCCGACGGAGAGGAGGCGATCGCCTACGCGGTCGAGGAGCACCCCGATATCGTGCTCATGGATATCTCCATGCCTGGCATGAACGGCTTTGAGGCGTTGCGCCGGATGCTCAAGGCAGTCGCTGGCACGAAGGTCGTGATGCTCACGTCGTACTCCGAACACGACATGGTGGTCGAGGCGATCGACAACGGGGCAGTGGGTTTCCTGCTCAAGGACACCGAGCCGCAGGAGTTGCTCAACGGCATCCGGTCGGCGGCCAAGGGCGACACGCCGCTCTCGCCGAAGGCGGCCAAGGAGCTGTTGCGCGATCGCGTCAAGCGGCGGCCGCTCGACGATCTGACGCAGCGCGAGTTGGACGTCCTGACGCTCGTGGGGCGGGGGATGAGCAACAAGCAGATCGCCTGGCGCTTGGGGATCAGTGAGAAGACGGTGAAGGCGCATCTCGGGTCGGTCTTCGACCGGCTCGGGGTCGAGGACCGGGTGCAGGCCGCGCTCTGGGCGCAGCGCCACGGGATTGTCTAGCGGGTCCTAAGTCGAGCTCGACGCGGCGACGATCGCGCGGGCGAACGCTGTTGCGGACCGCTCCAGGTCCTCGCTCGTATGTACGGATGAACAGAAAGCGCTCGTGTTGAGCGGGTCGATCCCCTCGGCTCGCATTGCATTGGCGATGCGCGCCTGGGCAGCCGGGTCGTCGAGCTTGAGATGGATGATGCTGCTCATCCGCCAGATCCGGCCCGCGATTCCCGCTGTGATGAGCGCCGCAGACCATTCGCGTTCGAGATTGATCGCATAGGCCTCGGCGGTCTGCTGCGGGACGCCGTCGGCGACGAGCCCGAGCGTGGTGATGCCGGCCGCGGCGCTCAGCGGGTTCGCGTTGAACGTTCCGGCGTGCGCGATCGTGCTCGTGAAGAGCTCGAGGAGGTCGGCCCGGCCGGCCACCGCCCCGCCCGGGAGACCGCCCGCCATGATCTTGCCGAGGACGCTGAGATCGGGGGTGATACCGAGGACCGATTGCATGCCGCCCGGGGCGACGCGGAATCCGGTCACCACCTCGTCGAAGATCAAAACGGTCCCGGTCGCGCTGCAGGCAGCACGCGCCTTCGCGACGTACGCCGGATCGAGCGGGAACCCGCCATAGTGCGCGCCCGATGCTTCGAAGATCACCGCTGCGACATCGCGTCCGGCAAGTGCCCCCTCGAGCGCTGCCGCATCGGTGCTCGACACCACGGTGGTCAGCGCGCCGACGGCTTCCGGCACACCGGGTGGCGTCCTCTTCGCACCGGTGTCGTCGAGGTACGGGCTGACGACGTCCGACCATCCATGGAAGTGCTCGACGAGCTTGACGACGCAGTCGCGGCTCGTGGCGACACGAGCCACGCGGATCGCGAGCATCGCCGCCTCCGTCCCGGACGCCGTGAAGCGGACTTTCTCCGCAGAGGGGATGAGCGACGTGATCAGCTCAGCCCATTCGATCTCGAGCGGGTTGGCCGCGCCGTAGTGCGTGCCGCGCCCCACCTGCTCGCGAACGGCTTCGACGACTGCCGGATGGGCGTGGCCGAGGAGCAGGGAACCGTGACCCATCGTGTAGTCGATGATTTCGGTCCCGTCGATCAGCCACTTGTGCGAGCCACTGGAGCGGGCCACGTAGATTCGCGGCTCGTAGCTGCGGGATCGGTGTGTCGCTCCGCCGGGGAGCACGCGCTCGGCGCGCTCGTGCAGGTCTGTGTCGCCGCGAGTGCTCACGGCGTCGGTCACGGACACCGGTCGAGGATACGCGGGGATTGGAGGCGACGGTCGGAATCGAACCGACGATGAAGGTTTTGCAGACCTCTGCCTTACCACTTGGCTACGTCGCCGAGCCCCACATGTTATGCGGTCGCCCGCTTGGCCTTACCGCGCGGTGATGTGATCGAGAGCGTGCCGGGCGGCGGCAAGGTTCGCTTCGTGCGGGTCGACGGCGCCGGTAGCACCCGTGATCGCCATGCGCCGGTCGTTCATCGTGTTGGTGCTTCCGCTACGCCGCGGATGGCGCTGTTCTGCCTGCCGTCCCGGGTTCGGGCGGCATCACGAAGCTGACCTCGAGCGCCTCTGCGAGCACGCGCAGCCGCGTGTAGAAGCCGGCCGTGTGGGGTGAGCGGGGGAGTCGGAGGCCGGCGAAGTCGTAGTGGTGGGTCCATTCATGCAGCAGGGTGTTGAGGAAGACTTTCGGCGTGATCACCTGCTGGCGGACTGCCGTGCGGTGATAGATGCGGATGCGCGCGGTCTTGATCTGGCCGTCGGCGAAGGTGCAGCGGTAGTAGCCGTAGGTCTTGCTCTGCAGGCGCTGGCCGTTGTGAGCATGGACCTGCGCGCGGTCGGCGACGACCAGCTCGCAGTAGGGGAGACGGGCGAGCGCGTCGAGCTCGTCCAGGAGAAGTTGCCCGAGCTTGCGTCGCTCGATGTGATCCTCGGAGGAGTCGACGATGCGCATGGCGAGCCCGCGCGCGATGACGCTGGGTTGGACCGGAAGCGCGGTCGCACTCTGACTGCGCCGATAAGTGGCGTCGGGCTTGCGACCGAACATTTGCTCCCGAAGTATACGGCGGTGCGGCGTGAGGTCCTGCGAGCTAACCGCGCTACCCAGCGCGGCGGGGTCAAAGGGATAGGCGCTCGGCGACAGCTCGGGTGGAGCGGGTATATCGAACATGTGTTCTATAATACAAGAATGTGTAGTACGGGCGGCGAGAGCTATCGAGTGGAGCGCCTCCTGGAAGACATCCAGCACTTCGTCGATCGCCCAATGCAGTCAATGACGCCCGAACAGCTTGGAGAGCACCTCATCAAGTTCCGGCACGGCGTCGATCTGCTCGAGCTGCAATTCGCAGCCGACGCCGCCATCTTCGCGACGACCGACGAATACGACGTGCAGGGGTCCGTCAGCCCGATCGACTGGATCCGGCATCACTGCCATATGTCCGGGCCTGCTGCGGGCCGGTCGCTGAACGCCGGCGAGCAGATTGAGCGCCTTCCGGAGACGGTAGCCGCACTCCAGAGCGGCGGCATCGGGTTTCCTCACTTCACGCTGATGGCCAGCACCGCGCGAGCTCTCATCGCGAGGAAGACTGGTGCCGGCGAGCTCGGCGAGGCCAGTGAAGATGAGGCCGCGACGGAAGCGTCCGAGGCGGACAACTCCAGCACGGGGACGCCCAACGTTCCCGGCTTCGACGAGCGTCCCCTCCTTGAGCTCGCTCTCGAGCACTCTGTCGGCCGATTCGGCTACGACTGCACCCATGCCCGACACGCCGCAGACGCGGCAGGCGTGCTCGAAGAGCACGTTGTATCGGTCGAACGCCGCAGCCTCGAGTTCATTCGCCTTGAGGGCGGTGCCGTCGCGCTGAGCGCACTGCTCGACCCGGTCGGCGCTGCGGTCGTCCAAACCGCGGTCCTGGTGTTGGCAGCGCCGAACGGCGCCCATGACGATCGGAAGCTTCCGCGCCGCCTTGCCGATGCGCTGATCGAGGTCGCAAACCACGCCATGGATCTGGGCGCGATTCCCGGAAAGGGCGGTCAGCGGGCTCATCTCCAGCTCACGGCATCAGTCGAGACGGTGATGGGCCTTGAAGGAGCCTCCGGCGGCGATCTCGAGTTCGCTGGGCCGGTGACCGCCGCCACGGTGCAGCGCATCGCCTGCGACGCGAGCATCAGGCGGGTGCTGCTCGGACCCGGGTCGGTCGTGATCGACGTCGGTCGCTCTCGGCGCCTACCTTCAGTGTCCGAGCGAGACGCACTTCGAGCGCGGTCAGGCGTCTGCGCGTGGCCCCGTTGTGAGCGGCCGTTGGCGTACACGAACGCTCATCACCTCGTCCACTGGGCGCATGGAGGTGAGACCGATCTGGAGAATCTGGTGTTGCTCTGCTACAGCCACCACTGGCGGGTCCACGAGGGTGGCTGGCAGTTGGTGAGAGCTGACACGGGGATCTTCCGCCGGTTTCTCGCGGTTCCTCCGACGCCGGCGTACCGCTCGTGGATCCGACCTCCGGCGACGGCTGTCGTCGGGTAGGGGATCGCGATGGGTCGGTCGTCGGGCCGGGCATCAGGACGGTCGGTCCTCGGGTCGGCCGCTTTAGGTCCGCTTAGACCTAACGCGGCCGCACGGACGGGTCACATCGAACGCAGCTGCTGCACGATCGCCAGGTTCTGCTGTTGCTGCGCCACGGGAATCGCGGTGTCTTGAGCGTCGCAACCTTCGGTGCAGGGCGCGGCCAGGCCATAGAATCGGCGGGCCGGGCTGGCGAAATGGCAGACGCGGCGGTCTTAAAAACCGCTGGGGGAAACCCCGTTTCGGGTTCGAGTCCCGAGCTCGGCACCTTGCCTGGCGAGGCCTTCTTACGCAGCGGCGCGGCTTCCCACGCCAACCCGCTGAGACAGAAGTCCACTCCGGGCTTTGCTACGGTCTACCGATGGCCGCGCAGACGACCCTCAGGAGCACGAGGATCGAGGCCTTACTCGCGAAGCCGTCCCCGGCCGCAGCCGCCGCGTTGCTCCGCGAGGCCTACGAGCGTGGCGGCCCGCTCATCGAGCCTCTGCCCGGGGTCGTCGACCGGCGCGGCGTGCCGTGCTCGCAAGTCACATTCCTGTACGAGGCACCCGGAGCTCACCGCGTCAGCATTCTCACGCAACTCAACGAGACCTATCCCCACGAGTGGATGGAGCGCGTGCCCGGCACAGACCTGTGGTACGCGGTGCGCACCGCTGCCGACGATGTCCGCGTCTGCTACCAGTTCTGCGCCGACGACCCGTTTGCGGGCAGCAACTTCTTCGAGCTTCCTGCAGAAACCGTCATGGCGATGGATAAGGAGCGCCTGCCGCGAACAGCTGCCGATCCGGCGAACCCGATCCGGACGATGGCTCATGCAGGAATGCTCGGAACGCCGCCCGAGCACTGGTTCTCGGTGCTCAAGCTCCCGCGAACTCCGCCCGATCCATGGCACGAACCGCGACGTGAAGTCCCGGCGGGCTCGGTACATCAGGCAGCTGTGAAGAGCCGGATCCTCGAGAACGAGCGGCAGGTGTCTGTGTACACGCCACCCGGCTACCAGCCGGGCAGTGGCCCATATCCGCTCGTGGTACTGCTCGACGGTCTTGATTTTCAGCGGGTCGTGGATACCCCGACCATCGTCGACAACCTCGTCGCCGCGCAACGTATTCGTCCGCCGGTGGTCGCCATGGTCGAGAACGCGACCGCGCTGTCCCGCTTCGACGAGTACTTCTGCAACGCGTCCTTCGCGGACTTCCTCGCTGACGAGCTGCTCCCCTGGGTGCGCCGAGGCTACGACGGGGTCGCGTCGGGTCCGGGATCAGTGATCGTCGGCGGAGTGAGTGCCGGCGGCATCGCTGCCGCCCACACTGCATGGAGCCGGCCCGATGCGTTCGGCACGGCCATGTCCATGTCTGGCGCGTTCCCATACGCGCCGCCTGGTGACGTCGAGGACGAGTGGCTCACGAGGCAGATCGCAGCTGCGGATCGCAGGCCGGTTCGTTGGTGGATGAACGTCGGCGTGCTCGAGTGCGAGCCGAGCAGCGAAGCGCAGGTGACCATGCTCGGCGCGAACCGGCACTTGCGGACGGTGCTCGGCGCGAAGGGCCACGACGTCCGCTATTCCGAGTACTCCGGTGGCCATGAGTGGTTGAACTGGCAGGCGACACTGCCGCAGGCGCTCATCGACCTCATCGGCGAGTGAGCTCCGTGCAAGTCACCGCGTCGGCGGCGCACTCGGAGGCCACGCGGCCGAAACCGGAGGGGCCGGCGGTGGGATGGGCGATCCCGGTCCTCCGGTCCAGATGTAGCGATCCCAGAGATCGTTGAGGTGGCTTTGGTAGTACAGCGAATAGAGGCCGAAGACGAAGGTCAGCAGCACCCCGATGGCCCCCGAGGCTCGGCTCGGGCTACCGGCGGCCTGCTCCATCCTCGCGATCCGATTGCCGAGTTGATAGATGGCGATAAACGGCGGCACGATCAGGAGGCTTCCGGGGATGAACGCGAGAACGGACAAGGCGGGCTTGATGGACTCGTCCCTGAGGAAACGACGGGCCTCGTCGTTCACGTTGTAGATCCAGAAATACGAGTAGATACCGAGCGTGATGAAGGGCAACCCCAGCCACACAGCAACGACGTTTCGCTTCTTGTAGGGTTGATTGGCGACCACGACGGTCCGCGACATGGGTCCGACCTCCCTGGGTAGGCTCGCTGCTGAGCCGACCTGCGTCGGCAGAGTGTAGGTCGCTCGACGAGCTGGCGGTGCCTTGTTGTGTTGGGCGTCGGGTGAGCCACCTCCACGCGGATGATCTGGCGCAGGGGTACACGACGTTAAAAAGACAGGACCATGAATCGAGATAGCCAGGGGCGTTACCTCCCATCGCCTGCCCTGACGCTCGCGCGGAACCTTCATGCCATCGGACTGCTGGTCAAGGGGTGGCGGAACGCGCCAGGGCTCGAGCTTTGGCAGCGAATCGACGGCGAGTTTCGCGTCCTCAGGCACTGGCCGAACTCCTAGGCGGGGCGAGGGTCTACAAGCACGACATCCCAGAGTGCGAAACTTTCGGTCGTTTTGATCCTTTGCGGCCACTGCGGTGGCGGCCGACTGATTCCGCTGAGCCATACCGAGGTTCAGCGCGACGACAGGCACCCTGGAGGCTGGCCGCGCCCCCCGGGGAGGCCGGTCTTCAAGTGTCTCGACTGCGGCCGCAGCCTGTATGTCGGCGATGTCACTCGGACGGGATCGAGGCGGCCGAAGCCCAACGACCAGTGAGCGATTGCCGGGGGCGTGGAGTGGTCAGTCTCCGTGATCGGCGAAGGGCCGTGGAGTGGTCAGTCTCCGTGCTCAGCGAGGGGCGCGGACTGGCTCACGCGGTTGCGACAGGCCGTCGCATCAGGCTGTGGAAGGCATGCACCATGGCTAGGCTTGAGCCATGGAAGCCCCCGCGTCGCGTTCAGCCGCCGCGTTGACCCTGATGCCGCGCCGTCCGACGCTGTCGCCCGAAACGGCAGCCGTGGTACGTGCGAGTCTTCGGGAGATCATGGCGACACTCCACGAGACGCGGCCGGCTCGAGCGGTCAACGGCCAGTCCTGAGGCGAGTCGCTGAGCGCTGAGCCGTCGGCAAGCGGGTCGCTTGCTATTGTCGTGAGGACGGCACTCAGCACCGGTGGAGAGGACCCATGGCCAGCGATTGGAATAAGAACGTTATCGATCAGTTCCACGCCAACGAAGGACGCGTCGGGCCACCGTTCCAGGGCGCGCCCCTGACCCTGGTCCATCATCGCGGCCGCAAGACGGGCAAGGAGTTCGTCAGCCCGATGATGTACCTCGCTGACGATGACGACGGCAAGGTGATGTACGTCTTCGCGTCGAAGTCGGGCGCACCTGACAATCCCGAGTGGTACGACAACCTCGTCGCAGCGGGGACGGCGGAGGCCGAGGTCGGCACCGAGACCTTCCCCGTCGCGGTGCGCGAGATCACGGGCGCCGATCGGGATCGCATCTACGCCGAGCAGGCACGCCGCTACCCCGCGTTCGGCGAATACGAGGTGAAGACGGCCGGCGTCCGGACGATCCCCGTGCTGGAACTGCGCCGGGTCTGACCCATCGACCGGGCGAGATCTCGGGCCGGGTGCTGGGCATCCCCATGGTGTCGCAGCGTTCCCGCCAGTTCGCGATCGACGTTAAGCGGGCACTGACGCACAGCGGGATCGCCTCGCGCACACTACGCATCCTTGTCCAGCAGAGAACGCACCTCACGACCGACGTCCCGGATCCGCCTTGCCGGGCGCTGAACCCGGCGCGCTCCCGGCGCCTGCTCAGGAAGGTGCGGCCGCACCCGCGGCCAGATCGACGCGACTGATCCAGGCGTCCCTCGAGGGCGTCGCCCTCCTCGTTGCCCCGATCGCCGCCGTCTTCGGGCTTCGGATCACCCTGATGTCCCCGCCGGACCTCAACGACCCGGCGATGCACACCGCGTTTGTCATCAATCCGAGCGACGTCTTCACCCGCTATTCGGCGGTGCTGGCCCCGACCGATCGCCTCCGAGAAGGCGCCCGGGTTGGATTCCTCGTTCCTGCGCGGCTCTCGTACCTGCTCTTCGGGGCGGTCCCCGGCTTCATGGTTTTCCGGTACGTCCTTGCGCTGATCGCCGTGGTGCCGGTGTATCTGCTCCTGCGGCGGCTGTACGGCCGTATCGCCGGTGCCATCGGGGTGATCGTGGTGCTCAGCTGCCCGGTGATCATCCTCGCGTGGGGCACGGACTTCCCCAACTCGGCCGCCGTGTCGTATCTCATCGGGGCCCTGGCCTGTCTGGCAATGCCGTCGGTGCGGCATCGCTTCGCGTGGGTGATCGGATCTGCCGTGCTCTTCACGCTTGCCCTCTGGGCGCTGGCGGCGTCAGCGCCGTTGATCATCGTGACGCTCGTTGTCTACGCGCGGATCAACTGGGTGCGCGAGCGCAAGACCCTCATTCGCGACGCGGCGCTGATGGGTGGCGCATTCGTCGCGGTGACCGGGCTCCTCGTCGTGGCATCCGGCCTGCTCATCGGACCGCTCGATTACATCCAGACGACGATTGCGTCCCTCATATATCTCGCGCAGCCTTCGCAGGTCCGGCTCAACCACTCGGCGAACCCCCTGTGGGCTCCGTACATCACGTACCTCCTCGTCCCGCCGACCGTGGTGGCGTTGTGGTTCGTCGCCTTCGCCAAGCCGCTGCGCATGGTGCCGACGCCGCAGTTGCTCGTCGGCATGAGCTGTCTCACTCAACTGTTCATCTTCGCCATCCTGCAACTCTTCGGCGGCGTCCAGGACCTCGAGGTGCATTACTTCTCGTCACTGCTGTGGGGGGCCGTGTGTATCACGCTGGCGATCGTCATCGTCGAGCTCGGCCGGCCGCTCTCTGCGCACCGTGTTCTGCGGTGGGTGCTCCCGGGGGTGCTGCTGGCCGTCCCGCTGATCTTCGAGATCCACCCACGCGTGCCGCAGTTCGGATGGATACCGTGGGGGATCCTGCTCGCGGCACTTGTCGTCATTCTTGGCATTTACGCGGCGCGTCTCGGCCAGCGCACACGGAGCACGCGAACCATGGCACTGATCGGCGTGTCACTGACCGCCATCGTCGGCGCCGTGCTCGGACTCACCGTGACGCCGACGCAGCATGCGCGGCTCCGCGGAACGGTGGTTGACACGTTCCCCGCATATGCAAGCACGCTCGGTGGCAACGACACCGAATATTTCGACCTCTACTCGATCACGACGCAACTCCCCGGATTCGTCGGGCCGCCGAGTTATTCGGGTGAGCAACTGGTCACGTGGTGGTCGGATAGCGAGATCGGATTGTTGCGCGAGCCGATCGGCATGTTCCACGCGTTCTTCAATTCCATCCCGAGTGACCTCGGCGTCCTCATCCCTGCGGGGCGTCAGTACATCGAGCAGACAAAGCCGGCCCAGGTGCTGCTCATGAGCTTCAACGGAGACCAGTTCCCGGAATCGCTGAGTCAGTTGAGTCAGTTCCAGCCCGAGGTGGTACACGCCGGGGTCATCCGCTCAGGGTCGCTCACGCTGCACCTGTGGCTCATCGACCTCAAGGTCTACGACCGGTAGGGCATCCCCACTTGTACATTCGTCGCGAATGGACGATCAGCCACCACGGCCGCGGATCCGCCGGAAAACCGCTATCTGGCTCGTCGTCATCGCGGCCGTCAGTTGCGGGATCGTCGGGATCGTCGTGATCGCGTTCGACAGCCCCTCCAGCCTCGGCCCGTCGGCCGCAGGCATGTGCACGATCGGCTATGCATCGACCGACGCGCGCGCCACCTTCAACGGAAACGGTGCCGCGACGATGTGCGCGGGATGGCACTCCGCCGACCCGAGCTGGCAGTCAGCCGGCACCGCTCCGGCATCCGACGCCTCGGTGTGCACGGGCAGGAACGGCGCGCTTTCGTGGACGGTCAAGGACGACGGTCAGGAGGTGCAGGGCAGGAATGCGTGCGGCGCGCTGAGCCAATGGGCGCAGGGCGGCCCGCTCGACATCCCGTGACGATCGAGGACGGCAATCGCGATGTCGCTCTGGGACCAGCCGGCGGCGCACCGCGCCGGATCCCAACCAGCGGCGACGACCTGACCGTTCTGCTCGCACGCGAGGGGTTTCTTGCCGCGGAGGAAGAGGCGGAGGCACTCATTGCCCGAGCAGCGGGGGACATCGGACTGCTCGAGGAGCTCGTCGACCGGAGGCTCACCGGCGAACCGCTCGCCTGGATCATCGGGTACGCGACCTTCTGCGATCTCACCGTTCGCGTCGATCCTGACGTCTACGTTCCCCGCTGGCTGAGCGAGCCGCTTGCTCGGCGAGCCGCGGAGCGCCTGCCCGCAGACGGCATCGCGGTGGACCTCTGTACCGGGAGTGGCGCGATCGCGATGACCGTGGCCGCCGCGCAGCCCGGAGCCCGCGTCGTGGGTGCCGACCTCGATGAGCGCGCAATCGCCTGCGCGACCGCCAACGGCGTGGAGGCGTACCAAGGCGACCTGTTCGCGCCGCTGCCGGCGGAGCTGCAGGGCCGTGTCGACGTCGTCGTCGCCGTGGTGCCATACGTGCCGACACCCGAGCTCCCGCTCCTGCAACGCGATACGTTCACCTTTGAAGGAACGCTCGCGTACGACGGAGGCTCCGATGGAACGGAGATCCTGCGGCGCGTCCTCGAGGAGAGCCCGCGCTGGCTTCGGAGCGGTGGTGCGCTGCTGCTGGAGCTCGGGGGCGGTCAGGCGGACCTGCTGAGGGAGGAGCTCGAGCGCCGCCGGTTCACGGAAGTCGCGGTGCTGGTGGACGAGGACGGTGACGTGCGCGGCATCGAGGCGACGTTTCGCGGCTAGCCAACGGCTTGCGGGTATCCGCATCAGCGAGTGAACGGGCGGTACGATCCCCCGGCCATGCGTTCGCTTCCATTCGCCGTCGCCAATCTCGTCGTGGTCGTGGCCATCTCGGCGACAACACTCAGCGCCGTTGGCGCGGGCCGCGAGGCGACCTTCAAGGCAGACGCCGCACACCTCGAGCAGCGCTGGAACACCATGCTGAGCGAGGGAGTCTCCAAAGCGGCCATCGACCCGCTCGAGGCTTCCCTCCAGTCATCCGCATACCAGGCGCCGTCGTGGTCGCCGATGTGGTGGAACGATCCCGGATCCAGTCTCATCGACAGCCTGCAGGCCGGGACGACGGCAGCCTGGAATGAGGCAGTGACCGGCGCGACCGCCCAGGCCGTCTCCGCCATCGCCGGTTGGGAGGTCATGGCCGAGCATCAGGCGGCGTTCCTGCCATCCACATCAACCGCAGCATTCGCCCAGTGGCGGTCGAAGTTCGACGCCGCGAAGACGCCTTCGGTGATGCAGACGCTCGCGGCGCAACTCAACGCGACGACGCTTGCCGATTCGCGGGCCGGCGCGCAGGAGGAGTCGGCCGTCGTCAAGGACCTGCCGGCGACGCTCCGCGCCGTCATGCTCATGGCCGATCAAGCCGGCGCGGAAGGCATCGCCGGGGCGCAGGGCTTCCTGGCCACGTATCACCAGCTCGCGAAGGCTGTCGCGGCCAAGCCCGACGCCGCGCACCTCGCGACCCTGGGTGCCACCGTCGCATCGCTCAGCGCGGCGGTGAGCGCCTCGCTCGTCACGCACGCCTGCGGGCACAACGTCCCTTCGGGCAGGGCGATCGTGATCAACCTGACCCTGCAGGAAGTCGTCTTCTACCAGGACGGCTGCGCGCTGCATGCCGCCCCGGTCTCCAGCGGTCGCAACGGCGAGCGGACCCCGACAGGCACCTTTCACGTCTTCCGCAAGGTCTCACCGGTCCTGTTCACCTCGTGGGCGCCTCGAGGCTCGCCGTACTGGTACGCGCCGGAACGCGCCAATTACGCGCTCGAATTCACCGTCGTCCGGGCCGGCATCTACCTGCACGACGCGCCGTGGGAGGCGACCACGGCGTTCGGTCCAGGCAGCCAGAACACCGACAGCGCGAGCCACGGGTGTGTCCACGCGCCGACATCGGTGATGGCCTGGGCGTATGGGTGGGCTCCGGTGGGGACGCCGGTCATCGTCACGTACTGAGTGACACCTGGCGGTCGGCGGTGACCGTCACTCGCGCGCGGTTGCAAGTCCTCGTCGTCGCATCGGGTGCGATCGGCGCGGTTGTCGCCGTGATTCTCGAGCCGTCTGCGTTTCGCGATGCAGTCGCGCACACCTGGTCGCCGTTCGTCCTCGTCGCCGGCCTTCTGCTCATCGGCGCAGTGGCAAACGCGGACGGCATCTTCGCCGCCGCCGCCCGGGCACTCGGCCGGCTCCCGGGGGGTGACGCGGTCCTCTACGTGGCGTCGATGGCGCTCGTCGCGGTGGTCACGGTCTTTCTCAACCTCGACACGAGCGTTGCCTTCATGACACCCGTGCTCGTGCTGGTTGCGCGCAGTCGAGGAGCGAACGTCCCGCGCTTTCTGTACGGCTGCGTCTTCATGTCGAACGCCGCGTCGCTGCTCTTGCCGGGGAGCAACCTCACCAATCTGCTCATCCTCTCGAATCAGCATCAGACGGGGTCGGCGTTTCTGGCGCAGATGGTCGGCCCGTGGGTCGCTGCGGTGCTCGTCACCGCCGTTGTCGTCGCGCTCGCTTTTCGCGGCAGGGGAGAGCGAAGACTGGCGACCGACGCGGAACACAAACGCCCATCGGTGTTGAGCCTGTGCGCGGTGTTGGTGGCCGCAGTGCTCATCCTTGTCCTGACGGACCCCGCACTTCCCGTGCTTGGTGTCGGCGTGCTGCTTGCTTTCGTGCGTCTGAGTCAGCGACGGGTTTCCGTGGACCGCCTTCGCGAGATCGACGTCGCGAGTCTGTCGGGCGTGTTCCTGATCGCGCTGGGTCTCGGCACGCTTGCTCGCGTCTGGTCCTATCCCGGTCAGCTCATGGCCGGCGCGGGCGATGTCAGCAGCGCGGCAATCGGCGCAGTCGGGTCGATCCTTGTCAACAACCTGCCGGCAGCAGTGCTGCTCGGCTCGCGGATGCCGGCGGATCCGCGAAGTCTCCTGCTCGGTCTGAACATCGGGCCGAACCTTGCGGTGACCGGCTCACTGTCCGCACTGATCTGGTGGTCGGCAGCACGGTCGGTGGACGCCCGCCCATCAGCTGTGCGCTACTCAGCCGTCGGGATCGTGCTCGTGCCGCTCACGCTCGCAGCCGCGCTGGCTGCCGGCCGGTTGTTCTGAGGCGCGGGCTACCCGACGGGCGTCGCGGCCAGGCTGGTGACGGCCTCTTCGATCACGCGAAGCGCGCGGTCCAGGTCCTCCTCACCGATCACGAGCGGCGGCTGTACGCGTACGACGTTCCCGAGTGCACCGCCAACACCGATGAGCACACCGCGGTCACGGCAGTGACGCTTCACCGCCGCCGCCTCCGTCGTCGCGGGTTCCTTGGTCTCGCGATTGCGTACCAGCTCGACGCCGATCATGAGACCGGCGCCACGCACATCGCCGATCAGGTCGCTCTCCTCCGCAAAAGCATTGAGACGGCTCAACACCATGGCGCCAAGACGTGCCGCACGCTCGGGAAGATGCTCCTCGACGAGCATGTCGATGGTGGCGACACCCGCAGCGCACGACACCGGATTGCCACCGAAGGTCGACATGTGGTCGCCCGGCTCGAACGCGTCAGCGATGTCCTCTCGAGCAATGAAGGCGCCGAGCGGGAAACCGCTCGCGATGCCTTTGGCCATGGTCATCATGTCCGGCTCGACGTCGTACGCCTCGATCGCAAACATGTGGCCGCTGCGCCCGAACCCGCTCTGCACCTCATCGGCGATGAGCAGGATGCCCTTGGCGTCGAGGATCTCCTTGACCCGGGCGAGATATCCCTCGGGCAAGGGGATGAGCCCGCCCTCACCGATGATCGGCTCGACGATCATCGCGGCGACATCATCACTCGTGTCGTAGCGGATCACGTCGTCAACCGCGTCGGCGCACGCGAGTGAGCATTTCCCCGAGCACATTCGGCAGCGATACGGATTGGGCGTCGGTGCGAATGCGATCCCTGCGATCTGCGCGCCGCCGTGATGCTTGCGCAATGCGTTGCCCGTGACGGCGAGTGCGCCCGCTGTACGTCCGTGAAACGAACCCTGCAGCGCAATGATCTCGCGACGGCCGGTGAACACCCGCGCGAGTCGCAGCGCGCCCTCCACCGCCTCGGTGCCGCTGTTGCCGAAGAACGTTTTCTGCAGGCGTCCCGGCGTGATTTCCGCGAGGCGTTCGGCGAGGTCTGCGACCACCGGGACGTGATAGACATACGAGCACGAGTGCACGATCTTGTCCATCTGCCGCTTCGCGGCCTCGGCGACCTTCGGCGGCACATGCCCCGCGTTGACCACCCCGATACCCGAGTAGAGGTCCGTGTACTCGGTGCCGTCGGTGGCGGTCACCGTCGCCCCGCGGGCGCTCTCGATAATGATCGGCTCGACACCGGCGAGCGAGCTCGTGGTGACAAAGCGTTGGTACTTCTCGACGGTGTCCATGGGCACGCGCTCCTCTCAGAAAGTGGGCGGGGTGTTGACCCAGAACAGCCGGGTCGTATCGCTCGAGTAGTTGGTCCAGCGATGCCGCTGGGCGCTGCGGAAATAAAGGGTGTCGCCGGGCTCGATGTGGTAGTGCTCGGTCTCGTCGAGCCAGACGTCCAGCTCACCGCTGAGCACGTAGATCGCCTCCTCGCCGTCATGCGCGTATGCACCGCCGCTGCCGCCTCCGGGTGCGACGCTGAAGATGTCGATCTCGAGCACGGCGTCGGGAAACGTGACCAGGTCCTCGATCTCGACGCGATCGAAGCCCCGCAACCGGCGCCGCTCCGTCGTGCGGACGAGCTTCGGGCCGGCGGTGCCGGCCGGCGACGCACCGAAGAACTCCAGGAGCGTGCCGCCGTACGCCGATGCGACGCGCTGGAGCAGCGACACCGACGGCTCGGCAAGGCCGCGTTCGACAAGGCTCAGATACGAAGCAGAGATGCCGGCGCGCTCTGCGGCGTCGCGCAGGGAGAGGCCGCGCCTCGTCCTTGCCGCGCGCAGGCGCTTGCCGACGACCGGGTCGTCAGGCAACGCTTCCCCGGCGATGATCGAGTGCAGCGCCGGCGGTGCGTAGCCACGCGTGAGCAGCGCGCGCACATCGCGGAGGCGGGCAATGTCGTCAGACGTGTAACGACGGTGACGCCCGCCCGCCCGGTCGGGACGCACCAGTCCCTTGCGCTCCCATGCTCGGAGCGTCGACGGGCTCACGCCGAACTCGGCGCGCGACCTCACCGATGCGTATGTCGTCCACGAGGACCCCTCACCACGACTCGGGGCAGACAGCAGGTACGCTGTCCAGCCTCGTCGAACTTGTCACTGTTGAGTAGATTATGAGCCTCTGGTCTCCACCCGGTCCGCCCGGCACGCGGGTTGCACCGCTCGCCGAGAACTACCGGGAAACACCGCTCTGGTGGGACGACACAGCGTTCCCGCCGCTGGCCGAAACGCCGCTGCCGAAGAGCGCTGACGCGGTCATCATCGGCGCCGGATTCACCGGTCTTTGCGCTGCCGCAAAACTCGTCGAGCACGGGAAACACGTCGTGGTGATTGACAGTGGCGCGCTCGGCGAAGGCGCGAGCGGACGCAACGCCGGAATGATCCACGCGGGCGTCCGTCGCGATGCCGCGACGCTGCAACGCCGCTACGGCGCAGCAGGGAGCGCCTTGCACGACGCGAGCGTCGAGGCCTACGCGTTCGTCGCCAAGACCGCCGCGTCGGTGGCTCCGGATGCCGCATACACACAGTGCGGGTGGCTGCACCTCGCGCACCGCCGGTCCCGCATGAAGCACCTCCGCGCGGAGGAGCTCGACCGTCGCGAGCATCTCGGCCAGGCGACAGTGATGTTCGAGGCCGCGGCCCTCGAGGCCGAAGCGCCGTGTCGTGGTTTCCACGGCGCCATGCTCACCAACGACGGCGCAAGCATCCATCCGGCGCGGTATCTCGCCGGCATCGCGCGACACGCGCTCGGCGGCGGCGCCGAGATCCATGCTCGCACGCGCGCAACCACGATCGAGCATTCGGGTTCCGGGTCGCTCGTCCGCACGGAACGAGGCGACATCACCGCGGGTGAGGTCCTCGTCGCCACCAACGGCTACACCGACGCGGCGGCACCGTGGGCGCGACGCCGGATCATTCCGATCGGCAGTTACATCATCGCCACCGAGCCACTCGGCGCAGCGCGGGCCGCGGACATCAGCCCGCACCGGCGAATGATGAGCGACACGCGCAATTTTCTCCACTACTGGCGGCTCTCACCCGACGGCCGTCTGGTCTTCGGGGGACGTACCAGCTTTGCGCCGGTGAGCGTGCACACGGCTCGTGACCGCCTGTACTCGGCGATGATCGGGATGTATCCGCAGCTCGCAGGCGTCCGGCTGAGCCACGCGTGGACTGGCAATGTGGGTTTTACCTTCGACCAGTTGCCGCACCTCACCCGCGTCGACGGCATCACCTATGCGATGGGCTATTGCGGCTCGGGTGTGGCGTTGGGCAGCTGGATGGGAACGCTGGCCGGTGAGTGGATGGCCAGGGGTGCCCAACCGGCCTTTTCCGATCTCCGCTTTCCGCGGATACCGGGCTACCGAGGGCACCCCTGGTTCCTCCCGCTCGTCGGCGTGTATTACTCCTTGCTCGACAAGTTCTGAGTCGGGTCAGCCACAGCGGCTGGGTCGACAGTTGACCCCGGCGTGCTCAGGGCCGCGGCGGCTCCGGCGAGCTCCATCGTCCCGGCGCCCGGGACATACGCCATGAGGCGGCCGTTCTTCTTGATGTACGAGACGGTCTTCTGGTGGAAGAACCCGGTCTTGTTGACCATCGCGGCGATGATCACCAGCGGGATCCCGAGCGCGAACGTGATGAGCACCGGTGCTGCAGTGCCGATGTCGTCAGAGAAGCTCGTCCCTGCAGGAATCACCACCTGGTAGCCGATCCAGAACAGGAAGATCCCGCCGAGAAACGGCAGTAACCCGGCGAGGAAGAACAGCGACACCGACGATGTGAGCACCTTGCGAAATGCCCACGCGCATGCGATGCCGGTGATCCCGTAGTAGAAGGCGACCAGCACGCCGATCTCGAGGATCAGATTCCCGAACACGTCGTTGACGCTGCCGATGAACGTGCTGGCGACGACGATGATCGAGAGGACTGTTGTCACAAGGGTGCCGATCCACGGCGTCTGCCAGCTCTTGTGCACGATCCCGAACATCTTCGGGAAGACGCCGTCACGAGCCATCGAGAACGACAGCCTGCTCGACGGAAGCAGGGTCGTCTGCAGCGTGGCCACGGTCGAGGAGAGGACCGCGAGGATCATCAGGTAGGTAACCGGCGCCGTGCTGAGACCTTGCGCGAAGAAGTACAGGATGTCGCCACCGTTGTTGCCGATCGCGGTGAGGTCTTTCGGCGACGTGACCATGTCGATCGCGGTTGCGGAGAACAGGAACAGCACCAGGAGCACGACCATGCTGATCAACCCTGCATATCCCGGAGTCGTCTCAGCGTCCTTGCTTTCCTCGTTGACGTTGGCAGCGGTGTCCCAGCCCCAGAAGAAGAACACGCCGAGTGCGGCGCCGGCTGCGAGGCCGTTGATGGATCCGAGCGCCCCGGGATTGAACCAATTCGCCTGTACCGGCTGGGTGGCGGGATGGCCACCGATGACCTTGACGAAGGCCGCGATGCAGAACCCGACGACGATGAGGTATTCGATCGCGAGCAAGACCCACTGGAAGTTCGCGGTGAGGCGAATGCCTCGGACCACCATGTAGGTGACGAAGAGCAGCCAGAGGACACCGACGACCGCGATCCAGAATTGGCTCCCCGCGGTGTCGGCGCTGATCCAGCCAAAGCTCTGGAGCAGCTGCAGTGTGTACGCACCGGCGATGAGCGGCGCGGCTGCGCAAAACAGCACGTTGGCGCAGAGCTGCACCCAACCGCCGAACCAACCGATGTACGGGCTGAGCGTCCGGCTGACCCAGGAATACGAGGCCCCGCAGTTCGGGTCCATCCGGTTGAGGTAGTAGTACGCGAGCGCGATAAAGAGAACGGGGACGAAGCTGACCAGGATGGCCGCCGGCGACGCCACTCCAACCACAACGAAGAGCACCGCAATCGTTGCCGCCAGGCTGTAAGCCGGCGCGACACTCGACGTCGCGATGATGGTCGCATCGAAGAGATTCAGGGTATTGGTCTTGAGTTCCGAGACCACCTGTTTCCCGTGAACGATCGGCTCCGCTAACGTCGCCATGCTTTCCTCCTCACCAATGTCCTCCTCGGTCGAGCCTGGATCGTCAGGCTTCGATGTTGCTCATCACGTGTTTGATCCGGGTGTAATCCTCGAAGCCGTACATCGAGAGATCCTTGCCGTACCCGGAATGCTTGAAGCCACCGTGCGGCATCTCCGACACGAGGGGGATGTGCGTGTTGATCCAGACGCAGCCGAAGTCGAGCGCGCGAGCCATGCGCATCGCACGACCGTGGTCGCGGGTCCACACACTCGATGCGAGACCGTATTCGACACCGTTGGCCCATTCGAGCGCCTTGGCCTCGTCGTCGAAGCGTTGCACCGTGATGACGGGGCCGAAGATCTCGCGCTGGATGAGGTCGTCGTTCTGCCGCAGGCCCGAGATGACGGTCGCCTCGTGGAAATAGCCACGCGCGCCGACGCGATGCCCGCCGGCAACGACCTCGGCGTGGGACGGCGTGCCCTCGACGAGCTCCGTGACACGCTCGAGCTGCCGGGCGTTGTTGAGCGGGCCGAACGCGATCTCGTCGTCATCCGGCATGCCGGTCCTGTTCGCGGCGGCCTGCTCGACGAGCGCAGCGACGAGCTCATCGTGGATCGACGCTGACGCCAGCACGCGAGTCGCCGCGGTGCAGTCCTGACCGGCGTTGAAGTAGCCGGCCATCGCGACCGTCTCGGCGGTCGACGCGATGTCGGCGTCGTCGAAGACGATGACCGGCGCCTTGCCGCCAAGCTCGAGATGAACGCGCTTCAGGTCGCTCGCCGCGGCCTTCGCGACCTCGAGTCCGGCGCGGACGCTCCCGGTGATCGACGCCATCGCCGGGATCTTGTGCGTCACGAGCGCCGCACCCGTGCTCGGGTCGCCACAGACGACGTTGAAGACGCCCGGTGGCAGGAACTCGGCCATGATCTCGGCCATCAGAAGCGTCGTGACGGGTGTGGTGTCGGAGGGCTTGAGGACGACGGTATTGCCCGCGGCGATCGCCGGCGCCCACTTCCAGATCGCCATGAGCATCGGGTAGTTCCAGGGCGTCACCTGGGCGCAGACGCCGACAGGCTCGCGACGGATCATCGAGGTGTGCCCGGTCATGTACTCGCCGGCGCTCCGGCCCTCGAGGATGCGCGCGCACCCGGCGAAGAACCGCACGGGATCGATCAGCTGGGGGATCTCCTCGCTCCGAGTCATGCCGATCGGCTTGCCGGTGTTCTCGGATTCGAGTGCGACGAACTCCTCGGCGCGCCGTTCGAAGGCGTCGGCGATGCGGAGCAACGCCGTGCTCCGGTCTTTTGGCGTCGTGTCACGCCACCCGCCGAACGCGCGCTGCGCAGCCTTGAGCGCTGCGTCGACGTCGGCGGGACTGGACACTGGCGCGCGAGCGAATTCCTCGCCCGTCGCGGGGTTGATCAGGGGTGTCGACGCGTCGGAGGTCGCATCGCGGTACTCGCCGTCGACGAAGTTGCGCAGCGTGCGCACGGCGACGGCACTCACGCCTGGAGATCCTTTGCCAGCTCGCGGAAGTTGTCGACATAGCGGCGGACGTCGTCGGACGAATGCTGGACGGAGAGCGTCCAGTTCTCCTCGGCGCCGGGCGCCATGAGCACACCGCGATTCGTCTGGTAGAGCCATGAGACGTACGCCAGCGACTTGTCCATGGCCGCGTAGTCGCGATAGTTGTGCACCGGGTCCTTGCGGTAGGTGACGCAACCACGCGCACCCATCGAGACCACGTGGAAGGGGAGGTCGAATTCCGACATCACGTCGCGGAGGCCGCCGCTCAGCTCCTCCGTCAGCGCGTCGAGGTGCGAGTACGCGGCAGGCGTCAGCACGTCGAGCAACGTCGCGCGCGACGCCGCAGTTGTCAGTGGGTTGCCGTTGAACGTGCCCAATTGCGCGACGGTGCCGTCGCTGATCTTCGCCATGATGTCGGCCCGTCCGCCGACCGCGCCGCAGGGGAGACCGCCGCCGATCGCCTTGGCGAGGCAGACGATGTCGGGGACGACGCCGAAGCGCTCCGTCGCACCTCCCGGAGCGATCGTGACGCCGGTCTTCACCTCGTCGAAGATGGCCACCGCACCGTGGCGGTGCGCGGTCTCGACGAGGCCCGCGAGATAGCCGTCATCGGGCAGCACGAAGCCGATGTTCATCATCGCCGGCTCGACGATCACGCCCGCGATCTCTCCTGGATGCGCAGCAAAGGCGCGCTCCAGGCCGTCGAGGTCGTTGAAGCCGACAACGATCGTCAACGCAACGGTTGAGGCGGGAATGCCCGCAGTCATCGGCACGGAGTTCGGCGATGCGGCGTCGCCCGCGGCGTCGATCGGCGGCTCGACCGACACGAGCAGTGCATCGTGATGGCCGTGGTACGAGGCCTCGATCTTGATGATGCCCTCGCGGCCGGTGAACCCGCGCGCGAGGCGAACCGCGTCGAGTGTCGACTCGGTACCGCTGTTGGTGAAGCGCCATTGCGGCTGCTGGAAACGCCGTGCCAGCTCGCGGGCGACGACGATGTTCTCCTCGACAGGCTGGGCGAAGTGCGTCCCGCGATGGAGCTGCGCATCGACTGCGGCGACGATCACGGGATGCGCGTGGCCGACGACCATGACGCCGAAACCGTTGTGGAAGTCGACGTACTCGTTGCCGTCGACGTCCCAGACCTTGCTGCCGAGCCCGTGGTCGATGAAGACCGGCTGCGGTGGCGTGTCCTGGAACGAGCTCGGGACTCCACGAGGGATGTACTCCTGAGCCTCCTTCCAGAGCTCACGCGATCGCGCGCGCCTCGAGCGGAAGACCTCCTCCTCGCGAGCTGTCAGTGCCGCAACGCGCTCCGAAGCGACTCCACCTGTGTTGGTGCCCATATCGTCCTGTCCCTCCAGACAGCCCCGGGTTGCAAGGAATCCTACTGAACGCCTGTAGGATCCGCGCAACGTTAGACGCAAACTGTAGGGAGCGTCAAGCGTCGGTCGCGGGGCGCCCAACGCCGGGCCTAACGCCAGTCGACCCGCGTGACCTGGCCGTCGATGATCTCGACCTGGCGGGTTGCGCATGGGCCTTCGGCCCAGAGCGCCCACGTCCCGGCCTCGAGCGAGGGGAACAGCGCGACCGGCAGGAAGGCCCCGTCGATGTTGCGCTCGTGCACGCCGGTATGCGTGCGGGCGTCGGGCCGGTCGACTGGGCTGACCTCCGGCTCGGTGCCGAGAAGCGCTGCTGGCACCACCACCAGCAGCGCTCCGGTCCCCCCGCCGATGTCGAGCACCGCCGGCCCGCTCAGGGCGCTGCCGGCGGACTCGCTCTCGGTCATCTCGGGGTGTCGAATCCGTTGAGCGGCAAGCCCAGGTAGGGGAAGTGGTCGATGTACCGGCTGTTGCCGGGCACCGCGCCACTGCTGAACTGCGCTGCCGAGAAGTCGCTGACCGCGCCCGCGGCGCCGTCTGCGGTGTAGGTCGGATCGACCAGCGGGATGGTCGCGCCGGCGATGGCACGGATCTCGATGGTGGCCACGTCATCGAACACGCGACGTCCGTTCGGGAACCCGGCGAGGTCGCCGCCCAGAATGCCGTTGATGTTCGGCGACGATGCCGGCGGGATCGCCATGTTGAGGCGCAGCAGGTCGGCCTGCCTGGTGCCGGTGTAGTTCTGGAAACCCGAGACGACACCCGCCGGGATGCCCGTCAGGAGGATGGCCTCGAGGTCGGCGCGCGCCGGCGTGTAGGCCTGGAGGTTCGGGAAGACGCCCGGGTAGAGCACGGGCAGCAGCCCCGCAAGCTCGGGATGCGCGTAGTGCGCCGCGAACTGCGAGTCGTGCTCGGGCTCGGTGGAGTTCCAGAAGTCCTTCTTGCCGATCGGGATGACCACTTCGTTGATGAGCGGCATGCCGAGGCGCGAGACCTGGACCCAGGGTCCGACGTCCATGTTCTTGCCACCGCCCTCGAGCACGGTCGACTTGCGCCGGCTTGCCGACGTGTAGACGCCGATCACCGAGTCCGCCGCGGTCGGATCAGTCGGCAGCTCGCCGCCGCGCGTCAGATGCGTCTTCGGGATCTGAATCGCGATCGTATGGACGTTGAGCTGCTTGGTCGAGTCGACACCGCCGACGGCCGGCAGCGGGATGAGGTGGTCGTTCTGGAACGGGCGCAGGACGCCGAGGTCGAAGATCGACCCGAGATCGACGTAGAAGCCTTCACGCCGTTGTCCGGCGAACACCCAGCCACCGTCGAGGGGATGCACAGCCGCCGCGGCGAGCGCGTGGTAGTCCGGAGTCGAGCGGACGCCGACATTGACCGGCGGGCACGCGAGCCGGTTGGCAAGGACTTCGGTGTGGCCGTTGCGAATCCTGGTGACCGAGTAGAACTGGCGCACGTTCCAGCTCGAGCTCGTCAGGCTCGTGATCGGGCCGGTGTTGTACAGGAAGGTTTTCGGATCGGTGTATTCGGTGGTGAACTTGAACTGGTAGGTGATGTTCTCGCCGACACCGCCGCCGTTGCTGACGTGGATCTCGTAGAGCACGTCGTCGCCGAAGTTGTAGAAGTTCGGGCCGCCGTCCGGTCCCTCGAGCGGGATGTAGTTGGCGATCAGCGTCACCGAGTTCGGATGATCCGGGCTCGTGAACGCGTAAAGGTCAGTGCTGTCAGCAACCGGGTCCTTGGAAATGCCCGGCGCTTCACGATGCGAAGACATGTGTACCCCTCGTGAGGATGTGAATGCTGTTGCGGTCGGCTATCAGCGCGTGACGCGCTGGAGCTGACGGATGAGCTGCGGGTTCTTGGTCACGACCGCCTTGTGGCCGACCATGACTTCGATCTCGCCGGTCGCCGCGTCACGAACGTATGCGGTCATCGGCTCGTTCGCCGCTGGACCGTCGCTCGCATCAGCGACGTTCTGCGCCGCTTCCACGAGGGTGCTCGGCCCTGCGATGAGTCCCATCGCCGCCACACCGCCCGCTGCCCCCACCGTGGTGGACAGAAACGTCCGCCGTGTCACCTTGGCCATGTGCTTCACCTCTCCTGAGCGGCCGCTGACGATCGAGTGGTCGTCATGTCACCGCCCTGTCACCGCTTGGTACGGACGGCTCAGAACGGCGGATCACTCCGCGTCGAGGATCAGCGCCGGCTCAGCGGAGGGGGCGTCAGGTCCAGTTGGGGACGAGCACCTCGACGTCGCTCGCGGTCACCCGCGTCTGCACCGTCGGGAGGGGAGCAAGGCGATAGTCGCCCGGATTCGCGTCGCCGGTGAGCGAGAAGCTCATCGGATGGCAGGGGCAGACGAGCTTGGCGTCGGCCGGCTCTGGGACGAGCGTGCATCCCTGGTGCGTGCAGACGGCGCTCAGGCCGCGGACCTCACCGTTGAGCGTGAACACCACGCCCTGGATGCCGCCCGCGGAGAACTGCTTGATCTTCCCCGGCTGAACGTCGTCGAGGGTCGCCACCTTCACCCAGGCGCTGAGATACGGCACGATCGGGCCGGTGCCGCTCTGGGGCTCGGTGAGCACTTCGCGGATGCGCTCGGCACCGACGCCGACGGCAACCGACGCCGCCACCGCGGCGATGCCTCCGGCGAGAAAGCGACGCCGCTGGATGCCGTTGTCGACCCATCCGGGCTCGTGATCCCCTGCCTCTCGGAGCTGTCTCGCCAGGTGGTCCACGAACGCCGGCGACGGATCGGCCCCGCCGGGATGGGCTGCGCGCAGGCGCGCAGCGACCTGCATGGCACCGGCGTCGTCATCCGCGGGTGAGCGCGGCGGGCGGCGATCGGCGATCAAGGCCTTGATGTATCGCGTCAGGCGGCGATCAGCTCTGGACATCGTCGCCACCTCCGTTGGCTGCGGCTCGGCGCAGCGCGCGCAGCTGCAGCACCTTCGCGTTGGCGACGCTCACGCCCATCGCGGCCGCGGTCTCACGAATCGAGTATCCGCGAAGAAAGCGGTACTCGAGCACGCTGCGATAGTTGGCCGGGAGCCCGTCGAGGATGCCGCTCACGTCGACCTCATGCTCCGGATCAGGCGGGCTGGCGGCGTCGCGTTCATCGTCGAACTCCATGAGGACGGTGCCGTGGCGCTGGCGCCAGATGTCGGCGAGCACGCTGCGGGCGGTGGCACGCAGATACGAGCGAATTTCGGCAGCGGAGACATCGGTACGAAGCCGGGGCATGGCACGCAGGAAGGTCGTCGAGGTCACGTCCTCAGCATCGGGGGTGTTGCCGGTCCGGGAATAGACGTAGCGATAGAGGGGAGCAACGTGCTCCTGGTAGACGGACTCCCAGTCATAGGCGCGATCTGGGGCGCCCACCACACGGAGCGGAGGCGTCAATTCGGGCACGGCCACGTTCGATCATGTTCTACGAGTCAGGGTTACGCAATCGGCCGATAGGGGCATGATTGACGTGAGGGTATTTCCATGAGCACCGTGACGACCCATGACCGTCTGATCGGCACCGTTTCGCTGCTCCTTGACCGCGTGGTGCACGTCCGGCTCACTGCGGTCGGCATCAGCCGCCCGGGCATGATCGATCGCACCCCCGCCGATCCGGCGGCATTCTGGCAGGACAGCCGTGTCCTCGATCCGCGCCCCTTGCGTGTCAACCGCTCCTGGGACTCGCTCGAGGGCCCGAAGTGGAGGGAGCTCGAGCTCGAGGGCGAGAGCGAAGGACCGGGCGGCCACTGGGGCAGCCGGCGGTTCCTTTCCACTGCGCACGTCCGCCAGACGTCCGGGCCGGCGCCGTTCGTGCTCCTGCTCCACGGGTATGCCGTGCCGCAGACGACGTACGACCGCTGGCTCGCCCGGCAGATGCGCCACCGCGGGGCCCATACGGCGCGCCTTGATCTGCCGTATCACCTGCGCCGCACGCTCCCGGGCCAGCGGAGCGGCGACGGCTACTTCAGCCTCGATCCCGCGCACATTCGCGCCGTGGTCCGCCAGTCGGTCGAGGATGCCGCCGCGATCATCGCCTGGGCGCGAGCGGAGGTCTCGCCGCACGTGAGCGTTGTCGGTGTCAGCCTCGGCGGTCTGATCGCGACACTGCTGGCTTCGCAACTCGAGCTCGACCGCGTCATCG
>CAVWEG010000003.1:0-169259 GCA_963754015.1 Candidatus Dormiibacterota bacterium
CCGCACGAATGGCGTAACGAGATGGGCGCTGTCTCGGCCACGTACTCGGCGAAACTGAAGTACCTGTGAAGATACAGGTTACCCGCAGCAGGACGGAAAGACCCCGTGGAGCTTTACTATAACTTGCCACTGAAATGGGGTCCAGCATGTAGAGGATAGCTGGGAGACTGTGAAGTCGGGCCGCTAGGTTCGGTGGAGTCAACCTTGGAATACCAGCCTTGCTGGATTTTATTTCTAACCGGCGCCGTTATCCGGTGTCGGGACCGTGGCAGGCGGGTAGTTTGACTGGGGCGGTCGCCTCCCAAACGGTAACGGAGGCGCCCAAAGGTTCCCTCAGCCTGGATGGAAATCAGGCCTTGGCGTGTAATGGCGTAAGGGAGCTTGACTGTGAGGCCGACAAGCCGAGCAGGGACGAAAGTCGGGCATAGTGATCCGACGGCTCTGAATGGAAAGGCCGTCGCTCAACGGATAAAAGCTACCCCGGGGATAACAGGCTGATCTTGCCCAAGAGTTCACATCGACGGCAAGGTTTGGCACCTCGATGTCGGCTCGTCGCATCCTGGGGCTGGAGTAGGTCCCAAGGGTTGGGCTGTTCGCCCATTAAAGCGGTACGCGAGCTGGGTTTAGAACGTCGTGAGACAGTTCGGATCGTATCCGCTGTGGGCGCAGGAGATTTGAGGAGAGCTGACCTTAGTACGAGAGGACCGGGTTGGACGGACCGCTAGTGCACCAGTTGTTCTGCCAAGAGCATCGCTGGGTAGCCATGTCCGGATGGGATAAGCGCTGAAAGCATCTAAGTGCGAAGCCCACTCCAAGATAAGATCTCCCACCGGAAAACCGGGTAAGACCCCAGAGAGACCATCTGGTTGATAGGCCGCGGGTGTAAGAGAGGTGACTTTTTGAGCTGAGCGGTACTAATCGGTCGAGGGCTTGACCTCCTATCCCACTTTTCAGCGACGAGTGGGATGGCGCCAATGGTGGCGCCGCAGGACCGTGCATAGCCTGGCAAAGCGCTCGAAGTAGCGCATCAGGATTCTCCGACGGAGAGCATAAGAGCTTCCGTGGACCAGACTCGCATTCTCACTCGTCATGAGAGAGATATCCGGTGATCATAGCGGTGGGGAAACACCTGTTCCCATCCCGAACACAGCAGTTAAGCCCACCAGCGCCGATGGTACTGCCCTGGCAACGGGGTGGGAGAGTAGGTCGTTGCCGGGTATCTCTCTTTTGTTTTCTTGACAAAACCTGAAGCTTCGTATTCGGGCACGTACACGTCCCAACCGGTCGTGGAAATACATGGCACCGCCCAGCGCTCCATCGCACCCACGCGGTAGGATGCACCCCGGGAAAAAGAGGCCCCGGGCGTGACCGGGGAGTACGGAGGAGAGGACATGCCAGGTATCGTTCGACGTCGCCTTGCGCTCGGCGCATCAGGGGCACTCGCGCTGAGTGGGTTGTTCGCTTTGTCCGGGACCCAGGCTTCGGCAAGCGGCGGCGCACTGTGGGTCTCACCCACCGGCCACGACACACCGACGTGCACCCACGCCAACCCCTGTCGGACCATCGAGCACGCGGTGCATCTCGCACCCAATGGGGGCACCGTGAAGGTCGAGGCGGGCACCTACACCCGGGGCGTGACGATCAGGAAGCCGCTGACGCTCATCGGCCTCGGCCACCCGACGATCGACGCGTCGACGTCCACCACCGGCAATGGGATCCTCCTCGACGGCCCGAGTGCCTCGCACTCGACGGTCAAGGGATTCACCGTCATGAACGCGGAGTTCGAGGGCATTCTCGCGATCGGCGCGCCCCCGACAACCGGTCCCGTTGGCAAGCCGATCACCGATGTGGTGATTTCGGGCAACACCGTTGAGAACAACGACACCGGGTTTGCCGCGCAGGCGGACGGTGAGTGCGTCCCGCCCGCGCCCGAGATTCCCGGCGACTGCGGCGAGGGACTGCATCTGTTCACCGCGACGTGGTCGCTGGTCACCAACAACACCGTCGAGGGCAATGCCGGCGGCATCCTCCTCACTGATGAGTTCGGACCCAACCATGACAACACCATCTCGAACAACGTCGTCCTCGACAATCAATTCGACTGCGGCATCACCGTGGTGAGCCACAGCTCGAATGCGGTCGCGATGACCGGCCCAAACGCGGGTCAGCCCCAGCCTGCGCTGGGTGGCACGTACCACAACCTGATCGTCGGCAACACCGTCGACGGGAACGGCAATCTGGGTGAGGGCGGTGGCGTCCTACTCGCGGCGGCGGGTCCCGGCGGCGCCGTCTACAACAACACCGTCAGGAACAACACCGCGGACGGCAACGGCCTCGGCGGCGTCGTGATTCACAGCCATTTCGGCTTCCAGGATCTGAATGGCAACGTCATCGAGGGCAATCACCTGAGCAACGACAACCTTGCTGGCGACCAGAGCGATTTCCTGATCAACAACGTCGTGCCGACCGCGATCCAGGTCGGCTCCGGCCTCGAACCGGGTGTGGTGGGTCCGCCACCGCCGAGCCCGATCACTGGCACGATCATCAGGAACAACGTCATCAGCTACGTGCACGACGGCATCTGGACGCTCAACGCCCCGTTGAGCCACAACGTGGTGAGCCAGAACACCTTTGGCCCCTACGTGACCACACCACTCGAAGCGCACTAGATTCGATTCGTATGACGGCGGGACCGCAGGTGGTGCAGCGCCACCTGCGGTCTTTCCTTTGTTTTCGCCCGCGTGCATCGGCATCGGGTCTCGCTCCGGGGACTTCCCTTACGCGGCGCTGGGTACGGGCCCCTCACGGACACCGAATACGTTCCCGTCAGGATCCTTGAACCACGCGCCGCGGGCGGGGCCGACCTGAGCGATGAAGTTAGTCGTCTTCGGTGTTTCGTACTCCTCGAAGGTGACTCCCCGCGCGGTCAGCTCTCGGACAACGCCTTCGATGTCATCAACCTCGAAGTGCGCCACAGTCTGCCCGACGTTCGGCTGCCCGCGCCGCACCGAGACTTGCGTTCCCTTCCCGGCCTCGAAGCGAATAGCGTACGGCGCTTCCTCGAGTATCGCCAACCCAACCTGCTCATTGAAGAACCGTTTCGCGCGATCAAGATCGGTCACCGCAACAGTTGTTACCAGCATGGCATCCGAAAGCACTGTCCTCACCTCATTCCCGGGAGCAGAGTCGATTTCGCCGAGCATCTTGACACGCGGCGGAACCCCCTAGTCCCGCTGCGCGCGATCAACGGTCGTATCGCTGAACACTGGGCACGTCGCAATGACTTGGAAGGGCTGCGATCTTTGTCGCGAGAGGATGGTGCCCTGCCGCCGGCACTGGTTTCTGCTGGCGCTGACCGCGCGCACTGAACCCGCATTGCACCAGGACATGGCTCACTGATCGTAGAGACAGCCGGTTCGTTCAGCGCTGCGCCGGACGTAACGGACTGTTTTGTCCGATCGTTTCCTCGGCCAGATGAAGACACCGACAACCAGCTTCCGCCGGCCTCCACTCTGGCTTGCTGCATTGCTCCCCGCGTTCCTTGCCGGCTGTGGCGCCTCAGTGGCGCGGCCGACCGCGACGCCTACTGTCGCGACCTCGCAGGTAACACCTACTGCATCTTTGTCGACGCCAACCCCGACGGTCGCGCCCACTCCGACGCCGACAGCCGCACCGACACCGACGTCAATCCCTGTCGGGCAACTCACCGTCAGCTCGGTCGGGATCAACGTGCCGCTCGATGGGTCGTGCGGTGACCAGCTGACCTACGTCCCGATCGGAAACCAGGTTTGCTACTGGAACTTGACCGGGGGAGGCGGCGGCTTCTACTCATTCGCCGGCGCCACGATTGGCCCACTTGCCAGCCTGAGCAGGGCCGCAGCCGGAGCGACGATGACGTGGACCGTTGCCGGGAAGTCCTATACGCGGAAACTCTCGGGCAAATCACAGATGTTTCCGCTGGATACGGGTCATGGCGTTCCACCTGGCCAACCCGCCTACCTCCAGCTGCGCACCGCCGCGACCGTGACCGAATACGACGCCAGGGCGTAATTCGGCACGCGCCATGTGGCCGCGATACGGCACCCGATTCTTCGCTATCCGAAGCGGTTGGAATCCCCCACACAGCAGATTATTCGCCACATCGCGGTGACGGAGCGCCGGCTTACATCGCCGGCGGCACAATTCCGGGCTCGCCGCCAGGGATCAGCACTCGCCAATAGTGAACGGCCAGCCATTCGCGTTGACCGGCTCAATGCCCTGTGGGTCGGTGGTGAATACGTGGTCTCCCACGGTGTACGGCCCGCTGGTGAACGGGTTGCTGGTGACGGCTACTGCTTCACCACCGTCCACGGAAATGCTGTCGGGGTAGTCGCCCGATATGGACTGCCACGTTCCCGAGAACGTGATGGTCAGACTGCCACCCTGAGCGCTCCCGGCGACCGCGCACGTGTTGGTATACCCCAAGTTCGGAGGGACGGGGCAGGCATCAATGGTGAAGCTACCGCTTGCTCCATCCGTCGAGATGTCGTCGCCGCTGCCGGTGCGGAACTGGAAGCGGTACGTGCCCGCGGAGAGCGTGCCGGGAGGATCCTCGTCGGCCCCGAAGGTGCCGCTTGTGCCGGTGTCAGCCACGACGAAATCACCCGGATCAATAACAAGCTCATCGCCTGGAAGTGTGCCGGTCCATGACACGCTGCCACCAAGCGCGGTGAGATTACCGTTGGCGATCCCGTCGCACGATGCAACCACGAGCTTCGGGTCGCAGACCACGTCGTTCATCGCGCACGGAGTCGGTGTGGGCGTCGTCGTTGGCGTCGGAACGGGGCTTGCAGTCGTCGACGTTGCGGTGGGCGTCAGCGTTACGGTCGGCGCCCGCGTCCCTGTCCGCGCGGGCGGCGAGGTTGCCGACCCACAAGCCGCGAGGCTCAAGGCCGCGATCGCCGCGCCCATACCGGTTGCGAATTTCATGGCTGCTACCCCAATAGGGGGTATCAGACCGATTTCCCGGGGCACGCCGGGATGGTGAGGGCGCCGTGGGCAACCAAAACCGTCTGGTCAAGGCCGGTCAGCTCTGACCACTCCCAGGTGCCTTGCTGGAACGCGTTGATCGCGTTCCCGAAGCCCTCGACCCCTACCGACATCGTGGGAGAGGTAACGCGGGTGGTCAGAAGTCCAATACCGAAATAGTCACCGACGGTCAGGTTGTGCCATGTGGCTTTGCCCAAAATGCTTCCGTTTGGATAGGGCTTCTGAGCCCACATCACCGGTACGTTTGAGCACGTCACGGTCACATACACACTGGGCGTCGCCGCGGAAGGCGTTAGGGTGGGGATAGCCGTCGGAGCATGCGTCGGCGCGACTGTTGCCACAACTCTTGGCGTCGAAGTCGCGGGCCGCGCGGTCGGCGGCGCTGTCGACCCGCAAGCTGCGAGGCCAACGAAGGTGATCGCTGCGCCGATGACTGTCCTGACTTTCATTGCCTACCTCCATCGATTCAACGGGAACAGGTCGTAGACAGTTACATCCGCGCAAATGCGTCAAAGACCGCGTCCAGGTGAGCTGATCGCACACCGCGGGCTCGTGTGGTACGCGTCGAGCGACTAGGCGACGGTCGTTCGCGCGACGAGCGGCGCGATAGCATTCGTGAATGAGGCGCATCCTCGCGCTGGCCCTTCGGGTGGCGTCGGTGCCGGCGGGGGTGGGGGTTGGCCTCCTGACCGCGCAACTTGCGCCGAGCGAATACCAGTGCCCTCCTCAGGCAGCTTGCCTCCTGATGCATGTGTACACGAGGCCTACCTTTGCGGCCTGGCAATGCATCCTGTTCGGTGTGGCTGCTGCAGCTGTCTTGCTTCTCCTCTCCATGGCGGTCGCGCGACTGCCGTCCGTACGGGGAGTTAAGGCGGCCGGCCTTGCAGCTGTGACGGCGGGAGTTGGGGCCGGCGTTTGGACAGCGCAGCTCCAGTCGTTCGGCTCTTGCCCTTCCTCCGCCGGATGTCCCACGCCCTATGGCTTCGCACTCCAACCCACACTCGCCGTTTGGCAATGCGCCCTGTTCGGCGTGGGTGCCGCGGTCGTCGTGCTCCTCCTGTCCTTCGCAGTTGCGCGACTGCCATCGGCAGGAACGTTCAAGACAGCATGACCAGCGTTATCCGAGGTGGTTCGCGCTGATCATGGGCGCCGCGGTCGCGTAGCCTTTCTCGCCGAACCTATACTCGCGCAGCCTGGTCACGAACATTGGCCACAACGAAAGGACTAGCGATGTACGGATCTATCTCTCGCTGGCGTGTCAAGGAAGGCAAGGCGGACGAACTCGAACAGCTCGCTGCAGAGGTAATGAGCGTGCGCGCCCCCGGGTCGCGTGCGGTGTACCTGTACCGGGCCAACTCAGACCCGCGCGAGTACTGGGTCGCCGGCGTCTGGGAGAGCCGTGAAGCGTACACGTCGAACAGCGCAACGCCGGAGCAGAATGCGCGCTTCGAGCGCCTGCGAGCTCTCCTCGAGTCCGATCCCGAGTGGCACGACGGGGAGATCGTCGTAGCGAACTGACGCAAGGCGCTGACTGTGAGCATCCCTTTCGTGGGCGGAACGATGTCGTCCCCATGCGCGCGCTGTGCGGGCCACGCGACTAGCATGTGAATGCAATGAGCTTCGGTAGTTGGTTCGAGGATTGGGCGAACCGGATGGACGTGCGTCGCCTGCGCCGTCACAAGCCTCTCCCGGAATCAGTCGAGAAACCGTACTGGCATGGCGAGGCGTTCGCCAAGGACTCGGCCCGCCTCGAGGCCCTCGGCTACTCTGTCGATTCCGAGGTCGAAAACGATGCGTATGTCAGTTCGACATACCCGGCGAACACCGGAGGTGGCTTTGGTCAGCTCAGTCGGACCGTCACGCGGCGTGTCCCGTCCATACACGTGACGTACCGTCGGGAGCCACAGCCGCGCTGATCTCGCGCCGCAATCAGGCATCGCTCTTTGTTGCAGCCCCGAAAGGGGTTCTAGCGACGAGAAACGGCGGTTGAGTCAGCCATTCGACAGGGACTACTGGAAGACCCACTGGCAGCAGGCCGACGAGCATGCAAACGGGAAGGAGATCGCTCCGAACCCATACCTCGCACGCGAGGTCACCGGACTCGCGCCGGGTACAGCGCTCGACGCCGGTTGTGGGGAAGGAGCCGAGGCAATCTGGCTTTCGTCTGAGGGCTGGAAGGTCACTGCAGTCGACATCTCGAGCGAAGCGCTCTCCCGCGCTGCAAAGCGCGCAGCGGAGGCTGGTGCGCCCGCCAAGCGCGTGCAATGGATCGAAGCGGACCTCGGTGATTGGGAACCGGGCGCGCAGTTCGACCTGGTCACAACTCACTACGCCCATCCCGCAACGCCGCAGCTCGCGTTCTACGAGCGTATTGCCGGCTGGGTCGCGCCGGGTGGCACGCTGCTCATCGTCGGCCACCTGCACACCAGCGGAACATCAGCGCACGCTCACAACCCTTCCGCGGAGGCAGCCGTGACCGCTGCGAGCATCAGGGAGCGTCTCGACGCCGCCCAGTGGGACGTGGTCACCGCCGACGAACTCCCACGCACTCTCACGAACCGCGCCGGAACTGGAGTCCAAATGGACGACGTCGTCGTGCGCGCCACCCGCCACCCCTGACATCATCCGTGCCTGTGCAGAGCGATGAGGTCAGCCGGTGGTTCGGCGAATACCTCGACGCGTTCGCGGCGTGCGGGCGGGGCGAGCGCGAGACCGATTCGCTCCTTGCGTACTACGGGGTCCCGCTGTTCATCACCACCGACACGGGGTTCTTCGCGCTGACGAGCGCGGAACAGGTCATTGCGGCACTACAGCCACAGGTCGAGGGGATGCTGGTGGCCGCGTACAGCCGTAGCGAGATCGTCAACTCCGAAGTCACCGACCTCAACGCCACGACGGCTTTGTACCGGGGGACGTTCTCACGGCAGAGAAGTGACGGCAGCGAGATCAACCGGCTCACCGCGACGTATCTGGTGACGGACGGTGCGGCCGGTTGCCGCATCTCCGCGCTCGCGGTGCACACGCCCTAGGTTGTCAGGACGAAAGCTCACTCGGGCAGCACCATCATCAGCGGTGGATGATCCGTTCGAAGCGGCACTCCGCGCCATCGGCGCGTCGCCGAGCGACGACGCGCGCCTCGCGCTTGCGCAGCGATATTCGTACGTCGTCCCCGATACGCGATCACTCGACATGCTCAGCAATCTCGGCCCCATCGTCGAGATAGGTGCCGGCACCGGCTACTGGGCGTCACGCCTCATCGCCTCCGGCGTGGATGTCGTTGCGTTCGATCAAGCACCGCCTGATGGCGACCAACCAAACCGTTATCACGAGCTGACACCGACGTTTGCCGAGGTCCGACGCGGCGACCAGACAGTCTTACGTGACTACCCCGACCGCACCCTTTTCATCTGCTGGCCGCCGCTCTTCTCATCGCTCGGGGATTGCCTGACGTCCTACGCGGGAGACACGGTTGCTTGCATCGGGGACGGCGGGAATCGCACAGCAAGGCTCCGGTCATTGAACACCGACTTCACGCTCATCGCCGTGTATCCGGTGCACGCGATCGACCCCGCACCCGATGCGATCCCGACACTCAGCGTGTGGCGCCGTCGATGAGCCCGCCGCGTGATAGCCTCGTCGTCATGACCAGAATTCGTGGACTGCTCGTCGCGGTTGCCGCCGGGGCCATGCTCGTCGTCTTCCGCCGCCGTCGCAAGCGGAACAAGCCCGCCGACTGAGCCGCTAAGCGCGGCGCTGCGGGTAGAGCGCGATCCCTACCGAGGTCAGCGCCACGACGGCAACGATGACCGGCCAGTAGGTGCCGAGCACGAACTCGAGGAATGCCGCGGCGTCGTGCGGCGTGTCAACAATGCTGATGAGCTTCGCAATCGCGACGCTCACGAGCAGCACTGCAGCGGTGACTCCGATGAGCGCGAACACCAGACGGCGTATGGCCCTTGGCATGGCGAGCGGCGAGAATATCACGGCGTCTCGGCCGCGTCGTCACCGGAACCGCCGCTCAGCGACCGGCACCGACAGGTTCTCGTGACGGCGGCGAACTCAGGACGTCGCTGTTTGTCGCCGGATCCAACTCGCTGAACAGCGCGACCCAGAGCGTCGGGTCAAACGGCGGCGGGGCAGAGGTCGGGTCATCACCGGGACCTCTGCCTCCATCGTCACTGTCGGGTGGCTCGGTCACCGGCGAGACGCAGATGACGAACAAGCCGCCGATCACGAGCGCCTCGAAGAACGCAATCGGGATGTACTCGAGCGCCGATACGCCGCTCATGATCCCGGCGACCAGGAGCACGACGGCGCACAGGCCGAAGCCGCCAATCGGGATCGCCCACCGCCACGGTCCGCGCCGGCCTGCGGTGATGTGCAGCACGCGGTCGGCTCGACGGACCTGTCGCTTGAACAGGCTCGTGATCGTTCGGACGTGACGCGCCACCCCTGGTCCTCCGAAGGCCGATGGGTTGAGCATGCCACACCACGGAGGGTGGGGTCGAGCCTGCGCCTGTAGAATGGCCGAGCGGTCGTTGGGCTCCTCAGTTCAGAGACCGCCAAGCCGAGGTGGTGGAATTGGTAGACACGCCAGCTTGAGGGGCTGGTGAGGGCAACCTTGTAAGGGTTCGAGTCCCTTCCTCGGCACCACTTGATCCAACCAAACGATCTTAGAAGGTCGGATCAGAAGATCGCAACGGTGATCTCCACTGATCTCGGGTGGCAGACAAAGTGGGTACCAAACGGGGTACCAGCTCCGCACCCGTCGAGGCCCAGCCGGGTCTCCGCGGCATGCCGGTCGTGGCGGACACGAGCGAACACGACGGGCCTGCGCTGATTGACCGCCGCGACTCTGCCGATCTCAGGAGGAGTCCGGACGCAGGACCGAAGCCGAGGCCGCCTGTGTCACCCGGCGGCAGCATCACCGCCCAGCTGCCTTACCCACCCGTTCTCCCACACCCACGTCTCCAGGGCATTGCCCGTGTTCGAGAGTTCAAGCTCGGCCAACCTGGATCGCGAGGCATCGGCAACGCAAGGCTGGCGGCTAGCCGAAGGTCAACTTGTCGATGAGGCGACGAATCGGTATCGGGCGTCCAGAATCGGGGAGGGTCGCAATAATGGGTATCCAATGGCGCCGAACTCCAAATCGGTCACGATTCAGTCGACCGGTGTTGACGTCGGTGGCCTTCTCACCGTCCTGGGCGAGAATCTCTACAGCACACCGCTCGTAGCGTTACGGGAGCTGGTCCAAAACGCCCATGACTCGATTGTTCGACGCCGTGTCGAGGATCCGAGGTGGGGTGGCGGCGCAATCAGTGTCAGGTGCGTGCATACGCAGCAAGCGGTCGTCATCGAGGACGATGGGGCCGGTCTCACCGAAGACGAGATTCACTCCTACTTGGCAACTATCGGTCGCGGATACACGCGGCTGCTCCGCGACGAGACGAGTAGTGACGAGCTCATTGGAATGTTCGGTCTCGGCTTCCTCAGCGCATTCGTGCTCGCTCGCGAAGTGCGATTCGATACGACTTCACATCGCAGCCCCGAGAAGACGTTCCGATACACGAGCGTTGGTGGCGAGCGATATACCGTCGAAGAGATCGCGTCGGCGCCCGTCGGCACGACCGTCACGTTGGTACTTCATGCTCAGCACCGCAATCTGTGCGACACCACGTTGCTGACTCAAGTGCTCAGGCGTTATTGCGCACTTCTGTCGGTTCCCATCACCGTTGGGGAGGGTGCCCAACCGGTCAACGATGAAACGCCGCCTTGGCGTGAGACGGTCGATGGCGAGCATCCAACCCTCACGCAGCGACGTGCGCTCGAGTTCGCCACGCATTTCGATACGCGGTTCGAGCCGCTCGCAACGATCACGGTGCCGTTCCACGACAAGTCGGAATCCCGTGGGCTCCTCTGGATCAACGGTGGTCGCTCGTACGCGACATCAGATCAGCGCCGTCTTGCGGTCTTCGTGCGCGGAATGCTTCTCGATGATGACGCGCGCGATCTGCTTCCCAGCTGGGCCGGTTTTGTCAGCGGCGTCATCGAATCGAGCGCGCTGACACCGACTGCGAGTCGTGAGGATCTTCAGCGTGACGCGGTCTGGACCGCCCTGGAAGCCAACCTAGCCGAGCGGGTCGCGCTTGGACTAGCGGAAATTGCTTCGTCGCAACCCGAGGCGTGGCGCCGCGTGTTGATGCGACACAACGAAGCGTTGCTCGGCGCGGCACTCTGTGATGCGCGACTCTTCGATCTCCTTATGGACCAGGTCACCATCCCGACAACTCAGGGGGACATGACCGCCAGAGCCGCTGCTGCGGGCGGCACGGGGACGTTGCATGTCTCCATCGAGGCAGATGAGGGGATGACCGGCACACTTTTCAAGGCGCTTCGGATTCCCGTCGCCCGGGGAGACCGCTTCGGCGTTCTTCCGTTCGTCCGGCGATACGCGGTAGCGCGAGGGCAGCGAATTGCGGAAATCGGAACCAGTTCCGGCGACGAGACGGTCTTCCGGCCCGCTCAGATGAATCCGAGCGACATGGAATGGCTGACGGAGGCGCTTGCGACCGAGGGCGAGGATGTGGTCGCTTCGCGATTCGCACCACCGCAGCTTCCTCTTGTCGTCATTCCCGACCGCGAAGCGATGCTGAAAAAGGCGATCGAGGACGATGAGGCAGATGGGCGTATCGCGTCGGCCGCACTCAGAATGGCCCGCATCCACACGAAGTCCTTGCTGGAGCGGCCGCTGCGCCGGCTCTACGTCAACATGGATTCCCCGGCCATCCAGTGCATGCTCGACGCCCGCACTGCTCACCCGAGAGGGGCAGCCCTCGCTGCGCGGGCGCTGCGAGGTCTGAAACGCCTTAACACGACGACATCCCTGGACCACGCCGACGACCTGCTCAAGGCGCTCGAGGACCTTTCGGAAGTCGTGAGCGCCTTGTGTGCCGGGTCCCCCAAGTGAACGTCTGGGGCTGGGTCTACTCGGCGAGTGCGGACCTGCGCGGCAACGGGCACGACGACCTTGCGACGCAGATGCTCGCCCTCGCGGGGTACGCCAACGGGGGACGCAGCGAAGAGGCCAGTGCGGCGGGCGCCAGCCTCCTCGCGGGAGCCCGCGCCCTGCGGCTCCCGTGGATGGAAGTGTTCACACGACACTGGTTGCTGCAGAGTCGCGTCGCTATCGGTGGAGAGGGACTGTCCGCTCTGACCGATGCGGTCGACGCCCTCGACCGAGCCCATCGAGAAGAGACCTCCGATTGCCCGCAAGCGGTGTGCACCACCCAGGACATGGCGATGTGCTACGCGAACGTTGACGGACCCGGCTATGCGGCCGAACGCATTGAGGTGGTATCGGAGGCACTGGAGCGGATCGATCCGACGTGGTCATGCTTCAACTGCCTCACCGCTGAGTTGGTGGAGGCAATCGTCGACTCGGGAAAGCCGGAAGAGGCACTCGCCGCATATCGAGATGCTCGTCGACGGCAACTCGAATTGAGCATCACCCCGAGCGGCGAATTTCTGCTCCAGGAGGCCGATCTCTTGATTGCAACCGGATCGAGTAATGATGCGGTTGAGCTGTTGACAGGCCGTGCCATGCGCCGGCACCTCACCAGCGAACAACTCTCTGTGTACCGCCTGATCCTCCTCGCAAAAGCGTATGCGCGCCTCGAGCGATGGAACGACTCAGCCGAGGCACTGACCGAGCATAAGCGCGTGATTCCGTTTGGGCGATATCACGCCGACTGGGTCCGCGTCGAAGCCGCACTCATCGGCGCTGGTGTGCACGCCAACGACGCCACAACAGCCGAGCAGCTGCGCATGATCCTCAGTCGCCAGGTCGCTGCTCAGGCTACGCGGCCGAGCGCGGAGATCGCCGTCGTCGTCGGACGCCTCGCGGCCGAGCGCGGCGCGCGAAACACTGCGCGCTGGGCCCTTGCGACGGCGCAGACGCAGGCACCGCAATTGCGTGATCCCACAGACCTGGCTCCGATAATCGCCAAGCTCGAGGACGAGGTTGCGGCAATGGTGATGCAGCCGCTCCCTGTGCCTCCAGAGAAAGCATGTGACTATCTCCAGAAGACGACTGACGATCCCTTGGAGCGATGCCTCGACATAGCCGAAGTGGCACTCGAAGCACTCCCCGAGAGTTCCGAGCTTTCAGTCAAATTTGCAGAGCTGCTGATTCGCCAGGAACGTGCCCGCGAGGCACTCGGCATCCTCCGAGCTGCCGTCGAGAAGACACCGACGGACCGCGCTCTTGTGGGCCTACTACAAGCGGCCCTGCTCCAGGAGCGAGACCGAGCAGGTGCGGCAGATCTTGAAGAGAAGGTGCTCGCAGCCGATCCACCCATGGGAGTCGCCTTACGTGCGCGCCGGCAGTGGGTGGATCGGGAGTGGGCCGACTGCATCACGACCTGTCGAGAAGCGGTTGCGCTGGACACCACCTTCATCAACACGCGTCGCATATGGGCGAATGCCGCTCGACAGCTCGAGGACTGGTCAACCGCAGTCTCCGTCCTTGAAGAGGTTGTCGCGCATCCAGAGTGCACAGACCAGGATCGTTGGGCGCTGATCGTCGCAGCGAGCGCGGCGCAGGACTGGCCTGCGTTGAGGACGTGCGCCGTGAGCCTTGGTTTTCCGATGGACCTCGAGGGTGGTGAGCCAAATGATTCCGCCGGACGGTGCGTCATTTCAACCCGCGAGGGCGGGCGCGAACAGAGATATGCGGCACTCCGTATCGGCCCCGCCAGCGCGAGGATCTTCGTCGTGAGCTACCCAGGAACGACGCAACGAGCCGGCGATATCGTGGTTTTCGAGCCCTCCCCGTTAGAGCCAGTTCCGACGGATCCGGACGCACTGCGCGAATTCATTCCCGTGTTCGCTCAGGTATGCACGCTGCGACAGGGCGATGTAGCGCCCTACCTCATCGCCGGGCCAGTCATCGGGCGCGATGAATGGAGCAGCTTGTGCGCGACCGTACGCGCCCGTGGCTGGTATATCTGGAACTACCGGTCGGACGACCACACCATGACTGCCAGCGGGATCGAGGAGGCCGCGGTATGGGCTGTCATCGGAGTACCGAAGCCGGTGCCGCCAAGGGACGTTGACGCCGCCCTCGAATCAGTGGTCGGCGCGTGGCGCGTCCGACCGGCCTGGCCGGATCTGGCCGACCTGGCGGGCGCAAACGTCAAGAAGCATAAGAAGCTATGGCGGAGCTACGGATTCGAGGAGACCTGAGTAGCCGCCGGGTCAGCCTTCGCGATTCCTGCGCCCATAACTGGCGAGAGCGACGGTCATTACAGTCGGCGGCACGGTCGACAGGCACCGAGCACGAAGCCAACACTCGTTCCAGAGATACGGGGTCGCACCCATTTTGGAGAGGTGACGGCGGCGGCATCACGGGCTACCAGGAGGGCACTCACGCGCCGCAACTCGTAGTCCAGCGTTTGCTTTTCGTTCGGCAGTCACACAACTCGCGAATCCTGGTCGTACACGCGAACAACTCGACTACACGCTCATCCGAGAGAGCCTAGTCGAGAGGAGGCTCACATGTTCCGTGATGGTCGCTCCGCGCTCCTCCGGACTGACGAGTGGGAGAAGTTCCTCGATGCGTGGACGAACCGTGCCGCCATCCTGTCAACGGGTGCGTCCCCGGTCGGCAGATCCAACGCTAAGCGCCGATGCCGGCCTCGGCCACGATCACCGGGTCTATGTCGCGCGTCGCCAGGTCGTGGGGCAATTGAGCGACGACCAATCGCTACCTCGGAACTATCGCTCGCAACGGTATGCGCAGCTGTTCTCGCACTTCTTCGTATATCTGTATGCCTAGGCTGGGCGGTACTTCTAGAGTTGCAAGGACCGCATACGGCACGTCGTCCTGGAGGGGACCGGCATCGGCCCTGCATGAGACTGCCAGTTCGATGGCGGCTCCGGGCGCGTAGGGGACTGCACGTTGGCCGTCGAGAATCTCGTGCTCGAGCGTACCTCGACGCGATGCTGGCTCCGTCGTCTCCACTCCGGCAACGAACCTCCCCGCCATTGCTTCGCCTGCGGGTTCGAGCTTCAGTGCGGCGCGTCGATATCCTCGGTGAAATGGGTTGATCGGGCTCAGCCACGCAAGCGTCAGCGTTACGCGTCGCGGCGCGATAGTTGCAGAGAGACTTCCAGGTAGCGGAAACGAGTAGGAATGCAGCTGCCCATCTCCTATACGGCCCACCGCAAACACCGTGACCTTCTCCGGCTGGCAGGCGATCGATCCGTTCGGTTTCGCTGTGCCATATCCCAGCATCCGGCCCACGCGATCACGAACCCCTCCGATACCAAGATGGTCCATGGCGGACTCAACCAGTTGTCGACCGGTTCCCCAGCTACACCCGTGCGCGAGTGCAGCCTTTGCCAGAACCACGTCCAGCCTATCTTCCAAAAATCGGTCGCCGAAAGCAGCTTTTAGATCGTCAATCGTGCCAAGCAGTTCGACTGCTGCATGCCCCGCTAGCGCAACCGCCCCACTTGTCCCGCAAATATGGCTTGTCGCCCGCAGTGCGGTCGCGCCGGAGCCAGGGCACGCTACGCGCAATCCGGGTGCCCGCGACGTCCTGACTAGGCTCGCAATTCGCTCCCCACTTCCCAGCGGCTCGAGACGCACAAGTTGCCGACCGCCGGGGAAGAGAATTTCTGGCTTCACCGATCGCCTCAATCCCGGCCCAATTGGACCTAGCACCGAGGCAAGCTCGGGTGAAACGAGAGGATCTATCAGACCCTCTTCGGCGATCGCGCCAGACCAGTCGCTATGACTCGCTCCCACGGTGATGGCATTGACAGACTCGGCCGGAGCCAGTGGACGACGAAAGCCGGCCGTCCTTAGCACGGCTTGGAGGAAGTCGTTCTCTATTCGTCTTGGGTTGGCGTGCTCGTCGAAGTCAGCTCGGAGCTCGATGTCTTGGAGATGATTACCTCCGGCCACAAGGAATAACACGTTGTACCGAAACGACAGCCAGTCCAGGAGGCGAGCAAGGGGGCTGACGAACCTACTGCACGGCTGCGATCTATCGGCAATCGCGAGCACCACGACGCGCGTTTCCGGAGCGACTCGCTCGCCCTCGAACAAACGCGCAACGGCCGAGTGTATGAGGTCGACCGGCAGGAACCTCCTCGGGAGTTCCTCTGGGGCATTCGTAACCCAGGAAGGGGCGTCGGGCTGGAGGAGGGGCCTGAGGTAGACCGGCTCAGTCAAAGGTACCTGGCTGTGGGAGAGATCTCCATGAATTACAAGGGATGCCATCGCAGACCCGTGAATTCGGGTCCGCACTGGCGTTGTCGCGGACCATGAATCTGGGTCGTCGATGAGCACGCGCCCCGCGAGAAGCTCGTGTCCCTCTACCGGCAATCCGTCGAGAAGAGCGAGACGACTTGACGTGCGGGCAAGAGCGAGATCCGGAACAGGGACTGGCGACGCTTGAATAAGTTCACCTGTTAATGGAGCCGCGATCTGCCCTACGGGGTGAAAAAGTCGGATTCCTTCGGTCCGGAGCCACTGAACCTCGCGCCGGCGAGCTGCGTCGAGGAGGAGCTCGCCGCGAGCACGCGCGAGAGCCCCCAGGTATCCGATCTCCGCCAGCGAGTATTCCGCCAGAAGCGCTCCTTGAGCGGCCTCGAGATCAGCTCGCAAGGCGTTTAGCAGATTCGACCTCTGCTCGGGACGCTCACGCCACCAGAGCTCCACCTCGAAGTTGACGAGTTCGTCCGGCGCATTGGCGAGTTCGCGTTCCCATGCCACCGCGGCTCCCGAAAGCTCGAGACGATCTCGATCGTCCCACCTTCGGATGGTGGTCAAGCGATCGAAAAGATGTCTAAAGGGGGCAAAGCCTCGAGCAAAACTCTCGCCGCGTTTGAACCGATTCCATAACGAGAGCATCTGCACCCACGCCGTGGTATCACTTGCGACAAGAAACACGTCGCGGTTGTATCCGCGTCGGCGACCGGTGGAATCGATCGCAGCAAACTCGTCCGGGGGGACCTGATCCTCAACCTCCTCGGCGAGAAACTCGAGGCCGGAGATCCTCCTCATCGCGGTAGCGAACTCGCCGAGCTCTCCTGCAACTTCGAGCACAAGAACTAACTCCGCTTCGTGGGCCGCTGGTTCGTCGGTGGCCGAAACCCGTCCTTCTCTAAAAGCCGCAGTCAGCCGATCGAATGAGTTCATCGAGTCGTTCTCCCTGACGGTGCCGTCCGGGCCCGCGGAGGGTTGGCCTATGCGCGTTCCCAGTTTCCCGAGGCCTCAGTACCGGCGGTCTCAGGGGAAGGGCGGGGAGTTCAGTCACTGCGGTGGGCAGCGGTCAGATGCTGCCACCGTGTGAGCCGTGAAGAGATCAATCGCCGTAGTGGCGTCCCAGGTTCGAGAACTCGCCGGCGACGGAGGTCCTCGGTGAAGTCGTTCAACCTTGAGTAACTTGCTCCAGCGGACCGCTTGGCGAAGGTTTGTGGAGTCATTCCTACCCGCTCTCCCAGCTCGTCGAGCAGATATCCGAACCAGGCCTTGCGTTCCTCGATGCCTGGCGGCCCCAGCCTCAGCCGTATCTGGAACCGCCGATCTACGGCGCGATCCAGTAGCTCGGGATGGTTGGATGCTGCGATCACGACGACGTGGCTTGGTACCTCATCGATCTGGAGAAGCAGCGTCGTGACCACTCGCTTGATTTCGCCAGTCTCATGCTCATCTCCACGCTCTTTGGCCAAGGCATCGAATTCGTCAAAAAAGAGCACGCATTGCCGGGTGCGTGCGGCCTCGAAGACCTGAGCTAGACGTGCTGCTGTCTCGCCAAGATAGCTCCCAATCACCTCGTGGTAGCGGATCACGAGCAACGGAACCAACAGAGCTTCGGCTGTTGCCCTCGCAAGTGAGGTTTTTCCATTGCCAGGAGGCCCAGTGAGCAGCAAGCGATGGCGAGGTTCCAGCCCGTGAGCTCGAAGCACCTCGATCCGCTTTTGCTCCTCAATCAACTCGCCGACCGCCTCGCGAGTTTGTGGCTCAAGGAAAAGGTCGTCTAAGCGGACCGTTGGGCGAATAAGATCTACACCCTTTAGCGAACCATTCGGGACAATCGCTCCATTACGATCAGCGGACCCGTTGCTTCGAAGTGCTTCCTGAAGGCGCTCCGCGAGTAGATGGTGATCTTTACTGCGCTCCTCGGCGATCAGGGCGTCTACCGAACGCCTAAGTTCGAGATCGTCCCCGGTCCTGGCCGCTCTCACGAGGTGAACGAGGAGGTCTGCGCGGGCCATTCGACAATTCTGACGCCTATGCATGAGCAGAACCTTTCATCTACTTGATGTCCGGTTGCCGACCAAAGGCAGGCGGCGCTCAAGACTGAGCGCTTGGTGCCGGGGAGGCAAACGACGACCACCGGAGACCAATTCGTGCGAGGACAGAGGCGAGTTACTGGCCAACCAACATCTTCCGGCCCTGGAAAGGTGATCACGCAAGGAGCATGGGCGCATCATGATGGAGGGGTGGTCCCAGTCTGTCCCCAGTGCAGGCGAGAAGTGAGAGGCCTTGATCGAGAGGTCTCGTTTGGCCTGCCGGATGAGGTCTTCGCCCTCGCATCGGATGACCGGACCAAAAGGGTTGTTCAACTTGGCAAGAGCTTCGTGCTGCTCGATGGCAAAAGATGCTTCCTGCGAGTTTTGCTACCCGTCAACCTCGACGTCCCGCACGAATTTCGATTCGGCGTGTGGGTGGAGATAGATCAGAAGGACTTCAAGCGCGTATGGGACGTGTGGGACGATCCAGCTTATGCCGGGACGTCGGTTGAAGGTTGGCTTGCTAATGCGGTTCCGCTCTGGGGCAAATCGGTGCTCGGAGCTGCGTGCCACGCGTCGGCTCGTGACGCCGCAAACGCGCTCTTCATCGATCGCTCTTCAAATCAGATCCTCAGTAGCATTCTTGAGACCCCTTGGCCGATTCACGAGTGCCAGCAGCTGATACAACGAGTTTGGGGCGACTAGGGATCACAACACCGCAGGCGAGATTAACGTGCGTCGCGGTAACTCGAAATGTGTGCGACCGGAACCCGCCCAATTCTCGGGAGGATGGACCGCGAGGATATCGACGCTCGTACCCCTCAGGGAGTTTGCGCAAGTCGGAGCATCTCTGAGACGTGATCGATTGTCCACAAGTCGTCCAACCGCTGGCTGAAGTCGTCGAGACTCTCCGCTCGTCGCAAGTCCTCTCCGCTGAGCACGAACACGTCGTTGCGCAAACAGTTCTCCAACGCGCCCTTATCGATATTCGTGAGGTCAAGCGGAGTTGCAACTGCCCAGGCAGTACTCCACTCACTTAATCTCGGTCCAATCTCCTGACGCGAATTCAGGATATGGGCGAGTTTACGTGGCAGATCGTTACCGAGGGTAACGCTCATGCCGATTGCTCGGCCACTACGCTCGTGGAACGCCAATAGGTCGATGCCTTCCTGTTGCGTAATCACCCCAGCTTGCATGACCTCCCAACCCAGCGACGCGAGAACGTTTCCGATACCAGTCTCCAGTTGCGCTGCGCCATTTCTGCCTGCCGCACTGGGGGTCAGTCTGACGATGTCGCCTATCGGCAATCGCTGATGCAAAAACCCAAGTACCGAACGACGCTGGGCGAGCAAATCTCGAACTTGTGTGTGAACATCAACGGCATATAAGGGGTGATTGTCTACGCCAACCCAGACCTTGACATTGCCGAGCTGGTTGCCAACCGCGACGCTTTGCTCCCATCCGAACCATCCCGGCGGCGCGTCGACCGGACTCCAGTCTCGAACTCGCGACCTCTGCAAACTCCACACGCCCGCCCCCGCAGCGGCCCACAGCTGCGATGGACGAACGGAAACACGGCTGAACCACCGCACTTGCACACAGTCATGGTCGACAGCGCCGATCTGGATCGCGTCCTGAGACGGCAAGTAGATCTGGAGAAACTCGTTACTAAGGTGCGTGAGATCGAATCCCAGATGAGCGAGAAAGGCCGGGCCTACAGGCGTCCCGGCCCAATCTGCCGGCTCGCGCATCACCAATGCCGGGACAGTACCCACGGCATTGTGACTTGTAGTGGCTGACGCCCCTAAGTACCAGGTCCGGAAGTGCCAATCTAGAGGCAGCCCAAAGGCCTCGTTGCCTAAATGGCGTTGGCGTGTCAGTTCATCGGAGGCCAGTGGCGTAGCTGCCAGGCTATCCATGTACTCGGGGCGGGGGATAGCAATGCCCTCGACCTGCGCCACCTCTCGTCGGCTCCAATCCAGCAACAGCTCTGATGCTTCTTTCGGCGTGATGGCCCCGCTCCATATGGGTGGATCCGCCCATGCCAGGGCGATGCGGTCGACGGTGTCGCTATACGTCCCACGCAAAGCGAGGTACGACGTGAGCGGTGGTTCACCCCCCACGCCCGGCAGAGCGAGCAACCGTACGTCCACGGCCGGCCACCGACCTGTTTGCAGCGTGGATGCGACGTCAGCGAACAACTCGTCGGGCGGTGCATGACGCTCTCGAATCACGCCCAGATCCCCGGTCGCGTCGAAGACTAGAGGTGTACCCATGGTAACTACACATCAGATTAGTACAGGGTTGCGCGCTCCCGGGCGACGCCCCACGACGCGGTGATCGGAAGAGTTGAATCCGCGTCCAATCCCCTTCGAGAACATGCGGTGACGGCCTTGTGAGGGGCCGCTGCTGCCTGACCGAAGTCGTCGTAACGTCGCGCTACTCTGGGCTTTCCCGCGGACATAGTGTCCACTCAGCTAGCTGAAGAAGATCTCACCATTGTCCGCTTATCTACTAAGAGGACAGGAACGAGCTGCCAGCCTCAGCGCGGCCGATTAAGCGGCCTTTACCCAACGGCGTCGAACACCTCATCGTTGAGGCGGTTTTTGTCCTCGAGTCGGAATCTCCGGTCACGTGTCGGGAGCTTCACAGCGCGGATCTGTCCGGCATTTTCTCATCGGCGAAGCGTGTCCTCATCGATACCGAGCATCCGAGCGGACTCGCTGACCGTCAAGATCCGTTGCTCATCAGGATTCCGCACACTCGCACCATGATGTTAGATGTGGAACAACCGGTTGGATTACGGTGTCCCGTATCCAAGCATTGACCGTAGCCATCACTGACGCGTCCTGCTTTCGCTCAGCTGGAATCCGATGGCGCCCTCATTCGCTCGCACCGGAAGCCACATAGCGACAGACGCAGCCTCGACGCGGACCATACGGTGAGTCTGGAGATGTTGTCGGATTCCGCGTGAGAGCACAGTCTTCAGACGCTGCTCGACATGTCGCATTCCACCGCCATGAGGCGAGTTGCGGACAACCAATGCGAGGGCGTCGGGTGACATGCGCACGCGGTCGTCAACTTTCAGTTGGGTCAACAGCTTTGGGAGGATGTACTCGCTCGCGATCGTCAGTTGCTCAGCCCGTGTATACGCGCGGAGTCGGATGATCTGCATGCGATCGCGGAGGGGGAGGGGTATCGCCTGTTCATCATTGGCGGTGGCGATGAAGATGGCCGCCGACAGATCGATCGGCACCGAACCCAGGCACTGATCCTGCCACCGCTGGTTCTGACTAGGGTCGAGGAGCGCAAGCAGCACCGAGAGAGGGGACCGGGTTGGGCTGCCCGAGATCTTGTCGATTTCGTCGAGGAGGAACACGATTTCACTCGGGTGGCGCTCGGCATTGCGCAACCGACGCAGTACCTCGCCAGGCCGGGAACCGCTGTAGCCACGGTCCGAGCCCGCCAGGAAAACATCGTCCACGCCTCCCAGAGGGATTCGCTCGAGGCGGCGGTTCGAAGCATCTGCCACCGCTGCGGCGACCGACGTCTTACCCGTGCCCGGTGGGCCGACGAGGCACAGCGACAATCCGTTACCGGTGTTGAGTACATGGTTGCGTCGCCGCCACTCGGCGAGCGCTAGGTGATCCAAGACCCCCTCTTTGACGTCGTCGAGACCAGCGTGAGAACTCGTCGAGCAATCGCTTCGCTCTGACCAGATCTATCGGTTGCGCTGGCGGCGCGGTCCAGCGCAGGTCGGTGAGGAAGTTGATGATCATCTGAGACCGGTCGTGCCACCCCGATCCGTCCGTCTTCTCCCGCTCGATCGCGCGAGATACCTCGTCTGGGAGCGAGGAAAAATCGCCAGATGGGGATTCGGAGTCGGACCTGCTCGGACTTGCCCTCATGTCTCTCACGTGGCGTTCGAGCAGGCATAGACGTTCTTCCAGGCTCGTAGCTCGAAGGACCGCGAGCTTGTCCGACGGCCTGACGAACAGAAGCATTGCCAAGCGGTCCACCTGCTCCGAAGCCGAGAGGAAACTCAGGTCGCCGACGTCGTGGTCGGGATAGTCGGCGCGTGAGCGGACGAACCCAACCAGCGCAGCGATTCGCCGTTCGTGATCCCTGGCCCGGTTTGAGGCCCGGCACCCATGGCTCGTCACTACCGGGTAGGGACGCCGCTGGATCAGCGAGGTGATCACGACGCGCCGAATGCCTTCGAGCCGCGCGTAGCTCACCACGCTGCCGTGTGGATGCACCTCCGTGATCTCGACGAGCGTCCCGATCCGCCCAACGACGTCGCGGCCCTTCGACGGCAGAGCGATCAACCGTTGGCGGCCAGCAGTCGCAGTGGTGAGTGCTCCGAACTGGGAGTCCCATTGCGCTCGGAAGTCGGTGACCTCACGAGGCAGAATCACCACACCAAGGAGAGCCGGGACGCCGGGAAGCGGCCCTCGGGGTGGAGATTCCCCCAAGGTCAGGATCCACTCAAAGGCTTCATCGCGCTCGCTGGACGCACCTCCCTCGTCAGCCACCCTCGGTCTCATCCGATCGCGGCCGCCGATGCCGTTCCGCCTCGATCTGTTCCCCGATCCGCTGCTCAGTTCGGGCATCCATCTCACCGGGGCCGTAGCCACGCGACCCGTAATGGAGCGCATCTGGCTCGCCTCGAACGATGAGCAATGCCTCCGTCGGGTCGCCCTGGCGAAGAATCGTGCATGCCGAGTCGGATGGATAGCCGGCGAGTTTGGCGAGCAGCGTGCGCAGGTTGCGCTCGGACAGCGCGACCTCGACGACCTCTTCGTCGGCGCGATCGAGCCTCATGCCGGCCGTCGCCTTGAGGGCGTTGGCCGGGATGGGGATTCGGCTTTGCCATGCCGTCGGGGCACTTGCTCGGGAGTCGCCTCAGCCGTCTTCGGTGGCGCTGCATTCCCGCCAGATGACTTGGTGAGAACGGCACGCTCCCAACGAGCTCCAACGGGGATGCTGCGCTCGATCGTTCGTATTGGCGGTACGCTCTGGTGCGCGAGTGCGCGGTCGAGCACCAACTGGACCAGCCGCCATGGCCCCTCGGCCCGTATGTGTTGTCGAATCCGAACCGTCCGCCAGATCTGCGACTGCATAGGAATCGAGACATGACGGCGATGTCGGACAGCGCCGATGTCGAGCTTCGTCAGGAATGCCTTGTACGAAGCTGCACTCGCATCACCCTGTCCCTCGTTGCCGATATAGATCCGACCGAGCTCCTCGGCAGCGGACTGGTTGCCGAGCGGCCAGATCTCGAGCCTCACGACGAGCACGGGGGCCACATTTCAGTCGACGACCGTGACGGTTAGCGCCGGGAGTTCAAGGACTGCCGCGGAATGAGCGCGCCCATTGCACGCGAGGCCGATCACGCGGCAGACGGCCGTGCCACCAAGCGGAAGCGCCGTGTCGTGGTGCATATGCCAGTGGCCGTGGACGAGCAGGCGCGGTCGAACGACATCGACAACCGTTTGGAGCAGACGCTCCTGCGCATGCGCGCGCTTGAGAACCTCTGGACTCACCTCGCCGATCCAGGCGGCGTGCGGCAGGGTGGCGACAATGGACTCTGGCGCCGTGTGGGTTACCAGAACGTCGACGCAGCCGCCAGCCATGGCAAGAGTTGCATCGATGTCGGAGATCTCCTCCTCCGGCCACCACGTTCGATCCGGCAACCTCCACTCCTGGTCATGCGAGGTCGCGCCGCCGAGGGCGAGGAAACTCACGCCAGCCCACTGCCATCGAAAGCCGCGAGGCGCGTGGCGGAGTTGAGGCCGGATATCTCGCCAGCCGCCCGCCCCGACAGGAAATCCGAGAAGTTGGGGATGGTCCTCGTGGTTGCCGTCCACGAACACACAGCGCAGGTGGGCTGCGGTGAGCCGGCCTTCGAGCGTGTCGAGGTAGCGACGGCCATCCGGTCCTGGCCAGATCCCGAAGTCTCCGAGCTGGAGGATGTCGGGACACCGGTGACGTCGGGCGAGGGCGATGAGATGGTCCCACCAGGGCAGTTCCCCGTGGACGTCGCCGGCGACGAGAATGCGTCGCTCATTGTCAGCGGGATTCGCGGTCATCGCACGACGACCGGGGACTTGGGCGACGCATCGTCTGCCTCGTCAGCGGTGAGTGCGTCGGTGAGCTTTCGCGCATAGGCGTCGCACTGCCTGACGAGTTGCTCGCACGTGTGCTCAACGACCTGTAACTCAACCTGCAATGTCTCTGAAAACGTGGCCAGGGGCCCGGGCCCAGCCGCTTTCACCATCGTGTCAAGGAGCAAGACGACGAGGTTCTGGAAGACCTGGCGTCGGCGGTCCTCGTGGTCTGCGCGATACGCATCCGCAAGACGAAGGCGGCGCTCGAAGGCGTCAAGAACAACCGCATCGTGGCCGAGGACGAGCAGGTCAATCGGTGCAGCGTCGGTCGTGGCCACCACTCCGCCCGACGCGACCGCGCAGGCGATTGAGGGGGATGTCAGCCATGCCTCCATCTCCGCATCCCGAAAGGGACGACCGAGCCGCCCAATCTCGTCTGCCAGCCGGAGCGCCAGCGCCTTGTTTTCTTTGTGTAACCAGGCACTGGCGGCTCCCAATGGCCACGTGCGACCCAGCTCAGCCGCATCCAGCGTGACCGGCGGGCCATCGACTGCTGGACGCCGTGCATGCTGATCGCTCACTGAACGTCTCCGGGTGGGTGGTGCGACCCGAGACGCACGTCAGGCTGCAGGCGCCAGTGCGCGCTGCACGGCTCCATGGGCCCGGGTCAGTTCCGCCCTGAGCAGTGCGCATTCCTCGTGGAGGGCTACCCCGCGTCGGCGTTCGTCTTCGAGATCGCGCTCAAGCAGCAGGATTCGTGAACGAACCCGGTCACCGGTCTGGGCTTCGCGAGCTAAAGCGACAGCGAGCGTCTGAAGCTGGTTGCACAACACGGCATCCGCATCACTCAGTGTCGTGTCGTTCGCCTCGGCCGGCTGTTCGCTAGCCGTCGCGGCGACCGTTCGCCATGGCTGCGCAAAAGGGCGCTGCGGAGCATCCTCTGCCTCCAAAAGGGGAGGAGGCAGCGCGACGAGCGCGGTCTCGTCCCTCGGTTGCGGGAACGAATCGCGTCGCGGCGGAGTGATACCGAGCTGTGCGAACGCACTGTCGTTGAGTCCAAAGCTGTCGTCAACAGTCAGCTCGACGTCAGAGCTCAGCACGGGACCGGCAGGGGTGTCTCCGATTACGGGGACCTGAGCTCGGCGGCGGTTCGCCTGGTAGGCCGTTTGAGCGCTGTGCTCCGGATTGACGCAGTACCTGGGTGGCTGGCCGTGACGCGACTTTCGCGGTGCTCTCGGCTGGGTGCATTCTGGGTACAGGCAGGTTCCCTGGTCGGTGGCAATGGAGTCAGTCATGGTGTCCTCCGCACAAGTGATTTGGTGAACTCGGCTTGAGTGCCGAACGACGCACGTGAAGATGGCCAGTTCGGTGTTGTCGTAACGAGCTCCTCGACGACGACAAACCAGCCCGGGCAGCCGTCGAACGCGTAGCTCTTGCGAGCGAGGATCTCAACGATCTGAGCATCGTCGCGCCACATGCCCCAGGAATCTGTCTTGTTGGGGCTGAGTGCGTCGATAATCAGCTTGAGATAGTTATCGAGGTCAGGTCGCTGACTGGGCAGACCAGTCGTGCGCTGTGCGACTGGCAGGACTTTCGTGACCGGCCGCAGCACATCAACAAGGAGGCGCACCGGACCGGGGAACGGTTTCCATTCCGGACCAAGGATTTCTTGGGCAACGCTGGAGATTTCGCGCTCTTTCTGGAGTGTCGGCGTCGGCGTATAGGCGTGGATGCGGCCGCGACGCCAGGTCACTTGCGGCCGGCCCTTCGGAGCAGGCTCGAACGGCAACCACAGGCTCACCGACCTCACTCTCTCTAATGTGCTCACCGCCGTCTTAGGACGGGATTCGGCTCCAAAGCCCGGCAGGCCCGCGAGTTCGTGGGCCACGCCGGACAGCGTCAGCAAAGCGGAAGGCGGACGCATGGCGGTGCTCATGACACGAGTGCCCGATCGTCGGCATCCGCTTTCGGATAGGGAAGATTTCGACGCGCCCAGGCGTTGAGGCGAGCTACGTCGAGTGCCAGTTGCTTGAACCAGTCCCCGAGTTCGACCGGCATGGCCTCACCTGCGGCTCGACGCAGTTCGGCAGCGAGGTTCTCAATCTTGAGGGTCGCGAATGCAGCCGCCTGGACATCACCGTCGGCCGCTGCTTCGCGGAGAGCTCGGACGGCGTCTGCCATCTCAGCGGCAAAGTCCTCGCGATTGAGCTTGGACATGACGATGTGGTCGCGACGCAATGTCGCGGCTTCGACAAGGACCTTCAGGCGCCGCTCGTTAGGGACGGTGGCGTAGACGTCTTTGACGACTTTCGGCGACACCGCCATGATGTCAGCGACGGTGTCCGGATTCCCGCACGCCTCCAGGAGCAGGCACATGTACAGATGGCGGAAGAGGTGCGTGCGGCTCAGCGGGAGGCGAAGCTGCGGTGGCAGTCCGGCGCGCAGGAGCGCGCGATGCCAAGCCTGGTGGAGCAGATCACGGCGGAGCGGTCTGCCCTCGATACCGACGATCAACGGCACACCTTTCTCCGGGGGCTGCCAGAGCGCACCGTTGTGGTGAGCCGCCTGCTCCCGCTCGGTGGCGATCTGCTCGAGACGCATGACAATCTCCCAGACGCGCTCTGGGAATTCGCCCTTCCGCCGGCGCCCGGTCTTGGTGGCGGAGTAGTGGGCGGCAGCGTCCTTGTTGCGTTCGATCCACTGTTTGGCAAACGTCACGTGGCAGGTCATCACTTCATCGGTGCCGAGAAATGGCAGCCCGTAGTGCGCCTTGCGTTGCACCTGGCCGACGACCAAGGCCATCAGTTCGCCGATGCGACACCCCACCAAGGACCAGAGCTCAAGAGCGAGACGAATCTGTTCGGGCTCGCTTGCAAACCCGTGCACGAAGATGTGAAAGACCAGCGGTGAGGAGAGACGCACCTGCTCGTGGCTGTCGTACGGCGAGGTGAGCAGGTCGCGCGGAAAGTTCACCAGGCCGGACTCGCGCTCGACGCAGGCCCGGATCTGGTGGGTGAAGAGATAGATGACGAGGTGGTTGCCACGCCTGACGTAGTCGATTGAGCGTGCCGTGCACTGCTCTTCACTCAGCGGAGTGGATTGCCCCAGCACGAGGGCTGCCTGGATCGCGGTCAGGGCCTCTTTGCCGCCGCGCCAAAGCTCGACTGGGTCAGGGTCAGCCGCCTTCAGCCCGCGCGCGGGATTGCTGCCAACGTAGTGACCGTCCTCGATTGCCTTGTCGAAGAGTTGATCCCATCGCCCATGCGTCGTGTTCTGCCACTCGCGAAGTTGAAAGCGATCGGTGCGGAGACGCGCTCCGGCGCGCTCCATGGTTTGATGCGAGATGCCCGCGAGCGGGAGTGCCCCGAGCCGTCGTCCGTCCGCGTCGGTCGAACTCGGCGAGGCGCCGGCAGGCTCCCACGGCTCCTTCGACCGTGCCGATCGTTCGCGGTTCATTGCCTCGTGTGTGCTCGGGTTTCTGCTCGTCGACGAGGCTCGCGATAAAGATGGGGATGTACTCGTCGAGAGTCATCGCTTCCTTGACGCTGACCGTCTCCACCCACTTCGCGTGCGCAGTCGCCGCCGCGACGTTCAGTCCGAAATGTGACTGTCTGCCGAGGTCGGACTTGAGCTTGCGAGCTTTTGGCGTGTTGTTGACCATGAAGCAGGGTTTTGCGGATGCGCCCAGTGTTGCCCCGTGTTTGCAGGGCTCCGCGTGAACGCAGAGCCGAGGGATGGTCACCGCAGGGAGCAGGGTCTTTTCCAGCCAGGCACGTCGCTCCTGCTTGGTCATCCGATCCCAGTACGGGCATCGAAGCGTTCCATGGGACGCGATATGGAGTGCGGGCACCTGCTTCGTGGCCGGTGTGTCGGAGCGCTGGCGCGTGCTCATGACCAACCCCCAGCGCCATGGCGCCGGCCGCGTGCGAACGCGCACACGAGGATCAGGCACGACTGTGCCGAACCCGAAGGCCGGCGCGACAGCGGGCGCAACCAAAGAATGACCAGACGGTTCGCTGCGGTAGCCGAGTGCGGCGTCGCGGAAGACCGGCTGCGCCGGGAGCATCGACCCAGGCGGGCTGGCTGCGGTGCGCGATGTACGCGTCCAGCGCCGCCACCGGGATCATGATCCGAGGGGTGCGAACACAGCCGAGCTGGCCGCTGCGGACCAGGTCGTAGATGTGTTTGACCGACCAACCCCCGAGGAGTTGCGCTGCCTGCCAGGGGCGCAGCAACAGTGGATCCTTCGGGATTCCTGACCGGATCATATCGCCTGAGATACCTCCTGCTTGCATCTCCCAGCGGTGAAAAGCTACCCTGGGTAAGTTTTGCAAGGACGGATGATACAGGTTCAAGGGAATCCATGTCGGCTAGAATCGGCGGGTGCGCGACACCCCGGCTCGCAGGCACGATGGGCGCCCACGGGGGAGCGCTACGGGGCGAACCAGGGCTCGCCTGCTGGCGACGATCGAGCGTGAGTACGAGAGCGCCGGAGTTTGGCCGAGCCGACATCAGCTGGCCGAGCAGATGGGCATCAGCGAGGCGGCGATCAGCGCGCACCGACGCCAGCTCATCGACGAAGGTCAGCTTCCAGTTGATGCCGCCAATCCCGACCGGGCCGTCCGGGTTCGCACGGCGCGCCTCATGCTGCCCCTGATCGTCGCCGACGGAATGCGCCAGTCGGCGCCCGCGCGAGCCGGGCCAGCGCCGCTGGACATCGTCGACTTGCTGACTGGCGGTGACCCCGACTGCTACGGCATCGTCGTTGGCGACGAGCTTATGGACGAAGCGGGCATCCATGCCGGCGACATCGCGGTCGTCCGTCCCCAGTCCAGTGCCGCTTTCGGCAACGTCGTCCTCGCCCAGGTCAGCGATGCCCGAACCGGCGCCACGACCACGGTCATCCGCAGCCTCCGCAGGAACTCGAAGGGGCGTCCCACGCTCCGCTCGGCGCGGCCTTATGCGCGTGGGGTCACCCTTGCTGAAGCCGCGATCGTCGGCGTCGTCGTTTCTGTGATGCGACGCATTACCGAGTAGCGCCGGATTCCATTCGACCCCACACGAATCCATTGCATTGGCGTGGATTGCATCGCTGCGCAATGCATGACCGCGGAGCAGCGATACGTCGATGGATGCATTGGCAGCGAGCCATTGACGCCGCAGCTCGCGCAACACACCGGTGACGGACACGGCCTCCATCCCCGGTGTCAGACCAGAGGTTCTGGGCAGTTTTCTGAGGAGGACCGATTTCGAATTGGCTTCAGCCAATTCGTGTACTACCGCACCTATTGGGTCGGGTCCGCATTGATCTCGAACGGACGTGGTTCCGGACTCGCTAATTGGCACCACACTGAACTGGGTGTCACCAGGTGACGCAGTGCCATTCTGAGGACGCCTTCTGAGGAGCCTGATCTGCCCCCGCGTCTGCGATGCAATCGCCGGAGACCCGGGATTGTGTCCATCCGACCCGACCACTCGACGCAGCCGGCGCGCACGCGTTTCGGACGAACGTTGCGCCGCAAGCGACGCCGGTTGCGTTCCGTCATTACGTCGACGCGACGCGATGGCGGACACGATGATGGTCTTCACGGAAACCGCGATTGCATCGCGAGATGCATCAGCCGCCACCGTGAACGGATTTGATGCCTGCTTCGGCTGAAAGCCCGGGTCGGCGCCCCGCGGGAGGGAGTAAGGAGTGCTCATGTACCCAGTGATGCACGCCTCCCGTTCAGAGCGTAACCCCCCAATTCCGCGAATTACCACATGGATGATGTCTGCGGCTGTCGCTGGTCGGAACACTGGTGACGCCATTCCCACCCGGGATCGCCGCGGGCTAGGTGCAGGCTGGACTCCGGCTTCGTGTGGCGGACCGAAGGATTCCACGCTTCCGCCCGCGACATGCAGTGGGATGCTTAGTTATCGGTTACGTCCTCGGACTAAACGGCTGCATCGGCATTCCAAGGACAGCTTCGCTGACACCTTAACGGCGGGAGTCCTCTTGTCTCAGGTGTGGGCGTCTGTCGGTAACGGAGCCTCCCCTCTACACTTCGCCGAAAGACTGCCTGGCACGCGATGTTCGGCGCCGAAGGGGTACAGACACGGAGATCAAGTTGGCTGGACCAACGAAAACACGCCCCCGAGTCGTAATGATTGCTGCAGTCGCACTCCTGTTCCTGTGCTTGGCAGGGTGCTCAGGAACGATCGATGCCTCTGCTGACCAGAACGACGGATCGCTCTCGGTTTCCCAAATGGTACCTATGCGTACTCGTTTCCCGACGGCGATTGCGTGCCGACGGCGAGGGTCAGTTCCCCGTACTGCGCACTGGGTCTCACCGAGTCGATCGGCCAGACGTCAACCCTCACCGCAGGGGCTGAGTACGAGACGACGACCGGTTCCGTATATCTCGCGGCGGGCAGCTGGGCCGGCGCAGCGGGCCTCGTGTACGGGCACGCGGAACAACCCACGAACTGCACAGGATCGCCATCGGGAAGCCCGCTTGGAATCGCCGACGGAAGCTGGTTTTGTCCCATATCCGGACAGTGGTCGCTGACACTGACTCCAGAGTGACGTTACTACCGCATCCTACGACGCGCCGGGAAGCCCGGTTCCACTTGGGGTAGGCTGATCGAAACCAAGGCTAGAGAGGCCAAGCCGGCGATCGAGCAAGGACAGCGAGGCCTGCAAGGCCAGACCATCTGCCTTCGTTCTGCTGGCCGCCTAACTAACGCAGCTCCGGATCGTGTGCCGGGGCTTGCCGGCAAGGTGGGAGACCGCCAGTCCTGGGCATGACTCGAAACCCACTGCTCCCCTGGAATCAGGACGAGCCGCTACTCCTCGGCCGGCTTGCCCTCGCTCGTTTGGTCGTCGGTCGTGTCTTTCGTGGTCTCTATGCGAGCGATGGCGGCGGTCACGTCGAACTCCTCATTGAGACGAGTGACAAGCATCGCGTCCCTGCCAGCGATCTCGACGGTTCCGTGCGCGAACGATTGGCCCCTCATTTCGCGAACTTCCATATCGAGCCGCTTCTCCTCGAAGCGGCACTCACCCAGAACTTCGATCAACGTGATGCGTTGTAACTCATCTAAGTCGGTGTTGTGAAGGTAGAAGCCGCCGACGATCGGCGAAAACAAGTCGAACGACCTGAGATCGTTCCGCTCGGGATGAACCGACGCGCCTTGGAGCGCCAGTTGGGGGACTCTCGGATCTTTAATTATTCCGTCGATCAAAACCTTGGCGACACCGATCACTTCCTTGGACAAGGAGTACAGCCCGAAGTCCGGCAGGCTGCGCACCCATCCCTCCGTCCCGTCTGGGCGCACGAAGCCGATCCGTGTCTCTTTCGGAGTCAGTTGGATCGATCCAACGCGGATCGTCTTAATTCTCGGCTCGCCTCGATCCCGAACGATGTCGGGAGTGCAGAGCAACACTCGCGGATTGGCCGCCGCCTCCGCTCGGGCGCCGCCGGTGAACCCGGACCACGAGACAAGGAAGAGTTTTTCTGTGGGGAGGTATTCGTGCTTGGCGATTCGACCCTCGACCCAGGTCACGTCAGCACGGCGGGTGTAAGCGACAACCTCGTAGGACCAGATGCTCGTTTCGTTGTCGATAACTCGCTCAACCACGACGTCGACCTCCCTATCGAGGTGGTTATGTACGTCGTGCAATTCCTTGGACTCGGTGACGACGCAGCCCGGGCCTTCATTCATCTTTATCAGGGCGGCGATGATCTGCTGACGAGGGTTCGTGCGTTTCGGCATTGGCAGTGATGCTAACGGGCGCGGCGCTGTCGGTAGGCGATCTGGCGGCCAGCGTTGCAGTAGCGCGCGTAGCGACGCGCGGTCACGCAGATGACGCCGCAGCCGAGGAAGAGCGGATCGACGCGGCCGCGACGACGCGCCCGAGCGCGGCGAGCTTGTCCGAGCTCATCGTCGGCAATGCTCGACTGCTCCAGTCTGCCGAGGAACTAGTGACCCACAGCGATCATGCCCCGAAGTCCTAGGCGAGACGAATACGCTCAGACGGCTTCGCGCAACGTCACGCCCAGGCGACCACGGCGTTCGATCACTCCCTCGAAGGTCAGCTGCTAGTCCCGTCAGGTTTGGTGGACCTGAGAGCGCCCCCAGCCACCTTGATCGCGGCCCCGGAGCATCCCATGCGGGGACATGCGGGCTGCAACCGCCGACGGTCATGGCACTAAGGCAATCGGCAGATCGCCAGTGTGCCGCGTTAGTGCACCGCGAGAGTGAGGAGGACGAGTCCGACGATCAGCAGCAGCACCAGTGGGCCGGCGACAAGCAGGTTGCGCCTCTGCTGCGCAACGACCTCAGGAGCCATAGGAAACCGCTTGTTTAGGCTCATGATCCCGACCTGGTCCAACGTCTCGACCGGAATCGCGGATACGGCGATGAGAGCGTCGATCTCGCCGGTTTCGTTCGTCCAACTGTGAAGAGCGATCAGGCGTTGTCCGAAGTCGTTGATTCCGTAGACGACTGGAACGGAGCGCATTGAGCCGATCCCGATTTGATTGACGGTAGTTACCCGAACGAAGTGCGTCACTGGGTGAAGCGATCGATGGGGTAAGCCGTCCAACCCCAGGATGCCCGCCTCGCCGGGTCTCGCATACACGCCCGCTCTGAGCAGGGCTGGGCGCATCAGCATGAACACGGCTACGAAATAGGCAACGAAGAGCAAGACGCCCGCTCCCAGTTGGTGCGCTAGACGTGGGCTGGCATTCTCGGCTGCATACACCATGCCCACGGCGATCACCGCGATTACCACCACCTGGAGCACGACGAGCGCTCTGGCCCTGCGGAACAGGACGCGAAAGTTGGGGCGCAGGATGACCGGATCCGATCCTTCCACACCGAGAAGTATTAGGTCATCCCTTCCGTACACCGTAAACGGTCTTGTTCCTAGTTCACATCGAGCTGATCGCGGCCCACCGCGGCTAAGAGCTGAACGCCGAACGGGCTCATGTGCAACGGTGGCTGCGGCGACCCCTCTGGGTGCACCTGCGTATGCCCCCCCGTGACCCTCGGTCGCCTCGTTCGACCACCGCGAAAGCACCGCTCCCACGTCGAGCGCGACACCGCCGGCGGCCCAAATTCTGACTACGCAGATGTGTGGCGTCCACGCTGATGTTCTGGAGCGCCTGGGCGAGGTGCTCGGTAGCCTCTAAAGAAGCTGCGCCGAATCGCGCACGTCAGGTCCACCAAACCTACGGCGACGGCCGAAGAAGTACGGCATCGCGAGGTGGCGAGCGACGACGTCGACACGAGACCGATGGCGGCACGCGGTTGCGGCAGGAGGGCATTGAAGAGTTGCTGTGCGGACGTCTCTGTGTCGCTAAAGGCTCCGAATCAGCAGTAGTGCGACGAGGAGCATGACGAAACAGACAGCGCTCGCAGCGATCGTTGTCATGACCCATCGGGCAGGGTGCAACTGGCGGAACGGCACGGATCTCGGCGCGAGCGCCGCCAGTTCTGATGGGCGTACGGTTCGCTCTTCGCTCGCCCGGCCCAAGGCCCGTCTAGGTCCACTTCACAGTAGCGATGCAGCGACGTTCCAGCCGCCAGTAGCGACGGTGCCCAGAATTGCATCTGTGATGGATCAAAGCCCGACGTTCGCTGGCCTCTCGAAGGTTGAGCGATGGCTTTTCTCGGGCACAATTAGTCTCGTCGTAGAGCAAGCGTCGAGCCCGGAGACTGATGCGTCGAAAGCCGCCGCGAAAAGCGGGCTCTCCAGTACGGTCAGCAATGTGATTGGCCGTGAGGTGTTCCTGGTGGGGTTTGTGCTCGCCTGGGGCGGTCTTGTCGCGGAGGCGGCGTTTCAGCGTGGGTGGGGGACGTCAATCGCAGTCGCGGCTATGGGCGTCATGTTTCCGCTGGCAATCGCAGCTTCTCTATGGGGCTGTGTCCGGATCACGGCAGCATCTCGTTCGGCGAGGAGATTCAGGGATCGGGCCGGCGTGATTCTCACCCCAGGCGAGCGGGTTCCAATGCCTCCCCTGCCGCGCGGAGTAGAAGGTTTCCTTGTAGGCGCATTTGGCATCGAGGTTGGCTGCATCGGAGCGTCGCTCGTCTCCACTCAATACGCTGCGCCTCGGATTGCCGGCGGATTCTTCATTGCGATGGGGCTGCCCTTTCTGGCGGCAGCGGCGGCGATGTTGCTGCGGCGTCGGAGGTCGCGCGAGCAGACACTCAGTGGCCGCCGATGAAACGCTAAGTGGCCAGGCAAAGCATTCGCGAATGTACCTGGAGGGGGCGAGAGCGACACGCACCGCGTCTCGCTCTCGCCCGATGCCTCCCCGTCACACCTTATGGGTGACTGAACTGTAGGCTCGGGTCGATGGCATTTGACCCGAGCCCCACAGGCGCAAGGCTGGGAACCCCGGACAAGGAAGGCGCGCTGGGACCGATGATGACGAGCGTCCGTCTCGTTGGCGCGGGCGCGACCGTGCTTCTGGGTGTGCTTATGCTCGCTGTTCGTCTTCAGCCAGACACAGGGCACGGAGAAGACATTGGGGGCGGGTTCGCGCTCGTCCTCCTGACGATCCTGATCTGCATCTTTGCGTCCCTGGGCTTAGGCGCCGGAATCGCCCGCCTCTCCCTCGCGGTCGGGCGCCCCCGGCGGTTTTGGTCGTTCGCCTGCTTAGGCTTCGCGCTTGCTGGAGTTGCTTGTGCAGTCGCGAGCTGGTTGGTCTGAGCGCACCAGATCTCGCAACACGCGAGAAGAATCTCCAGCGAGGGGTAATCGCAGACTGGCTCAGGCCCGGGCTGGCTCGCACAGGCGAGTATCCGCGAAGGTACCTTGAGGATCCGCGGGACAAACGCTGGTGCTCGATCGTTCTGGTTCCAGTGAGGTGACACGCAGAGCACAAGCCCCGTCTCGGAGCGCTTAGCAAGTCGGACCCTGGCTCCGAACGAGGTCGTGCGGCATGCAATGCCTGAGCGCATCATCGACTCGCCATGGGAGACCATTCACGACCAAACCGGCGCGCCGGTTTGGCGCTTGTCGTGGCTATTGCGGGCACCGGCTTGGTCGGCTACCTGATTTCGCGACTACCCTCACTACACTCCATACGTCGAGCAACAAGACGGGAGCGGTAGCGCTGCCTGGCAGATGATTGCTTCCAACTCATGCGTCAATCCAAACGCCCCGAGCAGCTACGTCCTTGCGCAGGTCGGGTTCGCGCAGGTGCCTGGGAATTCCCATGACTACCTTTTCAGCGAGTATCTCGACTGCACAGGCTCGATTCCCGCGCCCGTGGAGTACATGATGACCCCCTCGTCCGGCCGCTTCAACGTCGGCACCAGCGTCAGTAATCACACACTCATCGCGACGATGTTTTTCGGCAGCGTTGCTCTCGCCCACGTCGGCATCGATTGGACGCCTTCGAGTTTGGACATCGCCATGGAGGTGCAAGACAATGATGACCAGGGCTACGGTGGATACGACAATCAGCAAACATTCACAAACCCGGCGTGGTACGACGGTACTAATACCTACAGAGACGCGCTCGGGCTGACGCCGAACAACGTGGTTGACCAGAACGAGACCGCAAATCCCCCTTGGGCTATCCCGAGCCACACTCAGCCCGCGAATGACTGGCTGCGGCTCACCATTGCCGGAAGCGGGTTCAGCACCTACGACACCGCGTGTCGCGTCTAATCAAAGGAGAGGTCAGATGAGAACGCGATCGTTGCTGGTGCTCATGGTCATTTTCATGAGCGGGTGTGGAGCTCGGATTTCCCTCCAGTCCGCATCCTCACCACTTCCTCGTGTGAGACACGCTCTCGCCCAAACCTCACAAAGTCTCCCCGCATGGATGACGGCGTGCCTCGCCTCAGATGGTGTAACCGCTACTGAACCAGCAGCAGGATCAACTCCACAGCTGACGAGTACTGCGGTCGTCGGAGTGGCTCGCGCAACGGACACGCTGCTCGCAACCATGCCGGCGACCGCTGCATACCTCCAATACACCCCTCCAGCGGTGAATGCCGGAACCGTTAGCGGCGACGCCCTCTCGACTCCGTTGTGGGCGGTGGGATTCACCGGGCTCCACTGGCAACTGCCCGGTCTCAATTACTCCGCAACGAGCACGGCAGCCGAGCCGTATATGTCAGGTCTGGTCGTTTTTATTGATGATGCGACGAGTAGTCCAGTCCTACAGTTTGACTGCCCATCCTGACTAGACGCATCGGATCACATCATCTCGCCGCCTTGCGATGACGCGAGTGGTGACTGCGGTGTGTTCGACCTCAATTGCTTTCTCGGGACCGCACTGCAAGCACCGCACGCGACGAACTTGAAACCCGCGGGGTCCGCTTCATCCAACGCGGCGCGGGCGATGCTCTGTCTTCGCAGCCACGCGCGATAACCCCGGTGATAGATCGACGCGTTTGCTCGAACCCTAGAATCAAGTCAGATGTTTTCGATCCCCCGGGTAAACGTGATCGCGAGCGATGAAGGCTTTTCAGTAGAGGTGTTGGGGCGAGCCGGACTCCGTTATGAGGAGGGGGACAGGACGGTTGTTGTCGATTCTGAGGTGCTCGCAGTCGGGCCATACACCATGGTCATCTATCCGGCTCGACTGACTCACTGGGACCCTCCCCACGCCGATGACGAGATCGATGCGCACGCGCGCCAAAAGATCCTCGACCGGATTAGAGACGCATTTCGCTTTCGAGGATTCGAGATAGAGGTCTACGGGCAGCCCTAGCCGGATTCAAACTGACCACTCCCGGCGAGTTAGGAGGCTTGCGCGTGAATCGCTGCGTGGTGTTCAATTCAGGCTGAATACGGCGTGACCCGCAAGGAAGTTTGGGAGCAGGGGTCCGACATAACGTAACGCAGGGGCGTTCGAGCGGCAATCGGGGCCGGAACAACCGGGGGCGACCGTTGCTGACACCCTATTTCGCGGTCGCGCCCGGTTCTCGGCGGACGGAGCCGCCATCCCGTTGTCCTGTGGGGATGCGGCCCGGCCATTGACGGACACCGACGACCTTACCGGGCACGAGCTCAAGACCCGCAACGGCGCTGGACGCTCGTAATCGGTGCGCTGCGCGCTGAGCCGGTTGCTTCGCATCGACGGGTCGCTGCAGATCCGGGACCGAACAAACACCCTACGGAAGAGTTGGCTAGTCGAATTCCGCTGGGATGGCTTACGGTTATGGCTCGGTCGCCGACATGAGGAGCCTATCCCGAAAGGTGGCGCGACGCCGAGGGCCGTATCGCGGAAATCCGCTCCGAGCCGCGGGTGTCCACGCGTTTGGTGTCGAACTGTCGCCGAGCGCGCCTCAGTATTCGCCACACCCGGAAGGGGCGGAACACCCGACGGGACGAGGCGAGGAGACGCTGTGTAATCCGACTGGGATACTCGTCGAGCTCTTGCCTAGCGAAGCTCTCAGTCGCCTGCATCATCCCAAGGAGGTAGTCATGCCCATATCCGCAGCTTCTCCGCGCTCGTCGCAGCTTCCGAGGCGACGCGGGGACAGCCTGTGTACGCAAGGCGTGCCATTTAGACGTCTCCACTAAATACATCCGGTACAAGCCAGTGCACAAGTCGAAGCACTGGGTTAGCTCTTGACTGGCGGACAGCGCCACCTCGGCCTGCGCGCGTGCGTATTCCTCGGCTAGCCGTGCATCAGAACCGGCAAAGTCTCCATCTGGATTCTTCCAGCGCTCCGCAACGTCGTCCATGCATCGATTCAGAAAACCGATGGTGTCCCGGTAGGTTTCCCGACGCTCTTCATAACGTCGTTCCTCCCAGGCGTGCGCGCGCTGGCGTGCCATCACGAACACCCCGCCCAATAGCCCAACTAGGCCCGCGCCAATGCCGGCCAAGAGTGTGAGCCACAAGGCGTTCATCAGGTTCGATGGTATCAAGCATCTTCACGCCACGTTCGGCCGCAAACACGCCCCCGTCAGCGGGCCTCTGCAAGAGCACGGAGTATCACGATTGCGCTTTCTGATCTCTCGCCGTCGCTGTCCCGAGCCGCGCTAAGTGCATCCTGCAGCTCAGGAGAATCCACCCGACGCGCAAGTCTCGTGTAGGCCTTGAGTTCCTTCCTCGAGCGAGGGGTGAGGCCGACTTCCACGATCAGCGCCCTCACGCGGGGTGCGGCTGCATCTCCAAGGTCGAGGTTGGCCACTTTGCGAAGCAATCTGACCTTGAGATATCCCGAGTGGAAGCACCACGGATCGACTCCCAAGAAGTCGAGTGCCCAGTCCACCGCCTCGGGTTCGCCGGCGGTCACTGCGGCTACTCGGTCGTTGAGGTCTTCCGGATATATTTCACGCTCGGCTCGCCGGAAGCGCACGACGCTTTGTTCCCAGTCCGCCCAAGTTTGCCACGGGCCGGAAATCTCGCCGTGAGTCCTGATTTGAGCCCATCCGACACGCTCGGCCCAATGCATGCGCCCGTTCCGAAAGACCCACAACCGTCGAAGCGACGGCCCATGAGCCATCAGTACGAGGGACCATCCTGGCTCGCGCGTTCGCGAAGTTCTCGCGATGCGCAGCATCCAGTTCCATCGCGGCTCTGAGGATCTCATCGTGCCGAGACTCGGTGCCCATAGTTCCATTCTTATTCACTCAACGAAGCGGGTGTCTCCAGGTCACCATGTCTGCCGAGGAGGCAAGTTGTCGGCGGGCGTTGGAAGCGTATGCACGCGCTGCGGGTCTTTGAATCGAGCGGGCTGATGGGTGTCCGCGCGAGCCTGCCCTGGCTTGAGCAGATTGACACCCGGCCTGACACCCTATCGCGCGGTCACGCCCGGTTTCTGGCGGACCCACTCCCTATTTGGACGCCTAAGACTGAATGCGTAGTGGATGTTCGGGGACGATCGCGTACGCCCCGAGAACGAACTTGAAAACCGCGAGTAGACGGCGTTGTCCGCTAATTTGCCGATGCCAACGACCAACTCCGCAGCAACCTACAGCTCACGAAGGCGATCAGCGACGCTCCGAGGTCAGGCACGTCATGTGAGCGTTTTCGTCGAAAACAGCGACGACGCCCGATCCCACCACGCGGAGAAGTTCGACTGACTTGTCCTCGTCCATGAGGTCGGACGCCAACTCGAACTCACCCCCCGCCTCAGCGATAAGGCGCCGAAACTGATCGGCCGTAGTCTCAGAGGAAAGGTCGAGTTGAATAGGAGATTCAGCACTATCGACGGGTCCGAAGAGGTCGAAGTAGACGCCGAGGTGCGTCACGGTACGTTCCCCCGTCGGAGAGCGCCCGAGGAAGGCGGCGACAGGCCCGTACCAGAGGGCGGGCGGAGTGGTGAGGTGACCGGCTGTCGGCTGTCCCCATAGCGCCTCGACATCCATGGGGCTCATTCCGGGATGAACCGGTCCCATCGCCCCGGTTAGCGCGAACTCGAGAACCGAGTACGTTCGTGATGTCACTCCTAGACCATAGCGGCGTACGGGCCGCACCGAATGCACCGGGTGCGATTTTGGAAACCGGTCCCAAGCGAACTCGCAACGAGTCAGGAGGCTTGCGCGGGAATCAACTCGCGGTGTTCAATTCAGGCTGAATACGGCGTGACCCGCAAGGAAGTTTGGGAGTCCCTCTGGTGGCCTGAGCCAGAAGGGTAAGCCCGCCACATACGCTGCCAAGGAGAACGAGGTGCAGCCCAACTGGTCGGGGGGGGGGTACCGACCGACTGGACCTCGACAACGTCGACGCCTTCGTCCCAGTATCGCCACGTTACACGATCGGTCCGCTCGTGAAAGACGTATTCAACGAGCTCCGGCCACAGCACGGAACGGAGCCGCTTGTTCACATCCCTGACCGTTATCGCCATGTCGTCAACGATAGCGGGGCCAAGGCGTAAGCCAGTGGCGCAGGCCAGCATCCGCCAATGTGGCCAGAGCTAAGCTCGGAGCCCGCGTCTCCGTCGAAGAACCTGCGCCGCCTCCATCGCCGCCTGCGCAAGATCCCCGTACGGGACGGCTTCTTCGGAATCGCGTGTCGCGTCCAGGTAGGCGTTCATCTGCGTGAAGACTGCCGGTGAGACGGCACCTACAAGCTGATCCAACTCCTGATCGGATGCGTCATCGAGCACACGTTCCCTCGCTAAGTCATCCGCAAAGCCGTAGCGCTTGACGAGCGTCCAAATTGCTTGGAGTTCACGGGGAGCGGATGCGGGTGGTTCCGCCGGCACGTCGCTCGGCGATTTAGGACGGTTCACGTCGTGGCGAATCATGCGGCTGAACCTCCGCGACTAACTGCACGCCAGCATGGTAGTCACCAGTCGGCCAGGCCAGCATTCGCCAATGTCCCTTGACGGAACCGCAGCTCCTCTCGCGCGTACCATCGCCATGATGCGACCGATGGCTATCGCCGGTCTGCTCCTCGCGCTGCTGGTAACCGGTTGTGGGGCAGCCGTCCTTGGCACGACGCCGACCGGCGCAAGTGTGCGGATTACTCGGACTCCGGGGTTGTTCATCCTGCCCCCACTTGATCAAACGATCACGGATACGGAGACGGTCACCCGAATCAGGGCGGACATTGAAGGATTGCCCCCCTTTCCCGCAGGGACAACTTCCTGTCCCATCGATTTCGGTACGAGCTACACACTGGTGTTCCACGACCCCGGCCAACCTCCTCTCCGTGCCGTCGTTTCGGCGCTGGGCTGCAAGGGGGTGACGCTCAGTGACGGACGTGTGCTCTGGGCACTGACTTCACCTGCGCTATACAGCGACCTCGGCGCGGCGCTGGGGTTGTCACCTGAGGAACTGATGCCCCTGCCATGCCCTCCGCCGCAGGGGACGGTGTGCTATCAGCAACCGAGGTCCTAGTCGGAGGGTCGCCGACTGGATGACTGGGAAACGGTGCGACTCCGAGCGTCAGCCAAACCGTCGGGTAACGCAGTGCTAACACAGGGGAGCATCCGCAAATGTCGCTCGAGGCAGCTACCAGCGAGGTGTCACGCGAAGGGCAGGATTAGCTAGCCGGGGGCGGGCCGGGACAATGGTCTGGCCCTCGCCAGCGCCCGGGCGCTGGTCGCAAACATGATCACCGAAGCGATGACGGCCACTGCGGCGCCGCTGAGAAACAGATAGAAGCCCGCGTCGAGTGCCAAATGCTCCGAGTTTCCATACGTGTTCGGAAGGCCCCAGCCCCCGTGAGCATGCGGCTACCACCATTACTGCTCTCGAACAATGCAAACGCCAACGCGGTGATCGACGCTGCGAGGCAACAGACGGCGGCGATGCGAGGGCGAATCCCCGCTAGATGGCTGGCGGCCGCGGCTCCCAAGATGAGCAGTATCACGACGACCCACGCCGCATCGTAGCCCTGTAAGAGGCTGTGAACGAGCTGCGTCGTCTGGGGCCCGCAGCAACCCGACAAGCCGCCATAGGTCGGTGCTTCGAGGAACGGAAGCACTGCGGCCACGCTCATGAGCACCACAGCGAGCAGACAGATCGCTCCTGGCGGGGTGGCCAGAGATGTCAGACGTGTACGCATTCAGCCATCTTGACGGCCAGGTTGGGGCACTCAAACCGCGGAAACCAAGTCGCGACATACGGCTTAATGGCGTTTCGGAGTGCGAGGAGCTGGACAACCCATGGCTCGACAGCCACGTCAATCCTGGCGCAGGCGAGTATTCCTAAATGTACCCAGCGCAGTGGTTCATCGGGATCCATGACCGGGGCCCCTGTAAGAGCATCACCAAGGAATGAGATGCGGATCTTGCCTTCGATCGCGATGTGCCGGTGCGCCGCGTCCCGGTCGCGGCGACCGAGGCACGGAAGCCACTCTCCAGGCCAGCATCCGTACGTGTCGTCAGGGCCCGGTCAGTCAAGCACCCCCCATCCACCTTCAGCATCAGCGAGTACGGATCGTCAGACAGAAGCATGAGATGCGGCTGCTTTCACCCTCTTGCGAATCCATTGGACGATAAGGTACGGGACGTAACCGATCCACCCACCGCATATGAGCCCGAAGCCGGCGAGCACCGCCACAGCCATGGCCGGGACATCCCGCCAGCCTCGCGATCGCATTCGGTTGAACGTCCGGACGCCGCCGATGAAGCACATGATCCAGACGGCAAAGCCGGCCAGCAACCAGACGGCGATAGCCACGACTTCCCAGCCGGTCATCAACGCGAAGTCGAGATCGGGGTCGCTGCTAGGCTGAACCGGGGCACTCCGACGGACACTCTGCGAGTCAGCCTCATGAGCCGGGATCCAGCGGGTGGGGCCAAAACGAGCACAGGGCTGTAACGGGCTGCCCGGCGAGTTAGTACCGCCTCAGGCCTGCATCCGCCAATGGTCCGTGAGCTGAAGCTGTCGTCCGAGCATCGTGTTTTGAGCGCATCATCGAACCGCCATGGAAGGGCCTAACCGGTTCAGGCGGCGTACGCTGATCGCTCTCGCAGCCGCGATCACATGTACCGGCGTCGCCGGCTACGCGATCTCGCGTCCGACGGCCATTCCTCGGCAGCCAAAGGTGACACCCACGCCGTCGCCAACTCCCCAACCCACGCCGTCGAGCCCGCCCGTGAGATCGGCGGCCGAAGGATTCTCGGTGGCCGCAGATCCGTCGTCGGGCCAGGTGATCGTCTTCGGGGGCAGCACCGGAGCGGGTAACGAGACGTGGATCTGGGCTAGTAGCAAGTGGGCCGAGGCAGCGCCATCGCACGAGCCTCCCGCGATCGGTTACGGAACTGAGGCCTACGATCCCGCCCTGGGGATGGTGCTTCTCGCCGGAGGAGAGCCGATTGACGCTCCCGATAACAACGGAACCTGGGGATGGAACGGCAACACATGGCTCGAGCTGGACGCTGACACGACACAACCCCCGATCGGCGGGGGCACCATGGCCTGGGACCCAGCGCTGCAAGAGATGGTCATGGTGACGGGAACATCGCCGACGGACGACTTCTGACGAGACGTGGGTCTGGTCCACCAACCACTGGGTCCATCGCGTCGGCACTTCGTCATTTCGCGTCGACGATTATCTTCTCGGATACGACCCGTCACGGCGCGCGCTGCTGGCATTCTCGTGCTGCGAGGAACTGCAGAACGGCGCTTCCGCCGAGACAGGAACGCGTGTGTGGAGATGGGACGGATCCGTGTGGCAGCCGCTCGCCTTAACAGTGAACGCACCCGCGGCGACGCTGTTTGGACTAAGTCAGGACCCGACCAGCGAGTCATTGCTCCTCTTTGGACAGAACACTGATGCATCCCAAGTCAGCGGCTCGCTCGAGCCCGCCCTGACTTGGCGTTTGAAAGCCCACGAATGGACAGAGCTCGGCGATAACTCGGCTCCCGAGGTGCTCGATGGTGAGGTGATCGAAACCCCGAACGGCTTGCGTCTGGTTGGCTCAACGCCTTTCGTCGGGAGTTCTACGCCGTTTCACATTTGGGCTTGGACCGGCGTCGGATGGAGGCTTCTGGGGTGAGGCTCTCCCAGCTGCAAAGAGTGCCGCCCACTCAGCCCTCGGTCATGACCCTCGGCCAGCGACGGTGGCACAGGCGAGCATCCGCCAATGTCTAGTTGACGGCCCAACCCCGGGCTGTCGCGATTAGGCTTATTCCGATGGAACTATCTCGGCTGCTCGCCACCGACGCGGGCATGCACGTCGTGTGGGACCGTGCCCACTTCGGGAACGTCCGAGACTACGTGAGCCGGGAGCGCGAACTCCTGGAGGATGGGGACATCGAACGCCACATCGCCGCTGGAGACATCATCCCGATCAACATCCAGAGCGACGGTGCCTTCCGGATCACGCTCCGGGTTGCATCGTCGACACCTCCAACGCTAACGGGGGAGGAGTTTATGCGCGTCGTCGTGGCCTCCGAGCCCTATCGGTTCGTCGGGTCCGGCCATGTGGACGTTAGTGGCATCGAATACGTGGCCGCGGAGCCCGATCCGCAGTCAGTCGCCTCGGCGCCCCTCGCTGCCGGCGAGTACGAAGCACAGGTCTTTCTGCTGGACTGGGATGATGTGACAGCACGCACGGACGACCACCCCGATTTCGTCGTCCTGCTAGGTGCGACCTCGAGCGCGCGGCACCGAACGAGCGCGAGCACGTTCGATCGTCCCTGACCAATCACGGACGGCCACGCCGCCCAGGGCAACATCCGCCAATGTACGCAGGCGACGCGCTTCCGACGTAGCGGTCTTGGTGAGGGCAGGGCTACGCTGATGCGATGACGGACTCCGAAGCGCAGCAGGCGATGGCCCAGGTCGTCGTCGATTGGCTCGCAGGATCGAGGTCGACAGCCGAATTCATCAACCAGTATTGGGAGAGTTGGCGCCGCCTCCTCCAGAGCAACTGGAGCGCGTTCACTCCTCCCTTCGGGGCGATCATGAGCGCAATGGACACCGCTGCCGATAGCTACTCGGCCGAGCCGGACTCGCATCAGATCGATGAACTACAGCTGCGACAGGAAGCGATTGCCGTCATCGGAGAATTGCGGCAGCGGGTCCCTGACGCTCTTGCCGGGGCACCGCCAAGCTAGGCAAGCGACGACCAGGCGAGCACCCGCGAATGTACCCCGACAGATGTGCCTCTGCGATTCGGCACAACCCGGTAGTGTTTCGTGATGCCTGACAACACCTTCGCCCGACCCCAGTCCTCAGAGGGGACTGTCACCATTCGGTGGTGGCGTCTCCCGGAGCCGTACGCCTCCGGGTTCGATACGGAGTTCGACTGGGAGTACCGACCTGACCCCGGAATTCCGGATGAATTCGCAGAGCGCCTGCTCCGTGAGATTGCAGACCGTTTGTAACCACGAGCGGATGCCAAATAGGCTATTGACACCTGGAGAGGCGGCCACGGCTCAGGCCAGCATTCCGAAATGTACCCTGAGGCGAGTGAGCCGGGGACAGGAGCACAGCGTAGATGTCCAGCGCGGGATGAACGAGCACCAAGACAGTCTCGATGAGGCGGGTGTCGATGTGAAGGCTGTGCCAACGAACCCCGAGCACGCTGACCGGGGGAAGGCCGCACAGGCCTTACAGCTCGGCCGAAAGGGACTTCTAGCCGAGGTCATAGTCTGGACGAGTGGCGAGTGCGACGTACTCTATGGAGACGATCCGCGGGCCGTCTCCGTCCATCATCCGACGATTCGGTCTCAAGAGGACCTTGAAGCGCTCATGAGTGAGCTGCTCGCCATGCTTTATCTGAATGTGAGCGACTCTTGAGGTCGAGCAGCCGCGAACGACTTCAGTTCGAGCTATCGGCCAGATTGAGACTTGCCACTGCGTTCAGTTCAGCGACGCGTGAGATGACGCTGATGTGAGTGCAGTGGCCGCGCGGACGCCGCGATGCAGCAATTCAACACGATCATCGCCTATTTGACGCTGTCTGACAGCCAGAATCGTGAGGAACGAACTCAATCGCGCAGGACAGCCACGAGGTAATGTCTGACCCAATGTCTCTACTTCCTGAGCAGCGAATGACCAGGGCCGAACGGAGCGCGTTCCAGATCTTGAGAAGCGGGACGCCCAAGCACTATCGCAACTTCTGTCGCCTCGAGGGCATCGACTCTCTCCAGCTACTTGATCGCTTCGACGCCGAGCCGATGCGTTGGTTCTACTCGATGACACCGCTATCCATTCGACCCCAGACGATGCCTGCGATGCCCTACCCGGTGGATATCAGACTCAAGATCGACGCCGCTCGCGAATATGTTGCGAGGTCACCACGCGGATGGCTCCTTCCCGGCCTGCTCAGACGCGTGTTGGGCTCCGTTCTCAGCCTCGGCGCTCGAGGCCCGTCTAGTGGTCCCATTTCCGACGAGAGACAACCTCCTGCTGAAGGAGCGCCGGTCCCAGCGCGACCAAAGCGACCCGATCCGACCTTGAATATGGGTGCCGAACTCGAACTGCCGCGCGATTCAAACTGACCCGTAACCAGAACTGTGAGCAGATGCTTTTAGCGCGATGACCCGCTTTTCCCGGCATCACACCTGTCCTACCGTGGGATTCGCCGTGCAAGGGAGAAGTCCAGGCGGAGGCACGCTTAACGACTACTGGTGGGTATGTCCGTCGTGCGTCGCCGATTTCGCGGAGCGTTTCAAATGGGTACTCGTTGATCAGGAGGGCACACCTCGCCCTTCCCGCGACTTAATGCAGTAAGAGCGAACACTCCCAGGGATGAGGGTGTGTGCAGCGTAATCGACCCGAGGATACGCAACTCCCCAGGCGAGCATTCGTGAATGTACCTAGGTGCCGCTGCGGGCCTACCGGCAATACCCGATCAGGCTGCACCTGAGGCGGTCCGGCGGAGCCGAGTTGGGATGATGTCGAAGCATGGACGTCTCGGAGCGAATTACTGTGGACTTGACCGCCGAGGAGATTCGCTTGCTCACCCGCGGGGCTCGTGGAGTGGGGAGGTCCAGCTCGGTGCACCGATCGACTTGCGGAAGCGATGGGCTTCGAGAGCGTCGAGGACTCGACCCGGCAAACGAAATGGCTGGTGACAGCGATTCGAAACGCTGAACCTCTCCTGCGACGCGATTAGACTTGCGCCCTCTTGGCCACGGAAATAGTCTTTGCTAGTGACGTCGTTGGCTCGGGCTGGGATTGGCAGTCGACGGTCTGGTGGTCGGATGAGCAAACGATTCATGTTCTCCGCCAACTCCAGAGGAAGCTAAATGAAAGCGCGAGTTCTCACGCCTGACGTGCTCTGAACCCAATGTCCAGCATCGCCGCGCAGGCGAGCATCCGCCAATGTACCTAGAGCGCCACAAGCCTGCGAGACGGAAGGCGGCGGTTGCGTCAACCGGCCGGGCAACGAGTTCAGGGTGAATCGGGCTCGGGCCGGCTATCAACCTCGATCTCCAGTCCCCTAAAGCGAAATGCTTCACGTATGCGCTCGACGATCCGTTGCCGGGTGTCCGCATCCACTGCCTCGTCCGCATGCGGCGGATCCCAACGATCCATTCGCGACGGCCAGATGATCATGCTTGCTCGGGCGCCCGGTGCGAGCACCTCCGAGTCCACGAAGATCGTCTTACCTTCCTCCTCATACCGGAGCCCTACTTGCCCAAGAACCTCGATAGAAAAGCCTTGGTCGCTGGCGATGACATTGACGCGCGGGATTGAAAACATGGGCCACGATTTTAGTGTTCGAACTGCACGGGCCTCATCGTCGCTGCAACTCAGCAGCGACGCAACTGGCCCAGGCGAGCATCCGCCAATGTCTCTTGGCGAGCGGCGCAAATCGCCGAGCCGGCGACCCCTGGATTAGGCTCAGTCCTTTGCGTAGGCCTCAAGGTCGCTGACGACCTCTTGAAGAATTGTGAGCACCGCCAGGATCGGACCGCCGAGTTCAGGCGATTCATCTCGCAGAAGGGAAGGAGGGATGGGGCGCGCATCCAGCAGCATCTGGCGGCGGAGATCGAGCAGAGCGTCAGCGATCGCCTTGACGCCCGCGTCGGCGACCGTCTCCCATGTAAGCGGGCGGAGAGCCGACCAGTAAAGTTCTGATGGCAGCCTCTGAATCAGCTGATTGCGAATGCTGCCCTCCTCGTCCTCCTGAGAGTCGGTTGGTGGGACGCGAATCGTCAACGCTGGGTAGATGCCAAGGCCCGGCAGTTTGATCAACGCCGCGTACAGGTCCGTAAAGGCTTCCCTGAGCTGCCTGAGCAGGTGAAGGCCCTGTGGCTCCGCGCCCTGAATCAGGTCCAAGCACCGCCCTACGAGCGCAGCCAGAACAGCGTCCGTCTGTCTGTCGTCCGAGTTTTTGGGACCCATGTTGAGAGGGTACCCGGCATCGACGACGTACAGCCTGGGCCACGCCAGCATTCGCCAATGTCTACTCGACCGGCCCTCCCGATAGGCGATCAGCCGAGTTGCGCTCAAGCAGGCGGGATAGCCGCAGCAGGGCGGCGCCCGCCGGCTCTTCGTCGTCGCCTGTGACGGCGCCGGCTGCCTCAAGATCGTGCAACGGCACGCCTGGCAGGAGATCGCCGAGGGGTTTGGGATTCCTTAGGGGATCGGCGTTGAAGGTGCCGGGCGTCAAGTAGTCGCCCCAGCTCACCAGGATGGCACCCTCTCGCGTCTCGAATGCCACCCGCAACCATCGCCGGTGGTCAGTGAGCATCGCGCTGTACCCCAGTGCGCCATAGCTCGTGACTTCTAATGCGAACCCTCGGCCGACGAGCCACTCGAAGGCCTCGCCGACCTGCCTTCGGTAGTCCGCCTGGCTGATCACATTGGCATCATGGCGCTGAAGGGCGTGAGGTAGCTCGCCCAGGCGAGTATCCGCAAATGTCGCTAGAGGTCAGCCTCGCGAAAGGGATTCCTCTGCGAGTGCGGTGAGACTCCGGAAGTCTGGCCATGCGACCTCAGCGGCGTCAGCTGCCTCCTGTGCTCCTGGCGTGCCTTGGACCATTCGAGCCGCATATCCCCACCTCGGGTCTAGTCGAGCCCTGGCGATCAAATCGTCATTGAATCTCCCACCCCAGAACCTGAGCATGTTCTCAATGGGTCCAGCGCCGATGTAGCCGAGGTCGTCGACGGTACGCGCTGCGTCGATCGCTGCGACGATGAACTCCCATGCCTCTTCGGGATCTTCTCGGAGCATCCGGCTGAGCTCGGCCTCAGCCTCCTGGCTGTGTCCTTGAGGGTCGCGTCCGACGTACGCCTCGGCAAGTGCGGGAATGTCCATAGGTCTTCTCTGATCGGTCTAGGAAACGGTCGCTCATTGTCCACCTACTGGGGTCAACTGACGGAGACGTCGCTCAGGCGAGCATCCGCAAATGTACCCAGCCGACCGGGCTGGAGCTCCCGTTTCAACCGGCCGCCGGCCCTCCACTGTCCGGGTCGGTCAAGCGACGGAGTTCATCCTTAGCCTCAACGGGAAGAGCTCGGTAGTCCTCAAAGGCTGCGCTGCTGATTGACCAAAGTTCGCATTGGGCCAATCGACCGTCGCTAGTCAATCCGAGAACCAGGCCATCGTCGGCGACGTCCCAATGGTCCACGGGCACCCCGTCTAGGACGTAGACCATCGCCGCATCTGCCTGACGGTCGTACACCACTCTCACCAGGGAAGTCTGGCAGCACCACTGAGGCGCAGGCCAGCATTCGGGAATGTACCCCGACAGATTTGCTTCGCCCATCCGGCACAACGAGGTACGGTTTCAGGATGCCTGACAACACCTTGACTAGGCCCCAGGCTTCGGAGGGGACCATCACCATTCGGTGGTGGCGTCTGCCTGAGCCGTACGCCTCCGGGTTCGACACCGAGTTCGACTGGGAGTACCGGCCTGATCCCGGAATCCCGGATGACTTCGCCGAGCGTTTACTCCGCGAGATTGCGGACCGTCTATTACCACTAGCGGCTGCGACGGAGGGAGCCGAGACGCCGAGACAGGCGATCACGGCTCACGCCAGGGTCCGGGAATGATGCTCCTATGCCTTGTCAAGCACTGATGCTCGTCACGTCGGAGCCGTCGCCAGAAGTGCATGGAACACCTCGCGTGCGACGTAGCGCTTGAGGCAACGGATGATGTCGCGTTTGGCCATTCCCTCAGCGGTGCGACGGGCGACATAGGTCTTGGTGCGCTGATCGCAGGTGAGGCGCACCATGACAATGCGCCAGAGTGCGCAACGCCAGGGTGGGCAACGTTACGGTAACGCCGTTACAAGCAGCCTTGAAACCCACGAGAATGCCTTGCTGTGGACGCCGCGATCGTCGTTATCTGTGCTGTCGCTCTGTGTCTCCTCGTCCCCTTCGCTGCCAATGCGGCGTCACGCGGAGCGCGGCGAATGGACGGCTCACCGTTTCCCGCGGTTGAGCAACGCAAGGTTCGCACCCGTTTACTCGTCTTCCTCATTCCTTTGGTCGGAGTTGCGCTCGCTCTCGGCATCGCTCCCGCAGCAGGCCACTGGGTATTGCTCATTTTTGGAGTGGTCTTGGTGGTCCTCATCGTCGGGGTGATCGTCTTTGCGATCCGCACCCTCCAGCGAGTCCAGCACCGACCCTAGGCGCGCCAAAGTGTGCAACCCGCGATTCGTGCCCTGAGCGGCGGTTCAAAACCTCGAACTCCGAAACGCGGGGTGATCTAAGGTCATCCGACGGTACGCGCTGCGTCGATCGCTGTCACGATGAACTCCCACGCCTCCTCAGGATCTTCCATGAGCATCCGGCGGAGCTCGCCTTCAGCCTCCTGACTGTGTCCTTGAGGGTCGCGTCGGACGTACGCCTCGGCAAGTGCCGGAATGTCCATCGGTCTACCCCGAACGGTCCAGGAAACGGTCGCTCATTGTGTACGTACCGGGCTCAACTCACGGGGAGCCAGCGCAGGCCAGGCTCCGTGAATGTACCTCGAGCGCCCGGGGAGACTTACGGAGACCTTCAGTGGTCTCCTGGCCGCAAAAGCCCCAGTCGCCTGTCCAGCTTCACCCACTCGCGCTCAACCTCGCCCACAGCGGTCTCGAAGAACTCGTTGTGTGTCTCTACTGCCTCCCCGCCCGATGGTGTGATCGCGAAATCAGCAACGTCACCGAGGAGAAGCGGACGATCCGTGGGCACAGCGTCAAACATCGTACGCATCCGCTCGAGCAACCACGATGTGGAGTGGGCCGAGTCACCGCGCTCGAGTGCACCGTCGACCCATAGAGCCGCGACGATGAGCCCCTGATCCAACAGCACCTGAAGCGTGGCAAACGCATACTCAGGGTGCTCGCGCCCTACGGGAGGGACCTTCGTCCAATCCTGGGGGGGAACCCCTATGGCACCGCGAACAATCTCAAATGCCGTGCTGAAGTCACCCAGCCCGAGCGCAGTCTCCTGGAGGATCAGCTGCAAGGCATCGCGCACGGCTTCAGTTCTTGATGTCATCGTCGCCAGCCATTGTGGCGCCGGCGGTCGCCAAGTAACGTCATCCCGGGACAGGCCAGCATCCGCCAATGTCCCTTGAGCCCTTACCGACGTCGCATGACGTCGTGTGTGATGCGTTGCGCAACGGGGTAGAACGGGAATCGATGCCTAGGGATGCGCCGCCGCCTCAGCCCGCGATGCTCCGCGGATCGTCTCCGCCGAGGCGCCCGCCCGCGCCTCCTACGCCGAGTCCTGGCTCTTCACCGCCGGCGCCGTGGGAAGCGATCATCGCCCAAGGGAAGGCGCACGGATACCTCACGGTGGAGCAGATTAATGCCGTCTTCGACGTCCTTAATCGCGACCCTCCCGCGGATCTGCGGCCGGTGTATGACCTTCTCAGTGCAATGGGGATCGAGGTCGTCGCTAGTGCTGACGAACTCCCGGTGGTCCAGCCTCCGCAGACGCGCTCGGACTGGGAGAGGAAACGCACGCGGATGTCCGGCGGGTCAAAGTCTGGCACGGGGCGACAGATCGGGCGCCAGTGAGGATGACGAGGCCAGCATTCGCAAACGTACCTAGGAGGAGGTGAGGTGCCAGGCCACGCTATGACGAGTTAAGGAGCGGATCGGACGCCCAGGCGAGCATTCGCCAATGTACCCAGACCGGTCAAACCGGCTCGGATGATATCGAGGCAACGGCTGCCATCGGAATGCGAGCAACGCACAACTCCACACGCAGCGGGTTGGATATGGCGTCCGCGCAAGGATCTCCACGGATCAGATTGCTGCTCGTCATCGTTAGCATCGACTAATACGCCAAAGACGTATTCAGTCCCGCGTTGAGCGTAGGTGTCGGCCCACAGGACCAAGTCGGACCCGCACGCAAGACGAATGAACCAACGGCCCGAAACGGTGATGATATTCACGGGGCCACGGCATCAATCGAGCGTGGGCTGAAATCAGCTAGGGCCGTACACACCCGACCAGGCCAGCATCCGGCAATGTACCTAGGCGGTAAGCGCGGAACCGGGGGCAGAGGGCGAGCGGACCGGCTCCACAAGCAAGATTGCAGCTATGGCGAGACTTAGGGTGCGGAATCGAAGCGCGGACAGGACACTAGTTCTCGACCTCGAGCCTTGGGCGAGGACTACTGGCTGCGGCCAGCGGAAGAGGTGACTGTGGCCACGAGCGGCGAGTTCAAGGCAGACACGTTTACCGTCGACATGCATGACCATGGGATACAGCTCTGGGTTGAAGCGAACGAAGCGGTCGTGACGTCCTTTGACGGCACTGTGCCCCAGCCTGGTCATCAGCGCGCAGAAGGATCGCGCTAGGGCACGGGCGGGCGCTTAGCAGTCGCTGAGGACAATTCCGTGGGTGGGCGTCCAAGCGGAAGACTGGTCGCTCAGGCCAGCATCCCCAAATGTACCTTGGAGCGGAGCTAAAACTCGCGCTGCGGCGCGTTTACTCGTAGGTCCGCGCAGCCCCGAGAATCGTCGCGAACAGCGACCAGTTTGGGTGCTCTGGCTCAGGGAGGTTGTTGTCCTTGAAGTAGCCGGGCATTCCGTCGATCCAACCAGACATCGCGTCAAGAAAGTCGTCAAGTGCGCGATTCTCCCAATTGGTCGGTTTCGACCGTAGATCGGCAACGAGCTGCCGGACGAACTCGGCCAGATCGTCCCGCGTGTGGACATCGCCCGGATTCATATCCATCCAGCGCATCCTACGGCGCCCGTCGTGGGCAGAGCCCGTCGGCAACTTGTTTGCCAGACTGTCCAGCCAGACGGCCACCGTCCAGGCGAGCATCCGCCAAAGTCGCTAGAGGGCCTTGCCAAGCCATATGCGACTACTCCCGCGGTGGCGGTGGGCATCACCTCTGGAAGACCGAGGACATCGCTTTGCTCCAATCCTAGAATCGAGGCATGTTTTCGATACCGCGTGTAAACGTTATCGCGAGCGATGAAGGTTTTTCAGTGGAGGTGTTGGGGCGAGCCGGACTGCGATATGCGGACGGGGACAAGTCGGTTCTCGTCGATTCTGAGATGCTCATCGCCGGGCCATATACGATGGTCATCTATCCGGCCCGTCTGACTCACTGGGATCCTCCCAACGCCGATGAGGAAATCGATGCCGACGCGCGCCAAACGATCCTCGACCGGATTAGAAACGCATTTCGCTTTCGAGGATTCGAGGTGAAGGTGTACGGCCAGCCGGAGCCGGATTCAAACTGACCCACTACCGATCACTCAGGTAGAGCTGTCGTGGGCATCCCAGCATCCGGGAATGTACTTTGAGGAGCGCAGCGACACCGGGCTAACCGCGCTCGCGTCGCGTTCATGCTTCGTCCGGACACCGCGGCGCGCACGGTGTATCTTTGGGTTCTGGATATGCAGTCGATTCGAAACGACGTAGACGACTATTTCGACGGTTACAGCGACGAACTTGCCACGTTCGAGGTGCCCAGTGAGGACACGTCCCTCGGGACTGACAAGGCAAGCAGCCGGATTGGCACGCTTTGGGAGAGAACTGGCGTCGGCGCGGCGTTCGCACGCTGGAATTCAACTCCGGATCGCGAGCGCACGCTCGATGCGGCGAGAACCGACCCGACGGCGTTGAAAGACCAGTCGTCGCGGCTCATTTGGGAAGCACTGGCATCGATCGTCACCAAGGATGCGTATGACGAAGTCAGTTTCGTTAGCGAGCGGGATGCAGCTGCCCGTCTCGCAAACGAACTACGAGCCCGGCTACTGGCCGACAAGAATGGGACGCTCGCGGCGATAGTGCCTCCATGGTCGACCGGGATTTCCCTAAATCCCGTGTCGGGCAAAGTCGTGCCCAGCAACCGCCGCGCCGAACGAGACACACGTTAGCCAATCACGCGACGTGAGATCGCCGTCACGAGAGGTACTCCAGATGAGCGGAGGAGCGGCAGTAACCGGATCCTGGCAGCGATGAGGGACGACCAGGCAGGCGAGCATCCGCAACTGTACCTGGGCTCGGCGGTCGAGGCCAGGCGATACCTCGCTGACGCAGGCCAGGATGCGCCAAAGCACCCCTGAGCACCGTCGTCAGGAAGGAACTCCGAAGCCCTCTTAGAGCCCACACGAACTCGTAACGCATGATCCCAGATGGCCATGAGCACAGCACACTATCTCGGTCTCCAGCCCCCATATCGTGGAAATGGTTCTGCATCCGTCCCGCGACCGCCTCCGACAGATTCGGTTGAGAGCCGCGTTAGCGGTAGGGCTCTGGGCGATAGCGAGCCTCGCATACGCGGGCTCCCTCGCCATCAAAATCGGCTTTATGCCGGCGATGATTGTCGCGGCCGCGACACTGATCGCCAGTGGTGGGGCGGCCGCGTTTCTCATCGGCACAGCTCCCAGGGTTACGTTGGTCTGCGATGGCGACAGCTTCGGTCGGACGGACCGACTAGGCCGAAGGCATTTATACCCGCGTTCAGATATTGCGCGCGCGGTCAGGCTGCGGATTCGAACGTCGCGAGGAACACGATGCGCCATCGTCCTCGTCTCGCGAAGCGGCCGTGCTCACGTCACTGCCTTCGAGGATGCGTTCAACCCTCTGGAGATCGACGAGTATGTGAGTGCCCTCGGACTCACTGTCGAATCAGAGACTGGGCCCGCTCTGTCCCTTAGTGAATTCGCCCGGCGGTTTCCTGGGACCCTCCCCTTATGGGCCACTCACCCCACCGTTGCTGGCGTGCTCGTTGGTGTTGTGCTAGTTGTCATCGTGACCGCCATCGTCTTGGCAACCGGACACGGGGTGGCTTCCTCGGTTGGATAGGCTCGTTCCAGACAACGCTGTCCTTCCTCAGGCCAGCATGCTGTCGCCGGATGTCGGACGGCCGTGAGATAGTCGCGTAAGCCTACGACCCGAGCGCGGTCGGCGGGCGAGGCTGGAACTGCGCGAGGGCCGCAAGTAAGCCAGGGGCGGAGGCCAGCTCGTGGCTGTAGGCGTTGAGGGTGATCGTTGCATTGGCGTGGCCGGCCCAGCGGCTCACGTCGGTGGGCGAGATACCGTCCGCCTGGGTGGTATACGCCAACGCGATGGTGATGGCCGTGTGCCGGAAGTCGGTCGGGGCATGGACGGGGATCTGCGCCGCCCGGCAGATGCGCCGGCACATGTTGTCGATGTTCTGGAGACGCTCCGGACCGCCATCCGCGCGCGGGAACAGGAGTACGGCGTCCTGCGGCGCGATGGCCCGCCACGCTCGCAGCGCCGCGCTTGAAAACTCCGAGAGGAGCAGGGTGCGCACTCGACTCGGCCGCTTGGTGCTGGTCCGGCCGCTTGCAAACTCCTTGGCGAGCGCCTGGAGATCGCGGTAGCCGAGGCGCCGGTCCAAGGCCTGAAGGCGCTCGCTGACTTCGCGGCTGGTGCGGTTGACCTTGATGGTCGAAAAGTCTGTACTGATATCCGCCCAGGTCGTCCCCGCAGCCTCGCCGGGGCCGATTGCCTCGAACGCCATGACGCTGAAAAGAGCAACGAGACACGCCGCCGGTGGCCGGTTCGGGCCTCCTGCCTCACCCTGGCCTGCCGTCTCCAGGAAGCGCATGCGCTCGTCGCTGACGCCGTGGTCGTCAGCAGTGCCGACCACCTGGAAGAGGTGATGCCGCTGAGGTTGGAGCGGCGGACTGTTGAGGCGTTTCCAGTGCACCTGTCGCCGGCCGATATGGCCATCCCATTCGAGCTCATCCACAAACGACTTGACGGCGGTACGGATGTGCCGGAATTCCTTCGGTGCATGCTCCTCTCGGATGCGTCGGAAGAAATCTGCGAGCACCTCGGTGGTCAGATCGGCAACGCGAAGCTCGGGCTTGTCGGCGACGAGCTTGCGCAGACGCCGTTCCTTGGCACGGATGGTCTGGGGCAGGATGCCGGCCTGACCCTTGATGTACTCGGTGATCTCGTTGCTCACCAGCGGGCTGTTGCCGGGGAGGACCAGGAGATCGCCTCGGCGCGAATCGACGGCCAGTTCCTGGAGGCGCTGCTCGGCGGCGCGATGTGCCGCGGCCTTGCTCCCGTACTGCAGCACCGAGAATGCGATGCTGTGGCGCTTCCCCGCAATCGTGATTTTGGCCAACCAGCGTCGCCTGCGCTCGTCCCAGCCCACGGTCCCGGTCCCGTGGGCGCGCTGGTTGCGTTTCGGGAGCGTCTCAGCGTCTACGTGCGCCACGTCGTGATCCCGATGTTGCGGTTGCTGCTGGTACCCCACCGGCACCCAGTTGCAGATAGCGAGCGAGTGCGAGGTCGGACACCCGCACCAGCGTGCCCACGTAGACGCAGTTGAGCCGGCCTCGCCGGATCTCGCGGCGGACGGTGAGCATCGACACCTGGAGGTACGCGGCGACCTCGGCGACGGTCATCAGGGTCGGGAGCGCGGTGGGCATACACTGAGCATGCGGCCTGGATCTGTCCCAGGGGAACGGGGGTCGTTGGCGCAATTTTCGAAAAGGCGTGGACGCTGTTCCGGGGTACCAACAGGGTACTCTCGGGCTGAAACGTCTTATCCAGCCTCAGCTTTTCGTCCAGCATGGAAGACTTCGAGTCCCTTCCTCGGCACCACACGACGGAGTCGCCGAAACTCCAAATATCGCCCCTCGTTTGGCATAGACTGGGAAAACGATGGGAGGGAGATCAGGCAGGGTTGCTGTTGCCGGAGGCTTTGCCATGGCCGCCGCACTCGCGATGAGCGGTGCCGCGCTGGCCGATGCCAGCCCATGGACCATCGTCGCGCAGAGCATCAACGCGGGGGACAACGGTTCGATCAGCGGCGTCTCGTGCGCCGGCACCACATGCTGGGCGGTGGGCGGTCAGAGCGACTTCGCTGGGCAAGCAGACCCGGCGCTGCTGGAAGGCAACACCGGCAACGGTTGGTTCATTGCCCCTGACCCGAGCCCCGAACTCGTCAACCACCTCAACGCGATCACCTGCGTGGACGCGGAGCATTGCTGGGCCGTCGGCGGCCTTGATGAGACGTTGATCGAGCAGTACGTGAATGACACCTGGTCGTTTGTGCCGAGCCCCGCGTTGTTGCCGCCGAACCCGTATCGCGAAGCGGGACTGAACGGCATCTCGTGCAGCAGCCTCGCGGACTGCTGGGCGGTGGGCGGGGAAGGGGTCCCCGGCGACTCGGGGCAGACGCTCGTCGAGCACTACGACGGCACCGATTGGACGGTGGTGAGCAGCCCGAACGGTTCGCTCCACAACTCCCTCCAGAGCGTCGCGTGCCCAGCCTCGAACGACTGCTGGGCCGTTGGTGGCGACAACACTGATGCGCCGTTCATCGAGCACTACGACGGAACGACCTGGACCATCGATACCCAACCCCTCAATATCGGGCCGAGCAATGACATGAACGGTGTGACGTGCGTCAGCGCTACCGAATGCTGGGCCGTCGGCTTCCAAGGCGACATCAATAGCTCCTTTACCCAGACGGTGATCGAGGCATTCAACGGCACGAGTTGGAGCAGAGTGCCGAGCGCCAATCCGATCGGTGGCCAGTGGGGCGTCAACATTCTCGAGGGGGTGAGTTGCGACAGCACCGGCGTTTGCTGGGCTGTGGGGGAGAGCTTAGGCGTCGAGCAGCTGTACTTCCCGGGTGAGTCGCTCATCGAGGAATACACCGGTTCGGGTGGGTGGGTGGCAGTCACCAATCCGAATCCCGGGTTGTCCGGGGACGACTTCCGTGGCGTTGGCTGTGGTGTCGCGTTCTGCGTTGCGGGCGGCCAGACCAACGACGGCTCGCCGCTGCTCGCCCAGGGTCCCCTCGGTCAGTTGACGGAAGGGGCGACGACCGGTGGAGGATCCCCACCGCCACACTCATCAGGCACCGCGGGCAAGACCACGAGCGATCCGTCGGTTCCGGACACTGGCGGCACGGGCGTTCCCTGGGCACCAGTCCTGGTCATCGTCGGCGCCGCAGTCACGTTGGCCGGCTCCACGGTCCGACGGAGTGCGCATGGCCGGCCGCAGGCCCCTTCCGCGCGACGCTGAACCACTGATCTGAGCTCGTCAGGCACCGTGATCGTGGTCTGCTGCGCGGCGGAATGCGACCAGCATCTCCGTGTGCTCCGTCCTGCTTGACTTGTAGGCTGACGCTGTTCAGAATAACTGACAATGTCAGCCATGCCCGCGCCCAGGGACCGAAGGGCCGAACGATATGCCGCGACTCGCCGGGAGATCCTCGATGCGGCGTGGGACCTTGCCCGTACCAACGGGTTGGGGGCACTCGCCATGCGAGAACTCGGCGCCCGAGTTGGGATGCGCGCTCAGTCGCTCTATGCGTACTTTCCATCCAAGTTCGCGATCTACGACGCGATGTTCGCCGAGTCCAATCGCGAGTTGCTGCACCGCCTGAGTGCTCTCGAAGCCACACGCGATCCGGCCGAAGCGCTACGCGAGCGTGCGCGGATTTTCCTGGCATTCTGCGCAGAGGACCTCAGCCGATATCAGTTGTTGTTTCAACGGACGATCCCCGGGTTCGAGCCAAGCCCGGAGGCGTATGCACCAGCCCTCGATGTTCTCGACAGCGCCCGCAAGGGCCTCCGCGCCTGCGGCATCGGCGACCCTGCTGCCCTTGACATGTGGACGGCAGTGACATCCGGGCTCGCGGCACAGCAATCCGCCAACGAGCCCGGTGGCGACCGCTGGGTGCGCCTGGTCGACGAGGCAACCGACATGTTCCTGGCGCATTACGCGCCAGCGAGGAAGGAGGCGCCGTGATCGTTCGCAGCACAGCGATTGACGAGATCCCCGCCATCGGACACGACGAGGCGATGGATCTGGCGGCCGTGGAGTGCGATCGGTTGCTCAATGTCGCGGACGGCCTGCTGGAGCAAGACTGGCTGCAGCTGACGGACTGTCCGGCGTGGAACGTCAAGGAGATGCTCGCGCATCTGCTCGGCATGTTCGAGGCCCAAGCAGACGGCGAGGAACGGATGCGTCAGTTCAAGATCGCAACCGCGGCGGTCGAGCAGACCGGATGCCTGCGAATCGACGCGATGACCGCGCTGCAGGTGCGAGAGCATGCGGCATTGTCGTCCCACGAACTCCGGGAAGCACTGCACGAGACTGTGCCACGCGCGCTCGCGGGTCGCGCAGCGACGACGGCCGAGCAACGCGCGGCGCCCTTTCCCCCCGGCCTCCCGGGCGAGGCAATGTGGACATTCGGCTATCTCTTCGACCTCATCCTCACCCGCGATCCGTGGATTCATCGCGTCGACATCTGCCGCTCTGTTGGGCGCGATATCGAGTTGACGGAGGATCACGACGGGCGCATCGTCGCCGACGTAGTGGCGGACTGGGCGCGGCGGCATGGTGAGCCGTTCTCCCTCACGCTCACCGGGCCGGCCGGCGGTCGATTCAGTGCAGGCACCGGCGGAGCGGATCTCGAGGTCGATTCGGTTGCCTTCTGCCGGATCCTCTCCGGCCGTGCCCCGGGATCGGGGCTCCTCGCCACTCGCGTTCCCTTCTAATGCAGCGACTCACGGGAGGCATCACATGAACACCTTTCGAACTCAATGCGGACGTCACCGTCCTCAACGATCAGCTCGAGGTGCCCGGAATCGGGTTCCTCCCGGTCAACGCGTTCGTGCTGCACGCCCGCGAACCTGTCGTCGTCGACACCGGGCTTGGACTGCCGGATCGTGACTTCGTGGAGACACTCAGCACCGTCATGGACCCTGCCGACGTCCGCTGGATCTGGCTCACCCATCCCGACCGGGATCACACTGGCGGCCTCTTCGAACTCCTCGACGCCGCGCCGCAGGCCAGGTTGATCACGACGTTCATCGGCGCCGGCATCATGTCCACCGAACGGCCGTTGCCGCTCCATCGGCTCTACCTCCTGAACCCCGGCCAGCAGCTCGATGTCGGGGACCGCACCCTTCATGCGTTTCGCCCACCGCTGTTCGACAACCCGGCGACAGTCGGCTTCTACGACGATCGGTCGCGGACGTCATTCAGCTCCGATTGTTTCGGCGCACCTCTCGCCACAGCGGAGCTCGCCGACGCGGGCGACGCGGGTGAGATTCCGGCTGCCGAGCTCCTCGGCGCCCAGCTCCTCTGGGCCACGATCGACAGCCCTTGGGTGCACAGCGTCGACACCAGCCGCTACCTGCAGGCAGTGCGGACGATGCAGTCTGTTGACGCCGACGTCATCCTCAGCACGCATCTGCCACCGGCCACACGGACCACCGCTCAGCTCTTTGACATGCTGGCGCTTGCGCCAGGCTCCGACCCATTCGTCGGCCCCGATCAGCAGGCGTTGCAAGCGATGCTCGCCAGCTTCGAGCCCGTGGCGGTGGGGCCTAGCTGACGGGCTCTGACGTTCCGGCCGGAACTATCCCGCCAACGGGGTACGGAGTGGGTGTCGATGGCGTCGAAGGCGCACCAAGCCGGCGGATCGGCTCCTCCACGAGACGGTATGACGCGACGGCCAGCAGCAACGCGCTACCCCCGAGGAGGAGAACGCGCAGCAGGAGCGGATACGCGTTGAGAGAGGTGCCTGCCCACACAATCACCGGGGTCTGCCACAGATATAGGGAGTAGGAGACGCGGCCGAGAGCGCGAGAAGCGCGCCAGTTCAGCATCCCTCCGCCGCCCCTCGTCACGATCCATCCAATCAGCAGCGCACTTGCTGCTGTCGCCGCCACGGGGTTGACGATGAGAAAGTCGATACCGCTCCCGTAGATGGTATCTGCGGAAACACCAATCAGGGCAACGCCCGCGAACGCTACCGCGATGAGCGAAAAGCGCGGCAGCTTACCTTGCGCGAGCGATAGGCCGAGCGCGCAACCGACCATCAGCGGCAGTGCATTCGTGTCGCTCGCCAGATAGATGCGTGAGATGGATGCATTCGTCTCGAAAAGAACGGTGCGATCGACCAGCGCTATGGCTGCGCCGATCACGGCGATACGCAAGGCCAATTCGGGGCTGCCACTGCGCAGCGCGATCAGAAGGACGAACGGCCACAGCAGATAGAACTGTTCCTCAATGGAAAGCGACCACGTCTGTCCAATCGGGTCGCCGGCTATAGAAACATTGACCGCGATCCAGTTATAGAAGTAGAGCAGCGCGGGCACGACGCGTGAGGGGATGTGCGAAAGATCGCCGGTCACAACATCGACGCAGCTCACCACCAAGAGCATCGCGAGGAGCGCCGGGAACAAGCGGCGCACGCGCCTGAAGTAGAACATCGGGAGATATCAACTCCCTTCCTTCTGCAACCCTTGGGCCAGGAGACTCGTGATGAGAAACCCGGAAAGAACGAAGAAGATCGTCACGCCTGCAGCCCCCGCGCCCTCGGTCAGTGGAAACGCTAGGTGGCAGAGCAGCACCATGAGGATTGCGAGCCCGCGCAATCCATCCAGCGCGGGGAGACGTGTCAGCTTCCAGGGGCGGCCCGGCGCATAACCCATTCCAATCGGCAGGGTACGGGCGGAGTGTCGGGCGGAGACCACGCGCGACCGAAGCGGAACATGCCCGTCTCTGACGTTCCCGCCACGGCTGGGTGACGACCCGGAAGCGCATGCACCGGGCATGAACGGCGTTGTCATCGTCGATGTTCATGCCGGTTCAGGAAGGAGCGACGACCCACCCGAACCGGTCAACCCATCTGGACGTTCTCAGGGCGATCGCCGCGCTGATGGTCATCGGGTACCACGTCAACGCTCTCGTTGGCGGCCACGGCGCGAGCGTTCCCTGGCTGCGGGACAACACCGACAGTGGCGTCGAACTCTTTTTCGTGCTGAGCGGATACCTCATCGCCCTCCCGTTTCTTCGGGCACTGGTGAACGGAGCCCCACCTCCTGACCCCGTGCGATACGCACGCCGGCGGGTGGCGCGAATTCTTCCCGGCTACTGGGTTGCCCTTGTCGTCGCCGCATTTGTTGCATTTCGCATCGGCGGGTTGCCGGCACCAGGTCTGCTGGTTCCGCAGGTTGCGCTGCTCCAGGGACTGATCCCAGGAGAGCCAGGCGGCCCCCTTGTGGTTGCCTGGACGCTGTCGATCGAGGCGGCCTTCTACGTCGGGGTGCCGGTGGCTACGTGGATGCTGCTGAGGCGGCGCCGCGTCTGGTCAGTGCGGTCCCTTGCTCAGATGACATGCGCCGTCTGGGCGATCAGCGCGGCTCTCGCGCTCGCCTTTGCGGCACTTGCTCCGGCCAGTGCGTGGTCGACGATCGCACTCCGGGGTCCCGTCGGCTTCATGTGCCAATTCTGCCCGGGCATCCTTGTGGCCCTTCTCCAGATTCGCCGTGAACAGCATCACGGCCGGCTCGTGCGCAGCCAGCAACTCGCCTGGGCGTGTATCGGCGCAGGCGCGGTCGGGTGGTTGTGTGTCGCGATGTGGGCTGGTCCCGCAGCGTCTGTGCTGCCTATGGTTCTCCGGAACCAGGCGGATGGCGCACTCTTCGGGCTCGTGCTTATGGGCACGCTCGCTCTGCGAGGGCCAGAACACCGCAGTGCTCGCCTCTTTGCACGGATTGGGACGGTGTCGTATGGCATGTACCTCTGGCACTGGCTCGTCGTGGAAGGGGTTGCCTCGACCGGCGTGCATTTTGATCTCCCGCTCCCGGTCGCTTTCAACTGGGTTCTCGGCACTGCGCTCCTGACCCTGCTCACGCTGCCTCTCGCAATTTTCAGCTGGCGCGTCGTCGAGCAGCCTGCGATCGAATGGGCTGCTGATCGGACGAGGCGGAGTCAGCGGCCGCACGCCGTCGCGGCGTCGTGACCCTGGAGCGAATTGCCGGCGCGAACCTGCAGCCCAGCGTGGAACCGTGAGGGGGCGGTGATCCCGAAGTAACCGAATCGTGCGGTATGTCGGCTGCAGCCGACATACCATCGGCGCGTGGTCACGACCCTCGGCGAGAGGCGGGTCGGGAACGACGCCGGCGATGTCGTCATCACGCGACGGCGCTGGTGGTTGGATTTTCGCTCTGTCGCTCCGATCTGCGCGGCGACCGTATACGTCGTCATCGTCATCGCGCGCCTCGCGACGCTCCTTTCCTCGTACTACTCATATAGCGACTTTCCGGAGGCGCTCCGGCTGGGGGACGCTGTCTTCCACGGCGGCTATGGGCAGGGGCTTGCGTTGCCCTCGCAAAGTGGACTCGGACCGCTCTGGGTGGTGGGGCTGATCAATCAGGTCACGGGCGGCCACCTCGCCGCCATGGCGCTCGGGGCAGTCTTGCTGCTCGTCACTGCAGCACTGATGATCTGGACGGCACAGCGGGTATTCGGCGTCCAAACCGCGGCAGCTGTGGGAGCGCTGTGCATCGCGACGCCTCCGGTCGTGGCTTGGGAGTTCCTGACGCCGGTCGCCCACGAGAGCACGTTGCTGATGACCGCCGTGTTCGCCTGGCAACTCGTCGCAGTGTCGCGCCGGCTTCGTGGAGGAGGGATCGTCGCGGCAATCGCAATTGGTGTCCTCGCGGGAATCTGTGTGATGTCGGACACGCTCGTGCTGGCCGCTGCTGTTGTGCCATGGATGATCATCGCGCTATCACTCGCGCTCAAGCGTCGTGGACGACTCCTGCCGCTGGTGTCGACGCTCTGCGTGGCCATAGCCAGCGCCGGTTTGGTCGCTCTCTGGGCCGCAGCACATCACATCGTCGAGCGAGGCAACAGCCCCTTCGGCGTGAGCATCCAGGGCATCTCCGATGGGATCCGTACCACCGTCACGACCTTGGGACAGATGGTCAGCGGAGCCTGGTACAGCGACGTCCTCAGCGGAGCGTTTGTCATTGCGGGGCTTGCACTGTTCCTCGGTGTGATCTATGCGGCCAGCCGAGTCGTGACCCAACGGAATCGCGAGGCGCCGGCTGCTGCAGGAGTTTATTTCTGGTTCTGGCTGCTTTCTGCTGCAGGCATTGTCAGCGCCTTCTGCGTTTCCGGGCTAGGGATTCAGCGCAGTCCGGTGAACTACCAGGGACACTATGTCGACGGACTCTGGTTCGCGCTCGCGGCGATATTGCCGATGGCTGTTGGACTCGGGCGCAGGCACAGCGGTTTCATCGCCGCTGGGGTGACGGGTCTTGCGATCATCAGCGCGGCCGGGATCGCACGCATGCCGGCATATCCTTTTCAGGGCCCTGACTACATCGACTCGACGCAGTTGACAAACACGCTCGAACAACTTGGCGTCACGCATGGGTACGGCGGCTATTGGGAGTCGTATGCGGTGGGTTGGCATACCGATGAGCGCGTGACAGCGCTGCCGTTGCAGCAATGCACGACTGCCGAGGGCGCCCCCGGGCTGTGCCGATACGAATTCGCCGCGCCCGCGTGGTATGAGGCGCAGCTCGGGCCGATCTTCGTGATCGTCCTGCGTCCCCCGTGCTCCGGCGATGACCTTTGTATCAGCGCATCGAACCTCTCGGGCCTCCCCGCACCTGAGGAGATTCGCACCGTGGGACTGCTCCAGGTGTACGTCTATGCACACGACGTCCTCGCCGGTCTTCCGATGGCCACGCGTCCATAGGCGCGTCCGCGGAGCGCGATCGCGAGAAATAGAAAGCGGCGGTGTCGATGTGGTTGACGCCGAGGTCGATCGCCCGACGAAGCGCGGCGATCGATCGGGCGCGATCGCTCGGGGCGCCGCGGTCGAACACGCCACTGCCGGTGAGGCGCATGGCGCCGAACCCCATCCGGTGCACGCTGAGATCGCCGAGCTGCCAGGTGCCGGACGCGGCGGCGGCCGTCGACTCCGAACTCACGACCGATTGCCTCTCGTTCAGCAGCAGCTATTCGGCGGGCTCGCGATGGCGAGGATGCCGCCAATGACCAGGAATGCGAGCACGAGCAGCGCCATGCCCACGATGAGGAGTTTCGTCCGCCTGTCCACGGATGGATCGTGACCGATGGACGGCTGCGCCTGCCGTCCCCGATCCGGGCGCAAAAACGCTCCACCGGGTCCGAGGCGTGGCAAAATAATCGACGCTTTGCTGTCTTGCGGACATTGCGGGTCCGAGCGTCTGCTCCCCCTGACCTTCACGATCCCTTACCGCCACGAGACGGACGATGGTTCGCCCGTACCGCCCGGTCGGCCCGTGCTCAAGTGCCTCAGCTGCGGGCGCCGGCTGCGCCCTGAGGATGTTGCGCGGGCGCGGTCGCACTCCGACTGGGCCAGCGCCCCTTCGAGCTAGCCGGCGTCCCTCCGACGGCGAGTGGGGAGCTCACCTCACGCGCCGGCGTTCGAACGTCATCATCGTGACGTGACCATCGCCTCAAGCAGTCCGGATCAGCTCGAGCCGCTCGTGCGTTCCCTGCTCCTCGAAGTCGGCGAGGATCCCGATCGCGAGGGGCTCCTGCACACGCCCGCGCGAGTCGCGCGGAGCCTCCGCTTCCTGCTGGGCGGCTACGAGAACTCGACTGGAGACGATCGTCAACGGCGCGATCTTCGAGGAGCCGTACTCGGAGATGGTCGTGGTCCGCGACATCGAGGTGTACAGCCTCTGCGAGCACCACCTGCTCCCGTTCTTCGGCAAGGCGCATGTCGCATATCTCCCCAACGGGCGCATCCTCGGGCTCAGCAAGATCCCCCGGATCGTCGACATGTTCGCGCGTCGCCTTCAGGTCCAGGAGCGTCTGACGACCGAGATTGGCGAGGCGCTGCAGAAAGTCCTCGAGCCGGAGGGGGTCGGAGTCGTCATCGAGGCAACGCACCTCTGCATGGCGATGCGCGGCGTCGAGAAGCAGAACAGCTCTGCGGTGACGTCGTCGATGACCGGTTGTCTGCGCGACGACGACAAGTCCCGGAACGAGTTTCTCAGCCTGATCGGGCGACGCTAGCCCTACGAGGTGGCGCCGATGGTGATCACCTCGACCCAGAGCAAGGCGACGCCGGCGGCGAAGAGGAAGAGCCCGAGCGCGATGTGTCCCCAGTGGATCGGCTCCTTGCCCTTGCGATTCCCGATGAACCGCAGGTAGAGGGACACGCCGATGATCCCGAGCCCGCCGGCCACGAGGATCGTCGCGGGGACGCCGATCAACGCGGCGAGGACACCTTGCACCGGGGCAGCCTACGAGGTTCACGGCGCCTGACGCGCTCGCCCGTACCATGGACTGATGGCCATTCCTGCACTGAGCACTTCGACCGAGGCGACGCTGGTCACCACCCTCGCGCGCCTCGGCGAGCCCGCCTGGCGTGCGCGCCAGATCCTCGGCGCGGTGTGGCAGCCGTACGTCGACGGGTTCGAGGCGATCCAGCAACTTCCGGCCCGGCTTCGGCAGGCGCTGGCCGGCGAGTTCCAGTTCTCGACAGTTGCGGTCGACGTCGAAGCGATGGCCGACGCCGGATTGACCGTCAAGCTCCTCTGCCGGCTCAGTGATGGTCAGACCGTGGAAACGGTCGCGATGGAGACGCCTGCCACTGCGGAATCGCGGCGCCGCTCGACGATCTGCGTCAGCAGTCAGGTCGGGTGCGCGGTCGGTTGTCCGTTCTGCGCCACGGGTCATATGGGGTTGCGGCGCAACTGCACCACCGCCGAGATCGTCGATCAGGTGCGCGCTGCCGCCGCTTCGCTGCACCGTCGCGAGCTCGGTCCGGTCACCCATATCGTCTACATGGGCATGGGCGAGCCGCTCGCCAACGTCGGTGCAACGCTCGAGTTGCTCACCGTCATCACCCGGAATGCAGGCATCAGCCCGCGGCGCATCACCGTCTCGACAAGCGGTGTCGTTCCTGGCATCGAGCAGCTTGCGGCCGCGAAGATTCCCGTCACGCTCGCGGTGTCGCTCCACGCCGCCACTGATGAGCTGCGCGACCGGCTCGTCCCGATCAACCGGACCTACCCGCTCGGCATGGTGCTCGGGTCGGCGTCGCGATATGCCGAGCAGAGCGGCCGCCGGCTCAGCTTCGAGTGGTGCCTCATCGGCGGCGTCAACGACTCGGTCGAGCAGGCAACCGGCCTGCGCGACCTGGCGCGGCGGACGCAGGCGCATATCAACGTCATCCCCATGAACCGTATCGACGGGAGCCCATGGGGACCGCCGGATCCCGCAGTCGCCCGTCAATTCCTCGGCGCGCTCCGCGGCGCGAGGGTGACCGTTCGCGACACACGAGGTGGCGACGCCGACGCCGCGTGCGGTCAGCTGCGCGCCGACCTCGAGGCACGCCGCATCCTGCGGTCCGACGGCACGCTGTCGCCTCCACGGGTGCCGGCCCGGGTGTGACCGCCGCTGACGAGGCGCTCATGGATGCGGCGCTCCAAGCGGCAGCGTCCGCGGACTACGCCACGAGCCCGAACCCGATGGTGGGGTGCGTGATCGCCGGTGGGGGAGCAGTGATCGCGACCGGACTCCATCGCGTTGCGGGCGGTCCGCACGCCGAGATCGAGGCGCTCGGCGTTGCCGGAGAGCATGCTCGCGGTGCCGACGTGTTCGTCACCCTCGAGCCGTGCGCGCACATGGGTCGCACGCCACCGTGCACCGAGGCGTTGATCGCGGCCGGTCCACGACGTGTGGTTGTGGCCATGATCGACCCCAACCCCGTGGTTGCCGGGCGCGGGATCGACGCTTTGCGTGCCGCGGGGATCACGGTCGAGATTGGTCTGCGCGACGGCGCGGCCCGGCGGCTCAATGAGGCATACATCAAACACATCACGACGGGACTGCCGTTCGTCACCGCGAAATTCGCAGCGTCGCTCGACGGAAAGATCGCGACGGCCGGGGGAGAGTCGCGTTGGATCACGTCCGAATCCGCGCGCGAAGTCGCGCACCGGCTGCGCCACATCAACGATGCCGTCATGGTCGGTGCCGGCACCGTGGTTGCCGATGATCCGGAGCTGACGACCCGCACAGACGGTGGGCGATCGCCGCTCCGCGTCGTGCTCGACAGCACGCTGCGCAGCCCCGATTTCTCGCGCGTCCTTGACGTCCAGACGGCACGGACGATCGTCATCACAACTGCGCGCGCGGACCCCAAGCGCGTCGACCAGGTGCGCGCGAGGGGAACCGAGGTCGAGATCGTTCCCGCGTCGCCCGCCGGCGTCGACCTGGACGCAGCGCTGACCCTCCTCGGGGCCCGCGGCATGATCAGCGTCCTCATCGAGGGCGGTGCGTCCTTGCTCGGGTCGGCGTTCGATGCCAAGGTCGTCGACAAGGTTGTGGCGATGCTCGCGCCGAGGATCATCGGTGGCACATCGGCGCCTGGCGCCGTCGGCGGATCCGGCGTGCCGAGCCTCGGCGCGGCGACCCTGCTCTCCGATGTCAGCGTCGCACGGGCCGGCCCCGATCTCGTGGTCACCGGATACTGTGTACGCTGAGGCTCGAGGAGACACGAGATTGTTCAGCGGGATTGTGGAGACGCTCGGCGATGTCCGGGCACGGGACGCCGGGCGCATCGAGATAGCGCCGCGCGCGCCGTTTGCCGGGCTGGAGAAGGGGGAGAGCATCGCGGTTGACGGCGCGTGCCTCACTGTCGCGGACTCGACCGACGACACGTTCACCGCGGACGTCATGCCCGAGACGTTCCATCGCACCGTCCTCGGCACGCTCGGCACCGGCGCGACGGTGAACCTTGAGCGAGCGCTGCAGATGGGTGACCGTGTCGGCGGCCACATGATCACCGGGCACGTCGATGGCACCGGCATCGTCACCGCGCTTCGCGAGGAGGGCAACGCCCGGTGGGTGACCATCGCGGCGCCGAGCGACGTGATCGACCTCGTCGCCGAGAAGGGCTGCATCGCGGTCGACGGCATCAGCCTCACCGTCGTCGACGTGTTCGAGGATGCCTTCACCGTGTCGCTCATTCCGCACACATTGCTGCACACCACCGCGGGCGACTGGACGGTGGGAACGCGTGTCAACCTCGAGGTCGACCTGATCGCACGGTACGTCGCGCGGGCGCTCGAAGCGCGCGAGCCCGCCGCGACCTTGCTGGAGGTCCGCCGATGACGCTCGCGAGCGTCCAGGAGGCGATCGCCGACATCCGCGCCGGCAAATTCGTGATCATCGTCGACGACGAGGACCGCGAGAACGAGGGCGACCTCGCCATGGCCGCGGATCGCATCACGCCCGAGGCAGTCAACTTCATGGCGACCCACGGACGCGGTCTCATCTGCGTGCCGTGCGAGGGCTGGCGGCTCGACGAGCTGGGTGTTGGTGCCATGGTCGACGACAACACGTCACGGTTCGGCACGGCGTTCACCGTGACCATCGAGGCCATCGGCCATGGCGTGACGACGGGGATCAGCGCCTTCGACCGCGCCACGACCATCCGCCTGCTCTGCGACGAGCATGCCAAGCCGAGCGACTTCGCCAAACCGGGCCATACGTTTCCCCTGCGAGCAGCAGCGGGTGGTGTGCTCGAGCGCGCCGGACAGACCGAGGCGATCGTGGACCTCTGCAAGCTCGCCGGCCGGTTCCCCGCGGGCGTCATCTGTGAGGTGATGCGCGACGACGGCCGCATGGCGCGGCGTCCCGACCTCGACGTCTTCACCGCGGAGCACGGCATCAAGATCGTGTCGGTCGCCGACATCATCGCGTACCGCCGGCGCAACGAGCGCCTCGTCACGCGCGGAGCGACGACCACGCTGCCGACGGAGTACGGCACCGTCACCGCAGTCGCGTATGAGGACGTCATCACGCATGCAACACACGTCGCGCTCGTCTGGGGTGAGGTCCGCGACGGCGAGCCGGTGCTGGTCCGCGTCCACAGCGAGTGCCTGACGGGTGATGTTTTCGGATCGCAGCGATGCGACTGCCAGGCACAGCTGCACAAGGCGATGGCGATGATCGCCGACGCCGGCAAAGGCGTCCTCGTCTATCTCCGCCAGGAGGGCCGCGGCATCGGCCTCATGGACAAGCTCCGCGCGTATGCCCTGCAGGATCGCGGCCTGGACACGGTCGAGGCGAACCTCAGCCTCGGCCTGCCCGTCGACAAGCGCGACTATGGGATCGGGACGCAAATCCTGTCGGACATCGGAGTCAAGCGAATGGTGGTGCTCACCAACAACCCGAGGAAGTACTACGGTCTGAGCGGCTACGGCCTCGAGGTGACCGACCAGATTCCGCTCGTCGTTCCGTCCAACGCCCACAACGAGCGCTACCTCCGCGCCAAGCAGGACAAGCTCGGACACAGCCTGGACCTCGACGGTGCCCGCGACCCGTCCTGAGGGGTACGCGGGCCCGATCTCGGAACGGCTCGAACGAGCGACCGTGCGCACAGGCACGCTTGACGCACACGGGATGCGCATCGGCATCGTGGTGTCCCGCTACAACGACGCCGTGTCGGTTCCGCTGCTCGAAGGTGCGCTCGAGGCACTCGAGCAGCTCGGCGCCACCGCCGGCGACGTCCAGGTCGCGTGGGTTCCCGGTGCGTTCGAGATCCCCATCGCCGCTCGCGAGCTCGCCGTCCACGGTCGGGTGCACGCCATCGTGTGTCTCGGCGCGGTGATCCGCGGCGACACCGCCCATTTCGACTACGTGGCAGGTGAGGCCGCGCGTGGCATCGCGTCGGTCCATCTGACGACCGGCGTACCGGCGACGTTCGGCGTGCTCACCGTCGACACGCTCGAGCAGGCGATGGATCGTGCCGGCGGCAAGCACGGCAACAAGGGTGCCGACGCGGCCATCGCCGCGGTCGAGATGGTGGTGCTGCTTCGAGCGCTTCGAGCGCCGAGCGGCAGCGAGCAGCGCCCGCTGCCGTGAGCTCGCCGGTGCGCATCGTCTCGCTGCTCCCGAGCGCCACCGAGATCCTCTTCGCGATCGGTGCCGGGGACCGCGTCGTCGGTGTCACCCATGAGTGCGATTTCCCCGTCGCGGCAAGGGGACTGCCGAAGGTGACCGCCAACGCGGTCATTCGCGACGGCGAGACGCCCGCGGACATCGACCGCCACATCCGCGCGGCCCGCCATGCCGGATCGAGCATCTACCGGCTCGACGAGGCACTCCTCGCAGAACTGGAACCCGACCTCATTGTCACGCAGGAGCTGTGCGACGTCTGCGCCGTGGCGTACGGCGAGGTGCAGCGAGCCGTCCGCCGTCTCGCGGGTGATGTGCCCGTCGTGTCGCTCGAGCCTCGTTCGCTGGAAGATATCTGCGCGTCGGTGGAGGAGGTCGGTGCGGCAACCGGCTCAGAGGCAGGAGCCGCCCGCTGTGCCGCGGACATGCGCGCAACCATCGCTCGCATCGCGGCGCTCGATCCACCCGTACCCCCGCCGCGTGTCGTGTGCATCGAATGGACCGATCCGATCATGGTTGGCGGCCACTGGGTCCCCGAGATGGTGCGTATCGCGGGAGGGATCGACACGCTCGGCGTGCCCGGCGAACCCTCGCGGTATGCGTCATGGCCGGATGTTGCACGCTCGAACCCGGACGTCGTGGTCCTCATGCCGTGCGGGTTCGACCTCGAGCATTCCCAGGCGCTCGTGCCGACGATGACGTCACGCGAGGGCTTCGACGGTTTGCCCTGCGCGACGGACGGCGGCGTGGTCGCCGTCGACGGATCCGCCTACTTCAACCGTCCCGGCCCACGCATCGTTGAGGGTCTCGAGATCCTCGCGGCCGCGTTCCGCGCCCACCCGGGCACACGCGAACCGCAGGACGCGTCGCCTACTGGAACCAGCCTGCCACGTCGATAGCGATATTGATGGTGCCGACGCTGTTGAAGAGGTCGACATTGCCGTCAATGCCCACGCCGGTCGTCGCCAGGGCCACGATGTCGAGGTTGGCGATCACATCGTGGGCATTCGGATTGAGATCCGACGCGGTCGGACGGGTCACCGCATCCGCCGGATAGAGCTCGAGGAACGTCGCCGCCGACCCTAAGATACCCGTCAGGTTGCCGACGATCGCAACTGGCGCTGCCGCTCCGCCGGTCGCCGGAGTCACCTTGATACCGGCGACCGCGATCAGACTGATCGTTCCGGCACGCCGGCGCCGCTGCGCACCGGAGGGTTCCCGATCCGGGGCGGGTGTCGCAGATTCTGGTGGGCGGGACTGCATAGAAGTCCGCGCCGAGCGTCGATTCGCCGCCGCTGCCGAACCAGCCGTTGACGTCGATGATGAAGTTGACGCTCCCGACGCTGTTGTAGACACAGATGTCCTGATGCGGTCCGAGCGTCGAGATGACGCGGTTCGGCTCTGTCTCGCCGGCGGCGGGATTGAGGTTCGACGACCCCGCTGGCTTGGTTGGGCAGAGATCGCCGCTAGTGGGCGCGGTGACCGCGAGGAACGTCGACGCCGACGGAATGACCGCGGTCAAGTCGAAGACAGCGGCTGCGGCCGTCGTGTTGTTGGGGATCCCGACTCCAGTACCACCCGGTGGCAACCCAGCCACCGGGACCTTGCGCCAGGCGCCTCCAGCGAGCGTTCCTGTCATGCAGTTCGTCGTGGTCGGCGTCGCCCGAGTGTTGCAGACACGGACCGGCGAGAGGGGATGGAAAGTACCGGCTCCGCTCCCTGGCGGCGTCGTGAAGTAGCCCTCGACATCGACGATCACATCGACACTCCCGATGGAGTTGAAGACGGTCATGGCCCCGCTCGAACTCAGAGCCACGATCGCGAGGTTAGCCTGCACTCGCCCGCCGTCCACGTTGACCGTCGACGCGGTCGGCCGTGATGCCGGGTACGCGGTCACGAAGCTGGCGGTCGTGCTGTGGTCGATGGCAGTGAGATTGGCAACCACCGCCTTAGCGCCTGAAGGCACCAACTCACCGCCGACCGACAACGCCGGTGATCTGCACTACCACGGTACCGTTGCTACCAAGCGGGCGGCCGGTCACCGGGACCGAGGTGCACCCGATGTGAGTCATGCTCGGCCGGGTGTCGCAGATGCGGAGCGGTACTGCCAGGGCCGCGTATGCGCTCGGCGCGACGTACGTGTAGACGTCGGCAGGGACGTCTGGTCGCTCGGATTGCGCGCTGTGCGGCGTCGTCACCTGCACATCTACCGGGCCCGGGATACCGGTTGAGGGCGTGTAGACACGGTGATCTTCGTCGGCCCGACGACGTTGAAGCATGCGCTCAGGGAGTTCGCCGGACAAGGGGTGGTGGTGACGGGCGTTGTGCCGAGATTCACCTTCGTGGCGGCGAACATCTCTCCCTCGGTGCCAAAGTTCGTCCCGATGACCGTGAGAATCGCGCCGCCCGCGTCTGCGCCACTTGACGGCGTGATCGCCGTCACGGTGGGAAACGAGGCAACGTACGTGAAGGCGTTGTTGCGCGTGCCCGTTCCGCCGATAGTCGTGACGGAGATTGGCACAGTGATGTCATTGGTGCCACCCGCCAAATCTGCGGGGATATTCGCGATCGTGATCGGCGTCGGGCTGTTGACCACGAAGCATGAGTTGATCGCGCACGTCGACCGTGCCGATGCATCACAGTCGTTGCGGCGTAATTGGTACCGGGGCCGTTGGACGACTCGAAATCGGTACCGGTGATGGTGACGGCGATGCCACCGCTCGGCGGGCCGGCACTCGGCGAGACGCCGGTCACTGTGGGCACCGGTGCGTATGCATACTGCGCCGCCGTGCTCGTCCCGCCGACCGTCGTCACCGTGATCGGTACGGTGCCGCCGGAGTTAGCCGGAACGACGACGGTGATCTGACTGGCGCTTACCACCGTGAAACACGGCGTACCAGGACAGCTCTCGTTGACTGTTGTGCCACCGACGTTCACCTGCGTCGTCGTGAACGCTGAACCCGATGAGAAGCCGGCGCCGTTGATCGTCACTGTCGTTCCACCGGAGACAGGGCCCGCGAGCGGGCTGATGCTGCTGATGGTGGGGATCGGCGCGTACGTGTATGAACCCGCACCGCTCGTGCCGCCTTGTGTTGTGACAGTCACATTGACCGTGCCCGCGGACTCGGCCGGCACCTGGACGTTCACGTGAGTTGAGTTGACAACCGCGAAGCACGGCGCGCCCGGGCAGGTGTTCGTGACCGGGGTGGCCCCGACGTTCAGCTGGGTGACCGTGAAGTCCGCGCTGCCGCCGTTATTCGACTGGAAACCAGAGCCGACGATGCTGATCGTGTTCCCGCCCGCGACGACGCCCGCAGGTGGCGACACGCTGGTAATCGTCGGTATGGGCGCGTACACGTATGTGTCAGCGGGCGTTGGGTTGTTCGAGCCATCGGGCGTGGTGACGATAATGTCGACGAGTGCCGGGCCCGACGTGAGTGCCGGCATGTCTTCGACGGTGATCTGTGTCCCTGCGCCGTTCACCGTGAAGCACGGGGTCGACGGTGAACCTGGACACGGCGAGTCAGTGATGTCATTGCTGCCGACCTGCACATCCGTTGCGCCGGCGAAGGCGGTACCGGTGACGACGATGGTGTTGCCTCCACCGATGGGACCAGCATCCGGCACAACACTGCTCACAGTTGGTGCTGGGACGTAGGTGTACTGGTCGCCGCTCGACGGGGTGCTCGTGCCGCCCGGAGCCGGCGTTTCAACGGTGACGTCAAATGGTCCGCCGGCGGCATGCGAAGGCCAGCTCGGAACGGTTATCTGCGTGCCCGCGCTGTTGACGGTGAACGCGCTACTCGGGATGTCATTCCCGGCGACGAACACATCGGTGGCGTTATCGAATGCCGTCCCGGTCACCGTCACCTGATTGCCGCCCGCGGTCGGCCCAGACGATGGCGAAACGCTCGTGACCGTCGGGAGCGCGACGTACGTGTACGAGACGCCCGTACTCGTGCCGCCCACCGTGGTCACCGTGATCGTGATGCCACCGGCCGCGTGCGCGGGAAAGTCTTTGACGACGATCTGCGTGGCGCTGTTGATCGTGTAGCACGGGGCGGCGGGCGTTCCAGGACACGGGGTGCTGGTGATGCTCGTCGCCCCGACCGTCACGTGCGTTGTCGTGAAGTTAGCGCCGGTGCCATTGGTCGATTCGTATCCGGTTCCGTTCAATGTGACGGTGTTGCCGCCGAGCGTCGGCCCACTCGCTGGCGACGGGGCACCGAGCGTCGGTACCGGCGCGTAGACGAACGTGTCAGCGGCAGACGTATTACTGGTCTGCTGTGCGGTGCCGTCGGTGGATTGCGTCGCCACCCTGATGTCCTGTTGCCCGGTTCCCGGAGGAGTGGTCACCGTTATCGAGGTCGCGCTGTTCAAGGTGAAGCACCCACTTGCGTGTGGGCAAGCGGACAGATTCGTACCTCCGACAAGGACGTTCGTCGTCGCGAACCCGGATCCCTCGAAGTTGGTTCCGACGACCGCAACGCCCGAGGTACCGCCGGCGGTGGGACCAGCGTCCGGCGTCACGGACGTCACTGTGGGATCGGCCTGCTGCACGACGAGGAAATCATTCGACGACTGGTTGGACGTCCCACCAGGCGTTGTCACCTCAAGGTCGTACTCCCCAGGCGGGACCGATGCGGGGAGGTTGATCTTCAGGTCGTTGTCGTCGACAAACGTGAAGCAGTCAGGTGAGCTGCCGCTCGCGCACGCACCCGGAAGGTCGATCGTCGATCCGGCCGACGTCGGGACGAGCTGCACGTCGGTCACCGCGTCGCCGCCAACCGCCGGGTCCGAGAAGTTGTTACCGGTCACCGCGATGCCGGTTGCTCCCTCGTTCTGGGGGCTGTCGACGTTGCTCACCGTCGGCGGAGCGAACCAGGTGAACTGATCGTCCGGAGGATTGACGGGGCTTGTCCCGACGTCATTCACAACGGTGATGTCTCGTGCACCGGCGGTTTCCGCCGGCGTCTGCGCATCGATCGTGCCGTCATCCTCGAACGTGAAGCACCCACCGGCCGATGGACACGCAGCGTTGATGTCCGTGCCCCCGAAGGACACGTCGGTGACGCCGGTAAAGCCGCTCCCGGTGATGACGATTGATGTGCCACCCGACGACGGACCGAAGTTCGGCGATACCCCGGTAACCGCCGGCTGCACGTCGAGCGGGGCGTTTCGGCGTTGCGGATCCATCGACCGGTGCCCGACTCGCGGTTGGGTTACGAGTGCGGCAGTAGCTTCGAACGCCGCCACCGGTGCCGCGCTGAGGGTACGGACGGTCGGGGCGGTCCGGCTGGCGAACGTCGCGACGGCAGCGGACGCGGGCCTCGACACAGCGGACGCGGGCCTCGACACCGCACTCGTGGCCGCCGACGGGGCGCCGTTCGCCGAGTACGCGGCAAGCACAACAAAGCAGGCCCCTGCTGTTGCGAGCCATCGGGCTCTGATCATCCTTGCCTCCAACCGCCGCTCTCGCAGCGATCCTAGCAGCAGGTACCGGAGAAGTTTTAGCTCCTGGCGGCTTTGGCCTGGGTGCGCAGGCACCGGGTGCAGACCCGAGCCTTGACCTCGCGACCCTTGATCGCAAGGTGCGTGGCATGCAGATTGGGCAGGAAACGACGCTTCGTGTGCACTTTGGAGTGGCTCACGTTGTTCCCGGTCATCGGGCCCTTTCCGCAGATGTCGCAGCGCTGGGACATGGTGTCTCTCGATTGGGTGGGACGCGCATCCGAGACGCGCCCGCTCTGGCGTACTAGAATTCGGCCGCAGCCCCGACGGCGGCGCCCAGTGGCCTCCGGAATGAACCGGTGGCCAGTCGCCGACGATACCACAGGCCCCCTCCGGGCTTACGGAGATACGTGAAAGGCAAGGTCCGCGCGTCCGACGCACTGTCGCGCACTGCGTCGCTGGGAAGAATCGAGGTATCGCCCCGTGTGGTCGCCTCGATCGTGGGTCATGCCGCCAATGAGTGCTACGGCATCGTCGGGATGGCCGCCCGAGGTCTTCGCGACGGCATCGCCGAGCGCCTCAACCGCGAGAACGTCCACCGCGGGGTCGAGATCCAGGTCACACCCGACGGGCTCGTCATCGAGCTCTACGTCATCGCCGAGTACGGGACCCGCATCAGCGAGGTCGCGCACAATCTGATGAGCGCGGTGAGTTACTCGGTGGAGAAGACCCTCGGCCTGCCGGTGGTCGCGGTGAACGTCAACGTCCAGGGCATTCATGCGGAGAGCGACGGTGCCCGCCACTAAGCCCGCGCCCGAGCTGTCGGTGCTCCGCGAGCCACTCCGCGAGGTCGGTGGCGAGCAGGTGCTCAGCGGCCTCACCGCCGCGCTCTCCTGGCTCGAGGCGAATCAGCAGGAGATCAACGATCTCAACGTCTTTCCCGTCCCGGACGGCGACACCGGCTCGAACATGTACCTGACACTGCGGTCGGCGGTGGAGGAGGCGGGCGACGCACCGGCACCCTCGGCCGTCGACTCGGTCCTCGCCGCCGCAGCACATGGATCGCTCATGGGCGCCCGTGGCAACAGCGGCGTGATCCTGTCGCAGATCCTCCGCGGCTTCGCCCAGGGCGTGGCCCAAAGCGCGCGGATCGACGCCCACGGAGTGGCCGCCGCGCTCAACGAGGCTGCCGCTGTCGCATATCGGGCGGTCATGAAGCCCACCGAGGGGACCATCCTCACCGTCGTCCGCGACGCCGCCGCAGCGGGCAACACCGCCGCCGCCGAGACCGATGACATCCGTGTCGTCCTCGATCGGGTCGTCGCCGAAGCCCACGCCGCCGTGGAACGCACCATCGATCAGCTGCAGGTGCTCCGAGACGCCAACGTCGTTGATGCCGGTGGCTTCGGCCTCGCGGTGATCCTCGAGGGCTTCGCACGGGCGATCGCCTCGACAGCATCGGTCATCGCCTCGCCGGCGCCGGTCCACCGCACGGGCGAACCGGCGCTGCGGCTCCCACCGAAGGCGGGCGACATCCAGGCAACGGGATCCGCGCAGCCGCGTCGGGGCGCAGCCGCGGTCTCTCCCCGCGAGCAGGGATGGGGCTACTGCACGGAATTCCTCATCAACGGACCCGGACTCGATGTCGAGGCGATCCGCAACGAGCTCGGTGCGCTCGGCGAATCGGCGCTCATCGTCGGCGATGCGGACCTCGTCCGTGTGCACATCCACACCGGCGACCCGGCGACTCTCATCGCCGCGGCGTCGTCTCGGGGGCGGATGAGCAAGCTCAAGGTCGAGGACATGTCCGCGCAGCATCACGAGGTGCTCGCGCGTGCGGATGCAGCAGACGAAGAGGCGGGTGCGGCGGCGGCACCGCCCGCATCGACCGGGCAGCCGGAGGCGCCGCCCAAGGCGATCGGTGTTGTCAGCGTCGCGCCCGGCGACGGATTTCGCGAGATCCTCCGCAGCCTCGGCGCCGACAGCATCGTGAGCGGCGGCCAGACGATGAACCCATCGATCGAGGACCTCCTCAACGGCGTGCGCGCAGCCAATGCCGAGGGGGTGATCCTGCTGCCGAACAACGGCAACGTCATTCTCACGGCAGAACAGGTCGACCCGCTGGCGGAGGACTGCGAAGTGCGCGTCGTGCCGACGCGCAACCTCCCGCAGGGGATCAGCGCACTGCTCGCCTTCGATCCGACCGCGAGCCTCGCCGAGAACGCCGAGCGAATGCTTGCGGCGATCGCCACCGTGCGAGCCGTCGAGGTCACGCACGCCGTCCGCGATACGACAGTCAATGGACACGACATCAAAGTCGGCGACGTCATCGCCGTCGTCGACGATGAGATCACCGAGGTCGGTGATGACTATCTCGGCGTCATCGATGCGGTGCTCACGTCGCAGCAGCACGCGCCCGAGCTCGTGACCGTGTATCGCGGTGACGAGGTGAGCGCTGCCGACGCGGACACTCTGGTCGACACGCTCCGCGCCAAGCACGCCGGTGTCGAGTTCGAGGTCCAGACCGGGGGACAGGAGCACTATCCATATGTGCTCTCCCTCGAGTAGTGACGATCCACCTCGTCACCGACAGCACCTCTGATATCTCCCCCGCGGACGCGCAGACGCTCGGCGTCAGCGTTGTGCCGCTGGTCGTGCGGTTCGGCAACGAGCAGTTTCGCGACGGCGTCGACATCGACCCGGATGCCTTCTACACCAAGCTCGAGCACACCGTTGTGCAGCCGACGACGTCGCAGCCGTCGCCCGATGTGTTTGCGACGCTGTTCCGCACGCTCCTCGCGGATCCTGCCGACCACGTGGTCGGTCTGCACATCTCGTCCAAGCTGAGTGGCACGCTGCAGTCCGCGCACCTTGCTGCACAGGATTTCGACGGCGCGCGCATTCACCTCGTGGACACGGAAAGTGTGAGCGGCGGTCTGCAACTGTTGGTTCGCGCGGCACTCGACGACATCAACGCAGGCGCCGACGCGGCGACCGTCGCCGCGAACACGCTCGCGCGGCGCAGCCGGATGACCATCCTCTTCCTGCTCGACACGCTCACGTACCTGCATCGCGGCGGGCGCATCGGCCGCGCACAGGCATTCGTCGGGGGCCTGCTCAACGTCAAACCGCTCCTGACAGTGACCGGGGGCGAGGTGCACCCGCTTGCGAGGGTGCGCAACCACCGCAAGGGCATCGCGATGATCGTCGATGAGGTCCGCCAGCGAGCACCGCTCCGCAGCCTCGCCGCATTCCACGCCGATGCGCCCGACTCCATGCGCGAGGTGGAGGCCGGCGTCGCGACGGCAGTGCCAAGCCTCACCGCCATCCGCGGCCGGATCGGGCCGGTCGTCGGTTCCTATTCCGGACCGGGCTGTGTGGGAGTGGCCTGCCTGGGCGTCGACTGAGCGGACAAGGCTGCCACGATGGAGGGACCGTGCCTCTTGAACTCGTGACACCGGTGTTCGTGCCGCTCGACCTCGACCTCCCGTTGTTCCGCATCGTCGGTATCGGCAAGGTCCAGGCGCAGCGCCTCGAAAAGCTGGGCCTGTCCACCGTGCAGGAACTGCTCTTTCATCTCCCGCGCCGTTACGAGGACACGCGAGAGACCGTGCCGCTTCGCGCGCTGCAGCCGGGCTTCGTGCAGACGGCGCATGTGCACATCCGCAACATCAGCGCGCGGAAAACTCCGTACAAGAAGATGGTGCTCGTCGAGGCGACCCTCGAGGACGACGGCGCTGTAGCAACCGCCGTCTGGTTCAACCAGCCCTTTCTCCTCAAGCAACTCCATCCCGGCGACGAATTGATGGTGAGCGGCAAGGTCGAACGAGCGCGCACCGGGCTCAACTTTCGTAATCCGACGTTCGAGCGCGCGGGCGCGGATCAGCATCACGTTGGCACAATCGCACCGATCTACCCGGAAACCCAGGGGATCAGCTCGCGATTTCTGCGCGGGAAGATCGAGCCACTGCTTGGTCTCGTCACGCAGGTGCCCGACCGCATCCCGCCCGCAATTCGTGAGGCGGAACACCTGATGCCGATCGACGAAGCCCTGTACCAGGTGCACGTCCCCAGCAGCCTCGAGAATGCGCGCCGCGCACGCGAGCGCATCGCGTTCGAGGAGATGTTCCTGCTCCAGATCGCCGCAGAGCGCGCCCGGCGTCGCCGCCTCCGTGGCACCGGCGTTGTCATCCCCTACGACATCGAGGTCGCACGCCGGTTTGCCGCATCGCTGCCGTTCAAGCTCACGGACGGTCAGCGGGTTGCAGCGCACGAGATTCTCACCGACCTCGCCGCCGCGGGCCCGATGAACCGCCTGCTCCAGGGCGACGTCGGGAGCGGGAAAACGGTCGTCGCCGCGCTGGCGGCGCTGATGACGCATCACGCCGGCATGCAGACCGCGGTCATGGCGCCGACCGAGATCCTCGCGCGCCAGCACTACGCGACGCTCGATCTACTGCTGACTCCACACGGCCTCCCGCCGCGACTGCTCGTGGGCAGCACCTCGGCAGCGGCGCGCCGGGAGATCCTCGCCGGTCTGGCGGCCGGGCACGATTCGCTCATCGTCGGCACGCACGCCCTCATCGAGGACGACGTCGTGTTGCGCAACCTTGGTCTGGCGATCGTCGATGAGCAGCATCGATTTGGTGTGGCACAACGCCAGAAGCTGCGTCAGACGTCGGGCGCGATGCCGAACTACCTCGCGATGACGGCCACGCCGATACCGCGCTCGCTGTCGAACACGCTGTACGGCGACGTCGACCTCAGCGAGCTGCGCGAGATGCCACCGGGCCGCCAGCCGGTCGAGACTCGCGTCGTGCCGCCGCTCGAGCGCGCGAGTGCCTACGAGTTCGTCAGAGCTGAGGTGGGCAAAGGCCGTCAGGCCTTCGTGATCTGCCCGCTCATCGAGGAGTCGGACAAGCTCGGTGCGCGCAGCGCGACCGCGGAGTACGAGCGGCTCAGCACCGACGTCTTCCCGGATCTGCGCGTGGAGCTGCTCCATGGGCGCATGCCGGCGCGCGAGAAAGCCGAGCGCATGGACCGATTCGTCCACGGTGAGGCCGACATCCTCGTCGCCACGAGCGTGGTGGAGGTGGGCGTCGACGTTCCCAACGCGACGATCATGCTCATCGAAGGTGCGGAGCGCTTCGGCCTCGCGCAGCTGCACCAGTTTCGCGGACGCGTCGGGCGCGACCAGCACAAGTCGTACTGCCTGCTCTTCGAGGGCGGCATCGACGAGGAGGGGAGCCAGCGGCTCGCTGCTGTCGCCGCCATCGACAGCGGTTTCGACCTCGCCGAACGCGACCTCCAGCTGCGCGGTCCGGGCCAGGTCGTGGGCCTGCGCCAGCACGGGCTGCCGGAGATGCGTGCGGCCGATCTCCTCGACGTCGCGCTCGGCCGCCGATCAAAGCTCGCGGCGATCGAGTGGCTCGACAAGGATCCGGATCTCACGGCATGGCCGCCGCTGTCGGCGGCGATGAACGGCTACCGCGCCGTCTTCGACATCGACTAGTGCGACGCGAAGTCAAGCACGCGGCCGAGACGCGCATCACCGCAGGGGAGTGGCGCGGTCGCATCGTCAACACGCCGCCGGGGCTCGACGTGCGGCCCACACGATCGCTCGTCCGCCAGTCGCTCTTCGACATCCTCGGGCAGCAGGTCGTCGGCGCGCGGTTCCTCGATCTGTACGCAGGCGCAGGGACCGTGGGGTTCGAGGCGCTCTCCCGGGGCGCCGCATCCGTGACGTTCGTCGAGCGCCACCGCGACGCGCTGCAGTTGATCGCCAAGACCGCGGATCGTTTCGGTTGCCGGGATCGCTCCAGCATCGTCGGCGCCGAGGTCCGGCGCTGGCTGCGCACCGTCCCGGCCGAGGCCGCCGCCGCAGACATCTGCTACGTCGACGCCCCGTATCAGGACCCGGAGCTCGAGGCCGTGCTCGAACTCCTGGGAGCATCCCCACCGCGACTGGTCGTATGCGAACATCACCGCGCCCGGGTGATCGCGGAACGTATCGGCCTCCTCACGCGGACACGCGAGGCCCGCTACGGCCTCACCACCATCAGCTTTCTGCAGCGGGATGCTGCACCCACGGACGGAGTTGCGTGAGCGAACGCATCGCGGTATATCCCGGGAGCTTCGACCCCGTGACGTTCGGGCATCTCGACATCCTCGATCGCTCGGCCGCCATCTTCGATCGGGTGCTCGTCGGCGTCCTCGAAAACCCGGGCAAGACGCCGCTCTTCACCGTTGAGGAGCGAGTTCGAGCTCATTCGCGCCTGCCTCGAAAGCCGGCCGCGCATCGAGGTCACCACGTTCCGCGGACTGACCGTCGATTTCGCGGCGAACAGCGGCGCCATCGCGATCGTGCGCGGCCTGCGCGCGGTGAGCGACTTCGAGACCGAGTTCCAGATGGCGCTCATGAACCGCCGGCTCAACCCCGCGGTGAACACCGTCTTTCTCATGACCTCGTTCACGAATGTCTTCGTCTCGTCCTCGCTGATCAAAGAGGTGTGCCACCTCGGCGGCAACGTCAGCGAGATGGCGCCGCCGGTGAGCGTCGAAGCGATGCGCCGGCGGTTCGCCGAGGAGCGCGAACGGGATGAGTGACGAGCCCACGCGCCTCGATCCGACGGTGATCGACCTCGTCGACCAGCTCGAGGAATTGGTGAGCACCGGCCGCCGCGTGCCGTTCACCGCCGGCGTCGTCGTCAACGAGGACGAGATGCTCGAGCTCATCGACCGCACCCGGTTGGGGCTGCCGGACGAGCTGACCCAGGCACGGCATCTGCTCGAGGACCAGCGCCGCGTGCTCGACGAGGCCGAGGAGGAGGCCGAGCGCATCCTCTCGCGTGCCGAGACGGAGGCTGCGCGCCTCGTCGACGAGGCACACGCCCGGGCGAGCGTGATGGTCGGCGACCACGAGATCGCCGAGCAGGCCCGCCTCCACGCTGCCACGCTCCTTTCCGATGCCGAGGAGCGCGCTGCCAAGACCTGCGCCGAAGCCGATGCGTACGCCCGCGAAGTCATGGTCCGTCTCGAAGACCAGTTGATGCGCGCGGCGACGACGGTTCGAAAAGGCATCGACGCGCTGCCGGTCGAAGGCGGATCAAAGCGGAAGCGGCGGGAGCGCGAGTAGCGGCCTCGGTCGCGTGGATTGGACCCGCCGCTATACTGAGCGGCAGCCATGGGCCGCGCTGCCCTTTGCGTGCGCGCCCTTCCCGGAGAAACCGAGCATGCCGCTTCCCAAGCAAAAAGTCTCAAAGCGCCGTCGCGACTTTCGACGCTCACACCACGCCCTGACGATGCCGACACTGGCACCGTGCCCGCGCTGCCGTCAGCCGCGGATTCCCCATCGCGTCTGTCCGAACTGCGGCTACTATCACGGCCGCGAAGTGGTCGTCACCGAGTAGCACGCGGCCAGTGGCCAGCGTCGCACTCTGCTTTCCCGGACAAGGCAGTCAGGCCGCCGGAATGGCGGACGGGCTCATCGATCTCCCGATCGCCCAGGACATGCTTGCTGCCGCAACGAGCACCGGGCTTGACCTGCGTTCCGCGCTGTCCGGCGACGACGAGCATCTCCGGCCCACCGAGATCGCCCAGCCGGCACTGCTCCTCGTCGAGTGCGCCTTGCGCAGCGCGCTCCCGGCGACGCTCGATGTCGTCGCCGTTGCCGGCCACAGCGTCGGCGAGTACGCGGCGGCAGTCGCGGCCGGCGCGTTGACACCCGCAGATGCGATGCGCCTGGTCATCGAGCGGGGGCGGGCGATGGCCGGGATGCGCGAGGGAACGATGTGCGCGCTCATCGGCATCGATGCCAGTGCCGCAACCGCGGTGTGCGAAGAGACCGCGAGCGAGACCGGCGAGGTCGTCGTGGTCGCCAATCTCAACGCACCCGGCCAGCTGGTGATCAGCGGTTCGCGCGCGGGCGTTGAGGCTGCCGCGCAACGCGCGCTCTCCCGCGGCGCGCGACGCGCCATCCCGTTGAATGTCAGCGGTGCGTTCCATTCGCCGTTGATGGCCGCAGCCGCGTCGCGCTTCAGTGTCGCGCTCGATGCCGTGGCGATCGCGGATCCGACGCCACCAGTGGTGTGCAACGTCGATGCGCGTGCAGCGCATTCCGCAGACGAACTGCGCGACCGGCTTCGCGAACAGCTGACGTCGCCCGTGCGCTGGATCGAATGCGTCGAGCGACTCGTCGAGCTTGGCGCTGAGACGCTCATCGAGATCGGTCCCGGCAGCGTCCTCACCGGTCTCGCGAAACGCATCGCGCCCGGCGTGCGCGCAATGTCCGTCAATTCGTTGGAGGCCGCGTCGCGGCTCGACGTCGCGATGGTCGCCGGATGAGCAGCCGGCACACCGCTCGAAGGGCGCCGCGCACTGGTCACCGGCGCGTCGCGAGGCATCGGCAAGGCGACCGCGATTGCGCTTGCGCGCGCCGGCGCCTCCGTTGCAGTCGGCTATTCGACACACTCGGAAAGCGCTGAGACGCTCGTCGAGTCGTTGCGTGTCGACCACGGTGCCACGGCGGTCGCACTCGGCGCGGACCTTGCAGATCCAGCAGCTGCTGCCGCGCTCGTTGAGCAGACGGTCACGGCACTCGGTGGTCTCGACATCGTTGTCAACAACGCCGGGATCAACCGCGACAACCTCGCGATGCGCCTTACCGACGACGACTGGGACGCGGTCATCGCCATCGACCTCACCGCCGCGTTCCACATCTGCCGCGCGGCGCTGCGGCCCATGCTCCGGCAGCGCTTCGGCCGCATCGTCAACGTCTCGAGCATCGCCGGGGTGATCGGCAACGCCGGCCAGGCGAACTACTCGGCCGCGAAAGCCGGGCTCATCGGTCTGACGAAGTCGCTCGCCCGCGAGGTCGCCAGCCGGGACATCACCGTCAACGCCGTCGCACCCGGCTTTATCGACACGGAGATGACCACCGTGCTGAGCGACGCGATACGCGCGGCGGCCGTCGCTGCGATTCCCAAGGCGCGGATGGGCACGGCCGAGGAGGTTGCTTCGGCGATAGCGTTCCTCGTCATGCCAGAGTCCGGCTACATCACGGGACACGTGCTCCATGTCGACGGGGGCCTTGCGGCGTGACCGAATCGGAGCAGACGGCTTCTGGTGACGTCAAACGCGAGGTCATTGACGGCGCGTCTGGACCGTTCGCATGGCGACCCCCGACCCCTGACGCTATCGTTTCGCCCCAAACTGATGCGGCGCCTGCCGCAACCACACAAGGAAATCCTGATGCCAGACCTGACCTTCGACCGGTTCAAGGCGATCGTCGCCGATCAGCTCGGCGTGGAAACCGAACAGGTGACGCCGGAGGCGTCGTTCGTGGAGGACCTGAACGCGGACTCCCTCGACCTGGTGGAACTGATCATGGCGTTCGAGGAGGAGTACCAGATGGAGATCTCCGACGAGGACGCGGAGAAGATCGGAACGGTGGGCCAGGCCTGGGAGTACATCCAGGAGAAAGTGGGAGCGGCGTCCTAGCCACTCCGCCCAGTCCGGCGCCGGCGCCGCCGGCGGCGCAGAAACCGCCCATGGCGCTTGGCGAGCCGGAGCTGGAGCGTCTTCGCGACCTCCAGAAACGGATCGGGATCCAGTTTCGCAAGCAGGAGCTGCTCCGCGAGGCGATGACGCACGCCTCGTGGAACAACGAGCACGGCGAGCCGTCCGGACCAGGCCACGACAACGAGCGTCTCGAGTACCTCGGCGATGCCGTGCTCGAACTGGTTGTCGGCGAGTACCTGTTCCGACGCTTCCCCACGTATGACGAGGGCCAGCTGACCCAGCTCCGCGCCGCGCTCGTCAACACGACCTCCCTCGCTCGCCTCGGCGAGCGGCTCGAGCTTGGGGAAACGCTCCTCATGGGACGCGGCGCCGTGAAGACGGGCGCCCGCAAGCTCCCGTCGCTGCTCGCCAACGCGTTCGAGGCGATGATCGGCGCGATCTTCCTCGACCAGGGCTATCGAGCCGCGACCCGCGTCTTCCTCCAGAACATCGGCGACCTCGCCGAGTGGAGCGACGAGAACTTCAAAGGCCAGCTCCAGCAGGCGTCCCAGGACCGCACCGGGGACACGCCGCACTACCGCGTGGTCGCCACCGGCGGTCCGGGACACAAGCGCGAGTACACCGCGGAGGTGCTGCTCGGCGAGCGCGTCGGCGGCATCGGTCGCGGACCGACCAAGCAGGCCGCCGAGCAGGCGGCCGCGCACGACGCGCTTGACAAGCTCTCGAAGATCGGGAGAGGCGGCGCTGCAGCTGCGGCGGGGGCCGCGCGCGACGCCGCCAAGACCGTCGCGTCAGAGCCCGCCCGCGTCCGCCGCCGGGTCGCCGAAGTCGCCGCCGACCGTGGCGCCACGCCACGCCGGCGCCGGAGCCGGGGGGCGCGCAACGCGGACGGTGCGGATGCCGCTGCGGTAGCCGCGCGTCCGCGCCGGAGCCTCCTCTCGGCTCTGCGCCACGCGGCGGAGGCTCTCGTCGGACGCCAGCCGGCACCCGCGCCACCGAAGCAGCCGGAGGGCCCGGCGCCGAAGCGACGCCGTGGACGCCGCGGGGGTCGTGGGCGCGGTGGCGGGAGCACGCCGCCGGTCGCGCAGTGAGCACCAGATCTTGGGGCACGGGCGCGGTCCGAGCCCAAGATGTTGACGGCGCGCGCTCCGCACGTGGACAATCGCGGCGATGAGGCTCCGGCGGATCACCCTGTCCGGGTTCAAGACCTTCGCCGCGCGCAGTGAGGTGATCTTCGATCGGGGGATCACGGCCATCGTCGGGCCGAACGGCAGCGGCAAGAGCAACCTCGTCGACGCGCTCCGCTGGGCGCTCGGCGAGACGAACGCCCGCGAGCTTCGCGGACAGCGCATGGACGAGGTCATCTACGCCGGTGGCGGTGGACGTCAGCGCATGAGCCTGGCGCAGGTCGAGCTCGTCATGGACAACGAGGAAGGCACGCTGCCCTCCGAGGACCCCGAGGTCTCAGTGAGCCGGCGAGTCTCGCGCGGCGACCGCGACACGGAGTTCCGCATCAACGGCGAGCACGCCCGGCTGCGCGACCTCGAGCGGTTGCTCGGCGGGACGGGGCTGACCCAGAACGGCTATGCCGTCGTCGTCCAGAACGACATCGACGGGATCATCGAGGCGACCCCGGCACAACGCCGGACCCTCGTCGAACAGGCAGCCGGCGTGCGCGCATTGCGTGCCGCGTGCGAGGACGCCGCGCACCGGCTCGACAGTGCCGACGCGGTGGTCCGGCGCCTCACTGATTTGCTCGAGGACGCGACCCCACGACTGACGGAGCTCAGCGAGCAGTCGGTCGCCGCGCTCGACCTCCGAACGATGAGCGCCCGGCTCACCGAGTTGCGCGGCAGCCTCGCGCACGAGGAGTGGCGCGCGGCGCGCGCGAGCCTCAAGCAAGCACGCAAGCGGCTCGATCAGGCGCTGAACCGCTGCGAGGCTGCCGCCCAGGCGGATGCCGCGTTCGCGCACCGCTCGGAGCTGGCGCGCGCCCGTCTCGACGAAGCCCGCGAGGCGCGCGATGGCGCAGCTCGCCGCCTCGAGGCCGCCCGACTCGACGTCGAGCGGGGAGAAGGTGGACAGCGCCGCTTCGCGGACCGTCTCCGCTCCGCGGTCGCCCAGCGCGGGCTCGCCGTCGCCGACCTGGCGACGATCGTCCCCGAGGTTGAAGCCGCAGCGAGCGCGCTCACCGCGGTCGAGGCCGGCGCGGACGACCACGGCTGGGGCGTGCTCGAAGACGAGTCCGGACGCTTGCGCGGCATCGCCGTCGAGACCGCGGCCGAGGCGGCGATCGCGGAGCAGCATCTTGCGGAGGCCACGGCCGCATTCGCCGCAGTCGAGAGCGAACGCGGCTCGGCCGCCGCCGATGTTCGCGCCGCCGCTGCTCGAGCCGAGCTCGCCCTCTCTGCCGTCGGCGCCTTGACTCTTGAAGCAGAGGCCGCGACCACGCGCATCGTGGAGCTCACTGCATCGCTCGAGGCGCAGGTTGCGGATGCTGTCGCCGCTTCAGGCAAGGCGTTCGCCACAACCGCTGGGGCCGCGCAGGCGCGCGCGGCCGTTGACACCGCCTGGGACGCCGTCAACGCCGCGGATCGCGCTGTCGCAAGTGCTGCCGCGGAAGCCCGCCTGGCCCTCGCGACCCTCGCCTCAGCCCGCGGGCGGCTCAGCGGGATCACCGGCGAGGGTGGTGTCGCCCGCGCGGTGGCATCCGGCACGCTTCGAGCGCGCCGGCTTGTCGACTGCCTGCACGTCAGCGATCACTCGATGGCGGACGCGATCGCCGCGGCGCTCGAGGCCGATCTCGGTGCCTGGGTCGTCGACGACCTGAAGGCCGCGGCGGCGCACCTCGACACCGACGGACCTCGTGAACGCCTGATCAGCGCGAACCTGGACGAGATCTCGGAAGCGGCGCCGCCTGCGCCGTACGTGCTCCTCTCGAGCGCCATCGATGTCGAGCCCGATGCTCGTGGCGCCATCGGCCGTCTCCTCGCGGGGGTCTGGCTCGCACCGGACATCGACACCGCCCAGCGTGCGCTCGCGGTCGGTGCGACATCAGCGGTGCTCCGCGACGGCACGGTGGTGACGCCCTCCGGACTCCGCGGCGGGCGGCGCGTCGAGACGCTCGAGCTTGCCCAGGAGGAACGGGTCGCCGCCGCCGAGGCCGAGCGCACCGCGCGGCTCGAGGCTGCAGCGGTCACTGCCGCCGCCAACGCGCGCGAGCGCCTCAGCGACCTCGACCAGGCACTGTCCGTCGCCGTCGAGACGGACCGCGTGGCCCGGGCTGCCGAGGCCGGAGCCGCGGCAATCGTCGCCGGCGCTGAGCAGGCGCTTGAGGCAGCTCGTGCTCAGGAGGAGCGCGCGGGACGGCAGCTCGCGTCGCGACAAGCCGAGGCGGCCGCCGCAACCGAAGTGCAGGGAGTCGCTGAGCGCCGCCTCACCTCGATCGAAGCGCAGCGCACGACTGTCGAAACCAGTCTCCGAGCCGCGCAGGCCCACAGCACGGAGGCTCGGTCAGCGGCCGAGGCGACGAAGACCGCTGCCGACGAGGCGGACCTCGTCCTCTCGAGAGCAAAAGCAGAAGGCGCCCACATCGAGGAGCGGCGCGAGGCAGCCCGCCGAGCGCTCGACGCCGCTCGATCACGGCTCACCGCAGCCGAGACCCGGCGGCTCGTCGCTGAAGGCGACTCGCTGACCGCCATCGTGCACGCCATGCGGGGCCGAAACGCGGCGGCGGGTGCTTTGGTCGAACTGTCGTCGTCCCAGGAGGCACACGACGCCGCTGCCGCTCCGATCGCGGAGTTGGAGCGCGCCGTCCTCGGGCTCGAAGCCGAGCATGCGGAAGTCGCGGTCGCGGTCGCGCGCGCCACCGACGAGCGCGACGCTGCCGAACGCGAGGTCGTCGAATGCGAGGCGGTCGTCGCAGAGCTCGCCGGCGCCGTTCGCGACCAGGCGACCGACGACGACTCCACCGAGCTTGACCCGGCCGCTGCGGAGCGAGCCGAACGCGAGATCGTCCGCCTCGAACGGCGTATCTCGGCACTCGGTCCCGTCAACGCCCTGGCACCGGAGCAGCACGAGGCACTCGAGGCGCGGGTGTCCACGTTCGGAGCGCATCACGAGGATCTCGTCCGCAGCGGGAGCGAGCTTCGCGCGATGGCCCGCGGACTCGAGCGCGAGATCGAGCAGCGCTTCGACACCGTGTTCGGAGCGGTCTCGTTCCACTTCCAGGAGCTCTACGCAGAGCTGTTCCCGGGCGGCAAGGCGACGCTTCGCCTGGAGGATCCCGAGCCGGAGACCCTCGATCTCGACGGACCCGAGCGACGGCCGGCGCAGCGGCGCCCGGGTGTCGAGATCCTGGCGCAGCCCGCCGGCAAGCGGCTCACACCGCTCCGTCTTCTCTCCGGCGGCGAGCGCGCGCTCACCGCCCTGGCGGTCGTGCTGGCGCTGCAGCAGGTGAACCCCAGCCCGTTCTACGTCTTCGACGAGGTCGACGCGTCACTCGATGACAGCAACGTCCTCCGATTCACCCGTCTGCTCCGGCGCCTCGGTACCGAGCAGCAGTTCCTCGTCGTGACGCACAACCACATCACGATGGCCGCCGCCGATGCGCTCTGGGGCGTGACCATCGACGGCGAGGGCGTCAGCTCCGTCATCGGCGTCCGCTTCGACGAAGCCGAGCTCACCGGCGCGCCCACCGCAGCCCTGCATCGCGTGGCCGGATGATCCCCTGATGGCGCCCGAGGAGATCGTCGCCCCGGTACGACGGAGTGCCTGGTGGCGGCGTATGTCGGGTCGCATGGAGGGAGCGTCAACCGCGTTCTCATCGGGGATGCAGGGGATCGCGGCGCCGGGACGGAAGGCTGACGAGGCGTTCTTCGACGATCTCCTCGAGGTCCTCATCAGTGCCGACTGCGGTGTCGAGCTGTCGGAACGCCTCGTCGTCGCGCTGCGCGCCCGGGTGCGACGCGAGCGGATCGGCGACGCCGCGGCGGCGATCGCCGCGCTCAAGGCGGAGATCCTCGCCGTGATGAGCACGTACGACCGGAGCCTGCATCTCAACGATGTGCCGAGTGTCGTCCTCGTCGTCGGCGTCAACGGCAGCGGCAAGACCACCACCCTCGGCAAGCTCGCGCACCGCCTCCGCGAGGAGGGCCGTTCCGCGCTCATCGCCGCCGCCGACACGTACCGCGCCGCGGCGATCGATCAGATGCGGGTCTGGGCCGATCGCGCGGGGACTGACGTCGTCGCTCACCAGCCCGGTGCCGACCCGGGTGCGGTCGTGTTCGACGCGATCCAGGCGGCTCAGGCGCGACGGATCGACGTCGTCCTCGTCGACACGGCCGGCCGCCTCCACACCAAGGTCAACCTCATGGCCGAGCTCGGCAAGATCCGGCGTGTGATCGAGCGCCTCATCCCGGAGGCCCCCCAGGAGGTGCTGCTCGTCGTCGATGCAACGACCGGGATGAACGCGATGCGGCAGGCGCTGGCGTTCCACGAAGTGACCACGCTCACGGGGCTCGTCATCACCAAGCTCGACGGGTCGGCGCGTGGCGGCACGCTGCTCGCGGTGGAGGAGCAGTTGCGAGTGCCGGTCAAGCTTATCGGCCTTGGGGAAGGCCTCGACGATCTCAACCTCTTCGATCCCGGCGCCTACCTCGACGCGATCTTTGGAGCGACTCCTTGACAAGGTGGTGAGTACTCACTACCATACGGATTCATGACCCCAGCCGCCACCGCCGAGCGATCGACAGCACCGGAGCGCCGCGAGCAGATTCTCGAGGCCGCGGTGGTCGTTTTCGCTGAACGCGGCTACGAGGGCGCCTCGACCGACGTGATCGCGCGCATGGCGGGGATCTCGCAGCCGTATCTCTTCCGCCTCTTCGGCACCAAGCGTGACCTCATCGTCGCGACGGTGCAGCGATGCTTCCTCGACACCGAGGAGCTTTTCAAGCGCGCGGCGGCCGGCCTCGAAGGCGAGGCAGCGCTCGACGCCATCGGCGCCGCATACATCGAGGAGATTCGCGCGAGCCCGCTCAAGCTTCGTGCACAACTGCAGTCGTACGCGGCGTGCGACGACCCGGCGATCCGGAATGTCGTTGCGGAAGGATTCGGCGGACTCGTCCGGCTTGTCTCCGCGCTCACCGGCGTCGAGGCCGAGCCGCTGACGAATTTCTTCGCAACCGGCATGCTCCTGAACGTGCTGGCGATGATGGGTCAGATGGACGAGCCCCAGGCGTGGGCGATGCGACTCATCGAGGGATGCGGCATGAACAAGAAGTTGAACGCGTAAGAACGGCGCTTTTTTTTGCTCCGCTAAGTAAGTGAGTAATCACTACAACTCGTCAAACAAAGGTCAAAGCAGCATAAGGAGGTTCGGCATCATGGTTCGACGGTCTCAAGTCATCTGGACGTTCGCGATCACCTCGATCGCACTGTTCATGGTCACGCTCGACAACCTCGTCGTGACCACCGCACTGCCGGTGATCAGGCACGACCTGGGCGCCAACCTCCAGCAGTTGGAGTGGACGGTGAACGCATACACGCTGACGTTCGCAGTGCTCCTCCTGACCGGTGCAGCGCTTGGCGATCGCTTCGGCCGTCGCCGCATCTTCTCGATCGGACTCGCGCTGTTCACGCTAGGTTCGGCGGGCTCTGCTCTGGCAAGCAGCCCCACGATGTTGATCGTCGCGCGTGCGGTGCAGGGAGCAGGCGCGGCGATGGTGACACCATTGACACTAACGATCCTGAGCGCGGCCGTGTCGCGTGAGCGTCGTGGTGTCGCACTCGGCGCGTGGGGCGGCATCGGCGGCCTCGCGGTCGCCGTTGGACCGATCGTGGGCGGGGCCATCGTCCAGGGAATCTCCTGGCACTGGATCTTCTGGGTCAACGTGCCGATCGGGCTCGCACTCGCGCCGCTCGCGCGCATCCGTCTCGTCGAGACTCGCGGCGCCGACGGCCACCTCGATCTCGGTGGTCTCGTCATCGCCAGCGCCGGCCTGTTCGCGATTGTCTGGGGCCTCGTCCGCGCCAACCAGCAGGGTTGGACGAGCCCGGAGATCCTCGGCACGCTCGCGGTCGGTGTTGCACTCATGGTCGGCTTCGTCGCCTACGAGCTGCGCTCGAAGGCTCCGATGCTGCCGATCCGCTACTTCCGCAACCGGACGTTCAGCGGCGCCAACGCTGCCTCGCTGTTCATGTTCTTCGGGATGTTCGGCAGCGTCTTCCTGCTCGCCCAGTTCTTCCAGACCGTCCAGGGGCTGTCGCCGCTCTCCGCCGGCCTGCGCATCCTTCCGTGGACCGCGATGCCGATCATCGTCGCGCCGACTGCCGGCGCACTGTCGGATCGGATCAACGGCCGCACGCTCATGGCGATCGGGCTGGCGCTGCAGGGCATCGGCCTGCTCTGGATCGGCCACGTCGTCACACCGACCGCGCCGTACTCGGCGTTCATCCTGCCCTTCATCCTCAGCGGCATCGGCATGGGCATGTTCTTCGCTCCGGTGGCGAACGTGGTGCTCAGCTCCGTCAGCCCACGTGAGGAAGGCAAGGCATCCGGGGCGAACAACGCGATCCGCGAGCTGGGCGGTGTGCTCGGCGTCACCGTGCTCGCCTCGATCTTCGCCCACTGGGGCGGATACGCCTCCGGCGCCACGTTCGTCGCCGGGCTCACCCCGGCCATCACCGTCGGGGGCGCCGTGGTCCTCGTTGGCGCGGTTGTCGCGGCTCTCATCCCTGCCCGCCGTCGGGTGCAGAGCGTCACTGCGGAAGTGGTCCTCGAAGGATCGGCCGTCGAGGCGTCCGCCGTCGCGGTGGGGTAACCAGCACGTCGTGGGAGCCGGCGATCTCAGGTCCGCCATCCGGCGGGCCGGGTCGCCGGCTCTCTTTGCTAGGATGTCAAGGTCTTGCCCTTGACAGAACGAGCCACCCCCCACGCCCTCTCCTCGCGCGTCGCGCAGGAGCGGTTGCTCGACGTCTACGGAGCCCTGCTCACGGAGCATCAGCGCGAGGCCTGCCGGCTCCATCTCCACGAGGACTGGTCGTTCACCGAGCTCGCTGAATACCTGCAGTGCACGCGCAGCGGTGCGCATGATCTCGTGCGCCGCGCGCTCGCGCAACTCGACCATTTCGAGGAGCGCCTCGGCCACGCAGCTGAGATGGAGCGAAGGGACCGGGTCGAGGCCGAACTTCGGGCGAGGATCGCAACGGTGAGCGCCTGATGGCCTTTGAAGCACTCAGCGATCGCCTGACCGCCGCACTGCGCCGCTTCTCCGGCCGCGGACGCCTCACCAAGGAGGACGTCGAGGTCGGCCTGCGCGAGGTCCGTGTCGCACTGCTCGAGGCAGACGTCAACTTCCGTGTGGCGCGCGCGTTCGTCGACCGGATCCGCGAGCGCGCGATCGGGACTGACGTGCTCGAGTCGCTCACCCCCGGCCAGCAGATCGTGAAGATCGTCAACGAGGAGCTCATCGCGCTCCTCGGCGGTGAGCAACGCAAGATCCGTTACCAGCCGCATCCGCCGACGGTGCTCATGCTCGTCGGCCTGCAGGGCTCGGGCAAGACAACCACCGCGGCGAAGCTCGCGCTCGCCATCCGACGTGACGGTCACCGTCCGATGCTCGTCGCCGCGGACATCCGCCGCCCCGCGGCGGTGCAGCAGCTGCAGAAACTGGGCTCTGACAACCAGATTCCCGTCACGATCCCGGACGGCAAGCTCAAGGTGCCGCAACTCTGCAAGCGCGGCGTCGCCGAGGCTGAGCGTCTCAACTGCGACGTCGTCATCCTCGACACCGCGGGCCGTCTGCAGATCGACGAGCCGCTGCTCGACGAGCTGCGCGACATCCGCAAGACCGTCACCGTGCACGAGACCATCCTCACGGTCGATGCGATGACCGGGCAGGAAGCGGTCAATGTTGCCAAGGGATTTGATGATGCCGTCGACGTTGACGGCGTGATCCTCACGAAACTCGACGGCGACGCTCGCGGTGGTGCCGCGCTGTCGATGCGCGAAACCATCGGCAAGCCGATCATGTTCTGCGGCGTCGGCGAGAAAGTCTCCGACCTCGAGCCGTTCGCACCTGACCGCATGGCGTCGCGCATCCTCGGCATGGGCGACGTGCTGACGCTCGTCGAGCGTGCGCAGTCGCAGTTCGACCAGAAGAAGTCCGAGGAGATGGTCGAGCGCTCGTTCGCGGGTCGCCTCACCATGGATGACTGGCTGACGCAGCTCCGTCAGCTGCGCAACATGGGCTCGCTCGAAAGCGTGCTCGGCATGCTGCCGGGCGGACGCAAGATGATCCAGCAGGCCGGCAACGCGATGCCGTCGGAGCAGGACCTCGGGCGCATGGAGGCGATCGTGCTCTCGATGACGATGCAGGAGCGCAGCCACCCGGAGCTGATCAAGGGCTCGCGGCGCAAGCGCATCGCTGCCGGCAGCGGAACCACGATCGCCGACGTCAATCGTCTGCTCAAAGGATTCGAGCAGATGCAGGGCATGTTCAAGAGCCTCGGCGGCAAGGGCACCAAGGGAATCCGCGGCAAGGCTCGCATGCTTCGACAGCTCAAGAACATCGATCCCACGCAACTCGGACAGGCAGGGCTGTGATCAGCCCTGTGCACACGGTTTAAGAAGGAGCACGACATTGGTCAAGATCAGGTTGAAGCGGATGGGCACCACCAAGCGGCCGGTGTATCGGCTGGTGGTTGCGGATTCGCGCAGCCCGCGCGACGGCAGATTCATCGAGTTCGATCGGTTTCTACGATCCACTGCCGAACCCCGCAGTGGTGCGCATCGACAGCGAGCGCGTGCAGCTCTGGTTGAAGCGCGGCGCACGGCCAAGTGACAGTGCGCGTCAACTCCTTGTGAGAGAAGGGATTCTCGCCGCACGCGCGTTCACGGTCACGGTGCGTGAGGTTGCGCCCGAACCGGAAAAGGCAAAGACCAACGGTGCCGCGAAAGCTGCGCCTGCAGCGGCAACCGAGGAAGCTCCCGCAGAAGCCCCGGAAACGGAGCTCGAAGCAGAGGTTGCCGAAGTTGCCGAGGCGCCTGCCGACGAGGCCACTGCCGAAGGGGCTCCCGATGTCGAGGAGTCTGGCCCGTCAGCAGAAGCAAGCGAGGATGCAGAGGCGACAGCCGATGACGCTGCGGAGGCATCCCCAGCTGAGACCGAGGCAGGCGAATGACCGACTACGCGGATTTGACGCGGTTCATCGCCGAGCGCATCGTGTCGGACGCGTCCGCGGTCACCGTTGAAGCGCGCCCGCGGGGTCGCAGCACCATCGTCACGTTGCATGTGGCCGAGGCGGACATGGGCAAGCTCATCGGCAAGACCGGTCGCAACATCGAAGCCGTGCGCGCGGTGGTTCGCGCCGCGGGGCTGCGCCATCACCAGCGCGTGCAGGTGGAGTTGAAGGACCTGCGGTGACATCGGGCGGACAACCGGTCGCACCCGCCAAGCTGCGCGTCGCGCAGGTGCTGCGCTCCCACGGCGTGCGCGGCGAGGTGCGTGTCGAACCATGCGGGGGCGACTGGACGCGCTTCAAACCCGGTACGCGCGTGCAGCTCGAGGACGGCTCACGCGTGCTCACGGTGCGGACATCGCGCCAGGGGCCGGGCAACGCCGTGCTGCTTGGGTTTGATGAGATCACGGCGCCCACCGACGCGGATCGTCTCCGCACCGTGTATCTGTGCGTCGATGTCGATGCGGCGCGTCCGCTCGCTGAAGGCGAATGGTTCGTGTGGCAACTCGTCGGACTGCGCGTCGTCGGCACTGACGGCGTTGATGTCGGCGTTGTCGAGGATGTCGAGGCCGGCGTGGGCAACGACGTGCTCGTGATCAAGACCGACACCGATGTGCACCGGCTCCCCATGGCGCGTGATTACGTGACCGCCATCGATATCCCCGGCGGCACGCTCACCGTGACTCCATGGCAGGAGGAGAGCGTGTGATCCGCTTCCACGTCGTCACGATCTTTCCCGAGGTGTTCCCAGGACCACTCGGCGTCGGGGTTGTCGGTCGCGCCGTCAGCGCAGGCGACGTCGAGCTCCACGTGCACGATCTCCGTGCGCACAGCGAGGGCAAGCACCGCCAGGTTGATGACGTGCCGTTCGGCGGGGGAGCCGGCATGGTGCTCAAGCCAGAGCCGCTCATCCGCGCGTTGCGCGCCGTTCGTGAGAGCGACCCCGCGGTGCGCTGCATTCTGTTGTCACCACAGGGCCGTCCGTTCGATCAGCGCGTCGCGCACGAGCTCGCTGCCGAACAGTCGATCCTGCTCATCTGCGGCCGCTACCAGGGCGTCGACCAGCGTGCGCGCGAGGAGATCGGCGAGGAACTGTCCGTCGGGGACTACGTCCTCAGCGGTGGTGAGGTGGCAGCCATGGCCGTCATCGAGGCCACGTCGCGTCTCGTTCCCGGCGTTGTCGGTTCGCCCGAATCACTCGGTGACGAGACGTTCAGCGAAGGCACGGGCGGTGGTTTCGAAGCACCCCTCTATACCCGTCCGGCGGACTTCGAGGGACGATCGGTTCCCGCGGTGCTCCGCGAGGGCAACCATGCCGCAATCGCGGCGTGGCGACGCGACCAAAGCGTGCGCAGCACAGGGCTGCGTCGCCCTGATCTGATACGGTCTGGCTCAAGGCCCGGAGGAACAACGTGAATGTCATCGATCTGCTCAAGCGCGAGCAGGAAAAACAAGAAGTCCCCATCCTGCGTTCTGGCGACACCGTGCGCGTGCACGTCAAGGTCGTCGAAGGAACGCGCGAACGCATCCAGGTGTTCGAGGGAGTCGTCATCGCCGTCAAGGGCAAAGTCGGACTCTCCACGAGCTTCACGGTGCGCCGGCTCGCGCACGGCGTCGGTGTCGAGCGCACATTCCTCGTACACGCGCCGCGCATCGACAAGATCGAAGTGCTGCGTCACGGCCAGGTGCGCCGCGCGAAGCTCTTCTACCTCCGCGAGAAGGTCGGCAAGCATGCCCGCATCCGCGAGCGCCGGCAGCCGGTCGGCGGCCCGGAGATGACGCTCATGCGTGCGCAACCGGAACCGTTGGTCGCCGACGACATTGAGCCCGAGGAGCTTCCGGAAGTGGAGGAGCCCGTCGCTGATGTCGATGCGGACACCCCCGAGGTGACTGCGGAGGCGGACGTCGCTGAGGACGAGACGGCCCCGGCGGAGAGCGGCGGCGGAGCGTAGTCGCGGGTCGCGTTCGCCGGAGCAACTGCCCCCGGCCCGTCCACTCAAGGACCGGGTCGGCCACGCAGGGGAGTCCGCTGCGCTCGCCTACCTCAAGGAACAGGGATACCGCATCCTCGCGCGGGACTGGCGGTCACGACTCGGTCAGATCGACATCGTCGCCGAGGATGGCGACACGCTCGTCCTCATCGAGGTGAAGGCGCGCCGCGGGACCGGCTTCGGTACCCCGGAGGAAGCGGTCGACGAGCGGAAGCAACGCAAGCTGCGCATGCTCATGGAGCTGTATCGCGTCCAGACACACCGGACGAAGCAACCCTGCCGCATCGACGTCATCGGGCTGCTCATGGACGGAGCGCTGACCGTGACCAAGACCGAGCACATCAAGAACGCCGTCCAGGACGAATAACTCGCTTGACATGTGACCTCTGGGTCACATATGCTCCGGGTCATGGCTGACGATGACCTGGTGTTCAAGGCGCTGTCCGACCGAACGCGACGGTTCCTGCTCGACCTGCTCTTCCAGCGTGACGGCCGCACGCTTACGGAGCTTGAATCGGAGCTGGATATGACGCGGTTCGGCGTGATGAAGCACTTGCGCGTCCTTGAAGATGCGGGTCTCGTCGTCACGCGCCGCTCAGGCCGGGAGAAGTTGCACTTCCTCAACCCGGTCCCGATTCAGCTGCTCCACGAACGGTGGATCGGCAAGTACCGCGAGCGCCAGGCGTCGGCGCTCCTGGACCTCAAAAACAACCTGGAGGAGATGGCATGACCACGACTGTTGCAACGACGGCGACCACGCAGGTCTACCGGGTGTACATCAAGGCGACACCTGAGGCGATCTGGGACGCGATCACGAAGCCCGAATGGACCGAGCGCTACGGCTACGGCGGACGCGCCGAGTTTGAGCTCCGTCCCGGCGGCGCGTATCGCGGCTACTCGGCCGAGGGGATGCGGAAGATGGGCGCACCCGATATCGCGGTCGACGGCGAGGTGCTCGAAGCCGACCCGCCGCGAAAGCTCGTCCACACCTGGCGGATGCTCATGGACCCGAACATGGCGGCTGAAGGCTTCACGAAGCTGACGTACGAGATCGAGCCTCGCAAGGAAGGCGTGACCCGGCTGACCGTCATCCACGAGCTCGAAGGAGCCCCGAGCCAGCAGCTGCTCCTTTCGGGCGGGATGGAGGATCAGGGTGCCGGCGGCGGCTGGAGCTGGGTGCTCAGCAGCCTCAAGACCCTGCTCGAGACAGGACAATCGCTCGACCCGAGCGGTGGCCACCAGAGCTAGCGTTCATCGCGGGGGCGGCGCTGTGGCGTCGCCCCCGCTGCACGCCTGCCGGCGTCACGCGGAGCGCAGGACAGAAGGCCGGCTCTCACGCGCGATCTGATCCACGAGCGTGATGCGGTTGAGGAGCATCCGCTCGATCGCACCGGCGCTGACCGGCCGTGACGCGAGATATCCCTGGAGCACATCGCATCGCGCATGGCGGAGGAAGTCCAGCTGCTCGCGCGTTTCAACGCCCTCAGCGACGACATCGAGGCTGAGGCCGTGCGCCATGGCGATCATCGCCGTCACGATCGGCGCTTGCCCCTCGGAAACGACGATGTCGTCGATGAACTTCTTGTCGATCTTGAGTTGGTCGATGGGGAATGTCTGGAGCCGCGAAAGCACGGAATATCCGGTGCCGAAATCATCGATCGCGATGCGGATGCCAAAGCCGCGGAGCGCGTCGAGCATGACGAGCGCTTCCTTGGTCTGCCGAACCGCCGCGCTCTCGGTGAGCTCCAGCTCCACGAGGGAAGGGTCAAGGCCGCTGGCGCGCACGATCTCGAGGACACCGCTGGCAAATGTCGGCTGCTCGAACGCACGTCCGGAAATATTCACCGACACCGTGATCGCCTGAAGTCCCGACGCCTGCCACATCGCCGCCTGCGCACAGACGGTGTCGAGCACCCACGTGTCGATGAGCACGACCTGACCGGAGTCCTCGGCAATCGGGATGAACGTATCGGGTGAGAGCAGACCGCGACGCGGATGCTCCCAGCGCACAAGTGCTTCAACGCCGACGAGATGCCCCGTCGAAATCGCGAATTGTGGTTGGTACAGCACGCGAAACTCCTGCTCGGCGAGTGCGATCGTGATCTCCTGCTCGAGTGCGAGGCGCTCGGTCGCGCGCGCGTACAGACCTTGCGTGAACATCTCGCACCGTCCCTTGCCCTGTGCTTTGGCTGCGTACATCGCGACGTCGGCGTTGCGGAGCGCAGCGTCTGCGTCGGTCGCGTACTCGTCGCCGTGCGCAACACCGATCGAGGCGCGTACGGGCACGACACGACCACGCAGCGTGATCGGGCGGCGCAACGCAACCAGCAGCCGGTGCGCGACCTCCATGGCCTCCGATGGTGTCGAGAGGTCCTCGAGCAGGATCGCGAACTCGTCGCCGCCGAGGCGCGCCGCCGTATCGCCGGGACGTACCTCCATGCGCAGGCGTTCGGCAACCTCGACGAGCAACTCGTCGCCGACGGCGTGGCCGAGGCTGTCGTTCACGGTTTTGAAGTCGTCAAGGTCGAGGAGCAGGACGGCGCATTCGTAGTCCTGGCGTTCGAGGCGCGCCAGCGCATGGGTGACTCGGTCGGCGAAGAGCGTTCGGTTTGCGAGCCCCGTGAGCGGATCGTGGAACGCGAGGTCCTCGAGGTGGTCCCGGCCCTGCTGCAGCTGCGCACGCGCCTTGTCGAGTGCGGAACTCGCGCGTCCGATCTCCGCCTGCATCGTGTTGAAGCTGCTCGCCATGGCGCCGAGCTCATCGCGGCTCATCACCTTGACCGGCGTGATGTCGGCGGCGGCACCGCGGCTGACGAGGTCGCCGGCGGCGAGTCGCTCCATTGCCGCTCTGAGATCAACAAGCGCCCCCGTGGCGAGACTGTCGGCCGCGTCGGCGATCTGCCCCGCTGCATGGCCGATCGAACCCGGGAGGATGAGTCCGACGGTGAGCGTCAGGAGCGCCACCATGACGAAGATGTCGGCGCACAGCGTTGCGAGGTTCTCGTCGCCGGCACGCAGATTGGTGACGGCGAGCAGGTACCCGGCGCTGTCGAGGACCAGCACCGCAAGCATCGCCCCGGTGAGCTTCACGTGCAGCGAGCGCGCGCCGCGGCGCAGTCGGTTTGCGTACTCGCCGTCGCGCCAGCGTCGCCAGGCGTACGCGGCCGATCCCGAGTAGGCGAGTGCGATGCCGACCATGACGGTGGCAAGCCCAAAGCGCTCGAATCCCAGGACGGTGGCGAGGCCCCAGCCTCCCGCTGCGCACAGCCCGAGCGTGATGGTGCCTCGCGGCGCTCGATACGGTCTTCGCATCGCGGGTTCGTTGCGGCGGAGCAGCCAGACTGCGACGCTCGGCAGCGTGATCCCGATGAGGTACGTGAGGTTGGCCGCGGCGATGAGCCACACGGGGTCACCGACGAGCAGGCAGACGATCGTCATCGATGCCGTGAACACCGTGGCCACCCACGGACAGTCGGTCCGGGAGCGGCGGCTCAACGCTCGCGGCAGCAACCCGTCCTCGGACAGTTGCGACAGCGTGCGGGATGCGCCGGCCAGCGGCTGGAGCGAGCCGTGGAACATGTTGAAGACGAGCAGCCAGATCGCCGCCGACTTGGCCGCCATGCCGAGGATCGGGGTGAACGTCGGCCCGATCACTTCGGTGAGGTTGCCCTGCAGGGGTCCGGCGCCGAAGACGCCGAGCCAGACCGTCGGCAGCACGATGAAGTAAAGGCTGGAGAGTGCGGCGCTGGCCCACACAGCGCGGGGAAGGTTCTTCTCAGGGTCCCGCATCTCGCCGACGTGACAGGCCGCGGCCTCGAACGCGGGTGCGGCAAAGCCGACGATGTACAAGCCGGCCATGGCGCTGGTGATGGCACCGAACGGGCCGGAGAACGGCAGTCTCAGATGGAAGGTGGTCGCGGTGTGCCAGTCGACGTGGCCGAACACGATCGGCACGAGACCGGACAGCAGGGCAAGCACAGCCGATGCCGCCGCCATCGGGATGGCGAGGCGGGTGACCGCACGGACGCCGCAGAGGTTGAGCGCCATGAATGCGGAGACGATGATCACTGCGAGCACCGGCGTCGGCACCGAGGGGAGGTACCACTCGTGGATCGCCGCACCGCTGAGCAGCGCCGTGACGCCGCCGGTCGGCACCCAACCCCACCAGTAGCAGACGCCGGTGAGGTTGGCAAGAACTCCGCTGTACGGGCGGAACGCCTCGGCGCAGGTGGCCGCGATGCCGCCGACGCGGTTCGGCCACATGAGGACGAGCTCGATCCAACCGGGTGTTGCGGCGTAGGAGAGCAGCAGCCCGATCAGGAGCAGGGGGATCGCGGCGCTCCCCTGGCTCGCGAGCAGGGCGCCGATGAGGAATAGGCTCTGGTTGCTGCCGCCGACGGCCAGCGCTGAGACGCCGACCCATCCGAGCCGCCGAGGATGCTTTGTCTGCACTTCGGCCACGAGGGCAACGGCCTCTCCCAATGCGTGCTCCCCTTGGGTATGTCGAAACGGAGCCAGCGCGCGGAGCGGCCTGTCGCAACGTAGGCGGCGCATCTGGTGGGAACGTCTTGGGTCATCGGTTCGAGTCCGGAAACGCGTCGTACCGCGACCCGTCCGGGCCGCTGAATCTCTTGCTCCAGGCAATCGTTTTCGCATCACGGGGCTGTTTTAGAGTCGCTCTCGTGATCAACGTTTCGGCAGCGCTGAATGTCGTGCTCGTCCTCGCGCTCGTCGTGTTCATCCTCTACCGGCAGACGATCGCGAGACCGCTCACGGCACGCGGGATATGGCTCCTCCCAGCAATTCTCATCATCGTCGCGCTCGCCGCCATCTCGAACGTCGACCACGGCGTGCTCACCGACACGGCGGCGGTCTTCATCGCGATCGACGTCGTCTCGTCGCTCGCGCTCGGCGCCCTGCGCGGTTGCTTCATCCGCGTCTTCGAGCGCGATGGCGTGATGTGGCGGCAGGGGAACGTGCTGACGATCACCCTGTGGATCGTGGCAATCGGGATCCGGATCGTCATCGGGTTCTTCGCGTCGAAAGCGGGCGTCGGCAGCGTCAGCGTCGCCGGGCTCGAGCTCGCGCTCGCGGCGAGCCTCCTCGGGCAGAACGCCGTGGTCGCGCTGCGCGGCACGAGGCAGGGCTTCGCGTTCGCAACCGACGCCTCACGCCACCATCACGATCGGTACCGCTCCCGATCCGAGTAGGCGCGGCCCGCGCGGTCAGCGTTTCGCGGTCACAAACTTTCGATGTCGCGGGTCAATGTCGTGAGACCAACCAACGGGGGCACCTGACGTATGGGAGACGAACAGCAGTGGCTCGCGGATCGCTTCGAGGAGCAGCGGGGCCACCTGCGCGCCGTCGCGTTCCGGATGCTCGGCTCGCTTGCGGAAGCCGATGACGCCGTCCAGGACACCTGGATGCGCGTGAGCAGAGCGGGTGCGGCCGACGTCGAGAACATCGACGGATGGATGACCACGATCGTCGCGCGGGTCTGCTTGAACCTCCTGCGCTCGCGAGCCGTTCGCCGCGAGGAGCCGGTCGGCCTTGAGCTGGTCGACACCTCGTCTCCGGCGCCGGACGAGGAGGCCGTGCTTGCCGACTCCGTTGGCCTCGCCTTGCTCGTCGTCCTCGAGACACTGACGCCTGCTGAGCAACTCGCGTTCGTGCTGCATGACACGTTCGCGATCCCCTTCGACGAGATTGCCCCGATCGTCGGTCGTTCCCCCGCAGCGGCGAGGCAGCTGGCGAGCCGTGCACGCCGCCGCGTGCGCGGCGGTACGGCGGTGCCCGGCGCAGACCTCGCCCGCCAGCGAGAGGTCGTCGAGGCGTTTCTCGTCGCCGCTCGGGGTGGTGACTTCGAGGCGCTCCTGGCCGTGCTCGACCCGGACGTCGTGTTTCGCGTCGACCGCACCGCCGTGCCGGGTGGTGCGGCGGCGCTCGAGCTTCGGGGGGCGAGGGTGGTCGCGAAGAATGCGCTGGCGTTCGCCGAGCGCTCCCGGTTCACACGCCCGCTGCTGGTCGATGGAACCGTCGGCCTGGTCATGGCTCCGGGTGGTCGTCTGCTTGGCGTCGGTCGCCTCGAGATCCGCGACGGACGGATCACCGTCATGGAGTTGATCGCCGACCCGGAGCGGCTTGCGCGCCTCGATCTGGCAGTGCTCGACGACTGAGGAATTTGCGCCGAAATCGGCGTACAGTTCGCTCAAGTACAGGGAGCGAATGCCATGAGCCAGCAGGCAAGTCCCGGTCCGTTGACAGCAGGGAGCCACCTGGATCCGGTGGCGCAGTCGAGAGGGTATCTCGGCGGTGGAGGCCAGTTCCCGGCGGGTCCGGCGGGGCCGGCCGTCATACCGGATCAGGGCTGGAAGGCCGGATCGAACAGCTTCGCCAAATCAGGCCTGACGTTCAGCGTGCTGGCCATTCCGCTCGGCTGGATCGAGGCCATCGGTTACCCCTTTGCGTTGGGCTTTGCCGGCATCGGGATCATCCTCGGGGCAGTTGGATTGATCCGTGCTCAGCGGCTGTCGAACAAGTCGGGGCAGGTCATCGCGGTATTCGCCGTTCTCCTTGGGATCGGCGTCATCGTCTGGAAGATCATTGAGGGCGTTGGCCCGGCGAGCTCGTAGGGAGTATCGAGCAGTGGTCTGGCTTGTCAATCACCGGTGGTGGACGCTCACGAGCGCCTTTGCGGTCTTGCTGCTCGGCGTTGTGCTGTCCAGTCTCGGACTAACCCGATCAGCTGCCGTCGCTATCCCGGGCGTCGTTGTGCTGGTGCTCTATCTTCTGTTCTTCGCGAGTCTCAGGGCGCTGGTTTGGCGCCGCGGCAGTCGCCGGCCTCCCGGCTCGAACTGATCGCTGCCGAGATTAGCCCGTGATCCTCACGGTCACCGGCTTCCACGCGTAGCCGCCATCGGTCGTCTGCAATAGGTCATTGCCGTTGCCCGTGTCGGTGTCCGTCCATCCGAGACTGCTGCTGACAAAGTCCAGGATCGACCCGTTGAGCACCACGCCTCCGGGTGGCGGTGCGAACGTGAGCGACTCGATGGTGCTCCACCGCTGCCCACCGTCACGGGTGACGTAGAGACCGGCTGGAAAGCCCGCGTTCATCGTGGTTGTCGTCAGGAGCCAGCCGTCGTCGGCGTTCATGAAGTCAACCGCATGCGGCCAGATCCCCGGTGTGGCGCGTGCTGCCCAACTCCTGCCGCCGTCCAGAGTCACATAGACGACGCCTGGATTACCGGCGGTCGCGACCCCGAGCATCACGCCGGTCTGGCCGGTGATGAACGTGGGCTCATCCAACGACAGGTAGGGCGTGCTAAGGAGTGGGATGGACTGTGGTGACCACGTGACGCCGCCGTTGTGCGAGACGTCGAACTGCGTCATGCCGCAGCCTCCGCCGGTCAGCCATCCGGTGGTGGCATTGATGAACGTGGCCGTGGGCTCCGAGTAACAAGGGTTCGAGGACGGCGACGCGTTCGCGACGTGCGCAACCTCCGCCCAGTGAGCCCCTCCGTCGATCGTTCGGAAGATGGTCGTTCCGAGGCCGACGTCGATATCGTCCGCGTTCGCTGAAAACCAGCCGTCGTCACCATTGATGAAATCGAGAGCGGTCGTCCACGAAAGACCGGGGTCCTGCACGACGCTGAAACCGCCGCCATGCGACCAGTGCGCGCCCCCGTCGTCGGTGGCCCACGCGGTGAACGTCATGCTCACCGGCGGAGCATCCGGGTTGGAGGACAATCCGCCTGCGGTGACGGCCCGCGCACTTTCGGCGTTGAGGAATGTCACCGCGACGACCTGCTGTCCGGCAGCGAGTTGCGGGGTGGCGACCAACCAATGCTGGACTCCCTGGGTCGTATGGAGCACCGCCTTGTCCAGGCTGCGCTGCGCCCACCCTGTGGCTGCAGTGAGCATCGTCAGGTTCTCGATGGAGTTCGGCGGGGGCGGAGGGATGGCTGGATATGGGTTCGGGAGTGGTGTCGAGACAGCCGGCGAGACCGACGATGCCGCCGACGGGATCGCCTCTGCGGCCGACGGGCTGGGAGAGCTCGACGCGTGAGAGAGTGCCGCCGGACTGCACGCGGCAAGCAGCAGTACGGGGAGCATGAGCGCGGTCGATCGCGCCCCAGTGTGAAAGCAGGCGACGCCGCTGCGGTGCATAGCTCCCTTCGCTGAACTGCTGATGCTGCCCCGTTGTACGCGCTGGCGCTCCGGAAAGCTACGCCTCGCCCGGCGCGGCGTCATGTACCAGAATGTCGGGTGGCGAATGAAGTTGACGGACTGAGGGCCAGCCGCCGAAAGGCTGTTGAGAGCGCCATCGCTGCCAGCTGGGGTCCCGATACGCGCTATGCGTCGGAGCGCTACATGGCGCACGGGCGTCCGGGCGACCGTGCTCGCGGACAGTGCGGAGCGACGGCCTTGGTCGTGCAGGACTTCGTCGGCGGCGATCTCTTCGTCGGTGACGTGCTTGCCGGGACCGAGCGCCTCGGCGTGCACTACTGGAACCGACTCGAGGACGGCGAGGTGGTCGACGTGAGCAATGGGCAATTCGTCGAAGGCGAGGTCGTGACAGGCGCTCGTGTTGTGCCCCGACCGCAGGGGGTGCCGCGACACGGGGCGGAGGCATACCTGTTGTTGCGCGCGAGGGTGGAGCGGTTGCTCACCGCCGAGCGCAGCCAGGACTGACCGCGCCGAGACGCCGGCTTGCGCTACCTCGCCGAGAGCACGGCGGGCGCTGCCGGGACCGTGGCATGGAGCGTCGTTCCGCGCCCAGGACTCGACGTCACGCTCAGGCTCCCGCCGAGTGCGTCGAGCCGGTCTTCCATGTTGGTCAAACCGGCGCCGCGGCTGATCGCATCGACGTCGAACCCACGACCATCGTCGATGACGTCGACGTCCACCCGCCCGCTGTGGCCGCGCAAGCGCACCTCGACGGCTGACGCCGCGGCGTACTTCTGCACGTTCTGCAGCGCCTCCAGCGTGCAGAAATACAACGCTCCTTCGATCTCCTCCGGATAGCGGCGGATGCCCACGGCGTCGATGTGCACCGCGACCGTCGCCTTGCGCGCCTGTGATTCCAAAGCCACGACGAGCCCCTTGTCTGCGAGCAGCGGTGGGTAGATCCCCCGGGCGAGGTCCCGCAGCGTCTCGAGGGCTTCGTCGGCGTCGTGCTTGAGTTGTTCAAGCGTCGCCGCTGCCTTCGATGGATCGCGAATGAGCAGCATCTCGGTCAGGCTCAGCTTCACCTTCAGCGCGACCAGGTGTTGCTGCGCACCGTCATGGAGGTTGCGTTCCAAGCGCCGGCGCTCCGTGTCCTGGGCGCTCACGAGTCGCTGGCGTGACGCGCGCAGGTCATCGACACGCGCCTGCAGGTCCGCACTGAGCCCGACGTTCTTGAGCACCAATCCAGCCTGCTGGGCGAGATCATCGACGAGCTTCCGCTCGATCGGCGTCAGAGCTTCGCCCTTGCGCTTGCTCAGACTGAGTGCGCCGAGCAGCTCGCCTTGATGGCGCACGGCAACGGCCTTCGTCGCGCCCGGGAGCTCTGGCAGGGTCCCATTGCTCAGGGGCAGCGGATGGCGCACGACCGTGTCGTCCGGGTACGTCGCGGCAGGACGGAGTTCGGCGGTTCCACGCAACCACACCGTCGCCGTCTCGGCACCCGTCCCTTCCTGGAGCACACGCGCCATCCGGGGCAGCACCTCATTCGCCGCGTACGTTTCCGCCACGCGTCCCGAGAACTCGCTGAGCACCTCGTATGGAGTCGCTCGCCGTCCGTACACGAGCCGGTTGGCCACCTTTTGCACTCGCTCGCGTGCCGGCTGGAATCCGAGTGCGACGATCGCCGTGGCCAGGATCGACAACGCCAGGTTCGGCTTGCCTCCGCTCCCGACGAGGGTTCCCACTCCCACGGCAATGCCCACGTAGATCGCCGTGATGAACACTGCCAATGAGCCGTACACAACCGTGCGACTGATGAACACGTCCAGGTCGTACAAGCCGTACCGCATCACCGCCAACCCGATCGTCAAGGGCATGAGCGCGTAAAAGCCCGACGTGCCCACCACATCAGCTACCCCTGCGGCGACGAGCCCGGGCGCCACGAGGGAGATCAGGTAGCCCACCTGCAGCACGAGCGTGGCTGCCGCCGTGTACACAAACCAGCGAATCTGCCTCCGCTCCACGCCTCGGGAACGGCGGAAACGTGCCGCCACCGTTGCGACGAGCACCGCGATCACCAGGAGCAGCAGGATGTTTGTGATCGGGCTGTCGCTGTTGGTGAGTGCATCCAGCGCCGGCACCGACAGCGGGTTGGCGACCCTGGGGAGCCGAGTGGAGAGCTCGATCGGCGTCGGGCTGATCATCACCGTGACGATGTTGAAGACGCCGGCGGCGAGCACTCCCCAAGCGCCCCATCGCCACCTTCGCCCGGGGAGCACTCGTCCATCCGGGAAGAACAGGACGACGAAGTCCAATGGAAAGTAGATGAGATACGCGCACACGTTGAACACCCAGGCCGGCCATGCCACCCACCCTCGCGGCGTCACGCCGCCGAGGAGCCCGCTGACGGCGACGGAGTCGGCAGCGAGATAGATCGCCTCGATGGCCGCCATCGACAGGAGCAACCAGCCAATTCGATTTCCGGGACGTCGGAGCACGATCATGGCGCCGAGGACTCCGGCAATTGGCGCTCCCAGGAAATACGGGAGGACCAGTGCGAATGCCGACGAGTTGATCGCTTTCCAATCCAGAGCGAGCGTGATCGCGCTGGCGACCAGCAGGCACGTCGAGACCAGGCCGATCGTCCAGACGAGACGCGGTGCCCAGCGTGCTGCCATCGGGGTGACCATATCGAAGGCTTGGGGTCGAGGTCGATGGTGCGGACAACACGACGCGGGCGGGTGGTAGCACTCCGGGGGATGAGGACAACTTGCTACACTCTGTTGTGTGATTGCGTGCGCAATAAGCTGTGCGACCCGAGGTCTCGCCGGGGTGCCGGTGATGGTCGAGGTCGATGTGTCGAACGGCCTCCCCGGCGTCACCATCGTGGGCCTCACGGATCGGGCGATCCAGGAGGCGAGGGAGCGCGTCAAGCCGGCGATCCGCAACGCTGGATTCTCGTTTCCACAGCGCCGCGTGACGGTCAATCTCGCGCCCGCTGAGCTGCACAAGGAGGGCTCCGGGTTCGATCTTGCTATCGCGGTCGCGATCCTTCGCGCCGAGGATCAATCGCTCCTGCTCGACGGCATCGGGTTCATCGGCGAGCTCGCGCTCGACGCCACGGTTCGGCCGGTCACCGGCGTGCTGCCGATGGCACGGTGCCTCGTTGCCGCGGGGATCAAGCGGCTGGTGGTCGCCGTCGAGAACGCGCAGGAGGCAGCACTCGCCGATGGGCTCGAGGTCCTCGGGGCACCATCGCTGCAGGCGTGCATCCAATATCTGCGTGGCGAGCTGCCGCTGGTACGTGGCGTGCGCGACCCATCGCCCGCGCCGGCAGCACCTGAGCTCGACCTCGGCGCGGTGCGCGGACAGGGTCAGGCCAAGCGCGCGCTCGAGATTGCCGCGGCGGGCGGACATAACCTCTTAATGACAGGCCCGCCAGGGGCAGGCAAGACGATGCTCGCTCGGACGTTTCCATCGCTGCTCCCAGACCTGCAGCCGGACGCCGCGCTCGAGGTCGCTGCGCTCTACTCGCTCCGCGGCACGCTGCGTGAACGCCCGCCGACGACGCTGCGACCGCCGTTTCGCTCGCCGCACCACAGCATCTCGCGGGCCGGGCTCGTCGGCGGCGGCACCGGGCTGGCCCAGCCGGGCGAGATCAGCCTCGCGCACCGGGGGGTCCTTTTCATGGATGAGCTCTGTGAGTTCTCCCGCCAGCATCTCGAGGCGCTCCGGCAGCCCCTCGAGGAACACATGGTCACCGTGGTGCGCGCCCGGGCGGCGGTGACGTATCCCGCCGATTTCATGCTCGTCGCGGCGTCCAACCCCTGCCCGTGCGGCCATCTCGGCGACGCGTGCGGCTGCAACTGTGAGCCACGACAGCTGAGCGCGTACCAGGCCCGGTTGAGCGGGCCGATCAAGGACCGGATCGATCTCGTCGTCTCGGTGCCGCGTCAGGAGTATCGCGAGATCTTCGACGGAGTCGATGAAGAGTCCTCTGCAGCGGTCCGGCTTCGCGTCGAGGCTGCACGCGCGCGACAGCACCTGCGCCCGGGATCCGGGAACGGCGCGCTCTCCGGACGCGAGATCCTCGCGGCGGCGCGTTCGACCGCGCCGGCGCGGCGTCTGCTTGCGCTCTCCGGCGAGCGGCTCCACCTCAGCGCGCGCGCGTTCTTCCGCGTGCTGCGTGTCGCCCGAACCATTGCCGACCTTGCCGGCGACGACCGCGTTGGTGAGGACGCCCTCGCCGAAGCGCTGCATTACCGGATCGAGATGGCCGGCTGATGCTGGAGCCGCACTGGATCACACGGGCATCCTCGGACTGGCCCGACCGTCTCGAGCATCTCGAGCGACCGCCGATCGGCTTCTGGCAGCTGGGCACAACCGGGCCGGCGTCGCCGTCTGTCGCAGTCGTGGGTTCCCGGCAGGCGACGTTCGGCGGCACGGACATCGCCCGAACCATCGGGCGCGAGCTCGGCGCCGCCGGGATCCAGGTGGTGAGCGGCATGGCGCTCGGGATCGACGCGGCCGCCCATGAAGGCGCGCTGGAAGCCGGCGGTTCGACCATCGCGGTGCTCGGCTGCGGCATCGACGTCTGCTACCCGCGCCGGCATGCGGCGCTCCGATCGCGCATCGCAGCTTCGGGGTCGGTGATCACCGAGGAGCCTGAGGGGACGCCGCCGCTGAAATACAACTTCCCCAAGCGCAACAGGATCATCGCCGCGCTCGCGCACGCGGTCGTCGTGGTCGAGGCGACCGAACGGAGTGGTGCGCTCAGCACCGCGCGCTGGGCCGTCGACCTGGGACGTGAGGTGCTCGCCGTCCCCGGCTCGATCCGCGCCCGCCAGAGCAGCGGCACCAATCTCCTCATCCGCGACGGCGCCCGGCCATTTCTCGGCATCGGCGATCTCTTCGACGTCGTCGAAGGCCTCCGCGAATCGGTACCCGAGAGGACGCTCACCGGTCCGCCGGATTCCCGACGCGGAGGGCTCGAGCGTTTCAGCCCACCTTTGCGGGAGATACTGGCACGCATGGGAACGCAGCCTGTCCACCCCGACCAGATAGGGGTTGCCCTCGCGCTCTCACCGTCCGTCGTCGCGGCCCGGCTCGGGGCGCTCGAGCTCGCCGGAGCCGTAATGTCCCTGCCCGGAGGCCTCGTGGCCCGTACCGTATAACCGGCGCCTGAGCCTCAAAGGAAACCAAACAAAGTGTCACGTCTGATCATCGTCGAGTCGCCGAGCAAGGCGAGAACGCTCGAGCGGTTCCTCGGAAGCGAGTACGTCGTTCGCGCGTCGATGGGGCACATCCGCGACCTGCCCAAATCGAAAACGGGCGTCGACATCGAGGGTGGCTTCGTGCCCGAGTACGAGCTGATCCCCGGCAAGGAGAAGCAGATCCGTGAGCTGCGGGCTGCGGTGAAGACCGCATCGTCCACGCTGCTCGCAGCCGACCCTGATCGCGAGGGAGAAGCGATCGCGTGGCACCTGGCCCAGGCGTTGGGCCTCCGCGACCCCGATCGCATCGTCTTTCACGAGATCACCAAACTCGCGGTTGAGGCCGCCCTGGCCAGTCCTCGCAAGATCGATCGGTCGCTCGTTGCCGCGCAGGAGGCCCGGCGCGTCATCGACCGCCTGGTCGGCTACGAGATCTCGCCCCTGCTCTGGCGCAAGGTGCGCAAGGGTCTCTCCGCCGGACGGGTCCAATCGGTCGCGGTTCGTCTCGTCGTCGACCGCGAGACGGAGATCGACGCCTTTATTCCGGTCGAGTCGTGGACGATCGACGCTCTTCTTGTCAAAGATGGCAGCAACCCGTTCGCTGCGCGCCTGGTCGGGAGACGCGGGGACAAGGACACGGCGGAGCGCGAAAAGCTCGAGCTCGGGACCGAGGCTGAGGCCAATGAGGTCATCGCTGCGCTCGGCCTTGACGACAAAGGCGCCGTCACGTCACTGACGCCGCCGTTCGTCGTTCGCTCGATCGAGGTCAAGGAGCGCTCGAGCCTGCCGCAGGCGCCGCACACCACGAGCACGCTGCAGCAGGATGCCAGCTCCCGCCTCGGGATGCCACCGAAGCGAGCGATGAGCATCGCGCAGCAGCTCTACGAAGGCGTCGAGCTCGGGAGCGCCGGATCGACCGGACTCATCACCTACATGCGGACAGACTCCATCCGCATCAGCGACGCGGCCAAGGACGCGGCCAGGGCACAGATCACGTCGTTGTACGGCAAGGACTACGTCGGCAGCGGCGCTGTCCGCGGCAAGAAGGCCGCCGTCAACGTGCAGGACGCGCACGAGGCGATCCGCCCCACGGATGTCAGCCGCACCCCGGAGTCCGTATCCGAGTACCTGTCGCGCGACCAGTTGCGGCTGTACGACCTGATCTGGCGCCGCTTCGTCGCGAGCCAGATGAGCCCGGCCAAATACCTGAACACGAGCGCGATGATCGACGCGGCGGATTACGTGTTCCGGGCCTCCGGATCGGTGGTCACCTTCGAGGGTTTCCAGAAGGTCTGGAAGCGCGAAGACGACAAGGACAAGGACACCACCCTGCCGCTGCTCGCCGAACAGGAAGCACTGCAGTGCGTCGAGATCACCTCGGAGCAGCATTTCACGCAGCCGCCGCCTCGGTACACGGAGGCGACGCTCATCAAGGAGCTCGAGGAACGCGGCATCGGCCGTCCCTCGACGTACGCCGCGACGATCGAGGTCATCCAGGAGCGTCAGTACGTGAAACAGGTGGAGCGCCGTCTCCACCCGACAGAGCTTGGCAAGACCGTGGACGCCGTGCTGCGCCAGAACTTCCCGAGCATCGTCGACGTCGCATTCACCGCGGATCTTGAAAAGCGTCTCGACTCCATTGAGGAGGGGACGCGCGAGTACGAGCCCACCGTTCGCGAGTGGTATGAGCCATTCGCCGAAACAGTCGAGCGCGCCGAGCGCTCGATGGAGCGCGTTCGCGTTCCGGCGCGCGAGACCGGAGAAGAATGCCCCGAGTGCGAGATCGGCCGTCTCGTCGTCCGCGAGGGCAAGTTCGGCGAGTTCGTCGGCTGCTCCCGCTTCCCCGAGTGCACGTACATCAAGGACCGGAAGAAGAGCGAGGCCGTCGCGACCGGCGAGCTCTGCCCGATCTGTGAGAAACCGCTGGTCACCCGCCAGGGCCGGCGCGGGCCCTTCGTCGGCTGCTCGGGCTATCCGAGTTGCACGTACATCAAGGGCGACAGCCCGCCTGCCGGCGCCGACGCCGAGGGCGCGGAGCCCGAGGTGCTCGGCAACTGCCCGACGTGCGGCAAGCCGTTGCGCCGTCGCAGCGGCCGGCGCGGATCGTTTGTCGGCTGTTCGGGATACCCGGATTGCAAGTACATCCAGCCGGGTGCCCCTGGCGCTCGACCGGCTGGACCTGCACCCGAGCCGACCGGCGAAGCATGCCCCGACTGCTCGAAACCGCTGGTGACCCGCCAGGGTCGGTACGGGCCGTTCGTCAGCTGTTCCGGATACCCGGCCTGCAAGTACCGGCCACCGAAGACCGCGATCGCATGACGCCTGCACACGCGACAACGGTCGTGGCGGTGCAACGCAACGGGCGCGTCGCCGTCGCCGGCGACGGACAGGTGACCGTGGGCGACATCGTCATGAAGGCGCGCGCCTCGAAGGTCCGGCGCCTCCATCACGGCCAGGTCGTCTGCGGATTCGCCGGTGCAGTCGCGGACGCGCTGACGCTGTTCGACAAGTTCGAGCAGCATCTCGACAAGCACCAGGGCAACCTCGTCCGCGCGGCGATCGGTCTCAGCAAGGAGTGGCGCACCGATAAATATCTGCGCCGTCTCGAGGCGATGCTCATCGTCGCCGACGCCAACCGAATCCTGCTGCTGAGCGGTGACGGCGAAGTCATCGAGCCGGACGACGACGCTGGCGTCGTCGCCATCGGCAGCGGCGGACCGTACGCGCAGGCGGCGGCCGCCGCACTGCTCGAGAGCACCGACCTCGACGCGGAGGAGATCGCGCGCCGCGCACTGCTCATCGCGGCGCGGCTCTGCATCTACACCAACGACAACATCACGGTCGAGACGCTCGACACCGCGGTGCCCGCGCCCGTTGTCGCAGCCACCGAGTGAGCACCGCTATGGTGCTCGAACCAGTGCCCGACGACACGCCGGAGCCGCGCGCGCCGCACGACCTCATCGAGGCCGTCGCCGGCGAGACGCTCCGTCCCGCCGAGGTGGTGCGCCGTCTTGACGAATACATCATCGGCCAGCACGAGGCGAAGCGATCCGTCGCGATCGCGCTGCGCAACCGCGTCCGGCGGCGGATGCTCAGCGAGGACATGCGCAACGAGGTGCTGCCCAAGAACATCCTCATGATCGGCCCGACCGGCGTCGGCAAGACGGAGATCGCACGACGCGTTGCGCGTCTCACCGAGTCGCCCTTCATCAAGGTGGAGGCGACGAAGTTCACCGAGGTCGGCTACGTCGGCCGCGACGTCGAGTCCATCGTCCGCGACCTTCTCGAGCAAACCATCACCGAGTTGCACGAGGACCGTATCGCCGAGGTCGAGACGCGAGCCCGCGGGCTTGCCGACGCTCGTCTGCTCGAGACCCTGCACGAAGCCGATGAGCGGCAGCGGGCGACCCGCAAACCCGAGGACGCCGAGGCACCGGACCCTGCTCAGACTGCAGCAGATGCACGGCGAAGTCGCGAACGGCGCCGGCGGCTCGGACGGCGTCTCGCGGCCGGATCGCTCGAGAACGCCATGGTCGAGATCGAGGTGGAGGAGCCGTTCCAGCCCGCGTTCGAGGGGTTCACCGGCACCGGCCTCGAGGAGGTCGGCGTCTCGCTTTCTGACTTCTTCTCGCAGCTCGCACCACCGCGCAAGCGCAAGAAGCTCATGTCGGTCGCCGACGCCCGCGACGTGCTCGTCGACGAGGAGACCGATCGCCTCATCGACATGGATCGCGTCTACGACGATGCGATCCGCCTCGTCGAGGATTCGGGCGTGGTCTTCATCGACGAGGTCGACAAGATCTGCGGCCCGGCATCGGATCGTGGCCCCGACGTGAGCGGGGAGGGGGTGCAGCGCGACCTGCTCCCGATCCTGGAAGGCTCCACGGTGCATACCCGCTACGGCCCGGTGCGCACCGACCACGTCCTCTTCATCGCGGCGGGCGCCTTCACCGCGGCGCGTCCCTCCGACCTCATCCCCGAGTTCCAGGGGCGGTTCCCGATTCGCGTCGAGCTGAAGCCGCTGAGCGAGGACGACCTCGTGCGCATCCTCACCGAACCGGGCAATGCCCTCACGAGGCAGTACGCCGCCCTCCTCGGCACCGAGCGGGTGACGCTCGACTTCACGCCGGACGGCATCCGCGAGCTCGCCGCCCAGGCATACCGGGTCAACGAGGAGGACGAGAACCTCGGCGCACGGCGCCTCTTCACGATCATGGAGAAGGTGCTCGAGGACGTCTCCTTCGACGCCGAGGACCTCGCCGACACGACCGTCGTCATCGACTCGGCATACGTCGGGAAGCGTCTCGGCGATCTCGTCGGCAACCAGGACCTCCGCCGCTACGTCCTGTAGGCCCCCTTCCGGGCGCCAGGTGTAGGCCGCAGGCGGGGCTGGTACACTCGGGTCATCTCACACGTTCGGTTTCACGCGGCCGGCGGGTGCCTGGTGTCCCCAGGTCGCCGCCGCGGTTCACCCCGAGCGGAGGCACCACACCACCCCAACAGGAGCGACCGCCCATGCCGGCAGCAACACTGCGCCAGCTGCTGGAGGCCGGAGTTCACTTCGGCCACCAGACCAGCCGGTGGAATCCCCGGATGCGCCCGTACATCTTCACGGCGCGCAACGGCATCCACATCATCGACCTCGAGCAGACCCAGAAGCAGCTTGATGTCGCCTGCGACTACCTGAGGAAGGTCGTCGCCGACGGCCAGAAGGTGCTGTTCGTCGGCACCAAGAAGCAGGCCCAGGACGTCATCGAGGAGGTCTGCCGCAACACCGGCCAGGCCTACGTCACCCATCGCTGGATGGGCGGCATGCTCACCAACTTCACGGTCATCCAGCGCCGCCTCCGCAGGCTTGCGGAGCTGCGCGTCATGCAGTCCAAGGGCGACTTCGAGCGGATGAGCGGCAAGGAGGCCAACGACGCCAAGGACGATCTCGAGCGTCTCGAGAACAACTTCGCGGGCATGGCCGACATGAAGCGTGTCCCCGGTGCGGTCTTCGTCATCGACTGCAAGAAGGAGCACATCGCGGTGAACGAGGCGAACAAGCTCGGGATCCCGATCGTTGCCATTGTTGACACCAACTGCGACCCGGACGACATCCAGGTCGTCATCCCCGGGAACGACGACGCGATGCGCAGCTGCCGTTTGATCGTCACGGCGATCGGGCAGGCGATCACCGAGGGTCTCCAGCAGTTGACCGAACGCGAGATGCTGGAACGCCAGGAGGCCGAGAAGCGCGAGCGTGAGGCGGCCGCAGCAGCCGAAGTCGCGGCAGCGCTTGCCGCCGAGGCCGCAGCCGCTGATGCCGCGCACGCCGACGCGATCGCCGCCGAGGCCGCTGCCGCCGAAGCCGTTGCAGATGCCGCTGAGGTTCCGGCCGTGGCCGCGACTGCCGCGTCTGGTGCGGAGGAGAAGGCCTGATGGCCGACGTCACCGCTGCAATGGTCAAGACCCTGCGCGAGCGAACCGGCGCGGGCATGATGGACTGCAAACGCGCGCTCGTCGAAAGCGATGGCGACATGGACAAGGCCGAGGACTGGTTGCGCGCCAAGGGAATCTCCCGCGCGCAGGCGAAAGCCGGGCGCGGGACGAACGAGGGCATCGTCGATGCCTACATCCACCAGGCCGGCGGCATCGCCAAGCAGGGCGCGCTCATCGAGCTCAACTGCGAGACGGACTTCGTCGCCAAGACCGACGACTTCAAGCATCTCGCGCACACGCTCGCGCTCCAGGTCGTGGGCGCCGCGCCGACCTATGTGCGTCGCGAGGACGTCCCTGCCGACGTCGTCGATCGTGAGCGCGCGGTCTATCGCGAACAGGTCAAGGACAAGCCCGAGAACATCGTCGAGAAGATTCTCACGGGCAAGCTCGATGCCTTCTATGCTCAGATCTGCCTGCTCGAGCAGCCGTGGATCAAGGACGACAAGAAGAAGGTTGGTGATCTCGTGACGGAGGCGATCGCAAAGCTCGGCGAGAATATCTCGGTGGCGCGCTTTGCCCGATTCGCGGTCGGCGCCGACAGTGCCGACGAAGACGGCGCAAACGCGACCGCGCAAGAGTGAGCCTCGGAGTCACGAACGTGGTGCTCGCCGAGGAACCGGATCGCGCGCGTGACGGGCGCCGTCCTGTGTTCGGCAGAGTCATCCTCAAGCTCGGCGGTGAAGCCCTGCTCGGGACGGCCGGATACGGCATCGACTACGGCGCGGCGCAACACATCGCCGAGCAGATCACGCACATCGTCGAGCGCGGCGTGCAGGTCGCCATCGTCGTGGGCGGCGGCAACATCGTGCGCGGCATGGAAGCGAGCCAGCACGGCATCGATCGCGTCACCGCCGACTACATGGGCATGCTCGCGACAGTGATCAACGCGCTCGCATTGCGTGACGCCATCGAGCATTTCGGCATCGAAGTCCGGTTGCAGAGCGCGATCGCGATGTCGCAGGTGGCCGAGCCGTTCATCCCACGGCGGGCGATCCGTCACCTCGAGAAGGGCCGTCTCGTCATCCTCGCCGCAGGGACCGGGAACCCGTTCTTCACCACCGACACCACAGCCGCCCTGCGCGCGGTCGAGATCGGCGCCGACGTGCTCCTCAAGGCGACCAAGGTCGACGGGATCTACAGCGCCGATCCGAACAAGGTGAGTGACGCGACGCGGCTGTCGACGCTCACCTACATGGACGTCCTCAACCGCGGGCTCGCCATCATGGACAGCACCGCCGTGACACTCTGCATGGACAATCGCATGCCCATCATCGTGTTCGACCTCTTCACCGACGGCAATGTCGAACGGGTCATCCTCGGCGACCAGATCGGGACCCGTGTCGATGCCGAGGGCGCCGGCGCATGAGCGACCGCGAGAAATCCGAGGATCCCTCCGAGCAGATCGCCGCGCGCATCGCCGACGCCAACCAACGCATGGAGAAGAGCGTCGAGGCGTTGCATCGCGACCTCATGACCATCCGCACCGGGCGCGCCTCGCCGGCGCTGCTCGAGCGTCTCCACGTCGACTACTACGGCGCGCAGACCCCACTGCAAAGCCTCGCCGGCATCAGTGTCCCGGAGGCGAGCCTGCTCGTCATCGCCCCGTACGACCGCAGCTCGCTCGGCGCCATCGAGAAGGCGATTCAGAAGAGCGACCTCGGGCTCAACCCGAGCAACGACGGCCAGGTGATCCGCGTGGCGATTCCGCAGTTGACTGAGGAGCGTCGCAAGGACCTCGTCAAGGTCATCCATCGCAAGGCCGAGGAGTCGCGCGTCGCGGTGCGCAACATCCGCCGCGACGAGGTCGACCATTTACGCCGCGTCGAGAAAGAGGGACACGTGAGCAAGGATGAGGTGGCCACCAAGCTCATCGACGTCCAGAAGATCACCGATCAGTTCATCGCCCGCATCGACGACGCCGCGCAGCGCAAGGAGACGGAGATCCTCGAGGTCTGACGCAGGCCGGACCCGAAACGGCCGCAGCTGTCACCCCGTTCTGACCCCGAGCACCATGCAGCACCCACCCGCTCCCGCCGCCATCCCGCTTCCGGCACGGGCAGACCTGCCGCGGCATATCGGCATCATCATGGACGGGAACGGGCGGTGGGCACGTCAGCGCCACCTCCCACGCATCGCCGGGCACCGTGCCGGCGTTCGCGTCATCCGTCCGGTCATGGAAGCCTGTCATCAGGCCGGCGTCCACATCCTCACGCTCTATGCGTTCAGCACGGAGAACTGGCAGCGCCCGCGGACCGAGGTGAGCGCGCTCATGAAGCTCTTCGGCGACACCATCGACCGCGAGGTCGGTGAGCTCCACGAGAACGGCGTCCAGATCCGCGTGTTCGGCGATCGCTCGCGATTGAGCCCCTCGCTGCAGGCCAAGGTGTCGCAGGCCGAGACGCTCACCGCCAACGACACATCGGCAATCCTCAACGTCGCCATCAACTACGGCGGCCGCGGGGAGATCGTCGCGGCCATACGGCAGCTCGCAGGCTCCGGGGCTGACCTTCGCGAGCTCGACGAGGCAACGCTGAGCAACGCCCTCTACACCGGCGGCCTGCCGGATCCCGACCTGATCGTTCGCACGGCGGGGGAGCTCCGGATCAGCAACTTCCTGCTCTGGCAGGCCGCCTACGCAGAGCTGTACGTGACCGACACCCTCTGGCCCGACTTCGGCGAGAGCGCCATCCACGACGCGCTCTACGACTTCTCCTGCCGAGAGCGGAAGTTCGGGGCGGTTCCAGACGGCAGCATCGACTCGGGACACGCCACGCCGGCGCGATGAACCTCGCACTGAGGGTGATCTCGGGGCTGATCCTGCTCGCGGTGCTGGGGGCGGCCCTCTGGATCGGCACCGCCGCCGTCGCGGTCTTCGTCGGTGTGGGCGCGCTCATCGGCGCGTGGGAGCTGCGTGATCTCCTCGGGCGGATCGCTACCCGGCCCCCGGTCTGGCTCATCCTCCCGCTGACCGTCTTTCTGGCGATCCGCTTCGTCCTCCCTGCCTCGGACATGGCGACCGACTGGGCATTCGCCGCCGCCGCGGTCGTCGGGCTCCTCGTCGGCCTCGGCACGCGCGAGAGCTTCGCCGGGTGGGCGGCGGCCGTCGGAGGCGCTGCGTACATCGGCCTCTGCCTCGGGTTCTGGATCGCGCTGTACCGCTGGCACGTTCCCGACCCGAACCACTTCGGGCTCCGTCTCGTCGTCCTGGCGCTCGCCGGCTCCGTGCTCGGCGACACCGCCGCGTACTTCGTCGGCTCAGCGATCGGCAGGCATCGATTCTTCCCGTCGATCTCGCCGCGCAAGTCTGTCGAGGGGGCCGTCGCCGGCGCGGTTGCCTCCGTGCTGGTCGGAGCTCTCGCTGGACCGTGGTTGATCGGGATCAGCGTCCCGCTCGGCGCGCTGCTCGGCGTGCTCATGGCGGTCGCGGCCCAGGGAGGGGATCTCGTCGAGTCGGCCCTGAAGCGCCAGGCCGGCGTCAAGGACTCGGGCACCCTGATTCCCGGACATGGCGGACTGCTCGATCGCGCCGATAGTCTCGTGCTGCTCGCCCCAGTCGTATATTGCTATTTGAAGCTGATCGCGTTCCCGTAACCGCGGTGAAAGTGGCAGCGTGCTCTGATCTACTCCGTACCGAGGCATCTGCGCACCAGTGATCCATACCCCGTCCCGCCGCCGAGTCGTCCTCCTTGGCGCCACCGGATCGATCGGCAGGCAGGCCTGCGATGTCATCGCGCGCTTTCCTGACCGGTTCGAGCTGGTCGGCGTTGTGGGTGGGAGTGACGCGGTGGCCCTCGCCGCAGTCGCGGCGCAGTTCGGCGTGGAACGAGCGGCGCTCGTGAACCCGGCACCGGGCGCGTCGCTGCCTCCCGGCTGCGCCGTCGGCATGGATGCTGCATGCGAGATCGCGGCGATGGAAGCGGACGTGGTGTGCGTCGCCATCACCGGCGCCGCGGCGCTGCGGCCGACGCTTGCCGCGATCGACGCGGGCGCGACCGTCGCCACCGCGACCAAAGAGGTCCTCGTCATGGCCGGCGAGCTCGTCCGCGCTCGCGCATCCGAGTCGGCGGCGCACATCATCCCGATCGACAGCGAGCATTCGGCCCTCTGGCAGTGTCTGCGCGGGGAGGACCGCGAGTCCGTCGCACGGCTCGTGCTCACTGCCAGCGGCGGACCCTTCCTGCGCCGTCCGCTCGACACGTTTGCATCCATCACGGCAGCGCAGGCGCTCGCGCACCCCACATGGAACATGGGACCGAAGGTCACCATCAACTCGGCGACGATGATGAACAAGGGGCTCGAGGTCATCGAGGCGCATTTCTTGTTCGACACGCCCTACGAGATGATCGATGTGGCGATCCATCCGACGAGCATCGTGCACAGCTGGGTGGAGTTCCACGACGGCGCGGTTGTCGCCCAGATGGGTGTTCCTGACATGCGTGTCCCAATCGCGCTGGCGCTCGCAGACGGCGTGCGCCTCCCGGGCGTGGCACCTCGCCTCGACCTGCGCGACGTTTCGCCGCTCGAATTCCTTCCGGTCGACGGCGTCCGGTTTCCTGCCGTGGCGCTCGCCCGTGCGGCTGGGGAACGGGGTGGCCTGGCGCCGTGCGTGCTCAACGCCGCCAACGAGGAGGCTGTCACCGCGTTCACCGACGGACGCTGCCGCTTCGAGGAGATCGTGCCCCTCGTGGGTGACGCGCTTGCGGCCTTCGATGACCGCGGTGTGCTCAACCTCGACGACGTGCTCGCAGCCGATGCCTGGGCACGCGACCATGTGCGTGCCGGCGCCGCGGCCGGAGCAGGTGTGTCGTGACCCAGTTCCTGCTCTACGCCGGCGCGTTCATCCTCGTCCTCGTCACGGTGATCACCGTCCATGAGGGTGGTCACTTCGTCGTCGGCAAGCTCTCGGGCATCAAGGTCGAGGAGTTCTCGGTCGGCTTCGGACCGAAGATATACTCGAAGACCATCGGCGAGACCCTTTACGCCGTGCGCGCCATCCCCGCGGGTGGTTTCGTGCGCATGGCCGGCATGCTCGGCCTCGTCGGTGAGGCGGACGCAGGCGAACGCAACTTCTATCGCGCGAGCAAGCCACGGCGATTCGCAACGGTGGCGGCCGGCATCTTCGCGAACTTCATCCTCGGCGGCGTCATCTTCGCGATCGTCGACATGCAGCCGACGCCGTACGCGTACGACACACATGCCGCGTCGGGCGTGGCCGGATTGCGCAACGGCGACGTCATCCTCGCGCTGAACGGGCATGTCATCCGCCAGGACAACCTCACGGACGTCACCAACGACCTGCACAAGGCGACCGCCGCGAGTGACGGCAATCCGATCACCGTCGCGTATCAGACGTCCGACGGCCACATCCATACGACGGTGCTGACGCCGCGTCTGACGATCTCCAACATCCTCACTGATCAGTCGACGATCGGTGGGGGCAAGCTGCCGCAGGGAAGTCTCGTCGTCACGACGATCAACGGTCAGCCGGCGGGTACCGGCGATCCCGCGCAGCTCCTCGGCGGCGGGAGCCCGGTGACGATTTCAGGGTACCGCCAGAACTCGGACGGCTCCGTGAACATCCGCTTCACCGACGTCACCGTGTCCGGCATCCAGGACGGCTATCCGACGGAGAACGCGATCAAGGTCTCGTGGATCATGGGAGTGATCCCCGGATTCAGTGGGATGACGTTCCCCGCCGCGGTCGCCAGCGGCTTCACGGCGATCCCCGGCTTCATCGGCGCCGAGTTCTCGGGCATCTACGACCTGATCGTCCATCCGCCGCCCGGCGGGGTCAACGGACCGGAGGGCTTCACCGGACCGGTCGGCATCGCGCAGGAAACCGCGACGGCAACGAACAACGGCTTCCTCGGCCCGAACGGTCTGCTCTGGTGGATCGGCTTCATCAGCATGAACCTGGGGTTCGTGAACATGCTGCCGATACCGTTCCTCGATGGTGGCAAGCTCCTCTTCATCCTCATCGAGTCGGTACGCAGGCGCCGGCTCAATCCGAAGGTCGAAGCGGTCATCACGGCCGTGGGACTCGCGGTCATCGTGGTTTTCGCGGTGTATGTCACCATCGGAGATGTAACCAGGCTATGAGCGAAGCGACCACTTCGACCCAACCCCAGCGACGGCCGACGGTGCCAGTGCGTGTCGGCAACGTGGTCATCGGCGGCGCTGCTCCGATCGCGGTGCAGACGATGACCAAGACCCAGACCGAGGATGCGGCCGCGACGATCGCGCAGATCCAGCGCGCGGCGCAGGCCGGTGCGGACATCATCCGGGTCACCTGCGACACGCGCGACGCTGCCGCCTCGCTGCACGAGATCGTCCGCGAGTCGCCGATCCCAGTGGTGGCGGACATCCACTACGACGCGCCCCTCGCGCTGCTTGCGCTCGAAGCGGGCGTGCACTGTCTTCGCCTCAATCCCGGCAACATCACCGACAGCGCCAAGGTCGCCGACATCGCGCGCGAGGCCAAAGCGCGTGGTGTGCCGATCCGCATCGGCGTCAACGCCGGAAGCATCCCGCAGCGCAAGGACCTCACGCGCGGACGCGGGGGGACGATCGACGAGATCGCCGCGAACATGGTCGCCGCCGCACTGAGCCACATCCGAGTCCTCGAGGAGCTCGACTTCCGCGACATCAAAGTCTCGCTGAAGGCGAGCGACGTGCTGACGAACGTCGCCGCCAACCGCGCGTTCGTGGCGCTCGGCAACCGTTATCCGCTGCATCTCGGCCTCACCGAGGCGGGGCCCGTGGACACCGGCAGCATCAAGAGCGCGCTCGGCATCGGGCTGCTCCTCGCCGAAGGCATCGGCGACACGATTCGCGTCTCACTCGTCGGCTCGCCCGAGGAGGAGGTGCGCGTCGCGCGCCAGATCCTCGCCAACCTGCAGGAACGTGGCGACGGCCCCAACCTGGTTGCCTGTCCGACGTGCGGCCGTCTCGAGATCGACATGGTCCCGATGGTCGCGCAGGTCGCCAAGGCGCTCGAGGGTGTGAAGCGGACCATCACCGTGTCGGTCATGGGCTGCGTCGTCAACGGCCCCGGCGAGGGGATGCACGCCGATATCGGCATCGCAGGCGGCAAGCAGAAGGGCATCCTCTATCGCAACGGCAAGGTGGTCTCGACGCTCCCCGAGGGCGAGTTGCTGTCGACGCTGCTCACGGAATTGCACGAAATCGCCGAGGAAGATGCGCGATACCTCGCGGAGGGAAAGCCACTCCCGGTCGGATTGAGCGAGCGCGAGGGCGTCCTCACGTAGACTGCTCCGCCATGGCCGACGAAAAGCGGATCACGGCGCAGAGCGAGGATTTCGATCGCTGGTACACGGACGTCGTCCGTCGTGCCGAGCTTGCGGACTACTCGCCGGTGCGCGGCTGCATGGTCATCCGGCCATACGGTTTTGCGTTGTGGGAGAACATCCAGCGCGCGCTCGACGACATGATCAAGCGCACGGGCCACGAGAACATGTACTTCCCGCTCTTCATCCCGGAGTCATATCTCCAGAAAGAGGCGGACCACGTCGAAGGCTTTGACCCACAGGTCGCATGGGTGACCCGGGGCGGCGGCAAGGACCTCGAGGAACGCCTTGCGGTGCGTCCGACGAGCGAGACGATCATCTGCTCGATGTACGCCGACTGGATCCATTCGTGGCGCGATCTTCCCGTGAAGATCAACCAGTGGTGCAACGTCGTGCGCTGGGAGCATCGCACGCGACTCTTCCTGCGCACAACGGAATTCCTGTGGCAGGAAGGGCACACGTTTCATCAGCTCGACAGCGAGGCCGCCGAAGAGGTCGACACGATGCTCGACTGCTATCGCGAGCTCACCGAGGACTGGCTTGCAATCCCTGTGATCAAGGGCCGCAAGACGGAGTTGGAGAAATTCCCGGGCGCGCGCTACACCGTGAGCATCGAGGCGATGATGTCCGACGGGTGGGCGTTGCAATCAGGCACCTCGCATCACCTCGGTCAGAACTTCACGCGCGCGTACGGCATCGCGTACAGCGATCGCGACAATCAGCGCCAGCATCCATTTCAGACGTCGTGGGGGCTGTCCGCACGAACGGTCGGCGCGGTGATCATGGCGCACGGTGACGACATGGGCCTCATCCTGCCGCCGAAGGTCGCGCCCATCCAGGTGATCGTCGTGCCGATCACCCGGAGCAACGACGAGGCTGGCGCTGCGGTGGTGGAGGAGGCCGTGACGCGGATCGAGCAGGAGTGCCCTCCGGGCGTCCGGCTTCGCATCGACCGTCGCGAGGGCATGCGGCCCGGCGAGAAGTACGCGCACTGGGAGTTGCGCGGCGTGCCATTGCGGGTGATCGTCGGCGCCAAGGACCTCGCTGACGGCAACGTCACCGTCGTGCATCGCGTCGACGGGACCCAGGAGGTTCGTTCGATTGCGGGTCTCGCGGCGGCGCTTCCCGAGTTGCTCGCCGCAACGCAAACGGCGATTTACGAGCGAGCCCGGCAACGTCTTGCGGAGCGCAGCGTCGACGTCGCGACGATCGAGGAGCTGCAGGCTGCATTCGCCGAGCGGCCGGTGTTCGCGACGGTGCCGTTCTGCAACACACCCGCCTGCGAGGACGCCGTCAAGGCTGCGGTCCACGCACTCACGGTCCGCGTGCTTCGTGCGGATCGCCCCGGGGGCGGACAACCCTGCATCGCCTGCGGCGAGCCCGCGGAGTTCACCGCGCTCCTCGCGCGCTCCTACTGACGCGCCGCCTCGGGACTATCGACCGCGATCCGTTTGAGGTGTGCCCAGAACGCCTCGACGGCAGGCGTGTGGAGGTCGCGCCGGCGTGCCGCCGCGAAGGACTGCGAGACACTCCGGCCCGGCAGCGGGATGATGACGAGCCGCCCGGCGTCGAGGTCCTGCTCCACGACGGAGCGCGGCATCGCCGCAAAGCCGAGGCCGGCGAGGAGCGCCGCGTGCAGCGCGCCTTCCTCGAGCTCGAGGGTGTTCTCGGGATCGACATGCGTGCCGAGGGCGTGAGCAGCGAGCGCCTCAGTGGCACTCCCTCGCTCGTGGGCGAGATGGCGATGGGTGACGAGGTCGCGCACGGCGGTCTTGCTGGAGGCCAGCGGATGATGCGCCGCCACCACGGTGACCAGCTGCGTGTGCTCGAGCACGACGGTCTCGACGCCGGGAACGCGGACGGATGACCCCGCCAGGATGATGTCGGCCCGGCCCTCGATGAGCATGTTCACGAGCGAGCGCATCGGCGCCAGCGCAAGGCGGACGTTGATCTCCGGGTGTTCGGCGACGAACGGCGCCAGCCAGCCCGAGAGGCGATGCGCGCCCATGACGCGCCCGGCTGCGACGGTCAGCTCACCACGCTCGAAGGCGAGGTAGCCGGCCCGCAATTCCTCGATCTGGCCGACGTCCTCGAGCACACGGACCGCCAGCTGACGGAGTGCCCGGCCGACATCGGTGAGCTGGACGTTGCGGCCGACGCGCTGCAGGAGCGGCAGACCGAGGGTCGCCTCGAGCCGGCGCACGACGCCGCTGACGGAGCCCTGCGAGAGACCGAGGGCTTCGGCGGCCGCCGTCACATGCTCGCGTTCGGCAACCGCGAGAAACGTGTGCAGCTGGTCGAGCGTGACCCGAGGCCGGGGATGCCTTGGCCGGGCCTGCGGCGTTCGCATCGCGGTGTTAGCCGCGAGACGCAGGTTCGGGGAGGAGTCCGCTCGCCTCGATGGCCGCCAGCACGTCTGCGACCGATTCATCGACTGTCTGCGTCCCGCTGTCGACGATGACATCGGGCGCATCGGGAGCTTCGTACGGATCGGACACGCCGGTGAAGTGATCGATCTCGCCGGCGAGCGCCTTCTTGTACAGACCCTTCACGTCGCGCTCGGAGAGCACGTCGATGGAGCAGCGCACGTACACCTCGACGAACCGGCCTATCTTCCTGCGCACTTCGGCGCGGGTATCGGCGTATGGCGAGATCGCCGCCGTGATCGCCACCACGCCGTTGCGGGTGAGGAGCTCGGCGACGAAGCCGATGCGGCGGATGTTGATGTCGCGGTCTTCCTTGCTGAACCCGAGGCCTGCGCTCAGCGTCTGGCGCACCTCATCACCGTCGAGGACCTCGACGCGATGACCCTGCTCACGGAGGGCTGTGGCGACTCGCTGGCCGATCGTCGATTTGCCGGCGCCGGACAGGCCGGTGAACCAGATGGTCAAGCCGCTCATGGGGCCACCGTCGCGGCTTGGGCATATGCGGCGCGGAGGATTTCCGCGACTTCCGGGCGGGTGAACTCGTGGGGGATGTCGTCTCCTCGGGTGAGCATCTCGCGAACGCGGGTCCCGCTGAGGATCACGCGGTCGTCGGCGCCGTGTGGGCATGTCTTGGTGCTGGCCATGCTCTCGCAGGCCTTGCAGTAAAAGGTGTGTTCGAACTTGTACGCCTCGAAGCCGAGACGCTCGGCGCCACCGAGCTCGTCGAACAGCGTCTGGGCGTCATACGTGCCGTAGTAATTGCCGACACCGGCAGCATCGCGGCCGATGATGAAGTGCGTGCAGCCGTAGTTCCGGCGCACCTGGCCGTGGTAGATCGCCTCGCGCGGACCGGCGTAGCGCATCGCGCCGGGGAAGATGCCGAGCACGACGCGATTGGCAGGGTAGTAGCCGTCGAGCAGGACGCGATAGCAGTCCATGCGAACCTCGAAGGGGACGTCGTCGCCCTTCGTCGCACCCGACAGCGGATGCAGGAGCAGCCCGTCGACCTGCTCGAGGGCCACCTTGGTGAGGTACTCGTGCGCACGGTGCACGGGATTGCGCGTCTGGAATCCCACGACCGTCGACCAGCCGCGCTCCTTGAACGCTGCGCGCGTCTCCGCCGGTGTGGACGGAACATCGCCGGCCGGCTGCGGCGCGACTCTGATGGCGCCGGCGACCACGGTTGGCCCCTGGGCGAACAGCGCGGCGACCCCGGGATGCGCCTGGTCCGTGGTGCGGTACACCTCGCTCGCCTCTCTCTCGAGATCGCGATCGAACACCTCATCGACAGTGAGGACACCCACAAGGCGGTTGTCATCGTCGCGGAGCGCGACCACCGAACCGTCCTTGAGCCCGCGTCCCGCGTCACCGACGGGCAGGGTGATCGGCAGCGTCCACACGGTGCCGTCTCCGAGCTCGGCTCGCTCGACGACGCTTTCATAGTCGCTGCGCCTCTGGAAGCCGGTCAGGGGTGAATATGCACCGCTGCCGAGCAATGCAGCATCCGCCGCGGCAGTTGGCGAGATATGCAGCGACGTCAGTTGCGCTGCGCGCCCATCGAAGTCAGCAAGCTCGTCAGCGCTCATCAGCAGATCGACGAGCGTTCCACCCAGCGGTGAAACGAGGTCCGTCTCAGCCGCCTGGGGCGCGCGTGATTCCGAAGTCATTTTGGCCAGTTTACCGGGAAGACCCTTCCAGACGATCTGTCGTCACAGCGCGCGTGACCAAGGGTGGGGTCGATCAACAGTTCAGCCACGAATTGGAAACCAGTTGCGCCAGTTGGCGGTGCGCGAGGGCTATTGCGCGCGATTTCGGAGCGTTTGATCCTGCGGGTCCGGCCCTACACTCGTTAAGGCAGTGCCCATCACCGAGCTCATGGAGCGCATCGACTACCTCCCCGAGGAGGATCGGGCTGCGATTCGCCGCGCCTTCGACGTCGCCGATCGCGCGCACGCCGGCCAGTCCCGCCTGACGGGGGAGGCGTACATCGAGCATCCGCTGGCGGTCGCCGGCATCCTCGCCGACCTCCGCCTCGATCCCGAGACGGTCATGGCCGCGCTGCTCCACGACACCGTCGAGGACACGACGGTCACGCGTGAAGAGGTCCGCGAGCTCTTCGGCGAACAGGTCGCCAAGCTCGTCGACGGCGTCACGAAGCTCGGCAAGATCCACGTGCGCAGTGCCGAGGAGCACCAGGCGGAAAACATTCGCAAGATGCTCGTCGCCATGGCCGAGGACATTCGCGTCGTCCTCATCAAGCTCGGCGACCGTCTCCACAACATGCGCACCGTCAGCGCGCATACCTCGGAGCGGCGTCTGCGGATCAGTCGCGAAACCCTCGACATCTATGCGCCGCTCGCGCATCGACTTGGCATCTGGGAGATCAAGGGCGAGCTCGAGGATCTCGCCTTCGTGCAGCTCGACCCGGACAACTATCAGTTGATCGAAGCGCGGCTCGCCAGCACGCGTGAGCAGCGCGACGAATTCGTCCGCGACGTCACCGAGATTCTCGCTCGCGAGTTCGCGCCGCTCGGTGTGCACGCCGAGATCTCCGGCCGCACCAAGCACATGTACAGCATCCACGAAAAGATGGTGCGAGGGCAGAAGGAATTCGGCGAGATCTACGACATCATCGCCATCCGCGTCCTCGTCGATTCCATCAAGGACTGCTACGGCGCGCTCGGCATCGTGCACTCGCTGTGGAAACCACTGCCCGGCCGGTTCAAGGACTACATCGCGATGCCCAAGGGCAACGGCTATCAGTCGTTGCACACCACCGTGCTGTCGCACACGGGCGAACCGATGGAGGTGCAGATCCGCACGCAGGAGATGCACGAGACCTCGGAGTACGGGGTCGCCGCGCACTGGCGGTACAAGGGTCCGCAGGACGGCGGACGCATCGACGAGCGCTTCACCTGGCTGCGCCTGCTCATGGACTGGCAGAAGGAAGTGCTCGACGCCGAGGCGTTCGTCAATACCGTCAAGGTCGACATCTTCCAGGACGAGGTCTTCGTGTTCACGCCGCGTGGCGACGTGCGCTCGCTGCCGCAGGGCTCGACCCCGGTGGACTTCGCGTACCGCATTCACACCGACGTCGGCCACGCGTGCATCGGCGCAAAGGTGAACGGGCGCATGGTGCCGCTGGATCACCGGCTCGAGAACGGCGAGATCGTCGAAGTGCTCACCACCAAAGGCGCGCATGGGCCTTCGCGCGACTGGCTCAACTTCGTGAAGACCTCGAGCGCACGCGAAAAGATCCGCCAGTGGTTCAAGCGCGAGCGCCGCGACGAGAACATCCAGAAGGGCCGGGAGATGCTCGACAAGGAGTTCCGGCGCCTCCGCCAGATGGCCCTGAACAGCGTCAAGGACGACCAGATGCTCGAGCTGGCGCAGGAATTCAAGGTCGCCACCGTCGACGACTTCGTGGCCGCGATCGGGTACGGCGACATCAGCGCGCGCAGTGCCGTGCTCCGTTTCGGCGCCGACGAGCAGCAGACCGACGACGACCGCATCCTCGGCATCCCGTTGACGAGCACGCCCGCACCGACGGGCCACGTGCGCGTCCACGGCCATGTCGACATGCTCACCACGCTGGCGCACTGCTGCAAGCCGGTGGCGGGCGACATCATCCGCGGCTATGTCACGCGCGGCAAGGGCGTCACGGTGCATCGCGCGGATTGCGTCAACGTCCGCAACGCCACCGATGTCGAGCGAATCGTCGACGTCGAGTGGGAGACGGGCGCGCGCCAGGTGTATCCCGTGAGCATCAAGATCGAGGCCTGGGATCGCACGGGGCTGCTCCGCGACATCGCCGCGGTCATTGCCGAGTCGAAGATCAATCTGAGTGGCGCCGACGTGCAGGTGTACGACGACAAGACCGCGGTGATCAGCACGATCGTCGAGATCCAGAACCTGTCCCAGCTCAGCCGGCTGCTCGAGCGCCTCGAGGCGGTACGAGACGTGCACACGGTGGCGCGCGACTCGGGCTGACGCTCGAGCGGTGGCGCGCGACAGCCACGTGTCGCGCCCTGGGGCCAGGCTGCGCGCATCGAACCGCACACACGCCTCCGCCTGCTGGAAATCGCCGCATCCGAGCTGCTCGAATCAGAGACCAACGGGTCGATGCTGGTCGGCGCCGCTGAGGCCGGCTCGGAGCCGCTGGCGATCCGCGCTCTCGGGTGCAGCGTCCTCGTCGCGGTGGGCCGCCGGAGCCCCGTGCTCATCGCGGTTTCCGGGTTGCATCCCCACGGCGCCGGCGGTCCAAGGGCGCTTGCCGAGCATTGCGATCGCGCGCTGAGAGTGGTCAACCGCCTGCCGGCCGACTTCGTCCTGGCACTGTCATTCGACGTGGCGGCGAACGCCTCGAGGTTTCTCGAGCGGGTGTCCTGAACGCGGCGTACGGGGCATCGCAGCCGGGAGCCCGTACACTCGGACGCCAATGCCTGAGATCGCGGCGCCGCGCGGAACGCGCGACATCCTTCCCGACGAGTTCGCCGCTCGGAAGTGGTTGCTGGACACCCACCGTTCGGTGGTGGAGTCCTTCGGCTACCGGCCGATCGAGACGCCGATCATCGAGGCGACGGAACTCTTCAGCCGCGGCGTGGGAGCGGATACGGACGTCGTCGACAAGCAGATGTTCACCTTCGAGGATCGCGGCGGCAGGTCACTGACGCTCCGTCCTGAAGGGACTGCCGGCACGCTCCGGGCCGTGCTGGGCGCGCACCTCGATCAGGAGATCCGGCCGGTGCGCGTCCACTACGCGGGGCCGTTCTTCCGCGCCGAGCGGCCGCAGGCCGGACGCCAGCATCAGTTCACCCAGGTGGGCGTCGAATGCATCGGCGATCGCTCCCCGGAGCTGGACGTCGAGATCATCGAGGTGGCGTGGCGGTTCTTCGAGGCGCTCGGCATCACCGGGATCCAGTTGCAGCTCAACTCACTCGGCCGCCCCGAGGATCGGGCGCGCTATCGGACGGCACTCGTCGCCTACTACACGCCACTCGAGGCATCGCTGTGCGATGACTGCCGGCGCCGTCTGCACACGAATCCACTCCGGTTGCTCGACTGCAAACGCGACGCTGCGCTGGTGGAGCGCGCCCCGCTGCTCTGGGATTCGCTCGACCCGGAAAGTCGCGAGTACCTCACCGCCGTGATGCGCGACCTCGAGGCGGCAGGTATCGACGCGATCCGAAACGACCGGTTGGTGCGGGGACTCGACTACTACAGCGACACCGTGTTCGAGTTCTGGCACGAAACCCTGCATGGCGCGCAGAGCTCGCTCGGCGGGGGAGGCCGCTACGACGGACTGGCCGAGTTGCTCGGGTTTCCCGCCGCGCAGGCGACCGGGTACGCGCTCGGTGTTGAGCGCATCCTCATGGTCGCCCGGGCGCTCGGCACCGTGCCGGAAGCCGGGGCAATCGCGGATGTGCTCGTGTGCTCGGTCGAACCGGCGCAGGCCGAGAACGCGGCGGAAGTCGCGCGACTGCTCCGGCGCGGCGGAACGCGCACCGTCCTGGACGTTGCCGATCGCCGGCTCGACCGCAAGCTCCGCGCCGCCGGACGCATCGGCGCGCGCGTTGCAGTCATCATTGGCGAGAACGAAGTGGCCGCGGACAGCGCGGTGGTGCGCGACCTCGACGGCCGCAATCAGCAGACGGTGCCGGCGGCCGAGCTTGTGGCCACCGTCGAACGCATCGTCAGAGGAGACACGTGACCACGGAGCGCACTTACTGCGGGACCCCTCGCGCGGATGCCGCGGGAACCCGCGCCACCGTTTTCGGCTGGGTCGATCGCCGCCGCGACCACGGCGGATTGATCTTCATCGACCTTCGCGATACGAGCGGCATCATCCAGGTGATCATCGATCCGAACGAGGCACCCGAGGCACACCTCGCCGCGCACGAGGCCCGGCTCGAATGGGTGCTGCGCTTCGAAGGCGAGATCCGTCTGCGTGCGCCCGAGAACATCAATCCCAGGCGCGGCACGGGCGAGGTCGAGCTACGCGCGGCCTCGTGCACCGTGCTCGCCGTGGCGAAGACACCGCCGTTCCCGGTCAACGAGGACACCGATGTCGACGAGCAGCTGCGCCTGCGACATCGCTATCTCGACCTCCGGCGCGTGCATCTGCAGAACAATCTCCGCCTGCGGGCCAGGTTCTGCACCGAGTTGCGCCGCGCGATGGGGGAGATCGGGTTTCTCGAGATCGAGACGCCGATGATGATCCGGGCGACACCGGAAGGTGCACGCGACTATCTCGTCCCGAGCCGGCTGTCTCCGGGCAGTTTCTACGCGCTGCCGCAATCGCCGCAGCTCTACAAGCAGCTGTGCATGGTCGCGGGGTTCGACCGCTACTTCCAGCTCGCGCACTGCATGCGCGACGAGGACCTGCGCGCGGACCGCCAGCCCGAGTTCACGCAGCTCGACATCGAGCTGTCCTTCGTCGACGAGGACGACGTCTTCGCCGCCCTCGAACACGCGATTCCGAGTGCGTGGCACGCGTGTGAATTCCGCGGGGGAACGCTCCCCGTGCCGTTCCCGCGCATGACATGGCGGCACGCCATGGACTACTACGGCGTCGACAAGCCCGACACGCGTTTCGACATGTTGCTGTGCGATCTCACCGACGTCGTCCGCGGGTCCGGCTTCCGCGTGTTCGCCGAGGCGGTTGCGTCGGGCGGCATCGTCAAGGGCATCCGTGTGACTGGTGGCGACGATCTCACGCGCGGCGACATCGAAGGTCAGTTGACCGAGGTCGCGCGCACGGCGAAAGCCAAAGGTCTCGCGTACCTCTGGAAACGAGCCGACGGATGGCAGGGGGGGATCGCGAAGTTCTTCACCGCCGAGGAGCTCGACGCGATCGGTTCGGCAACCGGCGCCGAGGTGGGTGACTGCGTCCTCATGGTCGCGGACCGTTCCGCCGTCGTCCATGCCGCTCTCGGTGCGTTGCGCAACCACCTCGGACGCGTGCGCAAGCTGTACGACGACGATCGCATCGACATGCTCTGGGTCACCGAGTTCCCGATGTTCGAACGCAGCGAGGAAACCGGCGAGATCGGCGCCGCGCACCACGCATTCACGATGGTGCACATCGACGATCTCGACCTCCTCGAGTCGGATCCGCTCGCCGTCCGGTCGCGTGCGTACGACCTCGTCGTCAACGGGCGCGAGATCGGCAGCGGCAGCATCCGCACCACCGATCCCGCGATCCTGCAGCGTGTCCTCGCGGCCCTCGGCATCGACGCCGACGAAGCGCGCCGCAAATTCGGGTTCCTGCTCGAGGCGTTCGAGTACGGCGTGCCGCCGCACGGTGGGTGGGCGGGCGGCATCGACCGCATGGTCATGGAAGGGCTCGGCACCGAGAACATCCGCGATGTCATCGCATTTCCCAAGAACCAGCAGGCGCAGGAGCCGATGACCGATGCGCCCGCGCCGGTTGACCCGGCGCAACTTCGTGAGCTCGGACTGGGGATCCTGCCAGCGCGGACGCCGTGAGCCCGGGGCTCGTCCTCGCGATCCTCTTCGTCCTCATCGGCGCCACCGTCTCGGGTCTGGTGCGGCCGCGACGCGGCGCGTTCCTCCTGACTTTGCTGCTCGCGGCGGCGGGTGTGCTCGCCGGCGAGCTGGTGGCCATCGCCACGCACATCGGCGGACCCGAGCTCGGCGCGCTGCATCCCGTCGCCGACGCGATCGGCATCGTGCTCTTCGAGGTGGCCGGCGCAGTGCTCGCGCCTGCCCGACGCCGAGCGCCATAATCACCCGATCCGCAATTCGGGAGGCTTTTCATATGCGTGTACCGTTTGGAAAGAAGGGATTGGCCGCCGCGCTCGCGGCGATCACGGGCGCTGTCTTCTTCTGGCGCGTGCGTGCACGCCGTCGCGAGGAGGCCGAGGCCCGCGAGTGGGAAGCCGAGATCGCAGGAGCCGTCGATGAGGGCCGCGCTGCATCGTCGACCGGCGCCACGTCGTCGTCCGAGCCCTCGACCGCCTAGCTGCTCTGCGCTGACGGTTTCGGGGAAAGTCCCTTTGGGTATGTGAAGACCCGCATGGGAACCGTATCCGAGCTCCGCCTTCCGGCCGACCGTGAGCACATCCTCGTCGCAAAACGAGCTGCCGCGGCGATCGGATCGCTCGCCGGCTTCGACATGGACGCCATCGACGATCTCACGATCGCTGTCGCACAGGCATGCGAGAACGCCATCCGCTGCCTGGAGACGTCCGGCTCCATCGCGGGCCAGGTCCGGATCGTGTTCAAGCTCGGCGAGAAGGGCCTCGAGGTTGTCGTGCGCAGCCAGGTCAACCGCGAGGCCGAGCTCAGGGCGCGCGCTGAGGAAGCCGGGATTGCAGGTGGCGCCGAGCTCGTTGCGGCAACGGACCTCGCGCTGAGGCTCATGGGTCTCTTTGTCGACGACAGCACCTATCGCGTCGACGAACGAACCGGGAACCTGCGCGTCCGGCTGACCAAATACAAGGCGTCGTGACCCGATCGCCGCGGAGCGGCGACGGCGTGGCGACCCGCGAGCGGACGATTGCGAAGCCTGCGGACACTCCCGAGCGGGCGGAGATGCGCCGCCTGCTGCGCGAGTTCCACGACACGCGGGACCCGAAGATCCGTGAGCAGCTCGTCGATCTCAACAGCGACCTCGTGCACTACATCGCGCGCCGCTTCGCCAACCGGGGCGAGCCGCTCGAGGACGTCGAGCAGGTGGGCTTTCTCGGACTGATCCAGGCGATCGAGCGTTTCGATCCCTCACTCGAGAACGAGTTCAGCACGTTCGCGACGCCGACCATTGCCGGCGAGATCCGCCGCCACTTCCGCGACCGGTCGTGGGCGGTGCGCGTGCCGCGCCGACTGCAGGAGAACCTCGCCAAGGTGAACGCCGCAACCCAGCAGCTCCAGAACGAGCTGGGGCGGTCGCCGTCCGTCGCCGAGATCGGCGAGCGGGTCGGGCTCGAGCCCGACCAGGTGCTCGCAGCCATGGAGGTGGCTCCGGCGCAGCACACCGTCTCGCTCGACGGGCCGGTCGGGAGCAGCGACGAACCGCTGACGCTTGGTGACCGGATCGGGCTCTCCGACGACAACCTCGAGCGCGTCGAGATGCAGGAGGTCCTCGAGCAGGTCATGGCGCACCTGACCCCGCGTGAGCGCAAGATCCTGGCGCTCCGTTTCGTCGAACAGCTCCCCCAGACCGAGGTCGCAAAACGACTTGGCATCTCGCAGATGCACGTGTCGCGGTTGCAGCGTGCGGCGGTCGAGCATCTGCGTAAGGAGTTCGGTACCGAGGCGCCCGTGTAGAATTCGACGACTTGCGGTCACATTTATTTCCCCATGCGCAGCGCTGAGATCCGGGAGCGATTTCTTCGCTTCTTCGAGGAGCGCGGGCATCATCGGCTTCCGAGTTTCTCGCTCATTCCCCACGACGATCCGTCGCTTCTCTTCACCGTGGCCGGCATGGTGCCGCTCAAACCGTGGATCACCGGACAGCGCACGCCGCCGTCACCGGACCTTGTGTCGTGTCAGAAATGCTTTCGCGGAGCCGGACTGAAATACGACGACATTTCCTCCGTTGGTGATCCGACCCATCACACGTTTTTCGAGATGCTCGGCAACTGGTCGATCGGTCACTACTTCAAGGAAGGGGCGATCGATTACGCGTGGGAGTTCTCGACAAACGTCCTCGGCCTCGACCCGGAGCGCCTCTGGCCGAGCATCTACCCGGACGACATGGACTCGGAGCGGCTCTGGGTCGAGAAGATCGGCGTTCCCCGGGAGCGGATCTCGCGCCTCACGGAGAACTGGTGGGCCGCCGGCCCGACGGGCCCCTGCGGCTACGACAGCGAGCTCTACTACGACTGGGGCGGCCCCTGCTCATGTGGCCGGACGGACTGCATGCCGGAGGACGAGTGTGGCGGCGACCGCTGGGAGGAGTTCTGGAACCTCGTCTTCATGGAGTTCGACCAGCAGCCCGACGGCTCCCGGCCGAAGCTCCCGAACCCGACCGTCGACACCGGGCTCGGCTTCGACCGTATCGTCGCGATCGTCCAGGGCGACCGCACCGGATATGGGACGGATCACTTCAAGCCGCTCGTTGACGGCTTCCGATCGCGGGCCGCGTCAGCCGTCCCCGACACGTCGGTGCGCTCGCTCTACGTGCTCGCCGACCACCTCCGGGGGGCGGGTTTTCTCATCGCCGCCGGCGTGCTGCCCGCCAACGAGGGACGCGGCTACGTGCTCCGCCGGCTCGTGCGCCGCGCGGCCGTCCATGCCCGTCGCGTCTCGGTCACCGGGGGGCTCGCCGCCGGGACACCCGATCTCGTCGAGGTCATGGGTCCCGTCTACCCGGAGCTCGTCGAGCATCAGACGCTCATCGAGGAGACCCTCGGCATCGAAGAAGAGGCGTTCGCACGGACCCTTGACGCAGGCACCGAGCGGCTCGCCGCCCTGCTTGCGCGGAGCGGCGGGCGGATCGACGGTGCCGACGCCTTTCGCCTCTATGACACCTTCGGGCTCCCGATCGAGTTAACGGTCGAGATGGCAGCCGAACGAGGGGCCACCGTTGACCTCGAGGGATTCGAATCGGCCATGCGCGAACAGCGCGAGCGTGGTCAGGCGTCAGCGCGCCGCGGTGGCTTCGTCGGTGCCGAGGCGCTACCCCCGAACTCGATTCGTCGGCTACGACACGCTCGAGACCGATTCGACGGTGACGCGGATCGGCGTCGAGCACGACATCGCCGTCCTCTCGTCCGGTGAGCATGGCGCCGTCCTCCTCGACGTCTCGCCCTTCTATGCGGAGCAGGGCGGCCAGGTGGGGGACACGGGGACCCTCGAATGGCCCGGCGGCCGCGCCCAGGTGCGTGACACCCAGCTCATCGCCGCGAGTGACACCCGCGCTCATGACGTCCTTGTCGAGGAGGGCGAGCTCCGCGCCGGCCAGCGCGTCCAGGCGAGCGTCGACGCGCATCGCCGCGGCCGCATCGCCCGCCATCACAGCGCGACGCACCTTCTCAACCGTGCGCTGCGCGAGGTGCTCGGCGCCGGTGTCGTGCAGCGTGGCTCGTTCGTCGGACCGGACCACACGACGTTCGACTTCTCGTTCCCGCGTGCGCTGACTGCCGAGGAGGTCGCCGACATCGAGCATCGTGTCAACGAAGGCATTCGTCGCAATCTCGAACGGACGGTGTCGCTCATGCCGCTCGCGGATGCTCGTGCGAGTGGCGCGATCGCGCTCATCGACGAGGCCTACCAACCCGATGTGCGGGTGGTCGATTTCGGCGGATGGTCCCGCGAGCTGTGCGGCGGCACGCACGTGTCGCGGAGCGGCGATCTCGGCGCCGCCATGATCGTTTCGGAGACGAGCATCGGCCAGGGCATCCGCCGCATCGAGCTCGTTGCCGGCGAGGCCGCCGAAGAGCGGTGGCAGCGAAACGGGTCCGCGCTGCTCGCGGCGGCTCGAGCGCTGAAGACACGGCCGGAGGAGGTGCCGGACCGCGTCCTCGCGCTGCAGGACCAGATCAAACGCTTGAATCGTGACGTCACCCAGGCGCGCCAGGCCGGGCCCTCGAACGTGCAAACCGACGCCGCGGTCGTCGAGGAGGCCGGCGGCGTTCGCTTCGCCCACCTCGTCCTCGATGGCGACGTCGACGCCGACGCGATCGCCCAGGCCGGCGACCGGCTGCTTGCCGACAAGCTCCAGGGGGACGGCGTCGTCGCGGTGCTCGGTCCGGAGACCCTGGTGATCAAGGTCGGCGGACGCGCGCTCCTGGCCGGGATCGACGCCGGGTCACTGGTCAAGGGCGCTGCCGATGTCACCGGCGGCAAGGGCGGCGGCCGTCCCGAGCTCGGACGCGGGAAGATCGGCGACCCAGCCAAACGTGAAGCGGCCGTCTCGCGGCTGCGGACCGACATCGCCGAAGTCATGGGGAGCGCCGCCTGATGTCGAAGCGCAAGTTCGCCCTCCTCAAGCGACGCGAGGAGTTCCAGAGCCACTACACCGTGCTCGACATCGGCACGGAATTCGTCAAGGCGCTCATCGTCAAGCGCGAAGGCGACAAGGGCATCGTGCTCGGGGTCGGCAAGGTTCGCCAGGCGCAGAACCACATGCAGGCAGGCGCCGTCGCCGATCTGCAGGCGGTCATCGACAACTGCGACCGCGCGCTCACCGAAGCCGAGGACATGTGCGAGACGATCCCGGGCCAGGCCGTCATCGGCATCGCCGGTGAGCAGGTCCGCGGCTTCAGCACGACGATGACCGTGCCGCGACCCCAGCCGCAGGCGCGGATCACCCAGGCAGACCTGGCCACCGCGCTGCAGGCGGTGCAACGAAGGGCGCTTCGCGAGGCGGTGCGCCAGATGTCGCACGACCTCGGTGTCCAGGAGGTGAACGTCAAGCTCGTCCACAGCACGATCACCTCGGTGCGGATCGACGGCTACGCGGTGAGCAACCCAGTGGACTTCCAGGGCCACGTCGTCGAGATCACAGTCTTCAACACATTCGCGCCGCTCACGCATATCGGTGCGTTGCAGGCGATCGCCCAGGAGCTCGACCTCGAGCTGGTGGCCACCGTCGCCGAACCGTACGCGCTCGCCCGAGGCTGCTCGTCGGCCGAGTTGCACGAGCTCGGGGCGATCTTCGTCGACGTCGGCGGCGGCACGACCGACATCGCCGTCGTGCGCCGCGGCGGCATCGAGGCGACCCGGATGTTCGCGCTTGGCGGCCGCTCCTTCACCAAACGCCTGGCCACCGATCTGTCGATGGACCTCGACGAGGCGGAGCGCTTCAAGGTCGCGCACTCGGAGGGTCACCTCGCCGCCGAGCAGAGCGCCATGGCCCGACGCGCCCTGACGCCGACCGCCGAGGTGCTCGCGCAAGGGGTGGCGCTGACGCTCGAGGAGCTCGCGGGACCGGATCCGCTCCCCGGATCGATCTGCCTCGCCGGCGGCGGTGCCTCGCTGCCCGAGGTCGCCGAGCAGCTTCGCGTCCTCGACTGGGCCGACACGGTGCCGTTCACCCGTCCGCCGACCGTGAAAGTGCTCGGCCCCGGCGACGTCACCGGCGTCTATGACACCACCGGACTCCTGGTCGGCAGCCAGGACGTCACCCCGATGGGGCTTGCGCGTCACGCCGTCACGCTGGAAGATGACGCCGACGAGCCCCTGGGCGGGCTCATGCGCCGAGTTTTGAAGACGATGAAGGTATAGAGGCGCCTGATGCCTGCTGTTGTCGTAGCCAGGCCTGACGACGAGATCGCGGATCTCATCGATCGGGTCCGTTCCTCAGGGGATCCCGATGTCGGCCTCGTCGTGCCGACCTCGAGCCACGCGCTGCAAACCCCGCTGAACGTCCGCCTGCTCGCCCAGTTCAGCAACCAGTCGGGACGCCGGACCGCGGTCGTCAGCGAGGACCCGCGCGTCCAGCAGCTCGCCCGCGCGAGCGGGCTCCAGGTCTACGGATCCGTGCCGGCGTTCGAACGCGGTATCGAGCTTGCAGCGCCGCGAGTTGGCGGGGCAGGGCAGTCGCGCAACATCGCCGCAGTCGGCGCGACCGGAGCTGCGGCGTCGGCCGTCCTCGAGCCGCCACCGGCGCCGCCGCCCCCGCCTCCGGTGGTGGTCCCGCCACCGACAGCGCCCGCTGCCGCACGGCTCGAACCGCGCCGGGTGCTGACCCAGATGCCGCCGGCCCATCCGAAGCGCGGCTGGGACCGTCGCCGCCTGCTCTCATTCGGTGGAGCGGCAGTCCTCATCATCGGTCTCGTGCTCTTCATGACGTTGAGCCCGTCCGCGAAGGTCACCGTGACGATCGCCGCAACACCACTTTCGGCGAATTCCACGATCCAGGGCACGACCAGCGCCGCGCTCGCAAACACCGCCGACCACGTGCTGACTTCGGTGGTGAGCAGTACCGCGAGCTCGACGTTTCAGGCAACTCCGACCGGAACGCTCCCGATCGCCGCCGTGGCCGCGACCACGAAGGCGGTATTCAGCACCGACGATCCCGACGGCTTTCAGTTCTCGCTGCCGCAAGGCAACGAGATCGCCCAGTCGGGTGGAAGCGAGACGTTCGCGGTGACGAAGACCACGTACATCTGCATCGGGCCGAACGGCAATCCCGCAGCGACCGGATCGTGCGGAGCCGCATCGCCGAACGCACAGGCGACGATCGCCGACACGACCCCGGGAGCGCAGGGGAACGCCGTGGGCGCGAACAGCCTGACGAACTGGCCGAGCGATCCCTGCCCGTCGCCGGAGCCGCAGGGAGCGCACAACCTGCCAGGCAACCCGTACGAGGCCTGCTTCGGGAGCGACTCCCATTACCACTCCATCAATGTCACGAACCCGAGCGCGCCCACAGGCGGCGTCGATGCCAAGACGACCACATCCGCAAGCTCGACCGACGTCACCAACTGGACGCAGCAGGTAACCACCGTCGAGGCGACACTCACGTCGCAGCTCAACGGCGAGTTGCAGGCGCAGGCCGGCAACAAGACATTCGCAGTCGATCCAGCCGGCGGCGGGAAGACGGTCACGTTCGCCGTCACACCGCCGTTGCCGGCGGTCAACGCGCCGTACACGGCGAAGACGATCACCGTCAGCGCGAACGCACAGGCGGTCGCGTACGACCCGGTTGCTGTTCGCAATGACGTGCTCGCCGACCTCAACAAGCTCGTGAAGCATGGTCAACAACTCGCGCCCGGCAAACTCTCCACACCGCCGTGCAACGTCACGCAGGCGAGCACCACCGGTACGGTCGTCCTGGCATGCTCCGCAACCGACTTCAGCCAGCCCGACGTCAACCTCAACGCACTGAAGGCGCAGCTCGCCGGTCGCAACCCCGGGAGCGCGCAGAAGATCATCGAAAGCAAGCTGCCCGCGGTGCAGAGCGTCCACGTCTCGATGTCGCCGTTCCAGCTGTTCTACATGCCGCTCTTCGCATCGCGCATCGAGATCACCGAGAATTTCGTCTCGCCATCGACACCGGCCCCGTCTCCGACCGCGACCGCGAAACCGCCAACGTGACCTCGGCCGGGGAAAGCACCGGCCGCACACGAGTTCTCGGCATCGACGTCGGCGCAGTGAGGGTCGGTCTGGCGATCTCCGACGAAACATGCACGCTGGCATCACCGCTTGCGACAGTGCCGAACGACCCGCACACCATTTGGACACGCATTGCTCGGGAGATGGAAGATCGGCAGGTGGAACGAGTGGTGGTCGGTCTGCCCCGCAGGCTCGACGGCACAGAGGGCGACGCCGCGGCGAGTGCACGCGGGTTCGCCGCCGAGCTGCAGCGTCGCATAGCAACGCCGCTGGAGTTCTGGGATGAGCGATTCACCACCACCATTGCGGAGCGTTCGCTCATCGAGAGTGGCGTTCGCCGGCGACGACGCCGCGAGGTGATCGATGCGGTTGCCGCGGCGGTCCTGCTGCAGAGCTGGCTCGAACTCGCGCCGGCTGACGCAATCGCGGGCCCGCACGTGAGCAACGCGCCGCTGCGACTGTGCCTTGTCGGCGCAGGGATCTCGCACTCGCCGAGCGCCGTGCTGCATCAGGCTGCGATGCAGTCGACTGGCGTCGAGGGCACGTACGTGCTCCGGGATGTCAGTCCCGCCGACCTCGATCAATTCATCGCCGAACTTCGCGCCGGTCGCTACACCGGCTGCAACGTGACCACTCCGTACAAGGCGGCGATGGCAGTGGCGTGCGATCGCCTCGAGGGCGATTCCGAAATCCTTGGTGTCGTGAACACCATCAGCGTGCGCGGCGGCCGGCTCATCGGCACGACGACCGACGTCGACGGATTCGAGCTCGCCCTCAGTGTCGCGAGCATGTGGCCGCGCCAGGGTGCGACAGCGCTCGTGCTCGGCGCCGGCGGCGCAGCCGCGTCGGTAGCGCTCGCGCTGACCCGCGTGCCACTCCTTCGTCTGCGCATCGCAGCGCGGAACCCGGTGGCCGCCGAACAGCTCACCCGAAGGCTGCGTGGCTCGGGCGACATCGAGCCTGTCCTGTGGAACGCATCGGCGATCGCGCGCGAAAGTGCTCATTCGGCGATCGTTGTCAACGCCACCTCGGTGGGGCTCGACGCGCTTCCATTCGATCCCCGCACGGTGCCGACGGCGTGCAGCGTCGTGGACATCCGCTACCGCCCCAGGCCGGTCGACGTCGTCAGCGTCGCCATCGAGTCCGGGCATCGGGCCGAGGACGGCCTCGAGATGCTGCTCCAGCAGGGGCTGCTGAGCTTCTCCACCTGGAGCGGCGCGAGCGCGCCGGCGGCAGGAGTGCGGAGCGCGCTCCTGCGAGCCGTCGAAGCGTGACGCCGCTCGTCGTCGCCGGTATCACCGTCGCCGGCGGGGTCATCGGCCTGGGATCGGGATGGCTTGCTGTCGCGCTCGAGAAGCGCGAGAAACTCGAGGACGAGGAAGAACAGGAGCGACTCGAGTACGAGCGCGATATCGCGGAGGAACACGAACGGGCCGCTGCAGCGGGGGAGGAACCGGCCGCCGCGACCCCGTGGGCGGGCGAGCGTTATGGCTGGACCTGGCTCGAACGCTGGTTGTCGCCGGCGCTCGGTGCTGTCGGATTCGGCGCATTCGCAGCGCACGAGGCTGTCGGCTGGGGTCTGCTGATCCACCTGCTCTGGATCGCCGTCTTCGTCCAGATCGTCAACTTCGACCTCAAGCACCGCCTCATCCTCAACGTCATCACGTACCCGAGCGTGCTGATCGCCGTCCTCCTCAGCCAGTGGTCGCCAGGGCTTACGGTGGCCAGTGCGACCATCGGCGCCGTCGGCGTCGCGGCGTTCTTCTTCGTGCAGAACATCGTGTCGCGGGGCAGCATCGGTCTCGGCGACGCCAAGCTCGGGGCGCTCGTCGGCGCGGTGACCGGCGCCGGCCCGACGAGCGCCCATCTCGGTGCGATCTACGCCGTCGTCGCCGGAGTCTTCATCGGCGGCGCCACGGCGATTGTTCTGCTCGTCACACGCGTCCGGCGGCTCAAAGACCCGATACCCTATGGTCCGTTCCTCTGTGCGGGCGCAGCGCTCATCCTGTATCTCGGTCCGTGACCCGCACGACGCCATGGGCTTGTTGAGGTAAGAGATGCCGACACCGCTGATGCCCGGGGAGCGTTCGATTGCACTGGTTCGCCAGCACTGGTCTGTCCTCGCCGGTCATGTCCTGGGAGCGCTGGTCGTCATCGTCGTCGCGATCGTGCTGAACGCCGTCCTGCCCGCCACGGTCGGCAGCGTGTCGATCACCACGGTCAAGACCATCGTCGCGCTGGTGTTCATCGTCGCGTCGGTGCTGTGGGCCGGGTTGCGCATCCTTCGCTGGCGCTTCGCCACGTACCACCTCACCGACCGGCGCATCGTCATGGAGGGCGGCATCCTGTCGAGGACGGCAGAAACGATTCCGCTCGAACGGATCCAGAACACCGTGATCCACCGCCCGCTCGGCGATCGCTTGATCGGGGCCGGCGACATCGAGATCGAATCCGCGGGACGCGACGGCGTCGAGGTGCTGCACCGGATTCCGAAGGCCGAGCAGTTCTACAACGAGCTGCTGACCGCGATGAACGCGCCGCCGCAGACCGGTGCAGCAATGCGTCCGCCCGGCGGTATGTGAGTCCGGGCTCGCGTTACGAAGCGGGCGCCGGCGCGGCTCGACGGGCGAGGATGGCGACCGAACGCCGTGCCTCCGTCGCGGCCGGCTCGACTCCCGCGCAGATGACCTCGCGGTAGGCGAGGACCGCTCCGATGGCGTCGCCGTGCGCCTCGAGCAGACGAGCGACGCGCAGATAGTCAGCGGCCGTCATCCGGGTGGGGGGCACTCGCATCGCGCTCAGTGTCACGTCGCCACAAGGACGCAATCCGGACAGAATCGCGCTCGCCAATACAATCGCTTGCAGATGCTTCGATTTCTCACCGCCGGCGAGTTCCACGGCCCTCAGTTGACCGTGATCGTCGAAGGCGTGCCTGCCGGTCTGTCGCTTGACGCCGCGCGCGACATCGACCCCGACCTGCGCCGCCGCCAGGGCGGTCACGGGCGCGGCAAGCGCCAGCAGATCGAGCAGGACGCAGCGCGGATCGTCAGCGGCGTACGAGGCGGCAAGACACTCGGATCGCCCGTGACGCTCGTCGTCGAGAACCGCGACTGGCAGAACTGGAAAGGTCCCATGCAGGTCGAATCGCGCGGGTTCAAGTCCAATCCCGTGACGCGGGTTCGCCCGGGCCATGCCGACCTGGCCGGGGTCCTGAAGTTCGGTTTCAGCGACGCGCGCGATGTCCTCGAGCGGGCCAGCGCGCGTGAGACGGCGGCTCGCGTGGCCGCCGGCGCCGTCGGTCGTGCGGTCCTCAAGGCCATCGGCATCGACGTTCACTCATCCGTCATCCGCATCGGCGAGGTCGTGGTGCCCTTGCCGGACCCTGACGTGGACTGGGACGCGGTCGAGCGTTCGCCGGTCCGCTGCGCCGACACCGCCGCGTCCGAGCGCATGGTCGCCGCCATCGACGCAGCGCGCCAGAACGGAGACACGCTCGGTGGAACGGCGTATGTCGTCGCCTCCAATGTTCCTGCCGGACTTGGCAGTTACGCGCACTGGGATCGCCGCCTCGACGGCCTGATCGCGCAGGCGATGTGCAGCATCCCATCCGTGAAGGGTGTCGAGCTCGGCGCGGCCGTTAGCGCTGCGCAGTCCCCTGGGTCCGCCGTGCACGACGAGCCCCGCTGGGACGCCGAGCAGGGATTCCACCATCTGACGAATCGCCAGGGCGGGCTCGCCGGGGGCGTCAGCGACGGCGAACCGGTGTGGGCGCTCGTTCATTTCAAGCCGATATCCACGTTGTTGCACCCGCTTCGCAGCGTCGACATCGGCAGCGGCAAGGAGATCAACGCGCACTACGAGCGCAGCGACATCTGCGTTGTGCCCGCGGGGGCTGTGGTCACTGAGGCGATGCTCGCCTGGGTACTCGCCTCGGCCGCCGTCGAGAAGTTCGGCGGCGATACGGTCGCCGAGGTGCGTCGCGCGTCGGCGGCACACCGGCGCGCCGTCCGCCGCCTGCGATGAGCTCGGTCAGCCGCATCGCCCTGGTGGGCCTGCCGGGTTCCGGGAAGACCACCGTCGCGCCGCTCCTCGCCGCGCGGCTCGGCTGGGCCGTCGTCGACCTCGACGATGAGATCCGCGCCATGAGCGGCCGCAGCCCCGCGGAGATACTCGAGGGCGACGGTGAGGAGGCGTTTCGCGAGCTCGAGTTCGCCGCGCTCGAGGCGGTGACGAACCGGGCGGGTCCGGTGGTGATCGCCTGCGGGGGAGGGCTGATCGGCGTCCCCGCGGCCCGTGCGCTCCTCGTCGACCGCTGCGTGGTCGTCTGGCTGGATGCCCCCGACGTCGTCCTCATCGACCGCATCGGCGATGCGTCGGACCGGCCGATGCTCGAGGGCTCGGCGATCACCGGGATCCCCATGCTGCGCGGCCGCCGGGAGCGCGCCCATCAGACCGCCCATCTGCATGTCGACGCCGATGAGCGACCGGAGACGGTCGCGTCGAGGATCGCCAACGCGCTGCAGAGCACGGTCGCCGTCACGATCCCCGAGGGGCACTACCACGTCGAAGTGCGCCCCGGTGCCATCGACGATGTCGTGCTCCATGTCCCGTCGGGGGCGAAGCGAGTTCGCGGTGGTCGCCGACCAGGCTGTGCCGAAGGCCGCCGACCGGCTCGTCGCGTCGCTGCGCAGCGCCGGGATCTCCACCACGTTGCTGAGCATCCCCGGAGGCGAATCCGTCAAGACCTGGGCCGCAGTAGGTCGTCTCCTCGGCCGCCTCGGTGGCGCCGGCCTCGAGCGCAACGACTGCGTGATCGCGCTCGGCGGTGGCACCGTCGGCGATCTCGCCGGTTTCGCGGCCGCGACGTATTTGCGCGGGATCGCGTGGGTGAACGTCCCCACGACACTGCTGGCGATGGTGGACAGCGCGGTGGGCGGGAAGACCGGCGTGAACCTGTCACGCGGCAAGAACCTCGCCGGAGCCTTCTGGCAGCCCCGGGCCGTGATCTGCGATCCCGAGGTCCTCGTCAGCCAGCCCGACCGCTCCTACCGATCCGCCTTTGCCGAGATCGTGAAGTACGCGATGATCGCGGAGACGCCGCTCGTTGCGACGCTCGAGACGGACCTCGACCGGTTGCTGGCGCGCGACCTCGCGGCACTCGCAGCGACGATCCGTGAGTGCTGCGCGATCAAGTCGCGGGTCGTCTCCTCCGACGACCGGGAAGCGGGACCGCGCGCCGTGCTCAACTACGGCCATACCGTCGGCCACGCGCTGGAAGCTGCTTCCGGGATGGGGGAGACCCTGCTCCACGGTGAGGCTGTCGCGGTCGGCATGCATGCTGCAGGCCTGCTGAGCATCCGCGAACTCGGTTGCCCTGCCGGGGATATCGACTGGCAGGATGCGATGATCTCTCGATGCGGGCTCGCGACGTCGCTGGTGTTTGAACCCGAGCGTGTGCTCGAGCACATGAGCGCCGACAAGAAGAACGTCGCCGGCGAGCTCGGATGGGTGTTGCTCGAGCGCCGTGGCGTTCCCCGTTCCGGCCAGCATGTGCCCGAACTGGATGTCCGCGAGACGCTCGAGGCGGTCCGCGCGCGATGACGCGAATCCTGGTGCTCAACGGACCGAATCTGGCGAGCCTCGGCGAACGCGAGCCTGAGATCTATGGGTCGGCGACCCTCAAGGACATCGAAGCGGCGGTCCGCGAGCGGGCGGCGACATTCGGGCTCGATGTGCGCTTCGCGCAGACCAACCACGAGGGCGCCATGGTGGATCTCCTCGAGGCGGAGCGCGGCGTCAGCGCGGGCTGCATCGTCAATCCCGGCGGCCTCACGCACACGAGCGTCGTGCTCGCCGACGCGCTGCGGGCCTTCGGCGGCCCCGTCATCGAGGTCCATCTGTCGAATATCCTTGCTCGTGAGCCCTATCGCCGCATCTCCCTCTCCGCTGAGGCTGCGGTCGCGGTGATCTCCGGGCTCGGCCTGCACGGCTACGTCCTCGCTGTGGAAGGACTGGCTAAGCTGCTCGAGGAACGAACGACCAATGGGAGCACCGAATGATCACCGCCTCTGACCTGCGCCCGGGCGCGACCGTCGAGCGCGACGGCGACCTCTTCGAGGTGATCGACTTCTCGCACATGAAGCAGGGGCGTGGTACAGCGGTCATTCGCGCCAAGTTGCGCAACGTCACCACCGGAGCGGTGACCGATGAGACATTCCGGCCCGAGGAGAAATTCGGCAAGGTCCGCATCGAGCGGAGCGAAGCTCAGTTCTCCTACAAGGACGGTGAGAATTACGTGGTGATGGACAGCACGACGTACGACCAGATCACGCTCACTCCCGAGCAGCTCGGCAGCGCCGTCGACTACCTGCGCGAGAACGACACCCTCTTTCTGCTTCGCTTTGACGATCGCGTGCTCGGTATCGATCTCCCGACCTCGGTTGTCCTCGAGGTTACCGAAAGCGAGCCCGGCTTCAAAGGTGACACCGCCAACGCGTCCTTCAAGCCCGCCCGGGTCGAGACCGGCCTCGCGGTGGACGTGCCGCTGTTCGTCAACCAGGGCGACAAGATCCGCGTCGACACGCGGACCGGTCGCTACGTGGAGCGCGCCTGATGGATGGTGACGCGCCGGAGAGCCTGCAGCTTCGTCCGGCTGCGAATGGTCGCCGGCAACTCGGCACCACGCGAGTCGCCAACGAGGTTGTCGCGTCGATCGCTGCCTTCGCTGCGATGCAGGTCCACGGCGTCCATGCCATGTACCACCCCAGTGGCCAGAATTTCGACCGCATCGTGCGCCGGTCGCACGCCCATCGCGGTGTGCGGGTCGAGATGATCGACGACGCACTGCGTCTCAGCCTGTACGTCGTCATGGAGTCGGGAGGCAACGTTCCGGCTGTCGGCGCGGAGGTGCAACGGCGCGTCGCCGACGCTATCGACCGCATGCTCGCGCTGCGCGTTGAGGAGGTCAACGTCTTCGTCAGCGAGGTCGCCTTCGCGTGACCCCTGCTGCGCCGAGCACCGGACGGCGGCGGCGCGGACGGGAGCTTGCGCTCCGGGTGCTGTTCGAGATCGAGGGGACGGCGAAAGACCCGGAGTTCGCGCTGCGCTACCAGGGGAGCGATCTGCACGCGACGGCTGATGTGGTCGCGTTCGCGCGCACCATCGTGGTTGGCTGCGTCGATCATCTCGACGCCATCGACACAGCGATCGTCGCCGGTATGGAGCACTGGACGCTCGTCGACCTCGGCAAGGTGGAGCGCGCAGTCCTGCGGCTCGGCACGTTCGAACTGCTGTACACGGAGAACACGCCGGTTCCTGTCGTGATCGACGAGTTCATCGAGCTCGCCAAGGCGTACGCGGGCGATGAGGCCGCGCAGTTCGTCAACGGCGTGCTCGGCCACGTCGCTCGCGAACACGTGTGATGCCACTCACCTGCAGCGTCACCGACCTGACGGCAATGGTGCGCGACGCCCTCGCGGCGCGTCCCGAGCTCGAGGACCTGTTCGTTGAAGGCGAGGTGAGCAACCTCAAGGCCCACGTCTCGGGACACCTGTACTTCACATTGAAGGACGCGCGCTCGTCCATCGCGTGCGTCTGTTTCCGCGCCAACGCGCAGTTGATCCCGTTCCGGCCCGAGGATGGGATGACCGTCGTCGCACACGGGTCCGTCCAGCTCTACGAGCAGCAGGGTCGTTATCAGCTCTACGTGGACCGTCTCGAGCCGAGTGGCGTCGGCGCACTCGCGCTCGGCGTCGAGCAGCTCAAGCGGCGGCTCAGCGCCGAGGGGTTGTTCGATGAGCGCCGGAAGCGCCGCTTGCCGATGCTCCCGCGACGAGTCGTCGTCGTGACGTCGCGCAATGGAGCTGCGCTGCGTGACGTCTGCACGGTGATCGCGCGGCGCGCGCCGTGCATCGGCATCGTTCTGTCGCCCGCGACGGTGCAGGGCGAGGGCGCGGTCGAGACGCTCGTCCGCGCCCTCCAACGAGCGGATCGTGTCCGCGACGCTGACGTGATCCTGCTTGTCCGCGGAGGCGGTTCTCTCGAGGACCTCATGGCCTTCAACAGCGAGGCGCTCGCGCGCGCCATCCGCGCAACCCGCCTGCCCGTGGTGGCCGGCGTCGGGCACGAGACCGACACGACGGTCGCGGATCTCGCGAGCGATCGCCGCGCGGCGACCCCATCGGCGGCCGCCGAACTGGTCGCGCCGAGCGTGGCACTCCTCCGCGACGACGTCGCCGCGCGGAGCGCGCGCCTCGGGCTCGGCATCATGGGGATGATCGGCGCGCGCCGCCACCGAGTGCACCTCGCCTCGTTGAGCCTCAACGCGGCGTTGCACGAGCATGCCTCGCTCAAGCGCAGGGCGCTCGACCGGCAGAGTTCGCGTCTCGCGCTCGTCCATCCGTCAAGGCGGGTGGAGATCGAGCGCATGCACGTCAGCCGCGCGGCGGAACGGCTCCAGGCGGCGACCGTCCGTTTCACCGTCGCGCGGCACGCGGCGTTGCAGACCCGGTCGGCGCGTCTCGCCGCGCTCTCGCCACGGCGCACGCTCGAACGCGGCTACTCGATCACCTCGGATCACGAGGGACGCGTCCTCACCGATGCAGCCGCGGCCCCCGTCGGGACCCGGCTCCTGACCGTGCTCCAGCACGGGACCCTCGAGAGCACTGTCGATCAGGCGCACACCGAGGACACGGGCGGTGGCGAACGGATGTACGATCCGGACGACGGATCCACAGCGCCATGACACCCCCGGAGGACGACATCAGCACGCTCACCTACGAGGTGGCACTCGCGGAGCTCGACACGCTCATCACCAAGCTCGAGGGCGGCAGCATCCCCCTGGAGGAAGCCATCGGCGCGTACGAGCGCGGCGCCGTGCTAGCGCGCCACTGCGCGGAGCTGCTGGAGCACACCGAGCAGCGGGTGACTCAGCTGGTGGTGAGCATGGGCGGTGGGATGACCGAGCGCCCCCTCGAGTCAGCGACGACGGCTGCCGACGTCCGGCCGACGATCGTCCCGGAGCCGCAGGGCCGGGTGTCTCCGTCGCGCATCGACCCGGACGACGTTCCTTTCTGACGGCGCGAATACACATATTTGTTGTCATAATGGCCGCCATGACCACCCCGTCTGCAGTTCGAAGAGTTCGACCTGGAGCTCGTCGCCCGTCGCCTGGCACCCAGTCGTGAACGAGCCCAGGCACTCATCTCAGCGGGGCTTGTCGAGGTTGACGGAGCTCGCGCGACGAGTGCAGACCAGCGAGTGACGTCGAGCGCGACGATCGCGGTCATCGGACGCGATCATCCGTGGGCGAGCAGGGGCGGGCTCAAGCTCGCGCCTGCGTTGGACGCCTTCGGCATCTCGTGCGAGGGGCGCGTCTGCCTCGATTCGGGAGCATCGACGGGCGGCTTCACGGACGTGCTGCTCAGCCGCGGTGCGTCACTCGTGTACGCGGTCGATGTCGGACGCGGCCAGCTCGACCCGCGCCTGGCGACGGATCCGCGTGTCATCGTGATGGACCGCACCAATCTGCGCTTGCTCGAGGAGCTGCCGGGGCCGGCGCCCGATCTGGTGACCCTCGATCTGTCCTTCATCTCGCTGCGACTCGTCATGCCCGCCGTCGTCCGTCTGGTGGCGCCGGGTGGCGCTGACCTCGTCGCGCTGTTCAAGCCGCAGTTCGAGCTCGGGCGCGATGCGATCGGGAAGGGCGGGATCGTTCGCGATCCTGCCGCGGCCGAGGCCGCGGCGATCGCCTTCGCCGAGTGGCTCGAGTTCGGCCTTGGGAGCAGTCAGCCAGGCGCCGATCGCATCAGCGGTTCGAGGAGCCAAGGGCAATCTCGAATGGCTCGTCGGGGCGCGTCTCCCACATGCGGCGACCCCGGCATGACCTCGTCCGAAACTTCGGGTCCGACTTCGGGCAAGAGCATCGGATTCCTGCTCCACCCAGGCGAGCGGGCGACGGTCCAGAGCGCGATCGCCCGCGCCCAGGCGTGCGGCTTCGCTGCGTGGACGGCGCTCGACGATCCTGAGGCGGCCATGCTCGAGCACGGCGCGAACACGGCACTGCTGGTGACACTCGGAGGCGACGGCACGTTCCTCTACGGCGCGCGCCTCGCAGCGCCGCGCGGCATCCCGGTGGTTGGCGTCAACCGTGGTCGCCTCGGTTTCCTCACCGACGTCGAGATCGGCGCTCTGCCTGATGCGATCAGCCGCTTCGCCGCCGGGGACTACACGACCCAGCGCAGGTCGCTCATCGAGACGAGCGTCGGCGATGCCACCGCTCCCGTGCTCGCCGTCAACGAGATCGTGGTCCGCGCCCGTGACGTCAATGTCGTCCGGCTCCGCGTCGACGTGGACGGCGACTTGCTCGGCGCGTTCGACGCCGACGGCATCGTCGTCGCCACCGCGACCGGGTCAACGGCGTACGCACTGAGCGCCGGCGGACCGCCGGTGGATCCGCGGGTCAGGGCCGTGGTCGTCGTGCCGCTCGCGGCGCACGCGGTGATCAGCCGGCCTGTCGTCATCCCGGAAATGCTCGACATCCGGGTGACGGTCGAGCGCGGACAGGTCTTCGTCGCCGCCGACGGCCTCTCGGTCGCGTGGCTTCGCGACGGCGAGAGCGCGTTGGTCCGTCCGGGCCCCGATCTCGACGTCGTGCGGTTCAAGGACTCACCGTCGTTTCAGTCGCGCCTGCGCCAGAAGTTCCGCTACGGCATTCCGCACAAGGACCTGCTCCTCGAGCCGGCCGATGACGACGACGACGCGCCGAGCACCAGCGTAGGGCCGGCCTCGGGAGAGATCAGTGGCCCTTCGTGAGCTGCGCATCAGCAACCTCGCTGTCATCGAGGACGCCCGGCTCCCGTTCGAGGACGGATTCAGCGTCCTGACGGGCGAGACCGGCTCGGGCAAGTCGATGTGCGTCAACGCGCTCCGCGCGGCGCTCGGCGGCAGGCTCGAGCCCGAGCAGGTACGAGCGGGGACGCCGGGTACACGCGTTGCGGCGGTGTTCGACAATCCCACGCCGCGCCTGCGCGCTCGCCGCGCCGAGCTTGGGATACCCGATGACGATCTCATCACCCTCTCGCGCGACGTTCCGGCCGCCGGCCGCGCCACGTGCCGGATCGACGGTGCGCTGGTCTCGCAGGCGGTGCTCCGCGAGATCGGGGATCTGTGTGTGGACGTGACGGCCCAGGGGACGAGCCAGCGCCTGCTGCGCCGTACGTGGCAGCGTGAGCTGCTCGACGCATTTGGCGGGGCCGAGGTCGCTCGCGCCCGAACTGCCACGGCGGAGGCATTTCATGCCTGGCGGTCCGCCGTCGAAGCCCTCGCTGCCGCGCATCGCGCAGCCAGCACCGGCGCAGCCGAGCTCCAACGCGCTCGCGACCTCGTTGAGGACCTCGAGCTCCTCGATCTTCGTTCGGGTGAGGATGCTGAGCTGCAGGCCGAGCGCCTTCGCCTTCGTCACGCCGCGCGCATCGCCGAGTCGTCCCTCGCGATCGCCGATGCGAGCGGTGGGGATGAGCGGTCCGCAGCCGACCGGCTCGCGTCAGCCATCGGTGGTGGCGCGGACCTTGCGGCTGTGGATCCGGAGCTCGGCGCGCTGTTGGAGAACGCCGACGAGTTGATCGACCGCCTTCGCGAGCTCGCGCTCGACGCCCGGCGCCACGCCGATTCGGTCACCGTCGACGAATCTCGTCTGACGGCGGTCGAGGAACGTCTCGACGCGCTCACGCGGGTGACACGCCGCCATGGGTCGTTGGACTCGGCGATCGCCGATCTTGCGCGTGCCCGCGAGCTCGTCGAGAGTATCGACGGTGAGGGCGGCGCGATCGGCGCGCTCGAGGTGTCCGCGGCGGCGCGACGAGCGGACGCCGGCCTCGCTGCCGCGACGTTGAGCTCTGCGCGGGCCGCCACTGCTCGCCGTCTCGAACGAGCGATCACCACTGAGCTCCGATCGCTTGAGCTGCCCCACGCCCGGTTCCGCGTCGTCATGAGCCGGCACCTCGACGTCGACGGTGTCGACACGGGTGACGGCACCCCGGTGCGCTGCACCACAGCGGGGGTTGACGAGATCGACTTCCGGCTCGCCCCCAACCGCGATTCCGTCCCGATGCCGCTCGACGAAGGCCCGTCGGGCGGAGAGCTCGGCAGGCTTGCTCTGGCGTTGAGCGCCGTGGTCAGCGAGGACGAGGCGCCCGTGCTCGTCCTCGACGAGGTCGACACCGGGATCGGCGGCGAGACCGCCGCGCGGGTGGGCGATGTCCTCGCTCGCATCGGCCGCTCCCGTCAGGTCATCGCGATCACCCACCGACCGGAGATCGCCGCGCGAGCCCACTCACACCTCACCATCACCAAGCAGGACCGAGCCGGTGGGGCGGAGGCGCACGCCGCGGTGGTTGACGGCGACGAGCGCGTCCGCGAGATCGCACGGTTGATGTCCGGACGGACCACGGACGCCGCACTCGCCCGAGCCACCGAACTACTGGAGGAGGGAGCGGGCCGCGATCGGGCCACCCCCGGCCTCCGTACCATGTAGCGATGCAACGGGAGGATGCGGGAGCCACCGCGATCATGGTGGACGCACCTGGATTCCACGGGAGCCTCGAGGAGCTCGTCGCTCGGGCCAACCGCGGCGATGTCGACCTCACCGCGATGTCGGTGAGCACGGTCATCGCCGAGGCTCGGACCGCCCTCGAAGCGCCCGAGCGGAACGGCGATCTCCGCGGTGTCGCGGACACACTCTCGCTGCTGGCGCGCCTCGTCGCGCTCAAGGCCGCCGCCGTGCTGCCCGATCAGACGGCGGACATCGTCGAGGACGAGGACGACGGCTCAACCGATGCGGGCCGGCGCCTCGCCGAATACCGGCTCTTCAAGGCCGCGGCCGAGGCACTCCTCGCCGAGGCGGCCACCGAAGGTGCACGCAGCTTCCTCGGTCTGGTCTCGAGTGAGGTGATCCCCGTCGAGCATTTGCGCATCCCGCCTGAGCGCCTTGCGGCTGCGTTCCGAGCGGTGCTCGAGCGCATCCGGGACGCGGACCCGCTCCCGGTCGCCATCACGTTCTCGGTCGAAGACAAGGTCGCGATGCTTCGAGATCGCCTCTCGCGAGGGACCCTCGACTTCGAGGAGGTGTTCGCCGGCGTGAGCAGCAGGCTCGAAGCAGTCGCCTGTTTTCTCGCCCTCCTCGAGCTCCTCAAGCGAGGCGAGGCCACCGTGGAGCAGCGCGACGCGTACGGCCCGATCACGGTGACCGCGCGTGGATGACGTGCTCGTCCTCGACGTCTTCGGGCGAGCCACGGTGCCGGAAGGCACCGCTGATGCCGAGCCCGAGGACCTTGCTCCGGCGCTCGAAGCGCTTTGCTTCGCACTCGGACGCGAGGTGACTGTCGCCGAAGCCGCGGCAACCCTGGATCGGAGCCCTGCCGCCATCACTCGAGCGGCGGGAGTGCTCGCCATGGAACTGCGTGGACGCGGGCTCATGCTGCAGCGGTCCGCGGATGCCATGCAGCTCGTCACCCGCCCGGAGATGGCCTGGGCCGTTCAGCGGGGTCTGCATCCGGAGCGCCCATCGCGACTCAGCCGCGCGGCCATGGAAACGCTGGCCATCATCGCCTACCGCCAGCCGGCGACCAAGGCGGTCATCGAGTCGATCCGCGGTGTGGATTGCGAAGCCGTGCTCGAACATCTCAGCGAGCGCGGTCTCATCGACGAGATCGCGCGTCAGGACACCCCGGGTCATCCACGGCTGTTCGGAACGACGCTCCGCTTCCTCCAGCTCGTCGGCCTCGAGCGCATCGAGGATCTCCCGCCCGTGGCCGACAACGTGGTGCTCCCGAACTTCGAGTGAGCGCCTATCCGCCGGAGCGGCTCAATCGGTTTCTCGCCCGGCGCGGGGTCGCGTCACGGCGCGGCGCCGATACGCTGATCGCTTCCGGTCGCGTCACGGTCAACGGCGAGACGAGCACGCTCGGCGTCGTCGTGGACCCGTCGATCGATGAGGTCTCCGTCGACGGGTACCGCATTCCGGCCAAGGCAGTTGCTGTCACGATCGTCCTCAACAAGCCGGTGGGCGTGGTCACCACGCGTAGCGACCCATACCAACGCCGCACCGTCATGGATCTCATCGAACCGGTTCCGGGCCTGGTGCCTGTTGGCAGGCTCGACGCCGACAGCCGCGGACTGCTGGTCATGACCACCGACGGCGACCTGGCCCACGCGGTCTCGCATCCGAGACACGGGGTCACGAAACGCTACGTGGCAACGCTCGATGCCGCGATTTCTGATGCGCAGCTTGCGCAGATCACCGACGGCGTCGAGCTCGAGGACGGACCGGCGCGCGCTCTCTCCGCCAAGCGCGCGGGTTCGGATGCGACCGTCGAGGTCGTCATGGCGGAAGGGCGCAAGCGCGAAGTGCGCAGGCTGTTCGCCGCGGTCGGCCTCGAGGTGCGCGACCTCGTCCGCATTGCTGTGGGTCCGCTCCTGCTCGGTGACCTCGCCGAGGGCGAGGCCCGCGAGTTGCGGCCGGCGGAGCTGTCATCGCTGCGCGCGGCGGCGGGGCTGCCTGAGCCACCGCGTGCACCCGCGACGCCACGACCGCGACGCAAGCGGTGACCCCGCCGATCGTGACCATCGACGGGCCGGCCGGCAGTGGCAAGACCACGCTCGGACGGCGTCTCGCGATAGCGTTGAGCCTTCCGCTCGTCGACACCGGACTCTTCTACCGAGGCGTCATGGTCGCGGCAGCTCGTGCGCACATCGACCCTGGCGACCGCGACGCGCTGATTGCCGTTGCGCGAAACGCCGACATCGTCATCGACACCGATCCGACCCACGACGACGCCGACAGCACCGCGTTCGTGAACGGCGTGGACGCCGGCCCTGCGTTGCGCGATCCCGCCAACGCGCCGCTGCTCGCCGCGATGAGCAGCATCCCCGAGGTGCGCGCTGCCCTGCTCGAACCACAGCGCAGGCTTGCTGCGCGAGGAGCAGTTGCGGTCGGCCGGGATTGTGGCACCGTGGTCTTCCCGCACGCGAAGCTCAAGCTCTATCTCGTCGCGCCCGAGGGCGTCCGCGCGCACCGCCGAGCGCAGCAGCTCGGCGGCACCGGCGGCGATGTCGACAGCGCATTGATGCGTGGCGAGGTCCGCGGACGTGACGAGCAGGACGCGTCGCGGTCGGAAGCGCCGATGCGCGCCGCGGACGACGCACACGTGATCGACACCGGCGTCCTCGGCATTGACGAGGTCTATCAGGAAGCGCTCGAGCTCTGGGCGGCAGCCGACGCGAACGGCCGGTGATCTACGCGACTCTCCGCATCTGCGTGCGACTGCTCGCATGGATCGTGCTCGGCCGGCGTCTCCGCATCGTCGGTATGGAACACGTCCCGCGCCGTGGAGCGGTGCTCATCGTCGGCAATCACGTCGGCACCGTTGAGCCCGCGCTGACCGGCTTCTTCATCCCACGGCTCGACGTGTTCTATCTCGCCAAGAGCGAGCTCTTTCGCACACCGTTCCTCGCGTGGATCTTCCGTCACAGTCATGCATTTCCGGTGGTCCGCGACACGCCGGATCGATCCGCGCTCCGTGTTGCGCTCAAACTCCTCGCCGACGGTCACGTCCTGCTCGTGTACCCGGAAGGGACGCGGTCGTGGGACGGTCAGATTCTCGGCGACACCCACGGTGGCGCGGGGTTCATCGCCCGCCATTCCGGCGCGCTCATCGTTCCCGTTGCGAGCTGGGGTTCCGAGCGCGTCATCCCTCGCGGATCCTGGCTGCCGCGCCGAGCCGACGTCGAGCTGCGCATCGGCCCGCCGTTCCGGCTGCCCGCGACGGGACCTGACGGCAAGCGGCTCTCCAACCGCCAAGCCGCTGCGGCCATGATGGAGCGCGTGATCGCATTGCTCCCCGAGGAGCGCCGGCCCGTCGGAAGCTCCACCGCGGCGTGACCATCGGACCGGCCCATCCGGACCACCTGGTCGCGTTCGACCTCGAGACGACAGGCCTGTCGCCACGGAGCGATCGCATCCTCGAGATCGGTGCGGTGCGCTACGACGAGAATCTCGAGCCCGTCGACCAGCTCCAGCTGATCGTCGACCCGCAGATCCCGATACCGCTCGCGATCCAGCGGCTCGTCGGGCTCACCGACGCCGACGTCCGGGGCGCACCGCCGCCGCTCGAGGCCGCAACCCAGCTCGAGGCTTTCTGCGGCGACGCGGCGCTCATCGCCCACGGCGGGACGTTCGACCTCCTCTTTCTCCGCCTCCTGCTGACGGAGTCGTTTGGTGCCCGCCTCATCTTCGACACGCTCGACCTGGCAAGGATCCTCCTCCCGACGTTCGAGAGCCACAGCCTGCCGCTGCTGAGCCGGCGGCTCGGGATCGCGCACGAGCGACCGCATCGCGCGCTCAGCGATGCCCTGGCCACCGGCGATCTCTTCCGGATGCTCGTCGGCGCCGGTCGCGCGCTGCCCGAGGGCACCCTCGGCGATATGCGCCGAGTCGCAGTGCAGGCGCCGGGTCCGCTCGCCGAGTTTCTCAACGATGTGATGCGCCGCAGCGGCGTGGAGGTCGATGGTCCGCCTGCGCCCGCACCCCCGGTGCCTGCGCCGCTCGCTTCCGGTCCCACCCGCCAGTCAATGCCATCGCTCGCCGACCGCAACGTCGGCGATGCAGCGGCGATGCTCCTCGGACCGGACGGGCCTCTCGCCGGGCGCGAGGGTTACGAGTATCGGGAGGCGCAGCTGCAGATGGCTGTTGCCGTCGGGCAGACGCTCGAGCGCAAACGGCGCCTCATGGTCGAGGCGGGGACAGGGGTCGGCAAATCGCTCGCCTACCTCACGCCGCTCGCAATCTGGGCGCAGCGCACCGGCAAGCGCGCGGTCGTCGCGACGCATACCGTGAACCTCCAGGAGCAGCTTGCGGATCGTGACCTGCCGACCGTCGCCGGCCTGCTGGATCACCCAGTACCGGTTGCGGTGCTCAAGGGCCGCAACCACTACATCAGCCTTCGTCGCTGGCAGCGATTTCTCGACACCGCAGACCTGACGAGTCAGGGACCGGACCTGGCGGCGATTCGATTCAAGCTGAAGATCCTCGTGTGGCTCGCCACAACCTCGACGGGCGACCGGTCCGAGGTGTATCTCTCAGGCGAGGAGGAGCAACTCTGGCGCCGGATCGCATCCGAGGTCACCGACTGTCTCGGACCTGCATGTGCGAACTGGGCGAACGCGCACTGTCACATGGTGAGCGCGCGGCGCGGCGCCGCAGATGCTGCCATCGTTGTCACCAACCATGCGCTGCTGCTCGCGGCCAACGAGAGTCAGGGGCAGATTCTCGGTCCGTACGACGCGTTGGTCATCGATGAGGCACACCACCTCGAGGCCGTCGCAACCGAACAGCTCGGGCTCGCGGTCCGCCTGTCCGATATCACCCTCGTGCTGGATCGACTCCCGGCGATGCCGGGCACGCCGCTCGGCATCGAGCTCGATCGCTGCCGCGAAGCCGGCCAGCGCTTGTTCGGTGACGCCAAGGGATTCATGGCCGCACGCCTCGGCGGAGAGCATGCGGCCAACGGCCGGGTGGGGCTCTCCGACTCGATCCGCGAGGATCCGGGCTTCGCGCTCATCGAGCGCTCCGCGATGCATGCCATCGGGGTCCTCCAACGCACCGCGTCCGCGCTTGCGTCGGCACCCGGGGGCGTGCAGATCGAGCTGCTGCCCCAGCCCGACCGTTACGGCGACGAGCTCGAGCACGCGTCCGCTGCGCTTGCGGGCCTGGCCGCCGCGATCGACTACGTCATCGTGCGGCCCCGAGCCGGGACCGTTGCGTGGATCGAGATGCGTCGCGAGCAGGCCGAGCTGCACGAGGCGCCGATCGACGTGTCGGTCCCACTCGCCGAGAGCGTGTTCGACCCGGTCGAGTCGGTCGTGCTCACCTCGGCAACGCTCTCCGTCGCCGGCGGCTTCGACTTCGTCCGCACCCGCGTCGGCATCGGCGCCGCAGCAGACGAGTTGACCCTGGCATCGCCGTTCGACTATCTGCGCCAGGCGATCTGCATCCTGCCCGAGAACGCCACCGCATATGACGATCCGGTGCATGACCTGCAGATGGCAGAGCTCGTCGACGGCATCGCCGGTCAGCTCGACGGCCACACGCTCGTGCTCTTCACGAGCTACGGTCCCCTCAAACGGGTCTGGAGCCTGCTCCAGGATCGTCTCGATGCCCGAGGGATCGCGAGCCTCGCTCAGGGGCTTGACGGAACCCGCCGCCAGATCCTCCAGAGCTTCCTGGCTGATCCACGCACGGTGCTGCTGGCGACGAGCAGCTTCTGGGAAGGCGTCGATATCCCGGGCGACCGGCTGCGCTGCGTGATCATCGACAAGCTGCCGTTCCCGGTTCCGACCGACCCGCTGGTACGAGCACGATCCGAGCAACTCCGGGATCCCTTCGGCGAGTACATCCTCCCTGTGGCGATCATCCGGCTCCGGCAGGGCTTCGGACGCCTCATCCGCAGCGCTTCCGACCGAGGGGCTGTCGTGCTCTGCGACCCCCGACTGCGCACACGGCAATACGGCTTGGGATTCCTCCGCGCGCTGCCACCGGCACCGAGGGCGGTGAGCTCCCTCTCGGCGGTGCCCGCAATGGTCGACGCGTTCGTGAACAGAGGAGCGCTGCCCGAGACCATGGGAGAATCAGAGCAATGGTCCTCGAACGATCTCGACCCGGCGTGATCCCGGTGTCCCTCGATGCTCCCACCTTGGATCCGACGGAACGTCCGGCCCCGGCCGGCGACCCGGCGGGGGCTTTGATCGTGGCGCTCGCCCAGTGCTATCCGAAGCTTGGCGATGTTCCGACCAACGTCGCGATGCACCTGGACCTGATCAGCGATGCGGCCGCGCGCGGCGCCGGCCTCATCGTCTTCCCGGAACTCTCGGTCACCGGGTACTTCCTCAAGGACCAGGTGCCGGATGTGGCCCTGACGCTGGGTTCGCCGGAGATCGGTGCGCTCCGCACGGCCTCACGCGACAGACGGATCGACGTCGTCGCCGGCCTGATCCTCGAGAGCGACCGCCACCAGTTCTACAACGCCTCGATCTACATCAGCGGCGGCGAGGTGGTACACGTGCACCGCAAGGTGTATCTGCCCACGTATGGACTGTTCGACGAGCAGCGGTACGTCTCCGCGGGCGACCGGTTTCGGGCCTTCGACGCTCCGCTTGGCAGCGCCGCGCAACGCTGGCGTGCGGGACTGCTCATCTGTGAAGACCTCTGGCATCCGTCGGCGCCGGCGTTGCTCGCGCGCCAGGGTGTCGACGTGCTCATCTGTCCGTCAGCGTCACCCGGTCGAGGTGTCCTCCAGGGCGAGGCACTCGGCACCGCGCGCAGCTACGACGCCATGACGCGGACCTACGCGCAACTGTTCACGAGCTACGTCATCTACTGCAACCGCAGCGGGTTCGAGGACGGCGTCGGGTTCTGGGGTGGGTCGCGTGTGGTCGGTCCCGACGGCACCGTCATCGGATCCGTCCCCGGCGCGGATGAAGCCGTGCTCTATCACACGCTCGAGCGGAGTGCGCTCCGGCGCGCGCGGGTGGCGTACCCGCTGCTGCGCGACGAACGAAACGATGTCAACGACGCAGAGACCGACAGACTCCGCCGCCGACGCGCTCAGGATTGACCCCGGCTTCGTCGCCGGCCTGCTTCGCGGCTTCATCGCCGACGGAGTGCGCAAGGTCGGCTTCGAGCGCGCCGTCATCGGCCTCTCGGGTGGTGTCGATTCCTCGCTGGTGACCGCACTCGCGGTCGCATCGCTCGGTGCCGACAACGTCGTCGCCATCTTCATGCCGTACCGGACGAGCGATCCGCAGTCGGCGCTCGACGCGAATGCGGTATGCGCCAGCCTCGGCATCGCCGCGAAGACGATCGACATCAGCGCGCAGGTCGACGACTACTTCGAGCAGTTCCCGGATGCCGACCGCACGCGACGCGGCAACAAGATGGCGCGCGAGCGCATGTCGATCCTCTACGACCACTCGATGGCCGAGCGGGCGCTGGTGCTCGGCACCTCGAACAAGACGGAGCTGCTCCTCGGCTACGGGACGCTGTTCGGCGACATGGCAAGCGCGCTCAACCCGATCGGTGACCTGTACAAGACGCAGCTGTACGCGCTGGCCCGGTTTCTCGAGCTGCCGCACAGCGTGCTCACCAAGCCGCCGAGCGCGGACCTGTGGGTCGGGCAGTCGGACGAAGAGGAGCTCGGGATCCGCTATGCGGTCGTTGACGAGATCCTGCATCTGCTCATCGATCAGCGTCGCAGCCGCGCAGAGGTTGTTGCGCTCGGCTTCGACGCGGCAGATGTCGACACGGTCATCCAGCGCGTGCACGGGAGTCAGTACAAGCGCCGCCCCCCGATCATCGCGAAGCTGAGCAACCGCACCATCGGCCGTGAGTTCCGCTATCCGCGGGATTGGGGACGGTGAACGCATTCACCGGGACTCTCGCGGTGGTCGCGACGCCGATCGGCAATCTCGAGGACATCACGCTGCGTGCGCTGCGCGTCCTCCGCGAGTGCGATGCGGTGGTGGCGGAGGACTCGCGCCGGACCAAAGCGTTGCTCACGGCGCACGGCGTGCAGAAACCGGTGCTGTCGTTGCCGGCATTCGATGAGCGGCGGCGCATCCCGCAGCTCATCGAGCGGCTTGATCGCGGCGAGACCCTCGCGCTCTGCACCGATGCGGGCACGCCCGCGTTGAGCGACCCAGGCTCGCTGCTGGTCAGCGCGGCAGTCGAGGCCGGCCACCGCGTGACGCCGATTCCCGGTGCGTCGGCGTTGACGGCAGCGCTCGCCGCAAGCGGGTTGCCCGGCAACGCGTTCTGCTTTCTCGGCTTCCTGCCGCGCACGCCCGGCAAGCTGGTGCGCCTCCTCGAGCAGGCGCTGCAGGAGGACCGTACCCTCGCGTTCTTCGAGTCGCCGATGCGGCTCGTCAAGACGCTGCGCATCGCTGCCCCGGTGCTCGGCGAGCGTCCCGTCATCGTCGCCCGTGAGCTCAGCAAGGTGCACGAGACGATGCATCGCGGCACAGCGGCAACACTGGTGGATGAGTTCACCGCGCATCCGCCGCGCGGCGAGTGCACGGTGCTCATCGGCGCGCGCGCATGAGCGACGGTCTGCCGTCGCTGATCGACACGCACTGTCACCTCGTCCTGCTCGAGGAGCGTGGTCTGCTCGCACAAGCCCTCGAGGGAGCTGCGGCCGCGGGCGTCGACCAGATCATCTCTGTGGGCCTCAACCTCGACGAACTCGGACCGCAACCGCGTCATCGCCGAGGCCCATCCCGACGTGTATTTCACCGTCGGCTGGCATCCGCATGAAACCGCACCACCTGACGCGCGTGAGGTCGAGGCGCTCGCCGCGTTGCTGCGGCACCCGAAAGCGGTCGCGGTGGGGGAGGTCGGCCTCGATCTGTTCTTCCGCCCCGGGTACCACGAGGTGCCGCTCGAGGTGCAGGAGCTCTCGTTTCGCTCCATGCTCGAGCTCGCGCAGGACGCCGCAAAACCCGTGCTCATCCACGACCGCGACGCGCACGACGAGGTGCTTGCCGCGGTGCGACGCGTCCCCGGGTCACGTGGGGTGATGCACTGCTTCAGTGGCGATGCGGCGTACGCGCAACGATGTGCGGACCTCGGGTTCATCGCGTCGTTCTCCGGCATCGTCACCTTTCCGCGGAGCGATCCGATTCAGGCCGCGGCGCGCAGCGTCGCCGACGACGGCTACGTCGTCGAGACGGACTCGCCCTTTCTCAGCCCTGCGCCGGAGCGCGGCAAACCGAACCTTCCGGAGCGCGTCGCGATCACTGCGGCAGCGGTCGCCAGGCTCCGCGGTATGACGGCGGAGGAGGTGCGGGCCGCGACGACACGCACCGCTCGCCGAGTGCTCGGCATCGGGTCACCGGCGGCATCGCCGCGTGCCTGAGCGCGCGCTCGATCTGACTGACCCCGCGACGGTCACCGCAGTCGCGCGCCGGGTCGGTCTGCGCCGCGACCCCCATCTGGGCCAGCACTTCCTCGTCGATCGACAGGTGCTCGAAGCCATCGTTGACGCGCTCGACCCGGGGCCGGACGACGAGGTGCTCGAGATCGGCTGTGGATTGGGCACTCTCACCGGCGAGCTCGCTGCACGCGCCCGGCGTGTGGTCGCGATCGACATCGACCCCGCCTGCGTCGCCGGGACGGCGCTCACCCAGCGCGGCAATGCGAACGTCACGGTGCTCGAGATCGACGCGCGTGTCGTCGACCCGGTCGCACTCGGCTTCACCAGGGGGTGGCTGGCCACGGGCAACCTCCCGTATCAGCTGACCGGGCTCGTGCTGACACATCTCCTCGATGCCGCCGACCCCCCGGCGCGGGCAGTCGTGCTCGTGCAGCGCGAAGTGGCAGCGCGCCTGGCCGCCGAGGCGGGGGACTGGAGCCTCGCGACCGTGGCGGTCCGCTCGCATGCGGCTGTCGAGCGCCTCCTGGACGTGCCGCCGCATGCCTTCGACCCGCCACCGGCGGTGCATTCGTCGATCCTCCGGCTCGTCCCGGAACGCCTGATGGAACCGGAGATGCGCAGTGCGGTGCTCGCGCTCGCCAAGCCGCTCTTCCAGTCGCGGCGCAAGACCTTGCGCAACGGACTCAGCCGCGCGCTCGGCAACGACATCAGCGCCGCGCTGACAGCTCTTTCGTCCGCAGGCATCGATCCCGGGCGCCGGCCGGGTACGCTTGCGCTCGATGAGTGGGAGCTCCTCGCTCGTGCGGTCGCGGAGGTGAGGTCCGGAACGCGATGAGGCAATCCCTGAAGCGCCCGAATGCCGGGACGGTCGAGGAGACCGGCGTCTCGCCTCTGCACGCTACCCGGCCTGCGGTGCCGCCGCGTCAGGACCAGGCCGGCGGTTTCATCGCCGTGCTGCGCCGGCGCGACTTCCGCTACCTCTGGGGGGCGCAGCTGACGTCGCAGCTCGCCGACAAGTTCCTCATGTTCACGCTGCTCGTCTTCATGTACACGCTCACGAAGCTGGCGTCGCTGCAGTCGGTGCTGATGATCGCGTACACGCTGCCGAGCGTCCTGCTCAGCGCTCCATCGGGCGTATATGCGGACCGACACGACAAGCGCACGCTCATGATCCTGTGCAACGTCGTGCGCGGCGGTCTCGTCCTCCTCATCCCGCTGGCGCAACTGTTTCCGGGGCTCCGCGGCCAGGCGTGGCCGCTCGTGGTCATCACGCTCCTGTTCAGCTCGGCGGGGCAGATCTTCGCGCCGGCGGAGGCAGCGAGCATCCCGTCGCTCGTGACGCGCCGGCAGATCACCGAAGCAACGTCACTCTTCATGACGACCGTGATCCTCACGCTGGTGCTCGGCGTCCCCGCGGCCACCATCGCGATCGGGTTCTTCGGCAACCAGGCGCCGTTCTACATCGCGAGTGGGCTCTTCCTGGTCGCAGCGCTGTCGGTCTGGCGAGTGAGCGTGAGCCTGCGTGCCGAGAAGGAGAACGCCGCACCGTCGCAGGGCATTCTCCGTGAGCTGCGCGACGGAGTCGACATCCTTCGCGGCAGCCCGGCGTTGCGTCTCGGCCTTTACCAGCTGGCGCTCGCCATCGTCGTCGTGTTCACGATCTTCGCGCTCGGACCCGTGTACCTCGTCGAGGTGTTGAAGCGTTCCGACAACGAGACCTACATCGTCCTCGTCCCAGCGATGATCGGGCTCATCATCACCGGCGGACTGCTCGGCAGGCGACCGACGTTCTCGCGAGCCACGACGCTCGTGCTCGGGATCGCGACCGCGGGCATCTCACTGCTGATCATGGGCATCGTGCCGGACCTGCTGCGAACGCACGGATTCGCCAGTCTGATGGTCCCGCTCGCCGTGCTCGTGGGCGTCATCTTCGGGTGCGCGCTCGGTGCGCTGCTCATCCCTGCATTCACGGTGCTGCAGGAGAAAACCGACAGTGAGAGTCGCGGCCGCATCTTCGGCGGCATCTTCACCGTCATCAACGCGGCCGTCGCGATCCCACTCCTGCTCGCCGGTGTCGTGTCCGACCTGATCGGCGTGGCGCGCGTGGTTGCGGCGCTCGGCGCGCTCCTCATTCTCGTCGCTGCCGCAGTGCGCTGGCTCGGCTGGAATCGATTGCGCGTCCTCGAACCTGAACCGCAGACGCAGGGAACCGCGGCCCTCGATCCGTCCTGATTAACGACGCTGCAACGGCGGTGTCGCGAAGCCGTGGAATACCCGGGGTCCACGCGACCCGGTGGCAAGCTCGCAGCCCGGTGGTCCGAACTGGCGGACCGGGCGTGGAGAGTAGAGATGCGAGCCGTTGTTACATGCGAGTGCTGTGGGCACCGGCAGGCCATTGCCCGCCAGATCGTCCGGCCGGAGTTGTTCAACCTCATCTGCCACAGCTGCGAGGGTGTCCTGCGGATCGACGTGACGCCCGACGACCTCGAGGCCGCGCAGCATTCCACGGGGAAGAAGACCCAGCCCGTCGCCTGGGTCTGACGTTTCCCGGGAATCGCCCGGACCCGCTGGTATCATCGACGGCGCTCACGCTTGCCGGGTGCGAGCCAGGGGCGCATAGCTCAGTTGGTACGAGCGCTGCGTTGACATCGCAGAGGTCATAGGTTCGATCCCTATTGCGCCCACCACCGATTTTCTGCAGGACACGCTGTCGTTGGACTTCTTCGTGTTCAGCCGGGATGCGGCCGGTACGGCAGCTCTTCGTGACGACCAGGCGCTGGCGGAGGAGCACTGGTCGTCCATGGACAGATTCGCGGCATCGATGATCGCTCGAGGCCCGACGCTCGACACTGACCGCGAGAGCGCGACGGGCAGCCTGCACGTCCTCGCGTTGCCCAGCGTCGAATCAGCTCGCGAGTTCGTCTCGCTCGAGCCGAACAACCGGGCGAGCGTCTACGGCGCGCACTTCATCTGGCGGTTCGAGAACCTGCTCGGACGCTCGATGTGGGAGTTCTCGGGCCAACCAGACGAGCCGCGCTTCCTGGTCATCGGCCGTTCGCATCTGGGCCGGCTCGTGCCGGCAGAGGCTCTCCCAACCGAGCTCCGCGAGCGGCTGATCCTGTATGGAGGACTGACGACGCTCGATGGTGGGGAGCCGGTCGGAGTCGCTCTGGCGCTTCAGGCGCCGGATCGCGAAGCAGTCAATGGGCTCATCCAGAAGCAGCGCACGGGGCTTGGCCCGTTCTCCGACGTCGAGGTTCATGACTGGGAGTTCGGCGGCCGGCGCTGAACGTGGCCGCCTGGGTGCTCGTCAAACGCCGTCGGTCGCCACTCTGACGCCAAGCGCGATGAGCACCGCGCCCGTCAGCCCGTCGAGTGCCCGGCGCACGAACGAGCGGCGGAATACGTCTCCCGCCTTGGCGATGACGAGGGAATACGCGGTGAGCCACGCGAAGGTCATCGCGGAAAACGTCAGCCCGAGAGCGAGCAGTCCGAAGAAGGTGTCCGTGCCGGAGGCGATGAACTGAGGAAGCAGGCTGACGAAGAAGACGGCCATCTTTGGGTTCCCCAGGTTGCTGAGCACGCCTTGCCGATATGCCCTCGAGCCGATGCGACGTCTCGCCGGCGCGGCGTGGGGTGATGCGTCGCTGCCGCGATCGCGGATTGCTCTCAGGAGTGAATGCGCGCCCAGGTACATGAGGTAGGCGGCGCCGGCGAGTTTCAGCGCCACGTATGCCGGCTGGTACGCCTCGAGGAGCGCTCCGATGCCGAGACAGGTCGCGAGCGCCCAGACGACCTGCCCTGTCGCGACACCGGCGCCCGTGAGGATCCCACCCCGCCGACCGCCGGTCAGGGCGTTGCGAATCGTCAGTGCTGTATCCGGTCCCGGAGTGACGATCAACAGCGCCGCGACGGCGAGGAATGCGAGGAACCGTTCCATCAGTCGAGCGTTACCCGGGTCGCCTCCTGCTTGCCCTGGGCGAAACCGGCACGGGCGGCGGGGATGCGGGCCGCCAGATCCATCATGTTCGTGCCCATCGCAGTTCGGGAATCGGTGTCCGGAGTGATCACGTGGACGCGGCTTCCCTGTTTGCGGAGCGCCTCGACCTGGCTTGCGAGGTCCACGCCCCATTCCGGTGGTCTGGGCAGACCCTCGAACTGGCCCTCCGTTGGTGTCCCGGTTCGTCCGCCCAGTGGCGAGAGCACCACGACGTACGCATAGCCCGAGGCAAGCTCGGCATTGTCGGGGGAGCCCACACCACCGTCGATGTAGCGAGCGCCGTTGATGCCGACCGTGGGGACGAGACCGGGCAACGCGGTGCTGGCGGTAACCGCGTCGACCAGGTCGACGCCGGCATCGCGGTCGAATGCGACCAATTCGCCTGTCTGCGTGTCGATGGCCGTCACGATCATCGGCCTGTCAGGCCATTCAGGGCTCGGTAACCTCGCGGCGACCGTCGCTTTCCGCTGTTCCGCCCCGGAGGCGAGTGCGTGGTCGCTTTCCAATCCGAACGCGCCCATCGCACGTCGTAGATCGGCTGCCGAGGAGGCGGCGGCGCCGATGGCCCGCATGCGCTCGAACACTGTTGTCATCGGCAGGGACGGCGGCTGTTCCCGGATTTGCGGGGCCGGTCGATTCGGCTGCGACAGGACTGCGGCGAATAGATCAGCTGCGGGCATACCGCTGCGCACCTGCGCTGCCGCAGTGGCGCCGGCCGAGGTGCCGATCACCAAATCGGCGAGGTGTGTCATGTCGACACCGGCGTCGGCGAGGCCCGCGACGACTCCGATCTCCCATGCATTTCCAGCGGCGCCACCACCGCCGAGGACCAGAGCAACGTTGTGAGCCACCTGCAGACTATGTCAGCCCATGGAAAACTTCCGTCCTCCGAAGGTCGACGACCGTTGCTTCCCCTTATGTGGTCGCTCCCGCCTGATCTTCGGGGTGCATGAACGGGGCATATGAGACGCCGATAATCGCGCCCTCGCTGGATTGCAATCGCGCGACCGTCTGTCCCCATGGCTCGGTGCGTGCGTCGTGCAGCAATGCGAAGCCCTTTTCCTGCAATTCCTGTGCAGCGATCTGGACGGCGTCGGCGTTCCGTACTTCGAATTCGATGCTCGCCTGCGGGATCGGTCGGTCCCGCGGCCATTCCGGTGCGCCGAAGCACGCCTGAGCAGCCTGCGTGAGCGGCCACACGCCGAAGGAATTGCAACCGTTGATGTTTTCGGTGTGCAGGTAGCCGTCTCCCTCCGCGGTGAGCGGCAGATCCAGGGCGTTGACGTACAAGGCTCGGCTGAGCTTCGGGTCAGGGGTGATGACTGCGACGCTGGTGATGGACTGCACTTCCATGACGTCACCTCTGAAACTGGGATCGGGTGGTGCATCACTCTCGCATAGGTGTCCTCGGCCATTGGGTGGGGAGGAGGTCGGCGCTTGGTCTGGTGTTATTGCCGGAGATGGCTTGAACCGTTTCTGCGCCAATTTGTCAGTGCCGGACGCGGAGCCCGATCTGTACGCTA
>CAVWEG010000004.1:0-939566 GCA_963754015.1 Candidatus Dormiibacterota bacterium
CCGCTGCCATCGCCTACATCGCGTATCTTGCGCACCTCGCGAGACTCGCGGCATCGGCGCATTGATGCGATGTCGCGGAGCTCGCGCTCCCCGCGAGAGTCGCGGAACTCCGCGACGTCCGCACACGCCGCGTTCGTGACGGCACGCATCCACCCGGGCACATGGGCGGTTAGTGCAGCGACCAGCCCCGCTGGTTAGCGGCGTCGAACTGGGTGCGTGTCAGGGGAATGACTGAGCCGAGATGGACGTGGCCCTCCTCGCCGGCAAGGCACTGCACCGAGTAGCAGCGGCACCAGCGATAGCCGCGCTGATACAGCGAGCGCTCCACGGGATCCGCGGCGATCCAACGCTCGGTCTCATCGAGCGGGGTGACCTCGCCGAATACCAACAGCCCGCCGGGGTGAGGCGCGACGAACTGTGCGGGCTCCCGCGCGATCCGCGTGATCGGCCAGCGGGTGCACTCGGCGACGGACTCCGCGATGTCGCCGACATGCTCGGGCTGCAGCCAGGACCGCTCGGCCTCATCGCCCATGCCGGCGTACGCGCGCCATTGGGCCAGCTCGACCTCTTCGGGGAGAGCCCGCCGAGCAGCCACGCCGACGACGCTCCCAGCGCTCACCCCGTTGTCCGCCCACGTCCGCCCCGCCACACGCACGCACACGAGCCAGCCGTAGCTGGGATGCGCGATCACCTGCCCGGGGGCTGGCGCATCGCCGGCGAGGACGGGGATCAGCCAGGGCGGCTGCTCGATCGCAACCCACGCGCAGCCCGGGTGGTACGGATGGCGCTCGAGCCGGTCGTAGGTGATGCGGGTGCCGACCGGCGCGTCACCGCCGCAGCCGCCACAGCGGTTGGGGAAGCGCGCGGTGATCTGGACGAAGCGAGGACCCGGGCCCTCCCAGTCCCGCTCCAGCCCCGCCACTCCCTGCAGCGTCGCCGGCATCACCATCTCCACCGCCATCACCACCTCACCCCTCAGCTTCACCATCGCCCGTCACTCCCATCAGCTCCGCCCTCCGCATCCCTGCAGCACCGCCCCACGCCTATATCTCACACACACTTTCACCTGCGGTTTTGACCCCGTTTTCGACCCAAAGTGTAAGCGATATGTGAGCGCTTTACCAGTACGCTCGAAGGCGTGATCTCGATCGGCAAACTCACCAGCGTCGAGCAGGCGGTTCGCTACCTTCGCGAGGCCGTGGCCGATCAGCAGCTCGAGTACTACACCGCCCGTGGCGAGTTGCCGGGCCGCTGGCGCGGTCCTGGGGCGGAGGCGCTCGGTCTGCGCGGCGAGGTCACCGACACCGACTTCGCCGCGGTCCTCAGCGGCAAGCACCCGACCACCGCGGTGGATCTGGGACGCCATTGGTCGCGTCAGCACGTGGTCGCCTTCGACGTCGCTGTCTCCGCACCCAAGGACGTGAGCATCCTCTACGCGCTCGGCGACGACCGCACACGCGCGACCATCCTGCGCATCCACGACGCGGGCGTGCGCGCCGCCGCCGAGTACCTCCAGGCGCACGCCGGCTGGGCGCGGCAGTTCAGCCCCGAGAGCAAGCGTGCGGAACCGGTGCGCGCCCGCCTGGTGATGGCCGAGTTCGTGCACCGCACCGCGCGTCCCGTGACCGATCCGGCCACCGGCACTGTCACGGTCGATCCACAGCTGCACACCCACCTGACGGTGCCCAACTGGGCGCAGCGGTCCGACGGCACGTGGGGGCAGCTATACAGCGAGCCCCTGTACCGTCACGCTGCCGCGGCCGGCGCGATCGCTCAGGCGGAGTGGCGCGACCGCCTCGTACGAGAACTGGGGATCTCGACCGTCGTCGACGGCAAGGGGTACTTCGCCGTCGTCGGGATCACGGAGGCGCAGCGCCGCGAGTTCTCGCGGCGGTCCCAGCAGATCGACGCCGCGGCAAGGGCGATGGCCATCGAGTTGGCCAGCGGCCGGGAGGTGGCCACGCTCGACACCCGGGAGAGCAAGCACGAGATCGCTGCCACCGAGGATCTCTTCGCACGATGGCGTGAGCGTGCGGGCAGCGTCGGACTCGGCAGCGCGAGCGTGGGCGACCTGATGCACTGCGAACGCGATGCTCTGCTGCCTCGCCAGCTCGATGTCCGCGATCCCACCGAGATCCTCGGTGTCCACGGACTCACCGCCCAATCGGCAACCTTCACCCGCCGCGACCTGATCCGCGGCATCGCCGCGCACGCACCCCTGGGCATGAGCCGGAGTTGCATCGAGACGACGGCAGACGACATCCTGGCCGACCGCGACGCGGTGGTAGCGCTGCTCCCCACCGCGCACAACGGCGAGATGGAGGGCGACACGATCACGCGTTGGATCGAGTCCGGCCGGGACCTCCGCTACACCACGCCGGAGATGCTCCTCCTCGAGGAGCGGATGCTCAGGACCGCCCAGGAGCGGGCACACGCCGACGTCGGCGTGGCGCGCGATGCGCACGTCGTGGCGGCCGTTGGATCGCGGCCGACGCTGACGCGCGATCAGCGGACGATGGTCGATGCCGTCTGCCGCACATCCGCCGGCGTCGTGGTCATCGAGGGCGCGGCCGGGGTCGGCAAGACATATGCGCTGGAGGCGTGCCGCGAAGCCCTGCAGGCGAGCGGCATTCAGGTGGTCGGCTGTGCCCTGGCCGGCAAGGCGGCCCAGGGGCTCGAGGAGGGTTCGGCCATCCCGTCGTGGACGGTGGCGGGGATGCTCAACGAACTGCAGATGGACCACCTCCCCTTTGGGGGTGTGCTGGTCGTGGACGAGGCCGGGATGCTCGGCGACCGCCAGCTCGCCGAGCTGGTCTCGCTCTCGGCGCGGGACGACGCCAAGCTGGTGCTGGTCGGCGATCCCAAACAGCTGCAGCCCATTGAGGCCGGGGCGCCATTGCGCACCCTTGGCGAGCGCATCGGCAAGGTCGAGCTCACCGAGAACATCCGCCAGGTCGACCCGTGGGAACGGGCAACACTCACACTCCTCCGCGACGCCGAAGCGCGCGCGGCGTACCGCGAGTACATGCGACACGACCGGGTCCACATTGCACCGTCGGCAGCTGAGCGTCGGGCGGAGGTGATCGCGCATCACAGCGCTCTGAGCGCCAGCGGCCTCGACGCGATCATGCTCGCGCGCCGTCGAGACGAGGTGGAAGCGCTCAATGGGCTCGCGCGTGCCAGGGCCGTGGAGGACGGACGCGTGCACGGACCGGCGCTCAGCGTGAGAGACAAGGATTATCAGGCGGGCGACCGGGTCGTCTGCCTGTCCAACGATCGTCACGTCGGGGTACGCAACGGTACCCGTGGCGTCGTCACCAGCGTCGATCCTGAACGGGGCGCGCTCACCTTCGAGCGTCCGGACCACGGCCAGGTGACCATCGATACCAAGCAATACGACGCTCTCGACCGCGGCTACGCCCTCACCGTCCATAAGGCCCAGGGCATGACCGCGGATATCGCGATGGTGGTGGGTTCGGATGGCGCCAGCCGCGAGTGGACGTACACGGCGATGTCGAGGGCCACCCTCGCCACGCACCACTACGAGGTGGCGACGCCCCTTGAGCGAGACCCCCTCGGGATCATGCACTGGAAGGAGCCATCACCGACCGCTGAGGAACGAACCGTGCACTCCTGGAGCCGCAGCGAGGAGAAGGAGTCGGCGCTCGACTATCCCGATCGATATGAGCGGGAAGACCGCGACCGTGTTGCCGGCGCTGCCAACCTCGACGCGCCCGCGACCGACGCGCAACGAGCCCTGCTGGAGATACTCGGCGTGTCTGAACTTCCTCAGGATGTGACTTGGGTGGATGCGACGTTGGAGATCGACCACCAGTTCGTTGAGCGAGAGGGTCGTCGCCTCGAGGGGTGGCTGCGTGACATGGGCGTCTCCGAGCACGCGGCACATGCGTTGGTCCTGCGCGCCGCGGACGATCTGGGTCAGGCCAAGGCGGCCGACGTGCGCAAGATGGTCGAGAGCAGTAAGACTGCTGGCGTCATCACGCCAACCATGGACGCCATGCTCGAAGCAGCCCAGCTGGAGTACGAGGCGTCGCTCGCCCCCGGAGAACTGTCTCCATGACAGCGCGAGCCGACGAGGCGGAGCGACGGCTGGCGGCGATCGAGCTTCGCCTTGAAGGGATCGACAGCTTCATTGCAGATGCCCGCCGATGGCTGGTCGACAGCCTGACGACGGGCGCACGTGAGCGTCCTCTCACCACGTCCGAGGCCGAGGCGCGAGATCGATTGCTCAAGGCAGCCGAGCACTCCGCCGCATCCGTTGACGCGGACGCGATCGTTCCGCCATCGTATGGCGACCAGGAGAGCGTCGAGCTGGCCTCACTCGCAGCCTGGGTGAACTGGGTGGCGATGGCATTCGACCTCTCCGAGCGTTGGCCGAGCTGCTGGTATCGCCACGAAGGACTGGTGTTCGAGATGCAGTCGCTCCGTCGCTGGCACGTTGCCCTCCGCGCCGATCTGGCCACCGACCCGAGCTCGGCAATCCGATGGAGTGAGGCCCTTCACAGAGTCAATGCAGAATCCGCTCGACACATCGCTCAGCGGTGTCTGAGCACGCATCGTGACGCGCCACCCCTCGACCCGATTACGGCTGATAGGCCTGCGACCGCGGCATCGACATAGAAGGCGCCCTATCGAGGCGGGTGAGGGTTGGAAGTCTGTGTGGACCCATGCGGATCCGCCCCATGCAGCGGTCTTAGGCTCATGGGGGTAGACAGGGGGTATACGCTGTTGATACGATCTTCGTCATAACCCTAGTGGGGTTACGTCAACCACACGGGCTGAGCATGCCGAAAGTCAACGTTTACCTTCCTGACCCGCTCGCCGAATCGGTTCGCCGCCTTCAGATTCCGCTCTCGCTCGTGTGCCAGCGCGCACTGGAGGAGGAGGTTGTCAAGCGGGGCTCGACGCCGATGGGCAGTGGCCACCTTCTTCATGAAGGCTTCCTCGCCAAGCCTCCGCACAAGTGCCAGCCTCCGCGAGTTGATACCGCTCAGCTCCCCTGGACAGTCCTTGGTAAGGATGTGGGAGCCACCGCAAAGTGGGAGTGCATCGACTGCCGAGCGGTCTGGTTGCTTGGATTCGACGGCAACTGGAGCATCGACCTAAGTCCTATCGTCGGAGCCGTCGTCGATTTGTTCCGCAGCAGCCATCGCGCAAGAGAGGCGAGCCGGGTCGCTACGGCGCAGCCGCCGCGCAGCGCGGACCGAGGTCGCGTTACGCGTTAGAACCGACTTGCACGCGCTGTGCGCCATTGCACAGCGCGCGCTGCGGAGCGCTCGTGAGCGGCTTGTACCGGGAACGCACCGCTTCTCAGACACACAAAAGTGTAAGCGTCACGTAAGCATCCGAAAGCTAGAATGACTTCCTATCAGCGCTCCAATGCCAGTCTCTGTCGAAAGTTCGAGTCCCTCGCAAGAGCGGGAGCCGCGACGCATCTGGGACGGGGTCGGTCAGTCGTTCAATACCAGGCACCTTCGTGCAGCAATGCTCGCTCGAGGGCTGACCGCCGAAGCCCTAGCCGACGCGGCCGGCGTCAGTCGTGGAACGTCGTACAACGCCCTGCACGGCAGGCCGGTGCGGCTACGCACCGCTCGACTCCTCCTCGAGGCGCTCGCGAACGTGCAGCCGACCCTAGATGTCGGGTTTGCGTTGACCGACGGATAACGGTCGGCGAACCGAACGCGCAATCAGCCTTCGACGCGCAGACCCGCGACCCGCTCGATCGCGCGCTCCTCAGACCCGGCGTAGTAAACGGTCACCATCTCGATGCTGCTCCACCCAGCCTGCTGCATGAGGTCCGTTACCGTGGCGCCGGCGTCGGCGAGGCGCGTCGCCCACGTGCGCCGAAGGAGATGTGGATGGATGGGTCGAAGTCCGGCACGCAGGGAAGCTCGCTGCAGCATCTGCTGGACCGCGGTCACGGTGATTGGTTCGCCTGAAGAACTCCGTTCCGAGATAAAGAGATCGGGGTGGAGCGACGCCGGCCGGTGTCGGTCGATCCACGCTTCGAGGTCACGGACCAGTTCCCGAGCGTAGGGCTGTCGGAAGGTCACCTGGCGATCGACGCCACTCTTGGTCATGTCACGGTGTCCCTTGGACACGAGTATGCGCGGCGGCCGAGCCGTGAGTTTCACGTCATCCACGCAGAGCGCGCAGAGCTCGCTCACGCGCAGGCCGCATGCCAACAGCACGCGGACGATCAGACTGTCACGGCGATGTCCGACGAGGGCGGCGACCAGGGCCTGCTCTTCGCTGTGGGTCAGCGCGTCGGAGCGTCTTCGCCGCGGTTCCTTCGGAGCATTCGGCACGGCGCTGGAGGTGAAGTAGGGATTCTCGAACCCAGGCGTGGTGGCACAGAAGTCAGCAAGCCGCCGGAGGTAGTTGCGGTAGCGGCGCAAAGTGTTGCGGCTGACACCCACGCGGTCGCGGACATCACCGATGAAGTCGAGCACCGCCTCATTGCTGAGCTGGTCGACGGTCTCGATGCCCCGCGCATTGCAGAAGGCGAGGAAACGACCACGGGCGAGGTAGTCGCGCGCGTTGACTCGGGTGGTGTCGGCCCACTGATAGCGCGTCGCCATGAGGTCGACACAGCGGTCGATGGAGACTCTCCTGCTGGTCGGCGGCGGGCTGGCGGGAGCGCGCTGCCGCAGCGGCTTCAGGTGTCCATCGATCGTGGTGCTCATACTGGAAAGTATGATACGTTTTGCTGGAAAAGTCATCAATCCGAAGATGAGGGCTAGTCCCCGCAGGATTGAGCCAAATGGATGGCACTGGAAATCCCTGCACTGAGATCAACTTGCGCGTCCGTCGGGGAGACAGGACTCGAACCTGCGACCCCTGGTCCCCCAGACCAGTACTCTAACCATCTGAGCTACTCCCCGAGGTGCGCCCGATGACTCTAACGTGCCGGGCCGGGGTCGACGCCTAGTCCGCTTCCTGAGTGTTGTCGCGGTTGACGAAAATCGTCGAACGGTAGTACGCGAGCTCGGCGATGGACTCACGGATGTCATCCAGTGCTCGATGCGCTCCCGTCTTGAGCGGGGCTTTCGCCAGAATGTCCGGATACCAACGCCTGCAGAGTTCCTTGACGCTCGACACGTCGATCGACCGATAGTGCAGAAAACCCTCCACCTCGGGCAGAGACGCTGCCAGGAACCGTCGGTCAGTCCCGATGGAGTTGCCGCAGAGCGGAACGGTTCGGGGTTCGGCGATGTGCGCGCGGAGAAAGTCCAGCGTTTCTCGGCCGGCGTCTGCTAACGATGCCTCGGACGCCTGTATCGCCGCAAGCAAACCCGAGTGCTCATGCATCGACCGCACGAAGTCATCCATCTGTGCGAGCTGCGTGAGATCTGCATGCACGACGATGTCCGGTCCCTCCGCGACGAGGTTGAGCGCATCGTCTGTCAGCAGGGTCGCGATCTCGACGATCACGTGCCGCGCCGGGTCCAACCCGGTCATCTCCAGATCCATCCACGCGAGCATGCCGCCCCTCCCTACCGCACTTCTTCGGCGGGATCGCGGCTCATCAGGTCGGTCATCGCCTCGCTGATCGGTTTGTCTTCGAACAACACGGCATGTACCTCGCGCGTGATCGGCATGTCCACGCCGTAGTGAAGCGCGAGACGCGCGGCGACGCGCGTCGCGTTGACACCTTCGACCGCCATGGCGATTTCCGCAAGCGCGTCCTCGAGCGTTGCGCCCCGCGCGATGGCTTCGCCCAATCGGCGGTTGCGCGAGTGCGGGCTCATGCACGTGACGACGCAATCACCTAATCCGGCAAGCCCCGCAAACGTGAGGACGTGTGCCCCGGCGGCGAGCCCGAGTTGCGCCATCTCCGCTAATCCGCGCGTCATGATTGCTGCCTTACCGTTATCACCTGCGCCCATCCCATCGCACGCACCCGCGGCGATACCGACGATGTTCTTCAGCGCCCCCGCGTACTCGACGCCGATGCAGTCTGTCGTGCTGTAGACGCGGAGATACGGACCGGTGCACGCATCACGGACCGCATTCGCACACCCCTCCTCGCCCGCAACGACCGTTGCCGCGGGCAGCCCACGGCCGATCTCGATGGCGATATTGGGGCCGCTCAACGCCGCGATGCGATCCGCGGAGTCAGGCCCGAGCATCTCGCGAAGCATGCCCGTCATGGTGAGGTCGTGTTGAGCATCGAACCCCTTGGCTGCGCTGACGACGATCGCCGTGTTCGGCAATACGGGGATGAGTCGGCTCACCACCTGGCTCATCGCATCAGTCGGCACGGTCAGGATGACGATGCTCGCCAGTTCCACCGTTGCCGCAAGATCGGCGCTCACGGAGACCCGCTCGTCGAGTGACAGGCCGGTCAGGTACGCGGGATTGTGCCGCGTCCTTGCAACCACATCAGCGACGCCGGCATCGCGCGCCCAGAGTGCGATGTCACGAGTGCCGTCTCGCGCCAGCGCGTGCGCCAGTGCCGTGCCCCACGAGCCCGCTCCGACGATCGCGATCCTCATGACTCAGTCGTCGGATTCGTCGCGGCGCCGGGTCACGATACGCAGACGCACGCCGGCGAAACCGAACACCGCGCGAATGCGATTCTCGAGATAGCGCTGATACGAGAAGTGCAGCAACTCCGGGTCGTTGACGAAGAGCACGATGGTCGGCACCGGGCTCCGCGCCTGGGTTGCGTAGAGAATCTTGAGGCGGCGTCCCTTGTGCGTCCGCGGCGGATGCTCGTCGAGCGCGTTGCGAATCAAGTTGTTGAGGGCCGGCGTCGGGACGTGGATGGCTCGCGCGTCGGCGACCGCGAGCACCGCGGGCATCACCCTGCGCAGGTTGCGATGCTCGGTGGCGGAGATGGTGAGCACTGGCACACCTGGAATGAAATCGAACGAGTTCCTGCAGCTTCTTGAGAAACGCCGCATCGACACGATCTTCATGCCTGACGAGATCCCACTTGTTGGCGGCGATCACCAGGCCGCATCCAGCTTCGATCGCGTACCCCGCGATGTGCCGGTCCTGCGAGCCGGCGCCTTCCGATGCGTCGATGACGAGCACGCCGACGTCGCTGCGCTGCAATGCGCGCAGTGAGCGCAACAGGCTGTAGCGCTCAACGTTCTCGGTCACCACACCGCGCCGGCGGATGCCCGCGGTGTCGACGAGCCTGATCACCCGTCCGTCGAGCGACACGATCGTGTCGACGACATCGCGAGTCGTGCCGGCGACCGGCGACACGAGCGCGCGCTCCTGCCCCACGAGCCCGTTGAGGAGCGACGACTTCCCGGTGTTGGGGCGGCCGATGATGGCGACGCTCACCTCCCCCACCGAGATCTCGGTACCGGGTCCCGCATCGTCGGGCAGCGTCGCCACGATCCTGTCGAGCAGGTCGCCAGTGTCGGTGCCCTGCAGCGCGGAGATGAGCAGCGGCTCACCGAGCCCGAGGCGATGCAATTCGTTGGCGTGATAGCTGTCGACGCGGCTCTCGGCTTTGTTCCCCACCAGCAGCACCGGCCTGCCGCCGCGTCGCAGCGTCTGCGCGATCTCTTCGTCGAGCGCGGTGAGCCCGTCGCGGACGTCGACCATGAACACGCAGACATCCGCCTCGGCGATCGCCATCCGCGCGTGCTCCTGCGTCGCCCTGGTCAACGCGGTGATATCAGCCGGCGAATCCTTCGGCATGGGCACGTCGAGCCCGGCGGTGTCGACGAGGGTGAAGCGCTTGCCGCCCCACTCCACGACGCCGTAGAGGCGGTCGCGAGTCAGGCCCGCCAGCTCGTCGACGATCGCGCGTCGTGTGCCGGTCAGACGATTGAACAGCGTCGACTTGCCGACGTTCGGCCGTCCAACGATGGCGACGACTCCGACGGCGGGCGCAATCGGATCCGTCTCCTCGCGCCGGCGCCGGTGCGTCGCGCCGGCGGGACTCATTTGTCCCCGCCGGGGACCGGGGTGATGTCCAGACCGATCTGCGGCATGGGGCCGCCCTCAGCCGCAAGTGCGAACGCGTTCATGTCCTCGGCGCCCGACTGCGTCGTGCGGCAGATGATGTACACGTAGTCGAGCCACGCACGGTCGGTGTCGAACTGCGACGGTTGTGCGGGATGGTCGGGATGGCTGTGCCAGATGCCTGTGACGTCGAGGCCTCGCACGCGCGCATCACGATCCGCCTTGAGAAAGTCGACCGGGTCCAGGTCATAGCGGTCCGCGCTGCGCTCAGTCCACATGTTCCGCGCGGATGTTGCGTCGACGATCACCATGTGCGTGCCATCACGCCGACCGAGCAGCACGCCACACCCCTCATTGGGATATGCGGCAGTGGCAAGCGAGCGGATGCGCCGTTCGGCCGCCGGCGCGATGGTCGCGGTGCGTAGATTCACCGTCTGCTCCGGCCGTAGAGCCCGGTTGACAGGTAGCGATCGCCACCGTCGGGAAGGACGGTCACGATGACGCCCGCTGCCGTCCGCTTCGCGATCTCACCGGTGGCCCAGAGTGCGGCACCACTGGAATGGCCGGCGAGGATGCCCTCGGTGCGCGCGAGCTCGCGCGCCACGTCGTACGCGGGCTCGGTCTCGACGCCGATGTCCTCATCCGCGAGCGACGGGTCGTAGATCCCGGGGACGATCGACGTCTCCATGTGCTTCAGACCCTCGAGACCGTGCCACGGCTCGGCCGGCTGGACGCTGATGCACTGGATGTCCGGGTTCATCTCCTTGAGCCGCCGGGTGACTCCCATGAATGTGCCGCTCGTGCCGAGTGCGGCGACGAAATGCGTCACGGTGCCTCGCGTCTGCTCCCAGATCTCCGGGCCCGTACCGTCGTAGTGGGCGCGCCAGTTGGCGTCGTTGTTGTACTGGTCGGGCATGAAGTACGCGTCCGGGTTTTCGTCATACATGGCACGAACCATGCGGATCGCGCCGTCGCTGCCCTCGAGCGGGTCGCTGTACTGGACCTCGGCGCCAAACGCCGTCACCAGTTGGCGGCGTTCGTCGCTGACGTTGGCGGGCATCACGAGGCGCACACGATACCCTTTGGCGGCGCCGATCATCGCGTACGCGATGCCCGTGTTCCCGCTCGTGCTGTCGATGATGACGCGGTCGTGCGTCAGGCGCCCGGAACGCTCGCCGTCCTCGATCATCCGCAGGGCCGGGCGATCCTTGACCGAGCCACCTGGGTTCATGAACTCGGCTTTCGCGTAGATAGCGACTTCAGGAGCGTCGCGTTCGAACAGTCGGATACGGAGCAGCGGTGTGTTGCCGATCCGTTCGGTGATCGTCTCGCCGATCGGTCTGGGGACGAGCGTCAACGCCGGCTGCGCCGGATGCTGCGGCGTGGTCACGCCGATCAGCTCGCCTCGGCTCCCTGCGCGACCCTGAATCCGGAGATGCCGCGACGCTGATCGGCGATGACCGCGAGGACGGCTTCGGGACGGACGAGGAACGGGCCGTCCTCGCCGGGGAGCTCGATGAAGGTCGGACCTCCCTCGGGGACGTTGAGCTTGGCAATGACCTCGGCCACGGTGAGCTTCACCGTGAGGTCGTCTCCATTGGCCAGACGTACGACTGCCATAGTCCCTCTAGAGTACCGGGTCCGGCCGCGGCAGGACGGTGTCGAGCGTCAGCTCGGCCGACGCGGCGACGAGCGCGGCATCGAATTCTGCCGTCAGGTCGTCGATGTGCTCGATCCCGGCACTGATCCGGATCACCCCGTCGCCGATGCCCAACGCCGCGCGCTGCTGCGGGCTGAGCCCGCGATGCGACGTGCTGGCCGGATGGCTCACCGTCGTCGCCACGTCTCCAAGGCTCGGCGCCAGGCGCACGCCGTCCAGGGCGCGGATGAAGGCGTCCGCTGCCACGCCGCCGCCGCGCAGGTCGATGCTGACCATCGACCCGCAGCCACGCGGCAGCAGCCGCTGCGCGAGCGCGGCGTCCGCGGGACCGTGTCTACCGGGGTAGTGCACCGCCCCAAGCTCGGATCGCCCGGACAGGAATGTCGCGAGTGCCGCAGCGTTCTCGGTCGACCGCTCGATCCGCAGCCCCGCGGTGCGCAGCCCGCGCAGTGCCAGCCACGCATCGAATGGCGAGAGATTGCACCCGAGCAACCGCGCGTGAGCGTCGAGCCAGTCGGAGCAGGGGTGATCGGTGCTGACCAACAGCGCACCGCCAAGAACGTCGCTGTGGCCCGACAGCTGCTTGGTGAGGCTGTGGATCACGAGATCCGCGCCGTGCGCAAAGGCCTGAAAGAGCATCGGGGGTGCAAAGGTTGCATCGACGATGCACGCCGCACCCGCTCGATGAGCCGCTGCCGCAACGGCGGGGACGTCGATGAGGCCGACGAGTGGATTGGTGATCACCTCCGTGACCACTGCGGCGACATCCGCGCCGAGGACGGCGGCCACGAGCTCGCCGTGATCGCCGCCACCGTCGGTGGGAAGGTCAACCGTGGTGAGCTGCAGGCCGAGGTTGCCGAGCGGGCCGGCGAGCATCGACTCGGTGCCGCCGTAGCAGGGACGGATGACCACCACCCGGCGACGCGTGGGAGTGAGCAGGAGCGTCGTTGCCATCAGCAGCGCCGCCTGGCCGCTCGAGGTCACCCGCGCCACGGGCGGGGCCTCCCCGGCGACCGTCTCGAGCTCGATGAGCGCGGCCTCGAGCAGCTCGGGGTTGACTCCGCCGTAGCGACGATAGGTGTGCCTGCCTTCCATCGCCTCGTCCACCGCAGCGAGATCGGCATATGCGCTCACGGCGGCGAGGCTGATCGGCGCCACGAGGTCGACACCGTCGGCGTCGCCATGACCGAGACCGGCACGCGCAGTCGTGGTCGACGGATCGACGCGGCGGGTCATGGCTGAATCGGCTCGGCCTGGTCCGCCGCTGCTGTTCTTTGCAATGCGGTCGCGCCCGCGTACACCGCGCGCTCGCCGAGCTCGTGCTCGATGCGCAGCAAACGGTTGTACTTCGCCACGCGCTCCGAGCGTGACGGCGCGCCCGTCTTGATCTGGCCGGCATTGACCGCAACTGCCAGGTCGGCGATGCTCGTGTCCTCGGTCTCGCCGCTGCGATGGCTGATGACCGTGCGATAGTGGTGCTTCGCGGCCATCGCGATGGTGTCGAGCGTCTCGGTGAGCGTGCCGATCTGGTTGAGCTTGATGAGGATGGCGTTGGCGACGCCGCGGTCGAAGCCGAGCTGGAGACGCTCGGTGTTGGTGACGAAGATATCGTCGCCCACGAGCTGCACCCGGCCACCGAGCCGTTCGGTGAGGAGGCGCCAACCCTCCCAGTCGTCCTCGGCCATCCCGTCCTCGATCGACACGATCGGGTATTTGTCGCACCAGGCTTCCCAGAGGTCCACCAGCTCCGCCGATTCGAGCGTCCTGCCTTCGCCCCGGAGCACGTAGTGACCGTCCTCGTAGAGCTCCGAGGCGGCGGGATCGAGTCCGATCGCGACGTCGCGCCCCGGCGTGTATCCCGCTGCAGCAATCGCCTCGAGCAGCAACTCGACCGCCGCCTCGTTGTGGGCAAGGTCCGGCGCGTACCCGCCCTCGTCTCCCTGACCGGTGCCGAGCCCTCTCGTGTGGAGGATCGATCGCAGCGCGTGAAAACACTCCGCGCCCGCTCGGAGCGCTTCGGCGAACGTCGGCATGCCGATCGGCAGGAGCATGAACTCCTGGAAGTCGACTCGCGTCTGCGCATGCGCGCCGCCGTTGAGGACGTTCAGCTGCGGTACCGGGAGCACGACCGCGCGCTCGCCCCCGAGGTGACGGTAGAGGGGCATGCCCTCGACCGCGGCGGCTGCGTGACTGCAGGCGAGGCTCACCGCGAGGATTGCGTTGGCGCCGAGGTTTGCCTTGTTCGGCGTGCCGTCCAGAGCGCACATTCGCGCGTCCAGAGCGGCCTGATCCATGACGTCGAGCCCCAGCAGCTCCGGGCCGATGACGCCGACAACGTTGGCAAGCGCGTTACGGACGCCCTTGCCGCCGTAGCGATGGGGGTCGCCGTCGCGAAGCTCGACCGCCTCGTGAACGCCCGTGCTGGCGCCGCTCGGCACGCGCGCACGCCCCTCGATACCGCCCGCGAGCGTCACCACTGCCTCCAGCGTCGGGTTGCCCCGCGAGTCGAGGATTTCGAGTGCCGAGATCCCCTGGATAGCGGTCATGGCTGCTGCAGCGCGACCGCCAGCTCGCTCCAGAGCCGGCCGAGGACGCGGATGCCCTTGAAGTACATGTCGAGCGTGAACTTCTCGTTCGGCGCGTGGATCTGATCGTCAGGGAGGCCGAGACCGACGAGCACTGCCGGCAGCCCCATCAAGCGCGCGAACATCTCCACAGGCGGGATCGAGCCACCGTCGCGAGTCATGGCCGGCGCGACGCCGAACACGTCCTCCATCGCCCTCGATGCCGCAAGCACGGCGGGGTGATCGATCGAGGTGACAACCGGTCGTCCGCCCGCTTTCGGCTCGGCGGTCACGGTCACGCCGACCGGCGCTGCGGCGAGCACGGCGTCGCGCACGAGGTTGGCGATGCGCTCGGGGTCCTGGTTGGGCACAAGACGGCAGGTGATCTTGGCGCTCGCGCTCGCCGGGATGATCGTCTTGCTGCCTGGTCCCGAATACCCGCCCCAGATGCCGTTGAACTCGAGCGTCGGACGGGCCCAGAGCCGCTCGGGATCGGTCCAGCCGGCTTCGCCGACAGTCGCCGGGACGCCACCTGCCTCCTCGCGAAAGGCATCGACGTCATACGGCACCCTGGCGAACAGCTCCCGCTCAGTCGCGGACGGCTCTCGGACGTCGTCGTAGAAGCCGGGCACGGTGATGTGCCGACTGACTGGATCGTGGAGCGACGCAAGAATTTCCGCCAGCGCCGCTATCGGGTTGGCGACCGCTCCGCCGAAGCGGCCCGAGTGCAGGTCGAGGGATGCGCCTTGCACGTGCACCTCCACTCCGGCCATGCCACGGAGCCCGGTGCAGAGCGACGGCAGCGTCTGGGAGACGACGGACGTGTCCGAAACGACGAGCACGTCGGCCGCGAGGCGCACCAGCTCGTGCTGCATGAGGCTCTCAAAGTTGGCCGAGCCGGCCTCCTCTTCACCTTCGACGATCAGCTTGAGATTGAGGGGCAGCTCGCCCCGCACCGCGAGGACGGCCTCCACCGCTTTGAGATGCATCCAGACCTGGCCCTTGTCGTCCACGGCTCCCCGTCCAAAGAGGTTGCCGTTGCGGACCTCGGGCTCGAATGGCGGTGAGCGCCACTCGTCCAGGGGATCGACCGGCTGGACGTCGTGGTGACCGTAGATGAGCGCGGTGGGCAGCGACGGATCGACGAGACGCTCCGCGTAGACGGCGGGATGTCCTGCTGTCTCGATCAGCTCCGCACGCTGAAAGCCGACCTTGCGCGCCTCAGCCGCGATGTACTCGGCATTGCGCCGGACGTCCGCGTCGTGCGCCGGGTCGACGGAGATGCTGGGGATGCGCAGGGCGGCGATCAGCTCGTCGACGTGACGCTGTTGATTGGCGTTGCAGTAATCGTCCAGATCCGCATATGACATTTCGACAGCCTAAAGCTGCGGCCACTCCGACTGCATCCGTTGTAGCCTTTCCCGAAGCGAGCTCACGTCATCTCACTCCACGTCTTTCCAGGAGGTCGCCGTCATGGCCGTTCGTGTCCTGCCCACCGGGACGATCGGGATCCCGCTGAACCCACCCCCCGTTCCCGAGCCGCCTCCGCTGGAGCTGGACGACGACGCGCCGACGCTCCACCTGGTGGGGCGCAGCGAGCAGCGGCTCGCCGAAGCGCTCTTCGAGACCGAGTCCGTTGATGCGCCGTACAGCGCCGATACCGTGCGGGCGCTCCGCCTGCTGGCGATGGACAACCTCGTCGACATCATCCAGTTGCGCGAGCTCGTCCAGGAGCGCGAAGCGCAGGTGGCAGCGCTCGCCGGCGAGGTCGACCTCTGGCGTACCCGCGCACTCGAAGAGCACGCGAACCGCGGTGTCGAGCAGCGGGAGTACGTCCACCGCGAGCGCGAACTTGTGACCGTCCTGCACAGCGAGCTGATCCGCAACGAGACTCTCTCCGGCGAGCTGGCGTGGCGTCGCAAGCCCTGGTTCAAGCGCCTCGGACACCGCTGAGACGAATCCTCAGCCTCCTGCGATCGGTACCGACGCGACCTGCGCCGCGCTGACGTCCCAGAGCCGGCGAGCGACTTCGGGATCCTGAGCGGGACGGCTCGCGACTGCTCGCTCCTTGTTGACGTAGTAGCCACCGGTCTGCTTCGACACGTCCTGCGAGTTGGCGAGCCAGATGAGTGTCTGCGCCGCCTTCTTCGGCTTGCGTGAGAACGGTGCGAGGATCGCCATCGCGGTATTCATCAGCGCGCCGTTGTTGCGATTGAACCCGGTTGCCACGAACCCGGGATGGAAGCAGTATGTGGTGACACCGGTGCCCTCGAGGCGACGGGCAAGCTCGACGGTGAACAGGATGTTGGCCAGCTTCGTCTCGCCGTAGCGGGTGAATCCGCGTCCTCTGTAGGAACGCTCCGCAAGCATGTCGTCGAAGGGAATGAGCTTGCCTTTGTGCGCGTCGGATGTCGTCGTGATGATCCGCGCCGGAGCCGAGGCTTTGAGCCGATCGAGCAGCAGTGTCGTCAGCAGGAACGGCGCGAGGTGGTTGAGGGCCCACGTCTTCTCGATGCCGTCGGCCGTGATCTCACGGGTGGCGAACATCGCGCCCGCGTTGTTGACGAGGACCTCGATGCTGGGATAACGATCGAGGGCCTCAGCGGCCAGGGCGCGCACCGACGCCTGCGACGTCAACTCCGCGTGCAGCACATCCACCTTGGAGCCACCCGCGCCCTCGATCCGCCGGACCGCTTCGGCGGCGCGCGCATCGTCGCGGGCCACGATCGCGACGCGTGCTCCGCGACGTGCGAGCCCCTGTGCCGCGGCCAGACCGATGCCGCGGGTGCCGCCCGTGATGAGCACGCGCTTGTCGCGCACACCAGTCCACTCCGTCATCGTGGATCCAGCCTAGACGTTGCTGGGGAACGCGAGATCCACTCGGCCGGGCCCTGGCTCGGGCCACCGCGAGGTGACCACCTTGGTCCGCGTATAGAAGTGGATGCCGTCCGGACCGTACATGTGCGTGTCGCCGAAGAGCGACGCCTTCCAGCCGCCGAAGCTGTAGTAGGCGACGGGCACCGGAATCGGAACGTTGACCCCCACCATGCCGACCTGCACCTCGAACTGGAACTTGCGGGCCGCGCCACCGTCGCGTGTGAAGATGGCCACGCCGTTTCCGTAAAGGTTGTCATTAACCATGCGGATGGCCTCGTCGTACGTGTCCACGCGAACCACGGAGAGCACCGGGCCGAAGATCTCGTCGTCGTACACCTTGGACCCGGGCCGGACGCGGTCGATGAGTGACGGTCCGAGGAAGAACCCGTCGCCGTCCGGCGTGTTGCCGCGGCCGTCGACCACGAGGCTTGCGCCGCCGAGCGCCTGCTCGTCGAGATACGACGCCACCTTGTCGCGGTGCTCGCGGGTCACGAGCGGTCCCATCTCCGACGTCGGGTCGGTCCCGGGACCGACCTTGACGGCAGGGATGCGCTTGGCAATCGCGTCGACGAGGCGTTGACCGATGTCGCCGACGGCGACCACCGTGGAGATGGCCATGCAACGCTCACCCGCCGATCCATAGCCCGCGGACACGGCGGCGTCGGCCGCGGCCTCGATGTCCGCGTCGGGGAGGACGACCATGTGGTTCTTGGCACCACCGAGCGCCTGCACACGTTTGCCGTTGCGTGTCCCTGTTTCGTAGATGTGGCGCGCGACGGGCGTGGAGCCCACGAACGAGAGCGCCGCGACGTCCGGATGGTCCAGCAGACGATCGACTGCGTCGCGCGCTCCCTGCACCACCGTGAACACGCCGTCCGGCAATCCCGCCTGCTTCCAGAGATCCGCGAAGAACAGTGACGGCGACGGATCCTTCTCGCTCGGCTTGAGGATGAAGGTGTTCCCGCACGCGATCGCGTTGGCGAACATCCACATCGGCACCATCGCCGGGAAGTTGAACGGCGTGATCCCGGCGACAACCCCGAGCGGCTGCCGGATCGAGTAGACATCGACGCCGCGCGACGGCTGCTCGGAGAATCCACCCTTGAGGAGGTGCGGCACCCCGCACGCGAACTCGACGTTCTCGATGCCTCGGGCCACCTCCCCCAGCGCGTCGGATGTGACCTTGCCGTGCTCGGCGGTGATGAGCTCGGCGACGTCGTTGCGGTGCCGGTCCAGGAGGTCCCGGAACGCGAAGAGGATGGTGGTTCGCTGTGACAGGGAGGATGCCCGCCATTCGCGGAACGCCCCCGCTGCGGTCTCGACGGCAGCATCGACCTCCGCTGCCGAGGCGAGGTCGACAGAACCCGTCTGCTCCCCCGTCGCCGGGTTGAAGACCGGACCCTGCTTGCCCGAGGTCCCCGCAACTACCTGGCCACCGATCCAGTGGCTGATCCGCTTCAAGCGGCCATTGTCGCCTTCTGCAGCGTCCGGGCGGTGAGCACCTGCGTGAGGTGACGCTTGTACTCGGCGGTTGCGCGGACGTCGCCGGTCGGGTCGATGTCCGCCCCCGATTGCGCCGCGGCATCCGCCGCCGAAGCGCCGCCCGCCAGCGCCTGCTCGACCGACGACCCGCGACGGGGCGTCCGTGCGAGGTTGACAAAGCCGACACGCCACGAAGATCCAGTCTCCTGCACCGCCACTCCCGCGATCGCCCAGTCGTAGAGACGGCGGCGGAATTTCGTGTAGGCGAAGCGGCCGGTCGAGACCGGGAATCGCACCGCCGTCACGATCTCATCGGGTTCGAGGGCGGTCGTGAAGATGTCGCGATAGAAGTCGCGAGCCTGGTGGCTGCGCTTGTTGGTGACGATCTCCGCGTCGAGCATCAGGGCGAGCGCGTTGTAGTCGCCGGCAGCATCGCCGTGCGCGATGACACCGCCGATCGTCCCGAGGTTGCGAACCTGGTTGTCGCCGACGTCATTCGCCATCTCGACGAGCAGCGGCAGCGTCTCGCGCAACGTCGCGTCGCGCTGGATGTCAACGTGGCGCATGAGCGCCCCAACCTCAACCGTGCCGTTGGAACGGCTGACCTGATTGAGTCCGGGGATGCGCTGGATGTCGACTAACGCCGTCGGGAGACTCAGGCGCAGACGCATGAGCGGGATGAGGCTTTGACCACCGGCGATGACCTTTGCGTCGGCCCCATATTTGTTCAGCTGTGACTGCGCTTCCTCGACGGAGCCCGGGCGCGAGTACTCGAACGCTCCCGTGATCATGCGCGTGCCTCCTTGATCATCGACCAGAGACGGTCCGGCCGGGCGGGCATCTCCACGTGCTTGATCCCGAAGGGGGACAGCGCGTCGGTGATGGCGTTGATGACGGCGACGCTCGAGGCAATGGTGCCCGCCTCGCCGATTCCCTTGACCCCCAACTCGTTCGTCGGGCTCGGAGTCACGGTGCGATCGAGCTCGAAATCTGGCATCTCGGCCATCGTCGGGACGAGATAGTCGAGCAGGGTGCCGGTGAGCATCTGACCGGTCTCGTCGTCGTACTGCACCTCTTCGAACAGCGCCTGCGAGATGCCCTGCGCAATGCCGCCTTGCAGCTGGCCGTCGACGACCATGGGGTTGATGACGTTGCCGCAATCGTCCACTGCGACGTAGCGATCGATGGTGACGGCGCCGGTTTCCGGGTCGACCTCCACGGCGCAGATGTGGCAGCCGAAGGGCCACACGAAGTTCGGCGGATCGAAGTACGACACCGCTTCGAGGCCCTGCTCCATCCCCTCCGGCAGGCCGGCGCCGTACGAAGCGAACGCCAGCTCCGCGAGAACCTTGGCCTCCGCCGGATTGCCCCGCACGAAGTACCGTCCCTGGTCGACCACGATGTCGTCCTCGGAGGCCTCGAACGCATGCGCAGCGAGCTTGCGGGCCTTCTCCACGACCTTGTGGCACGACGCCACGATCGCCATGCCGCCCACCGCGAGGCTGCGCGATCCATATGTCCCATAGCCGAACGGCGTATCGCCGGTGTCCCCGTGGCGAATCTCCACCGATTCCATCGGAACACCAAGCTGGTCGGCGACGATCTGCGCAAAGGTCGTCTCGTGGCTCTGGCCGTGCGAGTGTGTGCCGACGGAGACGGTCACCGACCCTGTTGGATGCACACGCACCATCGATGACTCGACGAGCGCGATACCGGCCGCCGGCGCCGTCGCCGAGCTCGGGCCGAGCCCGCAGATCTCGACCCAGGTGCTGAAGCCGATACCCATGTATCGACCTTGCGCACGCAACTCCTCCTGACGTTTGCGCAGCGCGGGGTAGCCGATGTTCTCCAAGGCGCGATCGAGCGACTTCTCGTAGTCGCCCGAGTCGTACACGAGACCGAAGTTGTTGGTGTGCGGGAAGGACTTGACGAAGTTCTTGCGCCGTATCTCTGCCGGGTCCATGCCGATCTCGCGCGCCACGAGGTCCACGGCGCGCTCGACGAGATGGGTGGCTTCCGGACGACCCGCGCCGCGGTATGGGTCGGTCGACATGCGGTTGGTGAAGATGCCGATGCTGCGCGCACTGATGGCCTTCCATTCGTAGCACCCGCCGCCGAGGAGGCAGGCGACCACCTGGAACGCACTGAACACCCCGTGGTACGCACCGATGTCGAGCAACTGCGTGAATCGCAATCCCAGGAGCGTTCCGTCGCGCTTGGCGGCGACCTCCACGTCGAACACCTGGCCGCGGCCGTGGGTTGTCGCCTGCAGACTCTCGGTGCGATCCTCGATCCACTTGACCGGTCGCCTGCAGATCTTGGACGCCGCAGTGGCGAGGTACTCCTCGGGATAGGGGCGCAGCTTCGCACCGAAGCCGCCGCCGACATCGTGGCTGATCACCCGAAATTGCGATTCCGGGACGCCGAGCGCGCCGCCGACGAACAGCCGGATGAAGTGCGGGACCTGCGTTGACGTCCAGAGCGTGACCCGGTTGTCGAACGGGACCCAGTCGGCAACGCAGCCGCGCGTCTCCATGGCGGTCGGGAAGAGGCGCTGCTGCCCGATGCGCTCCTTGACGGTCACTTCCGCCTCAGCGAAGGCAGCGTCGATGTCTCCAGACGGGAACGCCGCGTCCCAGCCGATATTGTCGGGGCGGTCGCTCTTCACGAGCTGGCTGCCCGGCGCCATCGCTTTCTCGAGATCCATCACTGCGGGAAGCGGTTCGTAGTCGACGACGACCAGTTGCGCGGCGTCGTCGGCGAGGTAGCGATCCTCGGCGATGACCACCGCCACCGGCTCACCCGCATAGACGGCTTCATCGGCCGCGATCGGGAACTGCTCCGGGACCTGCTTCTTGTCGGGGACGAACGAGTTGGTCACCGGGAGCGGTCCGAGGATGACCGGCTTGAAGTCCGCGAACGTCAGCACCGCGACAACGCCCTTCGACGCGCGCGCGGCGGCGGTATCGATCGATGTGATGCGGGCATGCGGATGCGGGCTGCGCACGACCGACATGTGCGCCATGTTCACGAGGTTCACGTCATCGATGTAGTGGCCGTGCCCGGTGATGAGCTTGGGGTCCTCGCGGCGCTGAACCCGGGCGCCGATCATGGTGGTGACAGCCATCGTCTAGCCCTCCACCGACGCGGCGACCGCGCTCGCGCTGCGTCCGGCGACCTCGGTTGCGGCGCCATTCATCGCGTTGGATGCGGAGCGCACCGCCTTCTTGATGTTGGTGTATCCCGTGCACCGGCAGAGGTTGCCCTCGAGTCCGCGTTCGATCTCGTCGTCAGTGGGCGTCGGGTTCTGCTGCAGCAGATAGGCGGCCGCCATGATGAATCCCGGCGTGCAGAACCCGCACTGCAGTCCGTGCTCGTCCCAGAACGCCTGCTGTACCGGATGAAGCGTTCCACCGTCGGCAAGGCCCTCGATCGTCGTGACACTGCGGCCGTCCGCCTGGACGGCGAACACGCTGCATGACTTGACGGCGTCCCCATCCATCAAGACGGTGCACGCGCCGCATTGACTGGTGTCGCAGGCGATGTGCGTGCCCGTCAGGCCCGCTACCTCGCGGAGGTAATGCACAAGCAGCAATCTCGGTTCGACCTCATCGTCCCGGCGCCTCCCGTTGATGGTTACCGCGACTGACTGCGTCATGCGACCTCCTCCAAAACGGAATGGCGACCTGGGCGAGGCCATGCTTGCATTCGCCAGTACGAAGGGTCAAGCGCATTGGTTTGGACTCGACGATGACGAATACAACCCGTTCCGCAGCGATTTCAGGCATCCACGGCCGAACAGGCTGGGGAAAGCTTCAACTGCGGCTGCCCAGGGGCGGCAAACGGTAGCCATGGCGGTCACTCCCAATCCGGGTGGACACGGCGACAGATCCGGGTCCACAATGGCCAACCTGTTCAATCCACTGGCAAATCGGGGGTCACACATGGGTCGCACGGTTGGTTTTTCGCGCCGCGCCGGCATCGCGCTGCTCTTCCCGGCCGCGCTCCTTGCCGCGTGCGGTGGCTCGAGCACGGGCAGCGGCTCCGGCACGCCGACGAGCACTCCCGCTGCCGGCCCGGCGATGCAACCGACCATCGCTGCCGAGGTGCCGGCCGCCGTCAAGGCTGACGCCCCTCTGCAGATCGCGACAGATGCGTCCTACGCACCGAATGAGTTCGTCGATCTCAACGGCAACCTCGTCGGCTGGGACCTCGACCTTGCGAAGGACGTCTGCAAGGTGCTCGGCATCGCGTGCACGATCAACAACGTCACCTTCTCCGACATCATCCCGTCGCTCCTCGAGAGCCCGTCGAAGTACCAGATGAGCTTCTCCAGCTACACCCCGACCACTGATCGCGAGGCCAAGGGCATCGACTTCATCACCTACTACCAGGCTGGCGAGGCGTGGCTCGTCAAGACCGGAGGCGCGACGATCTCGCAGGCGTCTGACATGTGCGGACACACGGTCGCGGTCGAGGCGGGCACGACCGAAGAGCTCGACGCCTGGGGCTACATGGGCATGAAGCCGGGTGGCATGAAGCTCCCCGGCGACACGGACAACTGCACATCGGCCGGCAAGACGGACATCACGGTCCAGAGCTTCGACACCCAGACCGAGGCGAACGCGGCGCTCCTCTCCGGGCGGGCCGATTTCGGCTGGGCCGACCAGCCCGTGGCCGATTATCAGGTGAAGCTCGAGGCGGGCAAGCTGAAGATCGGTGGGACGGCATGCAGCGTCTATCCCTACGGTGTCGCCGTCCTCAAGACGCTCGGCATGGACCAGGCGCTTGAAGACGCCATCAAGTACCTGATCGACAACAACTTCTACACGCAGATCCTGAAGACCTGGGGTGTGCAGGACGGCGCAATCACCAGTTCTGCAGTCAGCGTCAACGACAACAACGCGGTCGGCTCCACCTGCGTGCCGTCGTACTGAGATCACGCGCCCAGCACGCACTCACTGACGGGAGGCAACGGCGCCAGTGACCACGGGCACCGACGTCCTCGGCAACCCGCTCCCCGCGCCTGCCGCGCAGGGAAGGCCGGCGGCGATTCAAGCGATTCCGGTGCGGCATCCGTGGCGGTGGGTAGCTGCGGTTGTCGTGCTCGCCCTTGCGGTGGCAGTCATCTATACCTTCGCGACCGCCCCCGGTCTCAACTGGAGCGTCGTCGGAACCTTCCTCTTCTATCCCCAGATCATGCATGGCGTGCTCGTCACGCTTGCGTTGACGGCAATCGCGATGATCATCGGGATCACCCTCGGCGTGATCCTCGCAGTGATGCGACTGTCGGTGAATCCGGTGGTCTCCTCCGTGAGCTGGTTCTACATCTGGTTCTTCCGCGGCACGCCGGTGCTGGTGCAGATCTTCTTCTGGTTCAACATCGGCTCGATCCTTCCACTGCTGCACATCGGCATACCCTTCACGCATCTGGTGTGGGTGGGAACCACGAACAAGATCGTCACGCCCTTTCTCGCGGCGATCCTGGGGCTCGGGCTCAATGAGGCCGCCTACATGTCCGAGATCGTCCGGGCGGGCATCATCTCCGTGGACACGGGACAGACTGAGGCGGCGCAGGCGCTCGGTATGGTTCGCGTGCTCGTCATGCGCCGGATCGTCCTGCCCCAGGCGATGCGGGTCATCATCCCGCCGACCGGCAACGAGACCATCTCGATGCTGAAGACCTCGTCACTCGCCTACCTCGCGACGGTCTCCGAACTCTTCTTTGTGCAGAAGGAGATCTCCAACTTCAACTACGACATCATCGAGCTCGCCATCGTCGCGAGCATCTGGTATCTCGCGATGACGTCGGTGCTCACCTTCGGCCAGTACTACCTCGAGCGATACTTCGCACGAGGCGCCGCGCGTCAACTGCCGCTGACGCCGATCCAACGCTTCCGCCGGCTGCTGTTCCACTTCCACGACGCTCCGCCAGTCACGGCCGACCCTGCTGTGCTCCCGGTCTACCCACAACACCGAGCGTGAGGCCGTGATGGGAACGCCGATGGTTCGTGCCGAGAATGTCCATAAATGCTACGGCCGGGTCGAGGTGCTCCGAGGCATTGACTTGGAGGTGGCGCCGAAAGAGGTGCTCTGCATCGTCGGGCCCTCTGGGTCGGGCAAGAGCACCTTCCTTCGCTGCATCAACCACCTCGAGAAGATCGACGCCGGCAGGTTGTCGGTGGACGGCGAGCTCGTCGGCTATCAGGAGCGCGGTGGCAGGATCTACGAGTTGCGCGAGCGCGAGGTCTGTCGCAAACGCGCCGAGATCGGCATGGTCTTTCAGCGCTTCAACCTCTTCCCGCATATGACCGCGCTCGAGAACGTCCGCGAGGCGCCCGTGCGGGTGAAGGGCGAGAACCAGCGCGCGGCCGACGAACGCGGACGTGCCCTGCTCGACCGAGTTGGCCTCGGCGACAAGGTGGACGTCTACCCGAACCAGCTCTCCGGCGGTCAGCAGCAACGCGTCGCAATCGCGCGGGCCCTCGCGATGCAGCCGAAGCTCATGCTGTTCGACGAGCCGACATCGGCGCTCGACCCGGAGCTCGTCGGCGATGTGCTCGACGTCATGCGCGGACTCGCCCAGGACGGGATGACGATGATCGTCGTGACGCACGAGATGGGTTTCGCACGCGAGGTCGGTGACGCGCTCGTGTTCATGGATGGTGGCGTCATCGTCGAGTTCGGGTCCTCCTCGCGAGGTGCTCGCCAACCCGCAGCACGAACGGACGAAGGCCTTTCTCTCGAAAGTGCTCTAGAGCCGTGGGCCGTCCGGGCGGCGCTAGAAGCTATTGTTCCTCCTGAAACGCTAGCTCTAGCCGAGGTGCACCGACATGGCAGCTGAGTCCACAGCGCCCGAGATGCGGGCCGCGCGATTCCACGAATACGGCCCGCCGTCGGTGCTCGTGATCGATCTCGTGCCGCGGCCGGTGCCACAGGAAGGCGAAGTGCTCATCCGGGTGCGCGCCGCCGGGGTGAATCCGATCGACTGGAAGATGCGCGCCGGCTATCTCAGGACATACATGCCGATCGAGCTGCCCCGCATACCGGGCCTTGACGTCGCCGGAACCGTCGAGGAGGTCGGCCCTGGCGTCACCGCGTTCTCCGCCGGCGATGCTGTCTTCGGACGCGGCACCGGCACCTATGCCGAATATGCAACCGGACCAGTGGCGACGCTGGCGCGCAAACCCGATGCGGTGAGTTTCGATCAAGCGGCGACGTTGCATGTCGGCGGCGAGACCGCATGGGTCGCCCTCTTCGACACGGCGCACCTCGAGGCCGGTCAGCGGGTGCTCATCCAGGGAGGCGCCGGAGGCGTTGGCTCGCTTGCCGTGCAACTCGCTCGCTGGAAAGGAGCGCACGTGATCGCGACGACCTCCACAGATAACGTTGACTATGTGCAATCGATCGGCGCTGACGAAGTCGTCGACTACACCGCCGTGCGATTCGAGGATGTGGTGCGCGACGTTGACGCTGTCATCGATACCGTCGGTGGCGAGATCACAGCGCGTTCGTGGGGCGTACTCAAGCCCGGGGGCATCATGGTCGTGGTCGCCGGTGCGGCTGACGCCGAAGCGGCTGCCGCCCACGGCGTTCGCGTCGCAAACGTTGCGCATCCGGCGGTCACCACTCCTGTGCTCGAGGAGCTTGCACAGCTTGTCGCCTCAGGGGACTTGGTCCCCCATATCGGCGCAGTGTTCCCGCTCGAGGAAGCAGCCCAGGCGCACGCTGCGTCGGAAACCGGTCATGGACGCGGGCGCATCGTGCTTCACGTCGCGAGCTAGCCGCTCTCCGGCGACCCACCTGCCGCACCGTCAAGCGCGCGACGCTCAGGGTCGCGGACGCCGGGTACGAAGAGGACGCCGCACATCACGACCGAGAGGACGCCACCGATCAGGATCGTTGCACGGACTCCGATCGCGCTGGCGACCGCCCCAGCGGCGATGACACCAAGCGGGCTGAGGCTCAGCGAGATCGTCCAGTCCACGGATGACGCGCGCCCGATGAGGTCCTCGGGAACGAGTTCCTGCATGATCGGATTCCAGAGCAGATTCCCGTACTCCAGCATCCCCAGGACGACGAGGACGAGCGCGCCGGCCAGCCAGATGTTCGGCGAAAGCGCCAGGCCGACGACGCCGGCGCCGGCGACCGTCCACCCCAACCACATCGCAGTGATGCGACGTCGCGGCGCCCCGAGGCGAACGACCAGCAGCGAGACTGCGATCCCGCCGACTCCGCCGGCTGCGAAGACCAATCCCAACGCGATCGCGCCTTGATGCAGCACGTTTTTCACGAGGAGTGGGATGAGAATCGCCAGCGGCGCATAGCTGGCGAAATTGGCGATTCCGGCGGCGATGATCGTTCCCCACAACCACGGTTGCGAGCGGCAGTATCGAAGGCCTTCGCGCAGCTCTGCCAAGGCCGATCGCCCCGACGCCTTCGGACGTGGGAGGCGTGCCATCGCAAGTAAGCACGCTGCGCTGATGGCGAAGCTGGCCGCGTCAACAGCGAAGGCCCAGTCGTATCCGACTGATGCAACGATGACGCCGCCGAGCGCGGGTCCGATCAATACCTGCGCCGCAGTGCGGCTTGTCGCATTGAGCGCGCTCCCCTGAACGAGCAACTCCGCAGGAAGGATCTCCGGCACGACCGCCGTTGATGCCGGGTAGAAGAGCGCGTCGGCGGCGCCGAAGACGATCGACATCACCACCAACTCCCAGATCTGCAGCGCGGCAATCGCGATGAGGATCGCGATGGCGGCGACGGAGAGTCCCCGCGTCACGTCCGACACGAGCATCGCCGCGCGTCGGGGGACGCGGTCGACGATCACTCCACCGACGAGCAGGAGGAGCACGGTCGGCAACAGGCGCGACGCGAGCACGAACGACAGCGCCGCCGGGCTGTTGTCGACACGGAGCGTCTCGAGTGCGAGCGCAACGATGAACACACCGTCGCCGACGAGCGAAACGCTCTGACCTGACCACAGCAACGCGAAGTCGCGGTGGCGCAGCGCAGCGGACATCTTCAGTCGTGGCACGACCGCGCAGCTTAGAGCGCCTGCCCAAACCCGGCGTCAGGTGGCCGGCGACTGCTCCGGTCCGCGTCGCACCTGAAAGTACAACCAGAAGACGATCGAGGCGAGACCGAAACCGAGGAACAGCCCCAGCGTCGTCCAGAACGGCTCGCTCCTGCCGCGAGCCGCATTCGTCTGCGGGCGGATGACCACCTCGATGACGGTGATCATCGCGAGCCCGAACAGCAGCGCCCACGCACCCCATCGCCACTGCGCGAGACGCTCGCCGGGGAGGAAGCGGAGCGGGATCAGCCCGACCATCAGGCCGACCATGCCTGACAGGAACAACGCCGCGAGGAAGTTCTCTGCGAGCGCAAGCGGGAAGCTCGTTGGATCCGCAGATGCGGCAGTCGCGACCGGTGCCCAGATCAACCAGGCGACAACGCTCACCACCAGCGTGCACGCCGATGCCACGGCGACCTCGTGGCCCTCCTGGCGCCTGGACAGTGGGCCGGAGAAGATGACGCCGCCGATCAGCCCATACAGGTACCCGGGTTGGAAGTCGGTGAGGCGCGACACCAGCACGCATCCCGCCGCAACGACCAGCGCGCTGGGGAGCGCGCGAATGTGCCAGACGCCGACACGGTGACGCGACATCCGATAGAAACCTGACGCCAGGGCGGAGACGGTCGCACCCGCGACGAGCGCGAGCACAGCTCCAAGAAAGAGCGCGAACGACCGCACGTTGAACCCGAAGCCAGGATCGAGCATGGACGCAAGAACTCCACCGACCACCACGACCGCGGTGACGCTGAGCGATGCACGAGTTGATGGTCGGAGTCGAGGGTTGAGCACCCGCACACGCGAAGCCAACGTCAGCCGGCGTTGCCACCACGCACGAATGCGGTCGTGATTCTCCTCATATGTGCGGTTGAACAACTGCGACGGGAAGGTGATCAGCAGGATCAATCCGACTGTGATGAGCGCGTTGACGAGCGCGTTGAGCGGCGCCCCGAGCAGTGCCGCAGGCGACGCAAGCGAACCACCGACGGTCGACAACAGCGACGGAGCGAAGCTTGCAACGCCGAGCGTCATCAGCGCGGGGATACGATTGAGGCCACCTGCAACAAGACACATCGTGCGGTCCGGCGTGCACGCGAGTGCGTCGATGGTCGTTGAGACCTGCTGCATCGTCGCCCAACCGGTTCCGCCATCGGTCGTATCGCCGATGACGGAATACTTGCCGCCCTGGGCGGTGAGCAGACAGACGTCACCGCCCTGGCAGGCTATTTGCGTCGCGGTCGGAAACCGGCCCGCGGCGGTCGACAGCGTCCAGCTTGCGCCGCCATCGGTGGTGTGCAACGCGGTTGCTGCGCATCCGCCTCTGCCACACGTCAACTGTCCGACAGTCCAGCCGTCCGACACCGACTGAAACTCGATGTCGATCGTCTGCGTCCAGACGTTGTCGCAGATCGGACCTAGCCCGCAGTTGGCGGATGGGGGCGACAGGTTCTGCCACGTGGCACCCGTGTCCGAGCTGAACCATGCGCCGGGTCCGGCCAGCCAGCAGTGTGTGAGGTTCAGGCAGCGAACGGTGGTGAGGCCGGTTTGCGGCGCCGCGTGCTCCACCCATCTCGCGCCGCCATTGACGGTGGTCAGCACGAAGCTCGGCGAATCGTAATCACCCGCACTCCCGACCGCCACACACGCGGAGACGGAAGCGCAACCGATCGACGCGACGATCACCCCGGACGGGACGGACTGCCGGTTCCAACTGGCGCCACCATCGTCGGTGGCGATCAACGTGCTCCGCTTCGTCGTGAGATTGGTGGCGCCGACATAACACCGCGATGCCGACGGACACGACATCGAGAAAATGTTGAAGCCGCGAGTGAACGGGAGCATCGACGTTGTCCAGCTGCTCCCGGCGTCGCTCGAGGTCGTGAGGATGCCACCGTCCGGCCCCGAGCCGACCACGTAACAGCGTGCGTCAGTCGGACATGTGGCGTCGTTGTACATCGTGCCCGCCGGCGGCAGCATGGACGCCGGAACGGAAACGAAATGACTCGAGAGCAGGCTCGAGAGTCCCCCCGCACCGGCGCTGGACGAGCTCAGCCCGACAGCGATGACGGCGAGCGCCATTCCGGAGACCGCCACCCACGCCCGGCGATACATGGGCGCGATCATGCCAATCGCGGACCCCCTTTGGGAACGGCCGGACGGTGCAGGCGACATGCAACGTATCAACGCGGGGAGCGTCGCAACCCTCACGGCGCCGGGGTTTCACCGGATATCGGTCCATGGTGGGGCGGTGTTCAAGCGGCTTCCCATCCTGTTCCCGATCGTGGTCTTTACAGCCGTCCTGGCAGGCGTGTGGCCTGGCTCCGTCTTCGCTGCTACCAGTCCGAGCCTCGGCACGGCGCTGAATTTCACCGTGCTCGCGGGATCGACCATCACCAACACGGGACCGAGCGTCATCACCGGCAACCTCGGACTGCAGCCCGGATCGTCCGTGCCAGGGTTTCCTCCGGGGATCGTCACCGGTGTCCGCCACGTGAGCGACGCCGTGGCATTGCAGGCGAAAAACGACCTCGTCACCGCGTACACCGAGGCTGCCAACGCGCCGACGACGTCTGATCTCACCGGGCTCGACCTCGGCGGGATGAACCTGACGCCGGGCGTGTACAAGTTCGACACGTCGGCGCAGCTGACCGGGCCGCTGACGTTGAGCGGCAACGGCGTCTTCATCTTTCAGATCGGCAGCACGCTGACCACCGCAAGCAGCTCCACGGTGCTCCTCACCAATGGCGCGCAGGCATGCGCTGTGTACTGGCAGGTCGGCAGCTCCGCAACGCTCGGGTCGGCGACGCACTTTCAGGGGAACCTGATGGCGCTCACGAGCATCACCATGACGACGGGCGCGAACATCCTGACCGGGCGCGCGCTCGCTCGCAACGGGGCGCTGACTCTCGACAGCAATCAGATCACCCCGCCCGTTGGCGCTTGCACCACGGGCACAGGCGGTACAGGCGGTTCCGGCGGCGGCGGTGGCACCGGCGGCTCGGGCTCGGGCGGATCCGGGAGTACCGGCGGATCCGGCGGCTCGGGAGGCCCTGGCGGCCCTGGTACCCCGGGAGTCCCTGACACGGGCGTCGGGACCGGGTTCGCGATAGCCGCGGTCATCCTCTTCTTCGGCGGCGTCGTGCTCGAGGTTGCCCGCCGGCGCGCACGCCGCACACGTTGACGGCGCTCCGATCGTTGCGCCCGACGGCAGCGCTGATCGCCACCGTCATCGGCCTTCTCCTCTCGATCGCGAGCGTTTCCGTCATATCCGCGACGGCCCCGTCCAGCAACGCGGCGTGGATGAACCAGACGGGCGGCACGGCGAGTGCGGCTCGGAACTCGTCGAGCTGGGCCGGATACGTGGTGACATCGCGTTCGGCGTTCACGAGTGTCGGCGCGCAGTGGACCGTCGAGCCGGTGAGCTGCTCCCGGTCGGCGTTGACTCAGGCGGCGGTCCAATGGGTCGGCTTCGACGGCTGGTACGACAAGACCGTCGAACAGGGCGGTACCGAGGCGTACTGCTCGGGGACCACGCCGGTGTATTCGGCGTGGTGGGAGATGTATCCGACCAACCAGATCACGCAAGTACTCTCGGTTCGGCCGGGTGACGTCATCACTGCATCCATCACCTACGCGAACCGGGTGTTCAAGATCGTCGTGCGCGACGTCTCCACCGGCAAGGCACTGACCGTTGCTGAGCAGTGCAAGGCAACAGCGACGTGCAGCCGCTCGTCAGCCGAGTGGATCGTTGAGGCGCCGGCATACGGCGGTCACGGCGCCAGCCTCGCACGCTGGAACCAGCTGAGCTTCACGCACACCGTGGCGAGTGTCTCGGCGAATGCCGGGAAGACATCGGGCATCGCCGCCTTTACGAATATCCGAGTGACCATGACGGGTGCGCACGGCCGTCGCGCGCAGCCGGGCGCGCTGCGTGCCGGTGGACAGGGGTTTGCCGAAGCATGGATCTCATCGACGTGACGCCTCCCGATCGAAACCGCTGCAACATAGGGACGCGGGGCGCGTAGCAAAACGCAGTACGGCGGGCGCCGGCGGGATGGCGGGTGCACCCCAGCAAGGGACTCGGCGACAATTGGGGCGATAACTGGGGCGACAAATGGGGCACGCCGGCCTGACGTCGCGGTAGGGCAGAATCGTCGCGTGACGGCGCTGCAGCCAACGATCATCGCGACCAGCATCGGTTTCCTGCCGGATGGTCCCGACCAGTGGAATTTCCGCCCCGGGCCTGCGTACTCGCTCGCTGCACAGATCGCGCGAGCGGGTGCGCATCCGCGGCTCTGCATCATCGCGACGGCCGCCGCAGACAACCCCACATGGCTGACGGCGCTCCACCATGCATTCTCCAAGCTCGACATGGTCGTCTCGCATCTCGATCTGTTCCCGATGCCCAACTTCGATGACGTCGGTGCTCACCTGCTGCAGCAGGACATCATCTGGGTGAGCGGAGGAAGCACCGCGAACCTGCTGGCGCTGTGGCGACTGCACGGTCTTGACGCGGTGCTCCACGATGCGTGGCAGGCCGGTGTGGTGCTCATGGGCGTGTCAGCCGGTTCCCTGTGCTGGCATGTCGGCGGGACCACCGACTCATTCGGACTGCCCTTGCACCCCGTGACCGATGCGCTCGGCTGGCTCCCATACAGCAACAGTCCCCACCACGACGCCGAGCCTGAACGCCGTCCGCTCATCCACAAGCTGGTGGCCGACGGCACACTCCCCAGCGCATACGCCACGGACAATGGCGCCGGACTCATCTACCACGGGACCGAGCTCCATGAGGCCATCACGGAGATGCCCGGAGCACTTGCTTACGAGATCCATCGGGAAGGCGATACCGCTCGCGAAACACCCCTCCCCACTCGCGTGCTCTGACGCCGGCAACGCTGGGTCAGCGCGGCTGGTTCCCTTGGGCCACCGCCTCGCCGACGCTGACCAGCAGATCCCAGGAGTTTCGCAACGAGAGCACCACGAGGAATACGGCGATGACGACCAGCCAGTCCAGCGCGTCCTGGTAGTCGCCGGCCATCAGGGTCCCGCCGCAGGCGCTGATGCCGATGAAGGTCAGGGCCGTGAGCCCGAACCGAAGGATGAGGCGCCAGAATGGGATCGCGTGCTCTTCGCTGCGCAGGCCGGACACGAGACTGCGGACGATCAGCAGTACGCCGACCGCACCGAGGATGAGCAGCTCCCAACCCGTGTTGGCGGGGAGGGTCTCGGGGATCATCAGGAAGAGTGCGAGGACCAGCGTGATGCCAAAGCACGACAACGTCATCCGCGCCAGCGCACGCACCTCCGGATGCTTGATGACGATCGAGAGGTGCAACGAAAGCCCCACGAACAGCAGGCCGACGAGGCTGCCCGCTGCCGTGCCGGTGAGCTGGTAGAAGTCGTGCCAGCTTTGCAGCGTCGTCGCGTAGGTCACGGGAAAGAACTCTCACGTTCCGGAGAACGAGCGACCAACCTTGCGATCTCGTCGTGGCTCGCGAACCACGCGCCGCCGGCAGCGGTGATGTGCTCGAGCAGCTGCTCGAGGATGACGATCCGAGACCGGTGACCGATGAGGTGCGGATGCATCGTGAGCTGGAACAGCCCATGCTGCTGCCGCGCCCGGTCGAATTCGTCAATCCAGATCTGCAGGATCTGACGTGGCGCCGTGTACGGGCGGACTCCGGTATATCGGTCCATGGTCAGGTATGGGGCGTCGTCCCGGATCCACTCCACCGGGATCTCAACGATGCCCGTCGCCTCGCCCGCTGCGAGGAGCTCGTATGGCTCGTCGTCGGCCATCAGCGACGAGTCGTAGGTGAGCTGTGCCTCGCGAATGAGATCGAGCGTGTGCTCGCTGAAATCCCACGACGGTGTGCGAATGCCCGTCGGCCGTGTGCCACTGAGCCGCTCGAGGACATCGATGCTGCGAAAGAGCAGATCGCGTTCGGTGGCACGGTCGAGCACGGTGTTCCATTCGTGGATCCAACCGTGCAACGCGATCTCGTGCCCGGCCGCGACGCACGCCGGGATCTCCTCGGGATGCAGGAGTCCCGACACTGCTGGAACGAAGAACGTCGCGGGAACCCGGTGATGATCGAGCAGCCGCAACACGCGCGGAACGCCGACGCGTGCGCCGTACTCCCCCTGCGAGAGCTTGCCCGGATGCGTCTCGGCGTTGCGCAGCGGGATGGTTTCGTGATCCGAATCGAACGAGAGGGCAACCGCAACCTCCGAGCCGTCGGGCCATACCGTCGGAACGAGCCCCCGGCCTGCGCGGACGCGGTCGACTGATCCGCGCCAGCGCGCTTCATCCCAGGTCCACGGTTGCTCCTCGGCGCCGCTGAGGCGCCCCACCTCGCTCATCGCCACCACCATAGCCATCCGTCATGGCTCCGGCGTCAGCGCGACGGCCGGGATCCGACGATCTCCCGGCCTAGAATCGGCGCGATGACCTCCGACAGTGGGCTCGACGACGCGTGGTCAGTCGCGCGCGAAGCGGCATCGCGCGCCGGCGTCGAGGTCCGCGAGTTGCGGAGCAGCGACATCGCCATCGCCCAGGAGGTGATCGGCACGGTCTGGGGCGCGCAGCAGATTCCGCAGTCGAATCTCCTGCGCGCCTTCGCGCATGCCGGGAGCACGCTCCTGGGCGCCCTGATGGACGAACGCCCGGTCGGGACCACCCTTGGGTTCCTCGGCTGGGAGGGCGGGTTGCATCTGCACTCGCACATGACGGCCGTGGTCCCGAGCCACCTTTCGGCCGGGGTCGGCTATGCGCTCAAACTGTGGCAGCGCGCCGTCTGCCTTCGGGAGGGATTCGGCGAGATTCGTTGGACGTACGACCCACTGGTGGCACGCAATGCACAATTCAACCTGGTCAAGCTCGGCGCCGTCGTGATGGCGATGCACCCCAACTTCTATGGCGCCATGGACGACATCGTCAACGCAGGAGACGAAAGCGACCGCTTCGAGGTCTCGTGGCGTCTCAACTCGCCGCGCGTGCTCGCGGCCGCTGCCGGGCATCCCCTGCGGCCCGTCGACGTGGTGCGCTCGCATGCCATTCCGAAGGACTACACGGCACTCGCGCGCACGGATCCCGCAGCAGCGCGCGCAGCGCGCATCGCCACGCGCGACGCCGTGCTCGCGGCTGAGCGCGACGGTCTCACGATCGAGTGGGACGGCGGGGCATATCGGTTTACGCGACCACAACCGGCGTCTACCGATGCTTGACGCAACCGAGACGGAGATGGTCGCCGTGCTCGAACGTCTGGTGACTGCCGAAACACCGAGCAACGACCCCGACCTGATCGGTGCGGGCATGCGCCTGGCGGCAGAGGTCATCGAGGAGATCATCGGCGTCGTGCCCGAGTCGCTTGACGTTCGCGGCCGGCCGCTGCTTCGCGTTCGCGGCGAGGACGGCGGCATTCTCGTGCTCTGTCACTTCGACACCGTCTGGCCCGCGGGTACCGTCGCGCGCTGGCCGTTCACCGTAACCGAAGGACGAGCAACCGGCCCCGGAGCCTTTGACATGAAGGCGGGACTCGTGCAGGCACTGTTCGCCATGCGAGGGCTCGCGGACATCAAGGGCATCACGTTGCTCATCACGTCCGATGAGGAGATCGGCTCACCGGCGTCGCAGACGTTCATCGAGGACGAGGCGCGGCGGGCACGCTGTGTGCTCGTGCTGGAACCGGGCCTCGGCGCGCGCGTCAAGGTCGCCCGCAAAGGCATCTCGATGTACAAGCTGAGCATCACCGGGCGCGCGGCCCACGCCGGCCTCGAACCGGAGCGCGGCATCAACGCGCTTGTCGAACTTGCCGCGCAGGTCCCCGTCATCGCGGCCATCAGCAATACGGCTGTGGGCACGACGGTGACTCCGACGCGCTCACATGCCGGCACGGTGATCAACACCGTCCCGGCAGCTGCGGAGGTAGACATCGACGTCCGGGCGTGGAGCATCGATGAGCAACAACGGGTCGATGCGGCCATCCGCACCCTGACTCCCACGCTCCCCGGCGCCCTACTCGCCATCAGTGGCGGCATCAACCGGCCGCCGCTCGAGGAGCGACGCTCCACCGCGCTCGTGCAACTCGTCGAGGAGTGCGCGGCATCGCTCGGCGATCCGCCACTCGGTACCGCGAGAGTCGGGGGCGCGTCCGACGGCAACTTCACCGGCGCGATCGGTGTGCCGACCCTGGACGGGCTCGGCGCGGTCGGCGACGGCGCGCACGCGGAGGGCGAGTACGTCGAGGTCGCGATGATGCCCGGCCGCGCAGCCTTACTCCGCGCGTTGCTCACGCGCATCCTCGCCGGCGCCGATGTCATTGGCGCTGAAGGCGTCGAGGACCCAACCGAGGAAGCCGCGAAGTGAAGATTCAGGCAATAGAACTACGCCGCATCGGCGTCCCGCTGGTGCGTCCGTTCCGCACGTCGTTCGGGACGCAGACCGACCGCGATGTGCTCCTGGTCAAGGTGCTCACCGATGCCGGCGACGGGGTCGGCGAGTGCGTTGCACTTGCGGACCCCGTGTACAGCAGCGAGTACGTCGCGGCAGCGCAGGCGGTGATCACCGATCACCTCGCACCGCGTCTGTTCGCCGTCGATGAACTGTCAGGACGCGGTGTGCAACCCGCGCTCGCGGGCGTGATCGGGCATCGAATGGCCAAGGCCGCGGTGGAGGCAGCGGTGCTCGACGCCGAGCTGCGTGCATACGGCGTCTCGCTGGCCCGCTATCTGGGCGCGGTACGCGATCGCGTCGAGTGCGGCGTGTCGGTCGGCATCGCCGAGACACTCGACGCACTGCTCGAGGAGGTCGGCGGCTACCTCGACCAGGGATACCGGCGCATCAAGCTCAAGATCGAACCCGGCTGGGACTGGGAGCCGGTGCACGCCGTCCGTGACGCCTTCGGCGACGACCTGCTCCTCCAGGTTGATGCGAACACCGCATACGACGCAGCGAGCGCACCGCGGCTGCGGCGTCTCGATGAGTTCAACCTGCTGCTCATCGAGCAGCCGTTTGTCGAAGAGGACATTGCGGGCCACGCGGCGCTCGCGGCAACGATGTCAACACCGATCTGCCTCGACGAGTCGATCGTCTCCGCCGCAGTCGCGGCCGACGCCGTAACTCGTGGTGCGTGCAGCATCGTCAACATCAAGGCGGGACGCGTCGGCGGTTACATCGAGGCAGTCCGCATTCACGATGTCTGCGCTGCACTCGGTGCACCGGTGTGGTGCGGCGGCATGCTCGAGACCGGTGTGGGACGCGCGGCCAACCTCGCGCTCGCCGCGCTGCCCAACTTCAAGCTGCCGGGCGACACGTCGGCATCCGACCGCTATTTCGCGGAGGACATCACCGAGCCGTTCGTGCTCGAGGACGGGTGCCTTCGCGTCCCCCAGGGACCCGGTATCGGCGTCGACGTGCGCCAGGATCTCGTCGAGCAATTGACCACCTCTGTATCGTTGCTGCATGCCTGATCTCGACGTCGTTCGCTCCATCGTTCCACGACCGGATCAATACGCATGGACATTCGGCGGTACCGATCCGCTGTGGCGAGTGCGCCCGGGCGAGGTGCTCCGGCTCTTCACCGAGGACTGCTTCGGGGGCAACATTCGGAGTGTCGATGACCTCCCCGGTAAGTGCATCGAATATCCATACGTGAACCCGCAGACGGGGCCGTTCTACGTCGAGGGCGCCGAGCCGGGTGACACGCTCGCGATTCACCTCATCGACGTGCAGCCGGCGCGCGACTGGGCCGTGAGCACGACCGTCTCGTTGTTCGGGGCGCTCACCGGAACGAGATACACACCCACGCTCCAGCCTGCGCTCCCCGAACGGACATGGATGTATCGCGTTGACAGCGCAAGCAATGAAGTGCTGTACAACGCGCTCGATTCCGACTGCGAGATCCGTCTGCCGCTACAGCCGTTTCACGGCACGATCGGCGTTGCCCCCGCTGCCTTTGAGGTTCGGAACGTCCTGGTTCCCGAGGCGTTCGGCGGCAACATGGACACGCCCGAGGCATGCGCGGGAGCCACCCTGTATCTCGGGGTCAACGTCCCTGGCGCGCTGTTCTCACTCGGCGACGGTCACTACACCATGGGAGAAGGTGAAGCCTGCGGCGTAGCGGTCGAGGGGGCGATGATCACGACGCTGACTGTCGATGTCATCAAGGGCGTCTACTGCGAGTGGCCTCGCCTCGAGAGCGACGAGGCGATCATGGTCGCCGGCTCGTACCGTCCGCTCGAGGACGCGTTCCGCATCGCCCACACCCAGATGGTCACGTGGATCTCGACCGCAACCGGCCTCAGCGTCATGGATGCGTACCAGCTCCTTTCCCAGGCATCGCGCTCGCGCATCGCGAACGTTGTCGACGCCAACTACACGATCGTTGCCAAAGCCCCCAAGCGATATCTGCCGCGCGACATTCCATGGATGGATGGCACGCACGAGCGGTTGCGCGAGCGTGGTCGCGCCGCATTGGCTGCGATCTCGCGGGGAGAGGCGCAGATCCAGGAAGGCTGACGGAGCGAGGCTCAGCTCGCCGGGCGCTGGAACGGCAGCGGCGTGAACCGCACGTAGGCCGCAGGGGCCGTGTTGTACGTCGGTCCGAGCGATGTCGCGACTGCGTTGAGCGCGGCCGGACTGAGGTTTCCCCAGTGTCCGGTGTTCACGCGATGGATGAGCGCCTTGAACGCGGCGATGGTCTCAGCCGGCGTGAACGTGCAGTGGCCGGCACGACTCACGAACGCTTGACGCAGCAGGTAGCCCTTGCCCGCGGCGTCAACCGTGTTCTTGTACTGCAACTCATCCTCGTTGACGACGAGTCCATCACCCGTTGTATGCAGCGTCAGCACCGGCTGGCTGATGTCGCCGTCGTACACGATGTTGTGCTTCAGATATGCGACCGCACTCGGATCAGGCGTGATCCTCGGCGCCGCGGTGAGCGTCGCCATGTCGTCGCTCAGGTTGAGCCCTGCGGCGTGGTATAGCGCCTTTACCTCGTTGTAGTCCGGCAACTCCTGCAACTGTTGCCAGAAGTTGACGCCGCCCGTCCAGGACGGATTGCCACCGGCTCGCGCCTCCAGCTCGGCGCGGAAGGCGAACGCGAACGGGCCGTCGACCTCCGTGGCCCACAGGAACTGATTCGCTTCCTGCGTCGCGTAGTCGGTTGGCGCCGGTTCGGGAGTCGTCGGATCGAACCAGCCCGGGATGTCACCGAGTGCTGCAGCGAGCGCGATTCGCGCCTGGCCCTGTGGTGTGGCCTGCGCTCCTGCGTAGAGCTCCTCGGCGAGGGTCAGATTTGCGGTCGGGTCCGTAATGTTGACGATCTGGAGTCCCGAAGTCGGCCCGAGGAGCTGCTGCACGGCGACCTCGGAATCGAGGGCCAGATTCCACGTCTGGACGCCGCCGGCGACGACGCCGCACATCGGCAGCGCGGCGGTGAACTCCTTCGGCGCGACCTGGATAAGTCCGGCAGTGATCATGCCGCCGAGTGAGTGGCCCCACGCGATCGTGCGCTTCGGCGTGCCGACGAGATGGTCAAACGTGTTCACCGTCGCGAGCTGGTCCGGGATCGCCTGCTGGATGGCCCAACCCGTTGTGGCGTATGAGGAACCGGCAAGCGCATAGCCGTTGGTCAGCAGCCACTGGCCGGTGACCGGGTCGCCGACGTCAGTCGCGGGGTTCGCGCTCCCGGGGGTGACATACCCGTGGCTGTACAGGACGAGCGTGCCGTTCCAGTCCGCAGGGACCTGGATGAGATAGGTCGCGCCGTCACCGAACGTTCCGGTCAGCGTCTGCGGGCCGCCGGCAAATGCCTGGGCGGGTCCAATCCCGATAGCGGCGAACCCCGCTCCGAGTGCGATCACCGCGAGCTTCGCGATCGCGTTTCGACTGCGCTTTGCCACTCGTACCGGAAGCATGTCCACCCCCTTCGTGAGGCACCGACGGCTGTCGCGGCCCCCGACGCTACCTCGGGTGTTCGGCCTCCGTCAAGCTGGACGCAGCGCGAACATCGACCCGAACGCGTGCGAGGTTCGGGATCGCTCCATATGCCGGCTGAAGGACGCCCTCGCGATGCAAGGTCGCGCGCACCGCGGGGAAATATGTGCCGGGGTGTGTGAACGTGTGGACCACCTCGCGGTCGATGGTGCTGCTCGAGCCGTCAACGGCTGCATCCTCGTGCGGCCACGTTCCGTCGCCGTCGAAATCCCATTCCAGACAGACGATCGTTCCAGCACCGGGTGGCGCCTCCGCATGTGCCGCCAGCCGGACCGGTTCGCCGACCGCCACCGCCGTCGCGACGCCACCGTTCGCCGTGGCCGACACCACCGGTTGGATGCCCGCGCGTGCGTGCGCGTTCTCCGGAAGCACGATCCTTCCGTCGTCAAAGGTGAACTGCGTGTCGGCCGGTGGGGCTGATCCACGCTCAACCCAATCGATGAGGTCGAGCATCGCCTGTTCGACCGATCCGATCCAGTCGACGAGACGCGTGGTCGCGACCGGCGGGCTCCCGGGTGGTCGGTCCGAAGCCTGAATGTGAGTCGCATGCTCGTTGAGCCATACCCGCATTCGGTCGGTGGCTGCGGCGCCGAGTTTCGCCCGGACCTGTCCCGCGTACGTGACCGGCCACCCAATCGGCGATGACATCGAGTCGTTGACGCTGCCGACGTAGATCGCCTTGCCTTCGAACTCGGCTTTCAGTCGCACGCCGACGAGCACGTCCTGGACGCCGATCTCCTGCTGCGGGTATATCGGCACGCCGCCGACCATGAACTGGCGCGACTCCGGGGCGTCGACATCGATCTGGTGGCGGTACGAATAGCAGTACGCCAGGAAGTGCCGGTTGTCGACGTGCAGCGAGTCGCCGGGCTGGATGCCCGCCAGGTCGCTGCTGTTGGCGAAGTCGAGGATCAGCACGTCGCCGATGACACCGAGACACACGAGCGGGCGCTGCGCGGCGGTGCCGGTGAGCATCGTGATGCTCGCACCGCGATGCCGCAGCGACACGCTGTGAGCTCGGATCCCGACGGCCGTGGCGTCGGTCAGCGCGAACTCGTCGCGCCATCCGATCGATCGTCAGCCGGTCGGCGCCGTCGAAATCCGCGGCGGTGACGACCGCTTCGACGACGAGCGTCTCGTCGACGACATCAGCTGCAAGCGCACCGTCAGCGCCCTCATACCCGGGCACCGACCAGAAATCCTCGAAGTACGCCGCGTCGAAATCACGCGCCAGGCTCGACAGGATGAGCATCACGGAGAGTTCAGGTTCCGGATGCTCGAGCTGGAACTCACCGCCGGGCTGGAATCCGGAGCGGTAGAGGGTCGCCAGGGCTTCGCGCTGATGTGCGGTCAAGCCGCGGAACGGGTCACCGTCACCGCCCGGTTCTGAGGCCGACGCGACGCTGCCGATGTCGCCACCCAGCACGCGTACAGCGTTCGAGAGCACCGAAGGCATGCTGATGCCGTGCCCGGCAGCGTTGATGTACTGCACCACGCCGTCCCAGATGCCCTGGGTGTTCTCGAGCGCGACGAGCGCACGACCGCCACCGCTGCCACCGATGACGTAGCCGTAGCGAGGCCGCCGTCCATACCGTTGCGTCGCAAGCTCTCGGGCATAGCGGGTCGCGGCGGCTGTGGCTTCGTACGCAGTGACCGGGATGTCGTGCCGGACCTGGGTCAGCGCAACCGCCCCGCTCGCGATGTGCCCACCATTCGAACTCGACGAGAAATGCACCGCACGAGAACGCCCACGCGATGCTTGGTAATGCGTCACCCGTGAGCTTCGCCGCGCGCACCTCGTGCCCCGCCTGGCCGCCCTCGACGACGGTGATGAAGCGATCGCCGTATTCGGCCGGCGGCGGGAAGTACACCGAGAACCTGGTGTCGGTGCCGGCGAACCCGCCATGCACGTAGTGATGCGGATGCGGTGCCTCTCGCCACTCGTCGACATCGACGTACGGGGAGGCGAACGAGTCAGCCGGCATGGCGCAGAACTAGTCTCCCCCGACCACCTTCACCCGGCCGGGGTCACCGAGTGCGAACGAAGCACGCGCGGCTGTCGCCGCAACCCGCCGCCCAGCCACGTCGAACCCGATCTGCTTCACGTGGGTGATCGGACCGATCAGCGACATGATGCCCTCGAAGCCTCGCTCCGAGGTGATGCCACTCGTGACGGCGCCGACGCCCGTCGTGAACTCCTCGTCGTCAGTCGCATATCCGCGCTCGCGTGACTGTGCCAGGTCCTCGAGGTACTTCTTCGAGTCGGTGATGCTTCGCGACGTGTACGACGAGAGGCGCCCTTCAGGACTGACCGCCGACCATGCGAAGTACGCTTTCCCGAACGAGCCCGCATCGATCGGGACGCGACCACCGAATGCGACCTCGACGTCGGGTCCTCCTCCCTCGTGCACCGCGAGCATGAGGTGATGGTCCTCCCACGGCACCGCCAGCACCCCGGTCAGCGAGAGCTCCCGCGCAGCCTCCACGAGCTCGGTCCACGTCGCGCGATACACGGGAAGGCTGCGTGCGTATGCGGCCCCGAGATAGAAGGTGGCGGGTCCGAGGCGGTAGCGCTTTTCGGCCTCCTGGATCACCGCGCCCTCAGCGACCAACTCGGCCACGATGGAATGCGCCGAACTGGGGGCGATCTTGAGCGCCCGGGCGATCTCGGTGAGCGAGAGCGGTTGGCCCCGACGGAGCAGCCGGATGACCCGAAAGGCCTTGTTCAGAGCGCTCGCCACGAAGACACCTCCCATGCGACGCGAATTCGGCCCGCATTCTGTTCTATCTCAAGGCGCATTCGGGGCACTCGCTCTGGCCGGCGATCTCTTGACACTCAAGACCCAATACTCTAGCTTTTCCGAATGCGCTGCCGGAACTTGGTTTGACGTGCCCACAAAATCCGCACGAATGAGTACAATTGGCGGGTTTTACAGGAGGTGTCGGGGCGCATTATGAAGCGTCGTCTGCAAAACGTCGTCACTTCACCAGAACGACGGAAGGCATTCCTTGCAGCCGGGTTCTGGGACGGCACGACCCTCGCCGCGTCGGTCTCGGGCCATGCATCCGCGCGCGGCACTGAGGTGGCCGTCGTTGACCAACTCGGCGAACGGCAGCACACGTACGGCGAACTTGACCGCGACTCGTCGCGCATCGCGGGGTATCTGCAACGCAACGGTGTCCACCCAGGCGACGTCGTTGCCGTGCAACTGCCGAACTGGTACGAGATGGTCGCGATCGCAATCGGCATCTTCAAGGCCGGTGCGGTCATCAATCCAATGCTCCCCGTGTATCGCAGCAAGGAACTCCGATACATGTTGCAGGTCGGGCAGACGAAGGTCGTGTTCACGCCTGCGACGTATCGCGGATTCGATCACCTCGCCATGATCGAGGAGATGCGTGACGACCTTCCCTCGCTCGTGGCCCATGTCGTCGTCGATGGGATCGGCGGCCGCGCAACGACGTATGCGGAAGCGATTGCAGTCGAGAGTCCCGCGCCGCCTCCGGATCTCCAGGTCGCGGACGAGGTTTCCGAGCTGATTTTCACCTCGGGCACGGAAGCGGAACCCAAGGCGGTGATGCACACGGAGCAGACGACGAATTTCAGTGTGCGTACCGCGTTCTCCTCCCTCGGCATGACCGCTGACGACGTTGTCTGGATGCCCTCGCCGATCGGCCATTCGACGGGATTCAACTACGGCGTCCGGATGGCGCTGTACCACGGGTTGCAGCTCGTGCTTCAGGATCGATGGGACGGTCCTCAGGCCGCGCAGCTCATTGCGCAGCAACGCTGTTCCTACACGCTCGCGGCCACGACATTCCTTCGCGATCTTGTGCAGGCGTGCAGCGCGAACAATCTCCGCCTCGACTCGATGCGGTTGTTCGGCTCCGGCGGAGCACCGGTCCCCGCTGATCTGGTCCGTGCCGCGGGCGAGGTCGGCATCTCGGTGCTCCGGTTGTATGGATCGACCGAAGTGCTGGTGGGGACGTGGAACCGAAGCAACTCACCGCTCGAGAAGCGCATCAATACCGACGGTCGCGCGGTCGACGACGTTGAGATAGCGGTCCGCGACGATGACGGCACGACCATCGTCGGGGAACCCGGCGAGCTCTACGTCCGTGGCCCGAACACGAGCGTCGGGTTCTTCGACGACCCCGTGCGAACCGCCGCGACATTCGGAGAGGACGGATGGGTAAAGTCCGGCGATCTGGCCGTGCTCGACGAGGAAGGGTATTTGACGATGGTTGGCCGAAGGAAGGAGATCATCATTCGTGGCGGGCTGAACGTCACGCCGCGTGAGATCGAAGAGGTGCTCCTACGCCTGCCCGCGGTTGCAGCGGTCGCTGTCGTCGGACTCCCGGATGAACGTCTCGGGGAGATCGCATGCGCATGCGTGGTGCTCGTTCCCGCCGCAACGCTGACGAGGGAAGAGATGGTGGATCACCTGAGGGCGAGCGGATTGGCGACGTACAAATGGCCAGAGCGGCTCGAGATCGTTGAGGAGCTGCCCACGACCCCGACCGGCAAAGTGCAGAAGCATCTGATTGTCGCGTCGCTCACCACGCCAAATGCTGTGCTCGGAGAGCGTGTCTGATGGTGCTGCCCACCAGCGACCCCGACGAGCCCAATGTCATTCGCGAGTTGCAGTCCATCGACAACGACGGCAGCAACGCGCTGCTGCTCCGCCTCAATCGGCCGAACCAGCTCAACGCCATCGACTGGCCGACCGTGCTCGACCTCGAGGAGGCTCTCAAGGCAGCCGACGAAGACACATCCATCCGATGCGTGCTGCTGATCGGCGAAGGACGCGCATTCAGCGCCGGAGGCGACCTCAAGAGTTACCTGACGTTGCAACGCGATCCCGTCGCGTTTCCGCGGTTCCTCGAAGACTTCCACCGCACCTGCTCGCACATCCAGTTTCTCCGCAAGCCGGTGGTCGCGTTGGTGAACGGCGTCACTGCCGCCGGCGGTCTCGAACTCCTCCTGTCATGCGACTTCGCGATCGCTGCACAGAGCGCGCGGATCGGCGATGCGCACCTGAATTACGGGCAGATGGGCGGCGGCGGAGTCCTCACGATGCTGCCGCGGATGATCGGGCCGAGCCGTGCCCGCCAGCTCATCTTCTCGGGTCGCTTTCTCACTGCCGACGAAGCATGTGACTGGGGTCTCGTCGCTTCCGTCGTGCCGGACGAGGATCTGCTCGAAGCCGGACTGGAGTTCAGCCGCGGCGTCGCCACCCGCAGTCCGCTCGCCGTCGCAAACGCCAAGTTCGTCCTCAATACCGCGTGGTCCGACGGCACCGGCATGGAGTCGGCGCTTCGCCTCGAGCGTGAGCGCACCGCGTACTACTCGCTCACCGCACCCAACTCACATGAGGGACTGAGCGCCTTCCGCGACAAGCGCCGTCCGGTGTTCCGCGGCACCGACGCGCAGTGAGTCAGCCGGCCTGAACGGATGACCTATCAGGGACGTACCGCGATTGCCGGCGTCGGGTATACGACGCTCAGTCGCAACTCGGGACGGAGCGTCCTGTCGCTGGCTGTTGAGGCATGCTCGGCGGCGCTGACGGACGCGGGCCTCGATCCTGCTGCAGTCGACGGCGTCGCGAGCTTCAGCCTGTTCAACGATTCGGTGACGTGTCAGGCGGTCGCAACAGCGATGGCGCTCCCGAAACTCCGATACGCACTCGACCTGAATCTTGGTGGCCAGGCTCCGTGTTTCCTCACGTTGCATGCCGCAATGGCGGTTGCATCGGGAATGGCGAACAACGTGCTCGTGTTCCGCGCGCTCAACGGCCGCAGTGGGCTGCGCGTCGGTTCGAGCGAACTCCAGGGTCCGGCCGGGCAGTATCGCTACCCGATCGGCTTCACGGCATATCCCCAGTACATCGCGATGTGGGCTCGGCGCTACATGATCGAGACCGGCGCCGGCTATGACGATCTGGGAGCCGTCGTGCTCGCCCAGCGCAAGTACGCTGCACTCAACGAGCGCGCGATCGTCCGGAGCCCGCTGACCCTCGATGGGTACCACAACTCCCCGTTCGTCGCAGATCCATTCCGTGCTGCCGACTGCACCAGCGAAGTCGACGGAGCATGCGCGATCCTCGTCACATCAGTGGAGACCGCACGGCAGCTGAACCATCGACCCGCCGTGATTCAGGGAGGTGCCTACGCGTGTGGCGCCCGGTCCGGCCTGGACATGGGCGATGCACTGATGTGGGAGGACTACTCGCGCAACTACACGAGCGTGCTCGCCGATGACCTGTGGCACTCGGCAGGTCTGACTCCTACCGAGATCGACTTCGCCGAGATCTACGACTGCTTCAGCAGCGTGGTCCTCGTCGGCCTCGAAGGACTTGGTCTTGCCGAACGCGGCGCAGCGGGCGAGATGGTACGTTCCGGGGCCACAGCGCTCGACGGATCACTCCCGGTCAACACGCACGGGGGACTCCTCTGCGAGGGCTACCTCCATGGCATGAACACCGTGGCTGAGGCAGCACTGCAGATCCAGGGTCGCGGCGCGGCACGGCAGGTGTCGCGCGCACAGAGTTGCGTCGTCACGTCGGGCGCGCTGATGGATGGGTCGGCGATGGTGTTGGTTGCAGGTTGACGTGCCGGCGGAACAGATCGGCTTCATCCCACCGCACGTGGATGCTGACAGCGAAGCGTGGTGGGCCGAGGTCGAAGCAGATCGGTTCGCGCTCCCCGTGTGCGACGACTGCGGCAAGCGGTGGTTCCCGCCGATGCCAACGTGTCCGTACGACGGATCGCGGCGCATCAGCCTCGCGCCGGCCCGTCCCCATGGAGTCGTGTACTCGTGGATCGTGATCAACCGCGCGCTCCATCCCGCGTTCGCGCCTGACGCCCCGTACGTCATCGCGACGATTGACCTCGTAGACGGCGCGCGGATGTTCGGCCGGTTGTTCATCGATGCGGGCGAGGTGCGTGCCGGTATGCGGGTCAAGGTCCACTTCTACACCGCAGACGGCTGGCGCCTTGTCGGCTTTACGCCCGACGACGAGCCGGCGTCATGAGCGAGCCATTGCGGCTCGCGATCCCCGTCATCTTCCGCGAGCAGCTCGAGGGTCTCCTCCCTCGCGACGTGACTGCCACGTGGTTTGCCGACGCCACCGAGTGCATGGCAGCCGTGGCGGACGCCGACATCCTCTGGGTGGGGATGCGCATGTGGGACGACGTGATTGCCGAGGCGGTGCAAGCAGGGCCGCGCCTCCGATGGGTCCATTCCCACGGGGCCGGTACCGAGCGCCACCCGATGGCGCTCTATCGCGAACGCGGCTTGATCTTCACCAACGGCTCGGGCATTGCCGCGATACCGATTGCGGAATATGCCGTGCTCGCGATCCTCGCCGCGGCAAAGGGGCTTCCGGCACTGGTCAAGGCGCAGGCGGAACACGAGTGGCGGCGGAGCGCCGCCGGAACCGGAGAGCTGTTCGGCAGCAGCGCGCTGATCATCGGCTATGGCGCGATCGGCAAGGCGATCGGCTCCCGCCTGCTTCCGTTCGGCGTCAACGTCACGGGCGTGCGGCGGCGTCCCGGAGGCGAGGCCGGTGTCATCGGACCCGACGAGTGGCGAGCACGGCTCGCGTCCTTTGACTGGATCGTTCTCTCCGTCATCCTCAACAGCGAGACACGACACACCATCGGCGCAGCCGAGCTCGCGCGCATGCGCCCTTCCGCATGGATCTTCAACATCTCACGCGGCGCGAACGTCGATCAGGTTGCCTTGACGGCGGCACTGAAAAGCGGCGCGATCGGCGGTGCATACCTCGATGTCACCGAGCCCGAACCACTGCCGAAGGACAACGAGCTGTGGGGACTCGACAACGTGATCATCACACCACACTCGTCGTGGACATCTCCCCACTTCGAACGCCGCAGCGCACAGCTCTTCCTCGACCTGCTCGACCAGTTTCGCTCGGGCGAGGGGATGTCCAACAGAGTCGACCTCGAGCGCGGCTACCGGGTCACATAGGCATCGTTGTGGCGGAAGCGATCGCCCGGCAGACCGACCCCGTGAGCCAGTTTCGCCTCGATGGCCGCGTTGCGCTGGTGACGGGCGCAAGCTCCGGTCTGGGACGCCGTTTCGCACAGGTGCTGCGCGCAGCGGGCGCCGAGGTGGCGGCGAGCGCGCGCCGGCTCGATCGCCTCGAGGAGCTGGCCGCGGACGATGCGCAGATCCACCCCATCGCCTGCGATCTTTCCGATCCACACCAAGGGAATCGCCTGGTGGAGCAGGTGGTCGAGACGTGCGGCCGGATCGACATCGTCGTCAACAACGCGGGGATCAACGACGTCGGGCCGGCCGTCGACGAGTCGCTTGAGCTCTTCCAGAGGGTGGTGACGCTGAATCTCGTCGCGCCGTTCGCGGTTGCATGTGCCGCGGCGCGCTGGATGCTGCGCGAAAACGTCGGAGGATCGATCGTCAACATCGCTTCGATCCTCGGTGTCGTCGGCATCGGCAGCGTTCCCGAGGCCGGGTATGCGGCCTCCAAAGGTGGGCTCGTCAATCTGACACGCGAACTCGCGGCGCAGTGGGCAGCCAAGGGGATACGGGTGAACGCTCTGGCGCCCGGCTTCTTCCCCACAGACCTGACGGTGGACATGTTCGACACCGAAAGTGGTGCGTCCTACCTGCGTCGCCGGACTCCGATGCGTCGCGGTGGCGAGCCGCACGAACTCGACGGTGCGCTCCTCTTCCTCGCGAGCGACGCAAGCTCGTACGTCACCGGCCAGGTCCTCGTCGTCGACGGCGGATGGACCGCGATCTGACGCAATGACCACGAACACATCGTCCCGCGCCGGCACTACGCGCGCACCTGCCGAAACCCCGCCTGGAAAGATCGACTACAAATGGATCGCGCTGACCAACACGACCATGGGCGCGTTGCTGGCAACGATCGACGCTTCGATCATGTTGATCGCAATGCCCGATGTCTTTCGCGGCATCGGCCTCGATCCCCTGCTCCCCAGCAACAGCTTCTACCTGCTCTGGATGATCCTCGGATATCTCGTGGTCAGCAGCGTGCTGGTGGTCAGTTTCGGGAGACTCGGCGATCTCTTCGGGCGAGTTCGCATGTACACGCTGGGATTTGCCATCTACACCGTTGCATCGCTCATCCTGACGCTCACGTGGCTCACCGGGACCGAGGCAGCGCTGTTCCTCGTGGTGATGCGCATGGTCCAAGGCGTTGGCGCAGCGTTCATCCTCGCCAACTCGGCCGCCATCCTAACCGACGCCTTCCCACCGCACCAACGCGGACTCGCGCTCGGCTGCAACAACGTTGCCGGCATCAGCGGGACGTTCCTCGGTCTCGTGCTCGGCGGCATCCTCGCGCCGATCAACTGGCGGCTCATCTTTCTCGTCTCCGTTCCGTTCGGGATTGCCGGCACGCTGTGGGCCTACTACCGGCTGCGCGAATCGACGATACGCACGCGCGTCGGCATCGACTGGCTCGGCAACATCACCTTCGCGGCCGGCCTTGTGCTGGTGATGATCGGGATCACCTATGGCATCCAGCCATACGACGGCCACGACACCGGATGGGCGAGTCCCTATGTCCTCACCGAAATCATTGCCGGCATCGTTCTCCTGATCGTGTTCGCGGTCATTGAGTTGCGTATTCCAAACCCGATGTTCAGGCTCGAACTCTTCCGCATGCGCGCGTACACCGCGGGGGTGGTGTCGAGCTTTCTCTCAGCGCTGGCACGCGGCGGCCTGATGTTCATGCTCATCATCTGGCTGCAGGGGATCTGGTTACCGCAGCACGGATACGACTATGCGAACACGCCCTTGTGGGCGGGGATCTACATGCTGCCGCTGAGCGTCGGCTTCCTGGCCGCAGGGCCGGCATCCGGCATCCTCTCGGATCGTCTCGGGTCACGACCGTTTGCAACCGGCGGCATGATCGGCTCTGCCGTGAGCTTCGGCCTGCTGCAGGTGCTCCCGATCAACTTCCCGTACTGGGCGTTCGCGCTGCTCCTACTGCTCAACGGGGTCTCGATGGGAGCCTTCGCCGCACCCAACCGCGCCGGCGTCATGAACAGTCTGCCACCGCAACACCGTGGCGCCGGCGCAGGCATGCAGATGACCTTTCAGAATTCAGCGCAGGTCCTGTCCATCGGCGTCTTCTTCACTCTCATGATCATCGGGTTGTCCGCGACGCTTCCCGGGACGCTCGACGCGGGGCTGCTCCAGCACGGCGTGCCCGCAGCAGACGCAGCGCGGGTCGCCAATCTGCCACCTGTCTCCATCCTCTTCGCCGCCTTCCTCGGTTACAACCCGGTCCAGTCTCTCCTCGGCCCTGCGGTGATCGGCCATCTCAGCGCGACGAACGCCTCGATCCTGACCGGCCGGGCCTTCTTTCCGAATCTGCTCTCTGTCCCGTTCAGCTCCGGCCTGCATGTGGCCTTCACCTTCTCGGCCTTCGTCTGTCTCGTGGCGGCGGCGGCATCCTGGTCGCGCGGCGGGAGTGCATCAGCGTCGCGCGATCCGCACATCGACGCAGCCGAGGCCGTGACCATTCCGGAGGTGCCGTGATCCGATGAGTCAGACCGAGTTCCCCCGCTTGTTCTCGCCGTTGCAGATCGGAAACTTCACCGTGCGCAATAAACTCGTGAACACCACCCACGGGACTGCGCTCGGAGAAGCGCGCGACCTTCGTTATCTGCAGGAGCGCGCTCGCGGCGGCGTGGGGTTCATGGGGCTGCACGGCTCCGACGGGATCTTTGGGTATGCCGTCGGGCCCGGTGGTCACTCTGCAACGCCGGACTGGGATGGCAAGGCGCCGTCGCCGGTGACGGACGACGGCGTTGCCTTCTATGACAATCGAGTCATCCCCTATCTGCGCAAGCGTGCCGATGTGATTCACGCGGAGGGCGCTGCCTGTTACGCGCAGATGTACCACCTCGGCGCATCGCCTCACGCGCAACGCATGTATCCCGCGCTCGCGCCGTCGGCGGTCGCCGATCCGTACGACGCGCTCATGCCCCATCCGCTCACCACCGGCCAGATCGAGGATCTCATTTTCGCGTTCGCGCATGGCGTGCGCAGAATCAAGGAGGCAGGACTCGATGCGGCGGAGATCCATGGTGCGCATGGCTACCTCGTCCATGAGTTCTTCTCCCCATATTTCAACCGCCGAACGGATCAATGGGGTGGCAGCCGCGAGAACCGCGTGCGCTTCGTCCTGAGGATCATCGAGGAAGCACGCAAGCTCGTCGGCCCTGACTTTCCGGTCGGCATCCGAGTCGGTCTCGACGGCGACGGCCACCACAACGGCCTCACGATCGGAGAGCTCGCGGAGATCGGCGCGCTGCTCTCCGACCACGTCGCCTACATCAGCGTGAGCGGCGGCAGCTACTCCGGTTTTGGGGACGGGTTCGAGACCGCGTATGTCAGTCCCTGGTACAAGGAACCCGCGTTCAACGTGCCAATGGCGGCTGCCATGAAACAGAAGGTTGCATGCCCCGTCATCGTCACCGGCCGCATCGCGGACCTGTCGATTGCCGAAGGGATTCTCGCCGACGGCGCGGCCGACATGATCGGCATGGTCCGCGCACTCGTCGCCGATCCCGAGCTACCGCGGAAAGCGCTCGAGGGTCGCGCAGGTGAGGTCCGAATGTGTCTCGGATTGTCGGAATGTCACTACATCGGTCCGCATCGCGTCCCGATGACGTGTGCTGTCAACGCGGCCGCGGCGCGAGAGGCGGAGATGGACATCGTGCCGGCGGAAAGCCCGAAAACCGTGCTCGTCGTCGGCGCGGGGCCTGCCGAACTCGAGGCGGCCCGCGTCGCCGCGCTACGCGGACACAAGGTCTTCCTCTGTGATCGGGAGCGTGTCATCGGCGGCACCGTCCGCATCCTCGCGATGGATCCCAATCGCCGGAACCTGCGCGACCACGCGGTGTTCTTCGAGCAGGAATTGAAGAGGCTCGACGTCGAGATGCTGCTCGGGCACGAGGTGACCGCCGATGTCGTGCTCGAGTTCGCTCCCGATGCCGTGGTGATCGCGACCGGTGGCATGCCGCTGATCCCCGACGTCCCGGGGATCGGTCAGGCGAACGTCGTCACCGGGCTCGACGTGCTCCGCGGCAGTGCCACGGTTGGGGCGCGTGCCATCGTCGTCGGCGGCCTCGACCGGCACATCGCCGCACCGACGATCGCCGAATTCCTCGCCGACAAGGGCAGTAGCGTCGAGTACATCAGCGAGCATCTCGATTTCGCGCACGGTGCCGAGGACGGCACGCGCCTGCCGCTGATGCACCGCATGCTGAACAAGGGCGTCACGTTCTCGGCACTCCACAGGCTGGAGCGCATGGACGGTGAGGGGGCCGTGCTCCTGAACACGTTTACGCGTGTCGAACGTAGTGTCGAGGGCGTCACGGTGGTGCTCGCGTGCGGGCTGGTCCCCAACGACACGCTCGAGCGGGAGCTGCGCGGGAAGATCGCGACCGTGCACGTCGTCGGCGACAGCCTCGCGCCCCGAAGGATCATGCACGCGACGGTCGAGGGAGCCCGCGCCGGCCAGGCGATCTGAGCCTGTTCAGCTCGTAGCCGTGTAAGGATCCGGTCGCGAGTCGCGATCGCGGAGACTCAGACGGCGGCGGTGACCCCGCTCGGTGTCGTCGGCGAGTACGGGGTCGGGATCTCCGCGTAGACGTTGCGAACGAACCCCGTCCACGTCGAGTGGATCCGTCTCGACCGCTCGCTGTTGTTGGCTCCGAGTGCCTTGTACTCCGGCGTTTCCAGCGCTTCGGGGCTCGTCATCTCGTAGATGGTCAGGTACTTCGGCTCACCGACCACCGCCGTGAAGCGGCGGCACGAGATGAAGCCTGGGCACGCAAGCCGTTTCGGCACATGGTCGTGATCGGACCAGTCGTTGAACTCCGCCTCCTCCTCGGGAACCATGCCCATCATCGCGAACAGGAGCGCGTGCGATCTCGGATCGAAGTTCGGCCGGTCAGAACCGGGCTCGGTTGGAGAATATGGCGTCGAGATCTCCGAGTAGATGTTGCGGACCAGCTTCAACCAGTTGTTGTGCAGCCGCCGGCCACGTTCGTCGTTGTTGGTGGCGAACGCCTTGTACTCCGGGCGCTCGAGAGCAGCAGGCGTCTCGAGCTCGTACATCGTCAGATACTTCGGCTCACCCTTGACCGCGGTGTACCGCCGGCAGGCGACGAAGCCCGGAATGACGAGGCGCTCGGGAACGTGCTCGTTGTCGCTCCACTCGTTGAACTCCTCCTCTTCCTCCGGCGGCGTCTCGATGAGCGCGACCAACAGTGCGCGCGACTTCGCATCACTCACAGCCGAGGTTCCTCCTTTGGATGACGGTCGATGGTCGGCGGTTATGTCGTCGGGCCGGTACCGTTCACCGGCGCCTTGATCGTGCCGGCGCCGAGGTACTCGTGGAGGATCGTCGTCTTGTCGATCCCACCGTCGGCGCTCGAGAACGTCTTGACGATCCGCCCCTGCTCGAGGATGTGCGCCTCGTCCACAAGCGGCAACACGTATTCGACGTTCTGCTCCGTGATGAGCAGTGTGAGCTCGTCGCCCTCCACGCTCCGCACCGCCTCAGCAACCTGCTGGATCATGCGCGGCGCAAGCCCGATCGACGGTTCGTCCAGGAGCAACAGCTTCGGCGTTCGCATCAGTACCTTCGCGATCGCGAGCATCTGCTGTTCGCCGCCGGAGAGGCTCGATGACAGCAGCGCACGGCGCGCCGCCAGCGCAGGGAACCGCGTGAACATCTGGTCGATACGCTCATACACCACCTGGCGCGAGACACCCGCGTGGTACGCGCCGAGACGCAGATTCTCTTCGACAGTCTGGTGGTAGAAGAGACCACGCGATTGCGGCACCAAGCCGACTCCGAGGCGCACGACCTTCTCGGTGCGCATGCGCTTCAGTGACTGACCGTTCCAGCGCAGCTCGCCGCCATACGTGTCGACAGTCCGAAGGATGGTGTTGACGAGCGTCGACTTCCCCGCGCCGTTCCTGCCGAAGATCGCGACCCTGCGACCGGTCGGGATCGACAGGTCGAGGTTCTCGATGACATGCAGCTTTCCGTAGCCCGCGGACAGTCCGGAGATCTCCAGCATTGCTGGCTACACCTCCTGGGCCACTTGACCCAGGTACGCACTCTGCACGCCGGCGTGATCACGCACCTCGTCCGGCTTGCCGGTGACGATGCAGCGGCCGGTATCCATCGCCGTCACCGAATCGCACCAACCGAAGACGATCGGCACGTTGTGCTCGACGAGGATGATCGTGATCGGCGTGGCGGATGCGGACTGCAGCTTGCGCAGTTGATCCATCATCGCCTCGGCGGCCGACAGCTCCAGACCGGACGTCGGTTCATCGAGCAGAATGATGGCGGGATCCATCACCAGCGCGCGGGCCAGCTCCACTTTGCGGAGGTCGGCGAAGCCGAGCCGCTCGGCCTTGATGCGTGGGTTCGCGGTGTACCCGGCGCGCTCCAGCGCGGCAAGGCTCTGATCGCGAGCCCATCGCTCGGAGCGGCTCACGCTCGGCAGACGCAACGCAGCGCTGACCGTCCGGCCGCGGGTGAACGAATGCAGGCCGAGCATCACGTTCTCGGTAGCGGATAGTGATGGGACGACGAGCGGCGTCTGGAATGTGCGCGCGATTCCTGCAGCTGTGAGATAGGTGCGTCCGATCCGTCCCTTCCCGAGCACCTGAAGATCGCCGACCTTGAGGTTTCCCGAGAAGAGCGTGGTCACGCCCGTCATCGCGTTGAGCGCCGTCGTCTTGCCTGCGCCGTTGGCCCCGATGAGCCCGTGCAGATTGCCGCTCGAGACCTTGAAACTGAGGCCGTCGAGCGCGGCGAGGCCGCCGTACTTGACCACAACCTGATCGAACTCGACCGCGCACTGTGCATCCGGGGCATGTCCATTGGCGGTGCTCGCCTTGGGCAGCATCGCCGCGGTACGGGCGACAGGCTGCCGTGCCTGCTGCGCCGGTTGGCGTCCGTCGGTGATGAGGGTGCCGGCGACGCGGGCGGCCTGCGCGGACCCGGTCACCCATTGCGGGCCGGCGGAGCCGGCGCGACGTCCGATCCATGAAGCAAGATCCGTGAACAATCCGGCGAGGCCTCGCGGCGCAAACGCCAGCACTGCGAGCAGCAGCACGCCGTAGACGATCTGCAACTCATTGGCGAGACCACGGAGAAACTCGGGAAGCGAGATCAGGACAAGCGGCCCCAGCACCGATCCGAGCACGCTGCCGAGGCCGCCGATGGCGACATACGCGAGCTGCGAGACCATCGTTGCGGTGGTGAACTGATCAGGGCTGATCGCACCTTCGACGAACGCGTACAGGATGCCGCCCGTCGCACCAAGGGCAGATCCGAGGGCGAAGGTCGAGGTTTTGAGACGGAGCAGATCGATGCCGTTGGTCTCGGCGAGCATCTCGCTGTGACCCATCGCTCGCCACGCCCTCCCCACGCGGGAGCGCGTGAGACTCTGCACAAGGATGACCACCACCGAAGCGGTGACGATGGCGATCACGGTCCACAACGTCAGCGTCAGTTGAATCCCGAACACATCTGGGATCGGCACAGCGAATCCATACCCGGAGCCGAACAAGCTGCCGCCGCTCTCGAGGACGGCGACGATGGCAAGCAACAAACCAAGCGTGACGAGCGCGAGATAGAACCCTGCAAGACGCAGCGCGAGCGTCCCGAGGACCCAGCCGATCCCCCAGCTGACGGCGATGATGACGGGTATCGCGACCAGCAGTGGGACGTTGTTGTTGAGCATGATCGTGACGCCATACGCGCCGACGGCGAGGAATGCCGGAGTTGACAGCGCGAAAAGGCGCGCGTTTCCCATCAACAGGTTGAGCCCGACGGCGACCACAATCGCGACGGCGATCCGCGAGAGCACGAACTGCGGATATGGTGGGAAGGCCGCGATGACGATGAGCGCCACTGCGATACCGACCACCAGAGAGAGGATCAGTCGACGCACGGTACTCTGCTCACAGTGTCCGGAGCTGGCTCGAGCCGAACAGGCCGGTGGGTTTCGCGAGGAGCACGATGAGCAGCACGGCAAATGAGGCGATGTCGCTCCATGCGGCTCCGGCAATCGTGGTCGCGAACACCTCGAGTACCCCGAGGAACAGCCCTCCGAGCATCGCACCGATCTCGCTGCCGAACCCGCCGAGCGCAGCGGCGACGAAGCCGGTGAAGAGCACATTGGCGCCCATCGTCGGGGTTACCCCGGCCAGTGGCGCAAGGAAGATTCCGCCAAGTGCGGTGAACGCGCCCGCGACGCACCAGCTCAGCGCGAGCGTCCGCGGGACGCGAATGCCCGACAGCGCTGCAAACTCCGCATTCTCGGCAACGGCGCGGATCGCCCGGCCCATCATGGTCCGGCGCAGCCAGAACGACAGCGCGGCCGTCGACACGAGCAGCACGAGCAGCGCGACGAGCAGGTTGTCAGCCACCGTGCCACCGAGGAAGTTGACGACGTTGTTGCCGACAACCCACACCGGCACGGCGTATGCGATGTCCGTGTAGTGCAGCAGCGCGAGATTCTGGATGATGATGCTGAGCGCGAATGTCGACATCACGACGATCAGCTCGGATGCACCGCGGAGCAGATAGCGAGTGATCGCGAAGAAGACGATCCCCAGCGCGGCTCCGGCGACCAGCGCCGCAAGAAGCAGGATCACCGAGTTGGCGTGCCGCGCCACGAGCTCGACGTACGCGTAGCCCGCGACGGTCATGAACTCGCCCTGCGCGAAGTTGACAGCGCCAGTGGTGCGCATGATGACGACGATGCCGACCGCCACAAGCCCGTAGATGGCACCGGTTCCGATGCCACCCACGAGCAGTGGCGCGATCGCCGGAAAGCTCGCGACCATCAGCCTGCGAGCCCCCGGGCTCGCAGGTGGCGATGATGCGTCGCCTCCATGTTCATCACGCGGCAGGAGTGGGTGTCGCCGCGGGTGATGGTGTCGGCGTGGCAGTCACGACGTTCGGCGTCAGGACGGTTGTCGAAGGCGCACCCTGGAGCACGACGTACTGATCGTTCTCGACCTGGAGCGGCAGCACGGTGGTGTTGCCCTGATGCACCGAGGCGGTGAAGCTCAGCGGCACGCCAACCGGGAACGCGTATGGAAACGCCGTGACGCCGGCGACGAACTTGTTGAGCTGATCGAGCTGCGAATCCACGCCGTCCCGGGTGGGATTCGTGCCGTCCTTCTCGATCGCGTAAGCCAGCGCGTACATGTCCTCGTAGCCCTCGAGCACGAAGTAGTTCGGCATCCCCGCAGGGGCCGGGTTGAACTCCGAGCCGAATGCGGAGAGGAAGTCGCTCATCGGGGGCGTCGTGGCCGAAAGCAGCTGCGTGGCGTACTCCCAGAACGAGTACACACCGTTGGCGAATCCGCCCGCCAGCGAGATGAGTTGTGGCGTCGTCTGCGATGCGTCGGCGATCAGCGGAACGGTGATGCCGGCCTGACGGAGTTGCTTGATGAACGTACCGCCGCCACCGATAGTGAAGATGAGGTCCGGGGTCGGGCTCATCTGCTTGATGGCCTGCACCTGACTGGTGAAGTCGGTCGCTGTCGTGGACGCGGTCGTCTCACCCACGACGTTGATGCCGGCAGCCTGCATCGCGGGCTTGAGCAACTTGTATTCCGACGTTGGGAATGCGCCGTTGGTGACGAGGAAGCCGACGGTCGTTGCGTTGAGATACTTGACGAGGTTGACGTACTCCGACACCAGCGATGGGACCGGCACGCCCGTGCCGAGGTACACCCACTTGTTGAACGGCGCAAGGATCCGCGGGTCGGCCGCGGCAGTGACCATGAACGGGATGCCGGTCGAACTCGACCTCCGGGAGGACCGGGATGGTGGCATCCGAGGTCGAGCACTCGATCAGCACGAACGGGTTGTCCTCGTCGAGCAGCTTCCGCATCGCGGAAACGCCGCCGTCCGCTGACCCCATCGAGTTCCTCGGTGGTCAGCACGAGCTTGCGCCCATTGATGCCGCCATGCGCATTGATCTCCGAGATGGCCATGCGGACACCCAGCTGACCGCCAAGCCCCACTGTCGTGTTGACCGTCAGGTCCGCCTCCATGCCGATGTTGATGGTCTTCGCGGTGACGCCGGGCGCTGACGCCCCGTTCGACGACCCGGCGGTTGAGCTTCCTCCACACGCAACGATGAGGCCGGCGAGAGCCACCGGCATCACTACGCGAACAGCTTTCACCTTGTCTTCTCCTTTGCGGGTACGAGGGGGCAATGCAACGGGCTGGGCAGAACCGTGGTCACGTCAGGCACCTCCGATGGCAACAGGCGATAGCGGTGCTGTCAGCACACTCTTCGCAAACAGCTCGATGGCCCGAACCTGCCGCTCAAACGCCAGGCCCGGAAGATATAGACGCGCGATGAGAATCGTGTCGTCGCCGAAGTGGTCTCTGAAATTGTCGACCCACTCCGCGGCGCGGGCGGGATCGCCGGTGATGATCGAGCTGCGATATCGATCGATCTGCTCGCGCGTCGCAACCCCGGGTACAGCGGGCGTCACCTGTCCCTTCGCCTCCCCCATCTGCGCCAGTTGCGCGGACATGTAGTGGAGGTGAGGGAGCGCTTCCTCGAAGGCGTCGCAGTCATCAGTGACATGGAACGCCTGGTGAAACGTGAAGCTGAACTTTTCGGGATCGCGTCCTGCAGACCGCACGGTCTCGAGCGCAAGCTCCTTCCGCCTGTCCGCTTCTTCGTATCCGGGGAACGGAACGATGTAACCGTCGCCGAGCCGCGCAGCGCGCCGGATCCCTGGATCCGTGTACGCGCCCATGAGGATTGGAACGCTCGGGCGTTGCACCGGTTTCGGCGTGACATACAGATCCCGGTACGTGTGGAACTCACCCTCGAAGGTGAACGGCTCGTCACCGAACGCGCCCCGCAGCACGCGGACCGACTCGGAGAGTTGATGCGCGCGCGTATCCCACGACGGAGCAAAAACGTCGAACTCCTCGCGGCGCCATCCAGTGCCCAGGCCGAGCATGAGACGGCCGCCTGAGATCTGATCGATGGTCGCCGCCTCTTCGGCGAGATGCACGGGGTCGTACAGCGGCGCGAGCATGATTTCCTGCCCAACTTTCAGTCGCGTCGTCACCGCTACTGCCGCGGCCGCGAAGGTGAGCGGCGCGCTCATGTATCCGTCCGGGAAGAAGTGGTGTTCCGGTGTCCAGACAGAGTCGAATCCGAGGTCCTCGGCGATGCGACAGAGTTGCAGCGCTTCGCTGTAGAGGTCAGTCCAGGTCCGGCGATCCCCGGCGACGGTCTGACACGTGATGAGCCCCAGCCCGATCCTCATGATCGTGGGGTCTCACGACACAGCCCCGTGTCGTGCGCCCCCTGCCGGCCACCCATTCGCAGGGGCACGGCCCATGCGAATCCTCCCGAGCGGCCACGAGTAGTCATGCGGTCACCTCTGGCGCGTGTTGTTGGCGTTAATTCAGACCTTCGAGTGCGCGGATGTTCAGCGCGTCGAAGCTCGCGGACATACGCTGTTGTTCTTCTTCTGTCGGCATCAGGTACGGCGGCCGCAGCGTGCTCGGACCGAGGTCGAGCACCTTCATCGCCATCTTCACCCAGCGCGCCGTCGACGGTGCCCACTGCGAGACGACGTTGCTGAAGCGCTGTACATTCTTGGTCGCTACCGACACCTTGGCAAGGTCGCCGGCCTCGTAGCCGTCGGCGATCTCCTGGCAGATGTTGGGGATGATGTTGTTCTCCGCGAGGAGCGCACCGGCCGCTCCGAGGGTCGCCACCTCGACCAGCTGCGCAACACCCGTGTACAGCTTCACCGACTCGGGCAGCAGGTCACGCAGTTGGATGAAATATCCGTTGCCCGGACCCATGACGTTGATCGCGCAGATCTGCTCGTACCGTCCGCACAACTCCTTGAGGAATGCCGGCGTCGCCATGTAGCCCGCGTACAGATGGATGGAGATCGCCACCGGATGGCTGATCTTGTCGAGCAGCTCCTTCCAGTAGGCCTCCTGCTCGCGTTGGGTCGGGATCATGCCGTGGCCGCCGTCAAGCTGATACAGCTGCACGACGTCGACGCCGGCGGCGACGGCTTCCTTTGCGACTTCGTACATCGCGGCCGCCGAGCGAGACTCGCGAGGGTTGGCGTACAGCGGGACCTTCCCCTTGGCGACGTCGACGCCCACGTCGTACACCTGGCGCAGCTCTTTGGGGGTGAGGACGTGGCCTTCACCGGCGCCGCCACTGCCGAGGTAGATGCCGTTGCGGGCATCCACGAGCCGCTGCAGATGCTTGCGCAACCCATCGTCATCGAGCGTGCCGTCCTCGTTGAAGATGGTTGCGGACATGCAGAACATCGTGAGTGGCTGGTTCGCCATGACCGCGTTCCTCCTCACGGAGCGACGCCCGCCCCGACTGTCATTCCTGGTTTGGTGCTTGCCTGGTTTGGGCTTCTTGCACAGAAGCCTCGGGAGCCTCGATTTCGGGTAGGTTAGGGACTGGGCATCGAAGTGTCAAGGGGCATATTCGTATGACTTTGGCCGATGGTTCCAAATACGCGTTTCGTGGACTCTTCTTTTACGAAAGAGCCTGCGAAAATCTCGCCATTCCCGGCGATCATCGCGGTTTCTGGCGCAGCAATCCCCTCCTCGTGCACCCCGCGCCCGTTCCCCGAACTCGGCGCGCCGGACTGCTTACCGCGATTCGATCCTGCTCTGGACCCGTCGGGCCAGCTCGGCAAACGCCGGCGTCGGGATGCCGTGCGCCGCGCCGCGCCGCAGGACGGGATCGGTGATCGCCGCGAACTCGGTGTCGTTGCCAAGGCGGATGTCACGCTCGAGGGAGCTCGACATCGCGTCCGGCATCGCGGCCTGGAACCGCGCGTCGAGATCGCCGTCCTCGATATCGGCGCCCTCTGCGCGAGCGACCGTCCACGTCTCGCGCAGCGCGGCGGAGAGCAGCGGCGCGAGCTCGACGTCCTGACGCGCCCGGCCGATCGGCCCCATCACGATCGAAGTCGCAAGCGCCAAGGGCGCGAGGAGGTACAGCTTTCCCCAGAGCACGGTCGCGTCGTTCGCGACAATGCGAACTCCGAATCCCGCCTCGCGCAGGCTGACCTCCAGCGCGGTCTCGCGGCTCGAGCCGGGATCGATTGCCAGGGCGAGCTCGGCGAAGGGGGAACGGATGACGATCGCTCCGGGCGCTGTCCGCTCGGCGGCAACCCGAATGCTTGCCGCGATCACCCGCGAATCCGGAAAGTGAGATCGCAGGAATTCGACATGGTCGATGCCGTTGAGCAGCGGGACGATCAAGCTCCCGCCAACGAGCGGCGGTGGGACGCTCTCGATCGCGACCCTCAGCTGGGGCGCCTTGACCGTGATCCAGACGACATCGCACACCTCATCGAGCGCCGAACTCGCGGGAACGGGAACGTCGAAGTCGCCGAATGCCGCGCTCGAGACCGTCAGCCGTCCGGGATACGCCGCGGCCGTTTCCTCGCGAACGATCGCCCGGACGTCAGCGCCCGAACGTGCAAGGAGCGCTGCGACGAGACCGCCGACGCCGCCCACGCCGAGGACGACGTGCCGCGGCCCGTCCGGACTGTGTTGCAGCGCCGCGCTCAACTCGGCCTCGTGCCGTCGATCATCGCGGGATCTGTCCGCCACGGCGGCGCATCGATCGCAATGCTCTCGGTGAGACCCCAATCGAGGACGACGACGGAGCCCGTGATCGACTGAGCGCCGTCAGAGGCGAGGAACGCGACAGCGTGAGCCACCTCATCAGGCCGGGTACGACGGCCGCCCGCCGGCAGAGTCCGGATCATCGCCGCGACGGCGTCGTTGGAGTACAGATCCGTCATCGCTGTCTCCGAGGTGTATCCGGGAGCGACCGCGTTCACCTGGATGTTCATCGGCGACAGTTCGATCGCCGCTTGTTTCGTCAGGCCGTGCAGTGCCGCTTTGGACGCGCAATACGGTGCGCGATTGCCGAAGCCTTTGAGACCCGAGACCGAGCCGATGTTGATAACGCGACCGCCGCCTCGCTCACGCATAAACGGAATGGCCTGCTGAATGCACATGAATGCACCGCGCACATTGACCGCCATGACGTGGTCCCACTCAGCTTCGGTGACACTCGCGATCGAACCGATCTGACGGATTCCGGCGCTGTTGATGAGCACATCAACGCGAGCCGCCGCCGTGCGAACGGCGTTGAACATGCCGGTGATCTGCGCGGTGAACGACACGTCCGCCTGGAACGTGAGGCATGCAGCACCAAGATTGCGGACCTCGACGGCGGCCGTCTCCAGAGCGTCTCCCGCAATGTCCGCGAGGATCAACGAGTATCCGTCTTGCGCGAAACGCACGGCGCACGCGCGCCCGATTCCGTTGGCAGCGCCGGTGATCAGGGCCCAGCGTGGTTCGTCCATCGGGCCAGCAATCTACCACGGGTCTCGTCGCGCTCGCGGTTGGCGCTGCACGCTCGCGTGCTCGACCACGTCCCGACTCTCTGACTAAGATGGCGACTGTGGCTTCTCTGCTGCTCTCTCGAGCCGATCTCAACTTCCTGCTGTACGAATGGCTCAACATCGAGTCACTGACATCGCGAGAGCGCTACGCGCAGCACTCGCGCCCGACATTCGAGGCGGTTCTCGAGCTCTCGGAGCGCATCGCCACGGATCACTTCGCGACGCACAATCGGTCGAGCGATGTCCACGAGCCGACGCTTGACGCCGGAATCGTGCAATTGATTCCGGAGATCAAGAACGCCCTTGACGTCTTTGCACGGACAGGGCTCATCGGCGCGAGCATGGACGAGAGCGTCGGCGGTATGCAGTTGCCGCACGTCCTGACCTCGGCGTGTTTCGCATGGCTGCAGGCGGCGAACATCGCCACATCTGCATATCCGTTCCTGACGGTCGCCAACGCGAATCTGCTGATGGTGTATGGCACATCGGCGCAGATTGATGCATACGTGCGACCGATGGTCGAAGGTCGCTTCTTCGGAACGATGTGCCTGTCCGAGCCACAGGCGGGCTCGTCGCTCGCCGACATCACCACACGCGCAACACCGCAGGAAGACGGGACGTACCGGCTCACCGGCACCAAGATGTGGATCTCCGGCGGCGATCACGAGCTGAGCGACAACATCATCCATCTCGTCCTGGCCAAGATCCCGGGCGGTCCTCCGGGCGTCAAGGGCATCAGCCTCTTCATCGTGCCGAGATTCGTCCTGGACGATAACGGCGGCATCGGTGAGCGCAACGACATCGTGCTTGCCGGGCTGAACCACAAGATGGGATACCGCGGCACGGTCAACACACTGCTCAACTTCGGCGAAGGGAGCTACACCCCGCTCGGGAAGGTGGGTGCGATCGGGTATCTCGTCGGCGAGCCCCACCAGGGGCTCGCGTACATGTTTCACATGATGAACGAGGCGCGAGTCGGCATCGGCATCGGCGCCGCCGCGCTCGGCTACACCGCGTACCTCAAGTCACTGCAGTACGCGCGCGAGCGCATGCAGGGACGCTCCGCTGTCGATCGCGACCCGTCGGCGCCGCCGGTACCGATCATCCGCCACGCCGACGTGCGCCGCATGTTGCTCGCGCAGAAGTCGTACGCGGAAGGCGCGCTGGCACTCGTGCTCTACTGCAGCCGACTCGTGGATGAGGAGAAGACTGCCGAGCGCGCAGAGGATCGCGAGCGCGCCAATCTGCTGCTCGAGGTGCTGACTCCAATCGCCAAGAGCTGGCCGTCGCAATGGTGCCTCGCTGGCAACGACCTCGCGATCCAGATTCACGGCGGGTATGGCTACACGCGTGACTTCGACGTCGAGCAGCACTACCGGGACAACCGGCTCAACCCCATCCATGAGGGAACTGCCGGCATCCAGGCGCTCGACCTCCTCGGACGCAAAGTCGTCATGCGGGATTGGGCTGGCCTCGACCTCTGGGTCGAGGTCGCGAGCGCAACGCTGTCCCGTGCGAAAGCCGTCGGCGGTGAGTGCGCCGAGCTTGCGGCTCCGGTCCAGGCGTCTGTCGACCGAATCTCGGCGGTGACACGGAGCGCGTGGGCTACGGGCGATGCTGAGGCCGTCCTGGCTCAGGCCGGTGGCTACCTCGAGGCGATGGGGCACACGGTGGTCGCGTGGATGTGGATCGAGCAATGGCTCGCCGCCGAGGGGCGTTCCGGCGACTTCTACGACGGTAAACGCCAGGCCGCTCGCTACTTCGTGCGTTGCGAGCTGCCGCGGACGGCGCACATGCTCGACCTCGTCGAGCGACTCGACCGCACCGCGCTCGACACAAGCGAGTCGTGGTTCTGACCGGGCCTGTCAGACGTAGAAGCGGCTGACCGTCTGCGCGACGCACACCGGCTTTGCGCTGCCCTCGCACTCCACCGTCACATCCAGGAGCACCTGCACCCCACCTTCCACGTCCTCGACGCCGGCTACCTTCGCACTCGCGCGAATTCGTGAGCCCGACGGCACCGGCGCTGGAAAGCGGACGCGATTCAAACCGTAGTTGATCGCCATCTTCGTCCCGTCAACACCGATCATCCCTCGGCAGAGTTGGGTCAGGAGCGAGAGCGTCAGATAGCCGTGCGCGATGGTAACGCCGAACGGGCCGGCCTTCGCACGTTCGCTGTCGAGGTGAATCCACTGATGGTCTTCCGTTGCGTCGGCAAAGGTGGCGATCCGCTCCTGCGACACGATGACCCAGTCTCCGTGTCCCAGATCGGTCTGCACCGCTCCGCGAAGCGCGTCGATATTGGCGAATGTCGGCATGCCGGCTTCCTCCGTCCCTGGTCCAGTGCGTGGCTCATACGTTGTGACTTCCCCGCATGATGACTCGCGGCCGTGCACACGCGATTTCCCACGCACGCAAAGCGTGACGACGGCTCAGCCCCGCGAGCGCCTCGCGAGAATGCTGACCGCCAAGAGCCGAATGGCGACGAGGTCGTTCTGGTTGATGAGCTCCGCCCGGGTGTGCACGAGACCACGGTCGGGCTTCGATCGAGATGGACGTGTCTCGACGATTTCGGTGCGCAGGAACAGACGGTCACCCGGCCGGAGCGGATTCGGCCAGCGCAGCTCGTCGACCCCGGGCGACGCGAGGCTGGCGATCGTTGAAAGATAGTGGTCGGCAAACAGCCGCATCATGATGCCCGCGGTGTGCCAGCCACTCGCGATAAGGCCGCCGAACGGACCCGCGGCCGCAAACGCGGGGTCGGTGTGAATGCGCTGCGGATCGAACCGCTCCGCGAACTCGCGGATCTCAGCCTCGGTGACCGTCGCATACCCATACTCGTACACCGCGCCCGGCGTGTAGTCCTCGAAGTAGCGGTCGTCGATCGGCGCTGCGAAGTCCGACCCGCTGAGAGTCCGCGTTGCATGATGAGCTCCAGGCGCCCCAGAAGAGATCTCCTCTCGCTGCACAGCGAGCATCCTAACGACTGGGAGATTCGCTCGCGCTACCGCTCCTCTGGAGGTCGCGCCGCCCGAAAGAGGTAGTACAGAAGGATGTCGTACGCCAGCTTCAGGCCACCCCCGATGAAGAACGGAAGGCTCGCGAGCTCGGCGACGCTGAGCAGGGGGGTAGCGAGCAACGGAGCCGGCGCGGCCGTGAGTGTGCGGGCAATCCCAGTGACACCAGCAGCTGCGGAGCGCTCGTCCGGATCGACCACCGCGACAACGTACGACTGGCGCGCGGGCACGTCCATCGAATTGAGGCTGAACCGCATGAACAAGACCAACGCGGCGAGTGGCAGATTCGGCATGAGCGGGAGTGCGATCAGCAGGACGTTTCCGGGCATGTGGGTGAAGACCATGGTTCGGATCAGACCGATGCGTGCTGCAAGGCGCGCGGCCACCAGCGAAGAAAGCCCGGCAAGCAAGTTCGCCACAAAGAAGAGGACACCGAGCAGGGCGGGCTGAGCGCCGTATCGCACTGTGAACCAGTACGCGACCAAGCTCTGAGCGACGAGCGCTCCACCGAATGAGTCAAGTCCGAAGAGACACGAAAGCCTGAGCACGGTCCCACGCGACCGGTGCAGCCCCAGGCGTCCGGCGATCGTCGACCTGGCCGCCGCGGCAAGTTCGATGGCCGGAGAGAGCAAGCCGAACCCGACAACAAGACCCACCCCCACGATGGCGTAGCCCAGGATCACCGCTCGATCGCTGTTCAGTGTCGAGACGCTGAGCGCGCGCAACCCCCCGACCAGGAGACCTGCAACGAGCGATCCCATCGCGGCCGCTATGGATCCCGCGAGGCTGTACCACCCGAAGATGCGCGTGCGCTGATTGTCAGGGAGCAGGTGGCTCAGCGAAGCCTGCTCGACCGCCATGAATGGGCCAACCTCTCCCCCGCTGACGCTGATCACCCCGATGGTGGCAGCAACCAGGAGCACCCAGAAGTTGCTCGAAACGGCAAAGACCACGCCGGCTGCGGCCATGAGCCCGGCTCCGATCCGGAGGACATACCTCCTGCCGACTCCATCCGCATGCGTCGTCAGCCAGAGGCTGATGGCAGCGTCGCCGACAAGCGTCAGGGTCAGCAACAACCCGATATGCACGCTGTCGAACCGGAGTGCAACCAAGTAGAGCACAAGGACCACGGAAAGGAACCCATACGCGAACATGCGCGCCATACGAGTCGCGAAAAGCAGGCGACCATCGCGACCCAGCACAGTGAACGGTAACCGCCTCAACATCGGTGCGTGAAACGTTGCGATGGGGCATGCGCACACGCGACGGACGCGTCGCAGTCGAGTGTTTCGGAGAGCCACCGTCGTGCCCGCGACGCCATCAGAACCCGGTGCGTCATCATGGTCGCTGCACTGGTAACGCACACGGGGCTGAGCAGATCTGCATGAAAACTCGTTCGCTTGGACAGGGATTGATCGTCTCGGCCGAGGGCCTCGGCTGCATGGGAATGTCGGACGCGTACGGCAAGGCAGATGCGGCCGAAAGCGTTGCGACCATTCACCGGGCACTGGACCTCGGTGTCACCTTCTTCGACACCGCTGATGTCTATGGTGGGGGTGCCAACGAGCAGTTGGTGGGCGCAGCGCTCAAGCACCGGCGTAGCGAAGCTGTCATCGCAACGAAATTCGGCAACGTGAGAAATCACCAGGGAGCGTTCACCGGCGTCCGGGGAGATCCAGCTTACGTGCGGACATGCTGTGATGCATCGCTCCAGCGCCTCGGGGTCGACGTGATCGACCTGTATTACCAGCACCGAGTCGACAAGACGGTTCCCATCGAGGAGACCGTCGGAGCGATGGCCGAGCTCGTGCAACTCGGAAAGGTCCGTCATCTCGGACTCTCCGAGGCATCGCCCGCCACGCTGCGTCGCGCGCATCGCGTGCACCCGATATCGGCACTGCAGACGGAGTATTCACTGTGGACGCGCGATCCCGAACCTGAAATCATTCCAACGTGCCGCGAGCTCGGTATCGGGTTCGTTCCGTACAGCCCGCTCGGCCGCGGCTTCCTCACCGGTCGGTTCCGCATCGCTGCGTTCGCTGACGATGACGGTCGAGGCCATTTCCCTCGCTTTCAGGGCGAGAACTTCGGGCGGAACCTCTTCATCGTCGATGCCGTGGAGGCGATGGCGCAGCGTCGCGGAGTGAGTGCCGCCCAGGTTGCGCTTGCCTGGGTCATGGAGCAAGGCGAGGACATCGTGCCGATTCCAGGGACGAAGCGAGTCCAGTACCTCGAGGAGAACGTCGCTGCTGCGGAGGTCAGCCTCTCGGCATCGGATATTGCAGCCCTGAATGCCGAGGTCCCGCTGGGGGCTGCGGCGGGCGAGCGTTCTGCGCGGATGGGTTCGATCGACCGCTGACCGAATCGGATCGCGCGAAGCGGCAGCACTCATCGTTCGCTGCACCAGTCGCGAGCGAGTGCGTCGGTGGCGGTGACGACGTTCAGCTGCCGCCGACCGCCGACGACGAAGCAACGTTGAGTGGCGACTCACCTTCAAGAAATCGCCGGATCTCGATGCTGCACATCTCGGCCATGCGCGTCAGCGACTCCTGTGTCGACCCGCCGATGTGCGGCGTCACGATGACATTGGGCAGAGCTCGAAGCGTGTCGTCGCGATCCGGGGGCTCAAACTCCCGCGCGTCGAGCGCTGCTCCCGAGAGGTGACCCGCGCGGAGGGCGCGCTCGAGCGCCGCCTCGTCGATGAGGCCGCCCCGCGCAAGATTGAGCAGGAAGGCGCCGGGCTTCATACGCCGGATCGCAGCGTCGTCAAGCAAATTCGCCGTCGTCGCATCGAGCGGCACATGCAGGGTGACGATATCGGCAGCTTCAAGGACACGTTCGAACGTCAGCCACAGCAGGCCCCGCTCCGAGAACTGATCAGGCGTGTAGGCGGGATCATTGGCCACGACGCGCATGTCAAATGCGAGCGCAAGGCGAGCAACGAGGCTGCCGATACGACCGACGCCGATGATCCCAAGGGTCTTGCCCCGGAGTTCCGTGCCGCTCCTGCGCGCTTCGTTCCACTCGCCTGCCTTCGTTGCGATCGCCGTCGGCACGAGCTGGCGGACCAGCATGAGCGCAACGGCAATCGTCAGCTCTGCGACGCCCATCGCGTTCCCGCCGGGGGCATGTGTGACGGTGATCCCCAACTCCGACGCGGCCTCCAGGTCAACCTTGTCCACGCCCGCGGCATGCATCGCGACAAATCGCAGATCGGGACAGCGAAGCAGCATCGATCGAGGAAGATAACCGGGGCGCATCATGAGCGCGACGACACCCTGCAGCTGCGATGCGACCTCAGCCTCCTGGTCAGCGGTGAGGCGCTCGGTCGGCATCTCGAGCATGCGAACTTCGGCGAACCCATCCAGCGACCTTCGCACCACCTGGTCCTCGACCGGATACGCCGCGTTGTGCGTGATGACGACGACCGGCAGCGACGTCACGACGCAGGTCCGTCCACCCGCTGGGCGAACGGAAGGGCTGGATCGGGAAGCGGTGTCGCAATGTTCAGGTGGATGGTTGGCTCGGTTCCTTCGTTCCAGTTCCGATGTGCCACCCCCGCGGGGAAGATCACCAGTGTGCCCGGGCCGGCTTCGTAGGTGTTGTGCTCCACCTCGATGCTCATGGTGCCCCGCATGACATAGAAGATCTGATCGAACCAATGCGTGTGCAAACCCTCCGGCGAACCTTCGCCGGGTGGCGTCTTGATGCAGCTGATCGCGCAGGTGGTCGCTCCTGATTGCGCGTCGAGCAACGACTGGCGCTGCCGGCCCTCGACCTCAAGATGGTCGAAGTCGATGCGTCTCACGTAGTCCACGTCAGACCTCCGGATCCTGTTGTGCGCAACTGCGGCGCAGGCGAACCCCGGTTGCGTCAGACCGGGGTTGGCTCAGCGTCGGTTGCGCACATGTTCGCCCCGAACTGCGTGAACAGCTGCGCCGTTGCGGTGTTGTCAGTTTGCTCCTTGGCGAGTGCGGCCCCATAGCCGTTGAGGTCTCCGGAGCCCGCTGCCGTCTGCGCGGACTGGAAGTCAGCCATCACCGACTGGTATCCCGTCAGTGCCTGGGTCCAGACCGACTGCATCGCGGGCGGATCGCCAAGCGACTGCAACTGCGTGTACATCCCCTGGTAGAGCGCGAGGAGCGAGGTGAAATACGTCGCAATCGCTGGTAGATCGGCGGCGGTCGGATGGCTGAACGAGGTGATGGCGGCGGTCGGAGTTGGCTCCGCGGTCGCGTACTGGCTGGCGTTCAAGCACACCATGTTCGCGTTGCTCACAAAGTCGGCGATCGTCAATGACACAGGCGCCGGAGTCGGCGTGCTCGCAACAGATGCTGTCGCGGGTGCCGAAGTTGCCCCGGTGCCCGACGAACCCCCACATGCCGCGACAACGAGCGCGATCGACGCAGCGGCCACCCCGAACGCGCTCACCTGGCGGAGGCGTTGCCGCCCGGTCCTCGCTGTCATCGTGGAGTCCTACCTGCTTCGACCATTGTGGGTGCGCCCTCCGTAGTGGATTGAGCCGGAACTCGATGCCAGGGAGACTTTAAGCGATTCGCACAGCATGTTACAAGTAGCAAGTGTAGCGTCAGGATCTCCACATCAGCCCCGGCCGGATGAGAGACAGCGATGGCGCAGCTACCTGGGGAACGAGCGGGTCACCACGACGTATACTCCGACGCGCGTGCTACAACACATGCTACGAGTAACTGGAGTTACATCCCAGCGTAGCCGGTAGCGAATTCGGAGGTTCCAGACATGAGCGCATTTCCGGTCAAGATGACGTCACCGACCGCGACGCGAAAGAGGTTCCGCGAGCTCGTCGCCGCCCCGGACATCCTGGTCGCTCCCGGACCGTACGATGCGAGCTCGGCAATCCTCATGGCGAAGATGGGCTTCAAGGCCTTCTGGGCAGGTGGCTACGTGGGCAGCGCGACGTCGATCGGCGCCGGCGACCTCGCCTTGACGTCCATGACCGAGCAACTCCGCTTCTGCACCACGCTCGTCGAGTTCGACCGGCCTCCCGATCATTGCCGACTGCGACGACGGATACGGCGGCGTGCTCCAGGTTGCTCGAACGACGCAGTTGTTCGAACGGGCCGGGGTCGCCGCAATTGTCATCGAGGACCAGGCTGCGCCGAAACACTGCGCGTTTTACGATGAGTTTCCGCTCCGCCTGATCTCCAAAGAGGACATGGTCGGGAAGCTGAAGGCAGCACTCGACTCGCGCCTCGACGAGACGACGATGATCTGGGCACGCAGCGATTCGCTGGCAGCCGGCCTGGGCATTGCGGAAACGCTCGACCGGGCTCGTACCTACGCCGAGACCGGAGCAGACGGGATCTTCGTTCCCTCCACCAAGCTCGAGGACCTCGCTGAGTACGCCGGCCAATGGGACCGGCCTGAACCGCTGATCATCTCGGCGACGGCGTTCGTCGACCTGAACGTCCAGCAGGCGAAGGACATGGGATTCTCGGTGCTCTTCAATGCGTTCACGCCGATCTTGGCCGCGCTCCACGCCGTTGAGGACGTGATGGGCGCGTATCTGAAGACCGGGACGCTCGCGAGCACCCAAGACCGGATCAAGACTTTCCACGACTTCGAGGAGTTGCTGGACACGCACGAATATGCCGAGTTCGAGAAGCGTTACCACGGCGGCGGTCAGCCGTCCGAAGCCGCAATGGTCGGCGCGAGCTCCGACAAGCGCTAGACGCGACGTATGAGCGACGGAGACACTCCCGGCGCGAGCGTCGCCGGAGATGTCGTGCTCGAAGCCCACAACGTCACGAAGTCATACGGGGCAAAGAAGTCCGGTCCGAAGCAGGGCGGAGAGCAAGCGCTCAACGGCGTCACCGTGACCATCCGGTCGGGCGAGACGCTCGGCATCGTCGGCGAGAGCGGCAGCGGGAAGACCACGCTCAGCCGGCTCCTGCTTGGCATCGAGCACCCGACCACCGGCGACATTCTGTTTCGAGGTGTCCCGCTCCGGGAGCTCGACAAACGAGGCCTTCGTCGTTTTCGCCACTCGGTTGGTGCGGTCTTTCAGAATCCCTACAGTTCTCTCGATCCTCGGATGCGCATCTGGCAGCTCATCATGGAGCAGTACTTCATTGAGCATCGGCTCACCAAGGAAGAGCGGCAGGCCAAGGCGCGTGAGCTGCTTGCGAAGGTCGGCCTGGACGTCAATCTCGAGAATCGATACCCACATCAGCTGAGCGGTGGTCAGCGACAGCGTCTCGCACTTGCTCGCGCACTTGCGTCAGACCCGCAAGTGCTGATCCTCGACGAGGCGTTGTCGTCGCTCGATGTTTCGGTCCGCGCGCAGATCGTGAATCTGCTGCTGGATCTTCAGGATTCCCTCGGTCTCACGTACGTCTTCATCGCTCACGACCTCACCATGGTGCAGCACATCTGCGACTGGACGATCGTCATGTATCGCGGCGAAATCGTCGAGGAAGGTCCGGCGAGCGTCGTGTTCGAGCATCCTGTCAGCGCATATACGACGGCCCTCAAAGAAGCGTCCTACGTCGGTCAGATCGAGCCGTGACCGACGCGGCTCGACACGGAGCGGCTGCATGGAACCGGTGACGTTTTTCAGTGAGGGCGTCAAGATGGCCGGTGTGCTCGAGTTGCCGGACAACGCGAGCCCGAGCGGTGGTTTTCCGGCGGTCATCACGTGCGCAGGATGGGGTGGGACCAAGGACCGGAGCCTCCCCGAGTTCTCATCGCGGTTGACAAAGCACGGGTTTGCGGTGCTCCGCTTCGATTTCCGCGGCTACGGACAGAGTGACGGCCCGCCGAACCGCATCTATCCGCTCGATCAGACCGCTGACATTCGGGCGGCGGCGGCGTTCCTGCGCGGACACGCCAACATCGACTCGAGGCGCGTCGCCGTCCTCGGGGTGCTCACGGGCGCGGCAGCTGCACTCCAGGCGGCATCGGAGGATCGAGGGATCGGAGCCGTGATCGGATTCTTTCCGTTCGGCGACGGCGAACGCTGGATGCGCTCTCTCCGCCGCGCCTGGGAGTGGCGGGAGTTTGAGGGAAGGCTCGAGGCCGACCGCCGGGCGCGCAGCGTCTCGGGTACCAGCGATCCGCTGGACCCCAATGAGATTCTGCTTCGCGACGCGCATGGAGCCGAGCGGGAGGCGAAGAGTTGCGAGGCGTCCGAGGCGCGTCGCAATTGGAGGCTCGGCCTCGACACCGCCGACGCGATCATCGCGTTCAGACCCGAGGACCATCTGGCGCGAATCGCTCCGCGCGGTGTCATGTTCGTGGCGATCGAGGAGGATTCGATGTCCCCCATCGAGGAGGTCGAGCGCCTCTACTCACTGCTGGCACAACCGAAACGGCTCCTCGTGCTCTCGGGGATCCGGCATCACGACATCTACGAGCCCGAGCGTTTCACCCGGGTGATCGACGAGGTCGCCGCGTTCCTCAAGACTGCACTCCTCGGCACGAGCAGTTAGGCTGAGTCCTCCAGCTCACCCATCGCCGCCAGCGCACCTCGCATCCATCCGAGCGCATACGCCATGCCCGCGTGCCACGGTGCGTCACATGCCGGCTCGGGCGTGTGGTCGGGGACCAGGACGCCTCGATAGCCGTTGCGCGCGAGAATCCTGAGGACCTCGACCATGTCCGTGTCCCCGGCGTCCACGAAATCCTCGCGGTAGCGCGGTACGACACCGCGCACGTTTCTGAAATGGACGTAACCGACGCGTCCGGTGGCACTGAGGTGCTCCATCGCCCGATAGATATCCGAGTCGTTCACCTCCATGAGGGTGCCGACGCACACCTCCATGCAATGACTTGGACTCTGACTGAGCGCAAGGACGCGGTCGTAGAGCTCGGGTCGATGGACAAGCCGCGCAGTACCACGGATCGTCGGCAGCGGCGGGTCGTCCGGGTGCAACGCCAACCGGACTCCTGACTCTTCAGCAACGGGCAGCACCGCGTCCAGAAATGCCCCGTACCTGCGCCACAGCTCTTCGGTTCCCAGGGGGCCGACTTCCGCTCCTGTCTCCGCGTTGAAGCGCTCCTCGTCGTAGACGTGATTCCAGACCATCCCCTGACGGATCGCGGGTTGTTCGGGGTCGTCGAACTCCCATGTCAATGCACCCCCGCGTGCGACGGGTGTGAACCGACGTCCCCAGACTCCCGCAAGGCTGAACTGGTAGCCGAGCATCCGGATCCCGGCGGCTCCGAGATTCCGGATGATCTGCTGCAGCCCGGCGATCTGCTGCTCACGCAACGGCCCGTCAAGCAGGACGTCGTGGATATCCGCGGGCTCGATGCTTTCGACCGATTCGAGATGCATCCCTTCGGCCTCGACAGCACGGCGAAGTCCCTCGAGGGCCTCCCTGCTCCAGAGATCCGGCCGCGACCGCGACGTCAGGTACGGAGGCTTCGCACCTGGAGCATTCGCGGGCGAGCTGTGCAGCAGCGTCGCGACGATGTGCGTTGCACCGGCCTGCCGTGCAAATCGAAGGTTCCGGCTGTCCAGGGGCGCGCGATGTCCGAGACCGAGCCCGACGATCATGGCCGGCTCCGAATGCTCACGTCCAAGCCGGCATCACTCTTCCCGTCGCTGATTCACCTCGACCACGTTCATCGCGGTGTCGTAGAAGTAGATCTGGTAGTAGCCCTTGAGCGCCCAGACTCCGGCGTCCTCGAACGGGACGTCCTCTCGATGCAGCGCTTCCTTCACCTCGTCGATGTCATCGACGTTGATCGCGAGGTGACCGCTTACCGTTGGGTGCAGAAAAAGGTGGTTGTCATAGCTGAATCGCTGCGTTGGACGGCTCATGTGCACCTCGCAGTTCGAGTCGTCGAGAAAGTACGCGCGTGTCTTGGAGGTACGGTCGGTGACGATCCCGCCGTCGGAGTGGTAGGGAAACGGCTCCTCCTGCATCCCGAGAACGCGAGTGTAGAACGCCGCATTCTCCCGGATGTTCTGCACCGGGATATTGACGTGATGAAGTCGCCAGCCCATGGAACTCTCCTTGTTGTTGACCTGTATCGCGCTTCGGAACGGTCGACGTCAGTAGATGATCCCCCGGTATGCCCCGCCGTCGACGGTGATCGACTGTCCGGTGATCGCCCCGTTCAGCGGAGAGGCGAGGAGCACGACGAGCGGCGCAATGTCGGTCGGCTCAACCACCCGGCCGATGGGAATGTAGGTGGCGAGGTCAGCTTCGGCCTCAGCCTCGGTCAAGCCCATCTCGGCCGCGCGACGCGTGATGCGAGCGGGATGACGATCCGACCGTGTGATGTGCGGGTGCACCACGTTGACGAGGATCCCGTCCCTCACCACCTGTTCGCCGAGCATCTTCGAGAAGTTCGTCACCATCGCGTTCCCGAGCCCTGAAACCATTGGATTGCCCTCGGTCGACGGCCGCTCGCGTCCGCGCATGACCATCCGAGCGCTGGTGCCACCGATGAAGATGATGCGCCCGCTGTGCGCTGCCTGCATGTGCGGCAGCACGGCGCGGGAAAGGCGAATGGCTGCGAGTGCCTTGCCGCCGACACGCGACATGATCTGGTCGTCGCTCGAGTCGGCAAGCTTCGACGGTGAGCTGTCGACATTGGCGCCGGCATTGTTGATGAGGATATCGATCCCACCGAACGCCGCAACGACCTCATCAACCAGCCGCTGGCACTCGGCCGCGTCCGTCAGATCCAGGGGGAAGATGAGGCACTCGCCGCCGAGTTTTCTGATCTCTTCAGCGGTGGACTGCAGGGCTGCTTCGCCGCGTGAGCAGATCGCGACGCGAGCGCCCTCGGCTGCGAAGGCGAGCGCGATCTGCCTGCCGATGCCGCGGCTCCCGCCGGTGACGATCACCGACTTGCCGGTGAGGTGTAGATCCACGTTCGCTCCTTGGTGAAGGGGGTTTATGACGTTGCCGACAGGATCGCAGGCGCATCGGGCATCCCATCCCCGGCTGCCCTGCCCGCGCTCGACCCGGCGATGCGCCCAAACACTGCTCCCGCTGTGAGTCCGGTGCCGCCTGGGTAGTTGAAATAGAAGAGCCCACCGACGAGCTCGCCGCACGCATACAGACCCTGGAGCGGCACACCTTCAGTGTCGATGACGCGCCCGGTGTCATCGATGCGCAAGCCACCGAACGTGAACGTGATCCCGCACGTCACCTGGTATGCCGCAAACGGCGGCTCATCGATGAGATTTGCCCAGTTCGACTTCGGGATAGGCAGGTCTGCCCTGCGACCGTCCTTGACGTTGGGGTTGAACGCCATGTCGGTGCGAATAGAGGCGTTGTACTCGGCGATGGTCGAGAGGAACTGACGCTGATCCACGCCGTCAAGCTTCCTCGAGAGCTCGTCGAGATCGTTCGCAACCACCTTGGTGACCTGACGGATCCGGTATTCGTCACGCAGCAGGTGCATGACCTTGCTGTCGAAGATCTGCCAGGCAAACTGATGTGGCTGCCTGAGAATCACCTGCCCGTAGCTCGCATACGTGTAGTTGCGGAAGTCGGCGCCCTCGTCCACGAACCGGCGCCCCTCGGCATTGACCATGATGCCGAACGGATAGCTGTGTTTCTGGAATCCGTCGCCGACCGCGAGGTCGCCGAATTCGGGCGCATTGCGGTCCCAGCCAACGGCGTGGCAGCCCGACCAGTTGCCGTACGGCATCGCACCGGCATCAAGTGCGATGCGAATGCCGTCTCCAGTGTTGAAGCGCGTGCCGCGGACCTTGGCAAGATCCCAGCCGGGACCGAGGTAGCGTGTGCGCCATTCCGTGTTCGCCTGAAAGCCACCTGAAGCGAGCACGACGGCCTTCGCGGGCAGGTCGACCAGCCGGCCGGCATTCCGGATCCGGACACCCTCCACCTGTCCCGTGCTCGATGTGAGCAATGCTGTCGCGCGGGCTCCGTAGCGGACGGCGATCCCGGCGTTCCCGACGGCGGCGAACAACGCCTCGATGAGTCCCGGCCCACCACCATTTGCTTCGATCGTGAGGCCGCCCCAGAACCTGAAGCGGCCGTCGACCTTGAACGCCTGGCGTCCATAGATCGGCAGAAAGCGCACGCCCTTCGTCGTCATCCACCGAAGCGTTCCAAAGCTCCGCCGCGCCAGGATCTCAACGAGATCCGGGTCGGCGCGGAACTCGGTCACGCGCGCCATGTCGTCCATGAACGCGGTCTCCGAATACGAACCGAAATCCGTGATCGCGCGATCCTCTGGAGAGAGGTCCGGCATCAGCTCAGCAAGCTCGTCGACACCGTCATACGCGACGCGCATCGCGCCGGCAGTGAATGCCGTGTTCCCACCCCGCTCGTCCGGTCCCGCTCGCTCGAGGACCAGCACGCTGGCGCCCTGGTCCGCAGCCGCCAGTGCCGCGCACAGTCCCGCATTGCCGGCGCCGACAACGATCACGTCGGGATGTGGAGTACTTGCCACGGTCCTCCTCGAAGGGACTTGCTCCGCCGGTCACATGCGATCGGAGATCGACTGTTCGTCTGCCAGAAATGCCGTCGAGCGCATGGATAGACACCGATGTACCGGCGCCATCTCGCGTATACCGGAGTATACCGCAGCCTAATATGGCTCGGCCAGCCCACCCACGCACGCCGGTGATCGGCTACCCTGCTACGAATTCAGCCGGTCGAAGACCGCGGCCGGAGTGGCTGTCCGGCGACCTTTCGGGGCGAGCGCACCTCCGGGAGCGGCCTTTCGCGCAGTTGGACGGAGAGAGACACCAGTGGCTGTCTATGAAGAGTTGCGCAGCCGGATCCTGGGCGGCGATCTCCCGCCCGGGGCACCTCTCGTCGAGGCGGCCCTCGCGAAAACCCTGGGTGTGAGCCGGACCCCGATACGCGAGGCCCTCCGGCGCCTCGAGCAGGACATGCTCGTCGAACGCGTCCATCGGGGCCTGCAGGTTCGCGCTCGTAGCCCCGCCGAGATCCTGGAAATCTACGAAGTTCGTATCGTCCTCGAGGGCACCGCCGCGCGGGCCGCAGCCGAACGCTATACAGAGATTGATCGCATCCGTCTCAAGCAGTCGGCCGCAGCGCTGGTACAACGGCAGTCCGCGCCGTCTCAGGAGCTGGCTGCCCTCAACCTGACGTTTCACAAGGCCATCTGGCAGGCCAGCCACAACCAGACGCTCATCGACGTGCTCGAGCGCCTGCACATTCATCTCTACCGCTATCCGGACACGACCTACGCCCTGCCCGGTCGTTCGCAGAGCTCACTGCACGAGCATGAGGAGCTCATCGACGCGATCTTCAATCGCAACGGCGACCTCGCAGCGACCATCGCTTCGACTCACATGACGATTGCGCGCGACATCCGCCTCGAGATGTGGGCGAGCGACCCGGCAAGTCTGAGTCTCTGACGCGCCATCCCTCAAGTGCCCGGGTGGCCAGACAGACCTAGGCGTTGGGGCCGGTATTCCAGAGGCCGCTCGGTCGCGCTCGGCCGTACGCCTGGATCTCGCTCCCGACGAACTGGTCACCGCTGACCGAGAGTACGGCGACAACAACTTCCGCGGCCTGCTCCGGTGTCATCCAGAGATGGCGCTCCGCCGGCGGAATCATTCGTTCGCTCAACCTTGTCGCGACCGGGCCCGGGCTGACCGCGCACATCCGGATCCCAGTGTCGCGATATTCCTCCATCAACGCCTTCGTGACCCCGAGCAGCCCCCACTTCGATGCGATGTAGGCACTTCGCAACGGCCCGGCATGCGTCGACCAGATCGATGTGATGTTGATGATCGAGCCGGCGCCGGCCTGCAACATGCCCGGCAGCACGGCGCGGATGCAGTTGACGGGTCCGTTGAGGTTGACGTCGATGATGCGGTGAAATTCCGTCGCCGGCAGCTCGAGAAACCGGTCGAATTGACCCAGACCGGCAGCGTTGATCAGCGTGTCAACCCGTCCAACGCGCGCGATGGTCCCGGTCAGCGCTGCCTCGACCTGCGCGACATCCGTGATGTCGCAGTTGAGATGCGTGTCCGACATCTCGCCGGCAGGCGAATGGTCCCAGGTGATGACCGCCCGAGCTCGAGCACGCAGCAGCTCGGCAACGCGAGAACCGATCTCACCGGCTCCCCCGGTGACGATCACCGCTCCCTGGGAGACTGCGCTCGCGCTCATCGATCAGGACCCCGGAGCGTGTTTCAGATACGCCGTGCCATCGAGCAGGCGCCGCGCGGTGCGGACGATGCTTGCCGACATCACCGTGGGCGGGTCACCGTCCTCGCTCACCTTGATCGAAGCGCTGATGGTGCCGCTCGGATGGGCAATGCACACATTGTCGGTGCCGTCCTGGGTCGCGACCGAGTGAGCAACGGTACCGGTGATGCGGCATGCGGCTGCGGTGCAGATGGCCACGGTTAGCGCATACGAATGGATGACGCGCCCCATTGCCACGGTGCGCCCGGTGATGTTGACGCCGGTTGCGTCGGGCGACGGCGGCGCGACGATTGCCATCCTGGGCACAACCGGGGAGACGGTTGCCGCGTCCTCGGAGCGCTCGGCGACGCCGAGGAGCACAGCACTCGCTCCGCGAATCTCCTCCAGCAGGGACAGCCGCGCCGCGTCCTGGTTGAGCGCATCCGCGGACTCGTCGCCACGGAGACCGAGATCCGCGGCACGCACGAAGACGGTCGGATGAGTGACGTCCACGATCGAGATCTCGAACGAACCGCCGCGAGTTTCGACCCGGTCGACGCGATGTCCCGTTGGCAGCAGAGTGCCGAACACACTCCCCGCCGGGTCCAGGAAATCGAGCGTGATCGGCGCACCGGTGCCCGGAACGCCGTCGACTTTGTAGTCGCCCTCATATTCGGCCTGTCCATCCTGGACGGGGACGTGTGCGAGCACCCGAGCGTGCGAGTTGTGATTGAGCATTCGAACGACGGTGACCGGTGCCACCGCAGGTGCCAATCCTTCATCGATCGCATACGCGCCAACGGCAGCGGAGAGATTGCCGCAGTTTCCCGAATAGTCGACGATCGCGGCGTCAGTGCCGACCTGCACCGCCGTGTATTCGACGTCGATCCCGGGTGCACTGCCGGCGTCGATGATCATGACTTTGCTGGTGTTCACGTGCGTCCCACCGAGACCGTCGATCTGCATGGGATCGGGGGATCCCATCAAGTCGAGGATGAGCGCGTCCCGGCTCGGACCCGGAGGCGGAAGCTCATGCGCACGCACGAAGATCCCTTTACTGGTCCCTCCTCGCATCAGGACAACGTGGACCGCAGCGTGGTTGTCAGTGCGTTCCGTCAGTCGCACCCCCGTCTGCGTTGCCATTCGCCTGACGGCGCTCGACCTCATTGGCGATCTTGTTCGCAAGATCCTCGGCCGCGGGAGCAAGCATGGGCTCGATCATCGCATCGACCACGGGACCGATGACACCCCCACTCTTCATGCGGAGTGTGAAGGCGAGCTGCGAGGATTCCGAGCCGGCAGGCACGATGGTGCGCTCGGTCTGCAACGGGTTGCTCCGGCGGTAGAAGAACAGAATCATCCGGCTCCGCAGTCGTTTGAAGAATCCCAGACGCGGGGCGGCCGAGGATGGGGCCGCCTCGGCTGAGACCGGTCCCATCACGAACAGCCCTTCGCCATCAGTCTGCTCGTTGACACCGCTCATCGTGAAGGCGACGCGCGCAGGGCCCGCCCACTCGGTGATGTGCACACGGAACTGCACCACACGTGACAGGACACCGACGTCCCCCTTCAGGGTCCAGATCGAGTCTGCGTCGTCGAGCACCTCGTGCGATTGGTACCCCGTGACGAAGGGCGCCCAGTTGTCCATCTCCTTGACGAAGTCCCAGATGGCAGCCTGCGGAGCATTGACGACGGTTGTGTACGCGACCTCCGGCATCGTCAAGCCCCTTGCGCGCCAAGGGCGTTCCGTGCTGCCAGGTACCCGAACGTGATCCCCTTCGCATTCGAAATCCCGCCGTTGTACCAGAGACCTTCAGCAAGATTCGCTGCGGTGTTGCCCGCCGCATACAGTCCGGGGATCGGATCGCCGCGGACGTGCATGACCTGCGCGGTACTGTCAATGACAAGACCGGAGTTGGTCCCGGCTGTCCCGAGCGCCATCTTGAGTGCGAAAAGCCGACCCCTCAAGGGTCGCACGCACGGGTTCGGCTGAACGCTCGGGTCTCCCCCGTTGCGTCCGTGATTGGTGCTCCCGCGTCCGAAGGCAGGGTCCTCACCGCGTGCCGCCGGTCCATTGAACGCCTCGATGGTTTCCGTCAAGCCGCGCTCATCGACGTCAATCTTGCGCGCGAGCTCCGCAGGCGTATCGGCGCTGATCATCCAGCTCGGGATATCGCCCGGCATGACCGACGCGAGCGGATACCGCTCCTTCCACTCCTGGTCACAGATGAAGTAGCTCTCGAGGTTGGGATACTCCTGCGTCATCGGATCGAAGTGCACCATCTCGTGGCACAGATCGCGATAGAAGGTCTCATCACCGAAGCGCTTGCCCTCGCGATTCACCACGATGCTCCCCGGAAAGCACAGCTCGCGGATGAAGAGTCGATAGAGCGGCTGATCGGCGGCGGCCTCGCCAGGGATGTTGTAGGCAGGCACGAGCAGCTGCCCATCAAGCATTGCCATTGCCGCGCCTTGCTCGAGCGCGAGCAGGAGGCCGCTTCCATCCACGGTCGGCGCGCCGAGCCGGACCGTCATGGGATGCGGATCCCAGCGACGCTTCAACGACTCGTTGCCGTCGTATCCGCCCGTCGCGAGAATGACTCCGCGGCGCGCCTCGATGACCTCTTCTCCAGACGGCGTTGCCACGCGCACACCGACGACTTGGCCGGATTCGACGACGAGGCTCTGCACGTTGGTGTTGTTCTGCACCGGGACTCCCTGGCGGACGAGTGACGCGAGCATGTACCCCGCCACGGACGATCCGAACGCCCGATAGTCCTCGCGGATTCGTTGCGCCAGCATCCCCCAGTCCCAAGTGGCCACGGTGCCGAAACCACCCCAGCCCTGGATCTCCTTCCACGAAGCGGGAACCATCGCGTAGTACGGAGAGTTGGTGAGCCTGGTCCGCCATTCGTCGGGGAGGTGGTCCTTCGCGGGAAAGATCGGGGCCGAGAGATGGCGTCCGGCAACCTTGCCCCCCTCGAGCTCAGAGTAGTAGTCGGGGAAGTTGTCCGGCATCTCGAACGGGACACCACACCTGTCCTCGAGGAAGTTGATCGCTTCCGATGCGCCGCCCACGAAAGCCCGGAGCAGGGTTTCGTCGTGCCGTCCTCCGCTCAGCGACCGGATGTGGGCGCACGCTTCGTCCACCGAGTTCATCGATCCCGGCAGCGCGCATATGGCGGTTGTTCGGAATCCACGCGAGGCCGGTCGAATACGCGAACGTGCCTCCGATCGTCGCGCCCTTCTCGAGAACGATGACGCTCGCGCCGAGGCCGTTGGCGACCAAAGCGGACGTGAGGCCACCGCCACCGCTGCCGACAACGACCAGATCGTATGCACGAGCCACAGTTGGTCGCGCCTCAGCCGAGTGGCGGCATGACGAAAGTGCCGCCACCGGTCATCGGAACAAACGTGCCGGGATCGACGTCGATGTCGACGAGGAACGGTCCGGGCGTTGCGATCGCGCGGCGGAGCGCGGCGCCGACGCCTTCGGCCTCCGTGACACGCTGCGCCTGCATGCCCATCGCTTTGGCGATCGCGGCGAAGTCGAGGCGATACGGACGGCCGTCTGCTGTCTGGAACACGGAGAACAGATTTCGGCCGGCCCCGTATCTCGCATCCTGGGGGCGCTTGACAGCGCCGTACATGGCGTCGTTGATGACGACGTAGGTGATGGGCAGGTTGTATTCGACAACGGTCGGGAGCACGTGCAGGCTCATCGACATACCGCCATCGCCGACCCAGCTGACAACCGGACGGTCCGGAGCGGCGAGCTGCGCGCCGACGGCGCCACACGGCCCGAATCCCATCGCCGCGCCCCCCATCGTGCTCAACACAGAGCGCGGGCGGGTCGATGCGAATTGCTGCGCAATCCACTTGTGTGCGTTCCCGACGTCCGAGATGACGATGCCGTTCTCAGGGAGTGCGGCACGGAGCTCACCGACCACGCGACTCGTTTGGATCGGCGTTGCGTCGCTTGCGAGCAACGCCTCGCTCTCGCTCTGCCATTTTGTCCTCAGTTGCTGCAAGGTATGGAGCCAGGACGAGCGTGACTGCGGTTGCGTCGCAGCGCTGTGCTGCAGCCCACTGACGAGGTCCTCGAGCACTGAGCGGATGTCGCCGATCGCACCGATCTCGGTCGGGTAGTACTTCGCAATCTCGCCAGGGTCGACGTCGATCTGGATGAGCTTCGTCGGCGGGATGGCGAAGGGCTTCCCGGTCTGCCATGCACTCGTGTCGGTCTCGGCGAAGCGCGTCCCAAGTGCAAGGAGCACGTCGCACTCTCGAAGCGCGGCGTTGGCGGCCTCAGTGCCGATCCAGCCTGAGATCCCCATCGCGAGCGGATGGTCCTCGGGAATCGAACCTTTGCCCATCACCGTGGTTGCGACCGGTGCACCGAGCAACTCCGCAAGCGCGATCAATGGTTGGGTCGCTTCGGACGTCACCGCTCCCCCGCCGGCGAGGATCGCGGGCCGCTCGGCGTGCGACAGCAGCTCGAGCATCGCGGCGGTTGCCGACGCGGACGCACGCGGCGCACTGGCAACAGCCTGCAGCGTCTCCGCGGACGGAAGGTCGACCTCCACACGCTCCGACCACGCGTCCTGGGTGACATCGAGATGCACGGGGCCCGGTCGACCCGACATTGAGAGGCGGTACGCCTTGAGAATCGTCTCGAGCAACCGATCGGCGCGATGCACCTGCCACGTGCGCTTGACGCTGCCCCGGAACATGTCCGGTGTCCCCGCATCCCGATCGCGAGCGAGCTCCTGGTATGCGCCTCTTCCCTGGATGCGGCTCCAGCTTTCCCCCGTGATCACGATCATCGCCGAGGAGTCGAGGTAGGCGTTGGTCACACCGGTGAGCAGGTTCGCTGAGCCGACGCTGATGTGCCCGAACGCCACCATCGGACGGTGGGCAACGCGGTAGTACGCGTCGGAAGCGAACGCAGCTGTTTCCTCGTTACGCGGCAGCACCGCAGTCAAGTGTTCCTTCCGGTCGAACACCGCATCGACGAAGTCGAGGACCGTGTGCCCGGGAATACCGGTGACATGTGTCACCCCGAGTCGCACGAGCATTTCGGCGACGATCTCAGCGCCGCGCATCGTTGTGGTCATGTGTCGCCTTTCTCTCTCATGCAGTCCGTTATGCCGCCCCGCTGATCCGGTGCGGGAATCGTGATCAACGTGACGACGCGCGACCTCTCCTGGCTTGCTCGCTCTCCGCGATGACCACCTCGGTCCTCGCAGCAATCAGTTCCTCGAGGGATTCCCAGTTGTGCAAGCCAACTGTCGCCTGGCGATCCTCCCACGACATCATCGGGCGTCCCGCGTCGGTCGTCCGGCCCGTTGACCGCAAGGCCGCGAGCGCATCGCGCGCCGCTGCAGATGCAACTCGCATCACCGCATTTGCATGCAGCGCAATGCGATAGCCGAGGCTCTCGAGCTCCTCGTGCGGTAGGATCGGCGTTCGCCCACCCTCGACGATGTTGATGAGCACCGGGGCGGCAATCTCCTTGGGAATCGCGGCGATGTCGTCAAGCGACGTCGGGGCTTCGATGAACACGACGTCCGCGCCGGCCTCGACGAAAGCCCTGCCGCGACGGACGGCTTCGGCGATGCCTTCGGTCGCGATCGCATCAGTGCGTCCAACGATGACAAGTGCCGGGTCGCGCCGTGCCTCCACTGCGGCGACAAGACGCTCGATCATCTCGTCGAGTGGGACGACATCCTTGCCCGACAGATGTCCGCAGCGTTTTGGATTGACCTGGTCCTCGATCTGCACACCGGCAACGCCGATCGCCTCGAATTCGCGGACCGTGCGAAAGACATTGATCGCCCCGCCGTATCCGGTGTCGATGTCGGCCAGGACTGGGACAGCGACCGCGTCCACGATGCGATGCGTTGCCTCGAGAATCTCCCCCATCGTCGCGAGACCGAGGTCCGGCAACCCGAGTGTCCAGTTCGCGATTCCGGCACCGCTCGAGAAGAGCATTTCAAACCCGGCGATCTCCGCGAGGCGCGCGACAAACGGATCGTTGACGCCCGGGCAGACCACGATCTGCTTGCCACCGATCAGTGCACGCAGGAGCGCCCGGGGGGAACGCGCCGCATCGCCGGCGACGGATTCGGTCACGCCGTCAGCTCGTGGTTGTTGTGGCTTCGTACTCGGCACAGGCTTGCCACAAGTCCTGGCCAACCTTCAGAAAGCCGTTGACCCCGAGGAAGAGGAATCCGAGGCTCAACGCCTCGCGAACTTCCGCGATGCGCAATCCGTGTTTGAGGCCATTGTTGAGATGCCTCACCGCTCCCTCTTTGTACCCCGAGGCGAGGTTCATCATCACCATCACGAGTTCCTTGTGCGCTCGCGAGAGACCATCATCGCGCTCTTCGTAAATCCAGAGCCGTAGACGGCGGTAGCTCTCTTCGGCGACGGGGTTCATGTCGTGAAGATCCGACGCCACGTCGGAGACACGCCCGGTCATGCGTATCCAGTCGGCTTCCCACCCACTGTCGCCGGACTCGGACCCGCCCGCTGCATCCGTCATTGGCGCGTCCCCTGACGGACTGCTGCGCCGACCATCACGCTCCTCGAAGTTCCCAGAAAGGTCCCGCCTGACCGTTGCCGTCCTGCAGATTCCATTCGGCGACGTGCGGTCCCACCGCATAGAACGCGTCGAGAGTGAACAGGCCGAATGCAGGTTGGGTCTGATAGAGGTAGTCGTCATAGGCTCGGGCGACGGCCGCGCGTGCCGTGGGGTCGTACGTCGTGCTGAGCTGCACGGCGAAGTCGTTCAGCTTGGGATCCTTCGCGGTGACGTTGCCCGAGGTGGCGAGGAAGAACTGGTTGGCGAGGTAGCCAGGATCGAACAGCTGCAGACCCTCGAGTCCGAAGAGGAAGGCGCCGTCGAACACGTGACTGTCCTGCAACTCGCCCTGGAGCGCAGGATCCATCGGCTGGTACGTGGTGTCGATGCCGATGTCATTCCAGTTGCTGGCGATCGCCTGACCGAGGTCCTGGATGTTTCCGATCGTGTCGTCCGCGTTCTTGGACACGAGGGTGAATTTGAACGAGGAGTGCCCGGCATCCTTCAACAGCTGCTTCGCTTTGCCGGGATCAAACGGGTATGGCTTGTTCGCCGGATCGTGGCCAAGCGTGGCGCCGACACTGAAGTTGTCGTCGAGCGTCGCCGCGTTTGCGAAGATTGCCTTGATCATCCCTTGTCGATCCATGCCGTAGAGCATCGCCTGACGAACACGGAGGTCGTTCACCGGCGACGACAACTTCGCGGGAGTCGGGCTGTCGGGGTTGAGCGCCGCGAAGATCATCCACACAAGGGTGACGTCGTGGTTGGTGATGACGCGGACACCGGATGCGCTCTGCAGCTGCTGCCGTCCCGCCGGCGAGATGCTGGCGATCGCATCGAGCGAGCCGCTCTGCAGACCGGCGAGTTGCGACGACTCCTCCGGCAGCAACAGCAGGGTCAGCGTCTTGAAGTTGGGGGTCCGCGTTGGATCCCAGAAACCGTCGAAGCGCTCGAAGATCATGTTGACGTTGAGTTGCTGCGACACGAACTTGTAGGGCCCTGCGGCCATGGGATGCAGGCGGAACTGTGCGTCGCCGACCTGCTTGTAGTAGCCCGTCGGAATGGGCACAGGCAAATCGTCGAGCATCGTCACGTAGGGATCACTCGTGGTGATCGAAATGTGCGTGTCGTCGATGATGTTGACCGTCTTGATGGCCTGTACCACCGGCTCGTTGAGGACGAAATCGCCGGGGAACGCGGTGACCCGGTCGATCGCTGTCTTGACGTCCTGCGCCGTGAAGGCCGACCCGTCGTGCATCTTGACCCCAGAGCGAAGCGTGAACGTCCAGGTCAGTCCGTCACTGCTCGTCGTGTACGACTCGGCGAGCGCCGGCTGGTGCTGGCCCTTGAGGTCTCGACGCACCAACATCTCGCCGAGCGACGTCCAGATCGGTGTCCGCATCGCACCGTGGGAGTACGCGAACATCGGATCAGGGGTCTGCGTCCCAAGGTCCGGAAGTCCGAGGTTGATGTTCGGATACTTTGAAACCTTCGGCACCTGGCCGGGCGTCCCGACCGGTGAGGTCGTCTGGCATCCCACGAGGAGCGCGGCGAGGCCCAACCCTCCAGCCACCATGAAGTGACGTCGGCTCAGCTCAGCCGAGAGCGCGTCGGAGAGCATGCGACCCAGATCCGAATCCGGGATCTTGCCTAGTTCAGCCATCGTAGGGGCGCCTCCAGTCAATGTGTCGAAGAGCGTTGTCGCGATACTCTAGGCTATAGTCCACCGATGTTACAAGTAGCAAGTGTAGCGAGCAACGAACGGCGGGAGATCTCGGTGAGCGTCGCAGAACCGATTGTTGCGGTGCCCGTCGCGAAAGCAAGCAACGGATATCCTCTCCGGCACAACGGTCAGGTTCTGGGAGATCTGGTTTGGCGCTGAGTACTGCAGACAGTTCCGCGGTGACGGTGCGTGACAAGTGGAGTGGAGAGATCTTCGCGGAGCTCGAACGCGCTTCTGAGTCGCAGATCGAACGGACGCTGGCAACCGCGGCAACCGCCCTTCGCGAACCGTGGCATCCGCGCGATCGTGCATCGGCGCTGCGAAGCGCAGTCGCGCTGCTGGAGCAGCGCAGAGACGAGATAACGGGAGTGATGCGCCGCGAGACGGGCTTCACAACCTCCGACGTTCGTGACGAGTTCGAACGTGCGTTGGTGACACTGCAGCTCTGCGCCGAGGAGGCGACACGGCTCGGCGGCGACGTCATCCCTCTCGGTGCCAGCGCTGGTTTCGAGCAGCGCGTTGCGTTCACGATGCGACTGCCGATCGGGGTCGTGCTCGCGATCACGCCTTTTAACGCCCCGCTGAACACGGTGTGCCACAAGATCGGCCCAGCCCTTGCCGCCGGCAATCCCGTCGTGTTGAAGCCGGCGCAACTGACTCCGCTCACCGCACAGATCCTCGTCGACACGCTGCGCGCGTCCGGAGTGCCGGAGTCCTATCTCCACATCGTGCACGGGAGCGGCGGCGAGCTCGGCCTGCGGCTGCTCCGCGACCCACGCGTCGCGTTCGCCACGTTCACCGGGTCCACCGAGGTCGGCCTCATCGTCAAGCGAGAGACCGGCATCCGGCCAGTGCAGCTCGAGCTCGGCAGCACGTCCACGACGATCGTCTGCGATGACGCCGATCTCGATCGCGTGGTCACCGACGTCCGCCGCTCAGGCTTCCGCAAGGCAGGCCAGGTGTGCACCTCCGTACAGAACCTGCTGGTGCAACGCGACGTTTCAGGCCGGTTGCGCGACCTTCTGACCGAAGGCATCGGGAGCCTCCGCTCGGGCGATCCTGGGGACCTGAGCACGGACGTCGGGCCGGTCATCACCGAGCAGGCGGCCGTGTACGCCCATGCTTTGGTCGACGAGGCGGTGAGCGCGGGCGCCGAGCTCACCATCGGGGCGAACCGTGTGCGCAACCTCGTCGCGCCGACTCTGCTGACCGGGGTGGATCCGACGATGCGCATCGTCCGTGAGGAGATCTTTGCCCCGGTGGTGAACCTGATCTCGTTCGACTCGCTCGACGAGGCCTTCGCCATCGCCAATGGATCTCGGTACGGCCTCCAGGCTGGGTTCTACACGTCCTCGATTGCACGGGCGCTCCAAGCGGCTCGGACTCTCGAGGTCGGTGGCGTCATCGTCAACGGAACGTCGAGCACGCGCGCTGACGGCATGCCCTACGGCGGAGTGAAGGACAGCGGATTCGGTCGCGAAGGGCCGGCGCATGCAATCGCTGAGATGACGGTGCCGCGTCTTGTGATGCTCATCCCTTAATCCGCGGATAGTGACGCCGCACGCGACCGTCGATGTATCATGCGTTCCAGATAACACTTGTATCATCTGGCGCTCAGTAAGGAAGAGTATCGACTCATGAATGTCCTAGTGATCCTGGCCACGTTCCTGGCGGCAGGCGTCGAGTGGGTCGAGGCGTTGACGATCGTCCTCGCGGTCGGGATCACCCGGGGATGGAAGAGCGCATTCGTTGGCATGGCCGTCGCGCTGGTCGCTCTCATCGCACTGATCGCGGCATTCGGCCTCGCGGTCACATCGCACGTCTCGATCGATGCCGCGCGGACCGTCGTCGGCATCTTCCTGCTGCTCTTCGGTCTGAAGTGGCTGTACAAGGCGATCCTTCGATCCAGCGGTCTCCGCTCGCTCCATGACGAGGCGAAGACATTCAAGGAGACCACCGAGATGCTCGAGGGTTCGAACCGAGCAGGTGGACTCGACCGCATCGGCATCGGAACGTCGTTCGGCGGCGTATTCCTCGAGGGTCTCGAGGTGGTGTTCATCGTCGTTGCCCTCGGCGGGCTCGAGAACGTGACCTCGTCCGTCATCGGCGCGCTCGCTTCGCTCGTCGTTGTCGCGGTCGCCGGGATCGTGCTCCGCCGTCCGCTCACGCAGGTTCCTGAGAACACCATGAAGTACGTGGTCGGCATCATGCTGACGTCGTTCGGGACCTTCTTCGCCGGTGAGGGAATCGGTGTGCAGTGGTGGCGTGAGGATCTCAGCCTGCTGCCGCTCATCGTCGCGTACGGTCTCGCTTCCGTGATCCTCGTCCAGCTGCTCAAGCGAACGCCATCTCCAGGCGGACGGCGCCAGAACGGAGCTGTTCGGTTGTTGCAGACGGCGGTGCTCGAGATCTGGGGCCTGTTCGTGGACGATGGTGCCCTTGCCGTCGTCGCAGTCCTCGTGCTGTTCGCCATCGCGTGGTACACGGATCACGTCTCAGGACAGCGCGGCATCGCTGCGGTGCTCCTGGTCGTCGGCGTCCTGGCAGCCATCGTCATCGGCCTCATCGGGCCGTACAGAAAGCACGCTGCAGCTGCCAAGGTCATGACCGAACCTGAGCCGGCGCCGGACCAGATACTGGTCCCTGAAGAGACTCTCGTTCGCTAAGCGCGGCCGCAACAGCGGCGTTAGACCGTGACCAGATCCCGTGTGATGTCTCGCACGGTGGCGCAGCCGGTCAGCGCCATGGTGTGGTCGATCTCATTTCGATAGATCTCGAGCACGCGCGCGACACCGGCCTCTCCGCCGGCTGCGAGACCGAAGAGATATGGACGGCCGACGAGGCACGCTTTCGCTCCGAGCGCGAGCGCCTTCACGACATCGGTCCCGCGACGGATCCCACCGTCGATGAAGACTTCAGCGCTGCTACCGACGGCCGCCACGACCTCGGGAAGAATCTCGATCGTGGGACGGATGCAATCCAGGTTCCTCCCTCCGTGGTTCGAAACAAGGATCCCGTCAACCCCGGCATCGACCATGCGCGCGCATTCATCGCCGCGGGTCACACCTTTGAGCACGAGCTTTCCCTTCCAGTGCTTGCGTATCCAGTCGACGTCATCGAAGGTGATAGGACGCATGTTCCGGACCGTCGTGGCGAAGCTCCAGTACGCCGTACGAACTCCCCCGAGACGGGGGGCCACACCACGATGCCCGATCTTGCCCAACAGGAAATCCCGGGTCCATGAGGGATTCGTCAAGCCGGTCAGCAAAAGTCGCGGCGACACTTCGAGCGGAATCGTCAGGTGGTTCCGATAATCGCGCTCGCGCTTGGGATTGACGGCGGTGTCGATCAGGATGCAGAGGACGCGGTATCCGGCATCCTCCGCACGACGGAGCACCGCCTCGGACACCTTTCCATCACTCGACAGTGGCGGCTGGTACCAGAGGGGTCCCGTGGCCGCGGCTGCGATCGCCTCGAGCGAATGACTCGCTGAGCCGCTCACGGCAAACACTGTGTTGGCGCGCCCCGCGGCTCGTGCGATCGCAAGTTCGGCCTCACTGTCCGCCATCCGCGCGAACCCGCACGGGGCGAGCATGAGCGGCATTGCGATGCGCTCGCCAAGCACTGTCGTGGAGAGATCTCGCTTGCTGACATCGGCGAGTGCTCGCGGTCTGAGCCAGATGTCCTGAAAGGCAGCACGATTCGCTCGAAGGGTTATCTCGTCGGAAGCACCGCCGTCGATGACATCGAAGATTGCCTTGGGCAGACGCCGCGCCCGGGTCCGCATCTCGTCGGTGTTGAGCACATCACCGACCTTCCCTCGGAACAACGTCAGTGCGACGCCGGTGGGATGAGCTTGGCGACGATATCCGTGCGCCAGTAACGGGTGTACACGTGGTACGACTCCAGCGCGTCGGCAAGCGGGCCGAGCACGCCTGCGAGTTCGGTTCCGCTCCACGCCGGCAGCAGATTCCATGCGGGCGCTTCCAGCATCAGCAGGGCAGCAGGCCTGTCAACAGCGATGCCGGTGAACGCGCGAACCTGAAGCGGTCCGCCGGATGATGCAATCTTTTCTGCAATGAGCGTCAGGGCCGTGGCGTCGACATCGCCGAATTGGTAGAGCGCGGATCCGGTCCATCCGGCACGGCGCTCGAGGGTTCCCGGGTAGACCTGCTCAAGATCGAGCCTCGTCCAGAGAGAACCGACCCGCGCGAGCATTCGCTTGCTCCACGGCGTGAAATGCTGTCCCGCCTCGGCGAGGTAGTCACGTCCTGTGATCACGGAGGTGTCGCGAAGATCGTAGATCGCCACATATTTCGGCGCACCCTGCAGGCAGACGTATCGCTCGCCGTTGAGGAAGCCGGGGAGCGCGAGGCGCTGCGGGATGTGCTCAAAGTCGTACCAGGCGTTGAACTCCTCTTCGTCCTGGGCGGTCGGGCCCATCCGGACGACGAGCAACCCGAAGTTACTGACATCGGTGTCGGTCATCCTCGCGATTCCTCTGATCGTCTCGACGGTCTGTCCCCGATGACTCGATATGACATCACGGTCACGCGGCACGTAAGGTCGGCAGCTCGAGCGCGGTTGCCTCCACAGCAGCGATGAGGTCACCGCCGGTGGCCCGCACGTCGGGGAAGATCACGATCTCGGTGAATCCCTGCTCGAGACATGCGGCGACATCGGCTCGCAACTGCGCGTTGTTCTGTCCGTCCCAGAAGACCTGTGCCGAACGGCGCAGCGTGCCTGGGTCTCTGCCCTGCCGTTCACATTCCTCGCTGATCGTTCGATCCAAGGCGCCTGCTTCGGCGACGTCCTGGATGCCGGTGAGGTTCCAAACGTCGGCGTGACGCGCAATGAGCTTGATCGTGGCTTCGCCTTTGCCGCCCATCCAGATCGGCGGATACGGCTGCTGGATCGGCTTGGGATTACCGATCGCATCCCTCAACTGGTAATACCTGCCGTCGAAATCCGAGCGGTCCTGCGTCCAGAGCAGTTTCATCACCTGCAACGACTCGCTGAGCCGTCCGATTCGATGATCCAGCCCGGCTATGCCGTACATCGTGTGTTCGGCCTCGGCATGCGCGGCACCGATGCCGAACTCAAGACGCCCCCCCGAGAGATGGTCGACGGTGACCGCCGTCTTGGCCAGCACCGCGGGATGTCGATACGTGTTTCCCGTGACCAGACACCCGATGCGGATCCGGCTCGTCGCCTCCGCCATCGCAGCGAGCAACGACCAGGCTTCGAAGATCGAGCTGTCGAGTCCACCACTCTTGACCCCCGCCATGTGGTCGAAGTTCCAGAGATGGTCGAAACCGGCCTCATCCGCGATCCGCCAGCAACGGCGCATCTCCGCGATGGTCGCGTTCTGGCCAGAAACCTTGAGTCCGAACCGCTTGGGATGAGGCATGAAGATCTCGCTGTGATTTGGTCTGGTTGAAAGCGACCGCGACTCAGCCGGCGCGCAGCGCCTCGCCCGCCGGCTTGACACCGGACTCAGCGCCGTTCGAACCGGACTCGGTCAGGTACCGACCCTCCAGTTCGACTGCAGTGTCGATGCCGAGCAGCTCAGCGAATTCCTTCGAGGTCTTGCTCCGCTGCGCGGCATGCGCAAGGGAACCGGTGCGGCGGTACTCGCCCATGACCTCCTCGACTGCGTACAACGCGGCAAGGATGACGGCAGCTGGATCGAGCTTCGCCGCGAAGCCCATTGCCTTGATGTCATCCAGCGTCAGCTCGCGGAAGTTGACGCCTGACATGATCAGCGGCTCGGGACGACCCCATCCGCTCGCGTATTGCTTCAGCTGCTCAAGGTTGCCGCTCGGCACGAACACTGCGTCGGCGCCCGCCTCAACGTAGGTATGCGCGCGGTCGAGCGTCTCCTCAACTCCGAGACCGGCCGCGAGCGCATCGGACCGCGCCACGATCATCGTGGCGCTGTCGAACCGCACATCGAGAGCGGTCTTCAGCTTCGCAACCATCTCATGTTTTTCCAGCAGTCGCAGCGGGAACTGGTCGTAAAACGCACAGTGCTTGGGAGGTGCCTGGTCCTCGAAGACCATCGCCGCGACGCCCATGCGCTCGAAGGCCTGCACGGTTCGCGCGACCTGCAAGACGCCGCCGTATCCGTCGTCGCAATCGGCAACGACCGGCAGTCCCGTTGCATCGACGATCGATGAGCAGAAACGAAGCTGCTCGGTCATCGTCGTCAACGCGAGATCACCGACGCCGAGGCTCGTCGCGCTGCCGAGATAGCCACCCGCCCAGAAACCCTCGAAGCCGAGTCGCGCCATGAGCAGTGCTGAGCTGGCGTCGAACGGACCCGGCAGGCACACGACGTCGTCCGCAGCCATGAGTTCGCGGAGCCTGAGGCGTGCGGCCGTCGGCGAGGCCCACCTCACTGGGAATTGAGCCATGACGCGGTCCTCCTTGTGCACCACAGTCGGCACCGGTGATGAATGTAACAGACAGCATACGCAACGTGTGTTGCATTGCTCAGCGCGCGCCGCCTAGGGAACCCCCATAACGGTCTCCGGGCTCGCGACCTCCGGAGCGGCCGGCAATCGATACTTCCGCAGTGTCGGATTGAGGCTCGCGATCGCCGCGATGCCGATGACGCAGAGCAGGCCGCCGGAGACCACCGAGATGACAGGCGTGAACAGAGCGGCAACCGCGCCGGCCTCGAGATCTCCAAGTCTCGGGCCGGACATGACCACCATCATGTTGAATGCGCTCAGCCGTCCACGGATCGAGTCCGGGACAGACATCTGCAGAATCGTCTGGCGGAAGATCGCGCTCACCATGTCACCGGCTCCCGCAATCGCGAGGAGCAGCAATCCGAGCCATCGAACACTGCCGGCGATCCCGAAGCCTGCAATCGCGAGGCCCCACACGGTGATCGCGCCGATGATGAACGCCCCCTGGCGACGAACGCGTGGTACCCACCCGGACAACAGCGTTCCGATAAATGCGCCGGTAGCAGGAGCCGCATACAGGAGCCCGAGTCCGGTGGGGCCGATTCGGTAGATCGTCAGAGCGAGCGCCGGAAACACCGCAGTCGGCATCCCGAAGATGGTCGCGTTGAGATCAGCAGCAAACGTCGCGATCAGGACGGGACTCTTGCGGACGAACGCGATGCCTTCGCCGGGCGCTCGCCAGCCGCGACGCACGGCCGCACCATCGCCAATCGGGAGTTGTGGCGTCAGCGAGGCGATCAGCAGCGTTGCCGGGATGCACCCGAGCACGTCGATGCCGTAGGCCCAGGCGAGGCCCAGGAACCCGATGACGAGCCCGCCTGCGGCAGGCCCGATGATCTGGCCACCTTGATTGGCGACCTGACCGAGTGAGAGCGCCGAGGGCAGGATCCGCAACTCGACGACACGTGGGACGGTGGCCTGACGCGTGGCCTGGTCAAGTGTCCATGCAGCAGTACCGACGGCCGCGAGCGCGAACACGATCACGGTTGGAGTCGATTCCGGTTTGAGCGCCCCCGCAGCAAGGGCGAGCGACGCGAAACCTGCGAAGACCTTCGCGGAGATCTGCACGCGACGCCGATCAAATCGATCGATGAAACTGCCGCCGTACAACCCCATCGCGATGATCGCGGCTGCCTGCGTGACCCCGAGCAAGCCCACCAACAATGACGAGCGGGTGGCGACGTACACCTGATACGGCATCGCCACGATGACCATCTGACGGCACCACACCGTGAAGATCTGCGACGACCACAGCCGTCGGAAATCTCGTGACTCTCGCAGCGGCGTGATGTCGACGATGAGCCGTCGCCCGCCGGCGAGCCACCGTCGACTTGGCGCAAGGTTATGACGACGTATCGAGGTAGCCTCCTAGCGCGCTCGAGCCGGGATCTGTTCGCAGATGAGTCGACGTCCGACGTTCGCCGGCTCTACGCGGCGACCATGGTGGAGTCGATGTCGTCGACCGACGCGCAGCCCATCAGCGCCATTGTGTGCTCGATCTCGTTTCGGAAGATCTCCAGGACGCGAGCGACACCCGCCTCGCCTCCGACGGCAAGGCCGAACATGTACGGCCTGCCCACGAGGCATGCTCGAGCTCCAAGCGCGAGTGCTTTGACCACGTCGGTGCCCCGGCGGATCCCGCTGTCGACGTAGACTTCGGCCCGGCCGTTGACCGCCGCAACCACCTCCGGCAATACCTGGATGCTGGGACGGACGCAGTCGAGGTTGCGTCCGCCGTGGTTGGAGACAACGATGCCGTCAACGCCCACGTCGACCATCGCGCCGCACTCGTCCCCGCGCATCACGCCCTTCACCACGAGTTTGCCCTTCCAGCGGGCCCGAATGCGCTGCAGGTCGGCCATCGTCACAGGTCGCATATCCTGGACCGTCTTCGCGAAGCTCCAATAGGCGGTGCGAGCACCACCAACCACACCGGGGGACACGCCGCGGTTCCCGACCTTGCCGAGCACAAAGTCCTTTGCCCACACCGGGTTGGAGAGCCCGGCCCATGCAAGGCGTGGGGACATCTGCAGCGGCACGCTCAGCTTGTTGCGATAGTCGCGCTCGCGCTTCGGAGTCACCGCGGTGTCGATCGTCACGCAGAGCACGTCGTAACCGGCGCTCTCGACACGATCGATGAGCTCTGCAGCCGCCGCATCCTTGGGAGGGAGATACAGCTGATACCAGATCGGCCCGGTCGCCTCCCGTGCAATCTCATCCGCCAGGTAGCTCGCCGAACCACTGACGGCGAAGAGTGTCCCCGCCTTGCCGGCGGCCCGGACAGCCGCAAGCTCCGCCTGGCTGTTCGCCATCCGCGCGAAACCGCAGGGCGCGAGCATGAGCGGCATCGAAATCGGCTGACCGAGCACCGTCGTCGACAGGTCGCGTTTGCTGACGTCTGCCAGCGCACGAGGCCGCAGCCAGATGTTGTCGAACGCCGAACGATTGGCGCGCAACGTGATCTCGTCACCCGCCGCACCGTCGATGGCATCGAACACGGCCTTCGGCAACCATCGCGCCTGGGCGCGCATCTCCTCGATATTCAGGATCTTGTCAACGCGCTTGCGCAATAGCATCGAACTCCTCCTCTACTCCGGCGTTCCAGCACGCCACGTCGACGCCGTCGTGGTTCTTGAGCGGCGGCATGACGCCGCACGCTCCGACCGCCATCGGGCAACGGGGCACGAACGGACATCCGACGCGATCCTGCGCCGGGGCTGGCGGCTGCCCGGGAATCGCACGCAATCGCGATCGGGGGACGTCGGTGAGATGCGGGATCGCACCGACAAGCGCACGCGTGTAAGGGTGGCGCGGCCGCCGGATCACCTCCTCGGTTGGCCCGTTCTCCACAACCTCGCCCGCATACATGACCACCACGGACTGGCACAGCATCTGCGCCACGGCGAGATCGTGCGTCACAAAGAGCATGGAGAGGTTTCGCTCGCGGCGCTGCGCGTCGAGCAACTTCAAGATGCTGAGCTGCGTCGTGACATCGAGCGCAGTCGTCGGCTCGTCAGCGATGACCAGCTTCGGACCCCGGGCGAGTGCCGTGGCGATCGCGACACGCTGGCACATTCCCCCCGAGAACTCGTGCGGATACGAGCCGAGACGTGTCGCAGCGTTCCGCACCCCGAGCGACTCCAGCAGGGTGATGATCAGTTGCTGCCGTTCGGCTTTTGGGATCTTGCTCGAAAGCGTCTCGTCAACGTGTCTGCCGATCTTGCAGAGCGGATCGAGCGCTGCGCTCGGATCCTGCGGGATGTAGCCGATGTCGTTGTGCAGGATGTTGCGCATCGCCTTGTTGTTCAACGTGATCAGATCGACGCCGTCGAGCCGGACACTGCCTGCCTCGATCTCACCGATCGGCGGTTTGATCAGGCGCATCACGCTCAGTGCCACGGTCGTCTTGCCGCTCCCGGACTCACCGACGAGACCGACGGTGGTCCCGGTGGGGACATCGAAGGAGACATCGCGGACCGCGACAGACCGGCGGTTCTGATGCAGGTACGCAACACGCAGGTTTTGGATCTGGAGCATCGTTAGTTGATCACCTCAGGCCAGTGGGATCGCTGCGCGAACGCAGCCAGTCGCCCATGAGATTGGAAGCAAGCACGGTCAGACTCAGTGCAATACCCGGGAACAGCGCCAGCCACCATGCGGTGGTGAGATAGTCGCTGCCGCCGGCGAGCATGCCCCCCCATGAGGGCGCAGGCGGCGGTACGCCGATGCCGAGAAAGCTCATCGCGCCCTCGCTGAGAATCGCCGCGCCCAGCTGCAGCGTCGCCAGGACGACGAGGGTGCTGACCACATTGGGTATCAAGTGCCGGCGAATGATCCAGAAGGGACCCGAGCCCATGACGACGGCCATGACAACGAAGTCCTGCTTTTTCAAACGCAACACCTCGCTGCGAATGACTCGGGCGTAGCTGGCCCAGCCTCCGACGGCCAGGATGATGATCACGTTCTGCTCACTCGCGCCGAAGATCGACGCGAGCACGATGGCGAGCAGGATCGTCGGGAAGGCAAGCGTTGCATCCGTGAATCGCATGAGCACTGCATCGATTCGCCCGCCGAGGTACCCGGACACCATCGCGACCGCGAGCCCGAACGTCCCGGAGAGAAAGACAACTGACAAGCCGACGAGCAGCGAGATGCGTGCACCACCGAGGAGGCGGCTCAGGACGTCGCGCCCGAGTTCATCGGTGCCGAGCGGATACGCCCAGGTCCCTCCGAAAAACACGGGCGGGCGAAGGTATAGCGAGAGGCTGACGTGGGTCGTGCTGTGCGGGGCGATGAATGGTCCGATGAGGCCCGCGAGCACGAACAGCCCGAGGATGGCGCCCGAGAAGTACGGAAGATGCATGCGCCGCCGGCGCCGGCGCGAATGCTCAGCCGGGCGGCCGAGGTCGACCGGCCCAAGAACAGGCTCCGATGTCTCGAGCAACATGTCGCTCGGCGGTTGGATGGCCATGCTCGGCTCCGACCCCTACTGCGCGGCGTGCAACGCCGGCCTATGCAAAGACACGTTTACGCACCCTCGGATCCAGCCAGCCATACGAGAGATCGACGAGAAGATTCATGAGCACGACGATGATCGTGTCGACCGTCACGACACCCTGCACGACCGTGTAATCACGCAGATTGATCGCCTGGATGGCGAGCAATCCCATGCCCGGCCAGCCGAAGAGCGTCTCGATGACCACCGACCCGGACAGGAGATCTGCGAGCTGAATGCCCGTGAGTGTGATCACCGGCAACGACATGTTCCTGAGCAGATGGCGCATGAGCACCGACTGGCTCACACCTTTGCTCCGCTCGAAGAGCGTGTAGTCGGCGCGCAACGCCTCGAGTGTCGCTGACCTGCTCAGTCGAGTGATCGATGCCATCGGCCTGAGACTCAGGGCGAGCGCCGGCAGAATGAGGTGCTCCGGACCCCCGGCCCCGAAGGACGGCAGCAGCCTGAGCTTCACGGAGAACACGAGGACAAACACGATCCCGAGCCAGAACACCGGCACCGATTGACCGATCAACCCAAGAAAGCGGGCAGCGGCGTCGATCCATGTCCCGGACTTGACGGCAGACACGGTTCCGAGCGTCACGCCGACGACCGACGCAAACACGAATGCCACGACGGCCAACTCAGCCGTGTACGGCAGAGCCGTTGCAAGCAACTGCACCACGGGTGCCTGAAAGCCGTACGAAGTGCCGAAGTCGCCGCGGACCAGCTGCGACAGAAACGTGCCGTACTGGACGATCAGCGGATTCTGCAATCCCAGACGATCAGAGATGGCGACGATGTCGGCGTGGGTTGCGCCCAGTGGGGCCATCACCTGCGCTGGGTTGCCGCTGAGCCTGACGAGCAGGAACACGACGGTCACGACCGCCAGGATCACGATCAGCGACTGCAGGAATCGTTGCAGAGAATATTTGAGCATCCGGACTATTGGACCCCGCCACCGAGCGGCCGGGATCGATCGCCCTCCCACCCGTAGGTAGGAGCCGGAGCGTTCAGCGGGGGCAGATCCCACGTGCCGGTTGCCGGAGCCGCGTGCGAATACTCGTCGACGAGTATTTCGAGGACTGTCGGCTTCCCGGACTCGAGTGCCGCGACGACCTGATTCTTGAGATCCCCGGGCTTCTCGACATGTGCTCCTTGCGCGCCCATCGCACGCGCCATTGCCGCCATGTCAGGAGTGAACGGTTCGCCGGTAGCCTCCATACGGAAGCGGGTGGCGAGCTCGGAGCCGAAGAACGCGCGCTGCTGGCCGTAGATCGATCCGTAGCCTTGGTTGTTCCAGATGAGCCAGACGATTGGGAGTCCATACTCGACAGCGGTCGCCACTGCATTCGAATGCATGAGAAAGCCACCATCGCCGCACACCGCCAGCACGGGCTTGTCGGGCGCCGCAAATTTCGCGCCGAGTGCGCCTCCGACGCCAAATCCCATCGACGCGAAGCCCCACGACTGCAGGAACTGACCTCGTGACGGGACCTTGAGTTGTTGCAGCAACCAGTTGTGGTGGATGCCGACGTCCGCGAGCACGATCGCGTCTTCAGGGAGGACGGAGCCGAGGTCGCCCACGAGCCGGTCCGGGCGGATGGGGACCGACTCGTCACGCTGGAATTCCTCGATGTCGGCATTCCATTTGCGCTTCCAATCCTGTGTGGATGCAACCCATGCGGCGTTGCGCGCCGCAGTTGCCGGACCTCGAGCAGCAAGCGCCGCGCGCAACTGCTGCACGAAGACCTTCCCGTCGGCAAGGATGCCGAGCTCGGGCGGATAGTTGCGGCCGATCTCCTGTGGGTCCAGATCCACGTGGATCAACTTTGTCGGCGGGATGCTGTACGTCACTCCGGGGATCCACGAACTGGTCGATCGATCGTCAAACCGGGTGCCGATCGCGAGCAGCACATCGCAGGAGCGTGCCGCCATGTTTGCCGCATACGTTCCGTTACGCCCGGTCGGGCCAAGTGCCAGCGGCAGGTTTTCGTCGATCGCTCCCTTCCCGAGTGGCGTGGTGATCACGGGGATCTGGAGCGCTTCCGACAGCGCGATGAGATCCGTGCGTGCATCAGCGAGGAGAGCTCCATTGCCCGCCACGATGAGCGGCCGCTCTGCGTTCAGAAGCAATTCCAGCGCGTGATTGAGCGGTCCCGGTGCCGCTCCGGGAGGCGAGGCGACTGCGCCCTGCCACGTCGATGCCTCTGCGAGTGCGGCGTCAGTCTCCTCGACGAAGACATTCAGTGGAATGTCGACATGCACCGGGCCTGGACGCCCGGTCAACATCAGCGCAAATGCCTGCCGCATGATCAACGGAAGCATTTCAGGCCGAAACGCTTGGTAGCTCCGTTTCACGTACGGACGCATGACAGATGCGAAATCGCCCTGGTAGTAACGCCCCGTCTCCTGGAACGGCCCGCGGTTGAACTGCTGCGTCGGGACGTTGCCGGTGATGGCCATGAACGCGGACGAATCCTGGAACGCCGACGCCACGGCCATCGCGAGGTTCAGCGATCCGGGGCCGCACGACGTGTACGTCGCAACCGGCTTCCGTGCGACACGGTAGTACGCGTCTGCCATGAAGCCGGCAATTCGCTCGTCGTGTGTGGTGATCGTCGAGATCTCGTCCCTGCGCTCGTACGCGGCATCGAGGAGTCCGATGATCCCGTGGCCGCAGACACCGAACAGATACGGGACGCGCTGCTTGATCAGGTAATCAATAACGATCTGCGAGCCGCGTTGGTCGGACAAGAGTCAGCGCCTCCGTTCGGTTGGTATACGGCTGTGCACCGTCAATGCTCGCAGCGTCCATGGGGCAGTGTCAAGCATCGCCGCGAACTCGACGGCGTCGCTTCCAGCCGTCGCCACATCGTGCTCGGCCGGCGGCCCAGCTCGTCGATTCCTCCCGGTCAGGCACCGACGACCGAAGGGGTGGGCACGCCGAGGTCGGCTGCCAGACGCGTGAGGGAGGCCCACGTGGCGGGCGCAACCGCAAGGCCATGGGCACGCGCCTCGGCCTCCGCGTGCGCGGCGCGCTCGCCGGGAAAACGCATCCCCTCCCCCTCGATCTCGGAATTACGATCCTTCATCCCCGTTCGGAGGCGATCCGAACGCCGGCGCAACTCGCTCGGGTCGAGAAATGCCTTGACGTCGAGCACGATGAAGGCGTGGCCCGAGTTCCAGGGATCGCTCGGAACGATGTCGGCAAAGTACGGCCCGCCCGGTTGATGCGTCTTCAGTTGCCGGGACTCATCCCAATCGAGCCCGGCGAGGGCTCCGGCGAGGAGCTCGGCGAAGACTGCCATCCCAAAGCCCTTGTGATCTCCGATCGGCACCAGGGCGCCCCCGTCCCGAAAGTCATCCGGGTTCGTCGATGGCAATCCATCATGTCCAACGATCCAACCCTCGGGAACGGACTCGTGTTTCTCGCGGGCCATATTGATGCGATTGCCGGCGACGACACTCATGGACACGTCGAGGAGGAAGGGCGCACCGTCGCTCGGGACCGCATACGCGACAGGACCGGTCCCAACCACGGCACCTCTCGACCCGGGTGCCTTCATCGCTCGAGGCGTGGTGCTGTAGACGATCGCGACCATATCGGCGTCGGCTGCGAGCATGGCGTAGTGACCGGGAGCGCCCAGGTGCGATGAGTTTCTGACGAGGACCGCTCCGATTCCCATGACGCGCGCCTTCGACATCGCGAGCAATACCGCCTTGGTTGCCATCACATGGCCGAGGCCCGCGTGCGCCTCCACTGTCGCGGTGCCGGGGGTTTCTCGAACAATCTCGAAGGCCGCAGTGGGACTGACGCCGCCTGACTGAATCGCTCGGACGTATCTCGGCACCTGGCGCAGCCCGTGAGTCACGACGCCACGCATCTCCGTGCGGACAAGCGCGTCAGCAGCAAGTGCGGCATCCTCGGCGCTCATGCCAACTGCGACAAAGATCGACTCGATGAATGCATTCATCGTTTGGGCCCCGATCGACACGGTTTCGCTGGACGTGGCCACGGCGGTAGGGTAGTACAGCGAACGCTGTTGCCCAAAAGCCGTCAGGATCGCTCAATTGTCTTGACACCAGCGGCTCGGAGCGGCTAAGTTCTCTCGTGGGTGTTGATCACTCGTTTCGTGCTGATCGTCTATCGCATGCCTGCGAAGCCCACTTCGGCGCGCGTCGCCGTTTGGCGTCAGCTCAAGAAGGCCGGAGCCGTCTACCTGCAGCAATCGGTTTGCGTTTTCCCCGATACCGCGCGCATACGGCGTGAGCTCCAGCCGATTCTCACCAAGATTGACTCGTCCGCCGGGAGCTATTACCTGCTCCCACTGCGAAGCCTCCCCGCGTCGGAGCAGGACAAGCTCGTCAAGGAGTTCCAGAGTCAGAGTGGCAAGCAGTTCCAGGAGATCGTCGAGAACTGCGAGGTGAACTTTCAAAAGGAAGTCGAGTTCGAAAGCTTCCGGGGCAATTTCACCTACGAGGAGGCAGAGGAGATCCGCATCGAGTTCGAGAAGATCGTGCGCTGGTACGCGACGGTCGCCGAACGCGATTGGTTCGGTGCTCCGAACGCACAGGAAGCGCGTCAGTGGATCGACCGCTGCGAGACGTTGCTCGAAGGTTTCGAGGAAAAGGTCTTTCAGTTGCAGGCGTCGGAAGACGGCAAGCCCGCGCGCCTGCCGACCCTGCGTCAGCGCGTGATCACCGGCGCACTCGTCCCTCGTCGCGAGGAGATCGGCTAACTCCTCGGCTGAGCGTGCAACGATCCGCCATTAGCGGTTCGTCGCAACACGGACGTCGGTGAAATTCGTGGTGCTCGCTATGATCCGCGACGTTCGTCGTCATGTCTCCGTCGTCTGCGCGGCACAAAAGGGGCTCCCAGTGTCTCCATCGATAACGTCGGTACCGCTCACAACCACGCCGCTGCCGGAGCGTGCGCAGGCGAAATTTTGCGACACGCTTGCCATCGACAATGAACGTCACATGCTCTACCTCGGCGACAACTGGAGCGGTGGCGTCGACGTGTTTGACATCGCATCGACGCAACCCGCGTTCCTCAAGACAGTCAAATTGCGCGGACGCATTTACGGCGTCGTCGTTGCCGGGAATGCAAACAAGGTCTTCGCCGGAATGAGCGGAAGTACGCTCGCGGTCATCGATATCCTTGACGATCACTCGGTCGCGACGTTGGTCCATACCGGCGGGAGTGGCCACGTCGATCTTCTCGACTACGATCCCGTGCATCGGCGCGTTTACGCGGCCAACCGGCTTGACAGCCTGCTCACCTGGATCGACGCCGACACGCACGAGGTGATCGGTCGCGTCGACGGCCTGGGATCGGGCCTCGAGCAGCCGCGTTTCAATCCGGCTGACGGCCTCGTGTACCTTACGGACAATCGTGACAACGTCATCTTTCAGATCGATCCCGAGGCTGCGCGCCTCGTGCAAACGTTTGCAATCGATGACGACTGCTTTCCGAACGGCATGGCGATCAACCCGTCGACCAATCAGGCGGTGTTGATCTCCAGCAATGCCAAGCATCCTCACGCCGTCGTGTGGGATCTGCAGCGTCAGTCCATCGCATCGATCACCGATGAGTCGGGAGGCGGCGATGGCGTCGTTTACGTCCCGTCGATCGACCGATTTCTCATCGCCGCGGATGAGTTCGGAGCCGGACCGGTCGTCGGCATCTTCGGTGGCGATCCGGTGCAATTCCTCGGGAACGCGCAATCAACGCACGGCGCCAGCTGGGTTGATTTTGACGTGACACGCGGCCTCGTCTACACCCCAACCGTCACCGAGGGCCGGCCGGGCCTCGTCAGCTTCCCGATCCCCGAGGGGATGTGACGCGTTGCTGAATCTCATGCAGCGCGCTCAGATGTTCACGCCTGCTGACAGTTGTCAGTCGGATGGCGCGAATTGCGCTACCTGGCACGTTCGTGTGGATGTCTCATGTGGCTGTCAGCTATGCGGCCAGTCCTCGAGCTCGTGCTTCACCGTTGCGATGAAAGCGGCTGCGTGCGCGCCACTCAGCACGCGGTGATCGCACGACAACGTTAAGGTCGCGAGCTTGACGGCATCCGCCGTCCAGGGAGCCGACCGCACACGGCCAACAGCAAGGATCGCTGCCTGAGGAGGGTTGATCACAGCGGCGAACGAATCGGGGCCATTCTTGCCCAGGTTCGAGATCGTGAACGTCGCACCGTCGAGATCGTGGGCTCCGATCGCCCCCTCTCTCACTCGTCGCGTGAGAGCTTTCGTGGTGACACCGATTGACTCTAACGTCTGCTCATCCGCGTCAAAGACGACCGGGGTTGACACGGAGTCGCCCACCGCCACGGCAAACGCAATGTTCACCCTGGCGAACGTATGGATCATGCTGTCGGCGAACGCGCTGTTCAACCTCGGATGGGCTCGCAGCGCGGTTGCGCACGCACGAATGACCACATCCGAAATCGTCGGATTCAGACCCTTCTCGCCCTCACTTCGCGCTCGCTGGACAGCACCCATCGCTCGGGTCAAATCGACGTCCACGGCCATGTAGAAGTGTGGGATCGTCGCGGTCGCGGCAACGACCTGGCGCACCATCGCGCGCTCAGCGGCGGTGAGCGCAATCTCTTGCGTCGCGCCACGAGCGTCGGCGAGGGGCCCCTGCTGCGCCGTGCCTGTGGAACCTCGGGTGGAGTCAGCGTCGCCCGCCTCCTGACCGGGATGTTCGCCCGGTGCCAGAAGCCGTGCGATGACAGATCCCGGCGGGACCGTCGCGCCTTCGAGCGCGAGGATCTCCGCGAGAGTTCCGGACTCATCGGCCTGATACACGACTGTTGCCTTATCCGCCTCAACCTCGACGAGGTCGTCCCCGAACCCAACGACGTCGCCGGGTTGCTTGAGCCATCGTCGGATAGTGCCCTCCTCCATCGTCCCCGAAAGGAAGGGCATGATGATGTCGATCATCTACGTCTGTACAGCGACGCTAGCCGATGACGCGCCGAGTTGCTCCATCACCGACGCAGCAATTCGTGCTGCGCCGGGTAGGAACGCGTCCTCCAACGGCGGGCTGTATGGCAGGGGGAGATCCGGCATCGCCAGGCGCCAGGCCATCTGCAGTGAGCCGATACGGTGCTCGACGACGGAGGCGAGAATCTCCGCTGCCCAGCCGCCGGTGCGTGGCCCTTCCTCCACGACAAGGATGCGATTCGTTTTCGACACCGACTCAACTATGGTGGCGAGATCGTATGGCCGAAGTGTGCGTAGATCGATCACCTCGGCGTCAATCCCGGCCTGGGAGAGCGTCTCGGCTGCCTCGAGGGCATCGTGAACACTCTTCATTGCCGTAACGATCGTGATGTCTGCACCGGTCCTAACCGTGGCGGCGACGCCGATCGGAACGATCTGCGATTCGACGTTGCCCTTGACCGCATACAGACGCTTGTGCTCGAGAAATAGCACCGGATTGTCGTCCCGGATCGCGGACGTCAGCAGGCCTTTGGCATCAGCCGGTGTCGCGGGTGCAACGATCTTGATGCCCGGCACGGACATGAACCACGAGGCGTGGATTTGGGAGTGAATGGGACCAAAGCGACCGCCCGCGCCAACTGCGGAACGGACGACCAACGGCACGCTCGAATGCTCATTGGACAGGAACCAGTATTTCGCCGACTGATTGACGAGGCTGTCCATGGCAAGGGCCATGAAGTCCCCGAACATGATCTCAATGATCGGCCGGAGTCCAGAAATGGCTGCGCCGAACGCAGTCCCTGCCAAGGCAAGCTCTGAGATGGGCGTATCCACGACTCGCCGTGAGCCGAACTGGTCGTGCAGCCCGCGGGTGACCTGAAAGACACCGCCGGCAGCACCGACGTCCTCACCGATGAGCACGACGCTGTCGTCTCTTGACATCTCCTCGCCGATGGCGTCACGGATGGCCTGACGAAATTCAATCTCAGGCATCAGCTGCCGTGGTTGCCTCTCGGAACTCGGTCCCAAAGTGAACGGGTAAAGGAAACGGTGCTGCGGTCGCTGCTGCACGCACCGTCGCGACATCTGCGTTCGCCGACTCCACCACCGCGTCGACCTCGGTTTCGGCCATGCCGTACATGGACATCAGCCGCGATCGCGCTATCAGCAGTGGATCGCGGGCCTTCCATGCCTCCATCTCACCGTCGGGTCGATAGTTGATAGGGTCGCCTCGGGCGTGATCCGAATATCGGTATGTCTGCGCTTCGATGAATTGCGGCCCATGTCCGGCACGCGCAGTCGCGATCGCGCGACCTGCAGCCTCACGCACCGCCCATACGTCTTGGCCATCCACCTCTTCGGCGGGAATACCGAGAGCGATGACACGGGGCAGAATGCCTCCGGCGGTGACGGCGCCAGTCGGAGTGAACTCCATGTATTGGTTGTTCTCGCAGATGAACACGACGGGGAGTTGTTGAATCGAAGCGAAATTCAGACACTCCTGGAAATAACCCTGGTTCGCAGCACCGTCGCCAAAGAACGCGACCGCAACGCCGTCTCCGCCCTGGTACTTCATCGCGAACGCAACTCCCGTCGCGGCGGCAATGCTACCGCCCACGATGCCAAAGCAGCCGATGAGGCCCTGTTCGAGCGACATGATATTCATCGACCCTGACCTGCCCGCGGAGATCCCGGTCTCCTTGCCCATCATCTCAGCAAGGAGCCCAAGGGGTGAAATGCCAAGTCCCAATGACGCGGTGTGGCCCCGGTACGTCGCTGCGACGCGATCCTGCGGGTGCAGCACGCTGCAGACGCCGATGGAGACCGCCTCCTGCCCCGCGGCGAGATGCGTCGAACCGTAGATGGCACCTCTGAGAAAGAGCGACTGTGTCGTCTCTTCGAATCGTCGGGCAAACGCCATGCTCCGGAAAAGAGCAACCGCGGCTTCTCTGTCATCCTCGAGGTCCGCAGTGGCCGTCCAGAACCGAGTGACCCCAACCGATTCCGTACCGGAACTCTCCGCCGTCATGCACGCTCCGGCGTTGCTACCGCCGACCTGGACGGCGCCATTGCCAGGGCGTCCAGTACGCATGGTCCGTCCGGCCCATCCAGCCGAACAGGATTGCATTCGAGAGTATCGAGTCCATTTGCATCGTAGTAGGAAGCGAGTTGCTGGATGACAGCCTCCGTACGTTCGAGATCCGCGTCGCCCGTAACGTCGAGGCGCTGCAGCATCACCCTCACACGCGCCGCATCGACGGGGCGCACCGCAAACACACGCTGCGAGGCTTGTTCCACGTCTACACCGCCTCGACCCAGCATCATCACCGAGCCAACGGGTTGCGCAGAGAGGCTCACGATCAGGTCGCGTTCGCCAGGGATCATCTCCTCGAGCAGATACCCCTCGACCGGCAGTCCGTCTCGGTCTGCCGTCTTCTGCATATTGTGAATAGCGTCGACGAGCTCGGTCTCGGTCGAGACTCCCGCGGCAAGCAGACCAAGACGCGTCTTGTGATGAATAAGACGACCAATACCCTTCACCACGATCGGCGCGCTGAAACTCGCCGGCCAGCGCAGCTCGCCGTCGTGCACGGACGCAGCCGGCACATACATATTCCGCGGGACGGCAACGCCGAGCGCGGCCAGATCGAGCTTCACAGCCCGCTCGTCCCGCCATTGCGGCTCGCCGCCGTACGCCTGGCTCCGTGCATGAATCGGCTCAGCAATCCGGTCTTCCGCGGCTGCCCAGCACACGAACCCACCGAGCAGGTCGGCGAGGACGGGGGCGATCATCACGTTCGGATGCGTGCTCGCCAACTCCGCAACCAACTCGGCGATCGGCGAGTACGTCAGCCTGGAGAGGACGACAAGCCTGTCCGCGGCATCGGCCGCGTCCATTGCGCGCCGCAGCTGCTCCATGTTCACAGGGATGGTTCCATCCGGGATGTCCGCACCAGACACGTAGATCACCAACGCGAAGCGCGGGTCCTGAGCAAACGTGGAGATGGAGGAGGAAAACGCTGGAAGATTCTCCATCCCCTGTTTGCTGACATCGATCGGGTTCGAGACTTTGAAGGGTCCGCTCTCCTCAATCGCGGCGACGGTGTTAGCCGAGGGCACAGGAAGAGCGATTCCTCGCTCTTCGCAGAGATCGGCGAGCTGTCCGATCGCACCACCGGAATGCGAGACGATGCCGACGCTCCGCGACGTCGCTGTTCCACATCTGGTCGCAAGCGCGAGGGCGACTACGAGTTCGCCGATCGATGATGCCTCTCTGACCCCGATCTGCTCGAAAGCATCATGGAAGACGGCATATTCGCCAGCGAGCGCTCCCGTGTGTGTGAACGCCACCGCCTCGCCGATCGCGCTGCGACCGAGCTTGCAAATCGCCACAAACTTGCCATCGCTTCGAGCGGTTTCGACGGCGGCCCGGAATCGCGGCCAGTCTTCGATCCCTTCCACGATGAGACCGATCGCCGCGACGTCAGGATCGAGATTCAACTGCTCAACCCACTGCGCAACGTTCGTCGCACTGGCATTTCCGGCTGAGATGGCGTATCGAGTGCCAACACCAAGGTGCGTGAGATAGCGACAGGTTCCAGGCAGGAGACCGCCGCTCTGCACAATCAAAGCGGCTCTGCCGACTCTGAGGTCCCACGTCAATGGAGCGCCGTACATCACGGCGCCGGAAGGCAGTGACACGACACCGAGCGTGTTGGGGCCGGCAACGAGCATCCCTGCCTCGGAAGCCAATTTAGCGATTCGCGCTTCGGTATCAACCCACTCGGGTTCGCCGGAATCGCGCAGTCCCGCCGCGACGATGATGGCGCCCTTGACACCAGCGGCGACGGCGTCCTCGATGACGGGCTCAACGCTGGCGCGGCGCACGGCGAGGAAGGCGACGTCGATAGGGCCGCACTCCGGAAGTGTTGGGACGCAACGGAGGCCAAACGCCGTGCTCCTTGTCTTGTGAACTGGAACCACGGAACCCGCGAACCCGAATCGCCGTAGGTTCTCGACGAGGGAGCGCGCGTAGAAGTTCTCGTCGGACGCGCCGACCACCGCGATGGACGCGGGGTGCAGGAACGCGGACGGCATGGGGTTCGGCAAGGATGCGGGCCCTAACTCGGAGAACAGTTCAGAGTTCTAGTGCTCCGCTGCTTGCGTGCCAAACCCTGGTTCGAGCGTCCCGCCGGCGTCCCACCATTCGATCGCCCCTTTGATCCCGAGCTCCTTCACTTTGGCGCGCACCTCGGCGGCACCATTAGAGAAGTGCGAAAGTGTGTTGAACTCGATGCCGGCTGTCAACGCTTCGCGGTACCCGAGTCGTTCCATCGCGCGATTGGCCGCGCGCTTGTTCAAGGTCAGCAGCTCAAGCGGGGTGTGGCTGATGCTGGCAGCAAGTTGACGCGCCTTGGTGAGGAGATCGTCCGCCGGAACAGCGTAATTCACCAAACCGAGCGCGCTTGCTTCTACGCCGGTGATCTGACTCCCCCGGGCCATCGTGAGCTCGCGACCCTTCTTCATTCCGAGGGCGAGCGTTGCGATCGGCGTGAACCATCCGGCGCCGGAGATCGGAGCACGAGCGATGGCGAAAACCGCGTCGTCGGCTGCGACGGTCACATCGGTGCAGAACACGAAGAACATGGCCACCGTGAAGCAGTACCCCTGGACGGCGGTGATGATCGGCTTGGGAAAGTCCCAGAGGTCGATCCAGCGCTCCGTGTTGGCGCTAAGCCGCGACCAGTCCTGGTAGATACTGTTCGAGCCCCACCGTGGGCCGAGGATGTCGTACCCAACACTGAAGGCGCGACCTGAAGCTTGCAGGAGGACGCAGGAGACTTCGGGGTCGTTCTTGAGGGCAGCCATGACTGCGTCGAATTCCTCGAGCATCTCGGCATTCATTGCATTCAGCTTTTCGGGGCGGTTCAGCGTGACCTCCGCCACGCCCCGCGCCGTGGTGACCTCAACGAGAACTTATCGGTGGATCTCCTCTCAGGAAGGGTAATGTATGCAGTATACGGAGTTGTCTGCGGCGCTCGCGCCTTCTCCCCGGCCATGCGTGGCACTACTTGATTGCGATGGCGTTCCCCGGCGAACCAACGCCCCCCGGCAGGTTGAGGGGTATGCCGATGAAGCAGCACGTGTACTTTCCATCGTGCTCACTGTCGTCGGCGATGGCTTCGAGGTTGAAGAACTCTCCAAGCGCGATGCCGAGCCCCGGTATGAGCCGGCGGTGCAGGAACTCCTTCGGATCTCCTGGCGCGGTCTCCACTGCGGGGTTGTCCGCGACGACCGCCGACACGTGCGAATTCCAAAGGTACCGCGCCATCTCCTCACCCGGCGCCAAGCCGGGCCAACTCCGCGGACGGTCCCCTTCCGGTGCGAGCACAGCCCGCATGTATCCAGTGCGCAGCATCAGGATATCGCCCTCACGAAGCGTGCAGTTCTGCGCCTGGAGCGTCTCCTCGATGAGCTCTGGCGCTATGGAGAATCCCTCGTCGGGGGTGAGGGAGTGCCCTTGCGATCGCTCAAGTTGACGCACGATGTCGACCAGCACGCCGCGGCCGACGATCCCCCCCCGCTCCGCCCATCGATCGATGCCGAGGCTGGTGCCGTTCGGCCCTGATGCCTCGGCTGAGATCCCGTTGTAGAACCCGAATTCGCGCGCGCGAACATGTCGTAGGGCATCCCATTGCGTTGAGGACTGCATGTACAGGTTGTCGATCACGTCGTCCTGTGTATTGCGGTCGATCGAGAAGACGTGGTGGCGATATGGGCTTCGGCTGTCGCCCCTCCGCGGTCGTGGCAGGTTGAGCGGCAGCGACAGGTTGAACGTCTGCCCTCGGACGATCTCGGCTGTGGCGGCCAGGACCACGTCCGGCGACAGCAGATTGACCGTCCCGACCTCATCCTCGGCACCGAAGACGCCCCAAGCGTGATTCGTGCCGATGGGGTCAAACCGCGGTAGCTCGTCGTAAGTTGGCCATCTTTTCTCAGTCACTTGCAGCGTGCTCCTCGACAACGGTGGACGGGATCGACCGGACGCCGTCAACGGCGCACGTGTTGTTCATCAGTTTGCTCACGGCGAGCACGTGGCGCATGTACCGATGCACCCCGGCATCCCACGTGAAGCCGTTACCCCCATGGAGCTGTATGGCACCCGCCGCGATCCGCTGCGCTCGGGTAACGGCCGAGTGGAGCGGGCGCGCGTCTCCGGACGTGTCCTGCGCCGCCCACACCACCGCGGTGCGCGCCAGTTCGCGATCCACATGCATGTTCGCAAGTCGGTGTTTCACGGCCTGAAAGTGTCCGATTGTGCGGCCGAACGCTTCCCTGTTCTGGACATACTCGACGGTTACATCCAACGCCATCGACGCCGCGCCGACAGCGCTGGCCACCGCAAGCAGGGTGAGGTCTTTCGCGCAGTGATGGGGAAGCCCTGCCTGCGCCTCGGTGACTCCAAGCGGGAGCGATGGCGCAAACGCATCGCGCGCGTATGCCGTTGCGGCGCGCTCATCCGCCTTCGGGGGATCGATTCCCGTCAGCGTCACAACTTCGGCTTCGCATGCGAACGGAGCAATGCCGTTGGGAAGCAATCCGGTCAACGGTCGGCCGTCGAGCGACCGGTCGCCGCTGGTCCATCGCCGCAGAACGATCGTCTCGAGAAACGGGAGCGCGACGAGGTGACGGCCCCAGACTTCCGCGACGGGCAGAATGTCAATCAGGTCTGCCCCTGCCCCGTCGTCCGCTGGGTCCAACATGAGCCGATCCCATCCTCCCCCGGTGAGTTGCACCCAGACATCGCGCAAGCTCGCCGAATCGAGCGTGAGCGTGGGTCTGTCCAGATACCTGTCCGCGTCGGCAATGATTCGTCCGACTGCATGGGCCGCGAGGACGCCGACGTCGTCGGCCAGCAACTTCATCGCGGAAGCCCGAGAACGCGCTCGCTGATGATGTTTCGCTGGATCTCATTGGAGCCTCCCGCGATGGTGCCCGCAAACGAGTAGAGGTAGCGGTGGCGCCAGTAGTCCTCGTGCGTCTCGCAATGCATGGATACACCGCAGGCGGCGACAGACTGCTCGAGCTCGGTCGTCACGACCTTGCAAACCGCCATGGACGGAAACCACGTTTGCTCCGCCTGCCGCAGTTCGATGGCGCGGAAGATGTGCCACCGGAGGATGTGCGACTCCGTCTCGAGCGCCGAGACCTGTTCGCGGGTGGCGGCTGAGCCGCAGCATGTCATGAGGCGGTCGAGGCCGATGCGCATGTCGATGTAGCGACGGAGCATCGATTCAGGTCCACGCTCAATCGTCAGGCTGCCCATTGCGACAGCCCAGCCATCGTCCTCATCGCCGATTCGGTTTTCAACTCGTGCGATTGCACCCTCCCACACCGTTTCATTGAATTCACTCTCTCCAGTGATCTGTTTGATCGGCACGAACGAGACGCCTGCCTGGTGGAGGCTGAGCATCAACAGGCTCAAGTTGTGGTGCCGGGGCGCATCCACGTTAGTGCGCGCAAGCAGCAGGCACCAATCGGCATAGTGAGCGAAGCTCGTCCAGATCTTTCGTCCGAAGATCCGGTAGATGTCGCCGTCTCGCCGGGCAGTGGTCACCAGCGCGGCGAGGTCAGACCCGGCGTTGGGCTCGGAGTAGCCCTGACACCAAATCTCCGCGCCGGTAAGGATTCCGGGGAGGAAGCGCGTGATCTGATCGGGCCGGCCGCGCTGCATGAGCGTCGGCCCCACCAGCGTACGCCCGATCTGCGCAAGTCCCTGAGGAGCATGCGCGCGCGCACACTCCTCGGCGAATATCGCTTCTTCAATGGCGCCGAGCCCCTGTCCGCCATACTCACTCGGCCAGCTCAGGCCCGCATACCCCCCCGAGTAGAGCGTGCGATCCCACTGGCGCCGGATCTCCGTGGTTTGCGGATCATCGGGGTGATCCTGTGCAATCCGCCAGGCTTCCGGGACGACCGATGCCAACCAGTCGCGCGCTGTTTGCCGAAATACGTCGCACGCTGGGTCGGAGAATGTCTTGATCATTGAACGCGCGCCTTCGTCACGACATGTACACCTCATGTGCCTGTTCAACCAAGTCGCCGGCGGCCGTCGTGGTTGTCACGGTGACTCGGCCGTGGCTCAGCATGTGTACGGTGTGCGCGGCGCTTCGCACGACTTCCAGTGACTGCTCGACGAGTAGGACAGTCGTGCCCTCAGCAACCAGCGCAAGAATGACCTCAGCAACCTGGTCGACCAGCCGCGGCGCAAGTCCGAGCGTGGGCTCATCCAGCAGAAGGACCAGTGGTTCAGCCATCATCGCCCGCGCAATTGCAAGGAACTGCTGCTGGCCGCCGCTGAGACTCCCGGCGTGCACGTCCGCTCTGGTGACCAGATCCGGGAAGAGCGCATGCACGCGGTCCAGTTCGTTGCTGATGGCATGGCCACTGCGTGACAAATGACCGAGCTCGAGGTTCTCTCGAACCGTTAGGCCGGGGAAGATGTGTCGCCCCTCCAAGACGTGACCGAGCCCTTTGCGAGCTCGCTTCTCCGCCGGGAGGTTGTCGATTCGGACGTCGTTCAGCCAGATGCCGTCGCTGCGCGCCGCTGTTATGCCACTGATTCCGCGCAACATCGACGTCTTGCCCGCACCGTTGGCGCCGACGATCGCCGTGCACTCGCCCGCGGCAACGTTGACGGTGACGCCGCGAACCGCCTTGACGCCCGAGTACTCGACGCGCAGATTCTCAACGCGGAGGGTGCTTGCGGCCATCACGCGAGTCCCAGGTAAGCGTCGCGCACCGCAGAACTCTCTGACAGCTGGGCCGGCGGTCCGCACCACAGAAGTTCCCCAAGATGCATAACCGCGACCCGGTCGGCGACCCGGCGAACGACGTCGAGATGATGCTCGACGACGATGACCGCGATCCCGGCCTCGCCCAGCTGCTTCATCAATGTGATCAGGTGTTCGGTCTCCACCGTCGAGAGGCCCGCAGCAGGCTCATCGAGCAGGATGACCTCAGGCGACCGAAGCGCAGCCATGCCGATTTCCAGGAAACGTCGATGGCCGTGCCCGAGGGTCCGGACCTCTAGAGCGTGCGTCGCGGGACCAAGGCCAATCTCGTTCAGAAAGTGCACTGCCAGGTCGTGCGCCTCGCTTCGATGCTGCGCATAGCTCTCGGCAAGCGCGATGTGTTCGGCGACGCTCAACGGTTCGAAAACCTTCGGTACCTGGAAGGTCCGTGCAACGCCGCGCCGGGCAATGCGCTGCGGGGACATGCCTTTCAGCGAACGGTCCGCGAGATGAATGTCCCCTGTGTACGGCGACACATATCCCGATATCGCGTTGAGGAGCGTCGTCTTCCCGGACCCGTTCGGACCGACCACGGAGATCACTTCCCCTGGTTGGACGGAGAGCGTGACCTCCTTCAATGCACGGTTCCCACCAAATGACTTCCCGACGCCGGCCAACGTGAGAAGTCCTGCCTCGGCACCGACACCGGCACCCTCGACAAAGGTCGTCGGCGCTGCCGTCACGGCAGATTGCGCATCCACGGCGGTCGATGAAGTCACGGAGTCGGGTTCCTGCTTGGCCACCGGCCCCGCGCTATGTCGTGAGAAAAACGCGGTGACTGGAGCAGACGATCGGCTATATATGCCGCGCGGACGCAACCGCATGATGAGGATCAGCAGGCCGCCGTAGATGTAGATATTGACGTCCGGATACTGGTTGAGGACGATGGGAATGATGCCGAGGAGCGCTGTGCCGATCACCGGGCCGACGCGTGTGCCCGCTCCTCCGAGAATGACCATCAGGAGGAACAGAATCGAGAGATTGACGCCGAAGGCATCCGGCGCAACGACCTGCTCAAGGTACGCGTACAGACCTCCCGCGAGCGCACCCAGCGCACTGCCGATCGCGAGCCCTCCCACCTTGTACCAGTATGGGTTCGCACCGAGTGCGAGCGTCCCGATCTCCTGCGACTTGATGGCAAGGAAGACGCGGCCCAGGTGCGAGGTGCGCAGATACCAATGCAGCAGGTACGCGCCGAGCGCGACGATAATGACGACGAGGTATAGATCATTCGCGCTCAATGCCGGGAAGGATGGAAGCAGGCTGACGAGCGGGATGACGAGCCCATTTGGACCGCCGGTGATGGACAGCGCTGTCGCAGCATCCGCTACCACGAGCGTGACACCCAGCGAGATCATCCCCAGGCCGAGCACGTTGAGTCGAGAGGCTGGAATTCCGATCACGATGCCGGCCAGGAGACCGACGATCGTCGCGACCGCGAGCGCCGGGACCAACGACCATTGATAGGTGACTGTGCCGATGGCTGCGATGTACGCCCCGATCGCGAAGACAGCGCCATGGCCTAACGAGAGCTGGCCGAGCATGCCGCCGGGAATGTTCAATCCGAACACGGCGACGAGATAGATGAGTGACAACGTTAGGAGGAAGCCCTGATAGCTCTGCGGGCCGACGACCACTCCCACGAAATAAAGGATCAGTGCGGCGGCAGGGCCGTGGACCCACGGCCGGCGCACCACTGGGGCCGGCCACATGACGAATGCGAATGGCTTCGCCATTCGCGCAAATGTAGGATGCACCACGTGGCTTAGACCTGGCGCACGGGACGGCGTCCAAACAAGCCCCAGGGACGGATGAGCAGGACGACCAGCAGCACGCCGAAGAGTGCCGCATTTGTCCAGATGCTGCCAAGGTGTTGCGCCGTGAGCTGAATGACAAACCCGACGGTTATCCCGCCGACGAATCCGCCCCGCAGGCTGCCGAGCCCGCCGAGCGCCGCAGCGACGAATCCCGTGAAGGTGAGGCTCAAACCGAGGTCCGGTGATACGAGCAGCAACGGCGCCAGGATCAACCCGGCCACGGCAGCTGTGAGCGCACTTGCGATCATCGCGACCTGTGACATGCGTGACGTGGAGATACCGAGCACCCGCGCGCCGTCGAAGTCCTCGGCGACGGCAGTCAGCATCCGTCCGAGGCGTGTCTTCGTGTACACGACATACAGAACCAGCGCGACACCAATCGTGGCGCCGAAGAGCAAAACATCCTGCATCGAGAGCACCAATGGGCCGACGTGCGTCGGCGTCAATGCCAGCGAATATGGAAAAGCCTCAGCTTCACCGCCGTATGGGAGCAGCGCGAGTTGCGCGAGGATCAGACTGGCTCCAAGGGTTGACAACACCCACGGCAGCGCATCGCCCGATCCGATGAACGGTCTGATGGCGATGCGCTCCACGACGAGGCCAAGCACGACCCCGAGCACAATGCCACCTACCAGCCCAACCACACCCGGCAATCCCCAGAGGTTGGCGAGGACCAGGCCACCCAGTGGTGCCCACAGGATGAGCGATCCATGGGCGAAGTTCAGAATCTTGGTGGACTTCTCAAGAAGATTGAAGCCCGTCGCTACCAGGGCGTAGATACACCCGTAGACAAGCGCCGGAAGCAGCAGAAGATTCAGAAAGTCACTCACTGCTGCCCTCGGCGCTCATCTTACGCTGGGTGTTGTCGGTGTTCGTCGATCAGGCGCGCTCTGGTCTCCGAACAACCGCTCGCTACTGGCCGGGCGCCGCTTGGCACGGCCCGACGCAGGGGATTCCTCCTTGCAACACACCGACGGCGTTGATGCTCTCACCAATACGCTTGCTCGCCGACCATGTGTACGTGGTACGGACTCCCGTGAATGTCTTTCCTGATTCAAGGTCCTTCTTGAGGCCCGTGCCCGTGGTGCTTTTCGTATCGGTGATCGCCTGCGCGATGATGCCGATGGCGTCGTACATGTACGCAGCGGTCAGTTGATGACCAGCGTAGTTCGTCGACCCAAAGACCTTGGAGAAGTCATCGAGATACTGCTGCACCGGTGCGGGCGGGGCGGAACTGATGTCCGGTACGAGGAATGCCTTCGGGATCGGACCTCCAACAAATTGGGTCAGCGCCGGAGCTCCGACCGCCTTGACCAGTGCCGCATCCGCAGCGGATTGCGTCGTGGCTGCGGGAGGCGTCCATGCGATCGTCTGCATGCCGCGTGCCACCGCGCCGATTCCCGGATCCGACGGTGCCCATACAAACACACTGTCGCAGCCGGCGCTTTGCAGCGCGTGCAGCTGCACCGAGACATCGACAGCGCCGGGTGCAAACTGTTGCGGCGCGGTCGCCAGCTGACTCCCGTCGGCTGCCAGTGCGGTCATGGTCGCTGTCGTCGTCGAGGAACCGAAGACGCCTGTCTCCTCGATGACGCAGGGCTTGATGACCTTCTTGATGTTGATCATGTAGTTCGCATCGATCGTTGCGGTGTAGCTCGAGTTCTCACCGACGCCGAAGACATATGGGTTGGCACCGGCGGCGAACAGCGCATTCGCAGTCGCCGAGGTGAGCAGAGGAATGTGCGAGGCGTTGGCCACCACCGCTTCAGCGGTGACGTCAGCGCTGAAGTTGTCTCCGATCATCGCGACCACACCGTCCTGAACGAGCGCTCGGGCCGCGGCCGCAGCGCCCGTTGGCGTCTGCGTCGAGTCCTGAGATACAAGCTGCAGCGGCCGTCCGAGGACTCCTCCGTGTGCATTGATGCGGTTGATCGCCGACTGGGCGCCGTTCTGGAAATTCTGACCCGAGGCGGCGTTTTCACCGCTGAGCGTGAAGATGCCGCCGATGAGAATAGGACCGCTACCCCCCGAAGACGAGCTGCTGCTACTGGTCGAGGGGCTCCCGCATGCTGCGAGAACGGTCGCGAGAGCGACCATGGGCCCAAGAGTAGTCCGTGCTTTCATCTGCAGCCCTCAAATGCCTCACCCCGGAAGTGGGGCGTATATTGCATACAGTATCCGTTGAGTCAGCGCTTTGCAACCACTTCCCAAGTCGGAGGGTGAACGACCTGTGATCAGCCCAGGCGAAGCGGTGCTCGTCAGTTCGGGTGAAGCGACTCCGGTCGCCGGAGTCCCGACGTCTCCCGTTGAACTCATGGCTCGCGCGTCGCTCGCCGCGCTTGCAGCAGCAGGGCTGACCGTACGCGATGTCGACGGTCTCGCCGCCTCGTCAATCGATTACTACATGCCAACACTATCGCTCGGTGATCAGTTGGGGATTCATCCCGCCTTCATGGACTCCACGAGTTTGGGCGGGAACTCCGGCCTCACACAACTCGAACATGCGATTGACGCGATCCGTGCAAAACGTTGCGATGTCGTGCTGATTGCATTTGGTTCCACGTCCCGATCGGATCCTCCCGATATCCACCGACTCACTGAACGGTCGTCATACGAGGCGCCACACGGCTACGTCTACCCACTCGGCGGCTTCGCGCTGATGGCCGCGCGACATATGCATCTGTATGGAACGAAGCCGGAACATGCGGCACTACTCGCGGTGAACGCGCGGCGTTGGGCCGCGCTGACGCCCGGTGCCGAGCGACCCGAGCCTTTGACCGTGGAGGATGTCCTCGCATCATCGTTCATCGTCAGCCCACTGCACCAACTCGACTGCTGCCTGGTCAGCGATGGCGCCGCCGCCGTCGTCGTCGCCCGGCACGATCGTGCTGTCGAGATGACGCCGCACCCCGTGCATATCCTCGGGATTGCCTCAACGCAATCGCACCGGCACATCCTCGGAATGCCTGACCTCGCAGTGTCGCCTGCGCGTGATTCCGGCCGGCGCGCCCTGGGACAGGCAGGGCTTCGCGCCGATGAGGTTGACGTCCTCGAGTTGTACGACGCCACGACGATGGCGCTGCTCATGACCCTCGAGGACCTCGGCTTGTGCGCGAAGGGTGAAGGTGGCGCGTTCGTTGCCGAGACGAACTTCGGCCCGACAGGGAGACGACCGCTGAACACCAACGGTGGCGGGCTCGCGTACCGACATCCGGGGATGCTCGGCCTCTACCTCCTGGGCGAGGCGATGGCGCAGCTGCAAGGACGCGCCAGTGCGCGGCAGGTCAAGGGAGCCAGAACGGCACTCGTCCATGCGCTGTGCGGCGTTTTCGGCGCTTCCACGACTGCAGTCCTGAGTACCGACTGACCGCGCTACAGAGCCGATGACCAGCGGCTACTGCGCGGTGTGGTCTCGGCTGGCCGCGGCGGCACGCTTACGCACGACCGGTACCGCGAGGTCATCCGTCTGCGGATCGAACTCGACGACGACTGCGTCCCCGATCGCGCAATCCTCGCCGATCACGCCGGCCATGAGCCGGAATCCCTCATCAAGCGCAAGGATCGCGACCTGATAGGGAGCGGAGAATGCTGGCCGGTTCCCGCGATGCACGGTCGTGATGCTCTCAACGACACCGAGGCCTTTGCTGACGGACGGGATCATGTCCCGCGAACCACAGCTCGTGCAGAACCAGCGAGGTGTGAGGCTCGCCTCGCCGCACGCTGCACAGCGCCCGTAGATGAGCTCTCCGCGGCCGGCGGCCTCGTAAAAGAGCAGCTCCTCGCCGCGCAGGTGCAACCCAACAAGCCGCTCCGTCACCCGCGACACTCCACAAGATTCGCCATCTCGCCGTCCTGGACCACCTCATCTCGCTGATTCACGAGGCTGCGCCGGTACGTCACGACGCCGCGGTTCGGCTGGCTAACGCTGAGACGTTTGTTGTGGACGACGACGTGGAGGTATACCGTGTCGCCGATGAAGATCGGCTTGCGGAAGGCCCAGTTGTTCAGCCCTAGGAACCCAACGATCGCTGTCGGCGGCAGCGTGCGGGCTGCGAGTCCCGATGCAATTGCCAGACCGAGGAGTCCATGCGCGATGCGTTGGCCAAACGGATGGTCGCGCATGAACTCGGCGTTCGTGTGCAGTTCCGTGTAGTCCCCGGACAATCCCGCGAAGAGGACGACATCAGCCTCCGTCACCGTTCGGCCGGGACTGGTGTACTCCGTCCCGACCTCGATGTCCTCGAACGTTTGCCGTTCCATCACATGTACGAGCCGCCGCTGACGTTGAGCACCTGCCCCGTCATGTATGCAAACTCATCGCTCGCGAGAAACCGGATCACTTTGGCGATATCGTCGGGCTGGCCGACGCGACCGAGCGGGATCTCGCTGATGTACTGCTCGCGGAAGCGAGCGTCGGTGAGGAGCGTGGTACTCATGCGCGTCTCGACGACACCGGGCGTCACGGCGTTGACGCGAATGCTGTGACGCGCCAACTCCTTGGCGGCAGCCTTTGTCACGCCGAGGATGCCGGCTTTGGTGGCGACGTAGTTGATCTGACCCAGCGCGCCGCGCAAGCCCGAGAGCGCGCTCACGTTCACGATCGCCCCCCGTTTGAGCGGAATCATCAGACGCGCTGCCGCGCGCATCGTGTAGAACGCCGCCGTGAGATTGACGCGGACGACATCGTCCCACTGTTCGTCGGTCATCTTGTACATCATCGCCGGTCGCGTGATACCGGCATTGTTGACGAGCACGTCGGGGGTGCCGATCTCCGCGGTGATCTGATCCATGAGCTCGTCCACGGCGGCCGACGAAGCGACGTCGGCGCGATACGCGCGGCCGTCATATCCCATGTCGCGAATGCTCGCGGCACTCTCGCTATTGCTCGCCTCATCAAGATCGACGAGCGCCACCCTGGCTCCCGCGCTAGCGAGCGAGACGGCGGTCGCGCGCCCGATTCCCTGACCGGCACCGGTGACCACCGCCACCTTGCCGGTCAACCCCAGCGGCGCTGGACCGGCAGGCACATCCTTCTCAGGCATCCTCGAAGTCGATCCCGAGTGTTCCGCCGGCGTCGAACCATTCGATCACGCCCTTGATGCCGAGTTCGTGCAGCTTGTTTCTGACATACGTGCCGCCGGGCGAGAAATGGGCAATCACATTGGTCTCGATGCCGCTGACGATGGCGTCGCGGAAACCCATGCGCTCCATTGCCGCCTTCTTTGCCTTCTTGTTGAGAACGAGGAGATCCACCGGAATGCGTGCGACTTGTTCCGCCATCGTGCGCGCCTTCCCCAGCACCTCGTCCGCGGGGAGGGCATAGTTCGCCCACCCCAGGTCTGCGGCCTCCCGACCCGTCATCTGGCTGCCACGAATGGTCGAGAGCTCGTATGCCTTGCGAGGGCCGACCAGGTGCGTAAAGATGGGAGTCAGCCAGCCTCCGCCGAGCGGAACCCGGGCCCAGGCAACCACGAGGTCGTCCGCGACGACGACGATATCGGTCATCGCCACCATGAATGCCGCACCCGCGAGGCAGTGTCCATGCACTGCCGAGACGATTGGTTTCGGGAAGTCCCAGACGTCGATCCAGCGCTGCGTATTCGCGGCCAGCCGAGCCCAGTCCTCGACCGGACCATTGTGTTCGCGAGCAGCGTCGATGTCGTTCAGGTCGTAGCCCACGCTGAATGATCGTCCTTCCCCGCGCAGGAGCACGCACGACACCGAGCGATCCGACTTCAGCGCGTCGAGCGTGTCCATCAAATCGTTCTGCATGGCGGCAGTCATCGCATTGAGCTTGTCGGGACGATTAAGCGTCACCTCGGCCACTCGCTTTTCCACCGAGACATCAATATGTCCCATCGAGACACCTCCAGCGACGAATCGCACGCGGGGCTGCTCCGCCTTTGCATGCAGTATACAACTGTCGATTGGGGGCAGTCAGCGCGCGAGTCTCGCAGCAACTCGCGCACCGAGATCGTCCAGATTCTGCGCGACCTCGACTCCCGCATCGGCGAGCGCGGCCACCTTCGTCTGCCAACTCCCGCGATTCGCCGTGGCAATGGCTCCTGCGTGCCCCATCGCGACGCCTTCGGGTGCGACGCGACCTGAGATGAGCGCGATGACGGGTTTTGTGTACCCACGACTGATGTACGCCGCTGCATTCTCCTCGTCCACGCCGCCGATCTCACCCACCAGCACGACTATCTCAGTCTCGTCGTCATCCGCAAAGCGTTGTAGGCAGTCGACGAAGCCGATGCCCTTGACCGCCGCGCCGCCGACGCCGACGACCGTCGACTCGCCGATACCGGCGCGCTCGATGGCCATCATCGTCCCGTAGGTCATCGTGCCGCTACGCGAGGCCACACCGACCGGCCCCTGTCGCCCGAACTCGCGCGGAAAGAACCCGACTTTCGCCTTGCCTGGGCTGATGATCCCGTTGCAGTTCGGACCGATCAGAACGACGTTGTGGATGGCAGCGATGCGGCGCATCTCGACCGCATCCAGGAGTGGAACGAACTCCTCCATGCACACGACGGTCTGAATTCCCGCGTAGACCGCTTCGAGGATGGCGTCGAGCGCGGCATGCCCACCGACGAAGCACACACTGAAGGTTGCTCGCGCGACGCGAGCGGCTTCCTCGCAAGTCTCGAACACCGGGATGCCGCTCACCGTCTCGCCACCATGGCCAGGCGAGACGCCGGCAACGACATTGGTCCCGGACTCGAGCATCGACAGCGCGTGCACTCGTCCGCCAACTCCTGTGATGCCCTGCACGCAGACACGCGACGACGTGTCGAGCAGAATGCTCATGCCAGATCTCGTTCCGCGGTTACCGCAGCGCGCACTGCTTCGCCGAGCGTGGACGCAGGCGACAGACCCGCATCACGCAGGACGACCTCGGCCTCCTGCTGCCGGTTGCCGGCGACGTGGGTGATCAACGGGCCGCGCCAGCCGCTGTCGCGCACGGCAACCAGCATGCCCTTCGACAACGCGTCAACAGGCGTTCCTCCAGACGTGAAATTCACCAAGAGCACGCCCATGCGGTCGTCTACCGCTCGCAGACCGCGGGTCAACGCTGCAGCGAAGTCCTCTGGCATTTGACCCTCGAACATGCGCCGCCAGTCACGAACAGCGGCGGCCGTCGCGTCGAAGAAGAAGGCAGGAGAACCTCCGGACTCGCTGATCCAGTCGGCGATGTGCATCGTGAGTTCCAGCTCCGAGCCCGACGATTCCGATCCGCCCATTGAGGGGCACGAACTCGATGCCGTCCGTCCGGAGATGCGCGGCCAGGGATGCCGCGTCACGTCGAGACGAACGGAGTGTCGCGTGCTCCTTGTGGCGGAAGAATGCGTAGTCGTCAAGAACGACATGCGCGTCGAGTGCCATGGCGTGCCCCGCAGTCAGGCCGAGCGGATTAATCTCCACGAGCGTCGCATCTACGTCCCTGAGCAGCCCGTATGCCCGGAGAATCGTTGCCTCCACCGCATCCCGATGCTCGCGGGGCACGCCCGCAGCCTGCATCACCGTGCGGCAGTGAAAGGGGTGGATACCAGCGGCCACGTCGACGCCGATGGACGCGACGTCTGTCTCCCGCTCCTCGACACCGGAGCCGCCGCTGGTGGCCAGCATCACCGACACCCGGTCGTCGCCGGGAAGAACGCCAACAGCGAGGTAATACTCGAGGTCCGGGGCTGCCGCTGCTTCCAGCCGTGCCTCCTGTGTGTTGAGGGCAGCGGTGACAGTCTCGAAAGCTTTCGGAGCATCTGCGGCTCGTTCGATGCGGACGACGCCGCCACGCGCGGAACGCCCCTTGCCGCTGATCAGCCCTTTGACGTACGCGGGAACGCCCACACGGATCGCTGCGTCCTCGGCCTGCGATCGGCTTTTGACGAGCGCACCATTCGGGCAGGCAATCCCCGCACGCGCGAGCATTCGTTTCGAGTCGTGTTCATCGAGCCACATGCCAGTTTCGTTTTCGGACGTCTAACTGGCGGGCCGAAGCTTCCACCGAACCGGACCGACGTTCGGAACGCTGGACCGGAGCGGGACAGCCGTCCAGTCGTTGTACAGCTTCGCGACGGCCACGACGCCAGCGGCATCGATGCCGGTGTGCACGCCCATACCGTCGAGCATCGCAACGAGGTCCTCGGTCGCCACATTCCCGGCCGCCTCAGGGATGAACGGGATATCACCGCCAAGGCCACCGAATGATGCGTCAAGCGTGAGATTCTTGATCGGCGACTGTACGGCGGCAACTGCGTTCGCGAGGCCGGTCCCACGAGAGTCGTGGAAGTGCAATGTGACCGGCGTCTCACCAACGATATCGGACACCTGACTGAGCAGCTGCGCCACCTGGACGGGATCGGCCTGACCGGTCGAGTCCGATACCACCACCTCGTCGATGGATGACAACGCGACGATCGCTTCCACCGCGGCGAGCACGGTTGCGGGAGCAACCTGGCCCTCCATCGAACAACCGAACGCGGCGCTGACAAAGCATCCAACACGCAACCCCGCGGCTTTGGCCTGGTCGGCGAACGTTGCGATCTGCGCGAAGTTCGCGTCAAGCGACTCCGGCAGACCGTTGGCTCTGAGCACCGAGGAAGTCGCGGCGTGCAGCAGGAAGACCTCGTTGAGCAACCCTTTCGCTGCAAGGGCAAGCGCACGGTCCATCGCACGTTGATTGGGGGCGAGCCCGGACACCTGCACATCTGCGATGGGACCGAGCTGCTCGAGCACCGCCTCGGCGTCGGCCATGTGCGGCATCGCCTTGGGACTCACCAGAGAGACAACGTTGATCTTGGTGATACCACACGCGAGCAGGCGACGCACCAGCTCGACCTTCTGCGCCGTCGGCAGCGTCTCGGCATGCGCCTGCAGGGCCTCGCGCGGACCCACCTCGCGGATGCCCACGGCTCCTCTCAATACCATCGTGTCCCCTTTTGGCTACTCAACACCCGAGGCAACTCGCTGCGCACGTCGTTCGGATGCCAGTTCCCATATCGTTCTTCTGATACTTGTCAGCGAAGCGCCCGGCGTGAAGACGGCGCGGACGCCATTGGCGAACAGTTCGGGTTGGTCGTCATCGGGGATGATGCCGCCGCAGACCAGGATCACATCCTGTGCATTCGAGTCATCGAGCAGCGTCCGAACTTCGCGGCACAGGCCAACATGCGCGCCGGAGAGAATGCTTAGGCCGACGATATCGACGTCCTCCTCCACAGCTGCGGAGACGATTTCGGCAGGCGTTCGCCGGACGCCGAGATAAATGACCTCACAGCCGGCATCGGAAAGCGCTCGCGCCACGACACGGACTCCGCGATTGTGTCCGTCCATCCCCGGTTTTGCCAGCAGCACCCGCGGTCGCCGTGCCGCCTCAGAGAGGGACACGTTCGTCCCGCCATGACCCGAAGACGCTTCGAAGGCTGTCGCAGACCTCGCCGATCGTTGCGCCGGCACGGAACGCGGCCGTGATGGGCTCGACCAGGTTCGGCGTGCCCTCGGCTGCGGCGTGCATCTCGTCGAGAGCCTTCTGCAACGCCGCTGCATCGCGACGTGCGCGATGGGCCCTGACGCGTTCGACCTGACGGGCGGTCGAGGCATGATCCACTTTGAAGACCTTGACCGACGTAGCAGCGTGGGTCTCCTGCGCGAACCGGTTGACTCCCACAACCGTGCGCCTTCCCTCTTCGATGTCGGTCTGATACTCGTAGGATGCATCGTCGATCATCGATTGGAGTGCGCCCGAGCGCAGCGCATTGATGAAGCCGCCCTCCCGCTCTACCGTCCCCATCATCTCGACAATGCGTCGCTCCAGCTCGTCGGTGAGGTGCTCGACGAGGTAACTGCCGCCGAGTGGATCCGCGACCGACGCCATGCTGGTCTCGTTCGCGAGGATGTTCTGCGTCTGCACCGCAAGGCGCGCGGCCTCCATCGTCGGCGTCGCCAGCGCCTCGTCAATGGAGAGCGTTCCGAGATGCTGCACACCCCCGAGCACGGCTCCGAGCGCCTGCAGCGTGATCCGAACGGCGTTGTTCAGCGGCTCCTGCGCCGTGAGGCGATATCCGCCCGTGTACAGACTCACGCGCAGTTGCTGGCTCTCTGTTAACTTCGCTCCGTAGTCATCACGAAGCATCCGAGCCCAAACTCGCCTGGCTGCCCGGAACTTTGCGGCCTCCTCGAAGATGTCCATGTCCGCGACGAGGTGCATCTCGAGGAGCGGCGCAAATTCATCGATGTCCAGGCCTCGACGAAGCAGCTCGTCGATATAAGTTCGCGCTGATGCGATACCGAGCGCAATCTCGTGGACAGCAGTGCCGCCCCCCCATCGGAACTGGCTTCCGCAGATACCGATCGGCTTCCAATGCATATATCCGTGTCGGGCCGCGTATTCGACGACATCACATGCAAGTCGTACCGACGCATCGATCGGAAAGACGAACGCGCCTCGCCCCGTGTACTCCTTCATGGGATCGTTTTGCAGGTGGATGACGTACTCGGCGGGATCCACGCCCTGGTATTCGCCGAGGAGCATGAACCACGCCAGTGCCATGGGGCCGATTCCATTGGCAACGGTGAAGACGATCTTGGCCTCGCGGAGCGGAATGTCGCCAAACACGTCGATGATGTCCTGCGCACTGTCAACGGCCAGACCCACCTTGCCGGCCTCGCCGATAGCTTCGGGGTGGTCGGAGTCATAACCCAACTGCGTTGGGAGGTCCAAAGCGATATTCACACCCGAAGCGCCGCCGCGGAGCAGTGCTTCAAAGCGCGCTTTAGCCTCTTCGGCATTGCCGAATCCGGCGTAGATGTCGCGGTGCCAGAGCTCTTCGCGATACCCCGATGAGGTGAGTCCACGAACGAATGGGTACTGACCAGGACGGCCGATCGCATCCGCCGGATCATCTGGACCGTAGACGGGCGAAAGCGGAAGACGCGAATCCGTGGCGTGGATTCGAATGATCTCCTCGCCACTGGACGCGGCTTCCGTTGTGTATTCGAAAGCACTGTCGCCGGCGGCGCCTTCGGTGCGTTGGGTGCTGTCCTGCGCAAGAACTCATGAACGCCGCCTAGCCGGTTTGGCCGGCGCGTCGATGTCGTCGTCGTCCGCTTCGTTCTGGTTCAGCCACGGCAGGTCGCGATCGAGGAGCCAGTGCCGGTGCTGGATGTGCAGTGACACGAGCGCACTCGCGTCGCGATTCTTGCAGGCCTCGATGATCTGCCGGTGCTCGTTATTCGTGTTTTCCCGGTGTTGAGGGTCAACCTGAAAGAACGCTCGGTAATAGCTTGTGCGATCCCAGAGGTTGCTGAGGATGTTGCCGACCAGCGGCAGTTGCGCGTGACTCATGATTTCGAAATGAAACGCACGATTACGCTCTGCCATCTGGTCGATCGCCAGGGTCTTCGCCGCCTTCTCGATCCCTTCCTGCAGCCGGGTGATCACACGGACGCTTTGCTCCGTCATGCTCGCCGCCGCCCGCCGGTAGAGGATCCCCTCGAGGGCTTCGCGCGCGAGATAGATCTGCTCGAGATCCGAGTATTCCAAGCGCGGGACGAAGACGCCCCGGCCACGCCGCTCGAGGAGCGTGCGCGCGACAAGCGCCGAGAGCGCCTCTCGTACGGGAATCCGGCTGATGCCCAGTTTGACTCGCAACGCTCTCTTCGGTCAGCCGTGTTCCTGGGCGGAACTCTCCGCGGCCAAGGGCATCGACCAGGATCGATGTAGCCTCACCGGTTGCGGACGCGACGGACGCTCGTTTCATCGCGGCAAATTGAAGCATCGGCGGAGAGCATCCAACGCACCGGCGCGCATCATTGGTCGAGGATCGCCGTCGATGAGGCTACCCGAAGTCACGTCACCCTCCCTGCGCGCAGAAGCCATCGCCATCCAGCCGAGGGCGAATGGCAGGTGCGTGACATGCAAACAAGAGGAGTATACACACTGTCGATGCATACAATATACCTCGACCTCCCGCTCCCCGGCGGGACGCCCGCTCCGAGGGTTTCTGGCCTTATCCGGGCCTAGGTCGCAGCCGCGAACTCCGTCACCATCGCGTTGAAGCGCGCCGTCTCCTCGATGAACGGCACGTGGCTCGAGTGCTCGAACAGTTCGAATCGCGCACCCGGGATCTGGCTCGCGATGTACTCCCCCGCCTCCGGTGGCGTGAGCTTCGGGTCCCTGCCGAACGCGACGAGCGCAGGGCATGAGATCTCGGGCAGGAACGGGCGGTAGTCACGGAGCGTCTGGTTGACGAGAATCGTCGATGCCACTGCTGACGGCACTCGCATGATCTCCTCCACCATCCAGGCGCTCGTCTCCGGCTTGGGATCGTGCTGCATGAGCCCGGCGAACTCCTCTGCAACCGCACGCTGGTCGAGCTGCAACCCTTCCACCATCTCGGCAAGCGCCTCGACGGTGAGGACTCCGAAGGGATAACCCTCCCAGGCAAAGTCCGACGGCGGCTGGTCGACGATCATCACGCCCGCGACGGAGTCCGACCCGAACGCTTTGAGGTACTCGTACACCACCATCGCGCCCATCGACCAACCCACGAGCAGCGGTCGCTCGATCGACATTGCGGCAAAGAGCAGATGCAGGTCCTGCGCGTAATTCGCGACGGTGTGACCCGACAGCACCTTCTCCGACTGCCCGTGACCGCGCAGGTCCGGAACGACGACTCGATGCGAACCGCGCAGGCCGCTGACCTGGTGCTCGAAGAACCGTCCGCTCATCATCACGCCGTGCACGAAGACGATCGGCGGACCGTCGCCCTCGTCGACGACGTGCAGGGTCACGCCGCTTGAAAGTCGTTGCTCCGTCATGAAATCTCCTCTCAGGCGCCGGCGCTCAAGCCGCCGTCGACCACCATCGCGGTGCCGTTGACGTAGCGGCTGTCGTCGCTGGCAAGAAATACCGCCATGTATGCCATCTCTTCCGGCTCGCCCCCGCGCCCGGCGGGAATCCACTCCGGCAGTGAGGCGCGAATCTTGTCGATACCGCCGAGGCGGTTGTAGTGCGGCACGTTGATCGGCGTGTCGACGAAACCGGGGCAGAGGCAGTTGCAGCGGATGCCCTCAGCCGCATAGTCGAGCGCGATGCTCTTGGTGAGCATCAGCACCGCGCCCTTGCTGGTCGTGTATGCGCACAGCGCGTGCTCCGCAAGAAAGCTGTTCACCGAGCCGGTGTTGATGATGCTGCCGCCGCCCGCGCGTCGCAGCGCGGGGATCGCGCATTTGGCCCCGAGGAAGGGGCCGCGCACATTCACCGCGAAGATACGGTCGAGGTCGGCAACCGTCGTCTCCTCGAGCGTTCCCGCCATCGAGATGCCCGCGTTCGAACACCACGTCGTGAGCTTGCCCCACGTTGCCTCGGCGCGATCGACGAGACCCTGCACCTGCGCTTCATCCGATATGTCCGCGACCACGGTTTCCAGCGAACCCGACGCCGCCCCAACGCGGCGCGCAGTCTCCTCGAGACCTTGCGCGTCGCGGTCCGCAGCGAGCACGTGCGCGCCCTCGGCGGCAAAGACCGAGGCAATACCCCGGCCGATGCCGCTCCCGGCGCCCGTCACGACGGCGACCTTGCCGTCGAGCCGCCCCACCTCAGCCGGCGACCACACCCGGAATCGCCACCGGCGGTGTCGCCTCGCCACCGAGTGTCCCGTCGTCGCCGAGCGTGTTGCCCATCGCGATCACTCGGTCGGGGTGCGCCTGCCAGTGGTAGATGACGACGATGAGCCCGATGACGTAGAGCGCGATCACGACCGGCCCCGCATAGCTGATCGGGGGCGTCAGCGGCGCGATGAACGAGACCACCGCCAACCCCAGTCCTGCAAGGAACGGGAAGACAAAGGCCGCCACGCCGAGGATCGGGATGATCACGTGTTTCAGGACGTTGAACTCCTTGCGAGCAAAGCGCCAGTAATAGCCGAAGCTCGCGACGTTCAGGATCATGTAGATCGGGATGACGAGGCCCACGACCATCGTGCCGAGCAGTCCGTACGCGACTGACGGCGTGTACGCCTCACCGAGCCAGAGGGTGAGGATTGCGGCGAGGACGAAGATTCCGATCGTCGCCACGCGCGGCGTGCCGAGCCGTGGATGCGTGTCGGACAGCGCTTTGGGCAGGATGCGTGCCCGCCCCAATGCCCAGAACACGCGCGTCGATGCGTTGGCGATGCCGTTGGTGTTCGCCACCGCGCTGTTGAGCAGCGCGAGCAAAATGACCAGCCAGCCGATGCCCCAGACGTCCTTGGCCAGTTGGATCCACGGGTCGTTGCCGTTGAGCGTTCCAAAGGTTGAAAAGCCCTGCGGGCCGAGGTACGCCTCTGCGCCGTACATCGCGAACAGGTAATAGATACCGACCATGAGCGCCGACCCGATGACCGCGAACTTCACCGCGCGTTTCGGGTTCTTCGCCTCCTCACCGAGCGGCGCCGCGGCGTCAAATCCAATGAACGCGAGGATCGCGTAGACCGACCCGGCGAACACACCCGAGATCCCGACGAACCCTGGGACGTTGGCGTACTTGGTGCTGAGGTTGTCGATGCCGTTGTGCTTGCCGACGACGATCAGCGTGATCGCAAGCGCGGTAAAGGCCGCGATCTCGAAGGCTCCGAGGACGACGCCAACTCGCGTGTTCTCTTTGATCCCGCCATAGTTGATGACAAAGCTGATCGCGAGCCCGAGCATGGCGCACACCACCCAGCAGACCCCGAAGTCCCAGTGGAACTGGGTGACGAGAATGCCGGCGGGGAAGAATCCCATCAGCAGCGCGAGGAAGGGCAGTGCCAGCAGGTACGTGAAGCTGTATCCCCACGCGACGATCGCTCCGACGATCGGGTGCAGGCCGCGTGCGGCGTACGCAGCAGGGCCACCGGCCGACGGGAGATGCTGGGCCAGCTGACCGATGCTGAATGCCACGAGCAGGCAGGCGATCAGCGCGATGACGACCGACAAGGTCAGGCCGCCGCCGGCGAACCCGGCGCCCACCCCGATGGAGAACGCGAGCCCGACGCCGGGGCCCATCGTCGTCACCGACTGGAACAGGACCCCACGGGTGGACACAGCATCGCGAACGAGTGCGTGGCCGGGATCAGTGGTGCTCATCCAAGTTCTCCCCTACATGTGAGCCAAGTACCCGGAGCCGCAGCGGTCGCCGGGTGGCAACATCCCAAGTGCGGTGGAACTCATTCCCCAGCGCCGACGCGATCCGACGCAGTATGCAGGCTTCCCGGCAGGCTTGCCAAGGGGTGAGCGAAGGCATTTGCGGCGCCGCCGCCCCCATGGCTACGCTGTGCCGATGAGCGCTGAGACTTATCTGGACAACGCAGGCCGGACCGACATCCTCGGCGGTGGCGCGAGGATGATCCCGATCACAACGCCGAAAGGCGACTTTCACGTCTGGACCAAGCGCGTCGGCAACAACCCGACGGCGAAACTCCTCCTCCTGCACGGTGGGCCGGCCGCGACTCACGAGTATTTCGAGGCCTGCGACAGCTTTCTTCCAGCCGCAGGCATCGAGTATTACTACTACGACCAGTTGGGCTCTGCGTACAGCGATCAGCCCGATGAGCCGGATCTGTGGCAGATCGACCGATTCGTCGAGGAGGTCGAGCAGGTACGCGTCGCGCTCGGGCTCGACGCCGACAACTTCTTTCTGCTGGGGCACTCGTGGGGTGGCATCCTCGGCATCGAGTACGCGCTGAAGTACCAACGGCATCTCAAGGGGCTTGTCGTCTCGAACATGATGTCGAGCATTCCCGCGTACAACGAATACGCGCGCACCGTGCTCATGCCGGCGATGGATCAGGACGTCCTGGCGAACATCAAGCAACTCGAGGCAAGCGGGGATACCGAGACCCCGGAATACATGGCATTGCTCGAGGATCACTACGAGCAGCACGTGCTGCGCCTGCCGGCCGCCGATTGGCCCGAACCGGTGAACCGATCGTTCGCGAGGACCAACCGCAAGATCTACGTTCCCATGCAGGGCCCGAGCGAGCTCGGCGCCAGCGGTACCCTGGTCAACTGGGACCGCACGGATGCACTCAAGGACATCGATGTGCCGACCCTCGTGATCGGCGGCACACACGACACCATGGATCCCGCGTTCCTGGAACAGATGGCGGGCCGATTCCCGAAGGGGCGGTTCCTGCTTTGCCACAACGCCGGTCACATGTCGATGTACGACGATCAACCGACGTACTTCCGCGGCCTCATCGATTTCATCGTCGACGTCGATCAGGCCAGCCGGTGACCGAACGTCATGCCGGACGCTACGCGTTCGTCACCGGCGCGGGCTCGGGTATCGGGCGAGCGATCGCCCGACGGCTCGCGGCCGAGGGTTGCTCGGTGGCATGCACTGACGTCCGGCTCGACCGCGCACGCGAGACCGCGGACAGCATCGCCGCAAGCGGCGGTGGTGCGCTGGCGCTCGAGGCGGATGTTCGTGATCGCGCTGCAGTCCACACCGCGCTGGAGCAGACCGTCGCGCGCTGGGGCGGCCTGCACTACGTCGTGAACAATGCGGGCATCGTGACGATGAGCTCGCTGGCCAAGGTCACCGACGAGGAGTGGGACCTCGTCGTCGACATCAACCTCAAGGGGCAGTTCATCGTCACCCAGGAGGCCGCGCCATTGCTGGCGCAGAGCACGCCAAGTGCCATCGTCAACCTGTCGACGGTGGAGGCCGAGGTCGTCGTCTCGTCGAGCGGGTTCGCGCAACCGCATTACAACGCAAGCAAAGGTGGCGTGAAGATGCTCACCAAGGCGTGCGCGGTCGAGCTCGCCGGCCAGGGAACGCGCGTCAACGCGGTCGCGCCGGGGCCGGTACAGACGGGGTTCATTCCTGGAGTTGATCCCGAGCATTTCGAGACGCCGCAGATCGTGCTGGACCGGCTGCTCGTCAAACGGATGGGCCAGCCGGAGGACATTGCCGCTGCAGTGTCGTTCCTGCTCTCCGACGACGCGTCGTTCATCACCGGAACCCAGCTGGTGGTTGACGGCGGATGGCTGGCTCGGTGACGGACCGGCTCGAAGTCGGGGATCTCGATCGCCTCGGCATCGACACGGTGATCATCGCGGGCACCGACATCCAGGGCCGGATGTTCGGCAAACGGATGAGCCCGCGCGTGTTTGCCACCAAGCTCGAAGAGGGATTGCACATCTGCACCTGTGTCTACGCGTGGGACATGGCGCAAGCCCTCGAAGGGCTGCACGTCGACTTCGCAGGCGCACATACGGGGTGGCACGACTTCGCGTTGATCCCGGACCTGAGCACGCTCAGGCCCGCTGCGTGGCTCGAGAGCACCGCGATCTGCGTTGCCGACTGCGTCGATGAGCGCGACAGCTCGCCGCTCGCCATCGCACCGCGCACGATCCTGCGCCGGCAGATCGACGCACTCGCCGGCCGCGGATTGCAAGCCTTTACCGCCACCGAGCTCGAGTTCTATCTCTTTCGCGGTACGCCGAGCGAGTTGCGCGCCTCCGGCTATCGCTCCATGACGCCCACCACCGACGTGCACGCCGACTACAACATCACCGAGGGCAACGCGATGGAGCCGTTCTTTCGCGGCCTGCGGCGCGCACTCGATGCGAGCGGAGTGCCGGTTGACGTCGCGCAGGTCGAGTACGGGCTCGGCCAATGGGAGATCAACCTCGAGTATGCCGATGCGTTGGAGATGGCCGACCGGCACGTCCTCTACAAGCAGGCTGTGAAGGACTACGCGACGCAGCACGGCTACACCGCGACGTTCATGCCGCGGCCGATGACCGACGACCTCGGATCTTCGTGTCACATCCACACGTCGCTGCGCGACGACAAGGGTGCACCCGTGTTCCATGACGCGGATGACGAGCGGGGCGTGAGTGATGTGCTGCGTCATGCCGTCGGCGGTGTGCTGGCGCACGCGGCGGAGCTGATGTGCTGGTACGCGCCGAGCATCAACTCCTACCGGCGCACCGGCAGCCAGGACTTCGCAGGCAACGGCCTCACCTGGGGGTTTGACAATCGCACCGTGAGCACGCGGGTGCTCAACGGCGCGCCCTCGGCGACTCGGTTCGAGTTCCGTCTTCCGGGTGCTGATGTCAACCCATACCTCGCGCTGGCGGGGGTGCTCGCATCCGTCGTCGACGGCGTCGAGGCACATCTCGACCCCGGGCCGCCGAGTGCCGGCGACGCATACGCGAGCGGCGATGCCAGCCTGCCGTCGACGCTGAGCGACGCAGCGGAGTCCTTCCTCCACAGCGAGTTTGCCGCCAAGGCCTTCGGCGCCGACGTGCTCAAGCACTATCACGCGCTCGCCGACTACGAGTGGCACGCGTTCATGCGTTCGGTGACCGACTGGGAGCGCGAGCGGTACCTGGACAGCATCTGAGTGAGCGGCACGCCGGTGCTCCCGCCGCAGCGCGACTTCGTCGACGGTGCGTGGATCGATCCGCCGCTCGACGGCGTGGCACTGGTGCACCCCGACACCGGTGCGGAGCTGACGCGCTCGGCGACGTCCACGATGGAGACGGTCGACCGCGCCGTCGCTGCCGCGGCTCGTGATCATGCGAAGGGCGGCTGGGCCGAGCGATCCATTGACGACCGCGCAGCGCTGCTCCACGCGCTCGCCCAGCGTCTCGAAGGGCTCGTGGAGGAATTCGCGTTTGCCGACGCGATCGACAGTGGCGTGCCGATCGGCGTGACTGCGATGTTCGCGAGCGGGCTTCCTGATGTCGTTCGCGACGCCGTAGCGCACGCCCACGCGCAGCTGCGCGAGCAACTGCTCCCTTCGCCCGCTGGTGAGGCGCACCTCCTGCGTGTGCCATGGGGCCCGGCAGTGGTGCTGATGCCCTTCAACGCGCCTGGATTCACCGCAGTCAAGAAGACAGCCTACGCACTGGCTGCCGGGTGTCCGGTGCTGCTCAAACCGTCTCCCCACGCGCCGCACTCGGCGAACCTGCTCACGACGGCGATCGCGGAGACGCTGCAGGAGCACGGTGCGCCCGCAGCGCTCTTCCAGCTGCTGCATGGTGATGCGACCGTCGGCGCGCGACTTGCATCAGACGATCGCGTCCGCTGCCTGGCGTTCACCGGGAGCCGGCGCGGCGGCCGCGCGGTTGCGAGCGCTGCTTCCGATGGCCTGAAAGCGCTACAGCTCGAATGCGGCAGCAACAACCCCGCAATCGTGCGAGCAGATGCCGACGTGGACGCGACCGCGGCTTCGCTCGTCCACGGTTTCACGAAGCTCAACGGCCAGTGGTGCGAGCGCCCCGGGACGGTGTTTGTCGCGGAGTTGCTGCACCATCGGTTGCTCACCGCGGTGCTGGACCATCTCGAAGCCTTGCGGCCCGGTTCGTGTCTCGACGTTGCAACCACCTTTGGCCCGCAGGCGAACGTCACCCAGGCACAGTCCGTGGACGACGCCATCGATCAACTCGGCAACCGGGGAGCAACCGTGCACTCGGTCTTCACCGATCGCCGGTCCAACGGCTGCTTCCGCTCGCCGACCGTGATCACCGGTGCCCATCCCGCCGACACTCTCGACGAGATCTTCGGTCCGGTCCTTGTCGTACACGCGGTCCCTGACGACGCGCATGCGCTCGACCTGGCCAATCGCCTGCACGGCGGGCTTGCCGCGTACGTGTTCAGCGCGGATGTCGGGGCCGGCGTGGAGCTCGGGCGCCACATGGACGCGGGCGAGGTGAAGATCAACGGCACGAGCGTGCTCGATCTGAGCCCCGAATCGACGCAGAGCTTCTGGATCGGCAGCGGCATCGGTGGGCACGGCAATGCGGACCTGCTTCGTTTCTTCACAGGCACGCGCATCATCGGCCCCGATCTGCCCGACGCACCGATCTGAATGCGCGAACCGCGGCCCGGTGTCGTCGACCTCTCAGCCCGCAAGCACGCGATGCTCAGGCCGCTGCCGATGGCAGCGTTCGACCTCGGTGAGGGCTTCTGGTCGCACCACCTGCGCCTGAACCGCGAGCATTCCATCGCGCACGGGCTCGCGATGCTCGAGAGCGCCGGCAACCTCGACAACCTTCGCAACGCGGTTGAAGGCCATGGAACGTTCCGCGGGCCGGTGTTCATGGACTCCGACGTCTACAAGTGGCTCGAGGCTGCCGCATGGGAGCTGGGACGCTCACCCGACGCGCGACTGCGCCAAAACGTCGACGACGTCATCACGATCGTGGCGGCTGCGCAGACAGCGGACGGCTACATCAACTCGTACGTGCAGGTCACCGACCCGTCCGCGCGCTGGGCGGACCTCGCGCACGGTCACGAGCTGTACTGCATCGGCCACCTTGTGCAGGCGGGCATCGCAATGTCGCGCGCGACCGGCGACGACCGGTTGCTGCACGTCGCCGAGCGTGCGGTCGGGCTGTGCGAACGCCGTTTTCGGCGACGGCCATCGCGTCGGCGTGCCCGGGCATCCCGAGATCGAGAGCGCGCTCGTGGAGCTGTACCGTTACACCGGTGATGCCGCCCATCTGCAACTCGCGAGCTGCTTCCTCGACAACCGCGGACACGGCCTCATCCGTACCGGCCGCTTCTACGAACCCGCGTACTACCAGGACCGCGTACCGATCCGCGAGTCATCGAGCATCGAAGGTCACGCGGTCCGCGCCGTCTATCTGATGACGGGAGTCGTCGACCTCTACCTGGAAACCGGTGACGTGGCGCTGCTCATCAGCCGCACAAAGGCAGTGGGACGACATGGTCGAACACAAGCAGTACATCACCGGCGCTCTCGGATCGCGAGCGTTCAGCGAGAGCTTCGGTGATCCGTATGAGCTCCCGGCCGCGACGGCGTATGGCGAGACCTGCGCGGCGATCGGCAGCGTGTTCTGGAACTGGCGGATGCTGCTGGCCACCGGCGAGTCGCGATATGCGGATCAGCTCGAGTGGACACTCTTCAATGCTGTGCTGTGCGGGGTGGGGCTCGACGGGACGTCCTTCTTCTACGAGAACCCGCTGTCGAGCCGGGGCGAGCGCGCACGCGAACCGTGGTTCTCGTGCGCGTGCTGCCCGCCGAATCTCATGCGCCTGCTCGCGTCCCTCCCCCACTACTTCGCCACCGGCGACGAACGAGGCGTCCAGGTGCATCAGTTCGCATCGGGCACGATGACGCACGGTGACATCGTTTTGGACACACGCACCGGCTACCCGTGGTCGGAGACCGTCACCGTCGAGGTCCGCGCGGCACCGCAACAGGAATGGGAACTGGCGCTGCGACTCCCCGCGTGGTGCCAGGACCCCACGGTGTCGCTCAACGGTGAGCCCATCGAACCCGAGCGTCGCAGCGGCTACGCAACCATGCGACGTCATTGGGTGACCGGTGACGTCGTGGAGCTCGACTCTGCCGATGTCCGCACAGTTCATGGCCGGCCATCCGCGCATCGAAGCAACGCGCTCGGCGGTCGCGATCGTGCGCGGGCCCATGGTGTACTGCATCGAGGCGTGCGATCAGCCAGTCGCTGCCATGGACACGACCATCACCATCGATCCCAACGCTGCGCCGCAGAGCGTCTGGCGCCCTGACCTCCTCGGCGGAGCGACGGTCGTCGTCGCCGCCGGCAACGCGAGCTCAAACGAGCATTGGCGCGGGCTCTACCGGCGGTTCGATGACGTGTCGCGCGACCGTCAGGCGGTCGAGGTCACCGCCGTCCCGTACTTCCTCTGGGGCAACCGCGGGAAGGGATCCATGAACGTCTGGATACCGATCGAGGACCAGTAGCGCGGACACGATGACGGCGGCGCCCCGAACGCTGCGATATGCAGCGCGAGCTGGGACGCCGCCGCGAGGGTGGGGGGGTCGCAACCTGGAGCCGGAGCCACCCGGGAGGGCGAACGGGTCCGGCCCTTAGACGGTGCGCCACCGCATCAGCGCGCGTCTGCCCGTCACCGTACTTAAGGATGCCGGTATGGTCAGGGTCTGGCGAGCGCTTCGCGGAGATTCGACGTGGCTGCCGGCGCGGCGAGCACGTCCACGACCGCGCCGACCACGAGCGTCGACGGTGCCTCGATGCCCGCCTCATGGGCGACGGCGGCAATCCGCCCGAGCGGTGCCCGAACGACCTGCTGTTGTGCTGTTGTCGCGCGGGAGATCAGCGCGGCAGGCGTGTCGGAGCCGAGCACACTCGACAACCGCTGCGCGATCGCGTCGAGCCGCCGCGGCATCAGCACGACGAGCGTGTCGACACTGGCGGCAAGGCGTTCGAGTTCGGCGATTGCTCCATCCGCTCGGTGACCGGTCACGATCGCGACCGAGCCGGCGACACCACGATGGGTTAAAGGAATGTCGGCCGCAGCGGGGGCCGCGAGGGCCGCGCTCACTCCGGGGATGACGCGCACCGGGACCCCTGCAGCACGCAGCGCTGCAACCTCCTCGCCACCTCGCCCGAAGAGGAACGGGTCTCCCCCTTTCAAACGAACCACGAGATGTCCGGCGCGCGCGCCGTCGATCATCAACGCGTTGATCGCGGGCTGGCTGACGGAATCGCGTCCGCCACGCTTCCCGACGTCGACACGCCGAGCTTTCGAGCTGCACAGGCGGAGGACGTCAGGATCGATCAGCGCGTCGTGCAGCACCACATCGGCATCGGCGAGGACGGCACGGGCCGCCGTCGTGACGAGGTCCGCATCGCCCGGGCCTGCTCCTGCCAGCACGACTTCGCCCATCGGCGGTTGATCGCCGGCGTCGCGGCTGCCGTGCTCGATCGCCAGCGCTGTCGATGACGCTGCCGCAACATCACCGGATCGCAGCAGTGCAAGCGTTTCCGAGTGCAGCAGGCGCTGATAGATACGTTGCTGCACCGAACTCGAGACACCTGCACGACGAAGCCTGCGGCGGGTGCGACCGACCAACTCCGTGAACGGCGCCCACTCCTCGCCGAGGAGTCCTTCAAGACGCTCGCGCAACGCGCGCGCGAGATACGGGCTCTCACCTGAGGTGGAGATGGACACCTGCAACGGGCCGCGCCGGACCACGGCGGGTGCGATCCAGTCGCAGCGTTGCGCGACATCCACGACATTGAGCAGCACGTGTTCGCGGTCGGCCTCGGATCGCACATCGGGGTGCGTCGACGTCTCGCCACTCGCGTCGATGGCGAGGAAGGCTCCGGCAAGATCTCCAGGCCGGAACGGACGCGGGATGTGCTCGACGCTTGCACCGATGGCGCGCAAGGTCGCAACCTTCTCGGTCGCGATCTCGGTATCGCCGAGCACGACGCAACGCCGTCCGCTCAGGTCAAGGACGACCGGGTAGTACGCGGTGTCCGTCATCGCCCCGCGTTCTGCGCCTGCGCAGCACGCAGGTTCGCGACCGCCTCGGCGGTGAGCGGCGGGTGCAGGAGGCATTCCTTGTCGGAGTTCCCCTCCCACCACCAGCGCCCGGCTCGCTCGTTCTCGCCCGGCGCCGTCGCCCGCGTGCACGGCGCGCAGCCGATCGATGTATAGCCCCGCTCGTAGAGCGGATGCGCCTCGATCCCCTGCGCACCCAGGTACTCCCACACCTCCTCGCGTGACCACCCCGCCAGCGGCACCACCTTGGTGATGTCACCGTGGCCTCGGTCCGACGCCACCACCGGCGTCCCCGCTCGCGTCGGCGTCTGCTCCCGGCGCAGCCCCGTGATCCACGCGTCGTACTCCTCCAGCGCCTTCCCCAGCGGGTTCACCTTGCGCACCGCGCAGCACTCGTTGCGCAGCGCCATCGAGCGCCGGAACTGCATCGTCCCGTGCTCCCCGGTCATCGTCTCCAGCTCCTCCGCGTCCGGGGACAGGATCCGCAGCCGGATCGGATAGCGCGCCCGCACCGATTCGATGTATTCCAGCGTCTCCTCGTGGAGCCGCCCCGTGTCCAGGGTCAGCACCTCCGGCTCCGCCGTGATCCGGCACGCCAGGTCGATGAGCACCAGCGACTCCGCCTGGAAGCTCGCCACCAGCGCCACCCGACGAAACCGCTTGTACGTCCAGCGCAGGATCTCTTCCGCCGTCCCGTCCGGCGCCGTGATGCCCGTCATGCGCTCACCTCCTCGGCAGCGTGGCGATCAGCGAGAGGCGCGATTCCCTGACGCGCGCACCAGTCGCCAAAACCTTCGTCCGGGCGCTTCGTCCGCGCGTACTCGAACATCGGCCCGCGCAGCACACCGGGGATCTCTTCCAATTTCACGTTGCGCGCGTAGAGCGCGTTGAGACGGGTTCCCTCGGTGTCACCGCCGAGGAAGACGTCGTACTTGCCAAGCGTCGTCCCGACGAAACCGACATCGCCGAGGTACGGCCGCGCGCAGCCGTTGGGGCAGCCCGTCATCCGGTAGCTGATTCGCGAGTCCTGCAGACCGGCATCGCGCTGCAGCACCGTGATCTGGCGGATGAGGGTCGGCATGACACGCTCCGACTCCGCAACCGCAAGCCCGCATGTCGGCCACGCGGGGCACGCCATCGAGTCGCGAATCGCGTTCGGCACGGACTCGGACGGCGTTACGTTCCACCGAGCGAGGATCCCAGTCACGACCGCACGATCCGCAGCGGCGACATTGGCGATGAGCACGTTCTGTTGCGGCGTGAGGCGGAGTTGCGGACGCAACGTCTCGACGACCTCGCGCAACGCTGACCGCAGCCCGACACCCTCGGTGTCCTGGATGCGGCCGTTCTCGATGAACAACCCATAGCAATGCAGTCCGTCGCCCTGCTCGTGCCAGCCGAGATGATCCTCCGCGGAGTCCCAGCGCAACTGCCGTGGCGGCGCCATCGCAAAGGAGAGTCGCGCACCGACCTCGGTGCGAAACCACGCGATGCCGCGGTCGGCGAGCAGGTACTTCAGCCGCGCGTGGCGCCGGTCCGCGCGGTTGCCGTAGTCACGCTGGACGCTCACTACGGCGCGCGCCACCTCAACGGCGTGATGCGCTGCGATGTATCCAAGCGGTTGCGCCACTGCAGGCCATGTGTTCGGCTTGTTCGCGGTACGACCGAGGCCGCCGCCGACAAGAACATCGAAGCCGTCGAGCGTCCCGTCGGACGCGGGATGCGCCACGAGGCCGAGGTCGTTGGCGTAGATGTCGACGCAGTTGTCGCCCTCGATCGCGAGTGCCGTCTTGAACTTCCGTGGCAGATAGCGCTCGCCGTAGAGCGGATCGGGCGTTGTCGCCTCAGTTGACGTCGCGAGCTCGCCGTCGAGCCATATCTCGCTGTATGCGCGTGTCACCGGCGCCAGACCGTCGACGAGGCTCGCCAGATGAGCGTGGATCTCGCGGTGCAGCCGGTCATGCTTCGGCGCAGGGCAGCACATGATGTTGCGCTCCACGTCGCCGCAGCCCCCGAGCGTGGTGAGCAACGCGTCGTTGATCCCGCGGATGGCGGCTTTCAGATCGCCCTTGAGGACACCATGGAGCTGGAAGTCCTGGCGAGTGGTGACGCGCAACGTCCCGTTGCCCCAGTCGCCCGCGACGCGATCATGGGCGAGGTACGCATCAGGGCTGACCATGCCGCCGGGGATCCGCGTGCGGATCATCATCATGTGGTGCTTGTCGAGCCCGAGACGGCGGGCCTCCTTGCGCCGATCACGATCGTCCTGCTGATACACGCCGTGGAACTTCAGGAGCACGCCGGCATCGTCACTGAAGATCGGCGTGTCCTCGAGCAGCTCGGCACCGATCGTGCCGCGAAGACCGTTGCCATGCGCCTTCGCGCGCTCGGCTGCCGACATCTGCTCGATGTCGCCGTTGCACCCGCACGATTCACACATGGTCAGGCTCCGGATATGCCATGAATGTTGTTCTCGACTTTGTTGATGACCCGCGCGCAAGTGCGTGAGTTGACTTGTTCCTGCTCGGCACCGCGACACGTTGCGGCACTGTCGGCGAGGCACCATCGGTGCCTCAGCGCAGCGGATTAGCTACAGTTCGGGACGCCCGCGCGGATCCGTCCCCAATCCAGCCAGAAGCGCCGGGTCAGCATGTGGACGGCTGCGCAGTTCATGTGGTGGGGATCCTACCGAATCCCTACTTCCCAAGTCAACTTTCGTATTCAGGCTCGCTGGGCGCCTAGGACCACAACGCGTCAAGGACGACGCCGACCCGCTCCATCGCCTCTCCTGCTTCCTGGCCGGCGAGATCAGATCGATGCGCGCTTTCGACCACGTCCTCGCAGAGGCTGCGCACGCTGTCGGTAAGGAATCGCGACGGTTGCGCCCAGCCGTGGCGATCGTCGTGGCCGCGCGGGTGATGGTGGTACCGCTCCGGCACGTAGAGATGGAGTGACGTGCGAGCGCGTGTGAGCGCGACGTAGAAGACGCGCCGCTCCTCCTCGAGCCCGGCATCCGATCCAAGCGCCATGTCCGAGGGGATGTTTCCGTCGGTCACGTGCAACACGTGGACAACGTCCCACTCGAGGCCCTTCGCGGAATGGACGGTGGAAACGACGAGCCAGTCCTCATCGACACTCGGCGGGCCCGCGAGCGCCGACGTCGATCGCGGCGGTTCGAGGACGTGGTCAGCGGCCACGTCGGAGAGCCGGGCTGCCTTCGCTCCCGCGGCCACGAGCGTCTCCAGGTCGGCGAGCCGTACGCCAGGTTCCGGATATGCAGCTTCGACCAGCGGTGCGACAGCAACACGCAGCCGTTCCGCATGCGTCGCGATGGATTCCCCCCCACGTGCACCGAGCGCACTCACGAGCAGCGCCGCCGCGGGTTGCGCAACGACCGGCAGCTCGAGGGCCGCGAGCGGCCAGCGACGCATGACATCACCGTCGGTCGTGATCTGATCGCGATCCGGACCGATCAGACCGAGCGTGGTTGCCACGCGCCGCGCGGTCGCCGGTCCGACACCGGGCAGGAGCTGCAGGAGACGAAACCACGCGACGACATCGTTGGGGTTGTCGGCGAGCCGGAACGCGGCGAGGAGATCCTTGACGTGTGCGGCCTCGATGAAACGAAGTCCACCGTATTTGACATACGGGATACGTCGCGCGCCGAGCTCGAGCTCGAGCAACGCGGAGTGGTGTGCCGCACGAACGAGCACAGCCTGTTCGCGCAACGCGATCCCCGCCTCACGATGCGCGAGGATGCGCTCACAGATCGCCTCCGTCTGCGCGTCCTCGTCGGCGCAGCGCACGACCTGCGGTGACGCTCCGCGAGCGCGGCGCGCTGCCTGCAGCACGGCCGAGAAGCCGACGCTCGCCTCGGCCCCAACCGCATTGGCCACGTCGAGAATCTGCTGACTCGACCGATAGTTCGTCTCGAGCACGATGGTTCTCGCGCCAGGAAAGACCTTGTCAAACTCGAGGATGTGGCGCGGTTCGGCGGCGCGAAACGAATAGAGCGCCTGCGCGTCGTCTCCGACCACCGCGATGCGGGGGTCGCCGCTGCGCAAGCCGCGCAGCACATCAACCTGCAGCTCGTTGACGTCCTGATACTCGTCGACGAGGATGTGATCGAACGCCTTCGCCAGACGGGGGCCGAGACGATCGTCCTGCGCCGCGGCGCGCCAGAGCAAGAGCAGGTCGTCGAGGTCGACCAGGCCGGCCTGGCGCTTGCGACGCACGTAGCCACGGCAGATCTCGGCGATGGACTCGATGAAGTCATCAGCCCAGGGAGCGATCTCGGGCACCACCGACGACAGCGGACGGCCGGTGTTCACCGCTGTTGAGTACAGATCGACGAGCAACGTCTTGCGCGGAAAGCGCCGCCGCGTCGCCTCGGCATGGCCCTGCTCGTCACGAACCAGGTCGATGACGTCGGCGGCGTCGGCAGCATCGAGGATCGAGAAGCCCTCGGGAATGCCGAGGGTCGACGCGAACCGTCGTAGCGTGCGATGCGCGATGGCATGGAACGTCCCCCCGACCACCCGGCCCGCGGGATGCCCGGCTGGTCCGTCCATGCCGATCGCCGTCAGGAGCGCGGAGGTGCGGGCAACCATCTGGCGAGCCGCTCGGCGCGTGAAGGTCAGCAGGAGGATCCGCTCCGGTGGCGTCCCGGTCGCCAGCAGCCACGCGACGCGGGCGGACAGGGTCGTCGTCTTGCCCGTCCCGGCACCGGCAAGGACCCGCAGCGGTCCGCCGTCATGGGTGACGACCTCCCGCTGGGCATCCGTCAGATCATCGAGCCATGCGAACATCCGTTCGATAGTACTGCCCGACGAGGCGTTGCGCTGACTCGGGTCGCTACGCCTCGGTCCGCCCCTCCACCACCGTGAAGAAGCAGGATCGCTCACCGGTGTGACACGCCGGGCCGTCCGGCGCCACGCGAAGGAGGACCGCGTCCGCATCGCAGTCGAGGCGGATGTCGTGCACGTGCATCGTGTTGCCGCTCGTCTCCCCCTTCTCCCAGAGGCGCTGCCGTGAGCGGCTGAAGAACGTCGCCCTGCCGGTGCGTCGTGTTGCATCCCAGGCATCGCGGTTCATGTGCGCGACCATCAGCACTTCGGATGTAGCGGCATCCTGGACCACCGCCGTGATCAAGCCGGCGGCGTCGAAGCGGGGCTCCTGTGGGTCGCTCACAGCCGCACCTGGACACCATGATCGCGCAGGTACCGCTTGGTATCCAGCACCGGGTACGAGTCGAAGTGAAAGATGGTCGCGGCGAGCGCAGCGTCGGCGCGGCCATCAGTCAGCGCCTGGCGCAGGTGCTCCGGTTCGCCTGCTCCCCCACTGGCGATCACCGGTATCGGGACAGCCGCGGCGACGGCGGCCGTCAACTCGAGGTCGTAGCCCGATCCGGTCCCGTCTCGATCCATCGACGTGATGAGGATCTCGCCGGCACCACGGCCCGCCGCCTCGTCCACCCAATCGATTGCGTCGCGTCCGGTGTCGACGCGACCGCCTCGGACGTGCACCGCATGGCGGCCGTTCGAGCGCTTCGAGTTCGACGGCCACGACGACGCACTGCGAGCCGAATGTATTGGCAGCTTCGTCGATGAGGGCCGGACGGTCGAGCGCCGCCGTGTTGAGCGACACCTTGTCCGCTCCCGCGCGCAACAGCGCGTCGATGTCTTCGATGGTGCGCACGCCGCCACCGACGGTCAGCGGGATGAAGACGCGATCAGCTGTGCGGCGCACGACGTCGAGGAGGATCGCGCGCTCATCGCTGGATGCTGTGATGTCGAGAAAGACGAGCTCATCCGCGCCGTCCTCGTCGTATCGTGCGGCCAGCTCGGCCGGATCCCCCGCATCGCGCAGGTCGACAAAGGCGACTCCCTTCACCACGCGGCCGGCCGTGACGTCAAGACACGGGATCACCCGCTTGGCGAGCGTCACGAGACAGGCCTCGCGACTGCCTGCAGCGCCGCTCCAAGGTCGATTCGTCCTTCGTACAGCGCCTTGCCTACGATGACGCCTGCAGCACCCGCCGCGGCCGACGCCGTGATGTCGTCGAGGCAGCTGATGCCGCCCGACAGGTACACGGGGCCGCTATAGCCGTCGAGGCACTGCCGCAGGCCGTCGAGATCCGGGCCGGCCATGACGCCGTCACGCTTCGTGTCGGTGTAGATCAGCCCGGCTGTCATCCACCCGCGCCACGTCTGCAAAAGCTCCGTCGCCGCGATGCCGTCCTCGGTCCACCCCTGCACACGCGCGATGCCGTCGCGCACGTCGAGTCCGAGCAGGACTCGTCCCTCTGCAACATCGCAGATCGCCGAGGCAACATCGGGATTGCGAACCGCGATGCTGCCGAGCACGACGAATGACGCACCGGCATGCAACAACGCCAGCGCGGAGTCGGTGTCTCGCACGCCGCCACCCACCTCAATCTCGCACCCTGCTGCAGCGCATTCCGCGACGATCGCCCTGACTGCATCGCCACTTTCCGGTGTCGCACGTCCGCGAGCCGCGTCGAGATCGACAACGTGAATCCGCGTCGCGCCGGCATCGATGAAACCGCGTGCCACGAGAGCTGGATCATCACCGTACACGGTCGGGTGCGCATATTCTCCTTGGCTCAGCCGCACGCAGCGGCCAGCCAGCACGTCGATCGCGGGGATGACGATCACGATGTGCACATCGCGACGAAGTTCGCGTAGATGCGCAGACCGGCCGCACCACTCTTCTCCGGATGGAACTGCGTCCCCATGATGTTGCCGTGCTCGACGGCGGCAGCGAAGTTCTCGCCGTATTCTGTGGTTGCAGCGATGTCAGCACGTACCGGCACGGCTGCGAACGAGTGCACGAAATAGACGTACGAGCCGACCTCCGTACCGGCAAGCAACCGCGACGTCCCGGTCACCGCCGTCAGCGTGTTCCACCCCATGTGCGGCACCTTGCGCCCATCCGAGGGCGCGAAGTCTTGCGACGTGGCCGTCGAGCAGCGCGAGCCCGCCAATGTCCGGACCTTCGTCGCTCGACTCGAACAACAGCTGATGACCGAGGCAGACGCCCAGCACCGGACGGCCGGCAGACGCCATGCCGCGAACGGCATCACCGAGGCCGCCCTCACGCAGGGCACGCGCCGCGACCGCGAAGGCGCCGACACCGGGGAGCACCACGCCATCGCACGCCGCGATCCGCTCGGGTTCGTCGCTGATGACGGTGTTCGCACCTGACGCCCGGAGCGCACGCTCGACGCTGCGGAGGTTGCCGACTCCGTAGTCGCACACCCCGATCACAGGCGTCACAGCGTTCCTTTGGTCGAGGGGACGCCTCCGCCGATGACCCGAAATGCTTCGCGCGTTGCCAGTCCAAGAGCCTTGAACGCCGCTTCGGCGATGTGATGCGGGTTGTCCCCGCGGATGCAGTCCATGTGGATCGTCGCGCCCGCAGCCTGCGCGTATCCCTTGACGAACTCGCCGAGCACTTCGACGTCGAACTCGTTGATGCGTCCCTGCAGCTGGTCCATCGCATACACGACGACGGGGCGGCGGCCGTAGTCGACCACGCAGCGCACGAGCGATTCGTCGAGCGGCGCATGCGCCTCACCGAACCGGCGGATGCCGTCGCGGTCGCCCAGCGCATCGCTGATCGTGCCGCCAAGAACGAGGCCGACATCCTCGACGAGATGGTGCGCGTCGACGTCGATGTCACCACTGCCGTCGAGCGTGATGTCCATCCCGCTGTACTTCGTGAAAGCCTCGATCATGTGGCGGAGGAAGGGCAGCGGCAGCGTGATCGCGCCGATGCCCGTGCCGTCGATAACCACGTCCGCGCTGATCTTCGTCTCGCGCGTGTCGCGCCGTCTCGATGCGGATCGGACTGCATCAGTCATGCGCGCTCACGCATCCGCGTCCGGGTCCGAATCGCAGTCTCATGCGCCTGCAGACCTTCGGCCTGGGCCAGAGCGATCGCGACCGGAGCGACGACGTCGAACTCAAGATCGCTCAGCTGGACGAAGCTCGGCCAGCGGAGAAAGTCCATCACTGCCAGCGGTCCTCGGTAGCGTGCCGCTCCCTGTGTCGGCAGCGTGTGGTTCGGGCCGGCGACATAGTCACCAATGCTCACCGGTGACATCGGTCCGACGAAGACTGCACCGGCATTGCGCACGTCGTCGCGCAGCGCCTCGGCCGCCATCCCCTGCAGCGAGAGATGCTCCGGCGCGAAGCCGGCAGCGAGCGCGATCCCATCGAGCAGAGACTCGCACAGCACCACCGCTGCATGCCTTCCTGCGGCGATGCCGATGATCTCGCTACGCGCCGCATCCTCTGCCGCCGCGCGGAAATGCGTGGCGACCGCCGTCGCCAGCCCGGCATCGTCGGTCAGGCAGACCGCCCACGCGAGGGGATCGTGCTCGAGCTGCGAAACAAGGTCCGCCGCGATGAGCACGGCATCGGCGCCGTCGGACGCGATGACGAGGATCTCGCTCGGCCCGGCGAGTTGATCGATGCCGACCGCACCGAAGACCTCGTGCTTGGCCAGCGTGACGAATGCGTTTCCAGGACCGACGATCTTGTCCACCCGGTCGATGGAGTCGGTGCCATAAGCCATCGCTGCAATCGCCTGGGCGCCGCCGATCGCAACAACCTCGATGACTCCAAGGAGATGTGCCGCGGCCGCGACGAGTGGATGAACACCACCGTCTGCGCCTGGGGGGCTCGCGATGACAATCCGCTCGACGCCGGCGACCTGCGCCGGAATCACCGACATGAGCACCGTGCTCGGATAGGCGGCGCGCCCCCCTGGGACGTAGCAGCCCACGCGCTGCAGCGGGACTGGGCGAAGCCACGCGCCGCTGAAGCCGCGGTCGGCAGTCTCGAGCTGGGGCAGGTGAAACTCGCGAATCCGATCCGCGGCTGCCGCGAGAGCGTTGCGCACCGGCTGCTCGAGATCGTCCCATGCCCGCGTCAGCCTTTCGCGACCGACTTGCGCGTCGGCGACGCCAATCCCGTCGATGCGCTGCGTCCACTCACCAACGGCGACGTCGCCGCGAGCACGAACGTCGGCAACAATCTCGCGTACCGCATCCTGTGCGCTGATCGTCCGACCAAACACGTCATGGAGCCTGCGTGCGCTGGAGTCGTCGAGCATCGGCGTCGTGAATCCCTCGCGCTCACGTTCCGCGATGAGGGCGCGGAATTGCGTGGTGTCGAGACGCGCGAGCTCGATGGTCATGCCGCCCCTTCGCGAAGCTGCGATGCCGCCGCGCGACGGAGCGATGCAGCCAGTGCCCCCACCGATTCGTTCCGAGTCTTCAGCGCCGCCTGGTTCGCGATGAGCCGCGCCGTCGAGACGCCCGCCTCTGCCACCTCGACGAGGCCGTTGGCAGCCATCGTGCGCCCGGTTGCGGTGATATCGAGCACGCAATCAGCGAGCCCCGTGGCTGGCGCGAGCTCCACCGACCCGTGGAGCCGGATGATCACGACGTTCAGCGAGCGCGCGGCGAAGAAGCGACGCGCGGACTCGGGATACTTGGTCGCCACGCGCAGCGATGCGGGCCACGCGCCGGTGACGAGCGGCGAGTCGTGCGGAGCTGCCAGCACGAGACGGCAGAGACCAAAGCGGAGATCGGCAAGCTCATAGCACTCGCGCCCACTTTCCCAGAGCACGTCTTTACCGACGATGCCGCAGTCGCTCGCCCCCATCTCCACATACACGGGCACGTCCGTTGGGCGCACCTTCACGTACACGGCGCCTGCGACAGTCACGCTCAACTCGCGGTCGAAACGGCTCGGGTCGAGCTGCACGACGCCTGCCGCATCAAGGATGTCGCACGCGCCCTCGAGCAGCGTTCCCGCAGGCAGCGCGATGCGCAGGCCTTTCACCGCAAGCCGCTCATGAGTAAGGCCGTGAGAGCGCGTCGACTGCCGCGTCGATGCTGCCCGTTGCATTCTGTCCATCATTCGTCCAGCGCGCACCCGAGGCGCTGACGACCACTGCCCCACCGTCACCGGCGGCGAGATCGCACGTACATGCAACGCCGCGCGCACGCAGCCGCCGCGCAACGTCCAACGCAATCCCCTCGGCGTCAGCCTCCCAGCTGACACGAAGCAATGCAGGCGCCGGAGCAACTCCGTCACGCCGCCCGATGCTGTCATGGCAGCGATCGACATGCAGCACGAACCCGGTCGCCGGCAGCGAATCGCCGAAGCGCGCGAGCAATGCGTCGTAGCGGCCTCCGCTCCCGAGCGGGAAACCGGAGTCCTCGCTGAACACCTCGAACGTCGGCCCGGTGTAATAGTCCCAGTCGCGCACCGCGCCAAGATCGAGGTGCACACGGTCGGTGATCGCGTGCGCCTCGAGCAGGTCCCAGAGCCGGGCAAGCTCGCGCAGCGCACGGAGCGGTCGCTCGCCGCGGAGACCGCCGGCTGCGGTGTCCAGAATCTCGCGTCCACCGCGAAGCGTCGGAAACGCGAGCAGCAATCGGCGTTCCGCATCCGCGACATCCGTACCTTCGAGCGATGCCTCGACGGCGACGAGGTCGCAACTCGCCAGCGCAGCGAGCACGACATTCCGTGCAGCGTCATCGAGCCCTGCAAACTCGAGGAGCCCTGGGATGAAATCAGCGTGTCCGACGTCGACCTGGACATCGTGCACGCCACCCCGCTCGAGCGCTGCCGCGGCAAGCGCGATGCACTCCGCGTCGGCCTCGAGCCCCGTGGCGCCGAGCAGCTCGCAGCCTGCCTGCAGGCTCTCGCGCCGTCTCCCCGCGTTGAGTGACTGATTGCGAAGCACCGGGCCCGCATAGCAGAGCCGCAACGGAAACGGTCCTGCATGCAGTTGGGTCGCCACGACGCGAGCCACACTCACCGTACGCTCACCGACGAGCGCCAGCAGCGCGCCATCCGAGTCCATGAACCGGAACAGCCCCGATTGCTGGGCGGCGCCGACACCCGCGGCGACCGTGTCGAGTGGCTCGATCAATGGGGTGACGATGAAGCCGTATCCCCACGATTCGAACGTCTCGATGAAGCGGTCGGTGAGGATCCGGCGGCTCGCCGCTGCCCCCACGAGCCAGTCGGTGAACCCGTCCGCGCGCCCGCGAGCTCCCGCGCCGGATGGCAGCGCGTCAAGGCCTCTCATGCGGGGATTCTACGTGCGACCCTCGAATCCCCCGTCCTGCGAGATGCCTCAGTGCGGCTGCACGCCGGCGACGGCAGCAAGCACGCGGTCCACTGCGGCGCCGTCGCCGACGCTGATGCGCAGCCGGTCCTGGAGCCCGGGAGTGTCGAAGTGGCGCACGAGGATCCGCTCGCCGCGCAGATGCGCAGCGACATCCAGGGCGGTCGTCGTGTGCGGCGGCGTGCCGAGGATGAAGTTGGCTCCTGACGGCGCGACGTCCCAGCCTAGCCCGCGCAATCCCTCGGTGAGACGCTGTCGCTCTCGCACCACGGTCTCGACGATCTCGCGGTGATGCGCCTCGTCCCCAAGCGCCGCAAGCGCGCCCGCGATCGCGCAGCGATCGACCGGATACGAGTCACGCACCGCATTGAGGTCGCTGATGATCTCCGGGTCACCGATGGCATATCCAACGCGTAGTCCGGCGAGCGCATGCGATTTCGACAGGGTGCGGACCACGATCCAGTTGGGATGCGCGTCGAGGCCTTCGACGCACGATGCCGGCGCGAAATCGCAGTACGCCTCATCGATCGCGATCACACCCGAGGCCCCCTCGACCGACCGTTCCAGCTCCGCCGGTTCGATCCAATGGCCTGTCGGTGAGTTGGGGTTCACCACGATGCGGAGCACTGCGTCCAGCGTCGAGAACTGCGATGGCAGGGACCCGTCAGGCTCGACGGGCACGCCGACATCACATGCCGAGAACAGGGTCGCGAGCACGGGGAGCAGCGAGTAGCCGGGGTCGGTGCGCACGAGCGTGTCACCCGGTCCGATGAAGGCGCGAAACAGACAATCGAGCACCTGATCGGCCCCGTTGGCGACGAAGACGTGGTCCGGCTCGACGTCGTGATACCTGGCGAGTGCGCTCCGCAACGGTTCGGCCTGCGGGTCCGGGTAGCGCGCAAGGCCAGCAGCCGCAGCCGCGACTGCCTCTGCGATTCGTGGTGACGGCGGCAGTGGAGACTCGTTGCTGTTGAGCTTCAGCCAGCCCTCATCATCGGCAGGCTGCTCGCCAGGCGTGTACCCAAACTCGGCCCCGAGCGTGGCGCGTCGGAATCTCGACATGCGCATACGAGTACCACGACGCGTGCTTGCGCGGCTCGGTTGACGCGAAGCACCGGGCGCTGTTACGCTGCCACCGCCGTGCAGATTTCCGTCCGCCTCGCCAAAAAAGCCCACTCGCACTCGAGGAGTGGGTTCTCTCGCGCACGCAAACGGTGACGGCGTCCGCATAACTCCGGATCAGTTTCCGCAAAGAGCCCCTTCCTCGAAGGGGCTCTTTCTTTTTGTCCACCAGCACAAACGGACCACATGAACATCACCTCCTTTCGGATCATCGACAGCACGCTCCGTGAGGGCGAGCAGTTCGCGCTCGCGCATTTCACGATCGAGCAGAAGCTCGCGATCGCGGCTGCACTCGACCGCTTCGGCGTCGACTACATGGAGCTGACGTCGCCGGTCGCCTCACCGCAATCGGAAGCCGATCTCCGGCGAATCGCGCAGACGGAGCGACGTTTTCGCCTCCTCACACACGTCCGGTGCAACCTCGACGACGCACGCCTCGCGCTCGATACCGGCGTGGACGGGGTCGACGTGCTCATCGCCACCTCATCGCGTCTGCGCCCCGTCTCGCACGGATTCAGCATCGACGAGATCATCGAGATGGGCACCGCGGTCGTCGGCGAGATCCGGGCCGCCGGTCGCGAGGCGCGTTTCAGCACCGAGGACTCGTTTCGCTCGGACCCTGACGACCTCGTCCGCATCTACCGCGCGATCGATCGCGCCGGTGTCGATCGCGTTGGGCTCGCCGACACGGTCGGCGTGGCCACGCCGTCGCAGGTGCACGACCTGGTCTCGCTCGTCCGTCGCAACGTCAGCTGCGACATCGAGTTCCACGCCCACGACGACACCGGGTGCGCGGTGGCGAACGCGCTCGCCGCACTCCAAGCCGGCGCAACGCATATCGACACCACCGTCCTCGGCATCGGCGAGCGCAACGGCATCGTTCCGCTCTCGTCGATGATGGCCCGGCTGCATACGCTGCAGCCCGAACTCGTCGACCACTACCGGCTCGAGATGCTGCCGGAGCTCGACGCGCTGCTCGCCGGCATCCTCGGCGTGGCGATCCCATTCAACGCCGCAGTCACCGCGCCCACCGCCTTCCACCACAAGGCGGGGATGCACACGAAGGCGGTGCTGGCCGATCCCGGGTCGTACGAGATCCTCGATCCGGCGCGATTCGGCCGCGAACGCAGCATCCTCAGCGGCCACCGGCTCACCGGCCGCCACGCCATCGGCGATCGAGCATCAACGCTCGGCGTCGACCTGGATGACGAGCGCCTCCGCGGCCTCACCGCAGAGGTGAAGCGTCGCGGCGATGACGGCCCATTGGACAGCGAAGCCCTCGACGCATTGATCGTCAGCTGGGCACGGACGTAGGAGAACGATATGGGAACACTGACCGAGGAAATCTTCAGCCGCCGCCTTGGCCGGGCGGTGCATGCCGGTGACACCGTCGTCGCCGCGGTGGACGTCGCCATGGCGCATGACGTCACCGGACCGCTTGCCATCGAGGCGTTCCGGCAGTTGCAATCGCCGCTCTGGGACGCGAGCCGCGTCGTCTTCAGCTTCGACCACGTCATGCCTGCCAATACCGTGGCCGCCGCAGAGCTGCATCGCGTGATCCGCGAGTTCTGCGTCGAGCACACCGTCACCAACCTCTTCGCGGAGGGCATCTGCCACCAGGTCATGGTCGACCGGCACCTCGCGCAGCCGGGCGGGATCGTCGTCGGTGCGGACTCGCACAGCACCACCTACGGCGCCCTCGGCTGCTTCGCGACCGGCCTCGGATCGACCGACATCGGCGTGGTGTTCGCGACCGGCAAGACGTGGTTCCGTATCCCGGAGACCATCCGCATCGACGTCCGGGGCGCACTGCCGATCGGCGTGTACGCCAAGGACCTTGCGCTCCACGTCATCAAGCATCTCGGCGCGGACGGTGCCGACTACTGCGCCGTCGAGTGGACCGGTGAAGCGGTCAGCGCGATGACCGTCGAGGAGCGTCTCACGCTCTGCAACCTGAGCACGGATTTCGGTGCGAAGACCGGGCTCGTTGCGCCCGATGAGATCACGTTCCAACACGCAGGGAGTGAGCCCATCGATCTCCACACCACACGACCGGAATACGTTCGCACGCTCGTCGTCGACGCGGAGGCGCTCCGCCCCCAGATCGCGGTGCATCCGAGCATCGACAACGTCCACGACATCGATGAGCTGTCCGGGACGCCGCTCGATGAGGTGTTCATCGGGAGTTGCACCAACGGACGGCTGAGTGATCTCGCGCTTGCCGCCGGGATTCTGGCGGGGAGAACCGTGAACCCACGGACCCGCACGATCGTCGTCCCGGCGTCGCGTGGCGTGTACCTCGACGCGCTCGCCGCGGGCTACATCGAGACATTCGCGCTTGCTGGAGCACTCGTGCTCAATCCGGGATGCGGTCCATGCCTTGGACGCCAGCACGGCGTGGTCGGACCGGGTGAGCGGGTGCTGTCAACGAGCAACCGCAACTATCCGGGACGCATGGGGAGCCCTGACGCCCAGATCTTCCTCGCCTCACCCGCGGTTGCCGCCGCATCGGCCGTAGCCGGTGTCATCACCGACCCGGCGAACCTGGTGGCGGTCTCATGAGCGGCCGCGTGTTCCTGCTCGGGGACGGCATCAGCACCGACGCGATCATGCCCGGCCGGTATAACGTGACCACCGACCCGGACGGCTTGAGAAAGGCATGTCTCATCGAGGCACGCCCGGACTTCGTCGCGGAGGTGCAGCCCGGCGATGTGATCGTCGCCGGACGCAACTTCGGCTGTGGCAGCTCGCGGGAACACGCGCCATTGTCGATCAAGCAGAACGGCGTCGCGGCGGTGATCGCCGCCGGCTTCTCGCGAATCTTCTATCGCAACGCCGTGAACATCGGGCTGCCCGTGATCCGGTGTGTCGAAGCCCACCGGGTGCTCCGCGAGGGCGATCACGTCACCGTCGACACGCTCACGGGCGAGATCGTCGGACCGAACGGCGTGCTCCACGGCGAGCCGCCGTCCGGAGTCGCGCTCCGGATCATCGAAGCGGGATCGCTCCTGGAATTGATCAGCAACGGCGGCTGGGCCGCGCTCGAGGAGCAGCAGCATGTGTCCTGAGTGCAACGCACACGTGGTGCTCAAGGACGGCGTCGAACGCGGAGAGGTGATCACCTGCGTGGAGTGCAACGCCGAGCTCGAGGTCATCGGGCTCGATCCGTCACGCTTCGTGCTCGCGCCGCCCGAGGAAGTGGACTGGGGTGAGTGATCGACTGCGTATCGGCATGCTCTGCTCGCGTCTGCGAGTCGAGGAGAAGCTGCTCCGCGACGCGCTCGCGCACCGCGATATCGAGGTCGACGTTGTTGACGATCGCGAGCTGACGCTCCCGCTCGCGCGGACGGTCCGGCGCTGGGACGCGGTGCTGGAGCGAAGCCTGTCACAGACTCGCGGGCTCGCTTTGCTTCGTGTGTTCGAGTCCTGGGGGATTCCCACCGTCAATCGCCACGCCGTCGCTGCGGCCTGTGCGAGCAAGCTCGACACGTCGGCGCTCCTGGAGGCTGCCGGTCTGCCGACACCCGAAACGGTCGTTGCCTTCAGTCCCGAGGGCGCGCTCCGGGGTGCCGAGGAACTCGGCTATCCGGTGGTGCTGAAGCCCGTGACCGGCTCGTGGGGACGTCTGCTGGCACGCATCAACGACCGTGACGCCGCCGAGGCACTCTTCGAACACAAGGCGCTGCTCGGCGGCCCCGAGCACTCGGTCTTCTACCTGCAGCGCCACATCGACAAGCCGGGACGCGACATCCGGGCGTTCGTCGTTGGCGATGAGGTGGTCTGCGCGATCTACCGCGAGTCGGCGCACTGGGTCACGAACACCGCGCGCGGTGCGAGCACGCGCAATTGTCCGGTGGACAGCACGCTTCGCGATCTGTCGCTCCGCGCCTCCACCGCCGTCGGTGGCGGTGTCCTCGCGATCGATCTCCTCGAGGACAACGATCGTGTCCTCGTCAGCGAGGTGAACGCCACGATGGAATTCCGCAACTCCATCGACGTGACAGGCGTCGACATCCCGGGACGTGTCGCGGATCACGTCCGCGAGGTCGCTCGCGGAGCGCTCATCGGCGCGGGTGCGTGACGTGATCGGCACCCGAGTCGATGTGGCGGAACTGCTCACCGCGATGGTCGCGATACCGAGCGTCAGCGGTGACGAGGCCGCGCTCGCGGCGATGCTGGTGGCGCGCCTGCGCGACGCGGGCTTCGACGTCCACGTTGACGCAGCCGGCAATGTGGTTGCGGCGTGGGGCGATGGACCCGAGACGATCGCACTCGTCGGCCACATCGACACCGTCGCGGGCGAGATCGACGTTCGCCGCGACGGCGACATCCTGCACGGACGTGGCGCCGTTGATGCCAAGGGACCACTCGCCACCGCGATCGCCGCCGTCAGCCGGCAACCGCGGAGCGGCCCGCGTCGCTTCGTCGTTGTGGGTGCCGTCGACGAGGAGGCCACCTCAAGCGGTGCTCGGCATCTCGCAACGTCGATGGCCGCCCCGTCGGGACTCATCATCCTCGAGCCGAGCGGATGGGACGCCGTCACGATCGGGTACAAGGGCAGCCTTCGCCTCCACGTCAACATCGAGCAGGCGCATGCGCACAGCGCGGGGCCCGCGGGCAGCGCGCCCGACCGATGCTTCGATGTCGTCCGCGCCCTGCAGGACTTCGCAGAGTTGGTGAACGGCACGGCTGACGTCTTCGACCGTGTCGTCGTCCGCATCCTCCGGTTCGGTTCGGAGAGCGATGGGCTCGTGGAGCGCGCCACCGTCGACATCGGCATTCGAACGCCGCCCGGGTGCGATATCGATTCGCTGCTCGACGTTGCGCGGCGCGCCGCGGGCGCTGGAGAGGTGCACGTCGTGGGTCAGGAGCCGGCCGTCCGCACCGACCGGGGGAGTCCGCTTGCTCGCGCATGCATCAGAGCGATCCGCGCGGCGGGCGGCGCGCCACGCTTCAAGGTGAAGACGGGCACGTCGGATCTCAACATCCTCGTCCCTGCATGGGGATGTCCCGCGGTGGCATACGGACCGGGCGATTCGCGCCTCGACCACACCCCCGAAGAGCGCATCTCGATCGCGGAGCTCGAGCGTGCGGTGAACGTGCTCGAGATGGCGCTGAGCGAACGATGATCCGCGCTGTTGTCGTCGGCGGCGCCGGCTATGCAGGCGGTGAGGTGCTCCGTCTCCTTGCCAGCCATCCCGAGGTCGACATCGTCCAGGTCACGTCCGATCGTCTGTCGGGCAAGCCGGTCGCCGCAGTGCACCCTCCACTGCGTGGACGGACCGATCTTCGCTTCTCCTCACGCGACGAGTTGCTGCCGGCCGACGTGGTGTTCGCCACGCTCCACCACGGGGAATCGAGCGCCGCCATCGATCAACTGCGCGCGGCGGCGCCGGTCACGATCGACCTCGGGGCGGACTTCCGGCTCCGCGACGCAGCCGACTACCCGCGTTGGTACGGATGGACTCATCCAGTCCCCGAACTGCTTGCCGCCGCGGTCTATGGCCTCGCCGAGATGCATCGCGCCGAGATCCCCGATGCCTCGCTCATCGCTGTCGGCGGCTGTCTGGCGACCGCGTCCATCCTCGGCCTCGGACCGCTGGCGTGCGCAGGAGTCCTGGATGCGACGATGCCACTCGTCGTCGAAGCGAAGGTCGGGTCGTCAGCGGCGGGCGCGCAGCCCGGCGAGGCCACGCATCACGCGCATCGAAGCGGCGAGCTCCGTTCGTATGCGCCGACCGGTCACCGGCATACCGCGGAGATCACGCAGGAGTTGCATCTCGGTATCGACGCCCCGTACGTGGCGTTCTCGGCGACCGCCGTGGAGGCGGTTCGTGGCGCGCTCATCACCGCACACGCATTCATCAACCGTGACCTCGAGGACCGCGACATCTGGCAGATCTACCGATCCCACTACGCGAGCGAGCCGTTCGTGCGCATCGTGAAGTCACGCACCGGACTCCATCGGTCGCCCAATCCGAAGCTGCTGACCGGCACCAACTACTGCGATGTCGGCTTCGAACGTGACCCGCACTCGCAGCGCGTCGTCGTCACCGCGGCGCTCGACAACCTCGTCAAGGGCGCCGCGGGACAGGCGGTGCAGGCGTTCAACATCCGCCACGGATTTCCCGAGACCCTCGGCCTCGAGTTCGCCGGCCTCTACCCCATCTGATGATCGTCGTGAAAATCGGCGGCAGCGTCCGCCACGTCGATCCGCTGCTCGAGGACATCGCGGCGACCACCGAGCGCGTGGTCGTGGTGCACGGCGCAAGCCGCGACCTTGACGATCTTTCGACCCGGCTCGGGGCGCCACCCCGGATGGTCGAGTCGGCGCGCGGCGACGTGAGCCGGTTCACCGACGCGACCACGATGGACCACTTCCTCATGGCCTATGCGGGCAAGGCGAACAAGCGCATCGTCGAGCGGCTGCGTCAGCTGGGCGTTGACGCCTTCGGGCTCTGCGGTCTCGATGGCGGCGTCGTCCGCGGCACTCGCCGCCCCGACCTGCGCGTCCGCGAGCAGGGGCGGACGATGGTCCTCCACGGCAACCACGTCGGCAGCATCGATGCGGTGAACACCGGCCTGCTGCACACGCTGCTCGCGTGCGGGATCACACCCGTGCTCTGCCCACCCATCGCCGCCGAGGATGGGACGGCGATCAACGTCGACGGCGATCGGCTCGCAGCGGAGGTCGCTGTCGCGCTCGGCGCTTCACGCTTGATGATCTTCGCCAACACACCCGGATTGCTGCGAGATCCGGACGACGAGACGACTCTGATCGGGCGAATCACCGTCGACGAGGCCGAGTGCCTGCTGCCGAGCATCGGCGGCCGGGCACGCGTCAAGCTTCGCGCGGTCGCTGAGGCGCGGCTTCGCGGTGTCGCGCAGACCTGCGTCGCCGACGGCCGGGTGGCGCGTCCCCTCTTCAACGCGATGGCCGGCGCCGGGACGTGGCTTCGCTAGAGGCTCAGACGAGCTCGTAGTCCGGGTTGAGGATCGCGAGCCGCCGGCTCCACGACCCCACCATGCCTTCGGCAACAAGCCGCGCGCCGACGGCGATGCCGGGGATTCGCCGCCGCCCCTGAAACACCAGGAGCAGGCTGCCCGTCCCGTCGGTGATCTCGCATTCGAGGTTCGAAGCGTCCTGCTCCGTCTTGCCGCGCAAGGCGAGGATCCGGCCCGCGACCCAGATCCGCTCGCGGAGCTTCGCGGTGACCATCGGCGCGAATTCAGGTGCGTTCATGACACCACTCTCGCAGAAGCAGGAGCTCGATTCTTCGGCCGGTGCGTACCAATTCGAACGGCTTGGGCTGTACGTCGCGCACAGCCCGGGGCCCGTATTCAGGCGGCTCGAAGGTTATACCGGGGTTGTAATTCTATGGTACAGCTGCTATGGTGTCCCCAGGCAATCAAATCGCACGCTCAAGGAGGTCAACAGTCATGGGCCTAGGTGTCGGGATCGTTCTCATCGCCATAGGCGCGGTTCTCGCTTTCGCGATCCACGTCTCGGCGTCCGGCGTCGACCTGCACACGATCGGCATCATCCTGATGGCCGTCGGCGCACTCGGCGTTCTGCTTTCGTTGGTGCTCTGGTCGTCCTGGATCGGACCAGGCTATCGCCGTGGTGGCACGACGACGACAACCGTCGATGACCGCCCCGTGTGACGGTTTCGGTTCACACGACGCTTCTGACAGATTCGACAGCTGAATCAAGACAACTCAACCAATAAGGAGAAACACGTGATCATTCTGGGCGTCATTCTGGCCATCATCGGGCTCCTCGTCGGGATCCCGGTTCTGTGGACGATCGGCATCATCCTGATCGTCGTGGGACTGATCCTCGCCCTGCTCGGCATGGCAGGACACGCGGTCGGCGGCCGCGCTCACTACTACTGAAGCCGCTCCGCATAACGTCGTAAGTCGTACCGCGCGCTGCCATTGGTGCAGCGCGCGGTACGCGCAAATACACCTTTAAAGGAGCAGAGCGATGACCTCGGATGACGTGCCCGACGACGCCACGACCGACCCTGATCTGGAAGACGACGACGAGCCGGATCCCGGCGATGCCGGTACACCCGCTGAGCACGACGACGAGGATCCGCACAGCCCGCCGCTCAACATCGACGAGCTGCCCGCGTACTGAAGCCTCGACGTCGCCTCATTGCCCGAAACGATGACTGCGCCAGGCCTGCTGGCGCTCGTTGGAGGGGACGAATTCCATCCAGGGAACGAGGCGCAGGATGAACTGCTTGCTGCCGCTGCTCGTGGGAGAGGAACGGCATATGTTGTTGCAACCGCAGCGGCACGATCTCACCCAGGGGCAGCGGCGCGACATGCGACCGCCTGGTTCCGGCAGTTCCATCTCGACGTTGTGGAACTTCGCGCATATACCCGAGCTGAGGCGCAGGCGCAAACGACAGCCGCAGCCGCAAGCCGGGCGGCGTTCATCTACATCGCCGGTGGCGATCCCGGCCTCGTCGCCTCGGTGTTACGGGAGACTCCGGTAGGCGACGGCCTCATTGCGGCGTGGCGGAACGGCGCCGTCCTCGCCGGTTCCTCCGCCGGTGCCATGGCGCTCTGCGAGCACGTGCTTGTCCGGCAGCGCTTTCCGGGGAGCGCAGAAAGGCGACCGGTGGCGGGGCTCGGCGTCGTCCCGACTTCGGCCGTGCTCCCGCATCACGACACCTTCGGCAGACGCTGGTTTCCATCGGCGCGTGCGGCACTCCCCGAAACAGTCCTGATCGGCATCGACGAGCGGACCTGCGCCCTCTGGGAAGCCGGGGAATGGCGATGCGTGGGTCCGGGGGGCATCACCGTGTATCGCGGTGCCGACGCGAGGGATCGCTATCGTTCGGGTGACGCAGTCAGCGGGATTCCGAATCCGCTTCCAGGAGGATGAGGATGGTCAGCAAGAAGGACGATGTCATCCCGGCCGAGGCGTTCCAGCAACTCGTCGACGGGATCGCGCCGGAGTTCCGGCCGCTGTTCGACCGTGTCGATCGGTTGGTGCGAGCGCTTCATCCCGACGCCACAGTGGGCATCTCGTACTCCATGCCCACGTACTGGGTCGGCAAGCGTCGCCTCAACGTCGGCGTCTGGAAGCATGGGCTGTCGATCTACGGCTGGATGAAGGACCGCCCGTCGGCGTTCTTGTCGAACCATCCCAAACTGGTGACGAGCACCGGCACCATCCGCCTCACGCCGGCCGACGCCGACGCGCTCGCCGACGCAGAGATCAGCGAGGTTATCGCGAGCTCACTCGGGAGCTGATTCGTTCAGGCGTGCCGGTGGGCATGATGCCTGCGCCTTCGACCATCAGGATGACCGTGACCAGGGGTGGGCGGTGGCATCGACAAGCGCCTGGACGTCGATCACCTCGAGGGGCGCAAAGCGGATGTCGAGATGGGTGTCGAACTGATCCTCGAGATTCATGACGCGACCTCGCTGTTGCTTGCTGGAGCGGCTGCATCGCCCTGCGGCGCAACGGTATCGATGATGAAGGCCAGCACGAGCGCCTCGTCACGCCAGGAGTCGTAGCGTCCCGACGCGCCGCCGTGACCGGCGCCCAATTCGGTCTTGAGCAGGATCGGTGCTGCGCCGTCGGAGCCGTCACGGAGTCGGGCAACCCATTTCGCCGGTTCCCAGTATCCGACCCGCGGATCGTTGAGCCCCGCTGTCGCCAGCACCGCAGGATGCCTGCCGGGCACGACGTTGTCGTACGGGGAATAGGAGCGCATGTAGGCGTACGTCGCAGCGTCCTCGGGGTTGCCCCATTCCTCGTACTCGCCGACGGTGAGCGGCAGGTCCGGGTCGAACATCGTCGTCAGACAATCGACGAACGGGACCTCGGCGACCACCGCCGCGGCGACGTCGGAGCGGAGGTTGACGACGGCACCCATGAGCAATCCGCCTGCGCTCCCGCCCCGGATCGCGAGGCGCTCATGGCTCGTGAAATGCTGCTCGACAAGGTGGTCAGCACACGCGATGAAGTCGGTGAACGTGTTGCGTTTATGGAGGAGCTTGCCATCCTCGTACCATCGCCGCCCCATTTCGCCGCCGCCGCGGATGTGCGCGATGGCGTAGACAAAACCGCGGTCGAGCAGACTGAGACGCGCCGAGCTGAACCGGGGATCGATGCAGATCTCGTACGAACCATACCCGTACAGCAATGCCGGCGCCGTTCCGTCGAGCGCGACGTCGCGACGGTGGACGTATGAGATGGGCACGCGGACGCCGTCGCCGGCCATAGCCCACAACCGGCCGGTCACGTACTCGGCGGGGTCGTATCCGCCGAGGACGGGCTCCTGTTTGACGGTCGTCCGCTCGTGCGACTCCATGCCGTAGTCCACATCTGATCGCGGCGTGACGAGTGACGTGTACTCGAAGCGAAGCGTGTCGGTATCCCACTCCGGATTGGATCCCGGCGATGCCGCATAGACCGGCTCGGGCTGATCGATGACATGGGATGCACCGTCGCTCAGCCGCATGACGGTGATCCGGCGCAGGCCGTCGATGCGCTCGAACAGCACGGCGTGACGAGCGAAGAGATCGACACCCTCGAGCTTGACGTCCTCCCGATGCGGGATGAGTTCGACCCAGTGCTCGCGCGCGGGCGTCGCAACCGGCGCTGTGACGAGCCGGAAGTTGAGCGCTTCGTCGTTGGTGACAATGAACAGTCGGTCGGTATGGTGATCAACCGCGTACTCGATCCCCTGCCGGCGCGGCTCGATCACTGACGGCGCGGCGGTGGGCTCATCGGCGCGGAGCAGATGCACCTCGCTGGTCATCTGGCTGTTCAGCGCGATGAGAATGAACGCGCCGCTCCGCGTCCGCGCGACCGATGCGAAGAAGCGCTCGTCATCCTCCTGCAGGACGAGCACGTCCGTGTCGTTCGCGGCTCCAACCTGGTGACGCCATATCTGCCACGGACGCATCGCGGCGTCGGGACGCGTGTAGAACACGTATGCCGAGTCGCTCGACCACGCAAGCGAGTACGACACACCCTCGAGCACGTCGGGAAGATCGACTCCGGTATCGAGGGTTCGCAGATGCAGCGTGTAGCGCTCGGCCCCGGTGAAGTCGACGCTGTACGCGAGAGTGGCGTGGTCCGGGCTCACCTCCGCGTCGCCGAGGTGGAAATATCCGTGGTCGCCGGCCACCAGATTCTCGTCGAGGAGGATCTGCTCGTCGCCGCCGCTCGGGCGCCGGCAGTGCACCGCGTACTGACTGCCCACGACCGTCCGCGTGTAGTAGACGTATGGACCATGCGGGACCGGCGCTCCGGTGTCCGTCTCCTGCACGCGGCCCACCATCTCCGTGTACAGACGCTCGCGGAGGGAGCCGACGTGCGCAAGCGCGGTTTCCGTCCATGCGTTCTCTGCTTCGAGATGTTCGATGACCGAGGGATCGTCACGGTTGCGCAGCCACGCGTAGTCGTCGATGCGGTCGTCGCCGTGCGCCGAGCGCACGACGGGATGCCGGGCAGGGACCGGTGGGCGAGCGCCTTCCTGATCGATGACGTTCGTCATGGATCTGCCTCAGTCGATGGGATGGCGGTGTGCCTGCTCGGTCGGCACCAAGGCATCGGTGGCGCTGCCGCAGCCCGGGGAGCCTCGTTGGAGTTGTGGGCCGCAGGTGCGCCTGGCTGATTCTATCGGACCGCCGCTTCCTCCCAGAGGCCGAGAATGTTGCCCGCCGGATCTCGGAACGTCGCGACCATCAGGTTGCCCTCGCCGTACGGCGCGCGAACGACCTCGCCGCCATGGTCGACGATGCGCGCGACGACCTCGTCGATGCCGTCGACATAGATGAACAGGAGCAGGCCGGGCTCACGCGCGACGGCCTGGTCGGTCATCCACGCGCCACTGACGTGTCCGCTTCCGTCGTCGAAGGTGGGCCGGTCGCTGTCGTGGTCGCGAACGGCCCACCCGAAGACGGCCTCATAGAAGCGAGCGGCCTCGTGCACATCAATCGCGGGGATGTGCAGGTACGAGATCCCGCCGGGCCGCTTCAGAAGCGGCTCGACGCCCGGATCCTCCGGCATTTCGCTCGTCGCGTCGCCCCTATTTCGGCTGCGGGGTGGTCCGCAGGTACGGCTTCGGCGCGTTGTAGCCGGGGAAGAGCTCCTTGGCCTCGTCGTCCGAGACCGAGCCCGCGATGATGACGTCGTCGCCCTGCTTCCAGTTCGCCGGAGTCGCAACGCGGTGCTTGGCGGTGAGCTGCAGCGAATCGATCACCCGCAGGACCTCGTCGAAGTTGCGTCCGGTGGTCATCGGGTAGACAAGGATCAACTTGATCTTCTTGTCCGGCCCGATCACGAAGACGTTGCGAACGGTCTGGTTGTCGGCCGGGGTCCGCTGCGTCGGATCGCCGGAGACGCTGGCAGGCAGCATCTCGTAGAGCTTCGCCACGTTGAAATCGCGGTCGGCGATGATCGGGTAGGTCGGGCGAGCGCCCTGCGTCTCCTCGATGTCATCCGCCCACTTCTCGTGCCGGTCGAGCGGGTCGACCGAGAGGCCGATGACTTTGACGCCGCGGCGGTCGAACTCCGGCTGGATGTTCGCCATGGCGCCGAGCTCGGTGGTGCAGACGGGCGTGAAGTCCTTGGGATGCGAGAAGAGGACGGCCCACGAGTTGCCGATCCAGTCGTGGAAGTGGATCGGCCCCTGGGTGGTCTCTGCCTCGAAGTCAGGCGCGGTGCTGCCGATTGAGAGGGTCATCGTGCGTTCTCCTGGTCCTGTGATTGGCGCCGCACTGGCGCGCCCGGTGGTGAAAGGTGACTACAGAGGTCAAGTATGCCAAGCCACCTCACTCCGGCGCCAGTCGGGTCAGTCAGCCTCCGCCCCGACGAGCGCAGCAGCCGCGACCGGGAGCTTTGCAGCGGAGATCTGCCCGATTCCCAGCCTTCGTATCGCGACCAGACCGATGCCTGCGGCGACGAGGCATGACACCCCGCCGACGGCGATGCCGGCGCGCGCTCCTGCCACCTCGATGATCCAGCCGATCAGCGGGCCGCCGATCGGGGTCGATCCCATGAAGGCCACCGCCCACAACGCCATGACGCGTCCCCGCATCGCCGGTTGGGCTTCGAGCTGGAGCGTCGAGTTGCCGGTCGCCATGAACGTGATGGCGGCGAATCCCGTCACCCCCATAGCGACGAACGCCACGGCGAGAGACGGCGCGAGGGCGACGCACAACATCGCAATGCCGAAGCCGGTGCCCGCGATGCTCATCGTCTTCAGTCCGGGACGGCCACGTGCAGCGGTCATGAGGCCGCCGAAGACGGCGCCGAATCCCATTGCCGCAGTGAGGAAACCATACGTCGCGGCGTTACCGCCGAAGGTCTGCTTGGCGACGACCGGCAACGACACCTGAAACTCGTACGCGAGCATGCCAACGATACCTGCCATCAGCAGCGGCACCCACAGTCGCGGCTCTCGTGCAACGTAGCGCAGTCCCTCACGCAACTGTCCTTTTGCTCGGCGAGCCGGCGGACTTGGCTTGAGCTCCTTTGGATCCATTGATGTCAGTGAGGTGACGACCGCGATGAAGCTCGCAGCATTCACGAGGAAGCACACGCCCACGCCGACCGTGGCAATCAATAGCCCGGCGACTGCGGGACCGACAGCCCGCGCCGCGTTCACCATCGTGGAGTTGAGGCTCACCGCGTTGCGAACGTGCTCGGGACCGACCATCTCGAGCATGAAGGCCTGGCGGGCGGGAGTCTCGAAGCAGTTGTTGAGGCCCAGGAGGACCGCGAGTGACACAAATCTCCCAGAAGACGACGACGTGTGTCACGGCGAGGACACCGAGCACCAGCGCCTGCACGCCCATCAGGGACTGCAGGACGATGAGGAGACGGCGCTTGTTGACGCGGTCGGCGATGACGCCACCGTATGGGGCCAGCAGCAACATCGGCAGCGTCTGCAGCGCAAGGACGAATCCGATCGCCGTTGCGGAATGGGTGACGGTGAAGACCAGCCACGACTGCGCGACGGACTGCATCCATGTCCCGACGAGCGACGTGGTCTGACCGAAGAAGAAGAGCCGGAAGTTCCGGATGGCGAGCGCGGAGAAGGTGCGCCTGGTGACCGCGACCACTCGGCTCAACTCACCGGCTCCTACTCGTGACGGGCAGTTCCGGTTGGCGCAGGCGCTCCGCCAGATCCTCGAGCACGGGCAGTGCGACTGCGAGCGCGTCGCGCTCGCCCGGCTCAAGATCGCGGAGACGCTTTGACAGCGCGTCATTCCGCTCCGAACGAATCCGTTCGAGGAGGCGGCTGCCCTTGTCAGTCGCGACCACGCGGGAAACCCGTCGATCGACTTCGTCGTCCAGGCGGCGGATGAGCCCTGCTTCCTCGAGCTTGGGGATGAGGCGGGAGAGCATCGTCGGATTGAGACCGGCAAAGCTGGCGAGGTCGGACATGCGAATCGGCCCCTGCTTCTCCGCGGCGATGAGCACGTCGACTTCGGTCGTCGTGAGGGAACCGGCGGCAGCGGTGGGACGGAGCCGGCGGGACATGCGGGTGACGGCGCTGCGCAGGCGTGCCGCAGTCAATTCGCCAGTTGTCTCCGGCCGGGACGGGCTAGTCGTGGTCAGTGTTGGGCTCCCGGAAGTACTTGCTTGCTGGCAAGTATCATATCGCAGGGCGCCGAAAGAACGCAAGGGAGCCGACGATTAGCGGCGCTCCGGCCCGATCATCCCTGCATGGCGTTGACGACGCGCGCGATCTGCTTCACATGCGGCCGCTCGTGGCGCGCCAATCGCTGCGCATAGTCGAGGACCGTCAACTCGAGTGGACTGCCCGCTCCGAGCACGATCGCCGCCCGTGACCAGTCACAGGGCGTCAGTCGTTGCAGCAGCGGGAGGAATGCGTCCCGCTGCGTGGAGAACGCCTGCAGCGACGGATGAAATGTGAGGTCCGGGTAGTCGGTGCTCCTGATCCAGGTGCGCGGGTTCACCGCCCGGAGCGTCGGCTTGTCCTCGGAGAGCATGCTGGCGATGCAGCCACCCCACACGTCGGCGCAGGACCGGAGGTGGGCGAGCACGTCATTCGCCGACCATTCGTCGCTCGGTGCGCCATCCAGCGCCGCATGAAGCGCGTCGGCAGTGATCTCCGCGATGCGCCGCGGGGTGTCTGCAAGAATCGTGAGCAGTTGCTCGATCGGGAATTGCGTGCGGGGCATCCGTTCTCCTACCGCGGGAGTTTGCCGACCGGGACAGATGCGTGCGACTAGCGAATCCTCACGCAGCGATACCGTCGATCGTCACCTCGAACAGGGGACTGGTGGCGACCATGGTGTCCACGTCGTCGCGCTTCCAGTTGCGCGCGATGGACGGCATCACCTCACGACGTTCGGCCTCGTCCGTGATGATCCGCGCCGTCGCCGGAAGGTCGGCTTTCACCGCTCCTTTGAGGTGGAAGATGAAGTGTGGATCGGCGGACAGATTGGCGATGTAGCTGCGTTTGAACCCTGGCATACCGCTGACATACAGATGCCCGTCGACGTTGTGAAAGAAGATCTCAATACGATGCTGCTGACCGCTCTTCCGGCCCGTCGTCGTGATGTCGATCGGGCCACCCCTGGAGAGCGCCTCGCGGACGGATGGATCGAGCTGTGTGGTCATGATGCTCCCCTGATGGCGCGGCCCTGCGTGGCTTTGACTGTCACCTTAAACCGTTCGCACCTGACGACGCCTCTGTTCGCTCGCCTCCTGGGCTGACGGGTTCGACTGGCTCGCCGAGAACGCCGCCTCAACGACTTCCATCACTTTCGCGCGGTGATCGATGGCCTCGCGATCCCCTTCATTCACGAGCGAGCTGTCTCCGGGACCGGTGTCCCGGTCGTGCTGCTCCACGGGTGGCCGAGCACCCTCGCCGAATTCTTGCCGATTTGCCCTCCTGCGGATCCCGATGCGCTGCTATTGACCGCCCGGCGTTCGACGTCGTGATCCCCTCACTGCCCGGCTGCGGCTTCTCCGATCGGCCGTCACGCTCGAACTATCACGACGTCGCTCGGCTCATGCGTGGGCTGATGAGCGAGTTGGGGTACGAGCGATATGGTGCCTGCGGCGGAGCCTTCGTAGCCGGTGTTGCCACGCTCGTGGCGCTGGACGAACCGGAGTCTCTCGTCGGCATCCATCTCAACACGATGGAGATGTCTCGGCAGCTCGACGGCACGTCACGGCCGTTGTGGGACGCCGAAAAGAAGTACCTGGCGCAGCGCGACAAATGGGACGCCGCCGAGCGTGGCTACTCCGCCGTCCAGCCGACGAAGCCGTAAACCCTTGCGTACGCACTCAACGATTCGCCGGCGAGGCTTGCAGATGGATCGTCGAGAAGTGGCGTTCGTGGGCCGACAGCGGCGGCGACATCGAACATGCGGTGTCGCGCAATGCCCTGCTGACCATGCTCACCATCTACTGGGTCGCAGGGACCATCACCATCTCGATGCGCGACTACTACGACAACCGGTGGGACGGCGTCGCGCTCGGGTCGGACGCGTTCGTCGGTGTGCCAAGCGGAATCGCCAGCTTTGCGCATCAACTCGTGTTCGAAGGGCAGCCGCCGCGGGGGTAGGCCGAGCGCTTGTACAACGTCGTCCGCTGGACCGAGATGCCGCGCGGCGGCCACTTCGGGCCCTCAGAGGAACCTCGCTTCTCGCGCACGACATCGCAGGGTTTTTCGCGGCGCTCTGACCGTCGGCCTCGCGCGAGCTTCGTTCCCGAGCGCTGCCATGCTACGCGTAGTGGTGGTAAGCGGTCTTGATTTGTGTGTAACGAAGCAATCCCCACTTCCCGTCCTCTCCGCCCGTGCCCAACTCCTTGAACCCGGAATGGTGCGCGTGTATGGATTCGCCAAGCGTTCGGTTGATGTAAATCTCACCGCACTGCAACTCATCCACGGCTCGCATGATGGTTGAGTAGTCCTGACTGAAGACATACGCCGAGAGTCCGTATCGGGAGTCGTTGGCGATTCGGAGGGCTTCCTCCAAGGAGTCGACGCCGATAATCGGTGTCACCGGGCCGAAGGTCTCGTCGATCATCACGCGCATGCCGGGCTCGACCTTCGTGAGGACCGTTGGCGTGTACCAATAACCCTTGGCGAACACCGATCCTTCCGGACGACCTCCACCGGACACCACGACAGCGCCCTCCTCGATCGCCCGCCCAACGGCGCTCTCGGTCTTGTCGAGTTGCTCCGCGCTGACGAGCGGTCCCATATCGACAGCACCCGTAGGGTCTCCGAGCGTCAGCCGCTCCACCGCGTGGACGTAGCGCTCCGTAAACGCCTCCAGCACATCGCGGTGGACGAGCACTCGCTCGGCTGAGGTGCACACCTGTCCGGCGTTGGTATGACGGGCGGCGACGATTGCCGGGACTGCAACATCAAGGTCCGCGTCCTTCCAGACGATGGCCGGCGCCTTCCCGCCAAGCTCCAGCGACACGCGTGTCAGATTTCGCGCTGCAGCCGTCAGTACTTCCTTACCGGTGTCGCGGTGACCGGTAAACGAAACGAGGGCCGTCAGATCCAACTCTACCAACGTCGCGCCAACATCGCCCGCGCCGGTCACCAGCGTGAGCACGCCCGGAGGCAGACCAATCCGATCATTGATCAAGTCCATTGCCACAATCGTTGTCAGTGGCGTGACCTCGCTTGGCTTGGCGACGACGGTGTTCCCGGTGAGGAGTGCAGGGGCAATCTTTCTACAGAAGACCGCCAAGGGAAAGTTCCAGGGGCAGATCGCCGCGACCACACCGAGCGGAGCGCGGAGGAGGTGAATCGTCTCCCCAGCAACATCGCCAGGCAGGATCTCGCCCTCCAACCGTCGATCCCAATCCGCGTTGTAGCGGAGAAACCCCAGAGCGAACTGCACTTCGGCGTTGGCCTGCGCCATCGGCTTCCCAACCTCTTTGACCAAGGACTCCGCGAGCGCATCCGCGCTGGCCGCGAACACGTCCGCGATTGCACGCAGATAGTCGCCGCGCTGAACGATCGGCGTCTGGGCCCACTCGTGCTGCGCTCCGCGAGCCGCTCGGAGCGCCTCCCGCACCTCCTCGTCCGTGCTGCTTGGCACGCTCGAAATGATTTCTTCTCGAGCCGGATCGATGACGTCGATCGACAGACGACCGCCAGCTCCATTCATTCGAGTCGAAACTTCATTGCCAGTCATTCGCTCTCGCCTCACAAACTATCGCTGTCGCCGCGCGCATCAGATGACTAGGCCGCGGGAGTGCAACTCTGCAATCTCGCGGTCGTCGTAGCCGACGCGCGCGAGGATCTCGTCGGTGTGAGCGCCCATCGCCGGAGGCGACAGACGCTCGCTGACCGGGGTTGCCGACATATGCAGCGGACTTCGAACGACTTTCACGGTGCCTCGTCCCTCAACCTCAAGCGAGACAACAGTGCCCAACGCCACCAGCTGCTCGTCAGCGGCGATCGTTGGCATGAGGTTGACCGGCGCACAGGGTACGCCTGCCCTTCGCAGACGCCGAAGGCATTCTTCAGTTGTGTACTTGCGAACTCGCAGCCGAGATGACTTCGACGAGACCCTCACGGTGCTGGTACCGATGGACGAGCGTATCGAAACGCGGGTCGCTGATCAACTCGTCAACCTCCAGCGCGTGACAGCACGATATCCATCGTCGGTCGTTCGACGCGACGATGCAGACCCATCCGTCGGATGTCGGGAACGCCTGGTTTGGAAGTCCCATGCGATTCCCGGTTCCCATCCGCTCGGGGATGACACCGTTGAGCCAGTAGTCGACGAACATGTAGCTCATCATGTTGATCTGGCCCTCCAGCATGTTCGTTTCCACGAGCTGACCGACACCGCTCGTCTCTCGGTACTGAAGCGCGGCGAGAATGCCGATGGTCGCGTACATCCCAGCGGTGATGTCCGCAACGGGAGTCGGCACACGCACCGGCGCTCCATCCGCCTCTCCCGTGATACCAAGCAGACCGCTGTACGACTGGATGGCGAGGTCGTTGGCGGCAGTCTCACGCTGCGGGCCGGCGTCGCCGTAACCCGAGATCGCGCAGTAGACGATCCGAGGGTTCGCTTTCGACACCGCTTCGTAGCCGAGCCCGAGGCGCTCCATTACGCCAGGCCGGAAGTTGTGGATGGCGACGTCGGCCGAGCGCAAGAGGCGCATCGCGACGTCGCGCCCCTCGGGTTTCTTGAGGTCTAGCGCGATGCTTCGCTTGTTGCGATTCAGGGCAAGAAACGTCGCACCAGGCATTGGATTGTCGCCGGTGACGCCGTATGGCCTGGCGTCATCGCCACCCTCGAGGCGCTCGACCTTCACGATGTCGGCGCCAAGGTCTCCGAGGATTTGCGTTGCATAGGGTCCGGATACGACTCGCGTGAAATCGATCACCACGAGACCGGCAAGTGCGCCGCCCGAGTTCTTTGCTTGCGCTTGCCCACCCTCAGGCACCTTCGCGCGCTCCACCTGTGAAAAACGAGTCCGTTCCGGCGCGCAACTCGTCCGCTTTTTCGCGGCGCTGGCGCTTGTATTCGCGCGTCTCGAGTTCAAGACCGACCGAAGTGCCCCACTCAAGCCCCACGTTCATCAGGTACTTCATGCTCGCCATCGCAGCGGCATTGTTTCGAGCGATTGACTCAGCAAGCTCGCTTGCAGCCTGATCCAGCCGCTCGGCAGGCACGACACGATTGACGAGACCAATGCGCCACGCCTCTGCAGCATCAATCGGCTCGCAGGTGAACAGGAGTTCCTTCGCTCGACGCGGCCCGACAAGATCGCGCAGACGTTGGGTTGTTCCGCCGCCGTGGAACATGCCGAACTTGGCATGCGTGTCGGCGAACACGGCACTTTCGGCCGCGATGACGAGATCACACGCGAGTAGCATGCTGAGTGCGCCTGTGTAGCAGAGTCCGTTGACCACGGCGACCACCGGCTTGCCGATGGTGGTGAGACGGGCCCAGACATCCGCAGCAGAGCGATGGGCGTCGGTGCCGATCTCTTTGAGGTCGCGTCCGGCCGAGAACGCCCGGCCCGTGCCCGTGATCGCGATCACGCGAATCGTCTCGTCCAACTCCAGGTTGTCCAGTGCGGCGTCCATATCGGCGAGCATCTGTTGGTTGATGGCGTTCAACGCCTTGGGCCGGTTTAGCCGGATTGTCCCGAGCCCATCAGCTTTTTCCAACAAGACCGTTTCGTATTGCTCCGTCATGCTTCCACCACTACTCCGGCGGCTCCTTCCAACAATGTTATGTAGGTGCTGAAATCCTTCGCTCCGAGCCCCTGAGCGACGGCATCTTTCAGTGCCTCAGCAACGGTGTCTCCAACCTTTACCGGTACACCGAGTTCGTGTGCCAGGGTCACAGCGAGCCTGAGATCCTTGGCGCCGAGCTCCATCGAGAATCGGGTGGGCTCGAACTTCCTCGGGAAGATCAGATACGGAAACAGCGTCTTGCTCATGTGGCTCGCGCCGGTACCCGCGTTGACGACGTCGAGCAGCGCTCCCGGCTTCACGCCGGCCTTGGTGCCCAACGTCATCGCTTCCATCGCGGCAACGGCGTTGCTCATGCCCATGTAGTTGTTCACGAGTTTCGCGACGTAGCCGGTGCCGAGATCGCCCATGTGGAACACGGACTCGCCCATGCAGTGCAGTACCGCCTCGCAACGGAGGAAGACGTCGTGGTCACCTCCGACCATGAAGACGAGCGTTGCCTTGCGGGCGCCGCGAACACCACCGCTAACGGGGGCGTCGAGGACGCCGATATCGCGCTGCTTCGCGAGCTCGGCGATCTGCTGAATCGTGGCCGGAGTGCTGGTGCTCATGTCGATGTACACGCTGTTCGAGCTCAATCCTTCCATCAGGCCTTCGGGACCGAGCACCGCGGCCTCCACCTCGGCAGGCCCAGGGAGCGCCGTGAACGTCACGTCGCTCCTTGCGCCGACCTCTCTCGGAGTTGCACCCCATACCGCTCCTTCCGCAATGAGCTCGGATGCCGAGTCGGGAACCAGGTCGTTCACGGTGAGATCGTGGCCGCCCTTGATCAGGTTGAGCGCCATCGGGCGCCCCATCGTGCCGAGACCGACGAATCCGATCCTCATTGCTACCTGCCCTGATAGTGCGGCGTTCGCTTCTCACGAAACGCGCTGGCGCCTTCAACCCGATCCTCAGTGGTTAGCAAAAGCGTTGCAAGGTCGCTCTCGAGTCGCAGTCCTTCGCGGAGTGGCAACTCAGTCCCGCGTCGTACCGCCTCCTTTGCGTAGGCGATGGCACGCGGAGCCCGCGCACCCAGCTTTTCGGCAAGCTCGATCGCAGCTTCATGAAGCTTCGCTCGAGGGACGAGCTGCGTGACGAGTCCGATCTGCACCGCGCGATCGGCGTCGATAGTGTCGCCGCTGAGGATGAGATGCAGTGCGTGACCGACACCAACAACCCGCGAGAGACGCTGCGTCCCCCCGGCGCCCGGGATCATCCCGAGTCCGACTTCAGGTAGTGCGAAGACGGCGTCACTCGCGGCGATGCGGATGTCGCACGCGAGTGCCATCTCAAGCCCCCCGCCCATGCAGTAACCATGCACCGCCGCGATCGTCGGTTTCGTCGTCGCCTCGAGCACGTCGTTCCACCGAGGTTGCTGACGCTCGGCGCGCTCGTCCACGAGGAACTCAGGGCGGAACTCCTCGTTGATGTCAACCCCCGCGCAAAAGGCTCGGTCCCCCGCGCCGGCGACGATGATCGCCCGCACCTCTGCATCACGCTCGGCAGAGCCGATCGCTTCAGCCAGGTCACGCCGCATCGCGCGATTGATCGCGTTCATAGCCTCGGGTCGATTCAGCGTCAACAGCGCGACCGCACGGATGCGCTCGAGGCGGACCGTTTCTCCCATCGAGTCACGCCCCAGCGATGAGATGTCGCGCGATCTGTATCCGCTGCATCTCTGAGGTGCCCTCGCCGATACGGAAAGCCCGAAGGTCCCGATACATCCGCTCGACGGGGTAGTCGTCCATGTAGCCGGCGCCACCGAAGATCTGGACGGCTGCATCGGCAGCGCGCCCCGCCATCTCTGACGCGTAGAGCTTGGCTCGCGACGCCGCGATCCGGAGGTCTGCCGCCCTGGTCTCGGCTTTCCAGGCGGTCGACAGCACCAGCAATCGCGCGGCCTCAATCTCGACGTCCATGTCCGCCAGCATGAATTGGATCGCCTGATGGTCGCCGAGTTCGATGGCCGAACGTCGAGCGATGCTGCACATACTCCGAGAGAGTCGGAGGAGTTCTTTCGCAGCGCCGACACACCGCGAGGCGATGTACAGGCGCATGGCATTGACCGCGGTCATGATGGTTTCGAATCCTCCCCCGACCTCGCCGAGCACGCGATCGCATGCGACACGAGTATCAAGGGAGAAGGCGCTGATGTGGTATCCGCGCCATCCCATCTTGCGAAAGCGGCGGGTGATCTCGAGCCCCGGGTTGTTGCGCTCGACAATAAATGTTGTGAACCGGCTGCGCAGGGGCGCCGTAGGATCGGTGACTGCGAGGACGAGCACGTAGTCGCACGTCTCCACTTGGGAGATGAAGACCTTGCTCCCATTGATCTGCCACATATCGCCGTCTCGTCGCGCCTGTGTGTGGATCCCCATGAGGTCGGAGCCGGCATCCGGCTCTGTGAGAGCAACGCAGACCGACACGTTGCCCTGCAACGCGGGTTGCAGGAGCCACGAGCGTTGCTCTTCATTTGCAAACACCAGGGCCTGCGGCAGCCTACCCACGGTTTCGGCAAGCGGAATGGATGTACGGCCAACCTCCTCGCCGATCAGTACCTCGCCGAGCGGACCGACACCACCTCCGCCGACGGACGCAGGCAGGTTGAAGCCGACCAGGCCAAGGTCGACGGCCTTGAGCCGCAAGCGCTTCGAAACAGCAGGCTCGAGGTCGTCCGCCTGATCGATGTCATGCTCGAGCGGGCGCAGCTCTCGCGTGACAAATGTGCGAACGGATTCCTGGAGCTGTATTAGCTCTGTAGGGATCGAAAGATCCACGGCCTTCTCCTTTGGGCCTCGACGCAACTCACAGCACGAGAGCCTTGGGCTCAAGGAATTCCTGAATCCCCACCACTCCCAACTCTCGACCAAGACCGGACATCTTCACCCCACCGAAGGGGGCGAACGCATCGAATCCAGCGCCGTTGATGACGACCTGGCCACTGTGCAGACGCCGAGCGAACGTGATCGCGCGATCCTTGTCCTCTGACCAGACGGCGCTACTCAGTCCGTAGTCGGTGGCGTCCGCGGCTCGGCCGCCTCATCCTCGGTGCCGTACGCGAGCACCACGAGGACTGGTCCAAAGATCTCCTCTCGCGCGGCGCGCATGTCGGGCGTCACGTCTCGGAGGACGGTCGGCAACACGTAGTGGCCTCGCGTGAACCCAGATGGAGATTCGGCTCCGCCCATGACGATCTGCGCCCCGTCGGAGACAGCGCCGTTGATGTACTCACGCACTCGTGCTCGCTGCTCCGTGGAGATCAACGGACCGATCCGAGTGCGTTCATCGAACGGATCCCCGACGACCAGCCGATCAGCACTCGCGACCGCAACGTCGAGGACCTGGTCCAGCGCTGATCGCGGCACGATCAGACGAGTCCATGCGTCGCATGTCTGCCCGGAATTCAAGAAAGCGCGGTTGACTGACGTCTTGACCGCCCGCTCGAGAGGTGCATCTTCGAGGAGCACACTGCCTGACTTGCCGCCGAGTTCCAGGGTCACTCGCTTGAGCGTCGATGCCCCCAACTCGTACACGCGTTTTCCGGCCATCGTCGATCCGGTGAAGGAGATCATCGCGACGACAGGATGCTCGGCGAGTGCCTCGTCGATCGTTCGGCCAGGGCCGGTGATCATGTTGTAGACGCCCGGCGGCAGCCCGGCTCGCTCCGCCGCTTGCGCAAGGATCACGAGACTCAGCGGAGCGAGCGAACTCGGCTTGTGTACCACGGTGCAGCCCGCCGCGAGCGCCGCGCCGATCTTGCCGGTAGCCTGGAAGAGCGGAAAGTTCCACGGGGTAACGGCGCCAACGACGCCAACCGCCTCGTGCAGCACTGTTGAATGGCCTACCTGCGTTTCAAACGCCATCTCCGAAAGCACGCTGATGACGGCTTGCAATTCGGTGAGCGCGCTCTCCACCTGCACCGGGCCGCAGAGGCGTACGGCGGTACCAACCTCAGAGGAGATGATGCCGGTCAGCTCTTCGCGTCGTTTGGCGAGCTCGTCGCTCCACGCGCGGAGAAACTGAGCGCGCTCGGTCGGGCGCAGCGCCGACCAGCTCGGCAGTGCGCGTCGTGCGGCTGCGACCGCAGCCTCGATATCAGCCGCTGAGGCCGCGACGACGCTGCCCACCTGCTCCTCTGTCGCGCAGTCGTACACAGCCGTCCGCTCGCCGCCGCTGCTGGGCTGCCAGTGACCGTCGATGAAGACCTCATTGACCGTCCATTCCGCGAGTGTCGGCCGCTCCACCGTCATGGTTCACCGCGAGTCATCGTCCGGAACGCCGGCGTCAGTGGTTGTTCCATCTCCTCGCCGATGTGCGCGACGAGTCCGGCCGTGCGGCTGACCAACGCAAACCCGCGGTGCAGGCGCCACGGGATGCCGAGTTCGAGCAACACGGCTGACACCGCGCCCGTCACATTGATCGGCAAGTGTCGCCCGGTCGCCGCGTCGGCAGCGGACGCAAGTGCGCGGAGCGCTTCAACATACGCACCGCTTTTCCCGCACTCGTCAGCAATCTGGAGCAGTCGAGCTGCCCGTGGGTCGCCGTTCGTGTGGATCGCGTGGCCGATGCCCGGGATTCTTCGCCCACTCGAGCGATATTCAGCCACGACCTTCTGCGCAGCATCGGCTGCGGACGTGCCGTCGATACTCGCAGCCTGTATCTGGGTCAGCAGTTCCCCGCATCCCTCCATCGACCCGAGGACAACACCGCCTACGCCGAGCAGGCCGGCGGCGATCGCACCCTGGATTGCGTCCGGAACGAGACCGTAGGTAACCCGCGCAATCACGGCACTTGGGGTCAAACCATGCTCCATGAGCGACACCAGGACCGTGTTCACGAGACGTGCTTCATCCGGATCGGGTGCGCGTGCGGCGACAAGGAGGAACATAACCTCGCCGAAATTCATCCGGCCCATCACGTCAGCCGTGAGGTCCAAATCGCGAACCCAGATGTGATCCAGGTCATGCGTGCCGATATCAGTCCGCAGGGTGTCCGTCATGCACTCTCCACATGGGAATTCATGTGCAACGACGGCGACTCCGGATGTTGGCTCTCGAACATCTCAGTCCTCGTCATGCCCGCGTTGTCAACTCCTGTCGTCGCAATTCTTGAGGACCTCACAAGAAGCGCCATGTCCATTATCGTGCCTGGGCCACGGCACGACAATGACCTCGCCGTAGCGCTGACACGCGACTGCGCGAAGCGAGAATAGCGCTGCGCTCTTCATCTTTCGTTTACGACTCCGGCGCTGTGAGGCCGAAGAGCTCGCGGACGTTCCCACCGAGAATTGCGGCCTTGTCGGCCACTGCCCAATCGGTGTTGAGAACGTCGTACATCGCGCCTGGGAAGCTACTCCGGTGCTCCGCGTAGTAGTCGGACCCGAATATCACGCGGGACGGGCCGTGGCGCTCAACAAATCGCTGAATCTGCTGGCCGGCACCGAACAGGCATCCCGTCTCGTACCAAACATTCGGCAGGTCTCCGCCCACGTCATTCACCCACTGCGACTGGTCCATGGATGAGAAGGGATCTAATGCCACGAAACGTCCTTCGGGGATCTCGCGGGTGACCTTGGCGAACCGCCAAATCGCCTCAGCGTTGGACTCGGCGAGGACATGGAGAAAAATCGGGACGTTGAGACCCGCGCAGTGGCGCACATACTGCAGCATCACGGGCGAGTCGACGAAGGTTCCTTGAAATCGCGAGTGCCACGCCATTGCCTTAAACCCAAGCTCCTGGATGCATCGATCGATCTCTTCGAGGCCTCTCGATCCAGCACCGGGGTCAACCGTGCCGATGCCGACCGGAAATCGCGCGGGCTCGCGCTTGATGACCGACGCAACGACGTCGTTCGCCCTCTGGGCTGTGCCCGTCCAATCCATCAGTGCTTGATGCGACGCGATCAGGCACGCCTGGCTAATCCCGTGCCGGTCCATGGCCGCAACATGGAGCGGGAGCACGTCGCTCTCATCGAAGTCACTCTGATCACCGCTGAGCCGCCCGCGCGGTCCCAGATGGTGATGTGCGTCGATGATCGGCGTCGGTATCTGCGCCAGCGCCTCGGCGCTATTCCATCCGCTCACTCAACGTGCGCTGTGGCCCAAACAACAGTCTTCACTTCTCCGTCCTGATTGTCAGCCCAGAGTTCGACCTTGAGCCGGACGCCATCGCCTTCCGGGGTGCTCTCTCGAACGATGCCGTGCGTCGTGATCAGCTCGCCTGCATAGATGGGCTTGACGAATTTGCCCTCCATCGTCGCGTTCCGAAAGAACGCCTCTCCGAAGAAGTTGACGCATGTCTCCGCGATGTACGCGCTCGACATCATGCCCGTTTGAATCGGTGCCTTCAGACCATGATTCGCAGCTGTGACCGGATCGAAGTGAATCGGGTTACGCCGGCCCCAGTGTCGTGACCCCATGAGCTGGATGACGGCTTGTTTCTTGACACCGTCCAACTCGTAGCCGACCGGTGTGTCCTTTTGTGCGATGGCCATTGACTTCATCCTCCAATTCGTCGTTTTCAGAACTTGTAAATCCGATGTGCATTGTCGGCGAGGATTATCTGCTTCTCGCCGTCGGTCAAGTCGAGGCGCAGTAGCTGCTCGAGACAGGGTTGGATCATCACGGTGGGGCCGTCCGTGCCGAACATGAACCGCTCGATGCCGATCTTTCTCAGGATTCGCGGCGCGTCGGTTTCGGTGATAGCGCGCTGACCATCCCGAGCCGCCAAGCCGTCTGCCTGAAAACCACCGGAAATGTCAAACATGAGGTTCGGGAACTCGCGTGCCATCTCCAAACGCTCATCCCAGAACGCGCTCGGGAAGTGCGCCATGACGAGCGTCAGCGCCGGAAACGACTGCAGCACCTCTGTGAAATGGACCGGCTGCCCGTACGCGATCTTGTTGTCCTCGTCGGGGTGCCCCTGATGGTGGCCAAGGCCGATGGTTCCGGTGTCGGAGACGACGGCCAGCCCGAGCTCAGCGCACCGCTGGTACATCGGCCAGAACGCTCGGTCATTCGGAAACTCGTGGAACCATCCGGGCAGGATCTTCACTGCGCGTGCTCCGGCTGCGGCCCGGAGCTCAACCTCTTCGACGAGCTGCTCCGGCGTGAGGAGTTTCTGAACGCCGATGCCAGCCACGATACGCGGCTGTTGCTGGCTCAGCTTGCAGAGCCAGTCATTCTGCCGGCGCATCCCGTCAGCGAGTTGACGCTCAATGTCCTCGCGGGCCGACTGCGCTTCTTCTTCGGACAGTCCTTTCGGAAGCTTGCGCATGAGGACACGACGCATCACGCCTGTTGGATAAAAGTTGACCACGACAATGTGCGAGACACCCTCGCGATCCATGTAGGGGATGACGGTATCCGCGTTGCCCCAACGATCGCGGTCTCTGCGACCCGGAATGTTGCGCGCCTGTTTCTCTTTCTCGATGTCGCGATAAAGATGAACATGCGCATCGACGATGCGGAAGTCTTCCATGTGATGCCTGGGAACTGCTACGCCGGCGAGTCAGCGGGCACGGTGTCAGCCTCGTTCACACGAGCGAACTGGGCCAGGGCGGTGGCCGTGTGCTTGATGAGCAGCTTGCCGGTTGCCGCATCTGTGATCGTGAACTCCCGCTCCGTGTACTGACGGCCCCGCTTGATATACCGCCGACTGAGCCTCCCGTGCCACCGCACGGTCGTGCCGACGAGCACGGGTTCGATCAACTCGGTGCTCCACGACACAGCGACTCCGCCGATCTCGCTGCGACCCTGACCTTCACGATGGAAGTAGTGTTGCATCCGCGGAACCAGCATCGGCGGCGCGACTGCGGTGCCGAAAGGCAACTCCCCCGGGCCGACTGGCCACGCCTCGTACCACGGGTTGTAGTCCTCCACCCCGTCGGCATACATGATCACCAGCTCCGGCGAGACGACGAGGTCCCACGTGAGTTCCGTGCCTTCGGGGATTTCCCACATGCTCTGGTGCCCGCGCTCCAGCTTGGCAATATGCGCTTCGAGCTGAGCGACTTGTGTCTCGGTCATGGGCTGCAGGTCGTCGTGAGCGATGGGTGCGTCAGACATCGTCGTGCCTCCACAAAATGGCGCATACATAATGAATTTTCTGGGACATATCAAGGAATCTACTCGTAACGATTCGACCGGTCAACGCGACCGCCTTCGACGCAGACACGATGACGTGAGCGCTGCTCGGTAAGTCCAAATTTAGGCGACGTAAGCATTACGACGGTGGCGCCGTTACTGCTTCGCTGTAGACACCGGTCAGCGCCCCGAATATGTCTTCGCCGATCGTTGCCGGATCCCCTTTTGCCGCGACCTCACCGGTCTGCAGGACGTATACGCCGCTCGATGCAGCCAGCGCATTGTCGACGTCCTGTTCGGCGACGAGCACGGTCAAGCCCTGGGAGCTCGCAAGCTGTTTGATCGAACCGAATAGCCGTGCCCGAGCGGATGGTGCGAGACCGGCCGACGGCTCGTCGAGGAGGAGCAAAGCGGGATCGCTCATGAGGCCGCGTCCGACAGCGACCATCGCGCGCTCACCACCACTGAGCGACGAACATCGCTGACCCATCCGTTCGGCGAGCACCGGGAACAGCGCGGTCACCAGCTCCATCGTGGCCTTCATCCGATCCGCCTTCCGATGCCGTCCATACGCACCTAGCTGCAGGTTCTCGTGCACTGTCATCCCGGGAAAGAGTTGCTGCCCCTGTGGGACCAATGTGATGCCACGCGCGACGCGGGCCGGCGCTGGGAGTCTCCCCACGGCTTCGCCTCCAAAGGTGATCCCACCTGCAGTGAGCTTCATGGTGCCGGCGATCAGCCGAAGGAGCGTGCTCTTCCCTGCTCCGTTGACACCGAGGAGGCTGACCACTGCACCCGACGGGACATCGAGCGATACGCCACGAATGGCGTCAACACCACGAACGTATCCGCCTCGGACGTTATCGACGAGAAGTGCGGTCACTCGACAGCCAACGCGGTGGTGGTGTGGCCGAGATAGGATTCGACAACATTTGCCTGCTTGAGCACGTCATCAGGAGCGCCCTCGGCGAGAACGGCGCCGAAATCGAGCACCACCAGCCTGTCCGCGAGCTGCGATACGAACGCCACATTGTGCTCAACGATGAGCAGGCTGAGTCCCTCCTCTCGAGCGAGCGCAAGCGCCGACCGCATGAACGGTAGCTCCACCGGTGCGAGTCCCGCTGCAGGCTCGTCGAGTAGGAGCGCGTCGGGGTGGGTCATGAGCGATCGTCCCACATCCACAACCTTCTGCATACCGAGCGATACCTCGCCGACACTGAGATCACCGATCGCTGTCAGGCCCAATGCGTCGAGGATGGTCTCCATCAACTCAGCGACCGTCGATCCCGGGCGCCTGAAGATCGGATGCATCGCTTCACCCGCCGCCATCAGATTCTCGGCTACGGACAACTCATCCACCAAGGACGGGAACTGAAAAGTGCGGTGGAGACCTGCCTTCGCTCTCCGGTCGGGAGCCCAGCGATCGATGTCGATGCCCTTGAACTCGACGTGGCCGCCGTTCGGCTTCAGGAAGCCCGCAACAATATTAATGCAGGTCGACTTTCCGGCCCCGTTATTGCCGATGAGACCCACGATCTCTCCCCGCCCGAGCTCGAAGCTGACATCACGGAGGGCCCTCAACCCACCGAACTGTTTGCTGACGTGTTCTACGCGAAGGATCGGCTCGCCGCTGCGAATGCGTGGCGTCTGTTCCGGCGCGATCGCTTCGTGCACAACGCTTCCCGGCTGCGGGGCGGCGGCAAGGATTGTCCTGCGCTTCTGCCGCGCACGCGGGACGATTGCCAGGAGTCCGTTCGGAAGCACGATGAGGACGAAGAGCAGCAGCGCACCGTAGACCACCGGCTCGATGTTGGTCGCCTGACTTCCGGCAATGATGGGAATCGCCGAGAAGATGAGCGCACCGATGATGGCTCCTTCGGGAAACAGAAGGCCGCCCAACACGGCCGCAAAGAAGATGTCGAGAGCAAGGTCGAGCGGAAACAATGCAGGCCCCACGTACCCAAGGAGGAACGGGTACAGGCCTCCGAGGATGCCCAGCATCAACGCGTGAGCACCGAAGACCAACTCCTTCTGACGTATCACGCGAATGCCGACACTGAGCGCGGTGTCCTCGTCGGCCTTCATGAGGAGCAACATGCGGCCAAACCGTCCGTGGACGATTGCCGACACTGCGAAGTACGTGAGCACGAGGACGCCGACGTACACGAAGAGCTGCAGATAGACGTCGCCGATGACGAGACCGCCGAGATATAGCTGCGGGATACCGGCCACGCCGTCAGCGCCCCCGAGATTCGAGAAGATCTCATCGCCTGAGAGCACCAGGCCCAGCGTGAGAATGCCCAGCGGCAGTCCCCGAATACGGAGCGCCGGGAACGACAGCAGGATGCCAAGCACCGCGGTGACGATGCCTGCAGCGAGGACGTCGAGCGCCACCGGGACGCTTGAGTGCGTCGCCATCCAACTGCTGATGTACGCGCCCGTGCCGACGAAAATGGGAAACCCGAACGAGAACTGGCCGCCGTATCCAATCAACAACGTCGCGGTCAACGCCAGCGTTGCGTTGAAGGCGACGATGCCGCCCACGGATGCGAGGTACTCGCTGTCCGTCGCAACTGGAACGACCACGACGAGGATGACGAGAACGAGTTCGATCAGTCGTTCGGGGCGGCGCCGTATGGCGATGAAAAGCCGGTCGCCAAGTCCATCGCGCCCAAAGACGTTCACACTATTTCACCGACGCGACACTGCCGCCGCCGGAGGTCAGTCCGGATGGACGCCGCAGCATGGCCAGCAGCAAGACGACAAACAGGGAAGTGGCGGTGTATGCCGACAGGCCCACCGCGGCTACCGTCGCCGTGACCAGCCCGATGAATAGACCGCCCACCGTGATGCCGATAGCAGAGTTGAGTCCGCCGACAACCGCCGCGACGAACGCGATCAGCGTCAGGTTCAAACCGCCGTCAAAGGTGACGCCAAGCAGCGGTGCCATCAGTCCCCCCGCGAGCGCACTAACCGAGCCGCTCATGCCCACAGCGATCAGCTTCGCCCGCGACTGGTTGACGCCGATCGCCGAAGCGCCCTCGACGTTCTCAGCTACTGCCCGCATCGACCGCCCGGTCCACGTGAACCGCATGAAGGCATACAGCAGGGCAACGCACGCGATGAGCCCGATGATCACGAGCAGTTGCTGGACCGAGATCGACACTCCGGCGAACGCGATCAGACCGTTGACGGAAGGGGGAACGGACAGCGCCGATGATCCATAGATGAACTGATAGAGACCGCGCAGTGCGATACCGGCACCAACCGGGCCGAGTCCGGAAACGAGGATCGGGCGACCGGCCAAGGGTCGAAAGACGATCAGCTCGAACAGCGAGCCGATGATGAATCCCATTGGCAAGAGGAGTATCAGCGCGATCGCTGCCGGGATATGCAGGACCACGTTGAGGGTCGACATCAGAAACATCCCGCCGACGACGATGTCGCCCTGGGCGAAGTTCAGCATGCGGTTCGTGCTATACGTCATCTGCAATCCGAGCGCCACGAATGCGTAGAAGCAGCCCGTCCCGATGCCGCTGACGATGACAGGAAGGATCAGATTCATCGCGGCCGTACGCTAGCAAAAGCCCGGGACATTTGAGCGCCTCCTGAACGCTGGAAAGCGAGTTCTGAGGATTGGACGGGAGTGTTCGTGGGGTGCCCAGCAGACGCACCGTCCCTGACACCGTTGTGCGCCTGAAGAAGGACGGGGTCCCGGCGACCCCATCCTCCTCCGCGGCGCGTGCGACGTTCTACGGTTTGGTTTTGTCTGTGACTATCCGTGCGCTCCGAGGATCTGCTGTCCCTGCGCGTTATAGACGATGATCACTGTCGAATTGAAGGGCTTGTCATGCTGGGTCGGGGTGTACTGCAGCGTTCCGAGTACAGTCACGAGGCCGGTCAGCTCACCGAATGCCGTCTTCATGTTGGCTCGCGTTATCGGCTTTCCCTGCTTGTCGAGCTCCTTGATCGCACCAACGATCATCTCTCCCCACATGGCGCCGATGAGTGCGAAGGAGTTTGCTGGCGCATTGCCGGAACTCGTCTTCTCGTAAATGGATTGGAAGGCCGCTTCGTCACTGTTCGTGTTCTGACCCGGCGCGCTGAACGCCCAGAAGTAGACGCCGTTCACGCCTGACCCACGTCCCTGAACGCCCGTCACGAACGAGGCGCTCGAAGCAGGCAACTCTGTTCCGATGATCTGGGTGATGCCCAGCGACCGCATGGTCCGGATAGTCAAGGTCAGGCGGTCAAGATTCGAGCCGTCGTTGACGATATACGCCTGCGGATTGGCTGCACGGACCTTGTCGATCTCGACCGTCGGATCGAGTGTGTTGGACGGGTACGACTGTGATGCCACGATATTCATGCCGAGTCCCGGCGCCGCGGCCATGATGTCCTGCGCGCCCGAGATGCCCTGGCTTTCATTGGGGTACAGCAGGCCGATCTGCGTGTCGCCCTGGCTCTTCGCGTACTGCAAGAGACTCACAGCATCGATCGCGTTCGATGGGATGGTCCGGAAGAACCACGGACCCATGAACGAGTCCGTGACGAGTGGTGCGAGGTACGGAATCTGATCCTGCGCCGTGAGCGGCAGGACCAGCGTGCCGGCCGCGGTGAAAGTTGGGCCGATCATCACGACGTTGCTCGAATCCGAGACGAGCTGGTGGTAATCCTGCACCGCCACAGTCGGCATGCTCTGGCTGTCCATCACGTTGATCTTGATCTGGTGCCCGTCGGCGCCGCCCGTGGCGTTGATGTGGTTGATGTACGCGTTGAGCCCGCCGAGCTGATCGGGGCCGACACTGGCGTTCGCGCCAGTTTCATCGATGATCGCGCCGATATCCACCGGTCCCTTGGCACCATTTCCGCTGCTCGCGGTGCTGGTACTGCCGCAGCTGGTTGCCACGAGCGCTAACACCACCCCAGCACTGGAAATGAGACGCGCATACCGACCATGAGCGCGATTAAGCATCGTCGAACCTCACTAAAGGAACCGCGGGAAATTTGGCCATATCGTCTGAGTCGGTCATTGCGTTGTCAACTCACTTTCTTCATGTCCTGCAAACAGCACGGGTTAAATGCATGCGGCATGTCATCGCAATACGCCGTGCATCACCCGGCGGACGCCGAGTTGGACACAACCGGTCTCAAGCGCTTGATACCATCCGACGGGTGCCGAGACTGATCGATCTCACACAGCCCTATAGGGTCGGTGACATCTCCGACATCGGCGCCATGAGCGCCAGCCGTCTCAAGTCGCTGGACGACGACGGTATGAACGTCGCCTCGTTCCGCGTGGAGACGCACCACGTGACGCATCTGGACGCGCCGCTCCACATCATTCGCGACGGACTCGGCATCGCTGACATCGAATTGGATGATCTGAGCGGTCCCGCGGTCGGGCTGCACGCGCCGCGTGAGGGCGGTGAGCCCATCACGGCCGACGAGCTCCGGAGCCAGGAGCCGGCTGTGGAGCCGGGCGACATCGTCTTCATCCACACCGGGTGGGATCGATACTTCGTAACCGATCCACAGCGCTATCTCGTCAGTCCATACCTCGCGTCTGATGCGGCGGAGTGGCTGGCGGGTCTGAACGTGAAGGTCGTGGGAGTGGACGGGCCAACCCCTGAGATGCCCAGAACGCTCCGTGGTCCCGGGTTCGACTTTCCGGTGCATCGACTCTTCCTCGGCGGACATACCTTGATCTGTGAGCACATGACCAATCTCGGAGTGCTCGTCGGACGCCGCTTTCGCGCGTATCTCTTCCCACTGCCTATCGTCGACGGAGACGGTTCCCCCGTACGGGCCGTCGCCGAGTTGGACGACGCGGACTGACTTCCGACCCACGACGGCAACACGGCTACGTCCAGGGCGGCGGTTGATAACTCATGCGGTTGATCGCGTCCTTCATGTGGATCAAGTTCTCCCGCGACTTCGTGGCAAGTACCGTCGCGTATCCTTCGGCCGTTTCCATCAGGCGGACTCCGGGAACCACCTCGTCAACAAGCCGCATGGCGAGTGCCTCATCGGCGCTTGCGGTGCGACCGGAGTACAACATCATCCGAAGCGGCCCACTCGGCACACCGGCCGAGATCAATGTCCGGCCTCCCTCGAATACGTAACCGAGGTTGATCTCCGGTAGCGTGAATGTGGCGTGGTCCGCGCTGATCCGGTAGTCGCACCGGGTGGCGTATCCAATACCAGCGCCGGCACATGCGCCCGTGATGGCTGCGATGACCGGCACCGGAATCGCCGCAAAAAGGTGCGCCGCGTTCTCGCTGGCTCTGGAGAACGCGTCGCGCCCCTCATCGTCGAGTCCGCGGAGTTCCTTGACGTCCGCGCCTCCACAGAAGATCCGTTCGCTGGCCGCAGTCAGGATCGCGACGCGGACCAACTCATCCTCACTCAACTCGCGCGCCACACGCGCGAGATCTCCGTACATTGCAGCCGAGAACGCATTTGCAGGAGGTCGATTCAAGGTCACGACTGCGACGCCGTCTCGCAGCGTGTAGTCCACTCCGCTTTGCACGCCCTCAGGCACGGGTGCCACGGCCTAGACCGGGTGGCGCTACGTCTGGCTGCCGGAGGGAACGCTGGCGGCATCCGGCTCCTGCGCTTCCTCCGGGGCGTACTTGGCTAGAGCAATCGCGGTATGCCTGACAAGCAATTTGCCGGTGGCAGCATCCTCAATGGTGAACTCGCGCTCGGTGTACTGACGGCCTCGCTTGATGTACTTGTTGACGAGCTTTCCGTGATACCGAACCGTCGTCCCAACGAAGATGGGTTCTAGGAACTCGGTTCGCCAGCCGGTGGCGACGCCGCCGATCTCGGCTCGCCCCATCCCTTCACGATGAAACCAGTGCTGCCAGTACGGCACAAGCAGCGGTGGCGCGATCGCCGTGCCGAACGGTGACTCGCCGGGGCCCACAGGCCACGCCTCGTACCACGGGTTGTACTCCTCAACACCGTCGGCATAAAGAATCACAAGCTCCGGCGTGACCTTCATCTCCCACGCGAGTTCAGTGCCTTCGGGTATGTCCCACATGCTGCTGTGCTCTGACTCCAGCTTCGCCAGGTACGCCTCGAGCTGCAGTACCTGCGTCTGCGTCAGCGGCTGAAGATCGTCGTGGGCCACAACGTGATCGGGCACGCTTCTACTCCTTGATAGTTGGCGCGTTAACACGGCGCCGTGGGATTGTCTAGAAATTCTGGACACGGACACGCTCTGAGTTCAACGGCGAACGCAGATGCGGATCGGCTTGAACGTATCGAGTCCAGGCATCGGCCAACGCCGTCAGCCGAGCCGCAGCATCGCGGAGTCTCGACAACTGCGGGACGTCATCCTCATCGACCCATCGGAAGACGGCTTCCGCGTCGGGAAGCCGCAGAGACTGCTCGATGATCCCCTTGAGTGCCGCTACATCACTCGAGGCCTGTGGCGTCGTGGGCGGGAGTGCCGCGACATCCTGACCCATGGTGACATCAGCCAGGACTGTGAGAGCGACGCTCTCGCGTGCTCGCGAGATTGGCGCACGGAAGCTTTCGACAATGGCGTGGATGCTTTGGCGGATGGCACGCTCGTCCATGCCGGGCGTCATGCGCTGCGCAACGGCGGCTGCGACCTCGTCCAACCTCGGCAGGATCTGAGCGGCGGCATACGCCGAGACGTCGGGAACCGAGCTCAGCTTCGCGCTGGCCATCAACACCCGAAGAACGCGCCCGTGGTCAAGCAATTGGTAGGAGCGACTGCGGCTGAAGTTGAATTCGCGTCTGACGTAGTCCTCCCACGTCGAGTACCCAAGTACCTGCCACACACGCTTGCTGTGCGCCTCCAACAGCAAGAGGGTGGTCGCGTGGAGGCCGGCTTTGATCTGCTCCGTCAGTGCGCGAGCCTCATCGCGCCGGAACGTCTCGGACTCTTTGGCGACCGAGGTGATTACACTCGCCTGTAGCACCCGACAGGTACGTTCCTGCTCTTGGAAGACGAGCTCGATCGCTTCGCGGATCACGTCGCCGGCCCTGATGCCAGGCATTGCGCGACGAACCAACGAGGCCAAGTCCGACGACACATAACGGTGACCCTGCTCCGATTCGTCCTCAAGCGCGGAGAGGCAGGCGTCGAGCATCCGGCGACGGTCGCGCCAACCATCTGGCCGCGAGCCGCGCGGAGATTCCTCGCGAGGGCGAGTAGCCTCAACCGCTCGGAAAGGCGCCCCGACATTCGCCAGAACCGACATAGGTATATCTATAACCATTTGGCTAATGACCTGTCAAGAACCAGGGAAGGCGCGGGCTGCATGCGGCAATAGGTCGGCCAATTCCGCCAGCTCAAGCGCTCAACGCCGTGCAGGACTGAGCCCGATTTCGCCTGTATCCTGGCGTAGGTGGACACTCGCCCTGTAAGACAACCAAAGATGGCTTCGCTCATCGTTGAACAGTTGCGATCTCAGATCATTCGGGGAACGCTCAGGGATGGAGATCCGCTGCTCAGCGAGGCTGAATTGGGCGAACGATTCGGAGTGTCACGCCCGACGTTGCGAGAAGCGCTGCGGATTCTCGAATCCGAGTCACTCATCACGATTACACGCGGCGCTCGCGGTGGCGCCAGAGTTGTCGCTCCGTCTGAGCGCATGGTTGCTCGCTACGTGTCGCGGTATCTCGAGTTCCACGAGGTCCCCATGACTGACGTCAACGGCGCGATGATGGCAATCGAACTGCCGGCGGTTGAGCAGCTCGCGCGCAGCGCGAGTGTCGACGATGTCGCGGCGCTGGAGCGTCAGCTGGAGCTGGAACGCACGGCGGACCAGAATTGGGCGGACGCGATCTCTATCGGCACCGACTTCCACCGCCTGCTGGTCGAGCTTGCCGGCAATCGGACTCTCGCGATCATGCACCGGATGATCGAGGAGGTAACGATCGCATCCGGCGCACAGATCGGCCAGGCGTACCAGTCCGAGGTCGGTACGCAGACTCAGGGATTTCATCAAGTGCATACGAAAATCGTCGAGCTCCTTCGCGACGGAGCCGCAGACGATGCGTCGAAGCTCTGGCGACGACACTGGCGCGCCAAGATTCGAATCCTCGAGAACATGGAGTCACGCAACGGTCACCTTCATATAGAGCCGTGAGTTCGTCGCCGCCCTAAGCGGCGACTCTGGGCGTGACACGCGGGACGGACGCGAGGTCGAAGTCCGGAGAGGGCACCGGTCTCCCCATGAGATATCCCTGGGCCGCATCACAGCCGAGATCGTCGACCAGTGCCAGAGCGTCGAGGTATTCGATCCCTTCCGCGACGATGCGCAGGCCGAGGGAGTGAGCCAGATCAACCGTGGAGCGAATCACCGCGACGGCACGCTTGTCACGCGGTGCACCGGTGAGAAACGTTCGATCGAGCTTCAGCTCGCTCACCGGCAGCCGTCGAATGTAGGTGAGCGATGAGAACCCGGTGCCGAAGTCGTCAATCGAGAGATCCACACCCAGGGCTCGAAGCCGATCGAGGACGAGGAGCGCCTGCTCGGGCTCGGCGATGAAGCAATCCTCCGTGATCTCCAGCGTGACGCATGCCGGAGCGACGCCGCGCGCGGCGATGAGAGCGCCGATCTTTTCAGGCAGATCCTCGTCGCGCAGGCTGACGGCTGAGATGTTCACCGACACGGCGAGCGCATATCCACGCTCTGACCATCTGGCTTGCTGCGCCAGGGCTTGATCGAGCACGTCCATCGTGAAGGGACCCATCAGCCCCGCATCGGCAATCAGGCCGAGGAACACCGCCGGCGCAAGCAGCCCGCGCGATGGATGCTGCCATCGCGCCAATGCCTCAGCACCCGTGACCGTGCCAGTCGCCAGGTCGAGGATCGGCTGATAGTGCAGCACGATCTCGTGCCTGCGCAGGGCATCGCGCAGGTCTTCCATGAGCTGCAGCCGTTCCCGAGCGTCCTGGTCGTGCTCGGACGAGTAGAGCTGCCAGGGAGCATGCGCGCGCTTTGCGGCGAACATCGCGATGTCCGCCTTCTGCAGCAAGCCCCCGGGTGTGGTGCCGTGGTCGGGCGCGAGTGCGATGCCGATGCTTGCGTCGACGCGAAGACTCATGCCCTCGAGCTGAAAGGGCGGTCGCAGCGCCTCGCGAACGCGTCCTGCCGCCGTTGTCGCGTCGACGGGATCGAGGAGTGGCGAGAGGATCAGACCGAACTCGTCGCCGCCAAGACGAGCAACGGTGCCGGTATTGCCCACCGCTGCAGTAAGACGCGGGCCCAGTTGTCGCAGCACGTCATCACCGACATGGTGTCCGAGGCTGTCGTTGATCTCCTTGAAACGATCAAGGTCAATCATCAGCACCGCGATGCGTGCCGCTGCATTGCTCGGTTCGAGCAGCACTGCGAGCCGCTCGAAGAAGAGCCGGCGGTTCGGCAACCCGGTCAGATCGTCCGTGCGTGCTTCGCGCTTGCTGTCCGCCAGCGCTCGAAGTTCGCGAAACGCATAGGCGGAGCGGCCGATTGCGATCACGAGCGTGATGGTCGCGAGCAGGACTCCGGCCGGCAGCACCTTGTGACCGGTCGCGTACACGATGATGGCGACTGAGCTCAGCAGGAAGAGCACCGGAACGAAGTTCGGCGCCTGAATCACGGTGGCGTTCTTGTCCTTGGGACGCAGTCCCTGCCACGCGCTCAGCGCGATCATGAAGGCGGCGATGGCCCACAGCGTGTCGAGGGGAGTCCCGATCACGTACGTTGCCGTCGTCACCCGCAGCAGGTAGATACTGTCACCTGCGGCAAAAACGCCAAGACCGATACCGAGGGTCCACCACAGGCGGCCCGGGCGCCAGCCTCGTACCGCAAAGACTCCCACAACCAGGCTGATGAGCACCAGGTCACCCGTCGGATACGCGATGTTCGTCGCCACCGTGCTCAAGTTGCCGGCGTTCGTCTGGATGATCGGACCCAGAACAACCGTGGCTTCGAGCGCCGCAACGCCCATCGCCGCGATCAGACCGTCCACCCAGATGGTCTTCGAGATGTTCGGCACGGTCTCGCGGACGAGCAGGCCGAGGCCGAGGAGCGCAAGCGGGTAGTCGGCGAGGAACGAGAAGTCCGCTATCGACGGGTACGGGACGGGATTGAGGTGCTGGACCACCGCGGCATAGAGCACGGAGCCTGCGGTGAAGAAGGTGAGGCCGCCGGCGAATGACGCCCAGGCCCAGCGTCCAGGACGCCGAGCGATAGCCCGCCACGCGCACAGGGCCGCGCATCCGGCGTAGCCGAGGTTGGTCACCCAGACGTCAAAGAAGTCGATGGATGTGCCTGGGGATCGAAGGAGCGTCGACACCAGGTAGAGCGCGACCAGGGCGCCCGTTGCGGTCATCAGGATCCTCGCGCCACGAGGCACGTTCGTGAAGCTGGCAACGAGACCCGAGACTAATCGGCGCAACGCGTGATCCTCCGGCAAGGGCTCGTTCCTGGCGAGCTCGCTGCCTGGTTAGCCCTCACGATCGACGTGAACCGCCGCGTGGGACCGAGATCAGCGTATCGACGCCTCCCGGCGATATCCGCCCGAACGGGTTACGGAATCGAAAGACGGGGTGCGGATCTGGGGTGATCGGCGACTGCAGGGCGCTCGGCACTCGCGCCGAGGCCCTGCAGATGAACCGAAATCAGGCCAGGTCGAAGCGATCCAGATCCATGACCTTCGCCCACGCGGCAACGAAGTCACGCACGAAAGCCGCCTCCGAGTCGTCGCATGCGTAGACCTCTGCCACGGCGCGAAGCTGCGAGTTCGAACCGAAGACGAGGTCGACCGCGCTACCGGTCCACCTGACAGCACCTGTCGTTCGATCACGACCCTCGTATGCGTCGGAGGAGTCGGATGCCGTCCAGACCGTGTTCATGTCGAGAAGGTTGACGAAGAAGTCGTTGGTCAACGTCCCCGGCCGGGTGGTGAAAACGCCGTGTGGGGATCCTCCGAAGTTGGCGCCAAGACCGCGCAGACCACCGATGAGCACCGTCATCTCTGGCGCGGTCAACGTCAAAAGGTTCGCGCGCTCAACAAGCAGGTGTTCCGCCGGCACGGTGTGCCCGTCTTTGAGGTAGTTGCGGAATCCGTCGAACGTCGGCTCGAGGACGGCAAACGATTCCACGTCGGTCTGCTCCTGCACCGCGTCGCCGCGGCCAGGGGTGAACGGCACCGTTGCGTCGTGTCCGGCGTCCTTCGCAGCCTGCTCGACGGCGGCGCATCCGCCGAGAACGATCAGGTCGGCGAGCGAAACCTGCTTGCCACCGGACTGGGCACCGTTGAAGCTCTGTCGAATTCCATCCAGCGTCTGCAGGACAGTCGCCAACTCCGCCGGGTTGTTGACCTCCCAATCCTTTTGCGGTGCCAGGCGAATGCGCGCACCGTTCGCTCCGCCCCGCTTGTCGGTGCCACGGAATGTCGCCGCTGACGCCCACGCGGTTGCCACGAGCTGAGGAACGGTCAGGCCCGAAGCGAGGATCGTGCTTTTGAGGAGGGCGATGTCGGCCTCGTCGATCAGCGCGTGGTCCACCGCGGGCACCGGATCCTGCCAGATTTCCGGCTCCGACGGCACGAGCTTGCCGAGGTAGCGCGTGACCGGTCCCATGTCGCGGTGCGTGAGCTTGTACCAGGCTTTCGCGAACGCAAGCGCGAACTCGTCCGGATGCTCATGGAAGCGCTGCGAAATCGGCGCATAGATCGGATCCAGCTTCAGCGCGAGATCTGTCGTCAGCATCACGGGCGCGTGCCGCTTCGACGGGTCGTGCGCGTCGGGCACATTGCCCTGTGCGGACGAGTCCTTGGGAATCCACTGCTGCGCACCGGCCGGGCTCGTCGTCAGCTCCCACTCATAGCTGAACAGGTTGTCGAAGAAGCCGTTGTCCCACTGCACAGGGTTGTTGGCCCACGCGCCCTCCAACCCGCTGGTGTGGGCGTCGTCACCGACGCCGGTACCGAACGAGTTTCGCCAGCCGAGTCCCTGTTGTTCGAGACCCGCGCCTTCGGGTTCTGCCCCGACAAACTCGCCCTTGACAGCGCCGTGCGTCTTGCCGAAGGTGTGGCCGCCGGCGATCAGCGCCACCGTCTCCTCGTCGTTCATCGCCATGCGCCCGAACGTCTCGCGAATGTCGCGCGCTGCGGAAAGCGGGTCCGGGACGCTGTTCGGGCCTTCAGGGTTCACGTAGATCAGGCCCATCTGCACGGCGCCGAACGGAGCATGCAGCTGACGGTCGCCCGAGTATCGCTCGGCGGCGAGCCACGTCGCTTCGCCGCCCCAGTTGATGTCGTCGTCAGGCTCCCAGATGTCCTCGCGGCCGCCGCCGAAACCGAACGTCGTAAAGCCCATCGACTCCAACGCGCAGTTGCCGGCGAAGATCATGAGGTCGGCCCAGGAGACGCTTCGACCGTACTTCTGCTTGACCGGCCACAGCAACCTCCGTGCCTTGTCGAGGTTCGCGTTGTCGGGCCAGCTGTTGAGCGGTGCGAAACGCTGCGCACCAGAGCCGCCACCACCGCGGCCATCGGCGATCCGGTACGTGCCGGCGCTGTGCCATGCCATTCGGATAAACAGCGGCCCGTAGTGGCCGTAGTCGGCCGGCCACCAGGCCTGCGACGTCGTCATGACGGCCATGACGTCCTGCTTCAAGGCGGCAAGGTCCACCGTGTTGAACTCGGCTGCGTAGTTGAAATCCTCGCCCATCGGGTTCGCGCGCGAGGAAGGCTGGTCGAGCGGCCTGAGATTCAACGCGTTCGGCCACCAGTCGCGGTTCGACCGAATGCGCTCGATCTGTGGTCCCGGAGTATTTGCGGTTTCAGTGTCAGCCACGTCGGTCACGTCGGTCCTCCGTCTGTTTCAGCGTTTGCTTCCTGCTTGTCGATGGTCATTCCGTTGTTCGGTTCGACGCGAGGCACTCCGGGCATCGGCCCCAGTAGATGACCTCGGCTTCGTCGATGACATAGCCCGCGTCGTCCGCGGCTGTCAGGCACGGGGCGTGGCCGACCGCGCAATCAACATCGGTCATCCGTCCGCAGCCACGGCAGATGAGATGGTGATGGTTGTCACCAACTCGGTCCTCGAATCGCGCGGGCGAACCGGCGGGCTGGATGCGGCGGATCAGTCCCTTGTCAGACAGCGTTCCGACAGCGTTGTATACGGACTGCGGCGAGATCGCTCCGATGGCAACTCGCACCACCTTGTCGATCTCCTCTGCGGTGCTGTGCGGCCGGTCGGAAACGGCCTGCAGGACTGCAAGCCGCTGCGCGGTCACCTGTACGTCGTGGCTGCGCAGCAGCGCAGCGTTGTCGGCTGATCTCCCGCTCGGCACGAGGCGTAGTGTAGCTCTAATACTGGAGTCGGTCCAGCGACTCGAGGGCGTATTTGCGGACGCCTAATCTTCGACACACGATCGTCACGGCGTATGCGACGACGTGCGAGGACGCGACTGACAGGCTGACTACACCAATCCTGTAGTCCACTTGTAGTAGTCGAGGGAGAGCCGGGGATGCAGCTGCGACGGCGACAGCACACGAGTCACCAAACCGCCGAGGACCGTTGGGAACGACGGCCTGCCCTGAGTCGCGCCTTGCGTTTGGGCATCTTCTTCGGTCCGATCCTCGCGTCGTTCGCGATCGCCGTTCTCATCAGCGCAGTCCTGCCACGCGCCAGCGGCCCCGCCAGCGCCGCGCTCTGGATTCTCATCGTCGCCGCCGGTTCGTTCGTGACCCTTGTGCTGTTCGAGCGTGCCGCGCGCCGCCTTCTCCCGCTCGCGGCTCTCCTCAACGTGTCGCTTCTCTTTCCGGACAAGGCGCCGGCGCGTTTCGCGGTCGCGCGCCGGACGGGATCCCCGCGCCAGCTCCAGGAGCAGTTGCTCGACGCGCGCGCGACCGGCAAGAGCGAGGACGCGCAGGGAATGCAATCGGTGATCGAGCTCGTCCTCGCGTTGAGCGTGCATGACAAGGCGACGCGCGGCCACTCAGAACGGGTGCGTGTGTTCGCCGACCTGATCGCGGACGAGTTGAAGATCGACGAGGCCGGGCAAGCGCGGCTGCGGTGGGCCGCACTCTTGCATGACGTCGGCAAGCTCGAGGTGCCGGTCGCTCTCTTGAACAAGCCGGGAACGCCCGACGAGGACGAGTGGAAGATCCTCCATCGCCATCCCGCGGAGGGCGCACGCCTCGTCGCGCCGCTGCTGCCGTGGCTGGGTGAATGGGGACGAGCGGTTGTCGAGCATCACGAGCGCTACGACGGTACGGGGTACCCGCACCGGTTGAAGGGCGCGGACATCTCGCTCGCCGCGCGCATCGTGTCCGTCGCGGACGTGTACGAGGTCATGACCGCGCCACGTCCGTACAAACGCGCGATGAGCATCGCGGCCGCCCGTCAAGAGCTGACGCGCGTGGCGGGAACGCAGCTCGACCCGGGGATCGTTCGCGCGTTTCTGAACATCTCCGTTGGTCGCCTCTGGCGAACGATCGGTTTCAGCGCGTGGTTCGGGCAGATCCCCGCGCTCGTCCGGCTCTGGTCCGAGCTCGGACGGATCGGCTCGTGGATTGGGTCGAGCGCGATCAGTGCGGCCACGGCCACGGTGGTGACCATCGGGACGCTCGCAGGTCCTGCCCCGACACCAAACGCAACCAATCTGCTCAGGGCGCGCGACATCACAACGTCCGTCACTCCCGCGCCAACGTTCTCTGATCGTCGTCCAATTGTCGCGACATCACCGCCCATCGCCACTGCCCGACCGACGACGGCACCAACCCCCCACCCCACCGCCAAACCTCCGGCCGCCAAAGCCGACGCCAAAGCCGACGCCAAAGCCGACGCCCAGGCCCACAGCTACACCGACTCCGCCTGCAGTGGATCCGTGGAGCTGCGCGTCCTGTGTCAACACTTCCCCGTTCTGCAGGACCGAGTGCACACAACAACAATCTGCACTGGTGCACGACGTATTGCCTCGGTGATAACAACCACTCGTGCACGTCGCACTGCTTCGGCAACAACAACAGCGCGTGCCTCGACTATTGCGTCGGGCCGAATAATCCGCGCTGCCAAACCAACTGCCGTCGAAATGCACCGAATCTCACGCAGGAGACCGCCTACGACGGCATGCCGGCGGAACCGCCAGTCTCCCTTCGAGGTGTTCCGGTGCAGATACTGAACACGGTTCGCGCCGATCGGGCGCCGCCGGTGCAATCGTCCGCGAGCATCCCCGGTGCCGCATCGTGATTGGCGCTTTCCGCCGCAAAGGGAACGTGCCTGCACCAGCGCCCGTGCCGGCAACAGGCATCCCCTGCTCCGCTCGAGGCTGCTCAGACGAGGACGCTCAGCCGTGCGCATATCGCGATCGGCGCGGTCGAACATGCCGCACCGCGTCCTGCCGGTCACATGGCATGGTGGTGAACGGCACCCGCTACTGCCGTCGTCACGCTGGGACGTTGCAGGCACTCGACACCACGTCCGGTCGCCCCGTGACCGTACCTGACGTCAGCGATCGTGCCGCATCATTGGTGAGCTGGATCGCGCGTGATCTCGACGCGTCGATCCGAGCGTCGCTCTCGAAAGCCGCTCGTGCCGGAGAGACAGTGGTTGCCGACGACTATGTCCACCTCGTGCGTGATCAGACTCGCGAAGCTCGCTGGGAGCGTGGCTGGCGAATCGTCGATCACACCGGAGTGGTCTTGAAGGTGACGCTGTTCGTGAACGACTCAGACGATTCCGTCGTCTACATCCGCCTTGGCGAGGTCATCATCGCGAGCGGTACACCGCCGTGGATCGCCAACCGCTTGCAGGGGTTCACGCCTGAGCCCAGCATCGACGTGGCGCAGCGTCACACGTTCTACGAGTTGATCAAAACCGCAATCGCCGCTGCGCTTTGTGACGGCTCGTTCTATCGCAGGGTCTGAACGGCAGGCGGCTACGTGGACTCCCTGCCACGGACCTCAATCTGCCCTTTGCGGAGACGTACGTGCAGTTGCAGTTGTGGAAAGGTCGCGGGGCCTCCCATCACGGCTCCATCGCTGAGTCGAAATTGCGAGCCGTGCCACGGACAGGTGACCACCCCGTCTGCAAACGTGCCTTCGCAGAGCGGGCCTCCGGCGTGACTGCAGGCGTTCTCCATAGCGCTGACCATGCCGTCGATCCGCGCTACCAGTAGCTGACGTCCCTCGACGTCAACGGCCCGCATCGCCCCTTCGGCCAGATCCTCGTCCGCAAGCACCGGCGTCCACTTCGACGGTCCGGCAGTAAATGCACCGTGGTCGACCATGAGGCCGCGCCCGAACACCAACTCGCCGCCCACGTATGCGGTGGCGAAGCCGGCGCCCAGGCCAGTCGCTGCAAGCAATTGACCAATGCGACGGCTGCCGCGAAGCCGGGCCGTCAGCGCTCCAATCTGGATCGCCAGCACAGCGCCGTTCGCGAGTCCGTGCACAAGTCCCAAGCGACGATCGCGACCGGCGGTGACCGACCAGTCCGCCGTGCCGGTTGCGGCGGTCGCTACCGCGGACAGACAGCCCGCAGCCGTCATGATCGTCGCACCTCGATCGTCGCCACAAAGATCGAGCACCGAGGCTCCGCTCCACAGCCCAACCGGAAGATCGCTGAGCGCCGGATGCACTGCATGACCGATCCATCGCCCATGGAGCACGTCCATAACGGCCCGCTGATCCGTCACCGGCTTGAGTGCGCCGGCGATGCCGTCGCTCAGCGCGTCGAGACCCGGCAAGCCCTCGAGCCTGGCGAAGAACCGGGCGAATGGCGACGTCTTGAAGTTGGCCGCGTCTGCGGCGAAACGCCGGTTCGCGACGCGAGCGGGTTGTCTGCTGAGTCGAGGTTTCGTGTCGGTATGAGTTGCAGTCATTCGGTGCTTGTCCCTCCAGAGCCGGCATTGGTCGGCAGCAGCTCTTCCAACTTGTCGCGTGCTGCGGTCACGACGTCGCGAACCCCACGCTGGTCTCCCTTGATCACGCCGCGACCGAAGTTGAGTGCCTGATCCAGCGTGATGTGCGGTGGGAACGGGGGCTCCTCCGGATCCGTGAGCGCATTGATGATCACGGGCCGGTCCGCAGCGAGCGCCTGCCGCCAGGCTTCGTCAATCTGGTCAGCACGATCCACTCGTATGCCAACCAGACCGATCATCTCGGCCCAGCGATCGTATGCGACGTCGGGAAGTTCCTGCGATGCGACGAATTTCGGATCCCCGACGAGCACACGTTGCTCCCAGGTGACCATGTTGAGGTCGGCATTGTTGAGCACCAACACGATCAGGCGCGGGTCCGACCACGACTGGTAGTACTTGGCAGCGGTGAGCATCTCGGCCATGCCGCCCATCTGCATCGCACCGTCACCGACCAACGCGATGGCGACACGATCGGGATAGGCGAACTTGGCGGCAATCGCGTACGGAACGCCGGGCAGCATGGTGGCCAGACCACCGGAGAGCGTCGCTTTCATGCCGCGCCGGAGTTGCACATGTTGCGCGTACCAGGTTGCGACGCTTCCCGAATCCGCACTGAGCATCGCGTTGTCGGGGAGCTGCCGCGACAGCGCTGCGAACAGCGCTTGTGGGCGGATTCGCTCGCCGCGCTGTTCGGGCTCGGCGCGTTTGTCCATCAGCGCCCACCAGTCCTTGACGTCGTCGACGATACCGTTGCGCCAGGAGCGGCTGGGTTGACGCCGCAGGCGCGGCAACAACGCGGTGAGCGTCGCCTTGCTGTCACCGCAGAGGAGCACATCCATCGGATAGCGAAGGCTCATGGCACGCGGCGCATGGTCGATCTGGATCGCGCGCGCCTGACCAACCGGCGGGAGAAAGTTTGAGTACGGAAACCCGCTGCCGATGACGAGCAGAGTGTCGCAGCGCTGCATCATCGCCCAGCTCGGCTTCGTCCCGAGCAACCCGATCGACCCGGTGCAGAAGGGGACGTCATCCGGCACGGCGGCCTTGCCGAGCAGGGCTTTGGCGATGCCGGCACCGAGCACGTCCGCGACGGCCATCACCTCGTCCGTCGCATCGAGCGCGCCCGCGCCGACCAGGATCGCGATCTTGTTTCCTGCGTTGAGGAGATCGGCGGCTCGGTCGAGGGCGGCCGCGGACGGCACGATCCGCGAGCGAACGTATCCCACGCCGGAGTGGATGGCCTTGACGCCTTTTGGTTGCAGCGGAACGGCCTTCATCTCCTGCACGTCGGCGGGGATGATCACCGCCGTGACCGTGTGCTCCGCGTCGGCGATGCGTAGCGCCCGGTCCAGACAGTGATGCAGCGCTCCCGGCGTGTTCACCTGCTGCACATACGCCGATGCGACATCCTTGAACAGCGTGAGGAGGTCGACCTCCTGCTGCTGGTCGCCACCCATTGCCGCGACGTTCGTCTGTCCGACAATCGCAACGACCGGCTGATGGTCGAGTTTCGCGTCGTACAGCCCGTTGAGCAGATGAATCGCGCCAGGCCCCGAGGTCGCCGTGCAGACACCGACCTTGCCGGTGTACTTCGCCCAGGCACATGCCATGAACGCTGCCATCTCCTCGTGGCGCGTCTGTACAAATCGGATGCGTTCGCCGCCTCGGCCCAGCGCGCCGATGAAGCCGTTGATGCCGTCTCCGGGGTATCCGAAGATCGTGTCGACACCCCACTCCACCAACCGGGCAACCAGGTCGTCGCCGACCGTCTCACTCATTCGCATCGTCCGGGTAAAGGAGCGCGCAGGCATAGGCGCAATCAAGTTTCATGATATGTAGACTATCATGTTGAGCGCGCACCGGAACAGCGTCCTAACCCGGTGTACTGGCAATGTCTTTCGTCATCCTCGCGACCCGAGGAGTCGTCGCCGCGACGCGCAGCTATGCGCTTAGCCGGTCGATGACGAGTTGATCGGCTCATCAAGATGTCTACGCCAGACGTCCCGCCGGCGAACGAACCCGTCGATCTCCTCCTCCATGACCCTGATGTTCACGCGTTCGACATGCCGCCGCGCGGGCTCCGGCAGCTCTGCGAGGTACTCACGGGTCCGCTCGAGCATGGATTCCGTCAAGTCGAGGAGACGGGTATAGACGTCAAACCAATACTCCGCGTCGCCACGAGTTGGGTCAGTGGGCTCGGCGTCGAACAATTCCTGGAGGGCGTCGTTCACCTGCTCGGCCATGGTCCCTCGGACACCAGCAGCTCGCTCATCGTACGAGCGCCGCTTCCGTGCGAAGCTGCGGTTTCACCTCGCGATCGAAGAATTCCAGAAAGCCCTGCTGGTCTTTACCGATCTGACTGATGTACAGCTCGTCGAATCCAGCATCCACGTACTGCCTGATAGCGTGGACATACGGCTCGGCGTCGGGACCGCACGGAACTGCTCGCCCTACCTTGTCCTCGCTCACGAGCTCGGAGGCTTGTGTGAAGTGGAGCGGGAGCGGCAGCTCCTGGGCGAGTTGACCCGGCAGTGCTTCGGTCCTCCACAACCGGTGGGCCGTCCGAACGGCTTCGTCTCGCGAAGCGGCCCAGCACACCTTCATCGACGCAACGGCGGGACCTCGCCCCTCGAGCTCGCGATATCGCTTCACCGCATCGGCGTCGGGTTTGGTCGTCACGAATCCGTCCCCGATGCGCGCTGCGATCTCGATTGCTTTCGGTCCAAACCCCGAGACCAACACCGGAGGCGGGACGTCAGGCAATGTGTAGAGCTGCGCGTTCTCCACGGTGTAATGACGCAGGTGCTGCGTCACGATGCCCCCGTCCCAGAGCCGACGCATGATAGCCACGGCTTCCTCGAGCATCTCCAGGCGCACTCGCACCGGCGGCCACGCGTCACCGAGGATGTGCTCATTGAGCTTTTCACCACTGCCGACGCCGAGACGGAACCGCCCCGGCATCATCACTGCAGATGTGGCCGCCGCCTGGGCAATGACCGCCGGGTGGATGCGCACCGTCGGACAAGTGACTCCCGTGGTGACACGAAGATTCGTGGTCGCTGCGATGGCGCCGATCACCGACCACACGAACGGACTCTGGCCCTGCTCTTCGAGCCACGGGTGATAGTGGTCCGAGATCAGCGCAGATCTGAATCCGGCTGACTCCGCCGCCTGCGCAAACGCAAGCAACTCCCGCGGACCGTGCTCCTCGCTGGAAAGGCAGAATCCGAATTCCACCCGCGCCTACCCCTTCTCGCGCTTCACTTTATTCGCCTGCTTGGCAAGCGCAGTGCGTGTCGATTTGGGCAGCTTGGATATGGTCTTTCGGTCCTTCGCTGCTGCCGCCGCCTTCTTGATGTTCTGCTTCGCGGCCGCTCGTTGCGCTTCAGTGGCCATCGGTCTCGGTGTCTCCTTGGTGTCACGGCCGTTGGGTCCTCAATATGATAGTGTGAGTATCACTTTCCATGCAAGGAGCCCATTGACCTGGCCCCCCACTCGCGGCGGTCCGCGGCGCTACATCGGGACGAGTGGGTGGCAATATGCCGACTGGCGCGGCGTCCTCTATCCGAAGGGATTCCCGCAGCGGCGATGGCTGGAGCGGTACTCCGAGACGTTCGATACCGTCGAGGTGAACAACACCTTCTATGGACTGCCGGCCGTGACGACGGCCGAAAAGTGGGCCGAGACCGTGCCACCGGCTTTCGTGTTCGCCGTCAAGCTGAGTCGCTACGTGACCCATGGCAAGACGCTGCACGACACAGCAGCGCCGATACATCGCTTTCTGGAACGCCTCTCGGGAATCGGCTCACACCTCGGACCCATCGTCGTGCAACTCCCGCCGTCGCGGGCCGCGGATCGCGACGGCCTCGAGGAGATCCTGGCCGCCTTCCCCAGGAACCGACGCATCGCGGTGGAGTTCCGTCATCCCAGTTGGTTCGAGGGAGACGCCATTCGCTCCGTCCTCGAACGGCACGGCGCGGCGCTCATCTGGGCCGACAGAGCGGGGCGAATGCAGAACCCCGATTGGGTCACCACGGACTGGCTCTACCTCCGTCTCCACGGGGGTCGCGGCCGAGCCGGCAACTATGGGCCACGCGTCATCGACCGATACGCCTCGCGGCTCGCGGCGTTGAATCGCGAGGCATTCGTCTACTTCAACAACGACATGAGCGGGAATGCGGTCCGAAATGCGCATGCGCTTGTGGCGCGCCTGCAGCGGGGCTGAACCGCTTGCACGGCGCGGTACATCGAGCTACGGTTTAAGTGTCCGCAGCAAGGACCAACATGGAGGAACAGCGATGGTTCTCCGAATGGACCCCACGCTGACGCCGTATCGAGGTGACCACTAGGTCCCCGCGATGCGGGGGAAGACCCCGGAGAACCTCCGGGGTCTTTTTCTTTGGTGCGTCGCGTCGCCTACCGCCAGGTTGACTATCACCTTATGATATAGCGCCTATGTCAGTTACACCGGACACGCGAGAGCCGAAGCCGAAGCATTCGCAGTGAATCGAAGGCTGGAGGCCTCGATCGCGGCGATACGGCGCACGTATCGATCGGCCTCCGCGAAGCCGGTGATCGGTCCATGCCTCGGCTTCCTGCAGCGGCACTGGCTCGTGGTGATCGCCGCCCTCTGCATCGTCGGCCTCGTCGTCGGGGTCAACCCGTCACAACTCGCAACTGCGTTGCACAAGACCAACTGGCGGATCGCGCTCTTGATGATTCCAGTCACGATCGCGACGTATGTCCTGCGCGGCACCGCATGGTGGCTGGGGCTGCGGAAGATCGGCGAAAGGATCTCGCTGACACGCTGCCTGGCGATTGAATTTGCCGGTCAGGTGATGATCTTTCTCCCCATGGGCGACCTCGCTCGGGTGGCGATGGCACGCCGCGCTGCCAAGTCTCCGCCGGGCGCAGGAAAGGTCGCCGGCACAATTGCCTTCCAGGAACTCGTCTACCTCACGCTTGTCGGACTCGGCGTCCTGCCCAGGGTGTTCACCCAGCCGGGTATCGCAATCCTCGTTGTGATCATGACGATCGCGCATGTCGCGGTATTCACGATTCTGATCTGGAAGAGGGCGTATCAATGGGCATTGCGGACCGTCGAACGGATTCGCTTGCTCCGTCGCTTTGATGCGCAACTCCGTGAGCTGCAGCCGACCTTCGCGGAGCTGTTCACGCCCAGCACGCTGCTCCCGGTGGTGGTTCTCAATGTGCTGTCCGTGCTGCTCACCTACCTGCTCTTCTACCTCGCCGTCGCAGCCCTGGGCGCAACACAGGTCAGCTTCATCGCCGCCGCGTTCGTGCTCGGCCTGAGCTACATCCTTTCGGCGCTGAGCTTTCTTCCCGGCGGTCTCGGCGTGTTCGAAGGACTGTTGACCGTGCTCATGATCGCCAATGGCGTCCCTCCCGCAGTCGGCGCGGCCGCGGGCCTGCTGTACCGCGCCTACAACGACGTGCTCATGGCCATGCTCGGTGCCGTCGCCGGTCTCTTCGTCCGGAAGCCACCGACGAAACGGGAACGCACCCGCAGCCGGCCGAGATCGTCGACGCCGGCTCGAAAATCTACGGCGAGGTCGCGCTCGTGATCGGGACGTGGGTTAGGACGGCACCGTCCACTGACTGACGCGGTTGTTGTTCTCCTCGACGACGTAGAGCGTGCCGTTCGGGGCGAACGCCAAGCCCTGCGGTGTGCGCATCTGTCCAACCTTGGTACCCGCTCCACCGAACGTACCCTCGAGCACACCGGCTCGGGTGTACTCGGCCACCTGGTTGACGCTGGCGAGCGCCACGTAGAGATAGTGGGCATTGCCGGCGATCCCAAACACGCCGGCGCTCGGGATCGACGTGCTGACGTTGAACGACCCGAGGAATCCACCCCCGCTCGACCACGACGCGAAGTGGAACACCTTGCCGGTGGCGCTCGTGTCGACCCACACCGAGCTATCGGTACTGTCAACCCAGATACCGCGGACGAAGCCCATGTTCTGTGCGGCACCCATGGTGCCGAGGAGCGCACCGGCGCTCGTCAACGCGACGACATCGCTGTCGTTGCTGTCCGCGACGTAGACGGTGCCGTTCGATGCGCACGCGAGTCCGTACGGTGAGGTCAGAGCCGCATACGCCCAGACCTCCTTGGGTGGATTGACGCTGACGTTCCAGGCAACCGCGCTGTTCGAGTCGGTGTTGGCGACGATGAGGTTACCGGTCTGTGGGTCAATGCAGATCAGTCGCGGATAGTTCATCGTGGTCGCGGTGTCTCCGCGAAGTCCCCACTCGCGGTCGTAGGTCCAGGCGCTGCCGCTCGGCTTGAACTCTTCGATCCGCTCGTTGAACGTATCGCTGACGTACATGTCGCCGGCACTGTCGAACGCGATTCCCCGGGGTCCGTTGAAGCCGCCGGTCGGGGGAAGATCCGGGTTCGGCGACGATGGCACGACGAATTGGAAGGCACCGGACTCGTTGAACACCTGCGCGCGAAAATACCCGAGATCGCCGACCCACACCTGGTGCGAGCCGCTCACGGCGATGTCTCGCGCACCGTCCTCGAACTGACCATTCCCGGTTCCGCAATCGCTGCCGCCCGCAGCAACGCCATTGAAGTTGAGCACAAAGGTCCCAAAGCTCGGACTGCTCGGATTCGCGTTGAACTCCTGCACGAGGCAACTCTGCCCGTTGGAAACGAATGCAAGGTTGGTACTCGTATCGATCGCAAGACCGCGCATGTCAAACGTGCTCGAGACTCCTCCGGGCGGCGTGATCTCCTTGATGGGGAGACATCCCGTCGTCGGCCATGGACTCACGAGACAACTCGGCTTGTAGACATCGATCCGGTGCTTGCCCTGATTCGCGATCCAGATGTTGCCGGCGCTGTCGAACGCCATGCTCCGCGTCGCCATGAATTTGTACTGCGAGTTCGTCGGTGAGACGAATGTCGCCTTGTTCGTCTGCGGGTTGAGCACGACCAGGTCGGGTTCCGGTGGATTGTGCTTGTCGCCCCACTGGTTGGCGATGTAGACGAGCCCGTTGGGGCCGACAACGCATTGCGACGGGTAGTCGAAAGCCACCGAATGCACTGCCTTGTTCGTCCCCCAGCTCGTCACCCAGTTGCCGCTCGGGTCGTACTGGTTGACGTTGAAGAGACTCCCCTCCGTCATGTACACGTAGCCCTGGAACGGGCCCCCGCTGTTGTCGACGCAGATGCCGAACGGCGCCTGATTGGTATCCGCGCCGAAGCCGAACTTGCTCTGGCTGAACACGAAGGGTGTTGCCGGCGTGCCGTTGGCGTTGTAGTGGACGATTCGATAGTTCCAGTAGTCGCCGATGAGGATCGACCCGTCGGGCATCGTCGCCGCGCCCCAGCCGTACAGAGTCGCGGCTCCAGCGATGGGCTTGCCCTGGCTGTTCGTGAGGCCCACCGTCGTGCCGGGTGTGCATGCCGTCGGCTTGCACCCGGTGGGTGGGGGTGCGGTGGCGCCGACGCTCAGGATTCCGGTGCCCCCGGCAGCGACGAAAAGACCGAGACACAACGCGACAAAGCGCTTCCCCACAACCGATGACCTCTCGTTGACGTTGTCCGACGTGCTCGTGACGGCTCAACCGACATTATTCCACCGCGCACCACCCTGGGCTCGGCGCTCAGGCTCCCTTCTGGCTGTTCCGCCCACCCTTGCGTGACGAGGCATTGCCGTTGCACATCATCCGGGGAGCGTCTCGCCACCGATTGGCGCCAGCACCTCTCCGGAGTAATAGCTCGACTGTTCGTCGCTCGCGAAAAAGAGAAACGACGGCGCGATCTCATCCGGATCAGCCGCACGGCCGAACGGCGTGTTCTTGCCGAAGTTTTCGACATGATCCGCGGGCATCGTCGATGGGATCAACGGCGTCCACACCGGGCCTGGTGCCACGCAGTTGACTCGAATCCCGCGATCCTTGAGCGACTGCGCCATGGAGTACGTGAAGGCGTGCACGGCACCCTTGGTCGCGGCGTAGTCGATCAAGCTCTTGTTGCCGCGCAGCCCATTGATCGATCCTGTGTTGATGATCGAGCTGCCCTCGCGCATGTGTGGCAATGCTGCCTTCGTGCACCAGAAGTAGCTGAAGACATTCGTCCGGAAGGTTCGCTCGAGCTGCTCAGACGTCAACTCCTCGAGCCGTTCGACTGGATGCTGGTATGCGATGTTGTTGACGAGGATGTCGATGCGGCCGTGTTTGCCCACCGCCTGATCGATGAGACGCTGGCATCCGGCTTCTGTGCTCAGATCGCCGCGCACCGCCGTCGCCTGCCGGCCGGTATCCATCACGTGGCCAACGGTCGCGGCAGCATCCTCCTCTTCCGACAGGTAGCCGAAGACGATGTCGGCGCCTTCCTTGGCGAAGAGCACGGCGACAGCGCGACCGATGCCCGAATCGGCGCCCGTCACCAGCGCGACCTTGTCGCGCAGCTTTTCGCTGCCGACGTAGCCCTCCATATGGTCATGCGGACGGGGCGACATCCGTGCGGTGTCGCCGGGATAGCGCTGCGACTGAGCGGGGATCGCGGTTGCCTCGGGTGGCATCCTCTTAACTACCGACCTGCAGCCACGTTACAGCACTCATAGTGCATCTCCTGAGCTATGGGCACTCAATAGCTTAGGGGCTTGTACCGTCCGATGTGCCTCGAACTAGCCAGTTGTCAGCGCACGCACCGCGAACAGGAACGTCGCCACCGCTCCGCCGACGAGCCACAGCCGCTCCTGGGTCTCTGGACGGGTCCTCCCGATCCATGCGCACAGGGGCAGCGCGACCAAGGTTGCTCCTCCGTAGAACCAGTGAATGAGCTGGGCCGGCCGCGACCCGGTGAGGACGAGGATCAGGCCCACCACCGCCTGCAGTGCCACGACTCCCGAAGCGAGAATCAGGTAGACGCGCACGGTCGCGAGGACGTGCGGACGGAAGAGGCTGACGATCGTCGCGATGGCGCCTCCGGCCGCGAGGACCGTCACGACAAAGCCGAGCCGGTCGTGGATGAACACGCGAACGGTCAGCGAATCATCGCGATCATGCCGCTGCGCGGAAGCTCTCGGTACGCACTCGCATCGGTGAGCGACAGCGGCGACGAGTACGCAGGCGCGAGCACGCCGATGTGCCGGCGCAGCAGGGCGCGCAGGTCCGCAGCCGTCTCGCATCGTGTCGAGCCGATGGGTTCACCATCGCCGACGATGCCGAAGCGCGGAATGATCGCCGCCGCCACGAGATCGAGCATCTCCCACACCGAATCCTCCCCGGGCACGACGTCGATGAGCTCATCCCACGCCGGCAGCGTCACCGACACCTCGTCGTCGCCATCGCGAAGGTGATGCGCCTCGAACTCGAGGGTAGTCCCGCACCACGTCATCACCTGCGAGTGGATGAGCGGCATCCCATGTCCGCTCCCGAGGGCACGCGGACGCTCCGCCATGGAGGCGCCGGTCGCGACCAGCTCGCTCACGACGCGTGACAGCAGCCAGGGATCGCCGTCGCGAGCACGCTCGCACGTAAATCTGATGCAGGTGCAGCCGGCCGTCCCCAGATGCACCGACCATGCAGGGCATCCGTCGCGCCTCACGTCGGCGGCGGCTGGGGTGGGGTGCACAGCGTCAGTCGCCAGTCCGGTGTCGCCCCCGGGAGACCGCCGCCGAACGGGGCACGAATCGCGAAGACATCGAAGACGCCCCAGACAATGCTCGGCGTATCGCTGATCGGCGGATACGCGAGCACCGCCAGTTGTGACTCTCCGGGATCGACGTGGAGCGTGCAGTTCTGGTCGCTCGGCTCCAGGCTCAAGAGCGCCAGCGGGAACATCGGATGATAGAAATGGCTGAGAGGTCCCGTTGCCGTTCCTGTCGGGGCGTAGTCGGCGGCGATCTGCATCGCGTTCAGCTGCGGGTCGGACCCGGCGGCACCCTTGTTGCGCACCGCGATCCCGACAAACGTGAAGTCTCCGTAGCGTTCCAGCGCGGCCCAGTCGCTCGCATCGGCTCCACCTTGTTTGATCAACTCGCCACCGGGAGCCCGAGTGATCATGACCACCGTCATCGGATCGGGGTTCTGATAGATGCCGCCGTCAGGGCTCGTATCGATGGTGACGTCGGCCAGTGGCTTGCCTCCCTGGGGAAGACCGAGCGACGTCAAACTCACCATGGGAGTCGGTCCCGCACATGCCGCCAGCATCGCGGTACACAGCAGGACGACGGACGTCGCACGGCGCGCGCTCACCGCCGGCGCAACACAATGCGGCCCAGACCGAGCATGAGGACGACCCCTGCCGCTGTGGTGACGATCGCCGCCACCAGCACACTTCGATCATCAAAGCTGGCAACGCCGCCGAGTGCGCGGATGAACGCGGAGTCGAGGTAAGAGAAGGGGTCAACCTGCGCCGCGATCCAGCGCCAGCCGTCACGTGGAATACCGGTGAAGAGACCACCAAAGAACATCAACGGCGCGAGCAGCACGAGCACGTCGATGAGTACCTCGCCCGCTCCGCCGCCTGCGGCAGCCACCACAGCGCCGAGCACGTTGGCCACGAAGAGCACCGCAAGCTCGATCAAGACAAGCGCGAGTGCGGCCGGGGCGGTCACCGGGGCCAGCACGAAGATGGCAACCAACACCGGCGTCAGCTGTACGGCATCGACGATCGACGAGGCTGCGACCCAGCGCAACATCGCTCCGCCCGGCGACCGTGGCGTGATCGCGAGCCGTGTCAGGAGCCCGCTCTCTCGAGCCCGCGCAACGCTGATCGCCGCGCCGACGGCGCCGGTCATCGCCGTGAGGACCGTGAACAGCATCCCCGACCAGAAGGTCGGTGCGTGCCCGGCGAGCAAAGGCAAGGTGAGCACGAGTGGAATCGCGACCTTCAACGCAAGCGCTCGGGGCCGCGACGCAGTGACGAGCAGTTCGCGTGCGAACAGGCTGCCGGGCATCATTCGACGAACCAACGGTGCGTGAGCCGCTGTCTGCATCATCGCTGCGCGGCCTCGTGGTCAAGGGCGATACCGGTGAGTTGCCGAAAGACGTCGCTGAGATCAGGACGTTGAATGCGCAGCGCGCGCAGCCCTCCGGGCCATGCGTCGACGGCCCTCACGATGGCGGCGAGGGCGGAGTCGTCCACGAGGTCAAGTGTCACGACATCTGCGGCTGACGCGACATTCGCGATGCCCGGGATGGTCTGCAGCTCACCGATCCGCGCGTCCGTGTTCTCGGCAATGGTCATCTCAACGCGGCGCGCATCGCCGACCGACGCAAGCAGCGCCTCCGGCGCGGCGTCCGCGACAACGTGCCCATGGTTCAGGAAGATGACCCTCGTGCATGCGGATGCCACGAAGGCGCAATCGTTGCTCGCGACAAGCGTTACGTCGCCCGCTTGCGCGCGCATCACCAGTTCGGCGCTCAGCGTTTGCGTCCCTTCCGCGTCGAGCCCGGCGGTCGGTTCGTCGAGCAACGCGATCCGAGGCTGGTGAACCAACGCCTGCGCAACCGCGAGACGGCGCCGCATGCCGAACGAATATCCGGCGATGGGCTCGTCGGCGACATCAGCAAGGCCGAGCCGGCCTAACGTCTCCGCGACCGCGCCGCGGATGTTGCCGCCGGGCGTCCATTGCCGGCACCAGAAGTACGTGCTCTGCCGGCCTGTGAGGCCAGGGTCGTCGAAGGTGGCGTCGCCCGCGAATCCGATCAACCGCCTCGCGCTGCGCGGAACAGCGGTGCCGCACCACTGGACCGTGCCATGTCGAGGACGAGTCATGGTCGCCAGGATGCGCAGCAGCGTGGTCTTGCCGGCACCGTTGGCCCCCATGATCGCGGTGCGTTCCCCGGCCATCACTCGCAGATCGACCGGTCCGACGCCTCGCCCGTTGCGGAATCGATGCTCGACTGCCGACGCATCGAGCATTGGAGCCAGCTCGAATGGGACTGCACGAGACGGCGGTACCGTTCGAAGCTCGTGGCTGATCATCGGGGCACCAACGTGAGCACTGTGGCAACCTGCGCCGCGACCTCGGTCGGCTTGAAGGGCGTTCGAACCAGCCCGGCCGCTCCGGCGTGCATCGCGCGATCGGCAAGTTGTGGCCGGCGGCCGTCGACTATCGCGAGCCAGCCGGCGGCGACGCGCTCTCCGATGCGTTCCGCACCAGGCCCAACCAAGAGGAGATCCACCAGCGCGACGTCGGTATCCGCATCCGCAAGCACCTCATCGAGTGCTTGCGTGCTTGTCACGACACTCACGGCGTAGCCTTCGCGACCGAGCTTGTGCGAGAGGATGCGTGCGATGGCCGGTTCGCCGGTTGCAACGACAACCCGCCGTCGCGGCTCGGAATGCGAACCGTGTTGCATGGTCATCATCCGTTCCACGACAGCAGTGGCCACCCGTCGTCGTCGATGTCGCATATCCGGCACATCGCACCCGCAACGCCGGCGTGCTCGAGGGATCTCCGTGCCGCATCCGGGGTGGTCTCGCAGGAGGCGATCAGCGAGTCACCGTCCTGGGAGATCTCCCAGCCAAGCTCCTGCAGCACACCGAGAGTCCAACTGACGAGCACGAGGCGATTCCTCAAGCGCTCGCTCAATGCGCTCACTGCTGCCGAGGGCGTGATCGCTGCAGCATCGACATCCATGTCGGGATCCTGATGCTCCTCGAGCTCGTACAGACGCTGGACCCATTGCGGCCACGGCGGCGTGACGACGTCACGCAGCTCGTCACCGGCGGACTCGAAGAGGCGGAGGCGGACGGCGACGTGCCCCGGCTTCGGCGTCAGCTGCTCCCGACCCGTGGCGGCGATCATCCCGTCGAACCCCCGACATTGCTCGGCTGCGAGTTGATGATCTGCTGGTTGTGGATGGTCAGCTGTCCGCTGATGAGGTATGGCTGTCGTGAGTTCTCGCGGATAACACCCATGACGATCATCATCACGCTGACCACGACACCGAGCCCGAGGAGCAACGCCTGGCTGCGCCGGCCGATGACTCCCGGACGCATCTGCTCACGACTGACGGAGCGCAGATAGATGGTGAGCGACCAGAGCCCCAGAAACACCATCGCGATGAGCGCGCTCACCTTGTAGGGGATGAAGTTCCCGAGCGGGTTCAGCAAGCCGCCGTCCCAGAACGGTTTTGCGAGGTGCGCTGCAACGACATCCGCATACGTGAACGCGAACCAGGCGGGTTGCGCCGCGAAAATCGTCACGAGCAGCAGGAGCAACGCAATGAATCCCTGGCGGCGGTAGTGCGTCGCGCCGGAAGCACGCATCCGGCGCCAAAAATAGGCGCTGCCGAGCGTGAAGATGGCACCGAGCAGCGTGATCTGCACGAGGAACACATTGCTGAGGTCGCCGAACATCATGTTGAACCACGCCGGGTAGTCGTGAAGCTGGACCTCCTTCGCGTACGAATAGCCAAGCCACGGTTGCAGCAGGGTCACACCCACCGCCCACATCGCTCCCCACTGCGCAACCCAATCCCAGTACCGGGCCTCACGCATCTCCACGGGCTCTGCAACCACACCGTGGACAGCCAGCGCCCCCACCGATCGCGCCGGCTTGAGCGAGGGTTGCGAACCCGTCACGTGCTCGACGTTGCGGGTCAGGCGCCAGTACCGGAATGCGGCGACAAACGCCACCGCCGCACCCGCCCACGCGATGTTGCCGACCGTGCGGTGGATGGTGAGCGGGATCTCTGTCGGATTCAGGATCTGGTCGAGAAAGTTCGCGTCGCCGCCGTTGGGCGTGAGCATGAACGAGGCGACGGCGTCGATGAAGAACATCTGCCACCACTGCGCGAGATTGAGGATGAACAACATGCCGAGACGCGCCGGCCGGTGCACCCGCAGCCGGTTCCAGTTTGCGTACAGCGTGTAGATGAGCACCACCTCGGCGACGAACGTGAGTGCCTCCGCAAAGAACACCCAGAAGGTGATCTGTTGCAGGGCGACGAAGAACCGTCCCCAGACGGCGCCGAGGATGATGATCATGAAGAAGATGGCCACGGCGGCCCCCGTGCTGAAGAGGTAGATCTCCGCCTTCAGGAGGCCGTGACCCAGGCGGTCGTGGCGCTCGTCACCACTCCGGCGAGCCATGCCGATCGCCTCGCTGACAATGGCGAGCGTTGTCGCGCCGATCAGGAACGCGGCGATCTGGATGTGCAGGAGCACGACGATGGCGACGAGCACGCCGTTGGTCAGGAGGTCGCCGGGGATCGGATTCAGCGTCATCGCTGGGCGCTCACAGGCTGTACAGGCGGTTCACGCCGAGTGTCGCGAGGAAGATCACAGCGAAGATCACGAAGATCGCCGGCACGAGGATCTCGGGTCTTCGTGTCGGCCGTCGTTCGGGCGACCTGTCCAGCACCGGCAGCAGGAACATGGCCGCCGCTCCCCCACCGACGATGAGCAGGACCCCGATGGCGATCAACGGGTTCTGCGGAGTCAGCACGAGGAACTGGTCGAGCGGCAGGTAGAACCACTCGGGTGTCGGGACGTACGTGAGGGTCGCCGGGTTGGCGCTCGCGTCCAGGGGAGCTCCACCCGCGAGACCCATGACGAAGATGAACAGGATGAGCACTGCACTGACGAGGGTGTCCTTGAACAATTGGTTCGGGAAGAAGTCGACCGTCTTGTTCGGCGCGGCGTAGCGACGTTCGATTCGCTTTGTCGGATATGGTGGTTCGGCCGAGCGGATCCGTTCCGCCACCTCCCTGCTGGGGTTGTCGGTGCTCGTGTCGTAGTTGACCCACGCGCCGAACTCCCCATGGCGACGGAGCAGGTAGAGATGGCCGCCGATGAAGGTGAAGAGCAGAAACGGGAGCACCCAGATGTGGATCGCGAATGTCCGCGTGAGGGTGATCGGTCCGACGAAGCTGCCCCCGCGCCAGAGTTGACGCAGCCCGTCACCGATGAAAGGAACGTAGTGGAGGATGTTGGTGATGACCGTCGCGGTCCAGTACGCCGCGTTGTCCCAGGGGAGCATTGCCCCGGTGGCCGCGAGCCCCAGCACGAGGAAGAAGAGGATGACGCCGCTCATCCAGTTCAATTCGCGCGGGCGCTTGTAGCTCGCGCTCAGAAACGTGCGCAGGGCATGCAACCCGATGATGAGAATCAGCGTGTACGCACCCCAGAGATGCAGGCCGCGCACCCACGCGCCGAACGGATCGTCGGTGCGGAGGTAGTTGAGGCTCGACCATGCCTGCGTCACCGAGGGCACGTAGTCAAGGAGCAGGAAGATGCCGGTGAAAAGCTGCAGGAGGATCAGCACGAGCGTGGCGCTGCCAAGCGTGTATGCCCATCCGCCCTGCTCCGGGACCGCCTCATACAGCCCCTTGTGGACCAGCTCGGTCAGCCCGGTACGCTCGTCGACCCAGCGATAGGCCGCGCGCGCACGCGTGGTGGAACTAGATCGACTCATTGAGCTGGTTCTGCACCTCGAGGATGTGCTGTCCCGTGATGGGATCGACGTTCACCCGATGCACCCACTGCGCAAGCGGCTGCGGCGGCGGGCCACCGACGTTCACACCGTTCATGTCGTAGAGGCCGCCATGGCACGGGCAGAGAAACTGGTTGATCTGCGCATCCCAGTGCACGTCACACTGCATGTGCGTGCAGATGTTGCTCAGGGTGAGGACGCTGCCGTCGTCCTTTCGGACGATGTAAACGACGCGGTTCGAAGGCGGCGTCGGGAATCCTTGATCGCTCGGCATCGATGCCAGGCGTACGGTCGGCGTGTTGAGGGGAATGCCGTCGATCGCGCCGATGGTGACCCACGCGACACGCCGTTTCGCGAACAGCGGGCTCAGGACAAAGCCGATGGCGGGAATCGACAGCATCGCCCCGATCAGTCCCATCCCGACGCCCGTTCCCAGCACCATGAATTCACGGCGCGTGTGCTTGCGCATCAGCCGCGTCCTCCTGTCGCAACCAGGCCGACGAACGCGGCCACACCAAGTCCGACCAGCACGAGCAGGCCGACCGAGCTGGCGGCAACGATCAACGCGGCCGCGCCGTGATCCCCCGCGCGCCAGACCCGCCGTGCTCCCACCCAAGCCCACCCGAAGCCGGTCAGCAACATGACCAGCATCGCCAGGGCGATGATCGAGTAATACCAGGCCGCTTGAAACTGCGCCTCGCGAATCTCACTGATCATCGGCACTCCCGGTTCACGGGTAGAGCTCTGCCGGCGGCGTGAAGCGGTCGTGCGCCTGCGCCTGCGTCAACACGCCGTACACGGCATAGTCGCCGCGGGCGCTCTCCTTGATGACGCCCATGAGCAACGACGTGAGGAGTGCAAACGATCCGACCAGGACGAGCACGGGACGCAGCATTCGCGAGGGACGCGGCTGCGACCTCACACTCGCGGTTGGCTCCCACACCGGGGGACGCCAGCGCCGCATGAGATGCAAGGCGGTCGCGATGATCCCAATACCGATGCCGATGAAGCGCGCGCCCTCCCACGCGGCCGGCAGCACCGAGTCAGGCAGTGACGCGACGACCATTCCTGCCAGCGAGACAAGCGTCGCCACCGCGGCGAAGCGGTTGCGACGCTCGTCCGCGGCACTCTCGAGCCACAGCGCGATGTTCCCGCCGACGAGAATGACGCCGACGAACACTTCCTGCACCACCATCAGCCACGCCGAGTCGCCGCTGACGAGGTTGGTGAAGAACCCCGGTTGCGCGTTCTGGAGCACATAGCTGAGGATCAGCCCCTCGATCGGCATCAGCAATGCGAGTCCGAGGCCGATGCGCAGGTTGAGATGCGCAGCCCACCCTTGAAACGCACGCTCGCCGGGATCCGCGGTGCGACGCAACCGGACGGCCGCGTATGCCGCAAGAAAGAGTGCCGTCCACGAGACGTTGCCGATCAGTCGATGCACGAGCAACGGCCAGTAGGCGGCGTTGAGCGTCGCATCCCATAGACCGCCGTTGAACGGCGTGATGAGGTACGCGTCGAGACCGACGATGAGAAAGACGAAGAGCGTCATGAGCCCGGCCACGACGGTTCCGAGTATTGCGTGGGTGCGCGGGCTGAATCGCTGCCAGCTGTTTCGATACACGGTGAGCAACGGCGCGATGAGGAAGAACAAGCCGAATGCGAATGCGAGCAGCGGCAAGAGGACGTTCGCCAGCTGGCCGAAGGCGTTCCCCCACAGGCCGAACAGCAGCACTACCGCGAACACCGCAAGCGTGGCGCCGATGCTGAAGACGAAATAGAAGCTGTTGACGGCGGAGTGCGCGTAACGCCACGGCCGGATGTCCCCGGTTGCAAGCGCACGCCACTCCATGATTACCGCCAGCGTGATCGCACCCACAGAGAACTCCGCGACTGCAACGTGGAGGAGAAAGATGATGCCGACGGGGAGGCTGTTACCCAGCCATGGAAATTGGGGCGGCGTTACCTGGAGCGCAAGCATCCGGTCGACAGGCATGCCGCCGCTCACCCCCTACGGAAGGCTGACGTCACCGGCGCGCACAAGCTCGCCGTTGGCAACTTGACGCCGTCCCAGAGAGTCGACGACCGGTGCTGTGACCTCGTTGAGCACGTGCGGCTCGGTGGGCGCGCCTTCGACGTTGTCGACCGCGCCGTGATGCACCGGACACACCCCGGGTGCTGCAGGTTTCGCAGCGCCGTCGTCGCTGCGCATCCGCGCTCGCGCTTCTGCAATGCCGGCCTCGACATGAAGGATGGTCACCTCGCTGGCCTTCAACGCAAGCGCAAGGCGCTCCACCTGCTCCACCGCGAGGCTCCGCAGGAAACCGCCCGCGATCCGCTCGATCCGCTCCTGCGCCTCGGGACTCCAGGGGAGGTTGACGCTTCCCTCACCTCGGGCTCCTTGCTGATCGGCGCCCAGCGGTGCACGGTGCGGCCCCGCACCCGAGTCGAGCGCCTCCACCTCAGGCAGCACAAAGGGTGCCGCGACCTCGGCAGTGATGGCCGGCAGCCGCCGTGTCCGGGCAGTTTTCTCGACGATCGCCTTGACGCGGCGGCGCAGGTAACCGGCAGGCAACTGTTGCAGGAGGGTGCGCGCATCGAGCGTCCAGCCCAGCTTGTGGCCATCAAACGTGTCGCTGGCCATCTCTCCTTCGGAGCTCGCGGCGCGCGCGACGGCGTCCGCATCGATCCGGTCGAAGACGTCGGCGTCGCCGCCGCAGACCGGACAGCGTTCAGGCGCGTCCGTGCGGGCGGCATAGCCGCAAACGCGGCAGATCGCTCGTGCACTCGCCGGAGGCGCCTCATCGATCATCGCCGTGGTCGCGGAATCGAGGGCCGCGCTCACCTCCTCGATGCGGCGCATCGTCCGTCGATACGGCATGAGATCGTCGAGCGCAAGGTCGACGTCGCCCGATGACACAACGCTGTGTCCGCGCTCGGTACACCAGCGCAACACCGCTGTGCGGGCGAGACCTCGAGCGGCGGCCGGCACGGCCTCCATGCGCGTCTCCGCTTCTGGCGTCCACACGACACCCGCCTCAGCCCGCAGGTCAATGGGGGGCACGTGGGTCCGGTTGCACACCAAGACGTTGCAGACGGCGTTGCGAACGAGATGATCGGTGTTGCTGCCAAGGTCCATCTCGGGCGGGGAGTGGACACCGACCCTGCCGCAGATCAACAGCCACGCATCGCGCTCCTCCGCATATCGCGACACGCGCTGAAAGGCCTTGCCGTCGAGCAACGTGATGGGGAGATCGACGCCGGCCTCCGCCGCCTGCGCCTGGCCGACGCGCAGGTGAGACTCGTAGATCTGCGCGAGACCGCTGTCGATGATCTCCTCGTGCAGCGCCTCCTGCTCCTTGAAGCGAAAGACTTTTGAGGCCTTCTCCGAGAGCACGTCGACGATGCCGTTGAAGACGCTGTAGTGGAGGTACGGGTCGTACACGGCAACCGCCTCGACGCGTTTGCCGAGCGCCTTGCCCAGATGGAGCGCGACCTCGAGCCCACCGAACGACTGCGGTGAACCGTCGATCGCGACGATGATGTCGCCGTCCATCGCGCCGTCACCGGTGCGACGCACGATCAGCGAGTCCGTCCTGATGCGCCGGACCACGCGGTCCGCAACGCTGCCGAGGCGCGAGTCTTTGACGGCGCCGGTGCCGAGCGCACCCATGACCACGAGACCAGGCCTGACCTCGTTGATGTCGGCGACGAGCTCCTCCCAGTTGCGTCCGTCGCGGGCGCGCGCTTCAAAAGGGATGTCCTGTTCGAGACATCGGTAGCGCATCACGTCGGTGTAGCTCTCACTGATCAGCTGGAGCCCGGAAGTGATCAGCGAGTCGTGGATGCGCCGCTGCCTGAGCAGTTCCGCCTCATCCTGATACTCGTCCGGGAGCGTGTACTCCATCTGCTTGAAGCGGTAGTCGTGCATTCGCGCTGCGTACACGTGCATGCCGATGCATCGCGATGAGAATGCCTTGGCGAGCGCCAGGGCGACGGTCGTTCCAGCATCGGAGTGCTCCGAATTGTCGAGCGCCACGTAGATGCTTTCGTACATGGACCCTGTGCCTCATACCGCCGCCGACACACAAGCCGCCCCCGTGTCCAGAATGATACAGAGTGAGTACCATGTAATGCCTGTGCGACTGGAGCTTTAGGGGATACCTGAGGTCACACATATGAGCGACACGCAGCACGCCGGCGACGGGGTCGATCGCTGCCCGGTCCCGCACGATCGGATAGCTCGAGAAGCAAGCGACGGATGTCCGGTCCCGCACGGTCCGAAGTGGACTGACGATGGACGCGAGATGGCAACCAGCACGGCGGAGGCTCATGCGGCCTCGAGTTCATCTCGCTGCCGAGCGCGCGACATCGATGGCTCACGCTGTCGCCGATCAGCGCGCCGGCGATCGTGGCGTCGACGAGATCAACGAGCGCTTCATCGCCCTGATCGGCGGCAAGCTCGGCTATGGCCATCCCCTGAGCGGGCGCACCGGCACGCTGTCGTTCACGTGGACCCCGGAGGCCGAGGCGCGCCTTCAGGAGGTTCCGGAGTTCTGCCGGGAACTGACTCGCTGGCGGGTCGAGTGGACGGCGCACAAGAAAGGTCTCGGGTCCGTGATCACCCCAGCCGCGATGGAAACCAAGTACGAGCTCTGGGGGGAGGTGTCGCACCGTATCGAATCTCGCGGCGGTGACCGGATCCCCTGGTCGCCGAGTGCGCTTGCCCGCCTCGACAAGGTGCCGGACTTCGTCCGGGGCCAGGTGATCGAGGCTGTGGAGGGTGGGGCGCTCCGGCTCGGCAAGGACACCGTTGATGACGCCGTCCTCGATGACACCATCCGGCGATGGACGGAGACCGGTGACTTCCACGAGGGTCGGTTCGGGTTCCGCTGAGCGGCTTACTTGATAGTCGGGCTATCATGAAGGGCGAGCTGTCCAGTGACATCAGGAGGTGCTGCCGATGACCGACATGCGCAACGACTCCCAGCCGAAGCCTTCGAATTGGGTGGACGAGGAGTTCGCCGGCGAGCACGGAACGACCGCGTCGTCATCGTCGGTCGACGACGAGAAAGCCCCCGGCTTCCATCCACAGAACGCGCATCAAGCCGCCGAGAAAGTCGAGCAAGAGGCTGCCGGCGAGCCGGGTGTGATCGGCAAGGCCAAGAAGGCACTCGAGGAGGTTGACCGGCAGGTTGCCGGTGAGTACGAGAAGCGAGACGATCGCGAAGCGCCGGACGAGGTTCGCGAGCATGCGGCGGCCGAGTCGTCCAATGGAACCCGGCTCGCTGACGAAGCCGGGACATCGACTCCCGCGGTCGCAGGCGAAGCAGTTGCAGCAGAGACCGAACGCTTTGACGGGCTCGTCAATGAACCTGGGAATCCGGCCCGGCAGCCCGCGCTTGACCGCGAGAAGCGCGGGTAATCCGGACACTTTGGCGGTGTACGTGGTGACGACGCCTACGTCGCAGGCTGCTCGCGGTACAAGCCGTTACGCTGTTGGTCCAGTTAATGTCAAAAACTCGTTGAGTATGAGGGGCACCCATGAACGACGGTCAACTGTCTGAGCTTCTCTTCCAAGCACTCGAGACGGAGTTGGGCGGGGTCGAGGTCTATACGACCGCGATTCAATGTGCACAAAACGACGATTTGCGCGAGGAGTGGCAGAAGTACTTGAGCCAAACGACCCGTCACGTCGAAGTCGTCAAAGACATCCTCACCGCATTCGAACTGAATCCGGCGCAGGTGACCCCCGGCCGTAAGGTGGTCAAAGGAATCGGCGTTGCGCTCGTCGCCGCGATGAAGGCCGCGCAGTCCGAAGGGACACCGGAAGCAGCGGAGCTCGTCGCGGCCGAGTGCGTCATTTTGGCTGAGTCCAAGGACCATCTCAACTGGGAGCTGCTTTCGCAGGCGGCCGAGAAGCTCACCGGCGAGCGCAAACGTGTTCTGTCCGCTGCCGTCGAGGAAGTGGAGGAACAGGAAGATGAGCACCTGTACCACACCACCGGCTGGGCCCGAGAACTCTGGATTCAGTCGCTTGGGATGAAGGCGGTGCTGCCGCCCCCCGAGGAGCGCAAGCATGTGGTCACCGAGATCGGTGCCGCCCGAGCCAAGCAGGCTCGTGCTGAGATGCTCCAACGGAGCTGACGACTCGCTCGGGCAGCCCTAACGCTCGAGGTGAGTGTTAGGGCTGCTCCAGAGCAGCCGCTCGTGCGCGCCAAAACGCGAGGCGCCGCTTCAAACGCTGCTCCTCCGCGCGAAGCACTTTGAAGTCGGTTGATGCGACCTCGGCACCGCTGTCGGGGTCCATGCCGCGTATCCGCTCTTCGGTCATGCTCAAGAGGTCCACCTTGAAGGCCACAAGTTCCGAATACACCTTCACCCAGTGGTTCGCGTCGTCGAGATATGGAGTGTCCGACGCCTCGCCAGGAAGCAAGCGATCAGGCTCGACACTCTCGAGAGCAGCCTCGACATCATCCGGATGCTCATGCTCATGGGCGTCCGTCGACTCGGTCATCTCGGTGTCTCCAGATCATGGGCCGGACTTCCCCAGCTCGACCAGAAGTTCAGCCGCTGCTCGAATGCACTGATCTCCTCTTCGAGGATGCTTACATTCTCGCGGCTGAGATACCGCTGCATGGGTTCGTGGACATCCTTCGCGAAGGCCCGCGTCTCTTCGAGCTGACGTTGCATCATCGCGATCAGACGCTGATAGACATCGACCCAAGCCGCTACCTCAGAGGCCGAGGCATTCTTCGGCTCTGCGTCGAAGAGGTCCTGAAAAGCCTGCGGATCATGGTCGGACATGTTTCCTCCCGCGATGCGACTGACGTGCCGCGTTGATCACGATTCGGCGTGTGCCAGTCGCGCAAACTCCGTCTCGCTGACATCGTCGGACCGATCGCTGCCGACGAGCTCCGCCTCTGGACCGGATCCGTTGTCGCCGGCGTCTGCGCGACGCGGCGTCCGCTCATTCATAGCGCGCCGGACCAGGGCCGCCACACCGACACTGGCCGCCGTCTCGAGGGCGGTGCCTGCAGCTCTGCGCCACAGGGGATTTGCCCGGCGCTGCGCCTGCGCTTGGTTCTCCGCGATTCTTGCAGAGAGCTCCTCGATGATGGCTTCACGCTGCCGGCGAGCGGCTTGGGTTCGGCTGTTGAGCCATCGGTCCGAAAACCGAGCGCCTGGGAGAACGGCATCTTGCGCAATTGCCGGCAGGTGTTTCGCTGCTCGCGTGATCGGTCCACCTCGACGGCGGCGAACAACCAGGACCGTCGCCACGGCAACCCCGACTGCGCCCGCCGCCGCTCCGCCGATCAGCGCAACGCGCACGACGTGGCCCCGGACCACGACTGTCCGCTCCCGGAGCGTCGCGAGCGTCGCACCGAGCTGCCGTCGAACTCTCTTCTATTTCTCTTCGAGTGTCATCTGCTGTTTCGCCCATTCGACGTCCTCCTTCAATGTCTGGATGGTCTGACGCAGTGGGCTGATGTGCTTGACCCGGCCAACTGCCAACACTGCCCCGATAATGGCGATGAGAAGGAATGCCCCGGCGCAAGCAACCGCTGCCACCCAGTGCAGCGGGACTGCCACAACGAGCGCGACGATGCCCATGACGAGGAAGGCGATCACTCCGAAAACGGCCACAGCTCCTGTCACGACGGCCATCACCGCTGCCCGCAACAACTCGGCAATCTCCTGTTTCGCCAGCTGAATCTCAGCGGAGACGAGCCGGCTCGCCTCCGTGATGGCGCCATGGATCAGCCCGCCCGTCTTCTCGGGCGAGCCCGTGGTCATCGTCGCATCGTCAACAGCCGAACGAGGATCCCTTGTCATTTGCTGATTGCTCCTGTGAAAGGCTCATGACGCCTGCGAAGGCGAAGCACTGCGGTCCCAAGCGCGGCCGCCGCCACGCACGCTCCGAGGAGAACGCGAGCTTCAATTGGCGTCGGACGGACATCGGCGGCGTTTGGAGCGACGACGCGTTTCGCCGTTGGCCCACTGATCGAACGGCCCTTTTGTGTTTCGATCGCCGCGTTGGGGTTCTTATGCTCGCGGCTATCGGCTTCCGGTGAGGCAACGAGTCCTTCGTCTTGTGGGGTGCCAAGCCGCATCTTGTTGAACACCGCGCCGATGAGCACGAACTGACTCATGAAGCCGAGCCACGCGGCAAGCAGAAAGAAGAGCGCGAACTGCTGTCCGTATGTGCCAAACCCGTGCGAGACCTTCGCGTACAGTGGGAACAGCAATGAAAAGACTTCAATCAGGACACCGGCGAGCACTGCGCCGGGCCAGATATCCCTGAGCGCGAACGTGCGATTGGGCACGAACCGGTAGATCGCAATCATCAGCGCGACCAAGACAACTGCGCCGGCCACCGTGCCGATGGCACCGGCGCCGGGTGAAGCCGCCAAGGCACTGTTCGCCCCAACGACAAAGAGGACGGCGGCGATGAAGATCAGCATCATGATCAGCCCCATCACTCGCTGCCGAAGCATGTCGCGCTGCTTGGTGCCAAAGATTTCCGTCAGCGCGAACTCCATCGACGCGAACAGGCTTGTCCCACTCCACAACAGACCGACAATCGAGATGATCCCGAGGATGCCCGCGTTGTGATGTACGTTCTCGAGCGCCTGCAGGATCTGCGCGTGAGCGTCGCTCGGAAAGACGGAGACGACGCCGTTGTAGATCGCTCGCTGTGTGGACGGGTCGTTGATGACGAACCCGACGATCGCCAGCATCCCGAGAATGAGCGGAAACATGGCGAGAAAGGCGTTGTAGGAGAGGCTGGCGGCGTAGTTGCCGCCCTGGCTCTGGCCATACGCCATGACGACTTGCACCGGCCGCCACGAGGTGGCACGTTTCAACACTCTCTGTCCAGCCTCACTCCGCCGCTCCGTGTTATCGCACCACTGGGTCCTTATATTATAGCGCGACTATCATCCTAGCAGCGGCGTCCCTTGCTGGCGCTGGGGCAGCGGTCGAGGCCGAGACCGAGCGGCGCACCGCTTCAGTGGCGCCGATCCCGTTCGATACGGGGGCTGCTCCAGCCAACACGTCGCGTACTCATACGCTCGCCGCCGGATCTGGGGCGGCCCAAGCTCCACGGGTGTAGCCCAAGTGACGGACGATGCTGGCGTCAGCGAGCAACTCATCTCCGGTTTCGATCGCGGTCAACATCTCGAGATGCAGACGAGCTGATTCGACAAGTCCTCCAGCGCTGGCAAGCGCCTGGAGTCCATACAGCCGAGCCTGGTCGCGGAGTCCGACCACCATCTCCGTCAAGCGCTGGTTCTCGCCGAGGGCCAGGAGTTCCGCGTGGAAACGCCGGTCGGCGATGAGAAATTTGCGCACATCACCGCGCGCGGCCTCGCGCTCGATCTGCAGAGCCAAATCGCGAAGGTGGGTCAGGTCGACGTGGATCCCACTCGTAGCAAGCCTGACGACAGCAGGACGCTCGAGGAGCATGCGCAGATCGTAGAGCTCATCGAGTTCGCGTTCGGACCGCAGGGGCACTCGGAACCCGCGATTGCGCACCACCTCGATGAGATTCGCCCCGACCAGATCGAAGAGCGCTTCACGGATCGGGGTGGCTGAGACGCCAAACTTGTTTTCGAAGAAAGCGACCGGGTAAATCTTTCCGGCTTCGAGCTCGCCGGCAGCGACGCTGGCGCGGATCGACTGCGACGCCTGATCGCGAAGGCTCGAGCGATCCAGAAGCGCAAGCGCCGCGGAGGCGGGAGCGACCGCAGGGCGGCGCCTGGCGGCGGCGGAGCGGGTGGTCATCGACCTTCCTTTTCGGACTTGGATCGGGGCGGATACGTGGCCGCCAACAGCTTGACTCGCGCCCTGGCGCCTGTGTAGTGTGCGGCCCACACATTCTATATTTCATAGAAGGCAGAGTCCACATCGCGGAGTCACCTTGTGACGGCAAGGCGTTTCGAGATCTGGACGTGGTGACGGCGACGGCGGCGGGATGACCGCGATTGATTTCAGTCCCGGCGCAGCAGACACATCGGGCATGACGGGGAGACGACATGATTGACCTGCTCGTGACTGGAGGGGATGTTGTTTCAGCGGCGTCGACTGCGCGCTTTGATGTCGGCGTCGACAAGGGAAAAGTGGTCTTCCTGGCGTCGCCGGGCGCGATCGACGTAGAGGCTCGGCGGGTTATCGACGCCACCGGTCAGTTCGTGATCCCGGGCGGCGTCGATGCGCACGTGCACTTCGGTTTCCCGCTCTCGTCCGACACGATGTCGCAGTCGGCGGCGGCAGGCTCACGAGCCGCCGCGTTCGGCGGGACGACGACCTTCATCGACTTCGCACGTCAATCAGATGACGGCAGCCTGCTCGCCGCCATCGAAACGAAGCGCCAAGACCTCAAGGTCGATAAGCCGTCCATCGACTATGCCCTGCACGCGATGATCACCGGTCTCAGCACGCTCGATGTGCTCGATGAGATTCCGGAAGCGATTGCCGAAGGTGTGAGCTCCTTCAAGATGTTCACGACCTTCACGACAACCGGAGGGCCCGGGGTCGGGGATCTCTACTCGGACGACGGCCGCATCTGGGGCGTCATGACCAAGGCGGCGCGGCACAGTGGGATCGTGATGGTTCACTGCGAGGACAACTCGCTCATCGCACACAACATCCACTGCCTGTATAAGGAACATCGGGAGCAGGCCTCACACGTCGCAGAGGCCCGCACGGCTGTCGCTGAAGAAGCGGCTATCCGCCGCATGCTCCTGCTGTCGCGGCGGACGAACTGCCCGCTCTATGTGTGCCATGTCACGTCGCGATACGGGATGGAGGCCGTCTTCGAGGCACAGGGAGCACGGGTGCCCGCATTCGCTGAAGTGCTGCACCACAATCTCTCCCACACCGAAGAGAAGTACGCCCTTCCCGAAGGGCCGCTCTACCACACGTATCCGGGGCTCAAATCGGTCGACGACCAGAAAGCGCTGTGGGAGGGCGTGACCGACAACGTGGTTGCCAGCGTTTCGTCTGACGACTTCACATTTCCACGTGACGTGAAGCTCGCCGGGACGACGGTCGACACTGTGAGTGCCGGCCACAACGGCATCGAGACCCGCATGGGTGTGTTTTTCTCGTCCGCGGTCGCTCAGCGGAGGATGTCGATCAACCGGTATGTTGCACTGACCGCGGAGGGACCCGCAAAGGTCTTCGGTCTCTTCCCACGCAAGGGACTCATCGCTCCCGGAAGCGATGCCGACATCGTGCTCATGGATCCGAACGCGGATCACCTCATCGAGCAGGGCGGACTGCACTCGGAGTGCGATTACAGCGTCTGGGATGGCTGGCGCTGCACCGGCTATCCGACGACCACCATCCTCGGCGGCGAAGTCCTGGTGGAAAACGGCGCATGGACGGGGCACGAGGGTCGTGGCTCGTACGTTCCAAGCGGTCTCCCAGGCGAGCCGTGACACGCACGGCGAGCGAGTCATGGGTCCGCTGAACGGCCTGCAGGTTCTCGAACTCGGGAACATGATCGCCGCGCCGACGGCGGGGTGCCTCCTGGGTGACTTCGGTGCACGCGTCGTCAAGGTCGAACATCCGGTGCTCGGTGACGATCTGCGCCGCTGGCCGCCGGTCAAAGCGAATGTGCCGCTGTGGTGGAAAGTTACCAATCGCAATAAGGACCTGATCACTCTCGACCTCAGCAAGCCGGCAGGACAGGAGTTGTGCCGCAAGATCGTGAGCAAGTTCGACGTCCTCATCGAGAACTTCCGCCCAGGAACGCTCGAGCGCTGGGGACTGGGTTACGACGTACTCGCGAAGATCAACCCCCGGTTGATTCTCGTGCGCATCAGTGGCTATGGACAGACGGGTCCGTACTCCCGACGGCCAGGCTATGGAACGGTCGCCGAAGCGATGAGCGGTGTTCCATCGTTCACCGGTTTTCCTGACGGGCCGCCGACGCTCTCCGCGTTTCCGCTCGTCGATTCGCTCGCCGGCATGTTCGCCGTCCAGGCGACGATGATGGCGGTGTACGAGCGTGACGTCGCGGGATCGGGCCGCGGCCAGGTCATCGATGTGAGCCTTTTCGAATCGATGTTCCGGCTGCTCGATTCGCAGGTCGTCGGCTACGACCAACTCGGCCTCATCAAGCCACGCATGGGCAATCGGATGGCCGAGGATTCGCCGCGTAACGCCTACCGCACGTCAGACGGCGAATACGTCGCCGTTTCAGCGGGTTCACAGCGCACCTACTCACGTCTTGCCGAAGCAGTCGGTGATCCCGTGATGACATCCGACCCGCGCTTTGCAACCAACGAAGCCCGCTGTGACAACGCAGATGTGCTTGATGACATCGTGGCAGCATGGTTCGCGCAGCGGACCCTGCCCGAGGCGATGGAGAGTCTCGAGGCGTCGGACGTGGTCGCGGGCGCGGTGTATGACGTCGCCAAGATTTTCGCCGACCCGCACTACGCAGCGCGCGAAGCGATCGTTGGCGTTCCCGACCCTGACTTTGGCGAGATACGCATGCAGGGCGTGGTCCCGAAGTTTTCGAGGACGCCCGGCGAGATCCGTCATCCAGGCGGCGCCAAGGGTGAAGCCGGTCGTGCGTTCTTCTGCGACGAGGTCGGAATCAGCGCCGACGAGTGGGACGAGCTGACCGCTTCGGGGGTCGTGTAGCTGTGACTCCGCGCGATCCCGCAGCCAAGCGTCCGTTTGAAGGCGGCGCCGTGATCGTCGGCTATGGCCAGACGACGTATCACAAGCGACCGGAGTGGTCGACGTTGCAGTACTGCATCGAAGCCGTCCGTCTTGCGCTGGATAACAGTGGCCTCTCCAACAACGATGTGGACGGGCTCGGCGTCTGTTCCTTCATGCTCCCGCCCGACAACACGGCCACGCTTGCAGAGCATCTGGGAATGACCCTTTCATGGGGGTATCTCGGTACGTTCGGTGGTGCCGCACACGTGATCGGGCTCCAGCGTGCCGTGCGGGCGATCGAAGCCGGCGATGCAGAGACGATCGTCCTCGTCGCGGCCGATGCCTACTCGGTGTCTGCGCATGTCTCCCTCATGGACGACTTCAACAGTGGCATGCGCGAATACCTGATTCCGTACGGCATGGGCGGGGCGAATGGACTCTTCGCCACGCTCGAACAGCGTCACCGTTTCGAGTACGGCACCACCCGCGAACAGCTCGGCAAGCTCGCGGTGACCCAGCGTCACAACGCCGGCCTGAATCCGAACGCAATGTTGCGCGAGCCGATGACGATCGACGACTACCTCAACGCCCGCGTCATCTGTGACCCCATTCGCCTCTATGACTGCGTGCTCCCGTGCGGCGGCGGCGAAGCAGTTGTCGTCACGAGCGTTGAGCGGGCGCGAACGCTGAACCGCAAGCCCGTTCACGTGCTCTCCGGGGGTGAGCGGACCAACTACAGCCCCGAGAAGTTAGTCCTGCTCGACGCTGGATGGCATGCCTTCGCACCGACGATGTTCGAGCAGGCCGGGCTCAGCCATGGCGACATCGACATGGTGCAGCTGTACGACGACTATCCGATCATGGAGCTCGTCCAGCTGGAGGGACTCGGATTCTGCGGCCGCGGCGAGGGCGGACGGTTCGTCCAGGAGACGGACATCTCGCTGTCCGGAAAGCTGCCGATCAATACAGGGGGCGGCCAGCTCTCCTGCGGACAGAGTGGCGCCGGCGGCGGGGCTATTGGACTCACCGAGGCCGTCATGCAGCTGCAAGGCGAAGCTGGTGAGCGTCAGGTCGCGAATGCGCGTACCGCGTTGGTGAGCGGCTTCGGAATGGTGGGGTTTGTCAAAGGCCTCTGCCAGTCAGCAGTCATTCTGGCAACGGACTAGGCAGATAGACAGCGCAGCGCTGTTCTCGTGGCATAGCGGATCTAGATTGGGTCAGCGGTGAGGAGGTAGCGAGCATGGGAGTGGACCAGAGCGTTCAAGGCACGCAAGGTGGGGTCGGCGGCAGGCTGAAACGAACCGTGGGGTTCTTCGAGGTCATGGCCCTGTCGGTAGCGATCATGGGTCCGACCGGATCGATGGCGCTGAATGGATCACTGACTGCCGCCACGGACGGGACCGCGACGGCGCTCGCCTTCGTCGGCGCCACCGTGGCGATCGCGCTGGTCGCGTACTCCTTCATCGAATTCGGGCGGCAGTATGCGCATGCGGGTTCGGTCTACGTCTTCAACGGACGGTCATTCGGACCACGTTTCGGCTTCCTTTCCGCATGGACCTTGCTCGGCGCATATGCCATCCTGGCGATCTGTGTCGCCATCCTGTCGGCGGATTTCGCGCAGTCATTTCTCGGGCTCCTCGGCATCTCGATCGACTGGATCGTCCTTGCGCTCGTCTCACTCGCCCTGATGTGGGTGCTTGTGCATCGCTCGGTGCGAACTCTCGACGCGCACGAGCCTGGCTATCGAGGGCGTCTCCGTCCTCGTGATCCTGATCCTCACCGCGATCGTGCTCGCGCGTGGTGGTGCGCACGGGCTCAGTACCGTGCCATTCCAGGTCGGCAGCGCAGGCATTTCGGCGGTCGGCCTCGCGGGCGTCTTTGGATTCCTCTCTTTCGCGGGCTTCGAAGGCGCTGCAACGCTGGGTGAGGAGACGGAGAATCCGCGGCGTGCCATCCCGCGGGCACTTGCCGCGGCGGTGCTCGTTACCGGCATCTTCTACATCCTGGTCATTTACATGCAGGCTGAAGGTTTCGGCACAGATCCCGCGGGCGTGAGCCGCTTTGCATCGTCGGCAACGCCGCTAGCGGACATCGCCAAGTCTTACGTCGGTACGTACATGGCAGCCATCATCGATTTCGGTGCCATGGCGTCGGCCTTCGCATCCGGAGTGGGATTGTTTGTGGCATCGTCCCGCATGCTCTTCGCCCTCAGCCGTGACGGATTCGGTCCACGCAAGCTGAGCAGCGTCAATCCGAAATTCGGCTCCCCACATGTTGCCGTGGCGACGCTGATGGTCATCGCCATCATCCTGATCGTGTTCATCCGGCTGCTCGGTGCCAGCGCCGTGGCAGGCTTCGGCGATTACGGAACGATCGGCACGCTCGCGCTGCTGGTGGTGTACATCGCGTCTCAGTTCGCGGCAATCCGATTCTTCTCGAAGACCGGCATCTGGCACGCCGTCCAATTCCTGATCCCCATTGCCGCCATCGTTATGCTCGGGTACACGCTGTACTCGAATGTCTATCCGGTGCCGCCGGCACCGGCACAGTACTTTCCGTACATCGTCATTGCGTGGATCGTCATCGGCGTGATCATCGTCACGGCCGTACCCGGTCTGGCCGCCAAGATCGGGGCCAGCTTCACCGAGGGTCGGGCCGGCGAGATCGTTCGCGGAGACAGTGAACTCACGCCCTGATCGGCGTTGAGTTCGAGAGAAGGAGACCGTGTCAATCGCGATCATCACCACCGGCGGAACCATCACCCAGGTGTTGGGGGGATCCGAGCTTCGGCACCTGCATGGTGCCGAATTGCTGTCGGGTCTGCCCCCCGAGGCTGGTGACATACCCGCCGTTGTGGTCGACGACCTGATCGATCTGCCGAGCACGTATGTCGGTCCCGACGAGATGCTCCGTATTGCCGAGGCGGTGCGACGGCACCTTGAACGCGACGACGTGCAGGGCGTCGTGGTCACGCACGGGACGGCGACGATCGAGGAGACGATCTACTTCGTCGATCTGGTGGTCGAGTCGACAAAACCAATTGTGTTCACCGGCGCGCAACGCTTCCCGGGCACCGCCGGCTACGACGGTTACCGGAACCTGCGCGACGCGATTGCGGTGGCAAGCACACCGACCCTCGCAGGTGCGGGAGCTGTGCTGGTGTTCGACGGCGAGATCCATGCATCGCGGGACGTCGCGGAGGTCCATCCGACTGCGACGGCGGGTTTCCAAAGCCTCGACGCCGGACCGATCGGCCGAGTCGACCTCGATCGCGTCGTGGTGACAAGGAGGCCGGTTCGCGAGCCTGCTGTGTATCACGCGCACACGCCACTTGCGCGGGTCGACCTGATCACTTGTTATGCAGGAATGTCCGGCGATGTCGTCCATGCGGTCGGTGACCTGGGAGGGGCCGGTTTGGTGGTTGCCGGAATGACGTCCGGCGCGGTGCCACCCGCTATCGTCCCAGCGTTGCGCGACCTGATCCGGAACGGAACCGTCGTTGCGCTCTCCACACGCTGCGCGTCCGGGCGTGTGGTGCGGAGGTCGGGTTCAACATACGACGGCGTCACCGGCTACGGAACGGACCTCGAGCAACTCGGCATTGCGTTGACGGACCTGTCCGCACTGAAGGCTCGCTGCCGGCTGCTCGTATTGCTGAGCGCACATCTCGAGCGAGAGTCCGTCCACCGATTGATGGACACCGCCGCATAGCGCGGGCAGACCAATGACAAACCATTTCGACGCTAGCGAGGAGGTGTAGCGATTTCTGAGGAGACAACTCAGCCGCAGATGCAACGTCCGCTTCCCACCCTTTTTGAATGGAACCGTCCGTACTTCGAAGGCGGCACCGAGGGCAAGCTGATGCTCCAGCGCTGCGCACGCTGCCGCTATCTCATCTACTACCCGCGGATGCTGTGTCCTCGATGTTTCTCGACGGAGTACACGTGGGAACAGCTGACGGGACAGGGAACTGTCTACTCGTTTTCCATCGTATGGCGGCCCAATCATCCGGCTTTCACCGAGCAGATTCCGATCATCCTCGTCGTGGTGGACCTCCGTGAGGGCCCGCAGATGGTCGCCACCTTGGTGGACAGCCCCGCTGAGCGCGTGCGTATCGGCATGGATGTGAGCGTCGTTTTCGAGACAGTCGCGCAGGGAATCGCGCTCCCCAAATTCGTCGCACGAGCATGATGTCAAGAGCCATTGGGAGCGCTCGGTGACGGCGCTGCGCGTGATCAGCGCCGAGGACATCGCTCGATCCCTTCCGATCGCCAAGGCCGTCGAGGTATTGGCGTCGACTTTCACGGATGCGATCAGCGGGCCTCCGTCCGGGCGTCAGCACCTGCCCTTTGCCGATGGCGAGCTACTGGTCATGAGTGCGGTACACAACCCTGGGGTGGGTCCGTCATACGCGGGGGTCAAGGTCGTCAGCGTTCGCAATCAGAACCTCGAGATTGGCCTGCCCTCGGTGCACGCGACGTATGTGCTTTTCGGCGGAGAGGCCCTTGCTCCCCTCGCACTCGTCGACGGTGCCGCCCTCACGGGTTTTCGCACCGCAGCGGTCTCAGCGCTGGCAACCACCATCCTGGCGCGCCCCGATGCGGCGCGACTCGTGCTCTTCGGTGCGGGCGTCCAAGCAGCGTCCCATCTGACAGCGATGGCTGCAATCCGGCCACTGCGTCACGTCACGATCGTCAATAGCAATGCGCAGCGCGCATCGCACCTCGTCGAGCTGGCGCGCGCGCTTGGACTTGACGCTTGCCGCGGTGATGCGACCAGCATCGCTGATGCCGACATCATCTGCACCTGTACCACCTCGGCCACGCCCGTTTTTGATGGCAACCTCCTTTCGGCTGGTACCCACATCAATGCGATCGGTTCGTATCACCCGGACGTGCGTGAACTGGACGACACGACCGCGCAGCGGGCGCGTTGGTTTGTCGAGGAGCGCACTCGCGTTTTTGCAGAGTCAGGCGATGTGCTCATGCCGATCGCCAGCGGTGCGGTCGGAGCCCAATTTGTTGTCGATGACCTCTTCGGCCTGTGCAGCGGGGCCGCCGGACGCAGATCTGCCGAGGAGATCACGGTGTTCAAATCGGTTGGGCTGGGCATCGAAGACCTCGCCATTGCAGAAGCGCTCTTCACGGCTGAGCCGTGATGGCCGCGCGTCCAAACACGGTCACGGTCGATCTCGAGGCAATCACACACAACGTGCGATCGATACGAGATGACGTCGGGTCGACCACGAAGATCTTCGGTGCCGTCAAAGCAAATGGATACGGCCTGGGTCTTCCGCGAGTTGCCGAAGCGATCATCGCAGGAGGAGCCGACGGGTTCGGGCTCAGCGATCCGGAAGACCTGCTCAAGATCCGTCGCGCCGGGATCGATCTGCCGGCGCTGATGTACGGAGGGATGCTTCCCAGTTTGGAGGCCGGGGCGTTCGCGAGACGGTGGAACGCGATGCTGTCGATCGCAGAGCTTGACGCTGCGGCGGCAGTGGAGGGCTCGGCCAGCGATCCGACCGATGTCGTGGTGGAGATCGACGTCGGCCTTGAACAACTCGGCGTCGATGTGGGGCATGCAAACGCTCTGGTCAAGGCAGTCAACGACTTGCCGGGAATCCGGTTGCGGGGCGTGACGACGCACGTCCATGGCGTCGGTTCCAACGAGTACCTCGAGTGGCAACTCACCCGCTTCAAGGGCGTTCTCGACGCGCTCGTCAGTGCCGGCATCGACCCTGAGCTCCGCCTGGCTGAGAGTAGCGCCACATTAGGAACAGGGGCATACCCCTGGTTCAATGCGGTCGACCCAGGTCATCTGCTCTACGGCCTCGTTCCGCGCGGCAGAGGCAACCGCCCCGCATGGTTGCGAAAGGCTCTCGTCAGCGTGGCCAGCCGGATCCTGCAGGTGAAGGCCGTCGACCGCGAGGAATTTCGCTCCGAATCTCCTGTCAACGCCGAACAACCGACACGCATCGGCGTCATACCGATGGGCACGGCCGACGGGCTGCGCTTGGTGTGTTGCGGAGAGGTGTTGGTACGCGGCCGGCGTTGCAAGGTAGTTGGCGCCATGTCGCTGGAACACACGCGAATTGATCTGTCGGCTGTACCTGACGCTCAGCGCGGCGACGAGGTGATCGTGGCCGGAAAGCAAGGCGACGAGGAGATCACTCCTGAGGAAATTGAGACGGCAAACCGTCTCGGAAGCGCCGGGCTGGGAGTGGTGGCAGCCCCCTCGATACAGCGCATCTACTAGAGCCTCGGGGCCATCATCGACAAGCTATGGGCACTTATCGATTCGTTGGCCGCGACGGCGTCGATCTCGCATGCAGGGAAACGGGGTCTGGCCGACCGCTGATTCTGATTCACGGATTCATGGGAGCGGGTCCGTACTGGCTCGAACAGGGCAAAGTCGATGCGCTCGTGGAGCAGGGGCATCGCCTGGTGCTTCCGGACATGCGCGGCCACGGAGAGAGTGGAAAGCCCCACGAACGGGCCGCTTACCCACCTGACGTCCTGGCTGACGATGGGCTTGCGCTCGTCGAGCATCTTGAGCTCGGTGATGGCGCCTACGACCTTGGTGGCTACTCGCTCGGCGCGCGAATCGTGGTGCGGATGCTCGCGCGGGGCGCCAGGCCGGGGCGGGCGATTGTGGCCGGGCAGGGACTCGCCAAGGTGAGCGGCCCCCAGGGCGGCGGGACGATTCATCGGGTGCTGACTGCGCTCGTCGACGGTGTCGAGATCGAGCCTGATTCGTCGGACGCGCGGATGGCGTATTGGATCTCAAAGCTCGGCCTCGACCCGCGCGCCTTGTTGTACGTATCGGAGTCGCTCATCCCGACGCCCGAGGATGCGCTGCGCAAGATCACAACTCCGACGCTTGTCGCAATCGGTGATCAGGACGAGCGTAGTGATGCCGACGAGTTGGCTGCACTCCTGCCCCATGCTCAGTTCGAACGCCTCCCGGGCGATCATGAGACCGCGTTTACCGCACCCGAGCTCGTCGCCGCGATCGCCGCGTTTCTTGCCCGAAGTTAGTTCTGGGCCGCCACTCGTAGTCCCGACCAGTCTTATTTGACGACTATCGTGATTCGGGTTCCGCCAGGAATGTCATGAGAGTCCACCAATGTGACGACGAAGGAATATGTTCCAGGAGCCGTCGGGGTCCCGGACAGAAGGCCGTTGCCTGAAAGGGTTAGCCCGGGCGGCAGTGAGCCACTCTCGACGGACCAATCGCGATACGGTGCCAGACCGCCGGCGCCGTTGAGCTGCAGCGAATACATCACGCCCACCGTCGCGCGCGGCAGCGCTGTCTGCCGCACACGGACCGGGGAAACGAAAGCCACGTGACCCGCGAAATACTGGATATCGCTGAACGTGTCGAACCGTTTGCCAGCTGGGCCGGCAAGACGAAGCACGAGCCCCGGCGACGCGGAGGAATTTCGATTCACCTCTACCTCCGTCCCCGCGGGAGCGGTCGTTAGATCGAGGGTGTTCAGTAATCCGCGGCCACTGAAGGCGAAGCCGCCGGTGCCGCTGGCGAGGAAGTCGGTGTACCCGGTGGCTGCGCCCGTGAAGCGGGTGAATGCCGCGCCGCCGGTGGTGAAGGTGTACGTCGTCGTCCCCACGCTCGCGCTGTCGTTCGCGGGGCTTCCTCCCCACCCGACACGTTCACGGTCAGCGGCACGCTCTGACTGGTCAACACCGAGGAGAAGTCGATGGCGTCCCCGACCTCAGGTCCCGTCTGGGCAAAGCTCGCGTTGCCGCTCCCCGCTCGGAAGGTGTTCTGTCCCGCAGCCGACCCGGTCACCGTGCTGATCCCGCTCATCTCGTCCGGCCCACCGCTGGCGAACCCGCTCACCGTCGCCGGTGTGGTCGACAGGTCGATCGTGACCCCCGGCACCCCGGACGTCGCCGCCGAGAAGTCGGCCGCGTTGCCGCTCCCGGTCGCATCAAACGTGTATCCACCCGTCGCACCGGACACAAAGGTGGTGTTCCCTGTGGCCAGACCGTCGAACACATGGATCCCCGCAAAGGGCTCGGTCACCGTCCCCAGCACGGCCTTGCCCGTCGAGCCCCCCGGCACGCCGCTGCACGGCCCCGTGCTCAACCCCGACGCGCACACCAGCAGCGGCCCGCCCGGGGCAAACGCATAGCTCAGCGTATCCCCCGCGAGACCCTGTCCCTGGAAGGTGTCCGCATCCGAGCCCGCATCGAAGGTCGTGCCGCCACTGCTGGGGGTTGCCCCGATGAAGCTGGTCGGCGCCACCAGTCCCGTGAAGGTATCGGTCGCTGACCCTGCCATCGCTGACTGGTTCGCCACCAACCCCACCTGCGCGCCCGACACGTTCACCGTCACCGCCGTGGTCAACGCCGAGAAGTCCACCGTATTGCCCGGCGTCGCATCACTGAAGGTGGCATTCCCCGTCCCAGCCACGAACCGGTTCCCTGTCCCGGCGGCACTGAAGGTATCCGTGCCCGCGCCACCGATGAGCGTGCTGTTGTCAAGATGCTCGGCGGTAGTGCCGCCATGGAAGGTGACCGGCACCGTCGTCGCGGAGCCCGTCCCCGCTCCGCCGCCGGCACTCATCGTCACAGCGCTGAGCGGGGCAGCCGTGGTGGTGTCGCTGAGCTGATACTCGCCGACGCCTGCGAGCGTTCCGACTGAACCGTCACAGACACCGGGTGTCGCCAGGACGGAGCCCACCCTACGTCCAGGTTGTTCCGTGGACTGCGCTCGCGGGCGTGGGGAGACAACCTGAGTCGAGCGCCGCATGGCTCTTGCTGCCGAGTCTGCCGGGTTGCTGGTCGCTGTTCCCCTCCGCTCGCTTCAGGACAGAGCTCGATGTTCACGATGCCCTCACTGCCTCGACCACGGCGGCAACATCGTCGTGCGCGTCGGCGATGTCCTGGGCGGCGGCGTAGAGCTTCTCCGTGACGTCAGCGAGCCGGAGCTCGACGCCGGCCTCGCGCCCCAACTCCATTGCGAGCCGCAGGTCCTTCCGAGCAAGCGCGATGGGGAACCAGCCACTGTGGTCACTGCCGAGCACGTTGGCAAGCCGGTTCTGCAGTCCCGCCGGGACGAGTGGACTGATGCCGAACAGCTCTCGAACAAGGTCGGCATCGAGCCTCGCTGCTCGAGCCAAAGTCACCGCCTCCGACAGCGCAGCGAGGTCTTCCAAGAAGAGCAAGTTCAACACCAGCTTGACGGACGTGCCGGTGCCTGCCGGACCCCCATGGATCCATCGCGAACCGAGGTCGCTGAACAGCCCCTGCTGACGCTGAAACAGCTCTACGGTGCTGCCGACGACGAACAACGCATCGCCGTTGCTTATCGTCGCAGGCCCAGCGAGGATGGGGGCGTCGGCAAACCGACCCTCACCGATGGACGAAGAGAGTTCACGTGAGGTGCGAGGATGGACCGAACTCATGTCGATGAGTACCGCCTCAGGCGCGAGCGACGCCTTCACGCCACCATTACCCAAGCACACCTCACGCACCGCATCGTCGTCGGTCAGCAACGTCAGCACAGTCGTACAACCGGCGACGGCGTCGGCGATATCCGGAGCGACGCGCGCACCCCGCTGGGCGAGGTCACCTTCGCGACCTGACGTTCGGTTCCACACCACAACACCGTGACCACGGTCGAGCAGGCGCCGTGCAACCGCCGTGCCCATGGTTCCCATGCCGAGCACGGCAACCGTCATCGCCGCACCTCCCCGCCCATCATGCGTCGACAACGGCGCGCGCATCGAGCTCGAGACGGCGCAAGTCTGCCGCGACGTCCTTCGCCTCCTCACGCGTCCACATCGGCACCGGATGACCCTCCGGCGGTCCTTCTCCGTACACCTTGTCGTACGTGAGGTCATCGGCTGAGAAGGTCATGACGCGCTCGGGGTGAGCCCAGCGAGGCTGCACCCGTTCCTCGTCGAAGACGACGATTTTGCCGCCCTTGATGACGACCTCGATGTTGCGCTTGTCAACGAGCACCCGGATGTTGCGGCTGGGGTCGCCGTTGAGCACGAGGAGGTCTGCGTACTTCCCCGGTGCGACCTCGCCGACGCGGTCTCCAAGGAGTGTTGTCACGGCGGCGTCTTTGGTCCCTGCGCGAATGGCCTCAAGCTCGCTCATACCCGCGTACACCATCAGCAACTCGAGCTCCCGCGCATGCCATTCGCCGTATGGGGTCACAGAAAAGCCGGTGTCGGTGCCCATCAGCATTCGCACTCCGGCGCGGTGTGCGCGGTGGAGCGAATCCGAGGTCTTTTCCAGCATCCGTCGCGCGCCATCGCGTTGATTGGCCGGCACCCCGCAGAGATCTCCCCAATCGCTGAGGTTGGCGAGGAGAAGCAGCGTCGGGACCAGCGGGATCCTCGACGCAGCGAGCTTGTCGATGGTCTCGTCGGTCATGACGTTCCCGTGCATGATCCAGTCGAAGCCGGCGTCAACCGCGGCCGACACCTCGGACGAGCCCCGCGCGTGGATGGTTATCGGCCTGTGCAGATTGTGAGCCAGCTCCCCGAGTTGTTTCATCTCGTCGTTGGTGAACGCCTGCCACTGACCGTATGGGCTGTCGGCGAGCTTGATGAAATCGACGCCGTTCTTCACCTGGCGTCGTAGCTCGTTGACCATTTCGGGCAGCGTGTTCGCGAGCTTGCCGATGGCGCCATCAGGATTGCCCACCGACGTGGGGTAGTAATCGGTGAGGCCGTTACTGGTGGTGATGTAGCGGCCGGCGGCTGCCATTCGGGGGCCTTGCACCAGTCCCGACCTGATCCCCTCGCGCAGGCCGACGCCGATGTAATAGCTGCCTCCCGGTTGGGAGATCGAAGTCACGCCGGCTCTGAGGACCTTGCCGGCATTGGCGGCAGCAATGAGTGTGCGCATTTCGACGCCCGTGTACAGGTCCTGCTCCTCCTGGGCGCGACTCTCGCCGTATGTCATGTGGCAATGGGCGTCGATGAGGCCGGGCATCACCGTGCGGCCGGCAGCCTCGAGCACCTCGACGTGGTCCGTTTCAGGAATCTCAGCACGAAGATCGGCACGGTCTCCAACGCGATGGATGAGGTGGTCGCGAACCAGGACGGACATAGGCGCTTGAGGCGGCGACCCGGTTCCGTCGATGACATTGGCGTCGGCGATCAGCAGCCAAGCAGGCATTGGGTCAACTCCTCAGCAGACGGTCCGGTTCTGTGGGCGGCCCAGCGGCAGACTGCGGCCAGGGTTGGCGGAGATCACTTCCTCATGGCACGAGGGGGTGGCGAGCACGTTGGCTGCCACGCAGCGCCGGAGCTCGGCGTGAGAACTCCGTAAATGCCCAGGTCGTGGCGCACGCCTGCGGCTCCGCCGTCCAGACCGTCGAACCAACGCGCCGGCCATACCCAAGTCCTCCGGGTGTATCGCGGGGTACGACGCGCCAGAGTATGGCAGCCGTCCCGATGCCTCGTGTATCCTGCATCATGCATCAGGCACCAGGGGGCTATGAATGAGACTGGTCAGGTTCGAAGTGGAGGGCGCAACCCGGGTTGGCATGCTGCGCGACGGCACCATCGACGAGTTGTCGGCCACCTGGAGCGGAGTGCTGCAGCAGTTCGCGGGTGGTGTCCGAGCCCAGCCTGATACCACCGGCCACACCTGGGAGGCGGAGGCTTGCGTGCTGCGTGCGCCGTTGGCCGACCGGCCGCGGCCTGTGTACTGCATGGGGCTGAACTACCTCGCGCACGACACAGAAGCCGGGCAGTCCCTCGGAGTCAGCCGGCCCGCGAAACCCGTGGTGTTCGTCAAACACTTCGAGGCAATTGCCGATCCGGATGAACCGCTGGTTCTCGACGGCCAGCTCTCAGACCAATTCGACTGGGAGGTGGAACTGGCTGTGGTCATCGGACGCGCTGGGCGTGGTATCGAGCCAGGACACGTTCGCGACCATGTCGCCGGCTACACGGTGCTCAACGACATCACCGCGCGCGACCTGCAGCGTGACCACGCGCAGTGGTTCATCGGCAAGAACATCGACCGTTCGACGCCGGTGGGACCGTGGGTGACGACCGCCGACGAGATCGCCTATCCGCCCGACCTGTCGTTATCCCTGTCGGTGAATGGCGTGGAGAAGCAGCATGCGCGCACCAGTGAGCTCATCTTCGACATCGACGTGATCATCAGTACGGTCTCGCGATACGTCGAGCTGCACATCGGCGATCTGTTCGCTACAGGGACGCCCGCCGGGGTGGGATTCACCCGGAACCCGCCGGAGTTCCTGCACAGCGGTGACCTGATCGTCGCCGAGATCGAACGGGTCGGCCGGCTCGAGAGTCGGGTGGCCTGAGTTGAGCCAGACGTTCACCAGCGAACCCCGAGCGACGCGCACAGATGACGTTTTGATCACCAAAAGCGTGCAGCGAGCGGTGTACGACCGTATCCGCATCGATATCCTGCGCGGCCGCATCGCGGGAGGCGCGCGGCTGCAGCAGAGCGATCTCGCCCGCGAGTACGGAGTCAGCATCACACCGGTTCGTGAGGCGCTTCGCGACCTGTCTGCCGAGGGTCTGGTTGACTTCACCACGTACTCCGGCGCGGTCGTCCACCAGCCGACGATCGAGGAACTGGAGCAGGTGTACGACATACGTGCATGCCTCATCCCGCTGGTGGTGCGCGAGAGCGTGGCACGCATCACCGATGATGAGTTCGCCGCAATCGACCGCCTGATCCACGAGATGGCCGAGCCGGGCTCTCCCGAACAGTGGATCGAGAGCAATCGCCGCCTCCACAACCTCTTCGACGAGGCCTCGCGTAACGCTCATCTGACCACCATCCTGCGGCGGCTTGGCGATCTGTCGACGATGTACGTGAACATCTCACTTGCGCCTGACCAGGGCGACCGCGACGCAGATCAGGAACATCGAGCCCTCCTAGAGGCATACCGGGCGCGCGATGAGGCGGCGGCAGTGCGCCTGACTTTGCGGCACTTCAGCCAAACCCTTCAGCTGACGCGAGCCCGGCTCGCCACCGCGCCGCAGGAAGCGCCATGACGTACGCGGTCGAAGAGATCACGATCAGCCAGTACATCGTCGAAGCAGGCGGTCTGGCCACGCGCGTCCTCGACGCCGGCCGGGGTGACCGCACGCTCGTCTGCTTACACGGTGCTGGCTCGCGCGCAGATCGGTTCTGGCACAACCTGGCGCCCATCGCAGCCCACGGCTATCGGGTGCTAGCCCTCGACTTCCCGGGTCATGGGTACGCATCGAAAGGCTCGTCCATCACTCATACCACGCCCGCATATGCCAGCTTCGTCACAGCGGTTCTGCGGCTGCTCGATGTCAACCATCCGGTCATCGTTGGCACCTCTCTCGGTGGTCACGTCGCTGCAGCCATCGCGGTCGAGGACCCCGACACGGTCAGCGCGCTCGTGCTCATCGGCGCCGTCGGGATCGTCCCCCCTGAACCGCGTGAAGGGCCACTCTCGCCGGTACCCATGTGGGATGCCTCCCCGGCGGCGATTCGGGAAAAGCTTCACATGGTGGTTGCGCGACCGGAGCTCATTACTGATGAGTGGGTCAACGAGGAAGCGCACATCAACAGCTCGTCTGGGGCACGCGAGTCGCTGGAGGCCGTCGCCGTCTATCTGGCCGGCGGAGTCGACGCGGATCGGGTCGGCGATCAATTGCGCGACGTGATCGCACGCGTTCCCACCCAGTTGGTCTGGGGTGCCGAAGACCGCTGGGTCCCACCGTCTGTTGGGTGGCGAGCCCACGAGCTGCTCGGCGCTCCACTGGCGCTCATGGTCGGTACCGCGCACGCCCCGTACTACGAGGATCCGGAGACCTTCAATCGACTCGTCGTCGACTTCCTGGATGGAAAGCCGGTGGCGGAAGCCCATGCCGCCAGCAGATGAGCGGGCCGCGGAGTCCGCGCAACGGGGAGACCACGTGAACATTGCCGTACAACCGTCGGCGGTCATTCCTGAGTTCGACCTCACCGGCAAGGTCGCGGTCATCACGGGCGGCAACCGAAGCATCGGCCGGGGCTCTGCTGAGGCACTGGCCGAGGCCGGGGCTGCGGTGGTGATCGCCGGGCGCAACGAGGCAGATCTGGAGCAAGTTCGCAGCGGTATCGCGGCGCGCGGAGGCACCGCAGTCGCGGTGCGCTGCGACGTCAGCAACGCAGCTGACGTCGATAACCTCTTCGCCCGCGCCTTGTCCGAGTTCGGACACGTGGATACGTGCCTGGTCAATGCGGGCGTATTCGGCAAATGGCAGTCGGCCGAGCTCATGGAGCTTTCCGAGTGGGACACGATTTACGACATCGATCTGCGCGGAGCGATGCTCACGGCCATGGCAGCCGGCAAGCAGATGATCGCTCAGGGAACTGGCGGCACCATCGTGACGATTGCTTCAATCCAGGGCGTCGTCGGCATCAAGGGCACTGTGGCGTACACCGCTGCCAAGCATGGCGTCGTCGGCATGACGAAGGGGTTGGCGCTTGATTGGGCCGAACACGGGATCCGAGTGAACTGCATCGCCCCGGCCTTCATCGAGCGCGACGTCGAACCCTTGCAGAAGGATCCCGTCGCTGTGGATTTTGTCACGACCCGCACGCCGCTCCAACGTTGGGGCACACCTCGGGAGCTTGGACTCTGCGTCCTCTTTCTAGCCTCGGCTGCTTCGAGCTACGTCACAGGCGCCGTCCTCAACGTCGACGGCGGTTGGTGCGCACAATGAGCACCGCCGCCAGGCACGACGGAGCACCAACGTTCGTCAATCCCCCCGGCGTCGGTGCCCCCATCGGGGCGTACTCACATCTGGCGTGCAGCGGAAATACGTACTACATCGCGGGGCAGGTCAGTGTCGACCGGGACGACACGGTCGTCGGCGTCGACGACTTCGCCCGACAGCTAACGCAGACCTTCACGAACATCGGTGACATTCTTCTTTCGGTTGAACTCGGCTTCCACAACATCGCGCAGATGACCACCTACATCACGCGGCGCGACGATGTCGACCGGTTCTACGCGGCGCGCACAAAGCTCTTCCCGTCGCTTTTCGGTGAGTTGATGTATCCGCCCAACACCCTGCTGATCGTCTCAGGACTGGTTCGCTCGGAACTGCTTGTCGAGGTGCAGGTGATCGCCACCGGCTGACTGCTACCAGCAAAAGGGGAAACACATGACGCACACCGAGGTGACAACAGTGGTAGCGATCGGCGCGCCACAACTTGAGCAGCCAATCAACGTTTGTGGGGTTTGAGAGACATGACGGTCAAAGCGGCGACAGGACGGCTCGCGGCCACGACTTCATTGGTGGCACTGCTCGCCGCGTGCGGCGGTGGCAGTACTGGCAACGGTGGAAGCGGAGGCGGCACCCTAGTATTTGGAGAGCTCATGCCGTACACCGGCGACCAGGCGGCAGAAGGTGGCCAGGTGACCAACGGATGTCTGCCTGCCGTCGCCGTCATCAACAAGGCGGGCGGCGTACTCGGCAACCAGGTGACCTGTCAAGAGTTCGATACACGCGGTGACGCCGTGGACGCGGTACCTGCGGCTGAGAAGATGCTCGCCACGACCAACAACCTGGTGGGAGTCCTCGGACCGAGCACCGCCGAGGCACCCTCAACAGAGCCACTGCTGCGTCAAGCAAATATGCCGATGTTCTCGGTCGCCGGTGACGCGCAGTTCGACAAGAGCACCGACCCGTACTTCTACCGGTTCACCCCCTCTGATGACCTTGCCGCGAAAGCGCTTGCTCTGGAGGCGAAGGATCTCGGCTTCACTCGCATCGCCATCGTCTTCACAGCGGGGGACAGCGCGCAGGCAAACGTGCCACCACTCGAGGCCGTTGCTCCCGTTCTGCACCTCACCATTACCGACTCCCTGTCCATTACACCAAACCAAGCGTCGTACCGGACCGAGGTTGCGAAGCTCATCGCCGACAATCCGCAGGTCATCATCAACGAGGGTGATGCGCAAAGCGACGCCACTTTCTTCGGAGAACTCAAGGAAGCGGGAGCCAACATCCCCATGGTGATCACGGCGATCGCGACATTCAGTGACTGGCAGAAGGCGGTGAGCACGGCGATGGGCGCCGACGTACTCGCGCGGCTGATGACAGTTGTCGATCCGTACGCGCCGACCGAGGGAGAGGGGTGGCAGGTCTTCAACGACACTCTCAAGAGCCTCCACGGGAATGGTGTCGACTACAACCAGTTCAACGCCGATATCTACTCGCGCACGACGTACGACGCTTGCATCGCGATGGCTCTGGCCATGACGGCGGCCAAGTCGACAAACCCCAAGACGTACAACCCGGAGATCGTTCAGATCCTCACGCCCGGAGCGGGCAAGACAACCGTGCACACGTACCAGGAGGGCCTTGACGCGCTCAAGGCCGGCAAGACAATTTACCTGTCCGGAGCCGGCGGCGACCTTGGTCTGAACAAGTACCACAACGTCACCGGCGCATTCGAAACGCAGCATTGGGCTCCTGACACGAAGACACTGGCCCACTTCGGTGTTATGTCGAATCAAGAGCTCGAACAGCTCGCACTTGGATAGTCAGCGGATGACGGAGAGCAGATGAGTCTCATCCTGCCGACGATCGGCTTCAGCCTGATCAGTGCGTCGATCCTCGCACTGGCTGCGGTTGGCTTCACGCTGCAGTTCGGGGTGACTAATATCCTGAATCTTGCCTTCGCTGAGGTGATGACGTCGTCGGCGTTCGTGGCGTACTGGCTGAATAGTCGCGGGATCAGCATCTGGATCTGCATGGTCGCGGCGGGCATTTTCGGCGCGATTTTCTCGGTGCTGATCAACCGCGGCCTCTACCGTCCGTTCATCCGCCGTGGAGCGCGGTTGTTTGCCCTGATCATCGTGAGCATGGGGCTGGCCCTGGTCATCCAGAACGGGGTGCTCGCGATCACGGGCCCCGGCTTCTTCACATACACCCAGCCTCAGGGACTGGCCTTCGACATTGCCGGCATCCGCTTCTCCTATACCGAGCTGGCGATTCTTCTGATCGCCGTGACCGCGATGCTCTGCGTCCACCTCCTGCTCACCCGGACGCGCCTCGGTAAGGCGATGCGCGCGTGTTCGGCGGATGCGGCGTTGGCACGGTGCTCGGGCGTGCCAACGACCCGCGTCGTCGATCTGGCATGGCTGCTCTCGGGAGCCCTGGCGGGCATCGCCGGCGTGACCTTGTTCATGAACACCACAGCATTCTCAGTCACTACCAGTGGCGACTTTTTCGTGGTGATCATCGCGGCCGCGATTCTCGGCGGCGTTGGCGACGCTTATGGGGCGATGCTCGGCGCTCTTATCATCGGTTTTGCCACCGAGTTCGCGGCCCTCTTCCTGGACTCGGCGTATAAGACCGCAGTCGCCTTCGTCATCCTGATCCTGGTGCTGCTCATACGGCCTCAGGGCGTTCGAGCCGCCTTCGCTGCCGCTCGAGAGGTTCAGGCGTGAGCAGCGCCACGCAGTTCTACGTAACGACGCTCCTCATCTACGGCGCTGTCTCGATCATCGCCTGTTGGGGGCTCGACTTGCAGTTCGGGGACACCGGAATCCTCAACTTCGCCTTCATCGTCTTCCAGGCAGCCGGGGCTTACACGGCTGCCGTCCTGACTCTGGGGCCATCGACACAAGCGAACCCGCTCAGCAACTACCAGACATACGTTCTGGGGGCGTCGGTCCCTTATCCAATCTCGGTATTCGCAGCAGCGCTCGTGGGCGCCTTGCTGTCCTACCCAATCGGCATCATCGCGTTGCGGCGGTTGCGGTCCGACTACCAAGCGGTGGCCATGCTGGTGGTCTCGTTGATCGCAACCACGGTGGTGATCAGCGATACCGGGCTGCTCGATGGCGAGCGCGGCCTCTTTCTGATTCCGAAGCCGCTGATCGAGCACGCTGACAGCCTGCTCGGCTACCAGTGGCTCTACGTGGGGCTGAGCTGCGTGTTCCTCGCTGTGGTGCTCTGGGTGATCGGCCGCATTTCGCGCGCGCCTCTTGGGCGCACCCTGCGGGCCATCCGGGAATCCGAGTCGGCAGCGGCCGCTCTCGGCAAAAACGTCCTCGCCATGCGGATGGGCGCTTTCGTAATGGGGAACATGATCGCGGCGGTCAGCGGAGCGTTGCTGGTTCAGTACATCGGCTCATGGTCGCCAAACGGATGGCTGTACCCGGAGACGTTCGTTTATCTCGGCGCCATCATCATCGGCGGCGCCGCCAACAAGCTCGGTGTCCTGATCGGCGCCTTGCTGCTCCCGGTCGGCATCTCCGAGGGCGTGCGCTACCTTCCGTCATTTGGAGGACCCGGGTTCGTCGACGCGGTGCAGTTCATGCTGATCGGCGTACTCATCATCGCCTTCATGTGGTTTCGACCGCGAGGGTTGGTCCCGGAGCGGCGCCGTACGTTCCATCGACGCACCTGGCTGTTACGGCGTTCGACCCCCGGGGCCGGCACCCCGTCGGTGAGGCCGGCCGACGAATGGACAGCTGGCTGAGCATGAGTGCGATTCCCGCGAGCCTCGCGGCGCGGCCGCTGCTGTCCGCCCACTCCATCTCGCAATCGTTCCAGGATGTGCGCGTCCTTGATGCGGTGTCCGTCGACATCATGGATGGCAGGCTCGTGGGCCTCATCGGACCCAACGGCGCGGGGAAGTCGACGCTGCTGCATGTGCTTGCGGGCGTTCAGAAACCCGTCGGTGGTGCGATCCAATACGCCGGGGTCGATATCACCCGATGGCCGGGATACCGGCGGGCGCGGCACGGCATCATCCGCACCTTTCAGCTCTCGAACGAGTTCGCCCGCCTCACCGTCCTCGAGAACCTGTTGGTTGCTGTTCCGAAGCAACCGGGAGATACCTTCACCGAGGTTTTCACGACACCCCGACGCCGATGGACACGACGCCAGCAACAGTCGATCGCCAGCGCTCAACTGCTTCTGGAACGTTTCGACATGCGCGGGAAGGCAGACGACTACGCCGGCGACTTGAGCGGTGGTCAGAAGCGGATTCTCGAGATCCTGAGGGCTGTCATGGCGCAGCCCCGTCTCCTCCTCCTGGACGAACCGCTCGCCGGCATCCATCCGCGCGTGATCGAGTCGGTCTGCGATTACCTTCGCGAACTCCGCCGCGAAGGCGTCACGATCCTCATGGTCGAGCACGAGTTGGACATCGTGGAGGCGCTCTGCGACGCGGTCGTCGTGATGGCGGCAGGTCGTGTGCTCTTCCGTGGCAGCATGACCGAGGCACGGCAGCGTCAGGAGGTCATCGATGCCTACGTTGCCGGTTGACGCGAAAATCAGGCCGGCGCCGGTTCTATCGGTACAGAACATCACCGCCGGCTACGGCCGCGTGCAGATCGTTCGCGACGTCTCAGTCGAGGTCGGCGGCGGAGAGGTTGTAGCCATTGTCGGCCCGAACGGCGCCGGCAAGAGCACCCTTCTCAAGGCGATCATGGGGCTGATCCACGTCTGGAGCGGCAATATCACGGTCGGCACCCTCGCGGCATCGTCCATGGCCACTGAGAGGCTCGTGCGTGGCGGCGTTGGGTACGTTCCTCAGGTCGCCGACGTCTTCACACCGCTGTCGGTATCGGAGAACCTCGATATCGGCGGCTACACCCTGTCCCAAGCCGAGTTGGCGCGGCGGCGCAACGAGGTCATCGACGTCTTCCCACGAGTTCGGACTGCTGCTTCACCGAACCGCCGGCAAGCTGAGTGGAGGTGAGCGGAAGATGGTCGGTATCGCCCGCGCGCTCATGACGCGGCCGAGCGTTCTTCTGCTCGATGAACCCACTGCGGGCCTGTCGGCCGAGGTCGCCAAGACGTTGCTCACCAGCCATCTCCCGGCTTTGCGCGAGCTGAACGTCGGGGTCCTGCTCGTCGAGCAGAAGGCCACGGCGGCACTGGATGCCGCCGATTGGGCCTACGTCATGGCCTCAGGCGAGGTGCGCTACAGCGGCACCGCGACAGGGCTGCGCAACCATCCGCGGTTCAGCGACATCTTCTTCGGTGTTGTCGATAAGGCGGATACAACTAAGGTCGGCGATGCGACCACCACAGCAAAGGGGGAAGCAGCATGGGCGACGTAGTGATCGGCATATCGATGTCGCACGCTCCTGGGATACTCGGTTGGCCCGAGGCTCCGTCAGCGGAAAAGCGAGACCGGATGGATGAGGCGCTGCAGACGATCAGTCAGCAACTCGAATCGGCGCATCCCGACGTCCTCATCGCGTTTCTCGACGACCACTTTGACAACCACTTCCGGAACCTTATGCCCACGTTCGCCGTGGGCGTCGCTCCCAGCCACGCAGGTCCAAGCGAACATTACTTCACGATGCTCAGAATCGACCGGAAGCGGGAGGTTCCGAGCAATGAGGCGATGAGTGAGGCGTTGCTCGTCCACCTCGTCCACAACGGGTTTGACGCCGCACGGATGGGCCACATCGAGTACGGCAATAACTTGATGGTGGCCTTGGCGCTGATTCGTGACCAGCTTGACATCCCCGTCGTCCCAGTATTCATCAACGCCTTCACCCCGCCCTTGACGCCCCCGGCGCGTGCCTACCAACTCGGCCAGACGGTGAGATCGTTTGTCGACGCGCGGCCCGAGCGTGTCGGCTTCATCGCCACGGGCGGCTTGTCACACTGGCCGCCATTCTGGACAGAAGGCAGTCCCGCAGACGACCCACTCCTGGCGCGCATGAAGCGCTTTCAGACGGAGGGGCGGACCTACCTCAAGGAAGACCCTGACCTCATCACGGATGTTGGCAAATGGGAGCAGGCCACCGCCGCACAGTCCGACGAGCCGCTCGTCAACGAGCCATGGGATCGGGAGTTCCTCGACGCCCTCAGTCGTGGTGACGTCGAGTACATGAAGAGTCTGACGTACGCCGGCGTTGAGAAGGACGCGGGCAACGGTGGGCACGAGGTGCTCAACTGGATCGCTTTGATGGGGGCCATGCGGGGCCAAGCGGCAGAAGTCCTTGCATACGAGCCCGTCAAGGAATGGATCTGCGGCATGGGGTTTGCCCTTTACCGAGGCTGAGCATCACCGAGGGCACGGCCGACGCCGAGCCGGCGGCAATTGTTAGTGCCGCCGCGATCGGCGGTTCTCACGGGAGGATCCCGGCCGATGCGGGTTACAGACGTACTCACCGAGGACGGCCCACGACTGGCGTTGGAACAAAGCAATGGGTGGGCTCTCCTCAACTCCGACAGCGCCCCAAGAACAGTGGCCGAGTTGGTCAATGGGGGCGACCCGGCGCGGCGAGCCGCCGAACGCGCGGCTGAACATCGCCGAATAACATCGAATGTCAACGCGGGCTTGTGTGTTCCCATTCCCGGCAAGATCATATGCATAGGACTCAACTACCGCCGCCATGCGTTGGAGACTGGAGCGACAGTGCCAACGACACCCGTCGTTTTCGGTAAGTTCACCAACGCCCTCGTCCCTTCTGGGCAGGTGGTGGGTCTTCCAAGCACGGCTGATCAGTACGATTACGAGGCAGAGTTGGGCGTGGTGATCGGGCGCCGCGCCGTAGCCGTATCGGAAGCCGACGCCCTCGAATATGTGTGGGGGTATTGCAATTGCAACGACATCAGCGCACGAGACCTACAATCGCGCTCTTCTCAGCTCATGCTGGGAAAGACGCTGGATGGCTTCCTGCCCGTGGGTCCCGTGCTTGTGTCGAGAGACGAGATCGCTGATCCACACAACCTCACCATTCAGGGCTGGCTCAACGGAGAGTTGCGCCAGGACTCCAACACCTCAGACATGATGTTCAGCGTCAGCGAAATCATCAGTTACATCAGTAGGTACATCCCGCTTGAGCCCGGCGACTTCATCGCGACGGGAACACCGGAAGGTGTTATCCGCGGCCGCGATCCCAAAATCTGGATGAAACCCGGCGACGTTACTGACGTGGCGGTGGAAGGGCTCGGTCGTTTGACGACGCCTCTTGCCGCCGCGAGTTGGTGAGGTCAAGAACCGTGCGACACGTCACTCTGGGCACGTTTATGCGTCTGCGCATTAAGTCGATGAGAGGCGCCGGCTGTTTGCCGCGGGCGCCGCGAGCGCCAGAGTCGCGACCGCGAGGAGCGCGAGTGCCGCAAACGGCAACGTAAATCCGCCCGAGACACTGCGAAGAATACTCACCGCAAATGGTCCTGTCGCACCGAGCAGATAGCCATAGAAGAGCATCGTTGCCGTCAGGCTGCGCGCCTCGTCAACGCTGGATGTCGTTGCCAGGGGCACCGTGAGCGTCAGGGGAAAGATCGCGCCGGCACCCACGCCCAGGAGAGCGATCCACACCCATGGCAACGAAAGTGGACTGACCGCGACGAGGACCAGGCTCAGTGCGGACACCGCGGCAGCTACGCGCAGGCCATCGACGAGCCGGCCACTGCGCTGCACCAATAGTGAAGCGCTGAGCGCGCCAACCACCTGCATCGCGGTGAAGAACGAGAGCAGGAGCCCGGCTTGAACCTTAGACCACCCGCGCTCCTCGAAGAGCGGTGCCAGCCACGCAAGGACACCGTAGTACACCATCGACTGAAGGCCGAATAGGCAGGCCGCTATCCAGGCCTGACGCGTTCTGCGCGGTCTTGCCACGTTGATGGCCACCGCGTGTCGGGGCGCTCGGATTGCGACAACCAGCCAGAGCGCCAGCGCGGCGACAGCCACCATCGCCCAGATGGCCAGCGCACCTCGCCATCCGGTCGAGAGGCTCCCTGCAAGACGGGGGGTGCCGAATGCGGCGACTCCCGCACCGATGTTGATGCCCACAGCGTAGATACCTGTCAGGAGGGCACCGTGTGCGGGGAAATACCGGCGCACTACTGCCGGAAGCATGGTGTTGCCCGCAGCGATGCCACAACCCAGCAGCGCTGCGCTCACGAGGAGTGTGATCGGCGACGTCGCCCAGATCCTCACAGCCGTCGCGATCCCCACGATTGCGATCGCCCCGATCACGGTGCGCTCCAGGCCGAATCTTGCGCCGAGTCGGGCGCTGAATGGCGACGCGACTCCCATCATGACCACGGGCATGGTCGTGAGCAGCGACGCGTAGATCAGCGTCACGCCGAGGTCGTGTACCACTTGGGGGAGGACCGGACCGACCGACGAGATTCCCATGCGCAGGTTGAGCGCCAGCACGAAGATCGCTGGCCCGAGCACAGCGGCTGGGAGACGAGGACGGGTTACAGCAGTTGCGCTGCTTAGGGGCAGCGGTATGGAGTTCCTCTGCGGTCGTCACTTCTCGCGCTGGGCGAGCCCGAACCGCTGACGGCGCAGCACCGTTCCGGTCAAGGCTCCGGTGTCGACGCCTTCGTGGACCACCGCTGTCCCATCAACAAATACCGCATGGACGCCGGCACAGAACTGGTGCGGCTGCTCGTAGGTCGCGCGATCGACGACCGTCGAAGGGTCGAACACCACAAGGTCCGCCCTTGCGCCGGCGCGCACGATGCCACGATCCGTCATTCCCAGACGCCGGGCTGGCAGCGATGTCATCTTGCGTACCGCCTCTTCGATCGAAATCACGCGCTCGTCGCGCGAATAGTGGCCAAGGACCCGAGCGAAAGTACCGTAGCTGCGAGGATGCGGGGTCCCGCCGGCATCCGGGCTCAGAGTCCAACCGTCGCTGGCCACAGCCACCGTCGGATTCCGCATGACTCTGCGAATGTCCTCCTCACCGATTGCTGCGATCACCACCTCGATGCCGCCACCTTCGTCCCGGAGCAGATCGAGAAAGCAATCGACCGGTTGGCGATCCTCTGAACGCGCAAGGTCGGCGATGGTGTAGCCCTCGATGTCGTTGCGACGGCCGCTGTGGACGGAGGCGATCGTGACGGTCTCCGGCTCGAAATCGCGTTTGGGGCGTCCGTCGGTGGGTCCGGTGAGCATCTCCGCACGTGCCGCCGCCCGGGTCTGATCATCGCGCAACCGCGTCTGCATCGCAGCGACGCCGCCCTCGAGCATCCACGTGGGCAGTAGCGCTGTGAGCGTTGTCGATGTTGCGTCGTATGGATACTGGTCGAGCAACACATCCATGCCCGCCGCCTGCGCCTCGCCGATGCGGGCGAGCGACCGCTCGGTGAGACCCCAATTGCTTCGTCCTAGCACCTTGTGGTGGCTCAACTGCAGTCCGGCTCCAGACGAGGATGCGATCTCGAGCGCCTCGTCGACGGCAGCGAGTAACGCTGGTCCCTCGTTGCGCATGTGCGTCGCGTAGAAGCCGCCGTGGTCGGCCGCAACAGAAGCGAGCGCCACCAGTTCCGCGCGTTCCGCATAGCTGCCCGGTGAATAGATGAGGCCGGACGACAAGCCGGCGCACCCTTGCTCCATGGCGTCGTTGGCTAGCCTGCGCATAGCCATGAGCTCTCGCTCGGAGGGTGCCCGGCGGTCAAATCCCATTGCGGCGATGCGTATCGACGTGTGGCCTACGAGGAGGACAACGTTGAGCGCCAGTGGCAAACGGTCGAGCATGTCCGCGTAGCCGGCGGCGTCCCGCCAGTCCCATCGCAGCGACGTGCCAAGGTGTGCCGTGGAATCGCGAAGCAGCCCCGCCCGGTCGGGGTCGATCGGATACGGGGTGCTCCCGCAGTTGCCGGTCACGATCGTGGTGACGCCCTGGCGCACCATTGCATCCGCTCGCGGGTAGAGCGGGAGCGTGAAGTCACAGTGCGTGTGCAGGTCGATGAAGCCGGGCGCGACGACGAGATCCGTGACGTCGACGATGACCGCGCCAGATGGCGCAGGCAGGGCGGCCCCGACGTTCGTGATCACGCCTTCACTCACCGCCACATCAGCGGTCCGCGACGGCGCGCCAGTCCCGTCGATCACCCGGCCACCGCGAAGGAGGAGCGAGCCGCCGCGATCCGAAGCCACGACTGGTCAGCCGGTGGCGTCGGTGACCGAGGTCGCTGCCGCGCGAGACGCGGTCATGCGCATCCCCCATTCAATGTGACGTTGAAACTGGACGATCATGATCGGATGCAACCCACGGCGTTGCAGTCCGGCGTAGTCATGCGCCGCGATCAGTTTCTTCGCCTCGTCGTCCACCTCCGGGTACCGGCCAAGGACCGCGTCCGGGTCGCCGAGGAACTCGACGAAAAGATCCTCGTCCTCCTGCATGTCGTGAAGGAGCCTGTGCACGTAGAAGTCGCCGGCCTGCGGCCGTGGATACATCAGATGTTCGTCTGGCATCGTCTGTCCTCTCGCTAGAATTCGATGACGGCATAACCGCAGTGACCGGAGTCCCAGTAGGAGTGGCGCTCCGCCTGCACCCGATCACCCCTGGCGCCGAGGGAGATCGCCCATGTGCGCAGCTCCACCATGCCGATGGCGTCAAGATCCGCTGCAGACATCGACACGAGCTTCTCCGTGTCGCCAGCCTCGAGCCAGCCAAGGACGCGGTGGTCGGCTTCCACATCCGGCGCGGCGAATCGGTCGGTCCCGGGGAAATGCGACATGCCGCCGGTAGAGACGATGCCGACGCGCTTGCCCGACGCTTCGGCCCACGACGCGATCGCCTTGCCGAGGTCATTGCATCGCCGGATGGAGGGCTGCGGTGGTACGTAGGCGTTGACGATGAGCGGGATGACGGGTGCATCCAGGCCCTCTTCCACCATGTAATTGAGTGGAACGAGGAATGAGTGATCGAGCACCTCGTTCTGGCTGAACGCGGGGTCGAAGCCCCTCTCGAGCAGACCGTCCATGAGGCTGTTCGCCAGCTCGGGACTGCCATTCAACTCGATCCTGCGCTGGTTGAACTGCGCCACAACAGGGTTGCCCGTGAAAATCGTGAACTGCGGGACGAGGTTCAGGAAGTGGTTATGCAGATGGTCGAGCGCCACGATGATCAGCGCATCGACGTTGTGCTCCTTGACGCTCCGGGCGACGGCGCGATATCCCTCATGCATGCGAGCAATTTCGGCCGGGTCCTCCTCCTTTGGCTGCGTAAAGATCTGCGGCGCGTGCGACACGCAGTATCCGAATGCGACACCCGCATTGTGGCTAGTATCGGCCGAGCGGATGCCGTCGGTCGTGACAGTGGTCATGGGAGTTCTCCTGATGAGATTGGTCCATCGGTCGCTGCATTCCGAGTGGCAAAAGCCTTGGCAATAAAGGCATATTGAGCATCGCCGGCGGTAAGCGGCGCGCGTCCGCCCGCCAACCCTCTCGGCCAGTGCACTTGCACGCCGGCCTTCCGCGCCGCCTCGTGATCGAGGCCGCCCGGTGGTGACGCGATATCGACGACCATACGATCGCGGAGCAGTGCAAACGCCTCCGGCGGGATCGCGTCCGTCGATGGAACGGTGTTGATGATGATGTCTGCATTGCCCATCGCGTCGATGCGGTCGTCATAGGGCACCGGGATAGCGCCGCACTGACGGGCCCGCTCGAGCCAGCGCGGACGACGTACCGCGACCTGCGGGGTGCAGCGGGCGGCGAGCAGATAGTCGACGATCACTGCACCGGTGACGCCATATCCGACGACGAGGAAGCGGTGCTCCCGCAGAATGCGGCGCGTCAGTTCAATAAGCAGCCGCATCACCCCCTCGGCGACACCGGTGGAGAGGCGGGTGGCCAATCCCGGGTCATCCTTGAGTTGATAGATCCGGATGTTCATCCGGCTGGCAATCTCGTCGAGCTTCGGAGTGGAGCGCCCCATGACGACACCACCTTCGCGCGCCGCGGACTGCTCGAGGAGCGCCGCATCGACCATGATGGGCTCGGGAGCATCCGGTGCATAGATCATCTCTCCGTTGAGGCCTGGAGAAGGGAGCACGAGCCACTCGGTGCCGCGGACGGCATCGGCCGCTGAGGCCGCAACACGGACGCCGTCAAACGCACTCCCGGCCTGCCCGTAACACACCGCATCGTGACCGTCTTTCGAGAGTCGCTGAGCGACATGGACCTCGCGGCCGTCGCCGCCGAGCACGGCGACGCGGTAATGCCTCATGAATAGACCTCCGTAGGGGATGTGGACATGCCGATTGCGGCGTCGCATTCGCTCAATGCCTTGGCCAGAGCGTCGATGAGGTCGACGGTGCACTCCGCATACGGAGCACGGACGGCCACGGATCCCTCGAATCCTCGAATCCGCATCGCCGCCTTGACCCCGGCGGGCTGGCCGACTCGCGCCAGCACGCGTCGGTATGGCGCAAGAGCGCCGTGGAGGCGCTGCATCTCGGCGAGATCGCTGCGGTTCGCGGCATCAACCAGTCCGAGCATCGCCTCCGGAAAGACCCACGCGTTGGTGGAGGTCAAGCCATCGACCGGCGACGCGAGCGTGAGTGCTGCGCTGAGGTCCGACGCGATGTAGATCTGCACCGTCCGTCCCGTGGCGCGTATGGCTTCGACGCTCCCGAGCAGCCGAACAGTGTCGCGCGATCCCTGCTTCACCCCCACGTACCCGTCCATCGCCATCACCTCAGCCATGACACGCGGCTCGAGGTCGTGGCCGAATACCGGGTTGTTGTAGATCACGAGCTGTCGCCCCACCGTTTTCGCGAGATACTCGAAGTGTCGCAAGACATCGCTGTCCGTGGTCTCACACGCGAACGGTGGTGCCACCATGGCGGAGTCGGCCCCCTCCTCGAGCATGGTCAGCGCCAGCCTCGCTGTGGCCTCGGCCGAGAGTGATGCCGCGCACGCCATGATGGACGCGCAAGCTCCGGTCGCTCGACAGTGCCGGAGGATCGAGATTCGCTCGGTATCAGTCAGCGAGTGAAACTCGCCATAGGCGCCCGTCAGCAGCACGTTCCGGATGCCCATTGCCGCCAGCCGCTCGACGTTCGCCGCCATCGCCGCCGCGTCGACCGAGCGTCCGTCGGGCGTGAACTGCGTGGGAGCGATCGCGTACAGCGTCATGGGTTCGCGCTCGGCAACCGTTGTCATGTGCTAGGTCCGTACATGCTCGGCATGAGGCAGTCTGCGATGCGCTGCGGCCGATGCGCCAAGATACAGCCGGCCCACCTCGGGGTTATCGAGAAGGCCGGCTGCGCGATCCTCGATGCGCACGGTGCCGAGCTCGAGCACTGCGGCATGGTCGGACACGCGGAGCGCGGATCGCGCGTTCTGCTCGACCAGCAGGACCGTGATGCCATCTTTGCTCATGGCGGTGAGCGTCTCGAAAACCAGCGTTCGACTCTTCGGGTCGAGCCCCAACGACGGCTCATCTGCAAGCACCACCTTGGGCTCGAGCATCAGTGCGCGGGCGAATTCGATGATGCGCTGCTGACCGCCGGACAGCGACCCGGCGTGTGAATGGTGGAACTGCCTGATCGTCGGGAACCGCTCCTCGAGCGCCAGGGCGCGGCGACGAACCTCGTTGTTGTCTCGCAGGATGAAGCCCCCCATCAGAAGGTTCTCCCAGACACTGAGTGTTGGGAAGAGACTCCGATCCTGCGGCACGTGGACAACACCCGCCTCGAGTATCTGCCGTGGCGTCAACCCCTGCAGGGCCGTCCCGTCAAGGAGTATCTCGCCGGACTGCACTGCGATGAGCCCACTGATGGCGCGCAGCAACGTCGACTTGCCGGCGCCGTTCGGGCCGATGAGGCAGGTCATCTCGTGGCGGGGAACGTTCAACGTTGCGCCACGCAGGACCGTGCCGTACCCGTAACCGGCGACGACCTGGCGGATTTCGAGGCAGGTGTCCACTAGTCTCCCAAGTACGCATCGAGAACGAGTTGGTTCTGCTGCACATCGTTCGGTGCACCGGCAAAGAGTTGCTTGCCGTGGTCCAGCACCACGATCGGATCGCACAGGCCCATCACGAACTCCATGTTGTGTTCAACGATGAGGAACGTCAGACCCTTGGCGTGGAATTCTCGAATCCGTTCGGTCATGAGGTCGACCATCACGTGGTTGACACCGGCGGTGGGCTCGTCGAGGAGAACGAGACGAGGCTTGCCCATCAGGACCGCCGCGAACTCCAGCAACTTCTGCTGGCCGTATGACAGTTCACCGGCCTTCGCCTCGGCGAGCCGTGTGAGCTTGAATTCATCAAGCAGCGTCATCGCGTAATCCACTGTGGCCCGGTTGGCCTTCGACATCCCCCATACCGCGAGACCCCGTTTCGGAGCCGCCACCAGCAGGTTGTCGAGAACGTCAATCTCCGGCAAGACGCGGGCGCGCTGGAATGTCCTGCTCATGCCGCCCCGATACATCTTCGTTGGATCGGGACGGGCGACCCGCTTCCCGTCGAACCGGATCGAGCCGCCGTCGCTCGCGAGGTAGCCGCTGAGCATGTTGAGGACGGTCGTCTTGCCTGAGCCGTTGGGCCCGATGAGGCCCGTGATGCTTCCGCTCGTCACGCTAAACGAGCAGCCGTCGACCGCGACAATGCCGCCGAAACGCTTGCTCAAAGCGTCGATCTCGAGGAGCGCGCCGTTGGCACTCATCGCGCCGCGACCGGCGCCGGAGCATCGCGCGCCGACTCCGACTCCGCGGTCGCCAGCTCTTCGACCACTTGCCTTCGGCGGCGACTACGGCGGAGCGCGCGGTCCGCGATCGTTGTCACGACTCCTCGAGGGAGGAACAGCATCACGACGATAAAGACGGCCGCGTAGGCAATGAGATACAGCTGACTGCCCCCGAGCGAGTACGCAAAGTACTGCTGCGCAGGAGTGAGGATGAGGGCGCCGACGAAGGGTCCCCAGAGGGTTCCGATGCCGCCAAGGTACGCGACCAGGATGATTCCCATCGCGAGGAACTCTCCGTCGAACGCGAACTGCGGGTACACGGTTGAGAGGTAATACGCCCACACCGCCCCGGCCATCGCCGAGAATGCGGCGCAACCCGCGAAGGCGGCGTACTTGGGAACGGATGTCGCAACGCCGAGACCACGGGCCTTGTCCTCATCCTCGCGGACTGCGAACATCATCAGCCCGAGCCGGCTCCGTCGCACATACGCGCATGCCAGCAGCGTCAAGGTAAAGACAACGAGCATCGCCCAGTAGAAATACTCCTCGTACGTCCCTGGAGGAAATGGTGCTTGAGGCACCTGAAGCCCAGGCGCACCGCCGGTGATATCGGTGAGGTTCAGGGCCATGTACTGCAGGATGATCACGAGCGAGATCGTGACGATGATGAAGGGCAGGCCACGAGTTCTGAAGGCGATCCAGCCAATCGGCAGGCTGACGATCGCCACCGCTATCCCGATAAGCGGGATCAGCGCAAAGGGCAGGAAACCATTCCCGATACCGATGTGCTGGAACGTCAGAGCCAGTCCGTATGCGCCAAGTCCGAAGAACGCAACGCTGCCGAGCGACACATACCCCGTATAACCGCCGATGAGGTTCCATGCCGAGCCGAGCACCGCGTACATCAGGGTGAAGATCCCGATGTTGACGATCCAGCTCTCCGCGCCGCTAAATGGAAATAACGCGAGGATGCCGATCACGCCCATCCCGATCAGGAATCCACGGTGAGCGCGGGCCTGGTGCTTCAAATGGCGCCCCGGGTGCGCACACCGAAGAGTCCCTGCGGACGCGCGATGAGAACGATGATCAGCAGCACATAGAACGGCACCGACGACCAGGCGGGCGAGAACTCAGCCTGGACGAGTGACTCGGAGAGCGCCAGAATCACGGCGCCGGCGATTGCTCCGGCATTGCTCCCGAGGCCCCCGATCACGCAGATCGCGAGGAGCCGCCCGATCAAGTCGTAGTGGCTGGCAGGATCAAAGCTGCTGACGAGACCGAACATCGCGCCGGCCGCGCCTGCCGTGGCGGCCCCAAGACCGAATGCGAGCGCGGCAGTTCTATCGGTGTTGACGCCGAGGAGCTTCGCGGCCGAACTCGCGCTGCGAGACCGCACGGACGGACCGACCAAACTTGGTCCGTGTGAGGAGCAGAAACATGCCAACGAGGATCGCCACCGACAGCAGGAAGGCAAGTGCCCGCACTACGGGGATCTCGTACCCCGCGACCGTCCATGAGCTGTTCTGGTAGGCGGTGAGGATGCCGCGAAAGTCGGTCCCGAAGATGAAGCTGAGAATGCCCTCGACGCCAATCGCCATCGCCCAGGTCATCAGCAGCGACAACCGATGCGCATCGTGGCGAATCGGCTTGAGCAGGAATGTCTGGAGGGTGAAACCGAGGGCGAAGAGGAGCGGTGTCGAGACGAGAATCGAGAGGAAGGGGTCGATATGCAGGTAATTGAACAGGGTGTATGCGATATAGGCGCCACACACCACGAACACCCCCTGCGCCATGTTGATGATGCGCATGGTGCCGAATGTGAGGGTCAGCCCGCTGGTCATCAGCGCGTACAGGCCGCCCGTCAGCACGCCGAGGATGATCGCCTGGATGAGGAGATGCACTGGATATCTTCGCCCCCTGCTCGACTATGGCCAGGCTGGCTTGGGGATGATCGGCGCCTGCTCGGCGATGGTCGGTGGATAGACGATGGTGAGCTTGCCGCCGATCCACTCTTCAAGAAACTGACTACCCTTGGGAGCGCCGTACTGGTCAACGCTGACCACCCCGACAACCGTCTGGTAGCTCCCCTGATGCAATGTGGCGATGATCGTCTGGTTATCGATCTTGCCGGTCTTGGCGGCAACCGCCTCGATCAGCTGACCCACTGCGTACGTCTCAGCTGACGTCGAATCGATCTGGCTTGGGTCTCCGCCGAATTTTGCGATGTACGCCTGCACGAAGGCCTGGTTTCCGGGGATCGGCGCGCTGTACGTCCACACGTCCGAGGTGAAGATGCCTTGGGTGTTCTGCGCACCGACATTCTTGGGGAAATCAACCGGGTTCTCGGGACCGTTTGTCATGAACAGGAACTTCGGGTTGAACTTCGCCTGAATCATGGCCTGTACCTGAGCCCAGCCGTCGGCGTCCTGCGAACCGCTCACGACCATGTCGGGATTTGCGGAGGCAACCTTCGCGATGACGCCGCCGAGACTGGTGGTCTCAGCGGGATAGGTCTGCGAGTAGACGGTCTTGATCCCCGCAGCTTCGAAGCGGGTTTGCAACGCAGCGGCAGCGGGCTGCGAGAACGGATCGTCAAGGGACGGATATGCCGCCGTCTTGGGACGCTGGTCCGCGGGTAGCGACAGGATGTAGTCGCCCCAGACCTGCGCACCATTGATGGCGGTCGCCGGGCCTGCGTCGATCAGATTGGGCAGATGGGCGGCAAAGACGGACGGCCCGTTGCCTGCACCTTCGACGAATGCATAGCCGTAGCGGTTGGCGACCTTCGCAGCCGCAAGGGTGAGCAGACTCGAGTACGGTCCGAAGACAAGATCCACCTTGTCGCGGCTGATGAAGTTCTGATAGTTGGTGACGACCTGGGTTGGGCTGCTGGCGTCGTCCGCGAAGGTGAGCTGCACTTGACGGCCGAGTATCCCGCCCTTGGCGTTGACCTGGCTGGCCCAAAGCTCGTACCCGAGCTGCGCGGCCTTTCCGGTGTTCGAGAAGTCGCCGGTCAGCGAGACCGAGATGCCGATCGTGAGTGGGCCCTTCGACGTGCCGCTGCTCGACGTCGGTGCCGGCGTGCCACACGCGGCCACCCCAGCACAGAGCCCGATAGCCAATGTCCACGAACGGATCCGCGTCCCTGTACTGAGCATGGTTTCCCCTTTTGCCGTACGTCGTGTGCGCCGGGCAGACAGCCGGGCGCGAGCATTCAACGAGTTGTCAGACAGCGGCTTGCACTTCATCCTTGAGCGCGTCGAGCACCATGTTCATCACCTTGTCGATGTGAGCCAGCATCTCGATCGACGCACGCTCCGCCTCGTGCTCACGAATCGCTCCGGCGATGCTCACGTGTTGGCGAGCGCATTCGATCGAGTCCCCGGTGACCGGGACATCGCGGCGGCGCAAGGCCCACGTGAGCGAGAAGCTGTTCTCGACAAGCTGTGTGAGCAGTGGGTTGGACGCCGCCCGAACGACGCCGCGATGGAACCGGGCATCGAATTCGCGAAATCCCCGCGCATCGCCCGCCTCCGCGCTCATGACCGACTCCGCTGCCACACGCTGCAACTCCGCAACCTGGCGGCGCCCTGCTCGCCCGGCCGCCAGCCTCGCGGCGGTGAACTCGTGGCCGCCGCGGACCTCGTACGCATGACGGATCCGGTCTCGAGACGGCGTGACCACGCGGGTGGCATTGGCCTCACTCTCCACCAGCCCAACAGCCCCGAGCCGGAGCAGCGCCTCGCGCACCGGCGTCTTGCTCACGCCGAACTTCTCGGCCAGAGCCGCCTCGGAGAGTCGGATACCCGGGGGCAGGGCCTTGGAGACGATCGCGTCCCGGATGGCGTCGTAGACCTGCTCCGTGAGGCTGTGTCGGCGGAGATCGATCGCCTCGAGCGCTGACGGAGCATCCTGGATGACCAAAATCTGTGGCACGCCAGCAAGATACGATATACGGCGTCTCAGATGCAATATCTCGTACATCGTGATCGCGGCCTCCCGGACGCCCGGCTTGGCGCTAGCATCTCGGCCAGCGTTCATGCCTGATCTCCCCACTCTGCCGAACTATCCGGTCGTTCACGGCGTCCACCCTCCCCTCCTCTATCCCGACTACGGGTCGACGCGCCTCCGTGCACCTCTCAATGGCCTGCGCCTCCTGCCCCAGCGACTGACCGAGGTCACAGGTCCGCTGCTCGGCGAGGGCCGCGTCGCGCCGGGGGATCACGATCTCACCCGTCAGCACGCTGGTGAGGCTATCGGTCAACGGATCATCGTCGCGGGACGTGTCACTGACGAGCATGGGCGGCCAATCCCCGACACGCTGATTGAGGTGTGGCAGCCAAATGCCGCCGGTCGGTATGCGCACGCGTGGGACCAGCACCCCGCGCCATTGGATCCCAACTTCACGGGCGTCGGGCGCTGCCTCACCGACTCCGAGGGGCGGTATCGGTTTATCACCATCCAGCCGGGCGCCTACCCGTGGAAGAACCAACCCAATGCGTGGCGGCCGGCACACATCCACTTCTCACTGTTCGGCCGCGCTTTCACACAGCGCCTCGTGACGCAGATGTACTTTCCGGGTGATCCACTCTTCGTGCAGGATCCAATCTTCAACTCGGTTCCCGACCCGGCTGTTCGTGAGCGCCTCGTGTGCCGCTGGTCGGCCGAGCTCACCGAGCCGGAGTGGGCCCTTGGGTACAGATGGGACATCGTCCTTCGTGGGAGCACGGCGACGCCCTGGGAGCAACCGGGATGACTCATGGTTTGACGCCCTCGCAGACTGTAGGCCCGTACCTTGCGGTAGGTCTGACCTGGGCGGACGGCCCCACCGTCGTCCCCGTCGGAAGCCCCGGAGCGATTCGCATCAGCGGCCAGGTGCTCGACGGCGCAGGCGATCCAGTCCCGGACGCGATCATTGAAACGTGGCAGGCAGATCCGCAAGGTCGTTTCGCGCACCCCGATGATCCGAGGGGCGAGTCGACATCGAGCTTCCGCGGTTTTGGTCGATGCGCCACCGACAATGAGGGTGTGTACGCGATCGTGACGGTCAAGCCCGGTGCACTTCCGACAGGGGACGGGCGCACGGAGGCGCCGCACATCGATGTCTCGATCTTTGCGCGCGGCCTGCTCGGCCGTCTGGTCACACGCATCTACTTCCCGGATGAAGATGAAGCGAATGCTTGGGATCCGCTGCTCATATCGCTTCCGGAGTCGGCGCGTGCCACGCTGGTAGCTGCCTTCGATGGCGAGAGCCTGCGGTTCGACATCAGGTTGCAGGGACCAGGCGAGACAGCGTTCTTCGAACTGTGAGGCGTGCGATGAAAACGCGCGTGCTGGGACAAGGACTGGTCGTCTCCGCTCTGGGACTCGGCTGCATGGGGATGTCGGATGCGTACGGGCCGGCCGACGAGACCGAGGCGACCGCCACCATCCATCGCGCCCTGGATCTCGGGGTGACCCTCATCGACACCGCCGACATGTACGGGCCGTGGACGAATGAACGCCTTGTTGGCGCTGCCATAGCCGAGCGGCGGAGTGACGTGGTGCTCGCCACGAAGTTTGGCAACGTGCGCAATGAGCACGGCGACTTCCTCGGCATCCGCGGTGACCCCGAATACGTTGTCGCGTGCGCCGACGCCTCACTGCAGCGGCTCGGCGTGGATGTCATCGACCTCTTCTACCAGCACCGCGTCGACCGCAATGTGCCGATCGAGGAGACCGTCGGAGCAATGGCCGAACTGGTGGCTGCCGGTAAAGTCCGCCATCTGGGGCTCTCCGAAGCCGCAGCCAGCACCATCCGGCGCGCGCATGCCGTTCACCCGATCACGGCATTGCAAACGGAGTACTCGCTGTGGAGTCGCGAACCCGAGGCTGAACTCTTGGCTACGACCCGAGAACTGGGGATCGGCTTCGTTGCGTACAGCCCACTCGGTCGAGGCTTCCTCACCGGGCGTTTCCGCTCGTGGGAGCCGACGCCCGGCGACAATCGCGGGCGTTACCCGCGTTTCCAACCCGAAAACATCGAGCGCAATCTCGTCATCGTGGATGCGGTCGAGGCGATCGCGAAACGCCTCGGTGCGACCGCAGCACAGGTGGCGCTCGCCTGGGTCACAGGACGGGGTGACGACATTGTGCCGATCCCCGGAACGAAGCGCATGCGCTATCTCGAAGAGAACGTTGCGTCCCTCGACATCATGCTGGATGCCGAGGACGTGGCTGCGCTGGATGCGGCTGCGCCGGCGGGGGCCACGGCGGGTGAGCGGTACGCGAGCATGGCGTCGATAGATAAGGGAAACTGACGGTGGGCCGACCGACGGCCCGCCTCGTGGCATCGAGTGATCCATGTGACCCTGGCCAGTGCCTTGCCTCCCGGTCGTCCACGATGTCTTGAGACATCACAATGGCGGAGCGAGAGGTGTGTGGTTTCACCACATAGTGCCCGGAAACGATCTGGGATGTCTCAGGACATAGTGCCCACCACATTCACGTGGAGGGCACCATGGGCCGGGAGCGCTACGTCATCGAGGCAATCTTTCGCGAAGGCCGCTCCCATCGAGACGTGGCCGCCGCCGCTGGTGTCTCCAAGGCCTGGGTCACCAAACTCGTGGCCCGCTACCGCGCCGGCGGGGAGATGGCACTCGAGCCGCGATCTCGCCGTCCCCTGTCCTGCGCGCATGCCACCGCTCCCGAGCTCCAGGACGCCGTCCTCGGCTTGCGCCGCGAGCTCGACGCAGCAGGACATGACGCCGGCCCGCACACCATCTACCACCACCTCTGCCTGACGCGCGCCGACGCTCCGTCCGTGGCCACCATCTGGCGCATCCTCAAGCGCCACGGACTGATCACAGCGCAACCGCAGAAGCGGCCCAAGAGCTCCTTCATTCGCTTTGCAGCCGATCTCCCTAACGAGATGTGGCAAAGCGACTTCACGCACTGGCAGCTCGCCGATGACATCGGCGTCGAGATCCTCAACTACCTCGACGACCACTCGCGCTTCGCCCTCGCCTGCGACGCCTTCTTCACCGTCAAGGGGCTCGACGTCGTCAACACCTTCCACATCGCGGCCCACAGCAATGGCTTTCCAGCCTCGCTGCTCACCGACAACGGCGCCGTCTACACCGGCAGAACCCGCAAGGGCAAGGTCCTCCTTGAATCCGAGCTGGAACGGCTCGGCATCGTCTACAAGAATTCGCGTCCGTATCACCCGCAGACCTGCGGCAAGGTGGAGCGCTTCCACCAGACCCTCAAGCGGTATCTCGGCAAACAACCGCCCGCGGCTTCCCTGGCGGAACTCCAGCAGCAGCTCGACACGTTCCGCACCTACTACAACCAGCAGCGACCGCACCGCGCGCTCAACGGTCAGACGCCGCTGATGGCCTTCAACGCGCGTCTCAAGGCGCACCCAGAGGAACCCCATGTGGCGCCGCACCTTCGCGTCCGCCATGACACCGTGGACAAGGCCGGCCGCGTGACTCTTCGCTACCTGAGCCGCCTCCGCCACATCGGCATCGGCAGGTACTACATCGGCTTGCGCATCACCCTGCTCGTCGCCGGCCCGCACATCCGCGTGGTTGACGACGACGGCAGGCTGATTCGTGAACTCACGATCGACCCCACTCGCGACTACCAGCCGCTTGGCACCCCTGTCGGTCGACCAAAAATCGGGCACTATGTCCCGAGACAGGTGGGCACCATCACCTGAGACATCACAATGGCGGAGCGAGAGGGATTCGAATACTCTCGCTGCGCCGAAAGCCCTTTACTGTATATAGGTTTTCTGCATGCTATGACCCAGATTTGACCCTAATGTGGAGGTGACCACATGGATACATATGGAAACCGATCGTTATGGCATAACGACTAGCAAGCAAAGCGCAAGGGTAACTACCCCTCTCGCCACGAGACGTGGTTACCGCTTTTCTAGTGCGGCAACTTTCGAGTCGGCGCCGCTTCGAAACCTTCTCCGGTTACCCAATCCCCAACTAACGAAGATCAGACGCGCTAAGCGGATATACCGCATTGGGAAAGCGGTGTCGCAATACTGTCCGCGTCGCTGAAGCCGATGATGCTCCTGGCTAGAACGTTCCAGGCCTAACCGCGACAATGCTCAACCCGGCCGGCATCGTGAGTGTGTCCAGATAACAGTTGCGGCCCCCGTGCTCCCTCGTCGGTTCGCCCTCCGCGTCCAAGTCCAGAAAGACCGAATCCGGCTTCTTCTCGCCCACAGCTTCAAACTCAAAGTAGGCGGTGCCCACTTCTGATGAGCCTTTATCAACCCCGCCATGCGTCCTCCCCTACAAGCCGCCGCGGCAGCGAGGCATCGTGCCGAGGAGAGCAGTAGGTGCCCCCGTTGTCGACATGACGCCCCGACGGTGAAGGCCCGAGGAACAAGGTCGCTCTGGGTACATTCGCGGATGCTCGCCTGGGGGACGCTCCTCACCCCAAGGACCGGCCATGGGCTTGGGAGGTAGGCTTCGGCCGCATGAGACGCAACGCAGCCTGCCGTGGGCGATGTTGTGCAGTTCTCTTTGCCCGACGGGCGCTACGCCTGCTGCGTGATGCGTCTGTGGCTTTTTACCGAGTGACTACGCGGGAACCGGGCAAACCTCCGATCGGGAGTCGCGACTACCAGTTCGTAGTCGGTGTTTACGCCGACGTGCTTAGGTCAAAGGAAGTGCCGATCGTTGGCCGCGATCCGAGCACGGACGTTGATGACGAATGGCCGCCTCCGTACTCGGTGCACCATCCACTAACAGCCCGGACGGACCGGTACGAGAGGGGCTCAATGCGCGGTGCTAAGGAGGACGAGACGCGTGGTCTTGAACCCGCGGCGGCGTGGGACCTGAACCACCTGGTCGACCGACTGATGGGCGTTCAGCGGGGAAACTGATTTCACCTGGTCTTTTCGGCTGCGTTGGCAGCGCCCCGCATCAAGGGACATTGGCGGATGCTGGCCTGCGCGAGTCACCCGGTCGTCGATATCACCGTCCACTTTCCTGGGTTAATCCCGAAGAACGGCGCCTTGTATTCGATCGCGACAACTTGGCCATCGGGAACCTGGATCGTTATCGACAAGTCCCCGCCGCGAGAAAGGAAGTTCATCGGGTAATAGCATCGGACGACATGGCGGCCGGGCTTGAGGGGAATGAAGGAAGTGCCCCATCGCCGAACCACGGGAGAACCGCCATCGACCACGAGCCGGGCGTGTCGAAAGGTGTTGAGTTGCGTGCGACGGGTCGTGACCTTGATTCCCGTTGGGTGCGTCGTTGCTACCTTCGGGATCTGCTCGGATCCGTGGCTGAACTTCGCGACGAGAATCCGCTGGGCTTGTTGTTCGTCGTCCTCGGGACTAGGACGGTGGGTCCACCGGCTCCAGCGCGACGGCCTGCTCACGATTCGGAGCATACGCGCGACTGAACGGAGGGTAGCCTTGGACACAGCAAGTGCGAGCTGATCCGGCTGAGACGACCTTGGCTCTGGGTACATTGACGGACGCTGGCCTGGCGAGCAGCGCTCTCGCTCGGGCAGCCGAGGCTAGCACCCTGCCGAGCTATCGGCCGGAGGTTCTGTGGAATCCAAGGTCCTTAGATGCAGTGGTTAGTACCTTGAGCGGATGATCTCGCCATGCCGCTGGTCCGCGCTCCATCAGCACGGCGCGCACGCCGCGGCAGTATCGCTTTGATACTGCTCGCTATGCTCTTCGTTGCAATCGGCCTGTTCTGCATGATCGCGGGGGGACGTGTTCAGGCTGCGGGTGTTCCGAATCTCTCCGCCGGCGCGGTTCTGTGTGTGCTGGCGGGTGTCGCGTGGTTCTACGTTGCCCCGCGGGCATCTGGGCCGTGAGGGCACAGCCGCGCGCACGCAAGCACGCATGAGCCCTCACAGGGCGGACGTGTGACTGACGCGGGGCCGGGTGATTGTTGTCCGCCGGCTACGGGGTCGAGGTCGCAGATCGCTGATCGTTGATTCGCCCTCAAGGGACATTGCCGGATGCTGGCGTGGGCAACACCAGTGCCCCCAGGCAGCACCTAACCGCCGCCGACCTTAAGCGGACAGCTCCTTGGCATACCGTCTGAAGTGTTCGAAATCGTGGCGCCACGGGATGAACCCGCGTGATGCGGAAGTTGCCATCTGCAACACCATCGGACCTGAAAAGAAGAGGCGCGAGTGCTGTTCTGCTTCATCACGACTGCATGACCATGGTGATTCTCATCTGGCTGATGTTGCCGCCCGGCGCGCCGAAGTTGTTGATCGAAATCGTGGCCGTTGCAGCTTTCGTTGGAATCACGTATCTCCAGATGTTGGTGCGACGGAGTTTGGGCCGCTAAGGCAGCAACTCGGGCTGTACTTCGAACCCGAGGAGTATGAGGACGAAATTGCCGACGCGGCTCGGCAGTCATCAAACTTCGCAGCGGCGCTCCGGACGGTCTATCCAACTCCGAACGCGCTCTTGTTATGGGATCGCGTCGGCGCTGATGGATAGAGTTCGGCATCTCATCGCCGATGGTCGCTCCCCAGGCCTGCATCCGCCAATGTACCCAGAACGAATCTCTCGCCTTGAAGGAAGCGAAGTGTCGTGTCTAGGATGGTCGAGGTGAGCGAAGTCACGACGAATTCCATCGATGCCAACGGGCGGGAGATCGGCACCGTCCTCGAATGGTGGCGAGAACCAGCGACGTCTGGCGGCTCGCGCGGAGACTGTCGAGTTGACTGCCACGTCGTTGGTTTCAGCAACTTTACTGGTGCGGGTCCGGATTATTTCGAGGCGCTCCGTGAGGCAAGGCTCGCGATGGAGGACGCCGGCCTTCGGCCCTGCTGTGCTGGCGCGCGACGCGACACGTGGGCGTCCGGAATGCAGCGAGATATGGGTCAAGGCCTCACCTGCTACGTGCTCTCTTTTCCGCGTACAAAGGTCCGCCCTCCGGTACTCGGGACCTTCGATGCAGCCACACCAGATGTGATTGGCAGCGTTGCCGATCAGGAGGCTTTCCAGAAGGCTTGGATGGCCACCCCGCTAACCTGAGGAAGGGTCCGGAGCGGTTAAACGTCGCGCAGGCCAGCATCCGCCAATGTACCTTGGCGAAGGTCTGGGCGGCGGCGAAGGAGCGCGCGGCCGAAGTCCCGCATCATCCTATCGAAGCCATGACGAAACCAGGCAACAAGAAGAGCGCCAAAGCCAAGATCGGCGACATATTCAGGGTTCCCATCGCTCAGGAGGTCTGCGCTTATGGGCAAGTCATCGGCCAGCAACAGCCGAGGACCTTTCTCGTCGTCATCTTTCGAGTGACCGATCGTGGAGCGGCCTCTATCGACGATGCGATAGAAAGCGGGTTCGATCTGGCTGGGATCGTGTTCGACGCGAAGTTGGCGAATGGTGATTGGCCGATATTAGAAGCGAGGCCGTCCGTGGCGATGCCACGTCTCTGGTTTGTGGATGGGCACCCTGACCTCGAGGGACTGCGCCTCACCAACTTCGATCGGACCGTTAGGCAACCACAAGAATCGCTTGGACGGCGGCACGCAGCCTGGGATGATGACTCACGTCGACCGAGCCACTGGTGCTGGCCCCCCAGCCGAGGGTGACCTGCCTCCTATGTTATTGGCCACCGCTGGCCGTATTTGCGGGAGTAATTCGAGGGTCTAGATTTTTCGATTTCCCATACCTTTGAGATGATCTCGGCCGCCGTCAGGATCTGTAGAAAGATAGGGTCTGCCTCCGGACCCTACGACCCCCCGTCGACGGGTGCCTCAGCACGAATTGTCGACGGTATATCCAAAGTACGTTGGCATATATTGTCTAACGTAGTTGCCGCCCGACTGTAGCTCCAACCAGTCGCCGCCAGATACGTAACCGACTGTCATACCATCGCAATTCGACCCGTTGTACATATCGACAGGGGGAGTTGATGTGTATACGTCAGTGGGACCATTCTGGACGACGTTCGCGTATTGGCTGTATTCCCCTGTAATGCGACCATTATCCGAAGTCCAAGCGCACGGCCCGCAGTGGTTGAGGATGTCTGACTCGCCGTTGGCATTGTCAGTTGCCCACGACCAATTGGGCAGAAAGCTCTCAGAAGCGATGATCGTATATTTCGAGGTGACCGAAACATTGATTTCCGTTTCCGTGTCGCCGTAGTCATGTCCTGCCCATTGTGTACAGCCCGTCGAGCTAGGAATCCACCACACCTGAACAGACTGAGTTAGGTATTGACCGTTGCCGAGCGAGACCTTTTGGCTTGCAGATGATACGTTGTAGTAACACGGAGTTGAAGCATGCGCGGTATATGGCAGCGCGAGGCCAACGGCCACGCTGACGAATGCCGCGGAACAGACTGCAATTAGCTTGCGCATCACTCGACTCCTTCCTTGGTCGCAACAACGGCCACTATGTGAACTTCAGATTGCTACCGGCATTGCCCGTTCGTGGGGACGTTTACATCTGTTCGCTAATCCGAGTCCAACCCGCGACTGGGCTTGACCCCGGAGGCGGATCCACAAGATGTCGGACACATTCCATCAGAACCACTTCGATGACGCGACGGAGCGTCAGAAGTAAAGTAAGCGCATAAGAAATAAGTTGACCGTCAATTGTTGACAGTCGTCGCACCTTGAATTGCTATCTACGGCCCCATCCATGCCGGATTGCGAGCGCAGGCTCCTCACCCTCAGCGCGTTTATGACGGAGTTGCCCCTGTCAATGGTATCCCGACCAGAAGGTCGATCCACCGCAAACGCCTCGGAGCCGAGACAGCAGCTCTGCAACACCTACCTGAACAGCCGCCTGATTCCGAAATGTCTACGGCCGGTTCGATGGCTTTGCGCCTCGCCTTCCTTCCCGCAACTGAGCCGATGACGACGGGCGACGACCAGGTGCGCGCTGTCGGCGTTGAATCTCCAGGCGCTCTTGGATATAGCTCTCGACTGCGGCGATCGGTACGAGCCTCCGGGCGCCGACGGTGAAGTACGGCAGGTCCCGCTGCAGAAGCTTATAGACGGTATTTCGCGACACTCCCAGAGCTGCGGCAACATCGTCGACCCCTAAAGACAGGCGCACGCCCGAGACTCTGCGATCAGCCGATGGAGGCTCGTCCCCGGCGCTTGCCAGCTTCGAGCCCTCGCTCTCGACATCGCTCGCGCTAGTCACGATCAGCGACGTGTACCCGCGTTGACGCCAACAAGCACCCCACCTGATGCAGTGCCGGCGCGACCGTCTGCATTCCTTCGACGCGCGCACGACTCGCCAAGTACTTCGATTGGAGTTCAAGTTGAATGTCAACAGGCGGTCGCCGTGCTAACGCTGCAATGTCATCGGCGCAACTTCTCAGCGCCTCATCCGCTCGGCCGCTTTGGAGCTCACATCCTCCCGATCGGATTCGGGGCTGTTTCATGGAGAGCTGCTAGCTCGACCGAGTTGGTTGAGCAGGCTTTCGGCCAGATTCACAACCAACCGCCTCCCCGCCTGCTCCTCCATCCACCGTGCCGCACGAAGCTGCTGCGACACATTCTGCTTCGTGGTTCCCACTGTCTCTGCAATCAAGGCCTGACTCAGACCCGTCGATCGCAGCCTTGCAACCGCTTCCGCCGCCGGTAAGGCCTTCCGACTGTCGAAGAGCGCCTTCATTAACAGCAGCGCGGCTTCGAAGCTGCTCGCATCCATCCCCTCAGCAAGCACCCGCAGACCTCCGACACGACCACGCTTAGCCGCCGTGAGCGCTCGTCGCGCGAGCAGAAACGCACTCCCACGACTTTCGCGGACGCTCGCAGGTAGCGGCCTCTGTACAGAACCGATCCCCACCCCCACCCACCACTCCGCAGCCTCCAGCGCTCGCAGCGCGACCGCCGCTACCGTCTCTGCTTCGCGGATCAATCCTTCCACCTCGTCGCCGGCGGTCCGTTCGAACGGGAGCACAAACCGGAGCGACGCGTCGGCCCGTGTCTGATCCAGCCAGGCACCGACCATGTCTGGCCGCGCACGACTACGCCGTTGATCCAGGAGCACTGCCGCCAATGGCGGAACACCTACCTCGCCGAGCCACGTCACTACGCGCAGGGGTTGACTTCGCACAGTCAACCCCGAGGCATTGACGCGTCGAGAGATCCCATCAACCCCATCGTCGCGATCCCTGGTTTCACCAATCTATCACCGAAACCGATGCGAGCACATCGCTGCTCAGGACATCCAAATCCAACACAGCGCAGTGACCATTGGCGTGACTACCGGCGCCGCTGTCGCAGTTGAGGGAGACCACGCGCACCGCTTGCTCTTCGGCCCCGCGATGGAAGCGCTGATCGCTCGGGACATGCCAGTGGCCGTGCACCTGCAAGCTCGGTCGTACCGTGTACACGATGCGCTCAAGCGCCATGCGGTTCGCGTATACCGCGTTGCGCACCTGGAGCGGGAGGTCATCGAGATCGAAGTCAGCCCGGAGTTGCACATCGAGATTGATGTCATGGCTGAACAAGACGTCCGCTCGCCCAGGCGTAATGCAGGCCTCAAACTCGGCGCTGGTGATCGCCTCTTGCGGCCACCAGCTCCGCCGGGGAGTCCGATACATCACGTCAATCGAGCTCGCTCCGCCACACGCCAGCAGCGTCCTCCCCGCCCAGGTCCAGCGATGACCGCGCGGCAAATGCATGATGTGCGGGCGCACCGGACGCCGGCCTGCCGCATCAAGAGGAAGGGCATAGAGCTGCGCGACATCCTCGTGATTGCCGTCGATGAACCAGATCGGTATCCGCGTTGCCGCAGCCCTACGATCCAACGCGTCGAGATACCGCTTCCCGTCGAGATCCGGCCAGATCCCAAAATCACCCATCTGCAAAATCAGATCGCACTGCTGCCGTTTCGCCTGCGGAAAAACATGCGTCAGCATCCACTCGCCGTTGCCATGTACATCACCGGTCAGCAGAACTCGGCGCATCGCGGTCTTGGTCATTCGCCTGAATGCCAGAGCGCTGGTCCTTCGTGGACTCGAGCCTCCGTCTCAGGATGCATCCTTCCGGGAGGCGCCAGACGCGCAGCGTAGTGCTCCTCATCGGGCTCCGCATGCACCACCAGCGAGGGGCCGTCCTCGCCGGCAAACGTGATGGTGCACGCGGAGCCGGCTGGGAACCCTGCCAATTTGGCGAGCAGCGAGAGCAAATTGCGCTGACTAAGGGTGATCACGACCTTTTCGCGAGTCAGCAGATCAAGGCGCACGACTAGATCCAGCTCCAGATGGTCTGGACACTCATCGCCGCACCGAAGTCAAGAAAATCACTCGCGCCCCCCGGAGTCGCACCATCGAGTCCAACTCGATCGTCGTCGTCAAGCTGCGCCTCCACCTCTGCAGGCATGCGACGGGCGGGATAGCACGACTTGTGTAGCGGGTCGCGTCCTCCTCCGCATTGCCGATCAGAAGCGGCCACGGCGGATCGAAGAAGACAAGGATCGGATCCTCGCGGGGTGCCCCGTCCAACATCGCGAGCAAACTCCGAAGGTTCCGCCGGCTCAGCGTGGTCTCGATTTCCGTCAATGTCCGCTGATCTATGCGCATCGGAAATGCTCAGTTCTCTCGGGAGCTGCGCGGCCCCGCGCCGCGATTGCCACGCAGGCCCACGTCCATAGCCGATGTCGAACGACGATACGAGCCACGTGCGGGTTGCGCCCCAACCGCGGCAACGCGCCCAACAAGGCCTCGTCCACCCTTCGCATTCACGGCGACGCGTTCCCCCAGCGCCTGCTCGAGCCCGCGCGCGATAACCAGCAACACCACTCGATGCCGACAAGGATCGCCAGTCTCCAAGTTCAAGCGCAGCGCCGTCGCAGCAAACCGCAGCCACCCCAACCCATCGGCGAGCGCATCGTCGTGCTGGGCGGCCCAGGCCAAGACGTCATCAGTGAATGCTTCGAAGGCCTGCGCATACCCCACCAGCTCCGCCCGATCATCGTCGCCAAGACGCTCAGCCAGCGACCACACCTGCACATATGCTCGCTCCAACGCCACGAAGGCTTCGGGATTTGGTTCCACCAGCGCCACGGCCTCAGCGCCCTCCTGCTTGCTTCACCGTACTGGCCGTATCGTGACAGATGTATCCCTAGAAAGTCAACTCTCCTCGATCCGCTACGCTTCCGCGGATGGACCTACCTGCCGGTCTGGGCCCAATGCTGCGCCAGCTTCGGCGCTCCAAAGGAGCCACGGTCAAGGAGCTTGCCCAAACCGCAGACGTCTCGCCCTCCTATCTCTTCCGCCTCGAGCGCGGCGAGGCACCGAACCCCTCGATCGCATTGCTGCGACGATTGGCCGCCGCTCTTGAAGTTCAGGTGGAGACGCTAACCGAGGCCGGACGCGCCCCTGCGCCAAGCGGCGATGCGGCGCTTGCCAATGAGATCGCCGCCGGAGTCCGTACTCTCAGTCACGACGATCTCGAACTCATCCGAGAAGTGGTACGCCTTCTCCTCCGAAGGTCTCGACGCCAGCGCTTGCCGACGACGCCAGAGTGAGGGTTGGCGGAGCGGTCTTGAAAACCGCCGTGGTGTCAGAGCCACCGGGGGTTCGAATCCCTCTCCCTCCGCCAAATTCCCTTCGTGGGTAAGGCTTTGTACGGGTGGGGAGGTTGGGAGTCGCGGGGGCCGGCGTGGAGTTGACAGCAGTGTTTGACAGCAGTTTTGACCGAGGGAGCGCGGCGATTGGGGGGTTCAGGGTGGCTGAGGGTGCCCGTCTGATGGTGCCTGGGTGGGCAGATGGAAGCGTGGGGCTCTGCGAACGGGAGGGATTGAGCGCCTCTGGGAAATGTGGGGAGTGTCCGCACCATCAAGCTGAGGTCGCTCAACGTGTGCAATACCGAGGCACACTACTCGTCTCCAGGTCACTGCTCCCGCCGTTGAACCCCCAGTGGATCCTGGCTGATAAACGGGCCATCAGACGGTCGCTCTGCTGCCTAACGAACTCGAATGAATTCGCACTTCTCGTCCGATTCGTCGTCGCGTTGCCATACGGGCTATCCCCCTCCGTCGCGCGGAGCAGTCATCGACCGGTTCATGCGTGTTGATTGTCGACAGTTATCGAGATGCCGTCACCGGCAGCCGTCTAGCATGTAGATTCGCCCTTTGAGTGCTGCGCGCATTGCACGGCTCTCCGCCAGGTCACCGGTACTGCAACGTGCACATAACCATGTGAACTCCTCAACCATGTCGCCACTCTTGACGGGCGTATCGAACCTTTGCTAGTCTCCGCTGGAAAGCGGACCATTCCGGGGAGCTGCACCGCCGTGATGTGTGCCGGCACGCTGGGTGGTCGTCGACGGAAGTGGAGGATGCACCATATGGGCGGGACGAAGTCACGAAGTGGCTCTGGCGTTGCCATGACAGACGTCACCGCTCGCAGACGGCGCCAACGTCCGTCACGGAGAGTCGCGTTCGTTGTCCTCCTCGCTTGCCTGAGCGCCTCCACTGCCGTTGCCCTCACGCGTCCCCTCGACGCCGGCGCAGTGGGATGCAACGGCTACTCGAAGTATGCCTACGGCCCGGAAAACGCCTATGCATCCCTGCTCGGAGTGCCGGGTGCTTGCGGCACCGAAGCCTGGTGGGGCAACGCCTCAAACCGCGCGGGCGGCCTCTTTTATAGTATCGACATCACCCTCAAGGCGTGGGTGTGCGGCCCGCTCGTGTACAACCAGTCACGCAGCGGCAACAACCAACAGCAAGAGACGTTAAACACTCCGACGTATACCTACGGCAGCTGCGGACCGCAGTCCCAGAACTCTGGTGAAATCATCACGAACGATGGCACCCATTGGGATTTCGGGCTGAATTTCTGATCATGAGACCCAGATCAAGCCACCCCGGAAGAGGAGCACAGCCACTATGAGCAGCATGCGACGACACATCCCAGGCGTGGTGCAACTGCCAGCCATCGGCGTCGTCCTTGTCGCAATCGTGCTCGGCATCGTACTTGGCCTCCGGCACTCACCGGCGGGCGTGCATCGTTCCTCGCTCATGAACTTCGCCATCACGACGCAGGCAGAAACAGGTTCGTCACCGACATTGAGCACCGCGCAAGCCGACGCGGCTGGGCGCCAGCTACTGGCCGACGACCCCAACAACCCCTTCACTAATTACGTGCTCGCCAGTGCAGCCTTCGAACCTGGGCTGACGCAAGTCGCCGATCCAAGCGGGGTCCTCTGGTTTCAAGCCAACCCGCCAGAGAATGACTACGTTCTCGTCTATACCGCGCCGGCTCAAGGAGGCTACAAGTACATCGCATCCATGATCGTGGTCGACGCCGACACGGGCAAGGAGAGCGAGTACCAGCTGCGCTACTCGAACACCCAGAGTGCCGTGCTCCCGGCGCCGCCATCCACGCCGTGCGCCGCCTGCGCTAACTAGCGGCCTCCGTCGTCGCGCGCCGGACTGAGGTTGAGCTTCGCAGCGTTGCCTTTCGGTTAGCTCGTTCTCACACGCGCATCTTCAGGGATTCGTCGGACGCATACATCCCCATCGTCGAAGAGGCCGATTGGCACGGCCGAAGTTGTATCCGTGCCTCAATCGCACCGCGGTTCGTGACAAGAAGGATATCGCCACTAGCGACCCTGCCGGCAGCCTTCCACCCCAACTCTATCGGCTCCTCCGCTGGGGCCACGCTTCCTCTCTCGAACGAGAGCGTGTCCGCCTCGCGGTCTGCGCGTTGAGACGCGTTCGAGCAAAGGATACCGCCCTCGTTTGCCCTGCTCACGCAGCGATTGGCGCTGGTGCGTGCCCGGGCCTATGGAGTCGAGAGCGCCACACCGCTCATGCACGTCGCGTGTGCTGTTTGGAAGACGGTCGACCGAAGGTTGACCGAACTCGCGTAGGTGAACGTAATTCCACCGCCTGCAAACGACGGATCGTTGGCGGGCACTCCATGCGCGCGCATGCACTCTGCATACACCAGTGCTTGAGATCGGTCCCTCTGGCTGACGGTCGCGACTGCATGTTGTGTCCCGCTAGTACCACACGCGCTCAACAGGCCGGCAACGCCGGTCACGGCGAGCCATTGACGCCCGCCGCGACTGGCGCTCACGCGCCGATATGCCGACAGTTGTGTCACCCGTGAGGTGACCCTAACCGCTTCACGTCACGCCCGGCTCAGTTTTCCCCGGGGACCGCTACCCAGAACCAGTTGTTGTTGTCTTGATAGACCGGAACGTTGTACCAGTTCCTGCCTGCATATCCGACGCCTGGCGGATAACTCCAGTACCCTTGCACCTGAATTGATCCTTTCCACCAGTGCCCGGTGTCATACACCGGGAAGTCCGGGACGCAATCATTCTCTGGGAGCGCCGCTGGGACCTCAACCCAACGCTCCGTGTTGACCCCGTTTTGGTTATCACCGATGGTCAGCGCCCAGTTCGCGGTGCACGACGGAATATACACAAGCTCCTGCCCATTGCTCCCCGCCAGCGCCACGCTCCCCAGCCCTAGCAGGAGGGAGAGCGCGACACCGGCGCCGCACAGCTGTTTGAATCCACGCCTCATGTTCGTCGCCTCCTGTCGCGGTCGATTCGGAACGATGACAACACCCAGACAGCAAAAGGAATATCAACCCAGATTGCCGACGCTCGCAGAAGCTCGAGGACGGGCATGTGCATGAGAAACGGCTCGACCACGATCCAGATCAGCACGGCGCCGGTAAGGGTCATCAGCATCCCCCCAGTCGCCGAGAACGGCTTGCAGCTCATGCCAGGTCCGTGAACGCTGGCGTCGCTTCCGTTGCGCGCGAAGGAATTGCATCCCAGAGCGCAACGGATGGCTTCCGCCAATGAGCATCACAGTCGATGACCGCGACGCCGCCGAGAGCGCCTCTCAGACTCCTGCTCATCCAGTTGCTCCTACTGCGGATGGGCCTGAAAACCCCTGACAGTCGGGCCCGAGGGTGAATGAAACGCCGTCGCGTCAAACACTGTCGTCTGCAGCGAGAGATCAGGAACCATCAAACGGAGTGTGCGGATCGCGCGATGCCGGGCACATCCCTCCGGGAGGGAGTTCTCATGCCGTATCGGAGTTTTGACCCTCCGAAGGGGTTTGCAGTACATATGAAAGCTCCCATCGAGAGTGTAGGTTCAGCTTCCGCAAGATGACTTTCATATGGCTCTTCACAGTGTTCGTGCTAAGGCCAAGAGCGGCTGCAATCGCACCGTCCCGCACCCCTTGCGCCGCACAGAGCGCAACCCTGCACTCCTGCTTTGTCAAGTTCGTGAGAGGCATCGCTTGGGGGGTCCAAACAACTGCGACGGCGCCCGATATCACAGCTTTTGCCGCTCGCGCCGTCGCCTCACAGTCGCGCTCTATCCCTCCTAGGGCGACTCTGAGGCGCGCGACCGTCCCTTGAAGTCGCTGCAAATGGCGCTCAAGCTCCAGCAGATCCACGCTCAGCTCACTCGGCGGTTGTGTCACGCTCAATGAGCCGTCGTGGTTGTTGGCACGGTCCCGCAACGCCGCCGTGCCAAACAAATCAACGCGACGGGCATTGTTGCCAGGAGTTGAGGGATCGCTTGTGCGAACCAGGCCGCGCTCGATGGGTGTTGCGGCTTGACGCTGGTTCCCTTCCATGCGCGACTCCTCCCTGACGGCCTCCGCATTCAGGTCGGAGAGTGGCTCTCTGTCACACAGTCGTGGGGTCGCTTTTAGGCTGAGAGTACCCTCCGCCAACTGCGCACGACTTTAGCGCCCACGGCGTGATTCTGCTGACCTTCGCCCACCCGTTCGTCTGCACACGATGTCCGAGCCATCACCCGCGGTCACTCACCTGCGCCGCGCCCCGTATCACGATCCGAACTATTCCACGCTGGCGCCCGCTTTCGGTCATGCGAAGCGATCAGCCTCGAGATGTGCAAGAAATGCATCCGCGAGCGCATGGAGTTCCATCGATGCGCTCTCATCGTCGACCACGGCAGTTGCCAGCCGGTGCGCGCGCTCGACGAGCTCGCCCAAAACGTCTGGATCTTCGGTCGTCCAACCACGCGAGGCGATCAACCGGAGGACCTTGCCAAACTGCCCTTTTGTGCTGCTCACACCAATAATTCTGAACGATTCGAATTGATAAGTCGAGCCCGCCATACCGAACGCAACGTTAGGAGAACTGGGGCTAACGGGCACCCGTCGACTGTCGAATGTTGACAATCAGGGAGTTGGCTCGTGTTCCGCATATCGTCGATCTGTGGAGTACTCTGTCGCCCTTGAGAAACATCGGGTCAGGAGGAACCTCAATGGCGCGTAGCCGCACACAGCGTATAGCCTTTGCGGCCCTGGCAGCAGCCGTGAGCATCACTGGCTTCGCGGTCGGCACCGCGCCCAACATCGCCCATGCGGCCTCCTGCACGGAACAGAGTGGAGAGGTTTATGACTTCAATCACATTGCGTATGGCAGCGGCTATCTGCAGCTCGATCTCAGCTGGGCCTTGACCACTAATAACTACTGCTCGCATCCGATCGACACCATGGAAGTCATCAACAATTTCACGTCGAGTGTCAAGGACCTCTTCGACGCGAGCCACTCCGTGCTCTTCGATGAACTGGTCGATGACAATAGCGGCGCCGTCTATGAAACGGATGGGAGACCAACCATGTATAACCCCAGCGATCCGTACTCTGGATACCTTGAGGGCTACGTGCTCAATTGGCCAACCTGTCAAGGTGGGGCGCCTTGTACCGCGACAGCTTACAACTCGTTCGTAAGCAGCCCATGTGCCAACAGTCTGATTGACAGCTACGAGGATCAACAGAGCTTTGTGATTGGTCCCGCGAGCTGTAGGAATCCTGTTGCCGGCGAAGGCGCACTCAGCGTCTCGAGTTAACGATCCCCTGGCCGTCAGGGCACACGTCCCCGCCCTGAACCCGCGTTGAGCCGATCGCTGTTGCATCCCGCGCGTCCATCGGCGGTGCCGCGGGCCAGCATGCCACCCCGCCCAAGCTCGCGAGGATTCTGACAACGATTGGATGTGGAGCCAGTCGAGGCGCAGCAATGCGCTCCAAATCACGATCAGGTGCCACGATCGTTCGCGCCCAAGAGCGAGCGTCGTATCGAGTCTCATTGGAACGCGAGGACTGACTGAAACGTCAACACACGACCCTACCCCGATATCCGACTGACGATGATGGGGCCGCAGTGGCGGGACGGCCATTCCGAGATGAGAACTCATCCGAACTCACCCTTTCCCCTTTTCGGCCCTCATTTGAGGTAACATAAGAGGAAACCTACAAACGAGGATAACTGTGACTGAACAGGCCCACACGTTCGCGGATCCTCTGGATGTCGCGCCTCGCCTAGCCGCCCTCGGCCTGACGGAGGGAGTGCTCAGGGATGCCCTTGCGAGCGGGGTCCAGCAGGCATCCTCATGCACGCGGCACGATCCTCCCACGATGGCCGGCACCCTCATCTGGGGGAAGTCGATCCGGTATCTACGGGATGCCCTAGTAGTTGAAGGCTGGCGAGCCAGCAACACGCGTAACTACCCGACGACGGTACATCCCGACTGCAATTGGCAGATTGCGGTCTCCAGTGGCGACGAGAACACAGGAGTCCTTCATCCTGTCCATCCGCCTCGTACCAAGAATCCAAAGGGTCCGGCAACGAAGGACGCCGCGGAGCGCAATACCCAGCAGATGGTCATGTTTCCGGAGTTAGATCCTCCGCAGGACACCGTAGAGGAGATCATCCCGGCTCAGACTTGGTTGCTTGTTTACCATCCGGATCGGAGTCGCAAGATAATTCGGTGTGAGTTGTCGCTCCCGAAGTCGGTAGGAGACGACGGGCGAATCGATGATTGGTTGGATCGGTTGATCTTGCATCCAATCTCACTTGATCACGGTGATGATCAGGAGGAGATCTTCACTGATCCGAGTGACGACTTAGGTGATGAGGAAATCGATATTCGCATCGATCGTCGCTAGCCGTATCCGCAATGTCACCTGAGTTCAAACCATCGCGTCTCGTCTTAGCTCGTGAGAGACGGGGTATGACCAAGGCCACCCTAGCGGCAAGCGCTGGCGTCACCATTCGAAGCATCACGAACTACGAAGGTGGCTATCATTACCCGGCCGCGACAACTCTTCATCGGCTAGCCTCTGCACTGGATTTCCCTCCAGGTTTCTTCCTAGGCCCAGACCTGCAGCCGGCTCCCATCGAGGCCGCGAGCTTCCGTGCCCTCAAGAACCTCACCGCACGGCGACGGGATCAAGCGAAGGCTTCTGCCACATTCGCACTCGCTCTCAGCAGGTGGATCGACAAGCGATTTAAGCTGCCGCCACCAAGCATTCCTCGTCTCAGTTATCTCGCTTCCCCGGAGATCGGCGCCGAGGTCGTCCGACGCGATTGGGGAATCGGCGAGAGGCCCATCACCAACGTGATCCATCTTTTGGAATCCCATGGCGTTCGAGTGTTCTCGCTTGTTGAGGAGTGCGCGGAACTGAATGCGTTCTCTCTGTGGATTGAGGACGTCCCGTATATCTTCCTCAACACCATGAAGTCGGCTGAGAACAGCCGCATGGATGCCGCGCACGAACTCGGGCATCTAGTCATGCACTGGGAGCACGGATCATCGATTGGACGGGACAAGGAACGCGATGCCCAAGCATTCGGCGCAGCGTTCCTGATGCCGCGCGGCAGTATTCTAGCGAATGCGCCTAGGACAGGGCACCTGACAGAGATCAATCGTGCGAAGCTCATTTGGAAGGTATCGTTGGCGAGTTTAGTCTTCCGTCTTCACGCACTGGGCTTGTTGTCCGATTGGCAATATCGCAGTGCGTTCATCGAACTGTCGAGCCTCGGCTATCGTCGGGCAGAGGCCGACGGGATTCCGCGAGAAACTTCGCAGGTGCTCACCAAAGTATTCGATGCCCTGCGATCTGAAAACGTGTCGAAGTCAGACTTGGCGGAAGAGCTGGCAATTCCGGTCGAGGAACTCAATCGTGTCGTCTTTGGACTGTCACTAACCACGCTTCGAGGAACTGAATACGCTACCGGTGCATCGCGGTCGTCGCCGCCACTTCGCGTAGTGAATTCGTCAAAGGGCGCTGCTGATATTCGCGATCCATCGGTAGTTCCAACAGACCTTGCATCCCACCCATCGGCCTGATCTACTCCGGCGGAAGTGACGCACTGGGGAACATCCTCGACGGACAAGTCGTTAGCGCGAACTTGTACGAATACGAATGTACACCTTTGAGTGTTGCTCGGCCACGGAGGTTATGAACGTCACATAGGATGTAGGGTGGGGGTAGACTGGCCGTTGTACACGAAGGGGCAGGAACTGGAACGTGGTCAGCGAAGAAACGTCAAGGGAAGTGGCTGCCCCTAGACAGAACAGCTCGACCGAGAAACCGCCAATGCCTCCCGCCGAGGTCCAACTCCTCAAGAAGGCCAGAGAGTCCGCCCTGCAAGCAGTCCGGGTCTATAACGACCCCGTAGGCGGATTTCGCACAGAGACGTTCATCGTCTTGATGGTCATCGCCTGGAACGCCATATTCCAGGCGATGCTCGAACGGGACCACATCGACTGCTACGAGCACGATGCCCTAGGCCACGAGATCCTGATCGAGGGCCGGCCTAAGGTCTGCGATACCTGGGCGCTTGCCGGCCTCGCCATTCCCCAACATGAGACGCGAGCCGTGCGGGCGAACCTGGACTTTTTCTTACGCCTTCGCCACCGCATCTCGCACCGCTACCTGCCTGCGCTTGACCTCCACGTGACCAGTGAGGCGCAGGCGATGCTCCTCAACTTCGAGAACTTGCTATCCAAGGAGTTCGGAGAAGAAGCAGCCCTGGGCGATCAACTCGCGGTACCCCTTCAGCTGTCGGGATTTCGTGACGCGAGCCGGATGCGCTCGCTTCGGGTCGCACAAGCACAGCTCCCGGTGGACGTACAGGAGTTCTTGCGCCGCCACCGCTTGGAAGTCGACGATGACGTTCTGCGTTTCTCGGAATATGCGCTCCCCATCTTCTTTGTACCGGTTGCCGCCAATCGGGAGCGCTCGGCAGACGCGATCGTCCGCTTCGTTCGTCCAGCTGATGTGTCCCCAGAACTCGAAGCTGCCCTCGAGCAACTCGCCGTCGTGGCCAAGCCCAAGAAGGTGCCGGTCGCGTCGAACGACCTTCTCCGAGCCAAAGAGGTCATCAAACTCGTGAGCGACAGTGCCTCCTTTCGGTTCACGTCGGACCTCCACCAGAAAGCCTGGAAGTTTTTTCATGTCCGCCCATCGCCCGGAGCGCCAGACCCGGCCATGACAGACGAGCGCTACTGCCGATGGGACAGGCTGCTGGGCGGGTACGGGTATACGTCTGCCTGGGTGGACAAACTGACCAATGATTTGGGCGACCCCGACGTCTACCGGACGGTGGCGGACTACAAGTCACCGCAGCGGGACTGACTTCCGACGAGAGTGGAAGAAGCGCGTATTGGCCCCCGCAAGCACACAACTTCGCATCAGTTGCGTCACCCTCAGCGCCGGTGCGAACATATGTGCCCGGGAAGGGGAATCGCCACGGATGTACCCGTCGCCTTATAGCCCTTCCGGGGGCTTCATGGCCCAGCAGCGGGGCAGGATGCAATGGAAATCCAAGAAGCCGCCTTCAAATATGCGGCCCTTGACGGTTCGCAGCGGCTTAGTGCCCGACCGTGAAATGGGCTCGCCACTTTCTGATCGTCATCCGCATCCGAGGTCGTGTTCGATGACTGCGAAGTCGACCGTTGCTGCTCCTCCCGATCCCGTAAGCTTCGCAACGCAGGGACATCATTTCAGCGCGGCCAACGCGGTCGACATCACCACACTCGCAGCACATGCCACTGCTCCGCTCTCGGTGATCGTCCAGATAACGAAGCGATGTAACTTCGACTGCAGCTTCTGCTCTGAGACCCTTCAGATGCGGGATCCATCGATATCAGACCTCGCGACGATGGCGACGAATCTGTCGGGCACCAAACGTGTCTTTCTCTCAGGTGGCGAACCCCTCTTGCGGCGTGACTTCATCGAGGTCGTCGATCTCTTCCATGAGTACATCGTCGGCGTCCCGACTAATGCTACGCGGGGGCTCGTCCACGCGCGCGCGATGGTCGGCAAAGTCGCATTCGTAAACATTGGTCTCGAAGGTCCGCGGGCAACGACGAATCGCGTGCGCGGCGATTACGATAAGGTGATGAGTGGCGTACACGCCTTTGTGGAAGCACGCCTCCCGATCTCGTTGTCCGCCGTCGTGTATAGATCCACCCTCGCGGCACTCCCCTTCACTTACCAAATCGCTGATGTCCTGGGAGCAGGGAAGTTGAAGCTCATCCTCCCGCTGCGCAAAGGCAACGCCCTCCATCTCGAGAAGGGTGAGTTTATTTCGCACGAGGAAGCTGGCCTCACCTTTGATCGTCTGCTCGAGCTCCGGTCGACTTTCGATTGGCGTCCAGCGCTCCGGATGACGACGTGGACCCCAGAGACCGAGGGACACATGATTGTCATCGAGCCGAACGGCACCGCGAACGCCTGGCCGGTGTACGACGCACCCGATCTCTTTCAACCGCTCGGCAATGTGCTAGAAGAGCCGATCACGACCTTGTGGGCACGATACCGATTCCGTGCCAACCATTTCGCGAAGTACCTCGGCCAAAGCATCCGCAGCGTGGAACACTCCGAACCTTCGCGTGCGTGACTTTACGAACCTTTCGTGGGCTGAAGAGCCTTTCGGCGCTGCTCATCGACCGGGCATGCGCCGCGGCGAGGTCGGGATCGGGATCCATATCGCCTGGTCAAATTCGCACAAGTATCTGGGCTTCGACGCCGCATATCTCCGCTTCCCGCGCCGCCAACCACTCCATGCCACCAGCGCGACGCTGGACTTCGGGTTCCGCTCGCTACGTATCGAATCTCCGCTCGATGAACCATCAGCTCTTGAGGCGCTAAGTGCTGTTCTTGTGGCTGCGCGACGGGGTTCGTGCCTGCTAGCGGCCTCCCATCTGGGGGCAGACTTGTCGCTGCTGCGCAGTGAGTCCTCGACCTCCTATCGAGGTATCTCGGCGCTCGCGTTCGATTGGGGGCGGCGCGCAACCGCGAGCCCAGCGCTAGCCACGCTCGTCGACACAGAGATCGATGTGCCTCCGAAAGATGAGACCTCGATCAACCACCTAACCGGTTCACCGCTGCCCGCGTCCTCCGATACCACCGTTGTCGCGGGCGTTACCGAAGCTTTGCGGCGGCTAATACGTGCGGCCGCTGCGATCTCTCGAATCGTGGTGCTCGACGACTTCGATCTGGCCGAAACCGTCGATGCTGCGACCTGGGACGCCGTCCCAACCTAACACCGTCTTGCGGTCACGATCCTAATCTATGGCGTTTGCAACTACGTTCCGAGCAGCCCCCGCGTCTCGAGCTGATCACTCGTCCAATGGACGCGTGCCGGCGTGGGGAGGTCGAGTGGGAGCAGCATCACCTCAGTTCCTACCTGTTGGAGCACCTCGCGCAGTTGCACGTCGATGTCCTTCCGATGCGCCACCACCTTGGAGCGAAGAGGGTCGGCGACGAGATCTTGCCGAAACTCGTCTGCGCAATATACGACCGCGTCATACATCGATCTCATCGCTCTACAGAATGTCTCCATCGCCATGCAGATGTCCGCCATACGGACGTCGCTCATATCAAGGAGCGCTCGGACATGAGCCGGGACGTTCATGATTGTCTTGTCCGCAACGAGGAGCTGATGTCCGCGTGCGGCGCGAAGCTGTGCGCTCAGCTGAGCGCCGAAAAGGTCCGCTTCTGCGACCACATCGAAGGTCCCGACACCGTGTAGCACGATCTCATCGATGAAGGGGGAGACGCGTGCAGCCTCGCCCGCATACCCGGCATTGATGCCGTTTTCGCGGCAATGCGCGACGAGCGCAAGCGCGAGCGTTGTCTTGCCGCTCGCCTGTGCCCCCTCGACAGCGACGACCACACAATCGCGCACTGTCATCTCACGCGACCAGCGCCTGGAAGGCCGGTGCTGACAGCCACTCATACTGTCCCTCGAGCTCCGTCATCAGCAGATGATTGACGTTGAGCTGCCCGCTCCAACGGACGCCGTATGTGGTGGTGAGTGCAACCAACGCAGTCGAGAGGCTGTGCCGAAGATTGAGGATGGTTATCCGCTCTCGTGCTGCAATCGTTCTGCTCACGAGCCAACGACGATGAAGCGCAGTCATTGAGATGCCCCATAGCTCCGGTTGCGTTACCTCGAGTCCGAGCTCACCGCATACATCGACGAGGCGCCGCGACTTGCCAGTGAGCGCCTCGCTCACGTCATACCGAGTGTCGATAACAGTACGCTCGCAAACATCCGCGTCCCTTCGCGCATGCCAGGCGGTGCGCAGCGCCTGAACGCCGAGAAGCCGCCTCGGACCGGCCTGCGCGAGCACCGCTAGGTCGCTCGAGAGTTGGTGGCCAACCACGCAGTCGACCTCCTGCCGAATCGCTCGGAGGCGATGGTCGATGCGTCGAACGAGATCTCCAGTTTCCTCGTCGGACTCAACGTAGGAACTCTCGTAGAAAAAGCGCGCCGACGAGTCGATATCCGTTGATCGCGAGTTGGGAAAGCGGATATACACGATGGAATAGCAAAACGGGACGTTGCCGCCCCGAATCCGATAGTTCTTTGTCCACTCCACATCGACTGCCGCAATGACCCTATGGCCGCGGCCAGATAGGGATGCATCTCCCTTTCTTGGAAGGTTGCCAGCAGAGATCACCGGCCTGAGACCGCCCGCTCGTGCAACTGGGCGCGTCGCCGCTGGCCCGCTCTCCGTTGATGCGCTTGTGGCTTCTGTAGAATACCTAAACGAATCATGCCGTTTTCAGGATAACCGAAATTAGACTTATGACACGATATTATCCACCCGATGAGAAGCTGATCGATCAGCCCAATACGTTCGTGCTGACCGTGCGCCTGCCTGCGCCGCTTGAGCGCCGGGTCAAGGATCTAGAGAATCAAGCTCGCAACGCCGGCATGCCTGTTCAGCGCTACACCCTGATTGGAGGCTTGCTCATGCACGTCCGATTCACCGACCAGGAACTCGTGGAGCTATTGCTCGCGTATAACACCGATCTCGTGGCATCCGTCGGTGAGGTCGATCCCCGATACGGGCTACGGGTCGTGCACGGGAAGCGCGGCCGTCCGTCACACGTGGACGCAGTCTAGAATCCCACCCGGGAGTTGCCAGGCGGTCGCTGTCTAATAGTCGCTGCGAATCGATCCGGGCGGGGTCAGTCCAGCGCGAAGCCCGATCGCAATGTAGCTCGCGACGCGTCCGTGCCCCGCGCCTCTCGCAGTTGCTCGCGGAGCCCGATGCACGCGCACCACGGCAAAGACATGGCATGCCCGCAATCCGGGCACAACACACGCTGTTCGTGCACCATCGCCTCACGCACGCCGGCGATGCGCATTCGTTGCAAGAGGATGTGCATCACCGCGACATCAAAGTAAGCCGCAGCAGCCTCGTCCGAGAGCTGACTCAACGTCGCGAGTTCCGCTGTAGGCGCTAGCAGCTCTCGGGCGAACCAATCTGCGGTCCATTCCTCGGACTCGTGGCAGTGAGGGAGCTGTCCACGCTGCACCAGAATATGACCGAGTTCGTGCGCGACGACCCAACGCCACCGCGGTGAGGACGTAATCGTTGAGGCTACGAAGATGGTCCGGCCGGCCTGAGCCATTCCTTGAATACAGTCGAAATCGGCCGCCTTGATGGTGATCCCGAGTTGGCGGCATGCGACCGCCAGTGATGCTTCCCCAACTGCGCCAGCGCCCAGCATCGCGACGCTGCGGACTGCCTGAGCAACCCCGGGTATGAGCGGGCGAATCTCTGGGTGCGAGCTCCGTTCGGAACGCACGTCCACGAACCAGAGCGGAAACTGCCCCGCCTCCTGGGGTGGCGCCCCCAGCTGAGCCCCGTGCGAGCGGCGCGCCAACAACGCCGGCCGCAGAGCTTTCGGACGAGTCAACACGCCGGGTATCCAAACATACGTTCGATTCAGTGTCAACCCACCATGCGGTCGGGACCAGGACAAAGCGTCCAGCGCAGTGGCGGCTCGATCGACGTCCGGTCATTCCTCGCCGGCCGGTCGTTCCTCCAGGGCGTGACGCCAATTCAAAAGAAGCTGCTCGATGCTCGGTCGGTCACCCTCCGACTCGGGGAGCGCAAGCTGGACCGCCTCGACCGCGCTGCCGGCGACTGCATCCAGTTCGCTCGCTGTCATGCTGAGGTCAAGCCCGACTTGGCGAGCCACCTCCTGTTGAAGGAAGGACAGTTGCGAGAGGTTGACTTGGTCCATCCAACCGGTCGGATATGTGACACCTAAGTCATACAACGACGGCGCTTCGAACTCCTCGGCACAAAGGGCGGCGAGCGTTTGCCGGCGACGGGTGGTGTCGGCTGCGCTCTCTGCGGGCCGAACATAGACGAGGATTCTCCAGAGGAGCCGATGAGCCTCGTTCAAGGCCGTCACCCGGTTCGAGCGTGCTCGATCCCATTCGTGCAGTGACGTGATCGAACCGTCAGAGCGCTCCACGCGCACCGCAGCCACCTTCTCCATCATCCGCTCCGCCGGGATGTGTACGAGCACGTCTCCCGGCTCCAACCCCATTTGTCGTGCAACCCGATCCTCAAAGGCACTGCGTTGCTTAGCCGTCCGATACCGATCGGTGATCGCCTTGACGTTGTGCCCAAGCTCGGCGTGCGTGGCCAGGTACGCGACCTTATATAGGCGACGCTCCAACAAGTCCGAACCAATACGTGCCGCCCTCGCGCGCCGCTGTGGGTCTGCCGTTGCTGGGATACCCAGGGCATCGGCCAGATCCGGAACGGCGAGCATTCGGAGCAAGAGGTCATCGGAGATAGCAATCCCTCGCGGCAGCCCCGGCGCATTGGCAAAGAGCATTCGTGTGGCAGGTCCAGACTTGAGACCGGTTCCTCGAGGGTCCGCTTCGTGAAGGCCGAGCTCTTGCACCGCTCGGCCAACCATGACCGACGCGGCATTCTTGGCGTGGTGAAAGTAGACTCGCTCGGCCAGTTCGTAACGGTAGGTGAGAAGTTTGATCACCTCGAACTCGACATCCGGTCGCGGCATTCCGTGCTTCTCAAGCCGCAATGCCATGCGGTTGATGTCGTAGCCTCCACTGATTGCTCCCATGGGTGACTTGGTGATGACGAAATACGTGAGGAAACGGTCACCGAGAGCAACTGGCATCCCGCAAGCTTCAAGGTCGCGCACGACATAATCGAGCAAGTCGGCGCAGACCGTGTTGCCCACGATGTCAGCGACGAACGGATATGTGAGCTTGGCGATGTCGGCCTCATTCTTGGCCGTGAGAATCCTGCCGAGCTCGTCAATTTCTCCGTCTGCGAGATCACGGTGTTGGTGTGCTCGCGCCAAGGCCCGGGCGATGCCCCCCGTCTTGAAGAGGAGCTGCCACCGCTCAGCGTCCTCATCGTGACGTGGGAACAGATTAAACTCGTCCTCAAGGGTATGCCCGAACGGGATATGTGGCAGATCGTGTAACAGAGCAGCGAGTCGCGTCAGGCGGCGTGCCTTCGCGTCCATCGGGACCATGTATGTCGCGTCCGGGTTTTTCTCGAGAGCGTCGATGACGCGTTGCGCCGTATGCAATGTCCCGAGCGAATGCTCGAACCGGGTATGCAGCGCGGAACGGAAAACATAATTGCTAGACCCGAGCTGGCGCACTCCGGCCAGACGCTGGAACTCTGGAGTGTCGACAATGTCAATCTCCACCCCGAAGAGGCGCACGTCCTGCGAGGACGCGAGCGTGAACAGCTTGGTTCGAACGTCGTGGGTGTAGGGCGATCGCGGCGGTGGGTCGGGACGGCGAACAGGGACTCCGGAGACCGACATTGCCTTCCTGAAATAAGCAGATTGAAGGCATAGGATGCCCTATCGACGCCAGGCGTGCAAGCGGTCGACTGCGACCCCGCGTCAACCGGCGCGTTCGAGCCAAACGAATCACCTGCGCGAATCCGATGCCTGGAGAGTCGTTCGATCTCTCCGTCACGATCTGGGCGGAGCGGACCCGAGGTGAGGGTGCTCGCTACCGACTCCACCCGCGCCGTCCGACACTGACTCGCCTGTTGTCGGAGGCCAGTGCGCCGGGAGCAGTCAGTAATCGAGGAATCTTCACGCTTAGCCCTCGTCGCAGTCCCGACAGATGGATGCTCCAGCCCTGAACTGCGATTTTCCTTTTGTCAGATGACACTTCGTGCAGGTCCTGGTGGCCGGCGCTGGAGCACCGCATCCGCAACGTTTACACACGCGGCAGCGAGCGTCACCACAGGTCTCACAAGCCCGCGTTCCCCAGGCTGGCCCTCCACAGTGGCGACATGTTCCGGAGTACGCCTGAGGCGCCGCCTTCGTCACCCCTGGGTCATCCAAGAGAGTTAGCCCAGTATGTGGCCAATAGCAGTACGCGGAGAACACCGCAATGACAATGGCTCCGGCTCCGACCGCATCGACCCAGAAACGCTTCCGGTATCGACTTGCCCAGACAACATCTCCCTGACCGACGAAGGTACCGCTGACTCCGGCCTGCCACACGGAATGGTCGATGGGAAGAGACGTTCCACGAAGCCACGCGTACTCGCACTCTCCTGACTGTGATGCATATCGGACCTGCCTCCGCTCCCGATCGAGCAGGGCAACGTACCCTTCGCAGCCGATTCGGTCGGCAAGTCGGACTGCGCATGCTTCCATAGACCCGGCGGTTGCGTTGTAAAGCGCTTGGACATCTGCCGCCGGGGTCGTCAACCGACAAGCACAGCGGCAACCGCCTCATCAGGAATCAGGATCCGTCCCGCGATCGCATCACAGAGGCGTTCTTCCGCTCCTATTCCTCCATCCGCATCCACATCAGCCAGCTCCGACAACAAGTCGTCATCGGACATCACCAGGTGATGCCCGAACTCATGGAGCACCGTGAAGTTCTCACGCCGACTTCGCGGCATGGCGACATAGCAGATGGCTTGCTGATCGTGGAAATACGCACCATCGCAAGAACACACATCGGTGGTGTCGCTGCTCGACACCTCACCGACACGTAGCCCGGCTCCCCGCACCGCTGTGACAGGCGAGCTGGCGAGTTCGCGGCGCGCCTCCATGCTGAGCGCCGCGTCGAGCCGCTTCGCATATGCGCTCCAGTCTCGATTCACATTTCCCCAGTAATCACCTGATAGACGTCGATGAGGCGCTGCCAATCGGTTGGCGACAGTTCCTCACGCCGCGCCAACCACGAATACGACCGCTGTCGCTTCGCTTGCTTACGAATGTGCTCAACTATCCCGGTGGGTGTTGCCGTGGCCATCCCCAGTGAGCAGGACTCGCTGCAACTTCGGAGTGGCTGTCGCTCGCCTCGATCTTGAAGTACGGCCCGACGATGGCGTCATCGGCCACTTCCCCAACAAACATCACCGGGTCCACGCCGTGGGGCGCCAATGTGTCCGCCACCTGCGTGGTGGTCTTGCCCTTGACAGTGATGGTGATCAGGCAGCCAGCCTCGTTGAACGGCAGGACCGCCACATCAGGCGCGCTGATGTGGAAGTTTACGTCCGCCAGCCACGCGTCCACAGCCGCCGTGTGCGGCCACACCGTGATCGATGTCGGGAACATGTCGCAGTCCGGGTCGATCACGGTGCCGCCGCCTGTTTGCGGTCCTCCCGCCAATGCCGCTTGAACAGCTTGCAGCAGGAAGTTGTAGCTCTCCGCGCCCACCAACGTCTGCGCGATAAGCGCTGGTTCATCGTTCGCCTCAGCCCACTGAATCAGGGTGTCTTCCCGCCAGATCGCGACGCCGATCGCCTGCGCATCCGCATTGCTCAGCAAGCCCCCTTATTGGTTGATAACCGCCGGCGAATCGCCAATCCGGTAGATGCCCATCCCGCTGTCGATGAATGGAATACCACATGCCTCGAGCGCGCCGATGACGTACTCTTTGGCTGGCCCTCCATCCATGCTCAGGAACACAAAGTCCATGCCCTGCAGAGCAGAGACATTGTGTTCACCAATGCTCATCCCATGGGCGAAGATTGCTCTGCGCATTGGGTCGCACGTCTGGCGTAGGTACTCCACCATTGCCGGACTGCCTGCAAGTTCAACGAGCGACGCAGCGCCGGGCACTGAAACAGCCGCGCTCGCCGTATTGAACGTATCGGTGTTCCTGCACCGCCCGTAGATGTTGAGGCGGTAGCGAATGACCTCGGCCTTGTCGTGAGATTTGACTCGCTTCCCCACGGTGTGTCTGGGATGCTCTTATGCCGCAATGGCCTCGCACTTGTCGCGGTAAACGCGGCACATTCCGAGCACCGTCAACGGTTTACGATCGCGCACGAGATTGGGCACTTCATGTTGCATAAAGGGTGTCTACATCGACAAGACGACCCGCATCAACGAGCGTCCTTCTGGAACGCGCTCGAAGTCGGCGATGGGGATATACACTGACGAAGTCCAGGCCAATGCATTTGCCGCGGAGTTGTTGATGCCCGGCGATATGTTGGTGCGTGAGTTTACGCTGCGTCTCCGCTCCGGGTCGCGCGTGGTATCCGCAATCGTTGCATCGTTAGCTGAACGCTTCAACGTGAGTGCCCAGGCTATGGAGATTCGCCTCAAAGTGACCGGAGCGCTCGCCCCGTACTAAATCGGCGACACCTCCATAGCAGCGAGCGCATTGCGGCGCGGCGCGCTACCTGCCTCCGCGGCGCTGGCGCTCTGCCTCCCGCGCCGCCATGTTCTCTTGAATAACATCAGAGTCATAGAGACTCTTCCCGATCTTGGCACCCGCAATGAGTGGGCCAACGTGCGGAATGAAGCTCGCGGCTCCCCACGCAGCTTCGCCCAAATCCTGATCTTGTGCCTTTCTGGACAGCTTCCTAGGAGTCATAGCCTCTCCTTCCTTGTGACGGACGGCGCCACTCGCATTCTAGGGTTAGCAGCGGACGCGCGCAGCTCGCCGGTACGGCGCGTGCGAGATCGCTGCCAGCCTCCACCCAAATCCTGCGCCGCAGCACGGGTGAAACCCTGTTTCATGCCTCACGCCGCTGTGTCGTCAGCCTCACCACTCTGCGACGCCGCTACTCCAAAGAGGAAACCACCGAGCGCCCCCACCAATCCCGCGATCGCTGGAGGGAACTCCCCTGCTGTCGGGAGTGGCAGCACCTGTTGCAGCCGATCTTCGCACCCGCTCCACGGACACCGCCGCATGATGAATTGATCGGACGCGGTGACGACCCGTTTGCAACTGGGGCACTGACCCACCCTCACCGTCTGCAGCTGCCCCTGGATCGAGTTGGCCCATGCGCGCCAATTCCGGTCCCGCTCCTGCATGACCGCGAGGTCCTGATTCCGCTGTTGGATGAGCTGCTCCAAGTTGGCAACCGAGCGCTCATTGGCAGCGGCCTCGAGGCCACGCTCCACGAGAAACGAAAGGGCTGAGCTCAGCGTCATCCCCCGCTCAAGCGCGTACTCCTCGGCGTCCTCGCGAAGTTTCGCTGACGCTCGAAAGTACAGGCTTTCGGAGCGCGTCGCCGGATCGTTGGCGGGCAACGCCTACGATCCCAGGAGCCGAGCGAAAAATCCCTTTTTCTTGGGTCCTCGTGGCTTGCCGACGTCACTGCGCTTGCGCCGCCAACCACCCGATTTGGTCCGAGATCGCGGTTCCTTGCCGACATGAGGGATACGTCCTCCAGCTCGACGATCTGCTGGCATCGCATGGCCTCCATATGGTCAATTTGGTGGCGTTGGTGTGGACTGTACCAGATTCTCTGGCAATTGTGTCAGATTATCGATACGAATCGATACATTCACCGGTTAAAGCTATTCGTAACCCAGCGAGCTAGGGAACGACAGCAGTCGTAGCTCCCCCGGTTGTTGCGGCGACGTCCGAGAGGACCAAAGGGGGCCCATCGGAGGGGACATTAGAAGGGACATCAGGCGCGCCGTTCGATTGTCGACTGTCTTGTTTTTGAGTATATTTGGTGAGTTATGACCGAGACATTACTAGGGACATCTGAGAGGACATGCGAAGGGACCTTTCAGGGGACCCTCCGTCTGAAACCAGAACTCACATGCCTCGAGACCCACCCGTGGCTGACGTTCGTTCTCGACCTGAGTAAGGCGCAGTACCCGCTCTGGCTGGGTCTAGGAGAAGCCCGTTCAAAGATCGAACACATTGCCGGCGTTCCCATTCAGCCGGAATTCGCCGAGCGGCTCCACGAGGTGTTTCTAGCCAAGGGGGCCCAGGCAACGACAGCAATCGAAGGAAACACGCTCTCCGAGGAGCAGGTCCTCGAGCAGGTGCAGGGGCGCCTGACTGTCCCCCCTTCACAGGAGTACCTCAAGCAGGAGGTCAAGAATATCCTAGACGCGCTGAACCTAGTAGCGAAGCAGACAGTGCAGTCGCATCGCTCAGCGGAGGTGCGGCTCTCCCCTGACCGGATCAAGGAATTCAATCGCCTGGTGCTCCGGGATTTGCCCCTGAACGACCCGGATATCGTTCCAGGCGAATACCGCGGGGACCGCCGAGTTGTCGGCATGTACCGGACGCCACCGCCCGGGGAGTGCGCACCCCTCATGGAGCTCTACTGTGACTGGCTGAACGGCGACGATTTTCACACGGTGTCGGGCGATCTGGACCCTGTATCCATCGCGATTCTCAAGGCCGTAATCGCGCATATCTACTTCGTCTGGATCCACCCTTTCGGCGATGGGAACGGCCGAGCCGCGCGATTGATCGAATTCCAAATCTTGCTGGAAGCTGGCGTACCCCAACCGGCCGCTCACCTCTTGAGCAATCACTACAACCAGACACGTGCCGAGTACTACCGGCAACTGAGCGCTGCCAGTGTGTCCGGGGGAAATATCGTGCCGTTTCTCACGTACGCTGTCGGCGGCCTCGTCGATCAACTGAAGGGCCAGATCGCTTGGATCCGCGAACAGCAAATGAAGGTGACCTGGGTCAACTACGTTCATGAGCAGTTTGCGAATGACTCGACGACAACAGCGGTACGTCGTAGGAAGCTCGTGCTTGCCTTGACCGAGCGTGATAAGCCGATGCCGCGAGGTTCGCTGCGCAAGCTGACGCCTCAGCTCACCGAGCTGTACGTCGGAAAGACAGTCAAGACACTCGCTCGTGACTTGAATGTTCTGCTCGATGACTCGCTGATCGTCCGCGAGCGCGGCGGATATCGTGCCCATCGAGAGATCGTCGCCGGTCTACTTCCGACCCGCCGCCGGGGGCAAGGTACACAGATCAGTTAGGGCGAGCAGGAAGGAGTTGGCGCGAATGTGAGTCGGTTCATTTCACTTGTTGCATTACGTCGGACCGGACCTGGGAAAGGGAATACGAGCTTCAAGGTCTTCCTTCTGTAGTCGGGTCGACGCGGCGTCCACGAAGGGGCCGCAAGTCGGCATAGCGGGCTTCTCTCGCTTTGCCTAATCGGAACAGTTGCGCGCCGCGCGGAGGCAGTTATCTATGATGGATATGCCTCCTCACGCCGGTTGCGGCGCTTCTCTTTCCCCGCGATCAACTGCCGACGGAAAAACACGACTGCGCCAGCCACCGGTCACCGCTTCGTGCGCGCGGTGTCGCCTCTGGCCGGGTCGCCTGCTGCGGACCGGCGCGAAACGCTTGCTTCGACGTGTGCAGACCTGCACTCACGTCACGGCGGATTCGACCACTCCCGAATCCGTATCGAGTGATGACAGTGTGCCCCTGCTGGAATGACAATCTCCGCAGACGGGTCGTGATACCTTCGATGCCCATCGAGAATCTCACGGCAGCTGATGCCAGGCCCTTCAAGGTGCGTGCATGAGCGGCGCGGCCTCGCAGCGTCTCCAGCCCGGTACACCTCACACGTTGCGATGCCTTGCTCAAGCGCAAGACCTGCCACCGCCATCGTGTACGCGGTGCTGAACTCCGTGTAGCAGAGCTTCCTCGCGGCGTCCGGCACGTTGATGGGGTGCAAGTACGGCCCACTCTTTCCCATCTGCCTTCGGTTCGGGTTCCACTGCCGACGGTCGTTCATCGTCGTCGCAAGCCATCCCATATCCCGCTCACCCAACGCAACCGGCATCGCCTCGAGGAAGTGATCCCATCCTGCCACCGTCAGATCGCGCCCATACGGCCACTCCGTTTTCGACGCTCGGTCTTTGACGAGACCTTCGAGCTCTGCGCTCCAGTCCGCGAGCATTCGCGCGCGAACACCCTCTCGTTCGAGATGATCGAGGCGAAGCGGTGGATGCACGCGAGGCACGAAGTCGATTCTCTAAGCGTGATGAGGCTTTTGATCCAAATCCGCCGACCTAGCTGACGTACTCCCAGGTACATCCCTTCGGATGGCTCTCATGCCAGTTGTCGCACGGTGGGAATGTCTCGCCCTTCTTGACGTTCTTCTGCGTCCCTGCTACTGCGTGCACTGCACCCGGCCGTCCTTCGGCACGGTATCTCCAGGCTTGTACTGGTCCGCCATGGCTCGCCCTCCTGAATATCCGCCGGGAAAGCCCCCGACGCGCATCAGGATAGCGAGCGGGGGCACCTGCCGCGGCTGTCAGCCCGGAGACGAAAGTTGATCCTCACCAAACATCTGTACGGAGTAGACTAAGCGGGAGTCCGATGAATCCTTTACCTCCGCCGGCTGAAGGGCTATTAAGGTCCAGCAACCTCTCCGACGACGCCATCCCACGCACACCGCTCGGCACGACGCCGCCGCCGCGGCTCCGCCCAGGTCAATTCCCGCCTTCGTCTTTCGGGACCATCGACACCGGGCCACTACGCCACGACCTCTTCCGCCTCATTCGCAGGCACCCCGAGCGAACTCGGCTTTGGCAGGCGCTCCATCTCAGCGCCGCCCGTGTCTTCACGGCTCCCAACGTGATCGCCGAGATGGACCGCGACCTGCCGATGCATGCTGCGAAGGCAAACGTCGAGCTCGAAGTGGCTCGGACCCAATGGGAAACCCAATACCGACCGTGGCTCCGTGTCGTCGACGTATCCGACCTCGTTCCCGAAGTCGGGGACCACCCAGACGTACTCGCCGTGTACGCCCGGGGCAGCGACGGCCCTCTCGCCTTGCTGTCCGCCCTCCTTGGGGTCAGAGCATGGACCGAAGACAAGGATCTCGGTGTCCTTGGAATCGGTCGGGAGCTCTGGCTTTCGCATGCCGTCGCCACCGTTGACGAGGCGCAGCTCTCTTCGGTCGGTGCCGTCGCATACATCGCTACCGCAAAGTCGATTGAAGTCACCGCGTCTCAGGCCGTCGCCCTCTACCGCAAGGCAGAGCTCACGATTGGCCGGCCCGCCACGCTCCTGCTGAGTGCGCTACTCGCGCTTGGCGCCGTGTGGTACCTGTGGGATGACGATCGGCGCAAGCTCGTGCTCGATTCCCATGTGATGCGTGGTCTTGGCTCAGCGACCGGCTCTTTGATGACAGTCGCCGTTGACATGCACACCCGTCACGAGGCAGCCAATGGGTTCCTGCAGCAACACCTCCGTGATGACCCTCGCCCTCCAACCATCCATATGCGCTTGGCGCGTGTTCTTGCGGGCGCGCGTCACCCACTAGCAGTCGAAGAAATCGCCCAGCAAGCATCGGTTAGCGCGGCGGTGGCGAGTGCCGTCCTCAACAATCACACTGCGTTCGTCAGCGATCCGTATGGTCGTTGGGAGCTTGGCTCGCTACTGACTCCCCGAGTGGAGGAGCCGCCACATTCCTGGACACAGGTCACTCAATTAAAGAGCCTCGCCCGCGCGAGTCTCGAGAGAACGTCGCTGCACGTAGGTTCCATCGGTCTACAGTACGAGGTCGACGACGTTGCTTGTCATGCCCTATTGATTCGTATGACTCAGACTGCGTCAGCAACAATCCGACGCGGTCGCGGTGAATTCGTCATTAGGGTGCGACCATCAAACCCGACGTCCACTTCGATGACTGCGTCGGAATGTTGTCGTGGCCGAATCCCCTTCGGCGCGCCGGTCGCCTCGACGACGTTCTCGATGCTGTGAGCACCTTGAAACCACTTGATGGATGATTGTTCAGGCCCCCTCAGATGGCGGGCTTGATCTTGGTCCTCCGGCTAGTCATGACCCCGTCAGCGGCGGCGCTGCTGAGATCAATAGTTCTGGTGGTAGCAGTTTCAGAGCACCCACAACCTCGATTCCAATCAACCTGCCGTTTGCGTCGAAGTCCAGATTCAGCATACCGCCAATCTTTTTAGGATGACACTTATATGTCGACTTGGCGTCACCCGGGCCGATATGCACCAGGGCGATGTATGCCGCGTCTACGGACGGGTCATAGGTAACCTTCACCCTATCCTCCTCCGATGAGCCAGCGAATATACGCTCGAGTCACATCGGCGATCACCGTGACAACAGTCCCTCCAGGGACCTTTCCGACAAAAATACCCGAACGCGAATCAAAGTAGCCTGTCCTCAACTCGCCGCTGGCCGGATCATTATATGCAAATGGAGTGCGTGTCATGGCTGCGTCCACCTGAGCTTGACTAATGCCTCGGTCGGCCATTTGCTGCGCCGCATGTGACGAGAGATCACATTCGGTGTCGTTGTGGACAAGAACATCGGAGCCGGCAATCCCGATGAAAAAGTCGTGATCTCTGTTAACTGTGAGGTCATACATCCACCCAGTCCCCGCCACAGACGTGAGTTGCACGACCGTCGCTAGCTGACCATTTGCGGTGAGTAACTGGTCACCGATACGAAGATTGAACGCCGGCGTCCAGCTATGCGATGTGACATCCCAGAAGAGGTGATTGGCGGTGGAGTGCACCGTTGACCGCGCCGTTGTCGTGAGCACCGTGATGTCCATCAGATCGGCATCATCGTGAAGCCATAGAGCCGTGACGGTTTCAGACTGGATCTTCCCAGTCGCAGGATCGGTGGCCATGACCTGGTCACCGGCCAACACTTGGCTGATAGGGATCGTGCTGCCGTCCGCCAGGAGCACCTCCGTGCCAGCCGAGAAACTCTCTCCGCCGCACATCGTCGGAGTGCCAGCGTCGTCACCGATATCTCCAGCTTCCCCGTCGGCTGAGGTCAGGGCATCCCAAGCTGCCGTAGCTCCCTCGTCGGCCGGCAAAAGGGCGTCAATAGCCGCCCCCACCCACTCGAACAACTCGGCACCTACGAAGCCCTCAGCACAAGCCACCGCCGCATTGACAAATGCGTCGCCCCAGTTGACCTTCCGTCCGCTCAGCACGTCGGCGATATCCGGGACAAGGCTAATTACAGCACCGACCGCACATCCCTCGAGAAGGAATTGTCCCGTCGGATCCGTGATGTCCACAGGGTCGCCCGCGGCATACGAGTACAGATCAGTACTTCTGCCGTTGAACCCGAGCGGGTCCTGGCTAATGAAACGAGCCTCGGATGGGCTGTAATACCGAGCTTGGTCGTAGTCCAACCCAGTGCCGTCATTCTGCTGCCCGACAAACTCGAATGGATTCGCACTGCTCGTTCCGTTCGTCGACGCGTTGCCATATGGATCGTAGGTGTACGTGGTCGGCACCGCCCCCGACGAGTTCCCCAACCCCACCGTGGTCCCCAACGAATCAGTCAGCAGTGACGACGTCCCGGTGCCGTCGGTGCGGGAGAATACCTCGTCGAGCCCTTGTCCGGTGAGCGTGCTGGCGGTCACGGTCCCTCCAACCAGGTTCTCGAGCACATTGCCGCCGTCCGTCAGGTAATCCGTGGTCAAACCGCCTACAGTCGACGACTGACGTACTCCGAACGGGTCATAGCTGTACGTCGCATTGCTTACTCCGCTTATACCCGTCAGCTGTCCCCGATCGTTCCAGCTGTACGTGTTGCTCGGATCGCTGGTCAGATTTCCATCGTTGTTGTAGTGCAGCGTCGATCCGTTCTGACTCGCGAGCTCGTTGTCAGCGTTATACGTCCACGTCGATGTCGTCGCCGTCGGCAGTGCGACCTGCGAGAGTGTCCCGCCGACGGAGGTACGTTGCCCATCCCCGTCGTACCCATACGTCAATGTGCCCACCGTGGTCGAGCCCGATGTGTCGGTTATGCCGGTCACCTGGCTGGCAGCGTCGTAGCCGTACGTCTCAACAATTCCGTCAGGCAGTGTGACCGTGCTGGGGCGCAGGTCCGCGTCTGGCACGATGCTAACACTCTGCGAACTGGTGCTTTCACCTGTCAGCGCCCCGGCGGCGTCGTAGCCGTACGTAACCATTGAGCCGCTTGATGGTGTCATCGTGTGTCGGTTACCGTCCGCGTCATACGCGTAAGCGACCGATCCTTCGGGACCGCTATCAGAGGTGAGGCGATCGAACCTGTCGTATCCGAGAGTGTAGGTGCCTGACGCTGAGTCCACGATTCCGGTGAGCCTGTTCCCTAGGTCATAGCTGTCACTGATCTTCGATTGCTGCGTTGTAGGTCCCGTAACTCCATAGCGAGCCGTCGCCAGGCGGTTCATCGGGTCATAGGTGAACTTGTCCACCGCCCCGTTCCCGTCCGTGACCTGCACAATGTTGCCGAGACCGTCATACACGTACGAAGTCGTGTTCGTCAGCGCGTCCGCAACGCTCCCTGCCTGATCCATGTCGTTCGGGCTCACGGTGGTCAGGTTGGTGTCTGGGTCTTCGACTAAGGTGACGTCGCCGTTAGGATTGTAGGTGTACTGCGTGGTGTCGCCCAACGCGTCTTCCACCGCGGTGACTTGGTTCATCGCATCGACGGTGTACTGCGTGGTATTCCCATCGGGGTCCGTCGACTGCAGAACTCGCCCGCCGGCATCAACGTACTGCGTGGATACATTGCCGTCCGGATCGGCTACCGCCACCAAGTCGCCGTTGAGATAGCTGTAGTAGGTCACATTCCCAAGCGGATCCGTGACCGAGGTCGGCTCACCGTTCTGGGTGGTAGTGATCGTCTGGTTCCCGAGCGCATCAGTCGCGGTGATGACGCCGACTCCGCCACTGTCGTCTTGGTACCCAATGGTGCTGGTGTTGGTCAGCGGGTCTTCGACTGATGCGAGTTGGTGGGATATGGGTTCGTACGTGAAGGTAGTCGTCTCGGCCGACGCGGTTCCGTACATCATCGTGATGGTCAGGACACCTCCATACGCGTCGTACGTGTAGTGCGCGTCACGACCCAACTGGTCGACGGCGTCGGTGACCTGATGCGTGGTCCCGTCCAACGTATATGTCGTTTCCTCTTGATCGGCAGTGCCCGATGCATCGGTGGTTGAGGTGAGATGTCCAGAGCTATCGAATGTCGAGACGCTTACATTGCTGTCTGGATCCGTCACAGTGGTCGCAGTGACGCTCGAGCCGCTGAGCGTGTAGTTGAACTGGTAGGTACCGGAGTCCGCGTCTGTCTGCAGATGGACGCGTCCATTTGCGTCGTACATCGTTTGGATCCACGTATCTAGCGTTGGGTCCTCTATAGACGCGATCTGCGTACAGGCGAGGTCGCCACCAGTGCACGTGCCCCAGTTGTACATCGTTGTCTTGGTAGCTGCATCCTCAACGGACGTCAACCGCCCCGCGCCATCGTAGCCATACTCGACGCTTCGGCCCGTGTTGTCCGCGGCTTGCGTAATGCATGACGCCGGGTCCATCCCGGTCACGCAACTACCCCATGTAAACGCGATCCAACGGCCGTCAGGCGAAGTCACCTGCTCTAGCTCGGAATTGGTCGCGTTCCGCTCTACACTGATTGAATTCCCATACTCATCCGTGATCCCGGTGAGTGACGGATGGTACGTCCCGAACTGGTACTGAGTTCCATTGGGCATGGTGACGATGAGATCACTGTCGACAATCTCGTCAAGGGTGGCACCCGCATAGCTCGTTGAACCCGTAGCGTCATAGATATAGCTTGTCCCAGAGGGAGCAAAGGTCACGTCAGCCCCATCCGGCATTTGCAGGTCGTAGTTGCCGCTCGAATCGGGCGACACGAACATATCGAGGTTGTCGCTCTGGCTGTACCCGAATGCGCGTAGCTCTGGATCGCCCTGGCGGTATGAGCGGGTGACTGAGATGGGAAGGATGTCTGGCAATTCGAGATCGGTGTGGGTGCTATTCCAATTCCCGCTTTCGAGGTCCACAGGATCGCCGGCGGCGAGCAGGCTATCGACTAGTGGACAGAAGAGTCCGAGGATCGACCCCGCGAGTACGGTGCACAGCGGGTCCGACGAGATCGAATAGGACTCGATGTACTTGAGACGCAGGGTCGCCGGAGGGACGATATGCGCTGCATCCGCGCTGACCCTTCCCACCCCATACGCGTACCAGCCGGTGCCGTTCTTTGAGGCATCGTTGTCATCAAATTGGTAGTACGACCCCGGGCGCGCCTGCGTCAGGTTCGGGTAGATGATCTGGAGTCCAGGCCCGGCCACCACGCTGGCGTCCGACGGCTGCAATGTGTAGAAGAAGGACATGCCTGGGGCCAACGGAAGAGGCGTCCGCGTCAGCGGTGTCTCCGTCAACGAAAGCTGGTGAACGACCTTTCCATAGTGGTCGCGTATCACTGTTCCTTTGGGAATCACGACTTGAAGCCCCGGAATCGCCGGCGATGAGTACACGATCTGCTTGGTCGTCGGCGACGCTATGGTGATCGCGTTAGCCAGATCGAGGGCCGGTAACCACACCGTCCATGGCAGCACCGCTGTGACGTGTGCCGTGACAACCACGCCTTCCTCGTAGGCGCCGTGATTTATGCTGTCGGTCGGCTCTGTGGCGTCGATCCACAGTTCCTGATGCCCCGCGGCGACCCCGGTCAAGAGAAAACGTCCCTGGCTGTCTGTCGTCGTTAGCTTCTTCCCAATAGAGACGGACACACCCTGCAGCGGGAGCGAGTTCACATCTTCGATGACCCCAGCGAGCGCTGTAACGCTCTTCGCGGCCTGTAGCGGCGCAACCTCGGACGCACGTCCCGAGCTGATCGGCGCGGGCGTCTCAGCCGCGACGAACACCTGGCTCAGCTCGGCATTCGCCGAAGAACTCACCGATCCCGCTGGCGTCACCAGAGTGACCGTGCCCGGGAGCGTTCCCCGCGGTACTCGACCGCTCAGCCTTGTCGAGGTCGCCGACACCACGTCGACATCTGTCGCGCCAACTCGAAGGCGGTCCAGTCCACTACTGCTTGCAAAGTGCGCACCTGTGACCGTGAGGGTGATCCGCGATCCACTCGTGGCTGCGCTGACAGCGCTGATCGTCGGGGCCTGAGCGGCGGTTTTATTGCTACCCGCACGGTGCATCAGACCACCGGTCGTTCTGCTGATGGAGAGTAGGTTGCCGGCGGCGTCGTAGTTGTATGTAGCCGTGCCTGCCGCGGTCGTCACTGTCGAGAGACGACCGGCGGCGTCATAGGTATACGTCGCCCCAGTTCCCACTACCGTGAACGTGGCCACGATGTCGCCCCACTCAACTGCGGTGGACAGGGTGGCGCCATATGACTGCGAGCCTGTGCTACTCGTGACCTGGTAGGCGCTCTGAACGTTGTTCAGGAGACTGGTCGGCGTCGACTGATGCGCGCTGTTGTGCGTGTACCCGGCCGTCTGCGCAGAGATCGTTGGCCCAGAGTTCCACCCGATCCCGGCCACCACTAACTCGATTGCCTGCGCTGTCGCGCTCGTTGAACCACTGCTCGGTGCCGTGCCGCTGCTCGAACTCGCTCCTGCATCCACGCCCAGCGGGGTCGTCGGACTGACTCCCGCGAACTCCTGCACCGATTCCACGATCGTTGCCGACGCACTCGCATGTACCGTCACCGAAGACACCGCTGACGCGTCCGCCGCGTAGAACATGCCGGTCACGTTGGTGCCCGACGCCTTGGTCAAGACGGTGGCGAAAGTGTCCCCCGCCGAGTCAGTCACCGCAGGCGAGCCGAAGCTGCTCACACCCCGCAGACTCGCAGTGACGACGAGCAGGTCCCCGGCTGAGCTCGTGATTGTCGCCACGAGCGTCGCGGACTGGGTCGTCTCGGTGGCTCCAACCTCTTGCACCTGGGCGATCCCTGATGCCTTGACTGCCGACGCGCCGGATGCGAAGAAACTCACAGTTACGACCGAGGCCGCCGCGATCGCGCTGCCGAGAGCCCGCCAACGCCGCTTCTGCCTTTGCATCGCTCAGTGCCCTCGCAACGAATAGTGGGTGCTTACCTGGGTTGAGGTAAGCGCCGAGTTGTAGACCGCAAGTTCGTCGAGGCCGCCGGACCAGGCGTACAGCGTTGGCCCTGAGTAGTAGGGGGCGTAGCCAAGCTCTAACCCGACGGCATTCGCGGTGCTCGGTGTTGTTGCAAACGACTGCGGCGATCCCAAGCTACTCCCATCCAAATACGCAGACACCGAGGTGCCGTTGTACGTAACGACGAGGTAATGCCAGGCACTGTCGATATCGGTGCCGCCTGGGTATGCAAATTGCACGTCGTTGCCTCCCGTGATCACGTCCAGCCCTGCCGACGATGTGGCAATGGCGAATTCCTGTCCAACCCCGGTCATGACCGTTGGACCCCACGCCACAATTTCGCAGTAGCTTGTCGTCGCACACGAGGTGGTAGACGCAAGATTCACCCAGACTTCCACGGTGCGTGCGCTGTTGCCCGTCGGCAGCGAGGTGGGGTCAGTCGTAAGCGTCGTCGCCGAGCAGCACGCCCCATTCAAGGTAATCGCCGGATCCGTGCCCACAGCACCCGGTTGGTCGGGGGTAACTCCGTTGCCTCCGTCGAAACGGCCCTCGAACTCCGTTGACGACGAGTCCGCGAAGACGGGTCCGTGTGCTTCCGAGAAACGGTAGTACGGACCCGCACCGTCGGCAATCACCGCACTCGCGTAGGTCGATGACACTCCTGCCGGCGAGGACGAGTTCGTTGATGTTGCGGTCGGCCCTGAGCCCCACGCGTTCGTGGCAGTGACCGTGAACGTGTACGCCACGCCTCCCGCGAGTCCGTCGATCCGCGCGGCAGTTTGCGTACCCAACACATACACGGCATTGGCAACGTGCCCACCGCCCGTGGCTTGGACGAGGTAGTAGTTGATCGGAACCCCTCGAGGTCCGGGCACGCCCCACGACACGGTGGCTGCATTGGATCCTCCGTAAGCGCCGTGCACCAACATCGGTGCCCCAGGCTGGGAATGCCCGCTTTGGGCGAAGTGCGTCGCGATCGCCGACCCGCTCAACACGGCGGGATAGACAGCCACATCGTCCAGCCCACTATTCGCGCCGAGCGGCTGGTCGCACCCGCCGCAGTATACCAATCCACCGATGACCAAAGGCCCTTGCGTCGTCGTGAGCGCGGGACTGACCGCCGCGCTACCAACCAGCTGCCCGTCGAGGTAAGCGGTCGCCGTCGTGGTCCCGTTGTAGGTCACATCGAGAAGGTGCCAGCTCCCATCGTTCACTGGATGAGACGGCGACCAGTTATAGCTGTGCCCATTGGTGTAGATCCCGAAGGACCCCTGGCCGTAGACACTCGAGTTGCTGACGACCAGTGACAGCGACTGATCTGTGCCTGTACCGCCGTAGCTCAAGACAGTTTGATACGCGTCGCTCGTTGTGCGGATCCAGCCTTCAAGCGTCACAGCTGACCCCGCAGTGGGCTCGCCGGCCCCTACGAGATATGTGCCGATAGTATTCCCGTTCGGTTCCACTGCAGCGTCGCCGTCGGAGCTCACTGCCCCTGCAATGCCACTGACAAACCCGCTGCCAGCAAGTGCGTGGTACGGGACTCCCAACGATGTGGTTCCCGTCGAATCGGTCATTAACGGACCGCCGCTGTCATCGAGGCGGTAATAAAAGGCCGGGCTGTCTCCCAGAATGGTGCTTGCATATGTTGTCGCGCTACCGGTTGGCGTGTGGGCACTCGATGCTCCAACACTCCCCGAACCAAATGGGTCGATCCCATGCACCTGGAAGGTATAAGACGTCCCTCCCTTCAAACCTTTCAGTGTTGCGGATGTTGCCGAACTCGCCACAGACGTTGAGTTGCGGGCCGTACCGCCGATGTATGCCGTCACGACATAACCCTGTACTGTCGGCTCAGTTCCTGGAACGGTGGCCGTCGACGCCGTCCACGAAACTGTTGCTTGGTTGCTCCCGCCGGAGACGACCGCGGTCACGCTCCCGGGAGCAGACGGCACGGTGTTCCCGCTCGCCGTGAAGTGCGCGAGAATCTGGCTCGAGCTGAGTGCAGCTGGGTAGATCGCCACCTCATCCAGCCCACTGTTGCTCCCTTGCGGTGGATCGCACCCACCGCAGTACACGAGCCCCCCGATCGCGAGTGGTCCGACGGTCGTAGCGAGGGACACCGATCCATATGCAGTCCCTACCGACACTCCGTCCATGTAACCCGTCACAGTCGAGCCGTCATATGTGACGTCGAGGAGATGCCAGTTGCCATCGTCCACCGGCCGCGCTGGTGTGAACCAGTACGCGCTACTGTCGGTCACCACACCGAAGTCGCCGCCGCCGTACGCTAAGTTGTTCGATGTCATCAGCGAGAGTGACTGGCCGCTAGCAGTGCCGCCATAGCTCAGCACGGTTTGCTGGCCGGCGCTCGTTGTTCGAATCCAGCCTTCCAGTGTTACTGGCGAGGTCCCGGTTGGCTCCAGAAGCGGGCTGAGGTCACTCCCCACGACATTCCCATTGGGCTCCAAGGCAGCGTCGGTATCACTACTGAGCGCGCCACCAATACCAGTTGTGGTGCCGGCGCTGGCCGACGCCGGATTCGCACTCCCAGAAGAGTCGGCCATCATTGGCCCGCTGTCGTCCAAACGGTAATATGCCTTTGGACTATCAGCCAGAACCGTGCTCGCATAGGTCGTTGAGCTGCCCGTCGGCGTGTGCGAGCTCGAAGTTCCTGCCGTACTAGGCCCGAACGCGTTCACCGCGACCACCTGGAAGGTATACGCCGTGCTTCCCTTGAGTCCAGTTAGGGTGGCGCTCGTGGCAGTGCTGCCAACTGAGGTGGCATTGCCCGCCGCACCACCCACGTAGGCGGTGGCGACATACCCTTGCACGGCGGCTTCGCCGCTCGGGACCGCTGCGCTCGATGCCGTCCAAGTGACCGTCGCCTGGTTGGCGCCCGAAATCGCTGCCACACTCCCCGGCGCCGTCGGGACTGTGTTGCCGCTCGCTGCGAAGTGGCTCATGATCTGACTAGAACTCAGCGCGCTCGGGTAGAGCGCTACCTCGTCAAGCCCGCTGGTGCTCCCTTGGAACGGGTCGCAGCCGCCGCAGTACATCAGGCCACCCACGTCCAGTGAACCGGCGGTCGTGGTGAGCGTCACCGAACTGATCCCACTCCCGACCGCGACCCCATCGAGATAGCCTTCGAGGGTCGTTCCGTTGTAAGTGACGTCGAGCAGGTGCCAATTACCATCGTCGACAGGGCGAGAGGGTGTGAACCAGTAGAAACCGCCATCGGTCACCACACCGAAATCGCCGCCGCCGTAAGGCTGGTTGTTGCTAGTCATCAGCGAGAGTGACTGGCCGCTTCCGGTGCCGCCATAACTCAGCACGGTTTGCTGTCCGGCGCTCGTCGTCCGAACCCATCCCTCTAATGTCACCGCTGCTGCTCCGGTTGGCTCTCCCGCCGTTCCCGTCTCGGTGCCGACCAGATTCCCATTCGGCTCGGCCGCAGTGTCACTGTCGCCGCTCAGCGCCCCCGCAATACCGTACGTGAAGCCGCTGCCGTATGTCCCACTCCGCCCATTTCCGGAGGAATCGGCCATCACCGTGCCGCTACTCTCGTCGAGGCGGTAGTAGAACGAGGGAGCGTCGCCAACGACCGTCGCCGCGTACGACCCGCCCTTGAATGTGGCGACGATGTCTCCCCAGAACGTCGAGGCGGACAGCGTTGCTCCGTATGCCTGCGTTCCCGTGCTGGCGGTCACCATGTATGCGCTCTGCACGTTGTTCAACAAGCTCGCGGGCGTCGACTGATGCGCGCTGTTGTGCGTGTACCCAGAGGTTTGCGCAGAGATCGTCGGTCCAGAGTTCCAGCCGATCCCCGCCACGACCAACTCCACCGCCTGTGCCGTGGTCGCCGTCGATCCGCTTGCGGGGGCTGTGCCCGTGGAAGTCGCTCCCGCGTCGACATCCAACGGTGCGCTCGTCCGAACGCCGGCGAACTCTTGGACTGACTCGACGATCGTTGCGGATGCGCTCGCGTGCACCGTAACCGAGGTCACCGCCGGGGCGTTGGCGACATAGAACATCCCCGTGACATTCCCCCCTGTGACCTTTGTCAGCACCGTCGTGTAGGCATCACTCGCGGAGTCCGTTACAGCGGTTGCTCCAAACGAGCTCACTCCGCGCAGGCTTGCGGTGACCACCAGCAGATCACCGGCAGTGGTGGTGACGGACGCTGCCAACGTCGTTGACTGCGTACTTTCCGTGGCGCCGACCTCCTGCACCTGCGTGATCGCTGACGCCGCAACCGGTATTGCAAGAGCGCCGGCGGTCACGCCGATGAGTGAGGCGAGCGAGAGAGTTCCTACAGTACTCAGCGCAATCCGACGACGCCACGGGGTGGACGTAAGTCTCGCCATTCACCATCCTGACGGCGCGACAACGTGGTCACGCCCCATCACCGCCATGGGAACGCATCCCTCGGTTTCGGCCGAGCGAGCGCAGCGTAGTGCGGTCCGGCAACAAACGCAAGTAGCAGCAATGTAACAGCGCGAGCCATGCGATCATTGTGCTTCCACAGCTGTATCCATCTGTACGCCGCATGACTAATCGCGGTGCCGCCAGTTTCGCCTATGCTCAAGCTCTTGAGGCACGTCGACGTAGACGCATCCGCGCATGTATATGACGTCTAGCAGGGGCAGAGCACCTGCAGCATCGATGTCCGCATCCAGGTTACTTCATGCGAGTGCGAGCCGTCGGCGCGTCCATCGCTTAACCGGAGCCACAGATCCCCCAGCGCTGGCGGTAACGTACCCGCTGTGTTGATCTTGGGGGTGCGGACCCCTCCTAATCACAGCCCACTAACCGTAGCGAGTGGCCTGCATATCTGGCCTTCCGGCTGCGCTCAGTAGAAGTGGCACATCCGCCGGACGCGTTCGTCCGAGATACAAGCGTGGAAAACAGGAGCCTACCGCAGACCTTGACCGCTGGCGCAACGATCGGGATTCTGGCCGCGTGGGATGGGGCGCTCCTGATGCGATTTGTCTACTGCGGCATCACGCCACTGTTCGATCGGTTCACTGATGCCGGTCTAACCGCTGGAATGGGTCGATAAGCATCGACGGTCAAGTCGCTGGCGCGAATACCGCCGTGAAGTAGGTGGCACACGCCTAGCGAAGCGGTCAACTCTGGCGAAGCTGGCCCGACGCCGATGCGCGCTGCTTCGAGCACCCCCACGCGTCGAGTTCCCCGACGACGGCACAGACGCGGGGTGCGGCGGTTCCTCTGACGCCCACCCCGCGCCGCCGAGGGTGTGCGGTTTTCTGACGCCCTCTCCGCCGCCCGTCTGGCATAGGAAAGTGCCGCCCAGCCAAAGCTGAGCGGCACTCCAAGAACCGACCGGCAGTGTTTAGGCTACCTCCGGTTAGCAATCATTATTGGGTGTCCATCCCACAGGCTCGTCATACACCTTAGTCGGCACTGTGACATCTTGGTTGCTGATGACAAGTGTCGTGTTGGCGTTCGCGTTGCCGAAGGAATCGAAGTTACCGTCACAAAGCGTGCTATATGTCTGTTCTGTGCTGGTAACCTCGAGATTAGTGTTGCCGTTTGTTCCGCCCAGGTAGTACGGGGCATTGAACGCGCCGATTTGCCCGATATCCCATGGCACGCCGGTACAACTAGTCCATCCCACGCCAACAATGGCGCAATCCGAGAAGTAATTCGGACCGCCGGGATAGGCGGTACCGTACCACGTAGTATCCCAACCCTCGACACGCAACCCGCTGCCTTGGTTGTTGTTGAAGAAGTCTGCCGTCGATCCAAGTTGATAGTCTTGGATGACATACATATCCCCCCAGTCGTGGCCTGCCCATTGCGTACATCCTGACGCCGGAATCTGCTCGAAGCTTGACGTCATGTCGATGTAATTGCCGTCAGCCAGATTCTTGATGTCGTACCAAGGGTGCGTGTAGGTTGTGAAATAGCAATCATTGGATGCGTGTGCAATCTTCGCCGCCCCGAAGGTAAACGCTGTTGCCCCGACCAACAGAGCGGCCAGCCCGATTGAGGCCTTCCTAGGTAGTCGCATGCGTCTCACGAATCTCCTCCTGTGTTGCCTGGCGTGGGATGGTGATGCTATGCGCCGAGTGTCATACAGGCGCAGCGCGCCCATCTTGGTCCTTTTATAGCCGCTTTGCACGGCGCGGTTTGATACGGCAGTGGCGGTGCGACCATTGACCGGAGAGCGGACAGCTTCGCCTAGTGCGCCCTCGGTGCAGGATTCCGGCGACGCCGATGACCCCAAGGGCGATAGTGGCGGTCATCGCGACGATGGGCAGGCGGCCCATGCAAAGATCGCGCCGATCCAGCGAGACGGCTACGGGCTGACCGCAATGATCGTCCCGACGAAGGGTGTGATGATGAGGGCGAAGCCACTACTGATCACTGCACCGGTGCCCACAGGAGCCTCGATTGGTCGCGTTCAAGCGTTTGCAATCCGCTTAGCCCTACTAACCATGACGTTTCAAGGCTGTCGGCCTTCTGAGATCGGGCGAGGATCAACGTCCCGTAGAAGGCAGGCCGACGTTCACCGCAACGAGCGACGGGAAGAGTGTTGCAGCTGCGAACGCGCTTCGCGGACCGAGGAAGCGCGGATCGAAGGAGGGTTAGTGGATCTTGTGTGCGGGGTTGCCGGCCCAGACCTCGCCGGCTGGGACGTCGCGGATCACAACTGCCCCCATGCCAATTCGCGCGCCTTCTCCAATCACGATGAACGGCTTGAAAAGTGCTCCTTGGCCCACCCGATTGCCACCGACAAGCGTGACGTGGCCGCCGACTGATGAATGTGGCGCAATCTCACACCCATCACCGATCACGGCGTCATGACCGATGTGGACTCCCTTCATCAACCAGCACTTCCCAATCCGTGTTGGACCGAGGAGTCCCGCATCGATCGTACACAAAGCCTCGATCCGTGCTTGTCGATCAATGATGGGAACGATCCCGGGTGTACCGATCGGATGGTCACGGTGCTCTGGGGGTCTTCCGATGACGGCAGTTGGATCCACGAACTTCCCCCAATGCGAAGCGTCCGTGCAGCGGTCGCATGTGCCGTGATTAACGGCGGGCAGCTTCCGGCCGCAAAAGTAGCAGCGCGGCGGAAGATACGCATCGAGAGCAAGCGTCTTTCGTGCGGGTGCTGTTGCCATGCATCTGCCTTTACACCACCAACTCGCCAGCCTGAGTAAAGGCCGAAACGGTCGTGGTGGGCGAGCTTAAGCCCTGCCGCACTCCGCGTCTGCTCGGTAACAGACATAGGCTTACCCATCACGTATGAGATCTCCGGGAAGGCACTCTGCCGCACTACCGCCGCATACGTCGCCACCAAGGCCGCCCGACGTATCGACGGGTGGCATCCAGATGCGCTCGGACGCCAGGCGGGAAGTCGAGGGTTGGGACGGAGTCACCGGCGAGCCCCGAGCTCCGATAGCTCGTGATCAGCCAACGCCACGGCTCGGCGTCATATTCGTCGAGCGTCTCCCGCGCGTTGCGGCCGATCATCGTGCAAAGTCGGACGAACTCTTCAGGATGCCCCTGGGTTGCCGCTTCGAACATCGCGCGCTCGCGTGCCGTCGGCGGTCTTTCGCTCTCGGCCATCGGCACCGAGGCTAGCACCGGTACCAATCGGTGCAGAACAAGCTTGCACCGCGTCACGACCTGAAAGAGTCGCGGGCTCACCCAGGCAAATGGCGGGACCGCAAACCGGCACGGTCGAACGCCTGGATTGCAGCAAACCCAGCTCCGCGGCCTGCTGATCCGCTCTCTCCTGGACATAAGCCAGCGCAAGTCGCCACGGCCTAAGGAAGAACCCACACTCCCGAACGAAAGCCGGATTCTCGGAGATATTCATCGGCACGTCTCGATTCGCCCTTCAGCCCAAACTCCTCGATGATCAGGGCTCCCCGAAGCCGACGCCTCGACACCCTCTCATCAGGTCATTAGCTGACGGTGCGCGGCTCAATCCATGGCGATGGCGAAGAAGCCCGATGAAGACGAGATGGAATTTCGAGGGTGTCATCAACTCCACCCATTCCAGCAGACGTTCCAGGGTTCGTCGCGGATTCGTGCGACGTTTGCAGCAGCGACGCCAGGGAGAGTTGAAGTCCAGCGATCCGGTGCGGAGTCTGTAACTGTCGGCTCGCCCGAACTCGGAGAATGAGCTGGCGAATCGTATTCGCAATGTCGCTGTGCGGTGCACCGAGGAACAAGTCACGGCGAGCCTGGCTGACGTCGGCTTCGATGAGCAGCAGCGGGGCCGACGCGTAAAGCGAAGCCAATTGGGGGGGCTTGTACGCGCCTCGACAGCAGCGACTTCGTTCCCAATCATCGCTCCTAAATCGGCTGCCTCGATCTGGAACGCTAGCTGGGTCGTGAGGTGCGGGGACCTGCACAAGTAGGTCGAGATCATGGCCAGCGTGGCGGCTCGGCGCGCTCTGCGACCGCGTCGAAGTCGTGGGGAGCAAGATAATTCGCCAACCTTACGCGTTGTCTTTGCGCCCAGTTTGTGCGATGAGCGCATCTGCAAAACGGTCACTCAACGCGGCGATCGTCAGTGACGGATTGGGCCCGACTGGTCCAGGCATGACAGATCCGTCTGCAATGAAGAGGCCGGGGTAGTTGAAGACCTCCCCGTTGGCGTCGACTACGCCGTCGTCTGCGCTTCGGCCCATGGGGCAGCCACCGAGCCCGTGGACCGTAATGACTTTTCGCAAATACCAAAGCGGGTTGATCTCAAAGTCCGCATCGAGCTCGTCAGCCAAGCGCGCCATTGTTGCCTTCACTCGATCGAAATAGGTCGTGGAACGAGACAAGTCCCAGTGCAGCTGCAACCACTTGTCCCGCAGTGACATCACTCCATTAGGGGTGTCACGCCCCATGCCGAGCAGGATCATGAAGCCGTCAGAAGCTTCTCCGTCACCCAAAAAGAGTGAGAGCTCGCCACCCAGATCGCTCTTGGGCGTATGCCGAAGAGCTCCCCAGATCTCTCGCGCTGCAAACCTTGTGGCGCGAATCGCCTCGTTGGGTGTGTCGGCAGCCTCGAGCGCCCATTGCGCGAAAGTTGGTAGACCGCCTTCTTGGATGTAGTAGCCGGGGCCATCACCGCCGTCGACGGTGTCCGCAACACGTAGGGTACTTGTGATCACCGGTCCGAACGATGGTGCAAAGCTCGAGTCACGATCTTTCGCCGTCCACCCTTTGGGCCGGCGGATGAAGCCGAGAAGATCGCCATTGCCGGACAGGCGTGTGCCCAACGCTTTGCTGAGCAACGGAAAGTGAGCACTGTTTCTCAACAATAAGTAGGTGGTCCCGAACGTACCCGCGGACAGCACCGAGCGATCACAGGTGACAACATTGAGCGTCAGCGCCGCCGTATCCGTCTTACGACCCTCATCGTCGGGCGAATGCTCCACATAGCAAACGCTGAAACCTCCGTCCGGATGAGGGGCGAAACTACGGACCTCGCAGCGTGTTCGCAGCAATGCGCCTTCGCGTTGCGCCATGCTCAGATAGTTGTAGTCAAGACTGTTCTTCGATCCGTAATTGCACCCTACGTCGCATTCACCGACCAGGCGGCAGGTGTATCGCGTGCGACCGTGCAGGTTGGGCTCCGCTTCCGCGATTGGCTCACCTGGGATCGCGCTATGCCCCGGATTGCTGAATGTCACGGCAAGGTTCGGTAAGCTCCAATCCAACCCCGCTCGCTGTGCAGCCTCGCGAAAAGCCACTGTTTTCGGTGTCGAGGCGTACGGTTCGACGTCCAGCGGATAGCGCTGCGGTGCCAGCACCCGCTCGGCCTGGTCGTAATGCGGGTCAAGCTCGGCGCGAGACACCGGCCATTCCTCGGCTGCGCCCGTCACGGGGTTCGGTTGGACAAACCAGCGCTCATCCTTGCGAATGAGCACATTCGCATAGATCAGCGATCCGCCGCCGAGTCCGGCGGAGGCGACTGCCTCGATCTCGGACGACGCCCAGGCCTGAAACAGACCATGGCCGCCCTCGCTGGGATCCCAAAAATTGCCGGTCATCGCGCGCGGACTTCGCGGAAACGATCCTGGCGGGTACGGCTTGCCGCGCTCAAGAACGCAGACGCTCAGCTTGGCAGCGGCCGTCTTATACGCCATGACTGATCCGCCAAAGCCTGAGCCAACGACGACCACATCGAAGTGGCCCCTAGCCTTCACAGTCGCTCGCATGAACGCAGTCATCGTCAACAGCGCATGGATGGTTCATCGACAATCCAAGGCGCGCGACGATCGACCCATAGGCGAGGGGGGCCGCCACGAGCTGTGCGCACCGGCGGCTCATGCGGCCGCGAGCTTCAAGGTTGCGACAGTGACATGGGGCCAGCTCAGTCCGTTGAAATTGAGCAGCACGGTCTGGCTGTACTGCAGTTGCTGAATGTTGGGCGTCCCCTGCACCGTTTCCAGCCAGAATGTCGCCGTCACCAGTGCAGCATTGGCGTTCGGACCGCCGCTGCCGCCCACCAGGAAGGCTGTGTTGAGCGTCCCGCCGCCTTCGACTGGAAGATCCGTGGTGGAGACCTGCAAGGTAATCGTCTGCACGATGGTTTGCCCCGCTAACGCACCCACGAGCACGCTATTGGGATCATCAACCATCGCCTGGGTAATCCCCTCTAACTGCGCAGGCGGCGTGCGGAAGGCCGTCGTTGTCGCAAGGTTTTGCTCCGGAAATGGTGAGGGGCCAGGTGGATTACCGATGCTGAAGGGGTTGAGGTTGATCACCGGGATGGAGGGACCACCCGTCGCGACGCTCGCGAGTCCTTGGGCCAGAATCGTCGTCCCATGAGGGATCGAGCCGAGTTCGCGCAATGCTCGCTGAGACAGCCGGATTGGTAGTCGACGGAATGTTCAGCCATACGCCAGGTTCGATGTGCAAGCCGTTGTTCGATGGAGGCAGGTTGACATCGCTGATCTGCTGCAGATAGCGCAGACCTCCCATGGTGATATCTGATTGCAGCAGACCCCGGTTCGGAATGCCCCCTGGAATCTGATCAAACTCCAGGATCTCACTGGTGCTGTTCAGTTCGAGAAAGCGGTCTTGTCCGCTTGTCAAAGTGTTTGGTCTCCAAATCGCATTGAAGCCACTCCCGGACCACTTTCCGACAAAGCCGGCAAGCGATCCGAGATCGTCGGCCGGAGCCGGTTCCGGGGTGGGCGGCGGCGGCGATGGGTTCGGGTTATACGCGAAGGTCGGCTCAAGGTTCATCGTTTCTCCTCGATGCTCCAGCGAGCGATATCCATCCAACAAATCGACTTTCCATCCGCCACGTGGGCATCGTTGGCTGGGATGGATCCGCCGTTCTCAATCCAACCCAGGTAGTGTGTTGCTCTCCGGGCAAACTGGCGCCCTCGTAAGCCGCCGCGACGGTGCACCATGGCGCTCCTACCGTCGCAGATGCACAACCGTGAACGCACCGTGTGTGATGGTCAAGACCTGTAAGAGAGGCCGCGCCAAGGAGACTGTTCACAACGCCGGCCTGACGACGCCAACCACCAAAGCCTCCCCGCCTGTTGCGAATCCACCTTCCGTTCCGAACAAGAACGGGGCGATGGTAGGCGCTTCCCTCGACACTGTCAAGTCGAATCTGCTCCTGGCGACCAGCTGACCGGCATCCCTCCCGGTTGAGCAAGTTCGTGGCTGCGCGGAGCGTCGAGCGATAGCAGCTGAAAGAGGCTATGGGCACGGAGGCGACGTCAAGGCCTTGTGTCGACGGGCACGCACGACGCCAGGAGGACCGTCATTTGCGGCGTACCCTGGCGCCTCTGGGCCCGGTGGCTTGAGTACTCGCTGACGCGAGCTGACGAGTTCACCGGGCTCACTCGTTTCAGGGATCGAATCAGCGAAGCCCCGTCGCGCATTGCTGAGATGACCAAGGTTCGGCTCCGACGGTGGGCTCGCTTGAGAACTGCACCGGGGAGAACCTCTCGTCGAACTCGTACTGTACGAGAAGCGCTTCCGCTACTACTGCGGGCCGTCGCGCCAAACTCGCCCCGCGCCGAGGAACCCATCCGCCCGGACCCGTTGCGAGAGAGCCGGTGCACGGCGGTGCTGGATTCTGTTTGTTTGACGACTTACGAACTCGGGACGGCGACCTGCGTCAACGAGTGTTGGGCAAGTCGCTCCCAGACGTGATGCGGCACGATCCCCCGTTTGAGCATGTCGATATCCGAGGGGCTGATTTCCAACGCCAGCGCTTCGGCCTCAAGCGCGTCGGGGGAATCGCGCAGACGCATCAGCCGGTCGGCCAAGGCGAGCGTCAACTCGGTGACCCGGGCCGTCGTGTCAGTGATGTGCTCTGTGGACCGCTGAATTTCATCGGGATCGTAAGCCCTATTGCGGAGCGCCATGACCGGGAGCCGTCCGAGCGCCGCGACATCCTCCATCTTCAAGTTTGGGTCACGCGGTGTAAGGCTATGCACACGCGTCGCCACCACCTTGGCGGCAATCTGCGCCCCACTGTGCTTCTGCGCCGGGCTGAGACCGAGCACAATGCCTGGCCCTGTTATGGAACTCAGCCGGTTGTAGAACATCGCCATGAGGATGAAGAGAGCCACGAAGCTAATGAGGGCCACCTCCACCGCGTCGGTTGCTGAGCTGTTCGTCTTCGTAACCACCGTGCCCGTGACCGGCGACGGCGTTGCTGTGGGCGGTTCCTGTGATGCAGAGGTTGGCGAAGGGGCCGCCCCTGCGTAGGTCGTCGCCGTAACCGAGGATGTCTCAAGGCTGTCGACAGCCCGCAAACCCGCTGCTAACGCAACCACCAGCGCGAGAAGGCCGAGGATGATCCGCGGCCCCCAATTTGCGTCGTCTCCGCCGACATGTCCGCTCACCCGAACTCCGTCCCGAAATCGCAGTCCATGACCGGCATCCCTCCGTGGCCAGCCCACGGACGCGGGCGGCGGCCGCATCATAGTCCCGCCGGAACCCAGGAGACAAGAGGACCGTCACCGAACTCGGAACGACGGTCGCAGCATCGGTAGCAATCTGCTTGCTTGGGTCGCCACATGCCCTGCGACATGCACCGGAAATCCCCGAGACGCCAAACGGACCCAGCAGGGCAACTCCTCACAACGTACGTCAGCGCGACCAATCCACCCAGAACTCTGCGACGCTCAGGGGATACGCGCCACGAAGAGTCCAAAGGCTTTGAGCACGAAGCTGTCGAAAACGCAGCCGGCAACGCCAACGCTGCATCCCCAACCTCCGGCCGAGGGTCGTGACTCAAAAGTGAGACCCCCGGCACGCCGCCGAGGGCCTCATCAGGAAGGGAAATGAGTTTCGCAGTGACACCGGGAAAACGGATCCATGTCTTCCGGACAGCATCTTACCGTCTGTCGATTGTTGACCGTTACCGCTTCATATGCGCTCGGTTATTCGTCGCCATCAACGCGTCGATATCCGTTCGCATCGCAGGGGGACGCATGCAGGCCCTGCGTATTCCCCAGCTCGGGATGCCCCAGGTCCGGCAAGTCGGGCGCTGGCTCGATCGTCCCGTTCGCAGGAACCATCGGAGCGGCGACCGGGATCGTGGGGCAGGGGTCAACGTGTCCCGGACGTTGAGCCGGACTAGCAGCGGACGTGCCTTGCAACCCGCTCACTGTCGCCCTGCGGCCGACGCCGCCTCCGTGTCCGGATGCGCCGGAGCCGGCGGCTCGGAACGCTTCTCGTAATGCTCGTCGTTCTCCTCGGCTCGCACCAGCAACTGCGCACCTTCGCCGCCGGGGAGCAGGATGGTGCACGCCGAATGCGGCGGATGACCGTCCAGCTTCGCAAGCAACGTCAACAGGTTGCGCCGGCTGAGCGTTACCACCATCTCGGTCCGCGTGACCCGACAGGTAGGCTCACGACGACCGAGGCTAAACGCTCTCATTTCCTCGCGTAGATTTCCTCTTTCGAGACCCTCGTCATGTGACATGCGAACACCGGACAGCGGAAGAACAACGACGCCCCTTGAGTCCAACGCCCGAGCGAAGGCGGGAGCCGCGTCGAGCGGATCCATGGGGCGAAGCATCGAAGCACCCCTGATCGGTCAACCGTAAGGAGGACCGTCGATGACATCCTCCACCTCGGCTAGCGCCTGCTGTACGAAGCCTCCGGTTGCGGTGCAACGGCATCGCTGAAAGCGCAGTCAGCGCGCCGAGGGCGACCCGGGACGACAAGATATCTCGGGAACCTTGCAAGCGCGCCAGAAAACCGTCAACATCGCCCGCAGAAGACCCTCTCTAGGGTCCATCTCAGGAGGTGGCATCCATGCGCAAGCCGCTCATCCTTGGCGTGGTGGCGCTGCTCGTTGGAGGCTCCGTCATCGGGTTTCCGAAGGCCGTTCACGCCTCGGCTCCTTGTTACTACTCAGAGTTTCAAGACCCATTGGGGAACGTCGTTTATCTTTCGCATGACAATGATTGGGTCAACGAGACTCTCAGCATTTGGCAGATTCGCGGAGCCGGCTCCATCGGATGCACGCCGTGGAAGAATCACGTGTACGGCGATACCGAGGTCGAGATTTCTTGGCATACGGACAACGGCACGCTGTTGAGAGACGAGCCCAATAACCCGGACGTCTCACTGACTCTCGAGGCGTGGACCTACGATACGACCTACAACGATGCCTACTTCACGTATGCACCTAGCTGGTACTTCTACTACGACACGGGCTCGGACCACGGGGGCTATAGCTGGTATTACACTGGCGGCGGTCCCGCAGGCACCGCGAGTTCTGGGAACTACGTGAGCGATATCGCGCTCCTCAACCCCAGCGGCAATGACGTTTGTGGTGTCGATCTCAGCGATGGTTGGGGATCTCCCGCCGGGGGCGGCGCCGCACACACCCGCTACGTAGACTACGACGGCTACATCTACACAACGTCGAGTCACGTCTTTCCTCTTGCCGATTACCTTGGGTGCCCCGGATGACCCAAGCATTACGCTCACCATGTAAAACGCCTCAAGGTGTCCGGCAGGGTCACGGGGACGGGCGAAGGCCCCAACTCCCGGGTCTCGCCAACAGGCATATGCTGAGCGCGGGAACAGGAAAGGACAGCGGCTGCGCCGGCGCTACGCGAGGCTAATCGAGGACGACGAGGCTAGACGCTTGAGGACATATTCCCCTGTCTGAATGAGACCCTCGGCATCACGTCGGGGGTCTCTCGTTTCTCGCGGCCTCTAGGTCACCCTGTGCGCCCCTGGAGCTACTCCTCGCAGCACCGTCTTGACGCGCCTCGGCCATTCAGCGTAAAACTCCTCCACCGACCGCCACACGGAGTCAGGAGGGACCGAGGACGCAATGGAAGTGTTAGACCTCAGCTACGTCTACCACAATGGTCCGACGACATCCCGCGTACGCGCGGAATGACAGGGCAGGTCGAGATTTGCATCACTGCCACCTGCCTCCTGGATGGAGCTCACATGGATGCTGCTATGGAGCGTGCTGCTGACGTTATATACAGGCGCCACCAGCGCGGAGGACCGTGCATTGCCGGCGACCTCGAGGCCGGCGTGATCAGCATCCTCACGTTCGTTGACGATGAAGATTGCGACGCGTGGCTGCCGCAGCTGCGCGCGCTGTGTTTGGCGATTGAGGGCAGCATAGACAGCGTCACCGTTGGTCCGCCGGTCTAGCTGCCTGATATCACCCACGGCTCGGCTTCACGGCTGCCGGTGACTGCGAACGTGTGGGAGCAACCCTTCATTGAGGTGTTGCAATGGCTCCAAACGAGCTATTCGCAAGCTTCAATCCATGGAGCGCGCTCAGAACCGTGCCACACGGATGCTCCCATGGGCCGCGTAGTTCGTGCTGCAGATTCCACGAAGTCCCGCAGCCGCCGGGCTTTTCTTCCCTGTGCCGCCGAAGCGGGCCTAGGGTGACGCCGGTCGCTTCAGTCTGGGGCTTCCTGGCTTATGCGAAAGCTCGATTACCTCGACAGATCGTGCTCTCTCGCCTTCCGTGGCGCGGCCTTGGCCGCGGCAGCCATCTGGCGCTGCGTTAGGAAGCGACTTGTCTCCAAGGGTCCTGTAGGCAGTTGCTCAAGGAATCCCTCGGGGGAGCCGACGAACGTGTCCTCTCCCAAGTTCTTCTGTGTCCGCTTAGCGGCCCATTTTCCGATCACTCTGCGAGTATAACGCTCCGCTGCCGGGACCAAACTTGCGTACAAGCTTCGTTACGCCCCTGCCCCTCGAGGGTCCGACCCGGCGATGACCATCGCACGGATCCATCCAATCGCCGTGAACACGAGGCAAAGGCCCGACACAAACATAGGGATGACCCAAAGGACTATCGGTGGTCGCGGCTCAACCGAAAGGAAGGCTGCCGCAAACAACGACGCGCCGATCAACGCGATGGCAACGCCCCTCCAACTGCGGATCAACCACCTGACGCTGGCGTGCTGACCTGGTGGAAACACGATTGCCACGAAGATCGCCGGCGCCGCAAGGATCAGCGTCGTGGCGCCCCCCTCATCGGAGTGATCACCCACAAGGTGTGCCGCGAGCCCTCCGATCAAGACCGCGAACGTAAGTGCCGCCAGTAGCAAAGTCGTCATCAAAACGCTCGGCGAGAGCGTGAGCGTGAGCACCGCCCGCTGCACAGCGATCGCGCCTTCGCGGTTGACATACAGGTGTGCGCGCTCGGCGCATGGCCGGCTGGCTTGAACGCTTGGAACAATCCCCCCGGCACCATCTTCGAAGCGTGCATCCGCTATGTGTATGCCCTCGGCGACTGGGATCTCGGCGTGATAGGCGCTCGCGAGCTGAGCCTGAGGAACGAGAAACCCGACACGCGTCGAACTCAACCCGACGAGCACCGGTAGGTCTCCCCACCGAAAGCTACGGCGCTCCGCCTCATTATCGAACTCGTACTTGAGGACGATTCGTTCGCGAGGCTGCGCATCGACGATGGCGTAGAGCGCGTAGCAGCGTGCAAAGTAGTTGCCAAGGACGGCGAGCCACTGTCGCGCGAACCACGCTGTGATCGCCGTCGTGAGATCTGCTGCTGCATGGTCGATTCGCGTCGCGATATCTCCCAACTTCGCGTTGCGTCCGGAGTGAAGCCCCTTTCGCAAGGTCCGGACCGCATCGAGCGACCGTTCGACGGTAATAGTGGCGGCGTCAAACTCGTGACGTTCCAGCAACCCCGTGACCGTGTGCGCACTGGACATGAGACCCATTACATGCTCAAGATCCGCAAGCGTCACGCGCAGCCCAGAGCTGCCTGAGCTTCTGAGCTCTCGCAGGTCGGATTGTGCACGTTCAGCCGCAGTCACAAACCGTCGTCCGGTGGCTCGGATCGCGTCGCTGATTGCGCTCTCACTCGCGAGGTTAAGAAGCTGCACGCTGGAGGCCTGCGCCTGTGCCTCGTCCACTTCGGTCAGAAGCGCATCGATCAGCGCTTCGGCCTCCGGTGTGATCGGGGCGCCCATCTGGGTGGTGCGAAACACTTGGTGGAAAACCGCAGTGGTCAGCTCCTGCCCGTCGCGTTTCGTCAAAATCGGCAGCGGTCCTCCGTCGGGCCGATACGAGTCGAAGTGTTGGAGTACCCCCGGCGTTTTCCCGATAAGCGTCAGAGGAACAATCAGGCCGCCGCGACGAGCGCGCATTCCCGCGAGCAGTTCATCGCTCAATGTCGGAATCGTGAGATCGACACTCGTATGCCGCCGAACCGTGCGAAAACTCACAAACTCTATGGTCTCGACGCGACGATGAACCCAATCGTCCCATCGATACAAGGGCTCCACCAGCCACCAAGCTTCTACGTCGAGATCGACACCGACGTCCTCCACCGATGCGCCTCCTTCCTATCAGGCCGCGTAGCGATTGCGGAGCATAGGATCTTCCCGTAGGACTTGCAACCGCCAGTCGCGACTAGTCGGGGTGCCGCTCGACCTGACAGGTACGCTCGGCGTCGACGTTTCGCGAGGCTGGGGCGCCAACCACGCACGCCGACCGCTACCGTCGCACGAGAGCACAGGACGCTACCATCGAGGATCTGTGCTAGACGACTGATGCAACCAGTTTCGGAATGGCTGCGGGAGGCGAGGGCGAATGCCCTGTGCTGCATGAGCGCCCGTCGATTGTTGACGATTGCTGCGGTCTGCTCTGCAACTCACGGCCGCCGAACTTGAACTTGTCGACCTAGGCGCGGAACTTGGCGTCGACGTGCGTTCAATACTTCCCAACGACCGATTCGCTTCTGGTAGCTACCCGAACGACCCCGCGATCGCGTCCGCGACGTCATCGCGACGGGGAACACTCCAGCCTTCGAGCAAGAGGGCGCAGTGCGACGTTGCGTACAGCGTGGTCGCCGCCGTACCATCCCGCACACGCGCAGTCCAGACCTCCGTAAATCGCTTCCTCGGTGCGACGAACCAAGTCGGATCAACCAGGGCATTAGGAGGAGCAACGCATCATGCGACTTCGCAGGGATATTGTCGCGGGCGCAGCCGCGCTAGCGATCGTCGGAGCGGGTCTAGGCGTCCGGCCGACCTCGGCTAAAGCGTCTACGTCATGCGGCGCTTCGTCGACACTGCTCGGCGACTACGCGCAGTACTTCACCTTCAATGGCTTCACAAACGGCGCGTTGTACCAGATCGAGTTGCGAGGCACCTGGAGCAAGAAGAATAAGGCTAACGATTGCATCTGGGGACGCGTAACCTACACGGCACAGGCGAGCTTGTTTTTCGACGTTGACGGTACCGCCTACCCCGCCGCAGGGCTCAGTGGAACCATTTGGTACTCGCCGAGCTTCGGTGTGTGGGATGCCGACCCTTACTCGGTAGAGAGCTTGAGCCAATCGTGGTACGGCGTCAGTAATAACTCGTCCGAGCCCGGTCCAGAGGATCCCAGCGTCCTACAGGTTCAGGGCCAGATGATAGCTGGCCCTCCGTCGTGGTCCGGCGATTGCATCGTTATGAATCCTGAAGGAAACGTCGGTCCGCCATACACTCAGGACTCTTATTTTGCCGACGCAAGCGGCAACACGTACACGGCTGGCTCCAACGTGCCAGGGAACAACACAACTCTTATCTGCCCGAGCTGACGCCCCGTCAGTTCGGCTTGTACACCGTATTGAGGGCCGCCTACGCGGAGGTCGCGGCGCGGCCCTTAGGAGGTCTATATCCGTACTGACCCTCGCCTCTCCCGAGCGGCAGCAGACACGAGTTACACCTCAGCGCAAGACGTGCGGCTATACCAAGCGCGAGCTGCACGTCTTCGGGATGGAAGGTTGTGTCTCAAGTCAGTGCGAGTTGAACGAGGCGTCCGCGAGACATGGCGCTTGTGACGCGCAGTCGAGGTGCAGCGACCTGCGACGGCGGGCGATCGTTGGGCCACTGGTTACCGGCCCGAGGCAGCGCACGCGCTAGAGAGCGAGCTGATCTGGAAGCGCCTTTCTCGCGGTTGCGTGAGGACCAGTCAGCGGCGCGTATCGTTCGCCGCCGAACGCCAGATAGCGCGTGACCGGCCGGCGTACGTAGCCGTGCCGCTCCGCTGAATTGGTGTTCTCGACGTGAGGACTCGGCGACGTCTTGTGGACTCGCGTTCACCACGTGGCGATTTGACAGCGAGAGGCTTACAGCATCGATTCGCCAGCGCGTGGCACCTTGCGCCGCACTCCCGCTACGACAGAGAAGCTTGCAGCTAGTGCGGTCTGCGAAGTCATCGGTGCAGGTGGTCTAAGTCTCTGACTCAAGCGATGTCGATTGTTGACAGTGATGCGCGCTCACTGCAAACTGGATTGGATCCTTGATATGACCACTTACGCAGACAATCGGCGAGTAGCTTGGTTCGGCGCTGTATCGTTCACGTATGGTGCTGAGCTCGCTTGACTCTCGCTTGCTCACTGCGCATGATCGTCACGCGCGCGGGTCCTGCACAACCACAGTGCTGTCCGCTTGGCCGACACGTCGTCGACGATCCGCGCTCACGCAACTTCCCGGCCGATGGTGCGCCCGCCATCGTCAGCGTCGATCATGTGGCGACCGGACTCCCGCTCAACCAGGGGGCTCGACGCTGTGATGGATGCCGGAGATCACGCGCTGAACAGGCTCCAAAAGTTCTCGATGCCATGGGTATGGACGCGGCCACGCACATGCGCCTCGGAGTGGTCGATGACCTCATGGGTGTAGTCCTGCTCAAGGCCACGATATGACGCGAACGCGTCTGTGTAGACGATAGAGCCAGGAGCAACGTTGGTCCCAACCTCGGAGCGAAGCACATGGCCGGTACGCGTCGGAACCATCTTGGCGCGGACTTCGCCGTCGCGCACTCGTGGCTCGAGCCACGATCTTGCCCGAAGGCCGGATTCCTCACCAGCTCGCACTATCAGAAGGGTTGCGGCGGGCTCGACCGCTGACGCTCTCCAAACCAGTTCTAAAGGGACTCTAGATCGCCGGAGGGTGATCACTGTGTGAGAGGTGGCTGGCAGCGACGTGGATCATCTTGCTTCCCGCTCCGCGTAGCGCGAAACGAGAAGTCAAGTCTCAGATTTGGTGTTTACTGTCGAAGGCGTCTGCGCCGACGACCGTACATGCGCCGTCCGTCGCTAGTACCTGTTCACACGCGATTGAGCAAGCAAGATGCGGACGGCACACGTCCACGCCTCGGCACTGCTCGCGGTGGGTGGACTGGATGCCTTCGCCGGGGCGAAGCCGGATTTGACTGCGGCAATTAGCGCAGTTCATCGCAGACCAACATTAGCTCAGGTCCCTCGCACCTGGGGTCGCCGCGCCTAAGTTGGAGTAAGTCGGACGCCGGCGTGAATCGCTGCCCATCGCTATCGTGCTCGGTCGCCTACCATGAACGCTAGCTTTCGTCAAGTTGGTCCTCGACCGGCTTACCCGATATTCCCTGTCTCACAAAGCCGGTTCGTCGATTGATGATAATAGGCTCTCCTCCCGCGAGGGTATCGCGTATGTTGCCGCTCGCAATGAATTCGCTGGTGTTATAGCCCACTACCCAGCAATGTGCATTGCCAGTGACAGTCGTAATCGCGAGGGCATCGGGGACCTTGACTTGGATTGCGTTCTGGAGAAATTCCTCCGCCAGCAGTCTTGCCTGCTCCTCAGTAACCATCAGCCTCCCCCAGTCGTCATAAGAAGAAAGAACTTCACGTACCCAGCGAACGATGCCCCGGTCCCCGTCTGAAAGTCGATAAAGTTAACAGCGCCTCCGACGACGCCACGGGGTGGACGTAAGTCTCGCCAGTCACCATCCTGACGGCGCGACAACGTGGTCACGCCCCATCACCGCCATGGGAACGCATCCCTCGGTTTCGGCCGAGCGAGCGCAGCCCTTTGGCGACCGGGCACCCGGATGACGTGCCCGTCTGCCGGTTCACGAGAGAACCACCGAATTGACCCGCACACGCAATCCACGCTGCCCTGCGAGGAACTGCCGAACACGGAGTAACAAGGCTACCCCAAGCAGCCGCTGACTAAGGAGCAAGGTTGAACATTCGCCGCAAGATCGGCGTGGGGACAATTACGTTCGTCGCAACTCTGGTCGCGTTCGGGGCATCGTCCCGACTCGCGCGTCCGGGCAATCGTTCTCGGTCGCCGCGACCACCACCGCCACGACCAGCTCAGCCACGGACATGCTGAACGTGCCGCTCAGTTCAACGCTGCCGGCTGGGGACTTGCTACTCGCCACGGTATCGATCACAGGTCCGGCCGATGGAGACGACTGGGACCCCGGGATCACCTTCTTCAGCAACACTACCTGCACGCTGCCCTTTCTGGGGTCCAGCGCCTACACCTCCTATGACGTCATTTCGTACAACGACGGCAGCAGGACCACCGCTACCATGGTGGCTGTCGAGTTCAACGTTGCGGTGAAGTGCATGATGGTCAACGTGGCCGGTGGCAACGCCTCATACGCTGTGAGCGTTGACGACGTTCATCCATCCAGTGCCGGGACATTCGGACTTCTCGAAGACAACGCACCCACCCATGCCAATACCACAGGTGAGAACATCGCCGCGACCGCCTTTGATGGCCCCTACACCGGGGTTCGCCTGGACGTTGCGAGCTAGTTGTCGAGGGTGATGCGGCACCAAGCGTCAGCGACGGCACCGACACCCCCGCGTGGACCATCGGCGCGAATGCCCAGGGAACCGTGACCGGGTCCTACACCAACGCGCAGACCAACGTGGTGACTATCGCGGCCAGTGGGCGTCGCAACCCCTGACCGAATCCCAAACGAAGTCCGAGCAGGTGCTTGACTCTGCTTGGGTTTTTGAGTGCAGCTGAACTAGATCCCCAACTTCTTGGGGGCAAGGCCCGGTGGAGCAGTCTGCCGGGCCTTTCGCATGCCTGCATGATGGCCGATCTGTCTGCTTACCGTAGCCGCCGCTACGCCGAACACACCACAAGCGCAGCGCCGCCCGCTACGTTGAATCAGCCCGCCCCTCAATCATCCGCCGCTTCGTGCCTTGCTCGATGATCGCGCCGAACGCGGCTGTCTGGATCACGCTGGCAACGACCAGGTCGATGGCGATCGGGCCAAGCGTCAGCACGCCACCCTCGCCACGTCAGAGCATATCGTCTCATCCGTTACGAGCCAATCGACGGACTCGCCGTAAGTTCGCACGCAGGCGTGCGAGCGCTTCGCGCTTAAATAAAAGTGCTCGTTTCTCAAGCGGACTCACAACCATGCCGACGAGCGCGACGCCCGTGGAAGTCGCGTTCCCAGCGCCAACTGCTTCAGTATCGCGAACGAGGCTAACGGATCGCAGTTGCCTGGCGCGTAGCAAATCACGATCGACCGACGCATCGAGGAGGCGGAGACCAACGGTGAATTCGTGCGATCCGATCTCCGTCGGAAAGAATGAGGCCACCTCGAAGTCGATGAGATCAAGACGGGCGAGCTTCGCAAAGAGGGCCAAGAACGAATCGGGGGTGAACACGTGACAGTGAACATCCACGAACTCGTTCTTCTCTTTCATGCGTCGACAGGCTTCGAGCGCGGCGACGTCAGCATCGTCGACATGTGCCGGAATGGTGGCGCTGTAGTCGGCCACGCCGACCCACAAAGAGTCCGCGTCAACCATGCCGGCTATCGCCTTGGAGTAGAAGTCGTAGGCTTGTCGGTAGCTCGGTTGGCGCAGGTTTCGGAGGTAAGCGTCCACGACGTCACTGACGTGGGTGATCTCGCGATTGATATCGAACGAGTACCGTTTATCGGGAATCACGAGGGAGAAGATGCCACCGGGTGGCAACACAGCAGCCACCTCAGCTATCCATCCCACCGGATCTGGAATGTGCTCGATCACGTGTGAGGCGATGACGTAATCGAACGGCGCATCAGCTCCGACCGCGTCGGCGATTGTCTTGTTATCACCAACGACGTAATCGACGTCTACTATCCTTTTGAGTCGGTTCTGCATCCCTGGATTCGTCGCATACTTCTGCTTGAGCGCTTCGCTGCTGGCATGATCGAGGTAACGGATCGGCCCTTCGTCCTTGGTAACGCGCGGCGTCGCTAACGGCCCGATCTCTAGACCACGCATGACGGCCACGTCGATGTTCATTAGTTCAGGACGCATGATCGCCTCGAAGGGATGCGGTCGGTTGGTGCAGCGCCAGTCGGCGCTAATCCCAGCAGCGGCCGCGGTGTTGGCCGCGCAGCTGGATTAAGCGCTTTGGCGCTGCCCTCGAATCGTTTCAGCCTGGGCACTTGAACCTGAATTGTATGCGGGCTCCGAATGAGGAGCGATATGCTACCGGCTCTTCATATCGCAAGGGGAACGCAGGCGGGCCGGCGTCGTCATTGGGGGATCTGGACACGCAACCGGGTTGGTGGCCCGTTGGAGAATTCAGCGGCTACCGCGTCTTCGCACGATTGTGCTTGCTTCGACGCAACTCAAGATCGGCACCTCAAGACGCGGAGTGCTCAACACGATCGACACGGCGCGAACCCTTGGACGCAGTCGGGTGCAACTCTCAGGTGACAGTGGGTCAGTGAGGAGGCGTGAGGGTGAGCGACCAAGGGCAACCGATCGCCCCGACCGTTCCACGCTCTGGTACAGGGAGCGACCACGTGGCTGCGCCCGGTGGCATATAACCGGAAATCCCTCTCCATCGCCCAGCCGTCAAATACACCGACCCGTCGTCGTGACCTGTGGAGCCCTCCGGTTCGCTAACCGCGCCACGCGGACTGACGAGGCGAAACGTGGCGAAAGGAACACAGGGTTCCAACGGGAATCCAGAGACCCGCACCTGCGGATACGTCAGGGTGAAACGGTAGGTTCCGGTCTCCGCGATTGGAATGACGGCCTGGACGGCCCCGGTCCAGGACGGCTCCGTCCCGGCTCGGCTTGTGATCGATGTCGCGACTCGCGGGTTTGACGCACATCCGGCGAGCAGCCCGCACAACGCCAAACTCGCCAAGAGAGTTGATCGGCTACGCATCTCACAAGGCTTACGCGCCGGATGGTCATAAAGTTCCCCGGCCTCGCGAAGGCTCAAGGTGATCGATCGTCCTGCCAGCCGGTTCCTGTGCCCTCGTTGGCCTACTCGGTCCCTCGGCACAAAATAACAGCGGAACGCCGACAGAAAGCACCATGGCGGCAGCGAAATTGTTCAGCGTCGACGGAGCGGGCGCGCGCCGACGTGGGATGACCGTCCTAAGACGAGTTGGGGGACGGCCAGGGTTGGGCGTCCGTTCGCGCGACCTGGGCACCCTGCGCGCTCGGGCTTAATGACTGCCGCCCGCAGCACGCGTACAGCGGCCTTGCAGACTCCGAGTACGACGACGACGCCTTAGTGGCCGGAGCCGTCGTTGATGCGCGTCGTGTGCCGCTGTAAGGAGCCCATCCTGAGTGGCAGAGAAGCGATCAACCGACGAGCTCCGCGCTTCTTGGAGACTTTGCTGCTATCGCAATGACGGAAAGCGTTAACAATCGACTTCCGACAATGAGCCACAAATTCCCTATTGCCAGCAACGCTTCTTGGGTGTATCGTCGCGGAACGGTGTGCCGCAGCGCATACATGCATTGCACGTGAGTAGGTGAACCGATGGCGAGACGGCGACGGCTGATCCGACATTGTGCGATGGCCGCCTTACTTGGTAGCGCTACGTTCGGACTCGCCTCGGTTGCCGCGCAAGCGTCCACGTGCAGCGGCAGCCTTGTATATTCGTATACGGGCTTCGTTACCACCTCATTCGCCTATCGAGGTATGGAGGCGTTGGTCAGTGATGCCGCAGTCAATCTGGAGGCTGCGGGAATCCATATTCTCGAGTATGTCGATTCTCTGGACAAGCCAACAACCGGCTTGTGTAACGGCCAGACCTACTGTTGGGCGCAAAACGGCTGGGGCTTCGGAACCGTGAATACCTCCCACTCCGGTGCAGACCAGCGTCCGTACTTCGAGCGCAACGACCCATATGGCTACTATCCGTACTTCGATACCTCGGTCGGCGTCCACTGCTGTGGGAGCACCGCCACCAACGACATCAGTAACAACTGGGATGGGATGTACGACGTGAATGGCTACGGCCAGTACACGAGTTACTTCAACAACACAGTAGGCAGTGGCACCGTGTTACTCGGTTATTCGTACCAGCCGCCGCCTATTACCAGTCTTCGCGAGGACATGACCGGTGAAGAGGAAAACAACTCCGGGACCTGTGCCTATGTCGGAAACATGTATTTTGCCGCAGCCCAGCTACGTCCCGGCACGAGTTGGTCGCCCTGGACGAGCAATGGCTATGAGAACGAGTTGACCCTACCGCTCGGCGACCCGTTTTATTATCCGTTCTCGAGCACGACTGATTACACGGCGTTTACCTATGCTGGCGGATAGGCGGGTGTGCCCAACATGAGACGTGTTCCAAGCACTTCAATGGCGTTCGCTGCAGCTGCGCTCTGCGTGGTTGCGTGTGGGCGTGCGGGCCAAGAGACACCAACGAGTGCTTCGGGTCGCAACGCCGTCTCGACGACCTCGACACCACTGGCCGAGTACTCGATTCCGGCTACCTATACAACACCCTCCTCGCTCGCGGGAGACCCTAAGCGGCCTGGTGTATGGTTCTTCTCAAGCACTGCTACGTCGAGCGCCATCTTCTACGTAGAGGCAGATAGGCGGCAGGATCGTATGTGGACTCTTCCCGACCACTACGTGCTCGGAGCGGATAGTGGAATCGCCGTCGCAAGAGATGGGTCGATATGGGTCGGCGTGGATATGGCCCTCATCCACCTGAATCCGGCAACAGGAGCGATTGCCACGTTCGCCGTGCCGACCCCGTCGGACAGCCTTGCTGCGGAAGGCTACCGTCCTGAGGCGGTTCGAGGCCAGCACGACATTCGCGCGATTGCGGTGTGGGGGTCTGAGGTCGCTATAGCGATCTCCGCATCGGCGCAGATGGTGGCATTTGATGGACACGGGTTCAAAGAATGGATGCTTCCGAGCAATACGGATCCCCTGGACGTTGCATACCTGGACGACGGAACGCTCGGTGTTTCGCTGAACGACTATGCAACCCATCAGGTCGACAAGATTTCCACGTTCACGCCGACTGGTGTCAGAACAGACAGCAGCACAGTGTCGGCGTGGGATCTCGCCAGCGTAGGAACGACGTTCGTCACGCTTACTCGCCAGGTAACGACGGTTAATAGCCGAGGACAAGTGTCAGGGGCTGCTAACCTCGCATCCTCGTCAGACGCCAGTGCGGTCCAGCCGGTATCAGTGCGTCCGATCGGCATTCTTCCCGATGGAGACGTAATAGCTGCCAGCACCAATGGCGTCATGGCGGTAAATAGAGTGACTGGTGAGACCTCGGACGTTAGGCTGCCGCTCGTCTCGTGCCTGCCGCCGACTGCGTCGATTCCCGTCGGCTATACCCCGTCAGCATCCAAGGACTGTCCACAAATTCCCATCCTGCTCACGCCAGATGCAAGCGGGGATGTCTGGCTGCTTCTGCCGGATGCGCCGCAGGAAGTTGCGGAGTTGACAGATTTCGCCTCGTGACTTCACCAAAACCGGGCCAGGTAGCCGGTACCTCGCTTGACGAGATCTGAGGTGAACGACCAATTCCTCTTCGTAGGCTGGCAGTCGGATGTCCTATGCCGACCTTTCGTGTCGCAACTCGGTACGGCGTCTACGAACACCTCCGGCGTACCCTCTCACACTTGGTCAGCAGCGCACGTCTTCGGTCTCGGTCATTGTCACCAAGGCTAGCGACAAGTACTAGCCAGCCGGCAGAGCTACCTCGAGGCGACAGAGAGCCTCCGCGTCACCGCGGATCTGGCGGCCGCTCCATCGCAGCCTGCCGCAGTAACCCTTCATACCGCTACCTCCTCGCCGTCTCTGAGTTCGCGTGCCGCCTGACGCGCATCCCGGCGCCAAGCGGCAGCCCTGAGTTCTCCACGTTCAGCACTCACCTTGGCTTCGTAAGCATCCATCAAGATGTCGGCCAGAGAATCGGCGACTTCGAATACAGAACCGGCCGCGCAGGGCCCTTGGGCCAACGCATTTCAGATTCTTAGGGAGGTGTGAGGGGTTGTTGCAAGCTTAGTTTCACCCTCGTGCACTAGGGCGTTTTTGGAACCACCCAGCAGGTTTACACACCCCGATCACGGTGAAGCACACAAGAACGCGATCTCAGACGTCTTGGGCACTTCACCACCGATCCGAATCTGTTTGACCCCGAGACGGATCCCTCAGGATCCAGGCAATCTCTCTCCGCCATCCGTGCCGCTCCCAAGGTGTGGCTCGAGTGCTCGACTCCGCTGAATCCTCCGCCGTCAGCGGCCGCGGTGTCTTCCCACCAGGTCGTCGTCGTCGTGGCACGTCCTCGACACCCCTTCGGGTAGCACTCGGGCCACCGCGACTAAGCGGACGCCTCACAGTGTCGAAGTGGTATCCTTGGACGAACATCCGTTCGAGAGGAAGGCGTAATGACAAGACCAACCGGACTCAGGATCATCGCTATCCACAATCAGAAGGCGGGGTCAAAGGATGTCGAGGATGAGTATGTCACCATCCTCAACGACGGTCCGCAGGCCTGGGATCTTTCGGGCTGGTTGGTCACTGATGAAACTGATCAGCAACTTCGACCTCATGTCTATACATTCCCGCAAAAACTGACCAGTGGAAAGGGATGGACCTTCGCCCCCGGCGAGGCGATCTTCGTTATCACTGGCCCCGGCGATGACAAATTCATCGCGAGCCCCGGTACAGGCAACCGTCCGCAGTTTCACTTTCATTGGAATCGCACGTCGTTCGTTTGGAACAACTCCGGCGATCGAGTCTACCTCCGGCATCCAGACGGGACCTTTGCTACCGAGCCATTCCCCATACCCTAAGGAGCGTGGTTTCGCTCCCCGCGCCGTCGTGCTGGCCATGTGGAACGCATAGACAGGCGCCGTCATAAGTGTCAGCGCTGGGCTGCACAATCTCTGCTATGAGCAGCGGCATCCGGACTCAACCCGTGGAGATTAAGGTCTTTTGCTGGTTCCTGGTTAGAGCAACTACACCCCGTGTGCGCGCCGGCGCCCAGCGCACCATCGGCCGCTCGCCGCGCGATCAAATTGCGCGTCCGTCGGGGAGACAGGACTCGAACCTGCGATCCCAGGTCCCCCAGACCAGTCCTCGTGCCCTGACGACTGCTGAGTTCGATTTATAGTCGCTTTGTTAGAGAACTGGTTGGAACGACGACTAGAGTGCGTGTGGATGGAATCGGCTCGAACCGCCGAGAAATGCCTCACCGCCCTTCGAGAGAGAGCGCGACCCGAAGCTTAGCGGGCGCGGTCGCGAGGATTGCTCGCAACTAGTTGATCGTCTGGGTTCGCTGACTAACCAAGGCCTCGCGCGCCACACGCAGGCATCGAATCATGACGACAGCGGCGTCGCCTCGCCTGGGCCGCGCAAGGTGGTCGGCTGGTCGATCGAACTCGAGGCCGAGTACCGCGCTCGTCACCAATGCACTCGGCATGGCCGTCGACCAGCGCCGCCGCACGGCGACACCGTCATTCACAGGGATCAGGGGACGCAGTTCACATCGTGTGCGTTCACACATCGCGCCATCGACTCCGGGTTGCTCCCGTGAATGGGCTCGTTCGGCGATTGCTACGACAACGCGATGATGGAATCGTTCTGGAACCGAGTGCAGGTCGAGCTGCAAGTGCGTGACCCCGGTGAGAGATCAAAGCATGTAGCCATAGATGACTCCTTACGTCAGCGGACCGTGACCTGCTCGGCGGCGATTCTGGTGTAGCGGTCCTCGGCGACAACGGCCTGTCGAATCGTTCTCCGCAGCCACCATCACACTGCTCCAAGCTGCTGCCCCACCAAGGCGAGCCGGAGGGTCTGGGCGCTCCGGTAGTTCTCGTGGGGTTAAATCCTCTGCGCCTAGCCAGGTGCCCCCATCTCGGACCTGTTCGGCCCTAAGGTTCAACTGCGTAACCTGCGGCCGACCCTTGACGGCAGCGGCTCGTCATCGCAAGATGTGGTGGTAGGCGACCGACGAAAGCACAAGATAGGGAACAGTCATGGCCGAGACAGCGAAGGGTAACAAGGTGGTTGTCGTGCACTCGTACAAGCGATCGGTTGGCGATAAGGTGGTCATCGTGCCAAAGCACGACCGGTCAACACCGAAGAATGCCACCGGAAAGAAGCCGAAATGACGTTCTTTGATGGTGCCGTAGTCAAGGAGCAAGGCCTAACTTTTGGGGTTGCCGCGGTTCGGACGGGTACGCTCTCAAGTTCTAATCGGCGGTCAGCAGCGTTGTCGGGCTTTCCGGCGGCATTTGGAGGGATACCGACCGTCCTCATGGAACAAGACGGGAGGGGTGTGCCGACCTACTTTGGCAGGCCTGACATCGTTAGCTTCCTCGCGTCCGTCGACATCCAGAGGCTTCCTTGGCGCCGCATGTCGGTCAGTTCTTGACCTGATCCCGTTTGACGCAACTCGAGACCGGCAGGGTCAGCTAGCTGGCGTAGGTCTAGGTCGCGTCGGCCTCCGCGGTCGCACGTCGCACCACCCGCGAGGCGTCGGCGATTTACGCGTCCTGGATGGTTGGCCGCCAGCACCCGAGTTCATCGTAGAACCTCACCCAGCGCAAAAGCACTGATGACCAGACTAGCGTCCACCTGAGATGCCGAGACCGTGGCTAATGATGGTCCGGACGGCGAGATCGATATCCCCATCAGTCATTTTCCCGGGAAAGGGCGTCTGGAAGCCATCTGAGCGTTTGACCCAGATAGGTCCAAACTGCTCAGGGCGAGCCTCGTCCCGGTGCTCTTGCTGATTTCTATCGAGGAAAGCTTCGAACTCCTGTTCGTCCACGACGCCGAGTATACCCCGTATTCCTTTGGATCACCAACGGCGCGATCGGATGATGGTCGTAATCGTTACAAGACAGCTAAGGGTGGCGGCAACGAACCAACCGACAGCGCGGTAGCCGAGGGGATCAGCGCCTCCACCTATGAGGGGGGGAGCCTGCCCGACCGAGAGCGTAAGCGATGCCGCTGCCATACCCAGGGTAACTGCCGAGAGCGCAATCGACGCCCGCGCCTCAAACGACAGCCGTCGAGCTCGACGGTGCCGAATCTCGCGAGCCAGGAAGAGCGCCAGTGCACCGGGAAGCGCAACCAGGACGGGAGCAGCAACGGACGTCGCGGGATGCACATCAAAGCGCACTCTCGCGAAGGCCGAGACGGCCATTCCGATCGATACGCTGAGACTAACGCCAACAGCCAACGCACGCAAACCCGGGCGATGGAGTCTCTCACGAAACTCCACCCTCAACTCCTCGCCGCGCGGATGTCCCGCCAGGTGGATGCTGGAAAATCGACCGACATCTGCATGCTGCACTCCGGGAACAACTCGCCATGTCGCTTCGCCCTCGTGACGTGCGCAGACGGAAAGACATTGCACGTCGAGCTCCTCCGCGGCCACGAACTCCAAGTGAAAGCTCGGAGCCGCACCGACGTCTAGACGCATCGAAGTGACCTGAGCCCGGGGCACGCTGGACGCCGTCGAACTGGATGATGATGGATACAACTCGCGCGTCTCAATGGCGAAGGGGGGCACTTCTCCCGCAAGCGTCGGTGTCCCGGTGTCAACGCGTTCGTCGATGAAGCTGTATTCGACCAGCGTCGGACGGTCCCGCAGTGATCTCGGGAGCTCTGCCATGAGAATGAAGTTCGTCTGCAGATCGCCAATCAGCGTGATGAGTATCTGCTGCACGATCCGTGCGGTCTCGGAACGAGGCCGGGTACCGACGACCGGCGCCAGCCTCCGGGCGGCGGCTTTGGCTGCCTCGATGTCGGCACCCACGAGTTGCCCGATGTCGGCGTGGACCAAAGGGGTCACGGATGTTCCACTGACTGATTCGATGCCCATGGTCAGCATGGTCTGTATCAGCGGCTGATCCTCGGAGGTGGGCAGCATCGACAAGCGCTTGCCTTGGCCATCATGCATCCGGAAGTCGTTGAGGACCGCTTTCTTATGTAGCGCGATGGGAATCGGAACAAGCCAGTCCGCTTCTACGTGTTCTGCAATGCCGATCGGAAGCAGCGCAGAGAGTGGAGGGAGCCGTATCTCCAGGGTCCTCGTCCATCGTCTCGCCACGTCATCCAATGCTTCAAAGCGGTCGGTCCTTCGTCGAACCCAGAGACTCGGCTTCATGTAAAGAGCGAGAAGGGCGCTGGCTCGGATGCGAATCTCGCCGTCAGCGCCTCCTTGAGGCTCAACCTGGCCGGTCAAACCAAAAAGATAAGCGAGGACGTCGAGGAATACGTCGTTGCGTTGCGTAACCCCGGACAAGACAGCCTCATATCCCTGCTGATATTGCCTTGCCACGAGCGCGTTGGCGCGCTGCCATCGGGCCAGAAGATCAGGACGTTCTCGTTCAAGTCGGGCCATCTCGCTCCGAGTCACCGCGAGCGTTCGTTCAGGCATCGACGTTTCGAAGTCCGGCTAGGTCGCCGAGTGGATCGAGCCCGCAGTCGTGGGCCGTAGAACCATCGGTCGGAGCCAGAGCACGACCGGAGTCCTGCCTATGGTCGCGTTCGGGTTCGCACAGTGTCGCCTCGGACCGCCCCCGGCAAGCACGCCCTCCACCCTCAGGCTGGGTCAACGGAGGGCGACACCTTCGCGCGGCAGGGATGTCGGCGAAGTTCCTAGCCTCCCCATTTTCCGGACGCTCGCATCGTCGCTCCTGATTCCACAACATTGACCGTCGAGAGGAAGTCACACTTGCTGCGCGCCCGCTTTCTACTCCGCCGAGGGCAGGACGTGACAGTTCGTCGATCGTTCCGAGGCGTCTTTACTTGCTGAGCGGCGCGATCAAAGCACCTCAAACTTCATATACACCTTGCGCTGCTCAGTTGTCGCCCCACCGACATCGGCAAGTAAGGCGAGAAGTTGATTGAAATCGCCCTTCGACAGGTCGCACTCAACCGCCTCCCAGAGTGCCCGCCCTGTCGGAAGGACGGCCGGCGACTTTCGTAACAACCTCCGGCTGCTCTCCTGAAGGCGTTGCGGCGTTACACCTCCTCGCATAAGCACGTCGCGGAGACTCAGGCTCATCTCCCGAAGGAAGGAGCGTTCATTCCTTGCCGCACGCTCCCCGGAATGCGTGAGCGTACCCTCGTCAGTCAGAAGTCCAAGTCGTCCTGCCATGGCCACAGCACGAAGGACGGCCCGTCGGGATGGCTTGGACACGTAATCGTCGCTATCTGAGTCGTATTGAAGAGTGAGGAATGACGGGTGTCGCCGTGCCAACACAACATCTGCAAGTGGCCCCTCCGCAGGTGACCGTCTGTCGGCGTCATCGAGGACGAGTCGAATCTTCGCGTAAAGGGAGCGCTCGGACGTCATCAGATCTCGGCTATCCGTCGCACGTCACCTTCGAGCAACCGCAGCGCATCTGGCGGGACCTGCCCGTCGATGACCCACCAACTCAGGGCACGCGTGGTCCGGTCGAGTCCGAGCCGGTCGCTCGTCCGATCGACCTCCGCGTCCAACGCATGAGCTTCCTCCCCAGCGAGAGTGCCCACCGTCTCAGCCTCGCACGCCCGAGTTATCGCAGTGGCCAGCGTAACCGCAGCTTCTCGTACCGGCATCATCTCTCTGGCATGGAGGATGCGCGCATCTGTCCAGATCTCCCGCTCGTGCACATGCAGGCGGTCGAAGATGAGCCGTTCTCCGCATCCTTCGGTGAGTTGATCGCTTATCGTCAGCCGCGCGCGCGCGTAACGTTGCTCGTTATCAATGATCTTGCGCTGCAATTCGCCACGACTTCGATTCATCCGCCTCACGACAGTTAGATCGGGGCACGTGCCCGACTGACAGCCGCGCAGAAAGACGTTCCAGCAGCGTCGGATGAGCGTTTCGTGGTACTCGACCGCGCGAATCGTGCGCTCGACGTTCCCGTGTGTACCAAGAGCTCTCATGTCCTCCTCAGCGATGCCGTGCAAGGCATGGGCGAGAGGAACGATAATCCGCCGCGCCGAGGGACAGGCAGATAGAGCAGCCTCAGCATCAACTCTTGGGATGGTCGGGAGGATTCGCGTACGCGGATCGTTTGGCACCGGACCCTCCGGTTCGCGATGGGGTCTGATATCGAACATGACTCGCTCCGGGATAATCTCCTGGATAGCAAAGGCAATATCTAAGACGTATCTGGTCGGCTCATCCCGCCGTCCCACAAGCGCCTGACCTGGCCCATACATGCCCTGTCGTTCTTCGAGCGGCACAGGCAGATAGACATCTGCCTGGTCGACAAAGAGCTCGCGAGCAGCTCGTAGGGTGCGAGCGGCGACGTTGGCCAACTTATCGAAGGGAATGGCGGTCCGCCCTCCTGGGTCGAAGCCGTCCTCGCACCATCCGGCGAACAGAGCCTGCACAGTCGCCAAGAACCGGACGTGCTCCTGACCAACTAACCCCCTATCGCTAGCGTTGACGGCAAGTCTACGGACTATCCCCGCCACGGCCGGCACCGGAGGCAGATCAATGCCACGTGGATTCCGGCTCCAAGATTCCATGACGGCGCGTGAAGTCGCGAACCAAGTCGCTCGCGACCTCTCCATCAGGCAGATATGTCCGGCACACGACCTCAGCCGATTCGATCATCTGCACGCGCTCCACCTTCGTGACGAGCATGGCCTCGTCGATGAGGACATCCATGCAAGAGCTCACTACCGCCTTCGGAAGCCCATTCGACCTGCCGATACTGGCGACTTCGCGCATGGTGATGCCTTGAGGGCTCTTTTCCCCGTACTTCTTGGCCTCAGTCCGCTCAGTAGCTCGTCGATCTGCAAGCCGCTCGATCTCTTGGAGCAGCGCCAAGGCGGCTGTTTCAAGGGCTTCGCGAGATGGATTATAGATGCGTCCTACCTGCCACCTACGGGCCCTAAGCCGCGTCCCCATAGCCTGAGCTCTCACCCATACATTCGATAGTCGGCCGTGAAACGCAGTGAGATCTAAGGTCGGATACACCACGCTGAGGTGATTGAGGTCGTAGCGGCCGGCGTTCGGGATCGCCGGCTCTCCAGAAACCTCTGGAAGATGCACCTCGCACACTTGGCCACGGGCGGCGCTGATGTCCCGCAAAGCCAGAAGGAGCGGATCTAAGGAGGCTCGCAAAGCCACTGCGTGAAAACGCGCCTCATCGTCGAGGCTAGCCCAATTTCCCAGTATCGACGATTCCCCTGGAGCCGGCTCCCACGATGCATCGACCTCACACGGAGTGTCAGGTAGGCAGATTGGAATGAGCGCAAACTCCCCTGGGAGTCGCTCCACGACGCGACACTTTCTGACCACGCCATCGGCTCGCGTTCCTGGTGGCAGTGCGGCAAGTTCCTCGTCCGGCATTTGCTTCCCGTAAAAAACCGTAAGATTTTTCCGATCGCCGCCCGAGTTAAACACCACGACTTCTCCAGAGCGGCTCAGTGCTTCTGCCAACCGACCTATCGGGGCTCTCAATCGCAGTCGCACTTCCACATGCTCCGTGTCGAGCATGAGCGAACCCGCGCGCTGCAGTGCCGTAACAAGGCGCGCTCGTGTCTGTCGGAACGCCTCCGTGGGAAGATGCTGAAGCCACGCAGCATCTGGAAAATGGGTAGTGTGGAATTCGTAGCCGGTACCCGCGTCTTCGTGCATGGCGAATGCGGCAACACGAACATTGCCAAGGGCATCGTCAGTTGCACCGACACTCCGAAGCTGTTCGAGAATGGTTCGCAGCGCATTGCCTTTCCGCACCATGTCATCCACGACGAGTAGCTTTGCCCCAGCAAGGCGATTCAAGGGAACCGAGCTTAGCGAGCTGCTCGAGACGACTTGTTCCCACGATGGAATGCGCTGGGCTGGTTCGTTCGCGAGTGATTCCAGGACCGCACGGTAGATTGCAGTGCCCTTCCGCTCCGTGACAATGACAACATCTGGATGGAAGTCCGTGACCTGTTGCACGATGAACTGGCGGAGCTGACGCAGCGTCATCTCGGGGGTTTGCTCCACGACGCCGGTCAGCGCGGCGAGAGTCAACTCACGACCCCAGATCGAACGGGACCGAGCTCACGAAGAAACGCGTACGCGTCAGGGTCCTCTTGAAGATCAAGCACTTCGCGGAGCTTTCTCACCTTTGATGCCAACTCCGTGGGACTCCACCCATAGTACTGACCCAAGAGCTCAGCATCCTGCTCGTCGCGGACCCTGGGGAGCAACTCGCCGAGCTCGCGGAAGAAGTCATATGCGGTGAGCGGAATGTATTTGGCCCCGCGCATTTCCCAGATTGCGCGGTGGAGTCGATATTCGGCGCCGCTGCTGACGGGGTATGCAACGTATGTCCATTTGGAGTGACCTTGACGTAGCCGTAGCCGCTCCCTGTACCTTGCGAAGAGGTGTCGGAAGTCTGGATCGGACATCGAGTAACCAACAAAACAGAAGACTCGCGAAAAGTACAGACGATCCATGAGAATCGCCTCGACGCTTCGGAAGGACGTTGAGGCGAGTGTCTCGTCCTCAGTCATCTGGAAGGTCTTGTCCACTAACCCGTGAATATGCAACACGGGAATCCGTCCGTCGAGCAAGGCGGATTCGTAGTCGTTGGCGGTTTCCTCGGTGATCGGAAGCGCCGTCTCGCCAACGGCTTCTTCAATAAGCAATTCAAGGTTCGTGGTGAAAATGCGTCGGATTACGATGTCGCCATCCCACTGCACAAGCTTGGCTAGTGCGGCGTGCGCCGGACTCTTGACGCCCGCCGGCGAAGGACGCATCAACACTTTCAGCTCATCTTGTAACGTGGCGCGTTTCGCTGGTAGATGCGCCTGAATCGCACCAATGATCACTTCGAAAGGCGCGGAGTTGGCTAAACGCGCGAGTTCGTCCTCTGAGATTCGGGCGCTGCCCGTGAACATATGTTTGCGGAGTAGCTCGCGCGCGACCGCACCTCCCGTGGGGACGCCAGCGTCGGCAGACATACCCGACCCCACGAGAAAATCCCCTTCCCCGCTCAGGATCTCCCTCGCGATCTCGGTGAGTTCCTGCTCGATCTCACCAATCAGGACGTCACCCAGCGCAGATTTTAGATCCGCAAACGAAAGCATGCGTGACCACCGTCTAATCTCCTAGCGAGTTCCGTAGTGTAGAGGAACCGGGCACACCCCATTGGGACGCCAGGCGCGGAGTTGTCGGCTCCTGGGGTCCCTGACCCCACCCTGTCTACCTTGAGCATATTTGATCGCGTACAAGGCGGTGGATTCGAAGTCACGACCTACGGGGCCACTACTCGAGACGCTCGTCGGCGATTTCCGGCGCTGTCAGCGGTACACACAGGCGACCGTGCTCCTGCGAATTCCGTCGCAACAGGCGGGCGAGAACAATAGCGCTTGCTTACGAGCTCGCGTCGGCCCCCGCCAAGGGCGCTCCCGCCTCTCCTCGCGAATGCGCGTCCCACTTCCCATCGCGGATCGCCAGGTGGACGTCGCACCGCGCGTCCACTGCCGGGTCATGCGTCGCCACGAGCAGCGTCGCACCCGTGCGAGCTTGGAGTGCAATCAGCATGTCGATGATCGCTACCCCCGTCGCCGTGTCGAGATTGCCAGTGGGTTCGTCAGCGAGGAGCAGCGGCGGTTCAACAATCAGCGCGCGCGCGATGGCCACTCGCTGTTGTTCGCCTCCGGATAACTCTGACGGCAGCGCATCCCCGCGACCGTCGAGGCCAACCTCTTCTAATAACTCGCGAGCCCGACGCTGCAACGGCTTCCCAGCCTGATAGGGAAGCAAAGGTGCAGCGACGTTGTCAGCGGCGGTGAGCGCCGGCAACAGGTGAAATCGTTGGAACACGAAGCCGACCCTGCGACGATACGCGACCAACTTCCGACGTGGCAGTCCGTCGAGTTGCGTCTCCCCAACGAGTAACGTGCCCGAGGTCAGCGTGTCCATGCCGCCGATGACATGGAGCAGCGTGGATTTGCCTGAGCCAGACGGACCGGTGATCACGACCAGCGAACCTGACACGACGTCCAAGTCAAGGTGATCCAGTGCGGTCTGCGAACGTTCGCCAGCCGGATACTGACGTGTCAACCCACGCCCGGTGATCGCGACTCCTGGCATCCGTTAGTCCTCGGCCAAAGCGGCGGCCGGCGCGACGTGCGATGCCCGCCAAGCTGGAATCGTAAGCACACCGCCGACCAGCCCCAGTCCAATAGCGGCCGCGAGCGCTGCCGCGGGTACCACCGAAAGCGCCGATCCCGTGAGGATCGCGGCGAGTCCCAGGCCGACCGCGCCCCCAGCTACAACGCCGACTATCCCGACCACCATCCCCTCGGTGAACGCGAGCCGGAAAAGCGTGGCCGGTCGCCAGCCCGTCGCGGCCAGCACAGCCTGCTCCCCAACGCGGTCGCGCAGGTTGACCGCCAGCACGTCGCCGACGCTGAACGCGCCGAGTAGCAACGCCAACACCGCAGCGATAAGGTCAACGCCCCGAACCTGCACACTCACGACATCGCCAAGAGCCGTCCCCACCACCTCGCCTTGGAAGCCCAACTGGACCGCGAGCAACACCGCGAAGGCCGCGACTCCAATGAACAAACCGAGTGCGCCGCTGACCAGCCGTGCAGGGCGCCGCAGGAGGTTGGCCATCGCGATTCCAGACACGCGACGTACCGGCCGGTGACGGTGAACGCTTCCGACGATCGCATAGATCGCATCCAAGGGACGGCCGCGAGTCGCGACGTAAGCCGGCGCAAGGCCGGCGACGCATGCGAGCGCAAACGCGATTGGGATGACCAAAAGTGCATGCCACCATGGCAACTCCAGATGCAGCGCCAGTGCGAGGATTTCGGCCAACCCTGCGCCGACCCCTCCGGCACTCAGACCGACCAAGGCAAGCTCCCCAAGGACGAGTCGGAAGAGTGCGGCTCGACCCCAGCCCAGACATGTCAGCACACCCAATTCAGTGCGTCGCGAGCGCACGCTCGCATAGGCACCGTTCGCGAGAAACAACACACAGACGACCAGCACCAGTACGAAGAGAACGAGGCTCTTTGCGTCCACCGCATTCAGCACCACCAGCGCCGCCCCTTTGCGAACCCAACCTTCGGCGACGGTCAGTGCCGGCTGGCCGCAACAGCCGGCGGGAACGTCAACATCCACGGTGGTTGGAGATGATCCGGCGGTGATATCTACCTGCAGCCCGGTGGCTTTCTTGATGGCCGTTGCGACCGCCAGGATCCGGGCCTGGTCGATAGCTTCGAAGCCGTGCACGTTGGCAATGCGGACTCGGATCGCACTGATTGGTGCAGCGGCGTCGGTGGGTGAGTATCGGGTGCAAAACGGCAATTGATGGTGCGGGTCGTTGATGTAGCACTGTTGCGAGAGCATCTGCTCCATCGCGGTCAGGGTCGTTAGAAGGAGTGGCGGTTGCGCCAAGTAGCCACCCAGGTTGGTGGTGGGACCCAGCGGCTGGTTCTTGAGCGCGTTCCGCGATGCCGGGTTTCCTCCCGTGACAACGGGAGGGTAGTACGTCTCGAGAGGTACGGCGCTCAGAGGATTGAAACCGGGGAGCTTCTCCGGGTCGAACTGTCCGATCACCGACAAACGGACCGTCCCCGACGAGCCGAGTGTTGGGTTGTAGACGCCGTTGGCGTGGTGCACGGCGATCGCTTGGAATTGGGTGTCCTCGTTGCCTGGTGGCGCGGTGATGGGTCCTTCGCCGTCGTCGCGGGCGATCCACTCTGAGGGGGCGTTGACGGTCGTGGAAGGAGTGAGCATGCCACCACTATCCGTGTACGTGATCCCCGCCCCGGTCCAGTAGGCGTACACAAATCCGGGATCCGTAAACGCCCCAGTCGCGGACAGCGTTGGGTGTTGCAGTTCGTCGAGGAGGGCGGTGTAGCCAGCTTGCGCCGAGAGTTGGGTGTGTTCGACGACCGACCCCGAAAGTCCGTGCAGAAAGGCTTCCACCGTAGCGGAGTTGCGATCCGCAAGCCGATCGACCGCGCTCACTCCTGGCGGAATGGTGAGTTGCTGCACATCGGCGGTGAGCGATTCGTCGAGATAGGTGCGCGACGCCGCCATAACCGGCAGACCCGAGCTCTCCTCCACCGGACGCGACAACCCCTGCTGCTCCTGGAGGTAGTCACCAGACACGACCGTGTCCGGCAGTCCCACCAACTTCGCTTCCTGGACCGGATCGACTGCGGCGAGCAGCATCGGGAAGCTGAAGGTCACCAATGCGCCAGGAGCGGATTGAAGTCCGGCCGCTGCGGCCGAATTGATCGTGGGGGTGACGGCGGAGAAGCATGCGAGGTCGACCTCTCCCGCTGTGTCCAACCCTCCCGGCGGCCCGAAGGGTTGGAGCGAGGGACAGGTGATCGTTGGTTTCGCTTGTCCTGGCAGGACTTCTTCCACCAGGGCACCGCCATCCATGGGCACGAGAACGAAGCGGTCGGTAGGGGTGTAATAGACGTAGTACGTGCCCCCGGGATACGACGACAAGCCGTTGTCCGCCTTCCAGGTTGTGGTCACACGATACAACTGATGCGGGTTAGTGTTGCTGGCAGGGTTGACCGGAACCACGACCGTGGCTTCGGGGATCACATAACCGATGTTGGCAATCGGAGCTGCGACGGAAACACCGGGAAGAGAGAGGATCTTCTGCCACTGTGCCTGCGTGATCCCGCCAAAGGTATCGGCGAGGTAGTTGTCCCGGACCAGGTTGTCTTGGGTCTCGATAGCGTTGGCGCTGCCTTTTGGGCGGACGAGGATGTCATAAGCTGGCCGTGCGGCGGCATCGACCGTGCCGTGGACGGCAAGTTGAACTCGTTGAAGCCGCGGCGGTGAGCAGCGAGAAACTCACGGATGCGACGACGATGCCGGCACCCAAGGCCAGGAGGCGGTCAATGCGAGACCGCACCTGTTGAACGATGACCCCTCCTAGGCGAAAGCGAACCACTCCACCATCATGGACCGCTGCACAGGAGCGGTCTAGGGCCAAACGCCGGGGCCGCCAGATGGACAGGAGCAACGTGGATCGATGGGCCGATCTCCGGTCCGACCTGCACTTGACACGCGCCGCGGATGCTGGTATGACGGTCGCGATCAGGAAAAACATCTGGAGGGCATGTGATGTTGGGACGCCTCGCCGATCGGATGGTGTCAAAGCTCCTACCCCACGCCCACGCGAGCGCCCAATGCACGCCGTTCTGTACCCCAAACGATGCTTGTGGATGCACCTGTGGGGGGACGAACTGTCATCGCAACGTGTTCTCGAATTGCCACATCACCTGCTTGTGCCCGGCCGCGTGCCCGTAGTCGGGGCTGACGCACAACTTCACTGACGGGTAGCTTGAGGCTGGTCGCAAATCACCGCCTCAGGTAAGCGGGCTGCAGATCTGGAGGCGCGGCTTTGGCGTACGTCGTACTGTGCTGCCGTTTGCTGCTCGGCGCAACATTCGTCGCATCGCTGGCAACCAAACTCCGGTCTCGCGCGACGCTGCACGAGTTCTTGGCCGCTGCGGGAGCCCTGCTGCGGAGTGACTCGCCCTTGGTCCGCTTGCTCGCCGTAACCTCGATTGCCACCGAACTCTTGATTGTGATCACACTGCTGATCCCAGCGTTGGTTACCGCAGGGTTCGCGCTGACCGCTCTGTTGCTGCTCGTCTATACGCTGGCCATCGCCCGGGCATTGCAGCACGGGGTGACGACGCCGTGCCGCTGCATCGGAACCTCGAGTGATCCGCTCCATTCGTGGTTGATCCTCCGCAATGCAGTCCTGTTCACCGTGTCAATCGTCGGTATTGCGACATCCTTGGCAGGCAGCCCGGCAGTCGGGTTCACGACCGCGCTGGCAGTCTCCGTGGCGATCGCCATCTTCGGCCTCGCCCTCGTGATGTCATTCGACGACCTCGTGTACCTTGCGCGCCGGAACCCGATGTGACCGTCGGGAGTTTCGCGCTCGCATCCGTGGCGGTGGCGATCAGCCTCGTCAACCTCCTCCTAATCCTCGGGATCGTGCGCCGAATGCGCCAGATGGAACCGATGGTTCCGGCCGCATATTTCGAAATCGAGTTCGGGTCCCGCGCCCGGCTCCGTGCTCCCGGAGTTCAATGCGCGAACGACCAGCGGGCAGCAGGCACACGGCTCAGCACTCGCAACAAACCACGGGCTCATGGCTTTTCTCTCGGTGGGTTGTAGCGCGTGCCATGAGCAGATCCCGCTGCTCAACGCTTACGTAGCCCGCGAGCGCCTCGATCCCGACCATGCCTTGATTGTGGTGAGCGGTGACCCCGACGGACGGAGCGAATACGCGCAACAGGCCGCGTCATTTGCTCATGTCGTTGTCGAAGCGGCGAACGGCCCTCTCACCCGAATCTTTGATATCAAGGCGTTCCCGACGGTGCTCGCCCTGCACGACGGCCGAGTCCAAGCGAACGCCCCCAGTGTGAACGCGCTCCACCATGAGACGGCGCGCTCGCGCGCGGGGAGCTGAATCGAAGCGGATGTGACCCCGCTGAGGCCGTTGCGGGAGCGGGTGCTGTTTGCCTGTCGCCTGTGTGCGAAAGCAGGAAAGTTTCGTCTCCTTGCGATGCTGTTGACCAGCATCGCACAGGGCCTTGTTCCCGTCGCGTACGCGTTGCTCACCCGCACGCTCATTGACGCGCTCGTCGCCGATCAACGGTCGGCTGCGATTGCCGCGCTGGTCGGAATCGCGATTACCTCAGCAGCGCTCATCGTCCTGCCTTCACTCAGCCACTACGTGGGCGCCGACGTGGACCGCCGACTTGAGGTCGACCTCCAAGCTGAACTCTTTGGCGCCGTGGCCGCGCTACCAAGTCTTCGCTTTCTGGAAAGCCCACCTTTTCTCGACCGTGTTCGCCTGGCGCAGCAAGCAGCGCTGACAGGCCCAGCTCAATTGATCGGCGGCGGTTTCGCCTTCGTGCAAGGCGCGACTACCCTGGTCGGGTTCGTTGCTACCCTCCTGGCGCTCGATCCGTGGATCGCTATCCTCCTCGCCGCCAGCGCGCTTCCGATGGTGGTGGCGGAGATGCGGCTTGGCGCCTCGCGCGCAGCGGCCCGACTTCGGGGTACCCCGTTTCGTCGGCAGAGCCTCGCCTACACGTCCAGCATGATCGACGCCAACGTCGCCCAGGAGATCCAACTCTTCGGTATCGGCAGCTTCCTGCGCGACAAGCTGGTGCACGCGCTTCGAGGAGCCACTGACATTGAGAGGCGTCAGGATCGCCATGAGCTGTGGGTCCGTGCCCTGCTCGGCGTCCTCGCCGCGGTCGCCGCCGCAGCCAGTCTGGGCCTGATTGTCGTCGGCGCGCTGCAGCATCGGTTCAACGTTGGTGATGTGGCAATAGTCCTCGCCGCCATGTCCGCATTGCAGTTGACGTTCACGTCCCTCACGACCCAACTCGGCCAGATGGCCGAGGTGCTGCGCCTCCTTGATCACTATCAGACCGTGCTCGAAACGGCTGCGCACCGCGAACCTCAGACGGCCGCAAATCCGACACGTCGTGAGGTTCCGGTTGTGCACCGTGGTATCGAGATGCGCGACGTCTGGTTCCGCTACGAGGAGGGTCAGCCGTGGGTATTACAGGGGGTCAACCTCACCATCCCCGCCCATGGCGCACTCGCGCTTGTCGGCCCAAACGGCGCTGGCAAGACCACGATTGCGAAACTCCTCTGCCGCTTCTACGACCCAACCCATGGCGAGGTGCTCTGGGATGGGATCAACATCCGCGAGTTCCCAATGGACGAGCTGCGGCGCCACATTGGCATCGTGCTGCAAGATCCGGTCACGTACGATTTGACGGCCGCCGAGAACATCGGCGTGGGCAGCCTCGGCCGTCTTCGAAATCAGCCGGCGATCGAAGCGGCGGCCGCCATGACCAGCCTCCATGACATCTTGCGAGCGCTCCCTCGTGGGTACGAGACACTGCTGAGTCGCCTCTACTTTGACGAGCGCAGCGACGACCCCGGCCTGCTGCTTTCGGTAGGGCAACAGCAACGGCTGGCACTTGCTCGCGCCCTACTCCGCGCAGAGGCTCAGTTACTCGTCCTTGATGAACCCACTGCGGCGCTCGACCCCCAGGCGGAAGCCGCAATCCATGAGCGCCTCCGCGATCTCCGTCATGGCCGATCGAGCCTGCTCATCTCGCACCGCCTCAGCACCACCCGCGACGCCGACTGCATCGCGGTGCTCAGTGCAGGTCGCGTCGTCGAGTCAGGCAACCATCAGGAGCTAATGAGCCTGGGAGGTCTCTACGCGCGGTTATTCACCGTACAGGCCGCGGGTTACGCCGAGCAGCCGGCTCCCCTGACCGCAAACGGGTGATGACCACGCCGACAATACGCTCGACCCGAATCGCACCCCACGCTTTCGAATCCAGGCTCAACGGGTTATCGCCGAGCACGATCACCCGCCCAGCAGCGATGCGACGGCCGGAAAGATCGGGATGGGCGGCCACAACAACTGGCGGGTACGCGTCACGCGCAAGTGCGACCACCCGTTTCACCATCCATGGAACCCCAGTGCTATGCCCCGTGTCGGCTCCATCCGTGCGAGGAGGACGGAGCACGACGATTGAGCCGCGTCGGGGATGCACCCAAACACGGCGCACAAGCACCCGATCCCCCGACCGCAACGCTGGCTCCATGCTCCCGCCGTCAACTTCGACAACGATGAGGGTATGTCGGAGGATCCACACCCCGACGATCGCGCAGCTGACGAGCGAGAAGGCCCGCGTCGGTACACGCTTTCGGTGTTGGGGCGCCGAGGGTGTGCCATGCAAGAATCCCACTGTTTGGCGCCTCCCGGTGGGATGGATCGCTTGTTGACCGTCAGTGTGTCTGGTTTCGGGATCAGGAACGAAGGCGTCAAACGCCCCATCGAACCGCTCGCCACGGCCGCTCCTGAGCCGGGCAATCACCCGAGACGACGCCGTAGCCGGATGATCTGTCGGCCCACGCGATAACTAGCTTCGGGCTGCGCCAGATCGCGATGTCTCGAGCGGTAGAAAAGATCAGGCGAGCGCATCGGACACCTCGCTGTCGTCGTCCTTCCAACACGCCACACGATCGCGTCAGGACGTCGAGTTGCCGCCCTTGATGGTGACGTTCTTGTAGCCCATGACGAGCACAAGGACACCGATGACGCACATGCCCGCGCAGACTGCCAGTGACACGTATGCCGCGGTGGGTTGTTTGGAGGAGATCGCGGTGATGACGAAGATGAATACCACACCAAGCGCAAGCACCGAGGCCAGCGCGATCGTAAAGCAAACTCGCGCCATTGGCCATAACATCACCGGATCGCTGAACTGCACATCACCCCTGAATCCTGTCGAGGAGATTGCCGCACTAACAGCGTTTGCCTTCTCTTGCGAAGTACCGCTCGCCGGCAGTGCCGCGTTGACGAGCGTTTGAGCTGCCGTTTGCGTCAGCGTGCTATTGAGCGCGACGTGCCGCGCCAAATCGACCGGAACGGCCTGGTCATTGGCAGCTCCCTGAATAACCGTTGCGAGCTGAGCCGGCTCGAGCGCCGCAGGGCGCGCCCCACCCGAGCCGTTTGTCAGAGCGATGACGCTTTGAAAGCGCTTGATGGGGTCGGTGTAGTCTGGATCGAACGCCATGATCCCTCCTTCCGTGTGCTTCCGAGAATCAACGAACTACCTTCAGAAATGGTAACGCGAACACAGTCGCCCTTTCAGTGACTCGTCGCCGCCGGCGCACGGATCCTAGGATCCGTATGTCAGACCTTCGGGCGAGGCCTAGCGGTCTTCGCAGGAGCTCGACGTGGGATTGGCACGGAGCGGTAATCGGTGACGCCAGCGAAACCGTCACTTCAGCAGAAGCGCGCGACCCATCGCATCAGGTCCTCGCCGATGCCTATCGCGAAGCAAAGTTGAATGCAGGATCCGCGACAAGCGCCCGCCCAGACACGTGCCGGTCGTCAGTGTGAGCAGTTTGGCGGCGTCGCGCCAATGACACGACACGTGTGTGGATAGCCGACGCAAGAAATCAGTCTGTTGGTAGAGGGTAGAGTGCCGCGGCCCTCTGTATCGCGTCCCGGTGAGTCCACCTTGCCAAGGGTGCCCCGGACGTATGGCACGGTCCGCGTTGGGGCCAACGTTGGCAACATCGGTGGTCCGCTGCTCGGCGCAGCCGCCGTCACGGCGTCGCTGCCGAGTGTCCTCGCTGTGGTTGCCGCGGTCCTAGGTGCTGCCGTCGTGGTGATCAGCCTCACCGTCCCGCCAGACCGAAACTTCGCCGAGAGGCCATAGGACTATTAGCCAGATGTGCAGCCACACGCGCTCCACGCGCTGCTATTGGACCGTCGACGTGCCTCCTCGTCCTCTCGGGCGGCGTCCCGGCGATCACATTCACGTGGCTGTACCGGTGGCCGTGACTAAGCGGCCGCACTCTGCGGTGACCTTGCAACCTGCATCACGTCCTCCCTGTTCAGTTCGTAGTCAGCGACAGGGCTCTCACCAACTCTCAGCGTCTTGTCCGGTGGATGCTTCTCAACGAGTCTTCTCATCGCCCGCTCGATTGGGTGATCGACCAAACGATCGATCTGGTCATCAGTGAGGCCCTTTTGGCGGTAGTGGTCGCGCAGGCCCTCCGCGGAGTATTCGATGTGGAGGTGGCGGCGGATCACAAACAGTCTCCCGACCGTCTCAAAGACATCGGGGTGATACACGTCATCCACAATCATTAGCTGGTGCGCGAGTGTTCCGATGCCGTTGAAACGTAGCAGCTCGGCGAAGAGTTGATATGAACCCATCACGCGCTTGAGGTCGTGACCGAGATCGTGTAGTGACAGCAGGTCGTCGGCTACTCCGCGCTCGCGCGCCACAAATCGGATGTACTCACCGAAACTCACCCTTTGGAAATTGGTCAGGTCACGATCGAGATGCTTGGTGAGTTCGCTCTTGCCGATGCCGCCTTCGCCACTGACGAGGATCACCTCCGCGCCCTTAGCCGCACCGAAGCCTCGCGTCAGGCTGACAGCCCAACTTCCCGCGCCGACGCAGACGGCTGCCCCAATGATCCAATACAACGTCCCCAGCGACCAGTTGGCGGCCATCCTGACGATCAGCAACGCAATCACCGTCACGGCGCCGGCGATTACGGGCCAAGCAGCACGTCGATTCAGGTTCAGCATCAAGACCCGGTCGCCACTGCCACAAGAAGCGCAGCAAGCAACGTACACGCCGCCCCACGACGAACAGACTGCGCGAACAGGTTCCTCGGGAGGGGCCTGATCCATCGGTTCACCACGAACCAGACGAATCCGCAGGCAAAGCCAGCAAAGGAACCGATCGCCGTAGCCCCAGTCAGCGCATCGTAATCGTTCGGGTTAAGGTCGATGACGTTAGTGGATACCTTGAGCGCAACCAGTCCGGCAACTACTCCTACGACACTCAGCCCAACCACGAATCCAGCGATGTTTGCGGCTGCTGCCACGAATGCCTCCGTCCAAGGCGTGTCTTTACCTTTGCGCGCGGCAAACCACTCGAGACTTGCTCCGCAAATGAGCCCAGCGGCGGCACCAACCGCGCCGAATGCCCCGGGCAACCCGATGCCTACACGATGCGGGATAAGGATCACACCCAGTACCTTCACGGTGCTCACGCCGTCATCTTAGGTTCGGCCCATCTACTTGTGCATACTTTGCTGGCACAACATCCACTCGAGTACCCACATCGTGTGTGCGACCCATCCCACAATCGACTGGGCTCGAACGTCGACTGAGACACATCGGACTTCCAGGTCGCCATCAAGAGCACGGCGGGCGACAACCAGCGATGGTGTTTAGGCCGAGTGTCGTTCCCGATGCTGCCGGCCCTCATGAAAGCGATCATTGGGGGGCACCAGCGGAGGGACGAAACTGATGCTGCGATCGCGCGCGCCGCCGCCGGGAGGTTCAGTCTCGATTGAGGCTTGATGGAAACCCCATATATCGTCACTGGCTATTGCATCGATCAGGCTAGTACTCGATCGCCGGCGCGCTGATCCTCTGCAAATCCCGCCGTAGAAACTGATATGCAGTTTCGGCCGCTTCCTCGATCGTTAGGCCCCCTTCGACCGTGTAATCCGCAAGGTCGACAACTGCACCGACTCCTGACTCAGTCGCATGGGCCTCGACGGCCTCGGCCAGTTTGACGCCGATCCCCCGCGCTTGCAGGCGCTTACTTCGTAACGCACTATCGACGCTGACCGCGACGAGCCGAAACGGCAACGGGTGGACTATTCGTGCCAGTGCGTGGATCGCCTCGACATGACGCACACCGTCCACGACCACGGAGCCTCGTGCGTAGCCTGAAAAGTTCAGAACCGCTCGGCAAAATGACGGCCAGCCGACCGCGATCAACTCATCGCCGATCGCTTGCAGCACCTCGCGCCGGCCGCAATCGATGCCGCGTTCGCGGGCAACGTGTCGAACGTAATCGCCGAAACTCGCATATGCACAATCCATGCGCGCCGCGAGTTCATGGGCGAGTGTGGTCTTGCCACTCCCGATTCGACCCGCGACCCCGACGGCGACTGGCCTCATAAGAGTCCAGGTGTGGGTTGATCAACAAGGACGACCCACCCCCGTCGGTCTCGCTTTGGGAGTGCTAGTTGCGGGAGCGCGCGTGCCTCGGTGATCTGCATGAGAGTGGCGAATACCGCATCGCGTCGATCCTCCCAGAACGCTCCTTGGGGGCAAATCGCAGGGCCAAACCGTTCCCGAATCTCCGCCCAGGTTCTAGGTGTCAAACGGTAATCCCACACAGCACTCACGGTGCACGCCCCCACAAGTGGTCCTGAAGAACGCTTGAGGAGCACGATGTCCCTTGGGGTCACTCTGCCGTATGGAACACTCCGTTTCCGGGAGAAGCGCGATTCTACTGTCTTCGAGCGATCCAGCACGAACTGGAGGTACGGTTCAACCAAGATAGCGATGTGCAATCCGACCCGTGGCGTGTCCTTGTCCATCGCCTCATCAAACAGATCGGACCAAACCCGCTCACGTCGCACCGCGTTGCGGAGATGCTCAAGGAGCATCAACTCGCCATCTGCTCACAACGGCGTGGCGGTTTCCAGCCAAGCTTGGCAAGCTCACGGCTTTCGTCGCGACAGATCCCCCGCAGTTGGGTTGTAGACATTGCGACTCGGATTCCTTCCGCTCGGGTCAGTGGTCTGTCGACCCTAGCCGCAACCTGCTGCTCAGGGTCAACGCCAAGGGTCATCGCATCCAGGATCACTGGGAGCACGTTGGGCGACGCACAACTGAAGACGCGATTACCTGAGGTCCAGACATCGACTTGGTCGCGAATTGGATGCCGCCGACTCACGTCAGCAAGGACATCTCCGTCTACAACTCGATGGAGGACCGGATCGATGACAGAGCTCTCATGCTTCCTGATACGGACCCGAACCCAACCAACGGCTCGCTCATCCCAAAGCGCCTGCGCGCCCATCCAATCGGGCGCGGTTGGCGGTCTGCCGGAGGTGGTGAGTATTTGTAAGTTTCCGCGTCGCCAATCCATCGGCAAGTCGCGCCACCCCGCGGCGAAGAGCGCATTGATCTCGAACGGCGGTGACAAGTATCGGATGGCCGTCGGTAAGGCTCTGATCGCTCGAAGTCCATGTGCCGCGGCACGCTCTCGGAAATGAGCTCGATCACGGCTCCAGGCCGGCCTCGTTCCCGGCGCCGGCAGCGTAATAAACAGAGGCGCGCCCGAACGAGCGCAACTTGCGGCTGCCCACAGGAATGCGTCTATGTGTTCGGGGTACCAAGGAGGATCAGCAACGACCGCCGCCGCCGATAGATCGGGGATCTTATCGAGAGTCAGATCACACACATGAAGTGTGCCAGGTGGTCCCGCCGACGCTAATCGGTCGAGAATTATTGAACTGTAATCTACCAACACGAAGCGACGATTGAGTCGGCGACTGTAAGCGGCGAGGTAGAGGCTGGGAGTCCCGAGAAGGACGACGGTGTCGCCTGGCTGAGTGGCTGCGAGTGTGCGAGCAAGCAGGTCATCGATGGCCTCGGGCGCATACCGCCAGTCGAAATCGAGGGGATGAGGAGGTGGGAGCACGCTTCCTAAGGTCTTCGAGGGCAGCGGCCGATGCGTGGCTCTAGATAGAACGGCGCGATGAGCGTCTGGCCCGAGTGTCCCCGCGAGCCGTAGCCGATTGAGGCCGTCTTCGACGAGCGACGGGTACACCCCGGGCAGGGCTCGAACCAATTCATCAAAGTCATGCACGCCCTGTGCTATGGCGTCACCGATCCAGTGATCAACCCGGCGACGGAACGCCGCGGTGTCTCGAGCGTGACTCACGCACGTGCTCCGAGCGGTACGCTGGAGATGCGCATAGCGCGATCGCGGGATGAAAAGCGGCGTTCCAGTTCGGCTTGCCATGCTTCAACGGCGACGTGTTGCACCTGCATTGATTCCCGCCTAACGCTATTCAGCCGAGGCGTAACCGGTCCATACTCGATGATCTCAAGCGGCACCAACCGGAGGGGAAGCGCCTCCGTGATGCTCTGGAGGCGATCAACGAAGGTGCACATAGCACGCGGGAGACCCTGCGTACTGGGACCGGTGAACGTGGCATATGCATATAGGTCGAGTCCCGTCGAGAGCAGCTTCGCGAAGAGTTCGAACTGACGGTCGAACAGTGCTGGGGCGGCCTCGGTGTTGAACGCGAAGGAAACTTCGTCGAAACCCTTGAAGCAGCACACGCGTCCATATCCTTGATAGTCGGACATGGTCCTGCGCGTGGCGCCATCTAGGAACTTCCAGAAGTAGTCATTGCTCAAATTGTCGTCGGACCAGAGGTACACCGAGTTCCTGCAGCCGTGCATCAATCAGCGCCTTCATCATCCATGGCACCCACTCGGGCGTCAGGTCAGGCTGACCACCAGTCAGGTCGATCATTGGTGGCCGTGGGTCGACGCTGGCGTAGCGCTCGACGAGCTCGCGGGGCGTCACCCAGATGCCCTTGGCGGCTCCGAGAAGGTCAAACGGCACGAAGCAATACCAGCATCGCCAGTTGCAAGCGGCGTTTTGGAACACCTGAGCCTCTAACTCGTCGGATTCACGCAGTCCCAAGAACGTTGCAGCGGGGTCAATAGGCAGCGCATTTTCCGGCCATCTCTCGCTCGTCGAACGGCGGAAGTGTCGCAGCCGACCAATACCACCGCAGTTTGCAGGCTCCGTGAGGTCCGCCTCTTGGCCGCTTCCACGGAAATCCGCGACAAGCACCCTCCCTTCAGCCAAATTGATAGCTCGTGGGCGGAGACGCGCAGAGTAGCTATCCGTGTCAATCATTAGAGGTGATGTGCGCTTGCGTGCGGTATGGCACGTGGGTTGGACCCTCCGGGAGGTCAGGCCAACGATCATCTATGTAGCGCACGACCAGGCCAGCCAGGTACTCTCGCTCTTCAGTTGTGAGGGCGCGGCCCTTCGGGATATCGTGCCAGTACGCGATGCAGGTGCGGCAACACGACGCGGTCGCATGTTGAGCGTAGTACAGAACATTGCCGTCGAACGGTGTCTGGCGACCATCGTTTCGGGGGCTCTCTGCACCCACTGACATCTCGATGCGACGCGAGGCAGCCAGAAACAAGGTCGATCGGCCCTTGCGCAGCGCGTGATTTCTCGCCCGCTCGTCGAACTCGAGGTGCCAGAAGTGATGGCGAATCAGTTCCTGGCGGAGTTCGGTAAAGGTGTGGTCGACGTCCTCAAGACGGCGCTCGTGTACGCGAGGCCAATCGACCAGACGGGCATAGCAAACACGGCACGCGCCGCCCAGGCCTGCATCAAGGAGTTTCTTGCTGCTCTTGAAGCAATGCAAATCGTTGTCACAGTCGGTGCTCGTGCAACTGATTGCCAGCTTGGGTAGCGACGGAGGGGCCTCTGGAGCTGCCATCACGCTACCATCGCCTGACAAAGCAGATCGCGGTCCAGTGGATTGAGTGATGCGAGGTCAGCGCGCTCAAGGAGCGCATCGCGACTGGCCTCCCACGGATCCGGTCCCGATGATTGCAGATTCGCCGCTGCACCCCACCAATTGATGCCTTGCATCGATAGACGAAATGCAAGGTAATTCGCCACGGCGCCGGTATCAACGCGCTCTGCTGCTGCGATATTCGGTACCACACTCTTGAGACGCTCGACGCTTCCTCGGGCTCCGTCGACGCAAAGTTGGACAATGGCTTCGGCACGTCCATCGAGCAAGACATCGCCTGCAAAGCGATTCGCCATCTGCTCCGAATCGTCAGGGCTCGCCTCGTCTCCGTCAATGATGGAGCCGTCGCGATCTCCGAGGTCCAGTGTTACGTGCCCAATTTCATGGAGGAGATCGAACATCCAACGCGAGGCACTGCGATGGCCCTGTTTGAGTACGACCACCTCACGAGTATCGACGCGCCATACCGCGGCATGAAAAGCGCCGGGGTCGGCGAGTGGAAGGACGGGAATACCAAGATCCCACACGAACCGTAGCAAGTCGCCGAAACTGCCGGTCGACCCACGCTGCTGCCACGAAGTACGAAAGGCCGACGCATGGGCAGGCACAAGCTGTTTCGGGAGGTCCTGAGTTGCGTGGAGCGTGACCAAGGCAAGGTAGTGAGCGTAGACCGTGTAGGCTTCGGCTTTCTCCTTGTCGCTGCCCTTAGGCAACTTGAAACTGGTACTTGCAAGCACTCGTCGATCCGGCTCTAAGGGCTCGCCGGAAAGGAGCGAACCAGTCTCCCATCCAAACACTCTGCCAACGCGTGAAGCGAAGTTGATGAGAGTCCCCGCATCGCCGGCGCCGCCCAGCCCATCTCGAAGTGCAGCAGGGGCAAGGCGGCGGCGTACGAAGGCTAAGCCCAGTCCCATCTCGCTCAGCCGCTGGGCCACTGCCCTACTCGTGGGCAGGGCATCGGGAAGCTCTAGACCTTGCACGTCGAGTTCCGCTGCGACCTCACGCAATCGACTCAGGCTCGCTGACGCGTATTGCGTCGCCTCATATCGCTGAATCTGCTGCTCCTTGAGACCAAGACGGTCTGCGAGCTGTCGCTGACTGAGTTCCTGCCGCGATGCGTGCACGAACAAGAAGCCGAGGGAGATCGTCGACAGTGGATAGGACTCCAACCGGGGCGCGCCCCTGGCGAAGATCATCGTATTCGCGGAGTTGAGCGCGCAGTTCGTCAACCTGACCCTCGACGGCATCGATCTCGAGTTGACGGCGGAGCTCACCCTCTGCGGCTTCCAGCGGGCGCTGTTGAACATCCTTGAGCAGCGACGCGAGGCGATCAGCCTGTGCCTTCGCAGTCCGGTACTGGACATCGTTGGTGATCATCTACATCAACTCCTTCAAGCTGATCGCCACGATCCCTTTAGCCCCGCCCGTGGCCTTGTCCTTTTGAAAGAAGTCCACGAGGGGTGCGCCACTCGAGGCCTCGATTACGTTCGGCAAGATGTCTCCGCGATACAGCGCCTGCTGGGCGGCCCGCGGCGGGCGAACATCTCGGAGGACAGGGGTGAGCAGTGAAATCGTCACGCCGCCCATCTCCCAGCACACGTCGTAGTCATTCGGCACCCCTTTGTCTGTGACGAAACTGCCGTCAAGATAGACCCGCTCACATCCAGCCTCCCCGAGGTGCTCAAGCGCCAAGCGAAGCCCGCGAAGCTGTTCGATCCGGTGCGTGGTACCCCCGAAGCGAGTCGCGACCTCGTCCCACTTTGCGTCGTGGATTCCCGGTGGTAGCAGGCCTCGGCGGTCGTAGTCGGGAATCATGACCACAACTATAACGTTGTGGTCATGAGAACGCAAGCTCTCGGCCAACTCGACCGATTGACCAAATCCGCCGACGTTGAACGGCGGACGACCGACCATCGAGATCCGCTGAGCGTCCTGATGCCGGGGCACGCGCGCAAATGCCATGCGTCAACCATGGCGAGTTGCGCGAGGCAAGATGCAACCACGTACTTCGGGCGCGAATACGAGCGGGCGACCAGGCGGTCGAATTACCACCGCCCGCCCGGAAACTCACCTCAGCCGACCTTGACGTTCCTCTAGGACTCGGCGTAAAAACGACTCCACTGTCCGTAACAACGGATGCGGGAGGGAGCGCGAGAATGGACTGGAAGCGTGTTCCGTCAGGCGCATCGGGGCGTGCGGGCGACATGACCGGACAGGTTCAGATTCGGATCACCGCCGCCTGCCTCTGCCAATGCGACCATATGGACGCGGCTATCGACCGCGCTGCAGATGTCATCTACAGGCGACACCAGCGCGGAGGGCCCTGCATTGCCGGTGACCTCCAAGCCGGGATGATCAGTATCCTCACCTACGTTGACGACGAAGATTGCGACGAACGGCTGCCACAGTTACGCGCGCTCTGTCTCGCGATTGAAGGCAGTTCCCATATCCACTTCTCCCAACGGTAGTCTGCCCGAAGGCTACTTACCGCGCACCGCCTAGTGACTTGTCGGGACCGTACGCTTGCCGAGGCGTAATGTCAAACTGCCGACTCCATCTCTTGAGCGGTGATGGACAGTTGGCAAATGACGGAGCGGAGGGCGCTGCTATTCCGCCACGTAACCGCAACGACCCGAACAAGTGATGAGGCGACTGCGATTCGTTCGCCGCTCACGGTTAAGGATGGTGTGTAGCGCAACTTCCGATGCTCTTATCCCGTTTGAGTTAATCCTCCGCCCCCGCGTTCCAACGATGCTGCCACACTTGGCGATAACGGAGTTCGCCTAGTGTTCCTTTAGGCGTGATCCTGTCCGTCAGCGCTTCCTCGCGCACCGAGCCCGGGTGCCCTCCGTGTTGTAGATCTCCAGCAGCGGGAAAGCCCAAGGACGTTGATGAGTTCACGCCGGCGTTCCAGCTGAGCCGCGTGCGCTCTCCGTCGCAACCGAACTCCGCACGCGAAGCTGGGTTCGTCTCCGACCGGATCATGCGACCTCACACGGAATGGCGGGCTCCTCGGTCGTCCGCGCGGATGGGCGCTTCGCGCGGGATCCGCAACGATAGCCATCAACACGGGTCAGGACGAAGTCACGTTCTTGACCGCTCGTTGATCCAGGACTCATATCGGTCGTAGACATATCGCGGCGAGCTCAGTCCCAGCGCCGAAGAAACCTCCTGAATCCCCGCTCCACCGCGCAGCATGGTCACAGCCGCCGTGTCGCGAAGGTCTTGAAACGTATAGACAGGGATGTGGACCGATCTGCAGCGTTCGCGCAGCCGTTGGCTCATCTCGCTGCTCTGATACGGCTTGCCGGAGCGAGCCGCAACCACCAGCTCCAGATCGCCTGGTGCACTCGGCACCTGTCTCCGTATCTGCGCAGCCCGGCTGCGTTGCAGCGCTTCGAGAACCTCGGTCGTCAGCTGCAGACGCCGCGCCTGGCCGGCTTTGAGCGGCACCGACTGGGTTCCGTAGCGAGTGCTGTCGTTGTCGCCGGGCTCGAGTGTGCGAATCAACTTACTCCTCACCTCGATAGCCCGCTCCTCGACGAGGACGCGGCTCCAGCGCAGGTCGAGAATTTCACCCAGATCCATCCCCGTCCGAAGCGCGAGCAGGCAGGCCGCGTTGAGCTGGGGATCGCGGAGCCCAAGGAGGCGTTGTTCGTCCCCGGGCTCGAGAAGGCGAACCGCGACCGTCGCCGGGGCCGGCCACGTGTAGTGCCCCGCCGCCGGGTTCCCGGCAAGCAAACCAGCATCCATTGCAGCTTGGAGCGCGGCGTGCAAGGTCGCGTGACACCGCTTGGCTGTCCCGCCACTCATGCCCTTAGCCAGCAGATGCACGTAGCCCTCCCGCACCCGAGGAGCACGCAGGCCGAGTAGGACCTCATCGCCAAACTCGGGGATGAGGTGCAAGCGAACGCTCTCTTCGTAGCGATGCCAGGAGCGCGAATCCAGATCCGGTTTGCGCAGTTCGAGCCACTTCCCGAGCCAGTGCGCGACGCTCGGGTTTCCACGCCCAGTTGCATCGAGTAAGTGTTGTTCTGCCTCATCGGCTGTTGCCCCCGTGACCGAGACTCGCTTACCTGTCGCTTGGTCGACGCCTCGGGCGCGCCACGTCCCTCCCTCGATCGCTGGGGGAGTAACCGTGCCCTGGCCTCGAGGTCGGTGCGCGCGGGTCGCCGCGACAAGAGCGGGAGCCGAATGGTTCTCCGCCGCCATCGCCGCGGCAATCTTCGGCTCCAGCTCCTCCTTCGTCGGGGCATAGATATCCCGGCGGACCTTCCGCCCAGTACTGTCGACGGCCCAGTAGCGTCCCCGCCAGAGGCCGTCCGGTCGCGGCTTGGTATCCAGCGACGGTGGACGCCGAGGCAAAGCAGACATGGTGGGCGAGCTTAGCAAAACTGGGGTAAAAGTGGGGTAAAAAAGGCGTTCAAAACGCTACGGCGAATCCGGAGCATGTATCATCTCGGTAGATATGGACTCGATATGGACTCTGAGCTGGGGTACAGACCCCTCCAGCCACTCCTTTGACCCTAATCTGACCCTAATGTGGGGTGGGCGCTACTGGGCACTGGCGGGCACTGGCGTATTCGGATTGACCGACACTGAGATCAAAAGACGCGGAGCGAGAGGGATTCGAACCCTCGATACCAGTTTCCCGGTATACCGCATTTCCAATGCGGCGCCCTCGGCCAACTAGGCGATCGCTCCTCAGCGATTGTATCCGCGCCTACGCGGCCAGCCCCGCGCCGGGACGCCTCAGTGCGTTTCGGCGACAATGACCGCAGGGTATCTACGTCTCTAGCTACTCATCGCCTCAGGGGGTAACCCACACCATGTGTGTCCTGTTCGCCTTTCTGCTATTCACCGTCCTCCTCTTCGGGCTCGGCTTCGCCCTGCACGTGCTCTGGTGGATCGCGCTGATTTTCCTGATCTTCTGGCTGATCGGCCTTGCCTTCCGGCCGCGCGGGGGGCGCTGGTACTACTGGTAGGGCTCGGCTGACGCCGGGTCTGCTCCAGGCTCGCCCGTATACTCGACGCTCCCGGAGAGGTGTCCGAGTGGTTGAAGGTGCCGCTCTCGAAAAGCGGTGTGGTTAATAGCCACCGTGGGTTCGAATCCCACCCTCTCCGCCAAATCGGGCGCCGCGCCTAGCTCACCCGGATACTCGCCATACCGCCGTCGACCGCAAGGATCGTTCCCGTCGTCGATCGCGGACAGCGGGACTCGCGAGGTAGGCGATCGCAAAGGCGATCTCATCGGCGGTGACCAGCCGGCCCATCGGCTGGCGAGCTCGCAAAGCTGCGGCCGCCGCTGCCGGATCGGACGCCTGGTCGAGCAGCCGTCCTACCCACGGCGTGTCTGCCGTGCCGGGAGTGACAGCGTTGACCCGGATGCCCTGCTTGACATGGTCCGCGGCCATCGCGAGCGTCAACGCATGTACCGCGCCCTTGCTCGCGGAATAGAGCGCGCGTTGTGGCACGCCGACCCTGGCGACCGCAGAGCACGTGTTGACGATGGCTGCATGGCTTGACTGCAGCAGCAACGGCAGCGCCGCCCGCGTCATGCGCGCGATCCCGATCACGTTGACGTCGAGAACGCGTTGCCACTCCGCGTCGTCGTTCTGCGTCGCGTCGCCGACCGCACCAATACCCGCGTTGTTGACGAGGATGTCGAGGCCTCCGAGTCTCTCTGCGACGGTCGCGACGGCTGCGTCGACACTGGCCGAATCGGAGACCTCGCAAGGGACTTCGAGCATCGTGGTTTCCGCGACTGCGGTATAGGAGCGATCGAGCAGCGCAACTCGCGCGCCGCGGTCGCGAAGCTGCACCGCCGTCGCCGCGCCGATGCCGCTGGCACCACCGGTGACGACTGCGACCAGTCCGTCGAAGTCATTCATGTCGCTGCTCCCGTCTACAGACGTGGGTCGATGTGGATCTTCGGGCCACTGGGCTCGGTGTCGGGACGCCATCCGGACAGCACATCGCCAACATGATCGAGGCCGACCGTCGCAGCAATCAGCGTCCTGGGATCAACGGACCCGCCGGCATAATGCTCGATCGTTCCAGTGAGCGCCTGCGACGCCCCGAGAACCCCCACAGCCGTGACGTCCTTCAACGCCATCGTGCGCGTGTCGATGAGGCTCGGGGTTCCGGCAAGTCCGACATACACGACCCGTTTGCCAGGTTCGACGAGGTCGAGCGCGAGCGCCGGAAGCGCTGCCGCATTGGAGCAGTCGATGACCGCATGCCATGGGAGCGACGGCAGTTCGTCCTGCAGCCAAGTACCCGCGTAGCCGCGTGCACGAGTGAACTGGAGTGCGTCGACCGAACGGCCCATGAGGTGAACTTCGACACCGGCGGCTCGCGCGAACTCGGCAGCAAGCAGTCCCATCGTGCCGGTGCCGAGGATCAGCACGCGATCCCCGTCGGACAGCGCGGCGCCCCATACGGCACGCAGCGCGTTCCCGCCGGGCTCGACCATCGCTCCTGCGGCGTCATCGACACTGTCGGGAAGCGGCACCAGCGCGCTTGCCGGCACCGCGAGTCGTTCCGCCAGTGCACCCGGAAAGGTGCCCCGGACGCCGAGCTCGCTGCGGGTCTCGCACACGTGATGACGACCGGAGCGGCACCGATCGCAGTGCCCGCACCCGATCATCGTGTCCCCGACCACGCGCCGCCCGAGCCACGACGCGTCGACCCCCTCCCCGAGCGCAGCGACGACGCCGCACCATTCGTGCCCGAGACGCATGGGGTAGTGCGATATCCCCTGGTGCAGGTAGGCCATCTCACCCGTCCAGAACTCCATGTCCGTCCCGCACACACCGACGCGATGAATCTCGACGACAACCTCGCCCACACGCGCAGCCGCATCGGGGACCTCTTGCACACCACCCTCGTGTGGCGCCGTCACGACGTACGCCTTCATGCGACGTCGACGCTCACGATCCGGCGCGCAGCGGTTGCGTGCCCGACCACGGCGGCACCGGAAGGCCACGGACTTCAACGTGCGCGACGAACAACCGACCGGCGTCCCGGTACTCGCGCGGCGGACTCTCACCGCGCTTCTTGGACGATGTGGTTATCAGCAATGTGTCGAGATCTGGCCCGACAAACGCCGCACTCGTCGTGTGCGGCGCATCGACGTCGACGACGGCGATCTCCTCACCCGCCGGTGAGTAACAGCGAACCTGCCCCGCTCCCCATACAGCGATCCAGAGATTCCCTTCGCTGTCGAGGCACATGCCGTCGGGATCGCCGCCGCTGACGTGCAGAAACTCGCGGCGCGAACCGACCGCACCCGACTCGACGTCGTAGTCGCGGATCCAGACGGTCCCGCGCCTGCTGTCGATGCTGTAGAGCTCGGTGCCGCCGGGCGTGAACGCAAGGCCGTTCGACAGTCCCAGGTCATCGTCGATCACTGTGACTTGGCCATCCGATTCGACTCGAACGAGGACCTCCTGATTGACACGCCCGTCCAATGCGAGGCTCCCCACGAGAAACCGTCCGGCCGGATCGCACCCTCCGTCATTCAGGCGGCTTGCCGTCCCGTCGGGCACGATCTGCGGACCGTCGCTGACGACACCCTCACTGGAGATGTGGTGCAGGCGCCGCTTACCCGCCACGAGGACCTCACCGGCGCGAGAGCTCACCACCGCGCCGGCCGTTTCAGGGAAAGCGGCCAGAGTTTCGTCACTTACGGAGTCGCCATCGAGTGCCCCCGCGTGCACTGCTCCGGCATCGATATCGACCCACAGCACGCGGTTCCGGGGTGCATCCCAGAAGGGGCCCTCGCCCAGTTGGTAGCGTCGCTCAGAAGCTGGAGCAGCCCGAAACCGACGCAATGCCATGTGCGCTCGACAATATAGGGCCTCCTCAGAACGCGTCGTCCGGGCAGTGCAAGGGGGTCAACCGTGGCGGAGCAGAGAAGCCAGCAGTGGTACCGCGGCACCGATCGCAACGCATACATCCATCGGGCATGGATGCGGCGCGGTCTCCCCGCGCATGCCTTCGACGGCCGGCCGCACATCGCCATCGCCAACACCGCGTCAGACCTCACGCCGTGCAACGCGCATCTCAACGAGGTCGCCGAAAGCGTCAAACAGGGTGTGTACGAGGCAGGCGGTATCCCGCTGAATCTGCCGGTGGTATCGCTCGGCGAAACTCAGGTGCGGCCAACAGCGATGCTCTGGCGGAACATGGCGGCGATGGCGATCGAGGAGATGCTCCGCGCCAATCCGATCGATGGCGTGGTCCTCCTCGGCGGCTGCGACAAGACCATCCCGGCGCTGCTCATGGCGGCGGCGTCCGTCGATCTGCCTGCCGTTGTGGTGCCTGGCGGCCCGATGCTGTCCGGCACGTTCCGCGGTCAGGCGCTTGGATGCGGGACCGACGTCTGGCGTCTCTCGGAGGAGGTGCGCGCCGGGACGCTGTCGGAGGAGCAGTTCATCGCGTCGGAGTCGTCCATGATCCGCAGCCGCGGCCACTGCAACACGATGGGCACGGCGTCGACGATGGGGCTGCTCGCCGAGGCGCTCGGCATGGTGCTCCCCGGCCTGGCGGGGACGCCGGCCGCCGACAGCCGTCTCCTCGAGAACGCGCACGCGACAGGCCGGCTCGCCGTGGAGATGGTGGCCGCGCACCGCACGCCCTCGAGCGTGATGACGCGCGCATCCTTCCTCAACGCCATCGTGGCGCTCGCCGCCATCGGCGGTTCGACGAACGCGGTGGTGCACCTGCTGGCGATCGCGGGACGTCTCGGTGTGCCGTTGACACAGGACGACTTCGACAGCACCGGTGCCCAGGTCCCCCTGCTCGTCGATTTGCAGCCCGCGGGTCGCTTCCTCATGGAGGATTTCTTCCGCGCCGGCGGACTCCACGCCGTGTTGCGCGAGGTCCAGGACCTGCTCGATCCGAGCGCGCTCACCGTCACCGGGAAACCACTCGTCGACCATCTCGTCGGCGCCGAGATCTTCGATCACGAGGTCATCCGCAGACGCGCCGAACCGTTGCAGCCACATGCAGGCATCGCGGTGCTGTACGGGAATCTCGCGCCCGATGGAGCGGTGATCAAGCCGGCAGCGGCTTCGGCGCATCTGACAAAACACCGTGGCCGCGCGGTCGTGTTCGATTCGATCGAGGACATGCATGCGCGCATCGATGACCCCGATCTCGACGTCGATGCGGATTCGGTGCTCATCCTGCGCGGCTGCGGCCCGAAGGGATATCCCGGCATGCCCGAGGTGGCCAATCTCCCGTTACCGACGAAATTGCTGCAACAGGGTGTCCGCGACATGGTCCGCATCTGTGACGGCCGGATGAGCGGCACAGCGTATGGCACCGTGGTGTTGCACGTGACACCGGAAGCGGCCGCCGGCGGCCCGCTCGCACGAGTGCGCACCGGCGACTACGTCATCCTCGACGTCGACGCCCGGCGACTCGATGTTGACATTCCGGCCGACGAGTTCGCCGCGCGAGCACCGGATGCAGCGACGGTCGATGCCTACGCGAAACCGCGCCGCGGCTGGGAATGGTTGTACGTCCAGACCGTGCAGCAGGCCAACACCGGTGCCGACCTAGACTTCCTGCTCGGATCATCCGGCGACGCAGTCTCACGCGAATCCCACTAAGAGAAGGACACTTCACATGCCCGCACCAATCACCGACGGCCGCCCAATCCGCTGGGGCATCATCACCGCAGGCGGCATCGCCGACACCGTCAGCAACGACATCAACCTCACCGCCGGTAACGTTGTGACCGCAGTGGCAGCGCGCCACGCCGATCGAGCCGCGCGATTCGCCGCCAAGCATGGCGCCAGCCGGAGCTACGGTAACTATCAGGAGCTCGTCAACGACGCGGACGTCGATGTCGTCTACGTCGCGAGCACGCACCCGCACCATCGTGCGCAGGCGCTCATGGCAATCGCAGCAGGCAAGGCCGTCCTTATCGAGAAGCCGGTGTGCCTCAACGCCGCCGACACCCGCGAGGTCTTCGCAGCAGCCGTGGCGGCAGACGTCTTCTCGATGGAGGCCATGTGGATGCGCCTCAACCCGTTGATCCGTCAGGCGCAACAATTGATCGCGGATGGCACGATCGGCGACGTCGTCGGTGTGCGCATGGAGTTCGGACTCGGACGCCCGTTCGATCCGAAGAATCGCCTCTACGAGCTCGCCAACGGTGGCGGCGCGCTGCTCGACCTTGGCGTCTACCCGGTCACGTTCGCGTACCTCTTCCTCGGACAACCGGACGAGGTGCACACGGTGGGCACGCTCTCGCCGACCGGATCCGATGAGACCGTGGCGATGCAGTGGCTCTATGGCGGAGTCCCGCGAGCACAGCTCTTCACGTCGGCGTCGGTGTCGGCGCCCAACTCGGCTGCGATCTACGGGACCAAGGGATGGATCACCGTGCTGCCGGTTGCCTATCGCCCGAGCGGGCTCATCGTCCACAACGACGACGGCGAATACACCGTGCCGGATCCGCTCGCGGGCAACGGCAACGGCTACCAGCCGGAGATCGAAGAGGTCGAGCGCTGTCTGCGCGCCGGACTGATTGAGAGCCCGCTCGTCACGCACGCCGACACGGTGGCCATCCTCGAACTCCTCGACGCGGCGCGCGCGGTGGTCGGCGTCGTCTACCCGGACGAGCAGTGAGCGACGAGGCAGGCGTGCCCGTCCGGTTCGGCGTTGTCGGCTACGGCTTCGGCGCGCGCTACTTCCACACACCGCTCATCAGGTCGTCGCCCGAGTGCGAGCTGGTCGGTGTCGTCACCACCTCGGCCGAACGCAAAGCGCTTGTCGAGCACGACAAGCCGGGCACGCCGACCTTCGAGTCCATGACATCGCTGCTCGATGCCGGCGTTGAGGCAGTCGCCGTCTCGACGCCGACTCCGACCCACACCGAGGTGACCGAGCAGGCGTTGCGCCTCGGGCTCGCGGTCGTCTGCGACAAGGCGTTCGCGCTCACTGCCGGCGCCGCACGGCACACCGTCGACCTGGCTGACGAGCGCGGCCTCGTCCTGAGCCCGTACCAGAACCGGCGCTGGGACTCCGACTTCCGCACGGTCCAGAAGCTGGTCGCCGACGGAGCGCTGGGGACGGTCACGCGCGTCGAGTTGCGATTCGAGCGCTTCGCCCCTCAGGCAGGACCCGGCAAATCCGGCGCCGGTTCGCTGCTCGACTTCGGCAGTCATCTCGTGGATCAAGCACTCGTCCTCCTCGGCCCCGCAAAGGCCGTCTATGCAGAGTTCCGCCTGCGCGAGAACGGGCTCGACGACGACGTCTTCGTCGCACTCACGCACGCAAACGGCGCGCGCTCGCAGCTCTGGGGCAGCTGGAGCCAGTCCGCTCCCGGTCCTCGCTTCCGGGTCACCGGCACCGAGGCGACATACGTGCTGCAGCCGAGCGACTCGCAGGAGGACGCGCTCCTTGCCGGCGAGACGCCCGCCACCCTCGGCGACCGATGGGGTGTTGAGCCGCCCGACAGCCATGGCACGCTGTACCGCGGCCTCACGTCAGCGCCGTATCCGACCGAGCGAGGGCGGTGGGACACGTTCTATCCGGCGTTCGCGCGAGCCGTCCGCGGCGTGAACCCGCCGCCCGTCAACATGCACGATGCCGTCGCCATCGCGACCGTGCTCGACGCCGCGCGCCTGAGCGCCACAAGCGGCATGGTCGTCCCGGTGCCGCCGGAATGACGGCGACGGAGGCGCAAGAGCTTGCCGCACTTCTCGCCGACGAGGAGCGCCTCGTCTTCCAGCACTTCGATGCGAAGACGGCCTGGGAGCTCGGCTCCGCCATGCGCGCCGAGGCGGATGCTGCTCGACTCCCGATCGCGATCTCGATCCGTCGCAACGGGCAGTGTCTCTTCCACGCAGCACTCCCCGGCTCGTCCGCGGACAACGACGCGTGGCTGCTGCGCAAAGCTGCGGTGGTCGAGCGCTACGGGCACTCCTCGTACTACGTCGGCTGTCAGTTCCGCGCGGACGGACGCAACTTCGATACCGATTCCCGCCTGGACGTCGGCACGTTCGCCGCGCACGGCGGCGCGTTCCCGCTCATGCTCGGCACGAGCGGCTGCGTCGGGACGGTCGCGGTATCAGGCCTGCCGCAGCTCGAGGATCACCGCTTCGTCGTGACCCAGCTCGAACGGTTCCTCAGCCGTTAGAGCTTGCCCGCCGCCGACTGCGCCGCCGCGTTCACCTGCGGGTCCATCGCGGAGCCAGAGTTGACGGACGACGTGACGCTGATCACCACGAAGTAGTTGTCCTTCGAGAACGCGTACGTCGCGGAGTCCGTGTCGATGTCCTTGAGCGCGGCAGAACCGAGTCCCGAGACCGGCGTGACCGTGCCGCCGCTCGAGCTGGAGCCGCTGGAGCTCAAGGCGCCGGCGAGCGCGGCCTGGAGTGCCACCTGGCTCAGTCCACCCGGAATCGGCTCGACAACGATGATGCCGCCACCGCCGCCGTCGCTCGACGACGTGTCCGCGTAGACGCACGTCGTCGCGCTGCATGTCCCGGTCACGACGGTGACATTCGGATCGCCGCTGATGCTCGCGACGTCAGAGACGCTCAGGATCGTGTTGGCGCCCGCGCCCCCACTGCTCCCGGTGGAACCAGATCCAGGCGTGGTTAGTCCTGGAATTCCGGGAATACTGATGCCTGACGGCGTCGGCGTCGTCGTGCCCGATGAACCACCGCAGCCCGCGAGCGCGGCGACAGCAGCAATGGAGACAGCTCCCAGAATGACCGGCTTTGCAGACATGAACGTCCTCGGTGTAGTTCGTCAGCGCTCCCTCCGCGCCGAATCGCCGCAGATGATAACTGGCCGAATGCCCATTCCCATCGTGGTACCAGATCGGAAAACCGACTTCGGCTTGGTACAGTCGATTTGATGATGCTCAGCGCCGACGCACGTCTCGGAGAACGCCTGTGATGCACGGCGGCGGCATGCTCGGCGGCCGCAAACGGGAGAAGCCATCGGGACGGGTCCCGAACCGCAAGCTCGTCCGGCAGACCGCGAGCCTGTTCAGCGCGCATCGCGGCGGGGTCGCAGCGATCGCCGGACTGGTGGTCATCACAGCGGGGGCCGGCGTCATCAATCCGATCCTCATCAAGGTCGTCTTCGACACCGCCCTGTTCCCCACGCGAACCGTCGGCGGGCACATCGTGAACCTCCCGGTCAACGTCCCACGGCTCGAGATCCTCGTCGCGATCATGATCGGCATCACGATCGTCACCGGGGCGATCGGGGTCCTCCAGACCTACATCACGAACCGCGTCGGCCAGCGTGTCATGGAGGAGTTGCGCAACCGCCTCTACGAGCACCTCCAGGGGATGTCGCTGCGCTTCTTCACGGGGACCCGCACCGGCGAGATCCAGTCGCGGCTCACCAACGACGTCGGCGGCATCCAGTCGGTGGTCACGGACACCGCGACGTCGCTGCTCTCCAACATCGTCACGCTGCTGAGCACGCTCATCGCGATGCTGGTGCTGTCCTGGCAGCTGACCGTTCTCTCGCTCGGTATCACGCCGCTCTTCGTCTTCTACACGTACCGCGCAGGCAAGGTGCGCCGCCAGATCACGATGCAGGCGCAGGAGTCGAAAGCGGAGATCAGCGCCATCACCGAGGAGACGCTCTCGGTGTCGGGGATGTTGCTCGCCAAGGTGTTCGGTCGCGGCCCCGAGGAGATCCTCCGCTTCCGCAAGGAGAACCATCGCCTCGCGAATCTCGCGATCCGGCAGGAGATGATCGGGCGGGCGCTCTTCGCCGTCATCGGCGCCTTCTTCAGCAGCGCACCCGCACTCGTCTATCTCATCGGCGGCTACGTGCTCGCGAGCGGCCATGGGGCCGGGTCGATCACCCCGGGCACGATCATCGCGTTTACGACGCTGCAGAGCCGCCTCTTCTTCCCGATCGGCAGCATGCTCTCGGTCTCGATCGAGATCCAGGCGAGCCTGGCGCTCTTCGAACGCATCTTCGACTACTTGAAGATGCCCCACGACATCGTCGACAAGCCCGACGCGCGGGTGGTCATTGCGGCCGATATCAAGGGCGCCGTCGAGCTCGACCATGTCTCGTTCCGCTACGACCGCGGCAGCTTTGGACCGATGCTCGATTCGCAGCCCCAGGTCGCGACACCGGGTCCGAACGGCCACGGGCCCGATGGCACCGACGTCCCCGACGGGGACGATCCCGTGCCGAATGAGATCCGCCGCCCGTGGGCGATCGAGGACGTGAGCTTGAAGGTGCGTCCCGGCCAACTGGCCGCGATCGTCGGCCCCAGCGGCGCCGGCAAGACCACGATCTCGTATCTCATTCCGCGCCTGTACGACGTCACCGAGGGCCGCGTGCTCCTCGACGGCATGGACGTGCGCGACCTCACGCTCAACTCCCTCGCCGGGGCAATCAGCATGGTGACCCAGGAGACGTACCTGTTCCATGCATCCGTGCGACGCAACCTCATGTACGCGAAGCCGGACGCGACCCAGGAGGAGCTGGAGGCTGCCGCCAAGGCGGCGTTCATCCACGACCGGATCATGGCGCTCGACGACGGCTACGACACTCTGGTCGGCGAGCGTGGCTACCGGATGTCCGGCGGCGAGAAACAACGTCTCGCGATCGCCCGAGTCGTCCTCAAGGCGCCGCGCGTGCTCATCCTCGACGAGGCGACATCAGCGCTTGACACCACGAGCGAGCGGCTCGTCCAGGCCGCCCTGGAGCCGCTCCTGTCCGGGCGCACGACGATCGCCATCGCCCACCGCCTCTCCACCATCCTGGCCGCCGACGTCATCTTCGTCATCGACCGTGGACAGCTGATCGAACAGGGCACGCACGCCGAGCTCCTGCAGCGCGGCGGGGCGTACGCCAAGGTGTACGAGCAGCAGTTCCAGGGCGGGCGAGTCGAGGCTGTGTGCGAGGACGGGATGGTGCTCGCCAGCGGCGAGGTGGTTGCCGGCAGCAAGGCATAGCGTGGCCGGCCCGCTCGACGCCGTGGTCATCGGGAGCGGGCCGAACGGGCTGTCGGCTGCAGTCGAGCTCGCTCGCAACGGCGCGTCGGTCCTCGTGCTCGAAGGCGCTGAGACGCTCGGCGGCGGCACGCGCACCTCGGATCTCACACTGCCGGGCTTTCACCACGACGTCTGCTCGTCGGCCCACCCGCTCGGGATCCTGTCCCCGTTCTTCTCGACGCTTCCGCTCGCCGAATACGGGCTGACCTGGCTGCAGAGCCCTGCATCCGTTGCCCATCCGCTGGATGACGAACCAGCGGTGATGCTGGGACCTTCACCGCGCGCGACGGCCGAGGGCCTCGGGAACGACGCCCCCGCGTACCGTCGCCTCCTGTCGCCGCTGCTGCGGCATCCAGACGAGCTCCTTGCGGAGGTGCTCGGCCCGGCCCACCTCCCGAGGCACCCGCTCCTGCTCGCTCGGTTCGGGGTACCTGCCTTGCTCCCGGCCACCACGCTGGGACGCACGCTCTTCCGCGGAGAGCGGGCTCGAGCACTCCTCGCGGGATGCGCAGCGCACACCGCCATCCCGCTCACGCGCCCCGTCAGTGCGGCGGCGGGGCTCCTCTTCCTGCTGTCGGCACACGTCGAGACCTGGCCCGTGGCGCAGGGCGGCTCGGCGGCGATCACCACCGCGCTCGCCGGGTACCTGCAATCGCTCGGCGGGCGGATCGAGACCGGCCGGATGGTCCGGTCCGCCGGGGAGCTGCCCACAGCCCGCGTCCATCTCTTCGACACGAGCCCGGCGCAGGTCGCGGACATCGCAGCGTCAATGCTCCCCGGCCGCTACGTGAACCACCTCCGCGGATTCCGGTACGGCCCCGGTGTCTTCAAGGTCGACTGGGCTCTCGACGGACCGATCCCGTGGCGCGACCCGGCCTGCCTCGACGCGTCGACCGTCCACCTCGGCGGCACGCTTGATGAGATCGCCGCGTCCGAGGCCGCTGTGTGGCGCGGCGACCATCCGGACCGTCCGTACGTGATCGTCGTGCAGCCCACCCTCGTCGATCCTTCACGCGCGCCGGCGGGCAGGCACACCGCATGGGCGTACTGCCACGTGCCATCCGGTTCGAGTGTCGATCGCACCGACGTCATCGAGCGGCAGATGGAGCGCTTCGCGCCGGGTTTCCGCGACCGCGTCCTCGGCAGACACGTCATGGGCACCGCCGACCTCGAGCGCTACAACCCGAACAACATCGGGGGAGCGATCACCGGCGGTGTCACCGACCTCGGTCAGCTGTTCACGCGACCCGTGGCCCGCATCAATCCGTACACGACGCCGAACCCGCGGCTCTTCATCTGCTCGGCGTCGACACCTCCCGGCGGAGGGGTGCACGGGATGTGCGGATACCACGCTGCGCGAGCCGCGCTGCGCCATCTGCCGGGCGTCGCTGTGTGAAGATGCAGCGATGATCATGGTCGTCTTCCGCTCCCGCAACCGGCCCGGCGCCGACCTCGCCGAGTACGAGAAACGCAGCAAGCGCATGCGCGAATTGGTCGAGCAGCACCCGGGGTTCATCTCCATCGAGAACTTCGAAGGCCCCGACGGCGAGGAACTCTCGCTCGAGATCTTCGAGAACGACAAGTCGGTCAAGGCATGGCGGGCCAACCCTGAGCATCGCGAGACGCAACGTTGGGCGCGCGAGGAGTTGTACTCCTGGTACTCGGTCACCGTCGGCGAGGTCATCCGCAGTCACGCGACGGACTTGATGGCCGCCAAGGCGTCGACGGTCTAGCGGCGTCGCCGCGCGCGAAAGAAGCCCTGCAGCAGCGCCGCAGACTCGTCCGCGCAGATACCCATCGTGACGTCGATCCGATGGTTGTTCTTCGCATGCCGGAGCACGTCGTACACGCTGCCGTCCGCGCCTTTCTTCGGGTCGCGAGCGGCGTAGACGCAGCGCGCGATGCGTGCCTGGACCATCGCACCGGCGCACATCGGGCACGGTTCGAGCGTTGCGTAGACGGTGATGCCGTCGAGGCGCCACCCGCCGTGCAGATGCGCAACGCGACGCAGCACGATCATCTCCGCGTGCGCCGTGGCGTCGCCACGACGCTCGATCGCGTTGCCCGCCGTGGCGATCACGACGCCGTCGCGAACCGCAACGGCGCCGACCGGTACCTCACCGCGATTTCCGGCCGCTCGCGCCACGCCAAGCGCGCGACGCATGCAGCGCTCGTCGGCGTCGATCGGAAGCCCTAGCCGACTGCGACGAGCGGGAGGTCGACCTTCAGATCCGGCCGCTCGACGACGCGCATCGTGTCGTCGACGAAGCGCACGCGCTCGAACGTGATGCAGTTCACCGGACAGTGGTCCTCGCAGATCCTGCAGTTGGTGCAGCGGTCGTAGTTGATGAAGATCTCGCCTTCGTAGCCACCGGCTTCGGGATCGCCACCGGACGTCACGCAGACAAGCGTGTCCCCTCCTGACGAACGTTCGCGATCCTCACCGAACACGACGACGTCGATCGCCTTCTCGGGACAGACGTCGTCGCATGCCCCGCACAGAACGCACACCGTCTGGTCGTAGTGGTGCACCGAGTCGCACTGGAAGCAGCGGATCGACTGGACGATCGCGGTCTGATCACTCCAGGACTGCTCAACCTCGGTCATGTCGTACCGCTTCGCGGCCTCGAGGATGCCCGGCTCGACGCGAGCGAAGACCTCAGACTGACGGTGGTCGTCGGTCCGCTCCACCACGGTCTGGTAGATACGGTCGCCGGCCTCCTGCATGTCCTCGCCGAGGAATTCGCGGATCGAGCGGGCGACACGGTGGCCCCAGCCGGCGGCATCGACGATGAACGACGGGCCCTGCACACAGTCACCGCCGCAGAAGAGCTTCGGCACACCCGTGTGGCCGCCGCGATCGGCGGAGAGCAGCCCGCGCTGCGTCACGGGGACGAGCTCGTCGGGACGCTCCATGATCTGGCCCGAAGCGAAGATGCAGTAGTCGGCGGGGACCGTCCAGAACGGGGCGCCCTCGACCTCCTTGACCGACGAGAAGATGAGCTTGCCGCTGAGTGGATCGAACTCCAGGTCCTTGAGCGGCGCGAAGGACACCGCTTTCACGTTGCCGTGCTCGTCCGCCTCGACCTGCTTGACGATGACACCGCACTTGATGTGGAGGCCGATCTCCTTGGCCTCGTGGAGCTCGTTGCCGAACGCCGGGAGGCGATCCTCGGGCTCGATGGCCACCATCCACACGTCCTTGGCGCCGAGCTTGATCGACGACTGGCACGCGTCGGTCGCGACGGCACCACCACCGACGACCACGACGCTCCCACCGATCGGGAAGTGCTCGGGAATCTTGTCGTACGAGACAGTGCGGAGGAAGGTCATCGCATCGGTGACCTGGGGCAGATCACTGCCCGGGATCGGCAGAATCCGCCCCTTCATCATGCCGATCGAGAAGAACACAGCGTCGTACTCGTCGAGCAGGTCCTTGGTCTTGATGTCGTTGTCCCCGGGTCCGATGTTGCTGTTGAGGCGAACGTCGATGCCGGTGGACATGATCATGTCGAGCTCCCACTGGAGCTGACGATGATCGAAGCGGAACGGCGGGATCGACGTGCTCAGCAGACCGCCGACCTTGGCCTCGCGCTCGTAGAGCACCACGTCATATCCCTGCACGCGCAGGTCGAGCGCGCAGGTGAGCCCCGCAGGTCCGGCGCCGACGACGGCGACGCGCTTTCCCTTCGCCGGGGCGATCTTGTAGTTGATCCAGAGCCCCTGCTGAAAGGCGAAGTCGGTGGAGAAACGCTTGATGGAGCGGATCGTCACCGGCTCCTCGCCGGGATCCCAGCCGCGCTTGCAGTCGGTCTCGCAGGGGTGGTTGCACAGGCGCCCGAGCATGCTCGGGAAAGGATTCGTCTCGTGGATCACCGACCACGAGTCCACATAGCGGCCCTGGCTCACGTAGTCGATGTAGGTGGCAATGTCCTGGCGGATCGGGCAGTTGCGCTGGCAGGGCGTGATCGGGACGTTGAAGCCCAGGTCGCGGTGCCCGCTCATGATCTTCATCGGCGCCTTGTCGACGACGTTCTTCGCGATGGCACCGAGCACGTGCGCGGCACTGATCATGCCGACCGGCGCACTGCGCTTCGAGAAGATGCCGCCTTCGGCCGCGGTCACGATCGCCGCCTCCGCGGACGAGTCGCGCATCGCCTCCGCACCGGCCTCGATACGCTCGCCAAGGTCGATGCGCGGCGCAGGCCGCATGACATCGCGAACGCTCATCTCGTCGAGCATGTCGAACGAGGACACGATCGAACTCGAGACCCACGGTGCCGAGCACCTCGTCGCCGCGGACGACGAGCAATGGCACCGGATCCTGAATTCGCAACACCTGCAGGATGTCGGCAAGCGTGTCGTCAGGATCGCACTCTGCGCCGAGCGGAGAGGCGATCGTCGCCAGCTCAGGCATGGACCACCTCACGGCGCGCAAGCGCGAAATCCGCGAGCTCTCGCGGCGTGATCATCCCGACGACCGTCTCGTCCTCATGCGTCACGACAGCGAGCCGGCGGCCGTCTTGGGCCATGAGCGCGACGACCTCGCTGAGTCGCTGGTGCTCGTCGACGAGCAGCGGCGACTGCCGCAGCATGTCGCGCGCCTGCACCGCCGTGGAAGGAGGTCGCACCGCGAAGTCGCTGCCGGCGACGACGATGTCGCCTTTGACGAGGCGGTCGATGACGTCCTCTTTGGCGACGTAGCCGACCGGCCGGCGATCGACGAGAACAACGAGCTCACTGAGGATGTTGTCGTTGAGCAACTTGGCGATTGCGTCCGCCGGGGTGCTCGGGAGGCAGAAGACAACCTCATCGCGCATGACCGTTCCGACCTCCGGGTCACCCGCCTCCGGCGCGAGCCGGTCGGGATCCAGGGAGGCCGCGACCGGCGTCGAGGTCACGCGCCGGCCTCTTGGGCCATCTGCTCCTGCAATCGACGCAGGACGTCCTGCCACGTCTCAGTGGTCTCCATCGGCCGGGACTGCGCACGCGGAGCGGCGCGTTGGATCTTGGTGCGTGTTTTCGTGATCTCGCGATCACGCTTGCGGTCCTGCACCGAGCGTGCCAACTCGACAGCCTGGCGAATCTCGGTCTCGACTTCCGTGATCTCTTCGGCCGTCGTCGCGGCGCGCAGCGCTCTGCCAAGACGCGACGTCGCATCCGGAGCGAGTTGCGGGCCGGCATCGCGGAGCAGATCGCTGCCCTTGCGACGGAGCAGGTCCAGCGCATGTGCCGCGCGAGCGCGTTCTGCGCTCGATGCGCGTTGCTGTGTGTACAGCTCCATGCCGGTCGCAATCAATTGCGGGTACTGGAATGCCTGACTGAACTTCCCGGTGTTGATGCGCTCGGTGATGTCATCGACCGCCTGCTGCAGTTCCTCGCGCGGCGCACCCTCGAGCGAACCCAACAAGTCGGCCAGAATCGGGCGCGCCTGGGCATACGCTCGTTTCACCCACGCGGGGAGGTGATGGTGCGATGGCTCCGGCACCGGCGCCGGATTCGTCGCGCGCGGCGCGCCGACTGGGCGGACGATGGCCGGGAATGCGGTCGTGAGGGGCGCCTGGTGCTGGCTGCGAGCCCTCGTCTGGATCACTGCGATACCAGCATCGTACCCGGCTGCACGGGTGTCGCGACTTCCCCGTGTATCGATTAACTCATCACGCCGACCCTGGCCATCCCCCGTGAGTCTAACGACCGGCCTTGGCTGGGCGTCGTCTCCCGCTCGGCGCCGCCTTGAGACCGATGTTGGCGGAAGGACAGATGTTTGCGAGGACACACGCGTGGCATCGCGGATTGCGGGCCACGCAGACGCGCCGACCATGCAGGATGAGCCGGAGCCCGAAGCTCGTCCACTCAGACGCCGGCACGATGCTGCAGACGTCCTCCTCGATCTTCACCGGGTCCGTCGCGGACGTGAGGCGGAGCAGGCCGGTGAGCCGTGCAACGTGAGTGTCGACCGCCAGGCCGGGAACCCCAAAGGCCACGCCGAGCACGACATTCGCCGTCTTGCGTCCGACTCCGCGGAGCGTGACCAGGTCCTCCATGCGAGGCGGTACCTCGCCGCCGTGGCGGAGGATCAGGTCCTGACTCATCTCGATGATCGCGCGTGCCTTCGAGTGGAAGAACCCGGTCCGGTGGATGATCTCCTCGACCTCTTCCTGTGGAGCCGCTGCGAGCGCCTCGGGTGTCGCAAAACGTGCGAACAGGACCGGGGTGACCGCATTAACCGTGACGTCCGTGGTCTGGGCGCTGAGGATCACGGACACGAGCAACTGCCACGGCGAGGCATAGGTGAGCTCCGTGCGCGCCTCGGGATATTCGAGGCGCAGGAGCTCGACAACCTTCGGCGCGCGCTCACGTGCACCCGCCGGCAGCCGGCGCTTCCGAACCTTCATCGCACCGCGGATCCTACGCAGATGCCCGCTCACGCGGAGTCGATCTGAGCGCGAGTGGGTGGCGACGCGGGGAGAAGCGCCGATCTGCAGCTCGGCCGCGGAGCGGCGAGGAGTAGCCGCGTCGACAGGAGCCGCGTCCAAGCGCACGGAGCGCTGCGTAGAATCCGGCGAAATGAGGACAAAAATTACCGTCGTCGGCGCAGGGAATGTGGGAGCGACACTCGCTCAGCGTGTCGCGGAGCGCGACTACGCGGATGTCGTGCTCGTGGACATCGTCGAAGGGCTGCCGCAAGGGAAAGCGCTCGACATGCTCGAGTCCGGGCCGATCGTCGGCTACAACTCGCTGGTCACCGGTACCAACTCCTACGAGGAGACGGCCGGCTCGCAGATCGTCGTCATCACGAGTGGCGTCCCCCGCAAGCCGGGAATGTCCCGCGACGACCTGGTGATGACCAATGCCAAGATCGTGTCCGGCGTGGTCCGGCAGGTGGTCGCGCAGTCGCCGGAATGCATCCTCATCGTCGTTGCCAATCCGGTCGACGGCATGACCCAGCTGTCGATGGCCGTATCGCGTTTCCCGCGCTCACGGGTCATCGGCATGGCGGGCGTGCTCGACACCGCCCGCTATCGCACCTTCATCGCACAGGAGCTCGACGCGTCGGTGCGCGACGTGCAGGCGTACGTGCTCGGCGGTCACGGCGACACGATGGTGCCGCTCGCGAGAACTCACCACGGTTGCCGGCATTCCCGCGGCGGATCTCATCCCCGCCGAGCGTCTCGAGACCATCGTGCAACGCGCGCGTGATGGCGGCGCGGAGATCGTCAACCTGCTCAAGACGGGGAGCGCGTACTACGCACCGAGCGCGGCGGTGGCGCAGATGATCGACGCCATCGTGCTCGACACGCGACAGGTGCTGCCCTGCACCGTGCACCTCGAGGGGGAGTACGGGATCACCGGTCTCTTCACCGGCGTGCCGTGCCGGCTTGGCGCGGGCGGCCTCATCGAGGTCATCGACGTCTCACTCACCGATGACGAGCGCGCGTCGCTGCATCGCAGCGCCGAGGCGGTGCATCAGGTCGTTCAGGTGATGGACGCGCGCCGCGAAGAGATCGACGCGAGCCTCGGCTCACTCACGGATGGGATCAGCATCGGCTGAGAGCAGCATCTCGGGGGTGATCTCGGCCAGCAAGTCGATCACCAGGTTCGCGTGGTCGATGTTGCCGCTGAGATCGCCGTGCGAGACGACGCCGATGCAGCGCATCCCCGCGGCGACGGCGGCGGTGACACCCACAGGCGAGTCCTCGATCGCGACGCACTGCGGCGGCATGACGTCGAGCGCCTGCGCTGCGCTGAGATAGACACCGGGATCGGGTTTACCCCGCTCCTCATCGTCCGCCGTGCACACCGCATCGATGAGCGACCCGATACCAAGGCGTTCGACGACCGCGTCGATGAGCTCGCGGCTCGACGACGACGCGATGGCAATCCGAAAGCCGATGGAGTGCGCGATGTTGACGGCATCGAGAGCGCCTTCCATCGGCTCGCCGTGCTCACGGACGTACTCGACCATCTCGCGAACGATCTCGCGCTGCACCGCATGCGGCCGGATCCCGTTCCACGGCCGCTCCTGGTACCAGTGATCCACCACTTCCTCGATGCGCATCCCCCAGGTATCGCGCAGTTGCGCGTCGGTGAGTTGCACGCCGACGCGCGCGAACACGTCGCGCTCGACCTGACGCCATACCGGCTCCGTGTCGATGAGCACGCCGTCCATATCGAAGACAACGGCCTTGAACTTCCTCCCCATGGGGGTGATGCTACTCGCTCTCGCTCGGCGGAAGGATCACGGCCGGTTTGTCCTCGTCGTCATCCTGCGCTGGGGCCGAGATGCTCGTTGGCTCGGGCGGTTCCTTCTTGTAGTGCATCCCGAAGATCGGCCCCACCACGATCATCATGTTGAGCATCGCCTTGCGCGTATCGGACTGGCCCCAGGCCGGAGTCCGCGAGTAGAGGTAGAACCAGAAGAACACCACGAGCATCACCACCACGACGGCGCTCAGAACGATGACGCCGATCAATCTTTCCGCTGGCCGAAGAGCATGCGCCCGACAAAGCGCACCGGATCCCAGTGCACGTCAGCCACCCGTTCCTTGAGGGGGATGATGGCGTTGTCGGTGATGTGGATGTGCTCGGGGCACACCTCGGTGCAGCACTTCGTGATGTTGCAGTAGCCAAGACCACCGTCGGTGCGCGTCTGCTCGCGACGATCGAGCACATCCTTGGGGTGCATCTCGAGTGAGGCGACGCGGACGAAGAATCGCGGACCGTAGAACTGATCGGCGTAATCGTGCGAGCGGATGATGTGGCACACGTCCTGACAGAGGAAGCACTCGATGCATTTGCGGAACTCGTAGATGCGGTCGATGTCCTGCTGCTGGATGCGCCATGGCGCGCCGTCATCGGGCGCAGCGGTGAAAGGCGGAATCGCCTTGTTCACCTCGTAGTTGTGCGACACGTCGGTGACGAGATCCTTGATGAGCGGGAACGACTTCATGGGATGGACTTTCACCGGACCGGGCGGCAGGTCGTCGACGCGCGTCTTGCAGAGCAGGACCGGGCGACCGTTGACCTCCGCGCTGCACGACCCGCACTTGGCAGCCTTGCAGTTCCATCGACAGGCGAGGTCGGTATCGAGGTTGTGCTGGACATAGTGCACCGCGTCGAGCACGACCATCCCGGTCACGATCGGGACCTCGTACGTGACCTCCGCCTGCTCGCCACCAGGCACCCCCTTGAGCACCTGCATCGTAAGCGTCTCACCGGTGAGACCACTTGCGGTGAGCGCTGCTTCGGGTGTCGTGGAGACCGCGACGCCGGAATGATCCACGACCGTCATGACTTCCCCTTCCTGGGTTTGCGCGCCGCAGCAGGTTGCTTCGCGACCGCGGTGGCGGCGGCGGTAGCGGGAGTCGGATCGGTGAGATATCCCTTGGGCAACTTTGCCGCGTCGTAGAAGCGGCTACGCTCGAGCAACGGACGCAGCCGTTCCGGCAACGGGTCGAGCGGCACGCTCAGCACCTGCATCCCATCAGCGCCACGCCGAGTCACGAAATTCACCTTGCCGTACTCGACCTCCTGATCGAGGTGGTCGAACCGCCACTGCGATCCGCGACTCTCGCGCCGCTCGATGGCGCCGCGCACGATCGCCTCGGACAGGATGAGCATGTTGGTCACGTCGCGGCACGTGTGCCAGCCCGGGTTCAGCGCGCGTCCTCCGGCGACGCGGATATGGGTGCTGCGCTCACGCAACTCGAGCACGTTGGCGAGCGCCCGCTGCAGCAACTCCTCGCTGCGCCCGATGCCCGCGTCATCCTGCATCGCGAGCTGCAGATCCTCGTGGAGCTTGTACGGGTTCTCACCGGCGGAGGCGCCGTTCGCTCCGTCTCCGAGCGGCTGGAGCAGGTCGGCTTGCTCTGCGGCGACCTGCGCCTCGTCGATGGTGCGCGTCGTGCCGCCGGCTCTCGAGAACTCGGCGGCAGCCTCGCCGGCGCGCCGGCCGAAGACGAGGATGTCGCCGAGGGAGTTGCCGCCAAGGCGGTTGGCACCGTGCAGACCGCCCGCCACCTCTCCCGCTGCGTACAACCCCGCGACCGTGGTGGCCGCGGTCTCGGGATCGACGCGCACACCACCCATCGTGTAGTGGATCGTCGGGCCGACCTCCATGGGCTGGCTGGTGATGTCGATCGATGCCAGCGCGTGGAACTGCTCGTACATCGACGGCAACTTGCGTTTGACGTAATCCGCGCCGAGGTGACGCACGTCCAGGTATGCGCCGCCGTGCGGCGTCCCCCGTCCGGCCTGCACCTCTTTGTAGATGGAGCGCGCGACGACGTCTCGCGATGACAGCTCCTTCTTCACGGGGTCGTAATCGAGCATGAAGCGCGAGCCCTCGGCGTTGTAGAGCAGGCCGCCCTCGCCGCGCACCGCCTCCGTGACGAGGATGCCGCGAGCGCCGGGCGGCCAGATCATCCCCGTGGGATGGAACTGCACGAACTCCATGTCGAGCAGGTCGGCGCCCGCCTGGTACGCCATCGCCGCACCGTCGCCGGAGCACTCCCAGGAGTTGGACGTGAACCGGTACATCCGCCCCCATCCCCCACTTGCGAGGACGACCGCACCCGCTTTGAAGACGACGAAGCGCCCGGTGTTGCGGTTGTAGCCGAAGGCACCGCACACGCGGTCGCCGGACTTCAGCAGCGACGACAGCGTGTACTCCATGCAGACGTCGACGCCTGCGGTGTGGACCATCTTGTCCTGGCACGTGCGGATGAGCTCGAGCCCGGTGCGGTCACCGACGTGAGCGAGTCGCTTCCACGAATGCGCGCCGAACGCGCGCTGCATGATGAGACCCTCAGGAGTGCGATCGAAGATGCCGCCCCATCGCTCGAGCTCGAGCACACGGTCGATGACCTCGTGCGCGTACAGCTCCACCATGCGCCAGTTGTTGAGGAGCTGGCCGCCGAGCATCGTGTCGGCGAAGTGCACCTCCCAGCTGTCCTGAGCGTCGACGTTGCCCATCCCGGCCGCAATGCCGCCCTCGGCCATCACCGTGTGTGCCTTGCCGAGCAGCGACTTCGTCACGACCGTGACCGTGCATCCGGCATCCGCGGCAGCGATGGCAGCACGCATCCCGGCGCCGCCCGCGCCGACGACGAGCACGTCGCATTCGATGGTGTCGTACGGCTCGGGTGTGCTTGCCATGTCAGAAAACGATGTGCGGATCGACGATGATCCCGGCCCGCAGGAGGTGGATGTACACGTCGGTGATGACGACGCTGAACATGCTGCACCACGCCCAGACGGGGTGGCGCTGATTGAGCACGGTCACCCATTGCCATGCGCGATAGCGCGCTTGACCGAGCTTCGATTTCGAGTAGCAGTCGAGTCCGCCGCCGACGAGGTGCCGCCAGGAGTGGCAGCCGAACGTGTACCCGCTGAGCAGAATGACGTTGGCGAGCATGATCCCGGTGCCGAGGCCGAGCTGGACGTGGCCGTTCGGTGCCCAGAACGCGAGGTAGACGTCGTACCAGAGGAATCCCGTGACGATGAGCACCAGGTAGAAGAGAAAACGGTGCAGGTTGTTGAGGAAGAGCGGGAACGCGGTCTCACCGCGGTACTTGCGGTGGCGCATCTCACCGACCGCGCAGGACGGCGGATCCCAGAAGAAGGAGCGGTAGTACGCCTTGCGGTAGTAGTAGCACGTGGCGCGGAAGAGCAACGGGGACCCCAGCACCCACAGCGCGGGACTGACCGGGCCGGTCTTCCAGATGGTCGGCGAGTAGAACGGTGAGAGATACGGGCCGCTCTGATTGATGCCACCGGACAGGAACGCGGTCCATATCGAGTAGAGACCGAAGAGACCCAGGACGGTGACCACGGTGGCCGGGAGCGCCCACCACGGCAGCCCATTGAGGATGCGTTCCAGCGGCCCGGGGCCGCCGTGCGGGGCGGATGCGAGCGATGCGGGTGATACCTGCGTTACCTGGGTGGACAAGCGTTGACCATCCTAGCGTTGCGGCTTGAGGAGACGGCCCGGGCCACTCGCGCGCGGGAGTGCGCTAGGGTTGTCCCGCATCGGAGAGTCTCTCAGCGCATCGCTCCCGCAAGCGTGGCTGATGGACCCTGCGTTGGAGCACGACGCCTGCGGGGTCGCGTTCGTCGCCCGCATCGCCGGCGGCCCGACACATGGGGTGGTCGAGTCGGGCGTCGAGGCCCTGGTCAATCTCGGTCATCGAGGCGCGTCCGGGGCCGAGCCCGACAGCGGTGACGGCGCGGGCATCCTCATCCAGGTCCCGGACGATTTCCTCCGCGACGCCGCCGGTCTGTCATTGCCGGCGCCGGGCGCGTATGGCGTCGGCATGGTGATGCTTCCCCGGGAGGTGTCGGAGCGGGAGCGCTGCGAGGCAATCACGCAGCTGGCGTGCCGTGCCGAGGGACTGCGCATCCTGGGGTGGCGCGACGTGCCGGTGGTCCCCGACGCGCTCGGACAGAGTGCACGAGCCGGCTTGCCCGTCATCCGCCAGCTGTTCGTGGCCGCGATCGGGCTCGACGGAGCAGCGCTGGAAACTCGGTTGCTCGTCCTCCGCCGGGTCATCGAGCGCGACGCCCTGGCCGCAGGAATCGGCCGCGACCGGTTCCATTTCGCGAGCCTCTCGAGCCGCACGCTCATCTACAAAGGAATGCTCACCGCGGCGCAGTTGGCGGGGTTCTATCCGGACCTCGTTGACGGACGTGTGACGTCGGCGCTGGCACTCGTGCACGCGCGCTTCTCCACCAACGTCTTGCCGCGTTGGGACCTTGCGCAGCCCTTCCGCATGTCGGCGCACAACGGCGAGATCAACACGCTGCGCGGCAACGTCAACTGGATGCGCGCGCGCCAGTCCAAGTTCCGCAGCCCGCATTTCGGCGACGACATCGCCAAGCTCGTCCCGGTGCTCGACGAGAGCGGGTCGGACTCATCGCAGTTCGACAACGCGCTCGAGCTGCTCGCGATGACCGGCCGCTCCATCGAGCACGCGGTGATGATGATGATCCCCGAGGCGTGGCATCAGAACGCGCTCATGGACGAGGAGCGTCGCGCCTTCTACGAGTTCCACAGCGCGCTACTCGAGCCGTGGGACGGTCCTGCAGCGATCGCCTTCACCGACGGCCGTGTCATCGGCGCGACGCTCGATCGCAACGGACTTCGCCCTGCTCGCTATCTCATCACCGATGACGGCCTCGTCGTCATGGCATCCGAGGCCGGTGTGCTCGACCTTCCTGAGGAACGAATCGTCCGCAAGTGGCGCCTGGAGCCGGGCCGTCTCCTCCTCGTCGACACCGCGGCGGGACGCGTGCTCGACGACAGCACCGTCAAGACGAAACTCGCGGCGACGCATCCGTACCGCGAGTGGATCCGCTCCGGGACCGTCCATCTCGATGAGCTCGATCCGCCCGACCACGTCCCGGCGCCCGATCCGGGGACGCTGCTCGTGCGCCAGCAGGCGTTCGGCTACAGCGTCGAGGACATCGCCGTGCTCCTGAGCCCCATGGGCCAGACCGGCGAGGAGGCCGTCGGCTCGATGGGCAACGACACCCCATTGGCGGTGCTGAGCGAGCGTCCGCTCCCCCTTTTCAACTACTTCAAGCAGCTGTTCGCGCAGGTCACCAACCCGCCGATCGATCCGATTCGCGAGCAGGCGGTCATGTCGCTTGTCACGTCGCTCGGCGCCGGCGGCAACCTCCTCGAGCAAGGCCCCGCACAGGCGATGCGCCTCGAGATGGCGCACCCGGTGCTCACCAACCACGACCTCGAAAAGCTGCGCCACGTCACGCAGCGCCAGTTCCCGGCCGAAACGATCTCGATGGTCTTCCATCGTGAGTCCGGTGCGGCCGGACTCCTCGAAGGGATCGAGCGCATCTGCCGGCTCGCGTCAGAGCAGATCGCCGCCGGTGCCACCGTGCTCATCCTCAGCGACCGGCACATCGACGCATCGCACGTGCCGATTCCCTCGTTGCTTGCCACAGCGGCTGTGCATCACCACCTCGTGCGCGAACAGACGCGAACCGGCGTCGGGCTCGTCATCGAGACCGGCGAAGCGCGCGAGGTCATGCACCTCGCGCTGCTCATCGGCTATGGCGCTGAAGCCGTCAACCCGTATCTCGCATTCGAAACGATTGCCGACATGGCCCGGCGCGGGCTCATGCCCGCTCCAGTCGAGCCCGCGCGCGCCGAGGAGCTGTACATCCAGGCGCTCACGAAGGGGTTGCGCAAGACCATCGCCCGCATGGGCATCTCGACGATCCAGTCGTACTGCGGTGCGCAGATCTTCGAATGCCTCGGCATCGACCGCAGCGTCATCGATCGCTTCTTCCCGAACACCGCGTCGCGCATCGGCGGGATCGGTATCGATGTCATCGCGGCGGAGGCGCTCGCGCGCCACGAGCGCGCTTTCCCCGACGTGCGCATCACGCCGCCAACCCTCGAGGAGCGCGGGGAGTATCGATGGCGTCGCGAGGGCGAGCTGCATCAGTGGAATCCCGCGGTCATCGGTGCACTGCAGCACGCAGTGAAATCGGGTGACGAGTTCGGCATTCCGTGAGTACGTCGCGCTCGCGGACGACGAGTCGTGCCAGTTGAAGAACCTCCGCGGCCTGTTCGAGCTTCGTCCGGCCGCCGCGCCGGTGCCGCTCGACGAGGTCGAGCCCGCGCGGGACATCGTCCGCCGCTTCTCGACCGGCGGTATGTCGTACGGGTCGCTGAGCAAGGAGGTGCACGAGCTGCTCGCGATCGCGATGAACCGGATCGGCGGGCGCTCGAACACCGGTGAGGGCGGCGAAGACCCGTCGCGATACATCCTCGATGACAACGGCGATTCCCGGCGTAGCGCCATCAAACAGGTCGCGTCAGCGCGCTTCGGTGTCACCGCGCACTACCTCGTCAACGCCGATGAGCTGCAGATCAAGATCGCGCAGGGTGCGAAGCCCGGCGAGGGCGGCCAGATCCCCGGATTCAAGGTCGACGAGTCCATCGCGCGTCTGCGCCACTCGACGCCCGGCGTCGGTCTCATCTCACCGCCGCCGCACCACGACATCTACTCGATCGAGGACCTTGCGCAGCTCATCTGGGATCTGCGCAGCGTGAATCCCAGCGCGCGCATCAGCGTCAAACTCGTTGCGGAAGCCGGCGTTGGCACGGTCGCCGCGGGTGTCGCCAAAGCACGCGCGGACCACATCGTCATCGCCGGCTACGAGGGCGGCACCGGCGCGTCACCGCTGACGGCCATCAAGCACGCCGGCGTGCCGTGGGAGCTGGGCCTTGCCGAGACGCAACAGGTGCTCATCCGCCAACGCCTGCGCAGCCGCGTGACCCTCCAGGCCGACGGGCAGATGAAGACGGGACGCGACGTCATCGTCGGCGCGCTGCTAGGAGCGGACGAGTTCGCGTTTGCGACCGCGCCGCTCATCGCGGCGGGGTGCGTGATGATGCGCGTCTGCCATCTCAACACCTGTCCCGTCGGCATCGCGACCCAGGACCCGGTGCTGCGCAGCAGATTCACCGGTCGAGCCGAGCACGTCGTCAGGTTCATGCTGTTGCTCGCCGAAGACGTGCGCCGCTGGATGGCGCATCTCGGTTTCCGGCGTTTCGAGGACATGATCGGGCGCGTCGACGTCATCGAGGCGCGACCCGCAGCCGAGCACTGGAAGGCGCGCGGCCTCGACTTTGGGAGTTTGCTGGCCGTCTCAGCAGTGACGTCAGAGGACGAGCGGCGGCAGAGCCGCGCGCAGGTTGCGGACCTCAGCGACATGCTCGACGTCACGCTGATGGAGGAATGCGCGCCGGCGCTCGACGGCACACGTCCTGTGCGCATCCGCACGCCGGTGCGCAACGTGCATCGCAGTGTCGGCGCGATGCTCAGCGGTGAAGTGGCGCGCCGTCATGGCGCGCCCGGTCTCCCCGACGGCAGCATCGAGATCGACCTTGACGGTGCGGCCGGCCAGTCGTTCGGCGCATGGCTCGCCGCGGGGATCACCCTCACGCTGCGCGGTGAGGCCAACGATTACGTGGGCAAGGGGTTGTCGGGCGGCAGGGTCGTCATCCGTCCGCCGCGTGCGGCACGTCGCCGCGCCGAGGACAACATCATCGTCGGCAACGTCGCGCTGTACGGTGCCACCAGCGGCGAGGCATTCATCCGTGGTGTTGCGGGTGAGCGGTTCGCCGTGCGCAACTCCGGAGCGGTTGCGGTGGTCGAAGGCGTCGGCGACCACGGCTGCGAGTACATGACCGGCGGCACGGTGCTCGTCATCGGGACCACCGGACGCAACTTCGCGGCTGGGATGAGCGGCGGGATCGCATTCGTGCTCGACGAGCAGGCGGACTTCGCGCAACGCTGCAATCTCGCGTCGGTCGCGCTCGAGGTGCCGCAACTCGACGATCTCGTCATCGTCCGAACTCTGCTCGAGCGCCATGCGTTGCTCACCGGCAGTGAGGTCGCGAAGCGGTTGCTGCGCAACTGGCGACAGGCGCGCGAGCGTTTCGTCAAGGTGCTCCCCGAGGAATATCGCCGCGCGCTGCGCTCCCATCTCGAGCTGGTCGGCTGATGGTGGCGCGGACCGGCTTCCTCGAGCACACGCGACACACCGCGCACAAACGGCCGGTCGAGGAACGCGTCGGCGACTACCGCGAGGTGTACGTTCTCGCTCTCCGTACAGACCCTTCGTGAGCAGGGATCGCGCTGCATGGACTGCGGCGTCGCGTTCTGTCATCAGGGATGTCCCCTCGGGAATCTCATCCCCGAATGGAATGACCTCGTTTCACACGATGACTGGCGCGCCGCCGTCGACCGGCTGCACGCAACGAACAACTTCCCTGAGTTCACCGGCAGGCTGTGCCCCGCACCGTGCGAGCCGGCATGCGTCCTCGCCATCAACGATGACCCCGTCGCCATCAAGCAGATCGAGCAGTCGATCATCGATCGCGCGTTCGATGAGGGATGGATACGTGCCGAGCCCCCCGCGCATCGCACCAACAAGCGCGTCGCAATCGTCGGCTCGGGTCCTGCAGGGCTGGCCGCCGCGCAACAGTTGAACCGTGCCGGCCATCACGTCACGGTCTTCGAGCGCTCGGACCGTGTCGGCGGCCTCCTGCGGTACGGCATCCCGGATTTCAAGATGGAGAAATGGGTCGTCGATCGCCGTGTCGGTATCCTCGAAGCCGAGGGGATCACGTTCGAGACGGGATACGACATCGGCGTCGACATCACCGCCGAGCAACTCCGTGAACGCTTCGACGCCGTCGTCCTCGGCGTCGGCGCCGACCGGCCGCGCGAAATCGATGTCCCCGGCCGGGAGCTTCGCGGCATCCATGTCGCGATGGACTACCTCGTGCAGCAGAATCGGCGCGTTGCCGGGGAGCGGGTGCTCGCGGTTCCTGAGATCACCGCAAGCGGAAGAGCCGTGGTCATCATCGGAGGCGGTGACACGGGCGCCGACTGCCTCGGCAACGTGATCCGCGAGGGGTGCTCGGGCGTGCAGCAGCTCTACCTCTACCCGCAACCGCCGGACACCCGACCGGACGGGAACCCCTGGCCGCAGTGGCCGCTCATCCTGCGGACGTATCCCGCGCATGACGAGGGCGGGTCGCGCGAGTTCGGCCTCATGGTCACGGGTTTCGAAGGCGACGGTGGCGACGTCAAGCGGGTGCGGGCGATGCGCGTTGAGGCGCGCCGGGAGAACGGCGTGCGCAGCTTCACCGCGGTCGCCGACGGTGAGGTCAGCCTCGACGCCGACCTCGTGCTCATCGCGATCGGCTACGACGGTCCACATCGCTCGACACTCCTCGACGGGCTCTCCATCGATCGCGACAACGCCGGCAATCTCGCCGTCGACGGGTCGTTCGCATGCGCGACGCCGGGAGTCTTCGCGGCGGGCGACGCGGTGCGCGGTGCATCACTCATCGTCTGGGCCATTGCCGACGGCCGGGCGGCCGCACGCAGCTGTGATGCGTACCTCATGGGGACTGTCCGGCTACCCTGACCCGACCCATGGTCCAGCGATCCTTCCTCGGAACGTCAACGCTCGCGTTTGCCCACCGCGGCGGTGGCGGCGACGCGCCGGAAAACACATGGCCGGCATTCGAGGCCGCGGTCGCGCTTGGATATCGCTATCTCGAGACGGACGTCCAGCTCACCCGCGACGGCATGCTGCTCACCTTCCACGACAACACGCTCGATCGCCTCACCGACCGGACGGGCGCGATTGCGGATCTCACCCATGCCGAGATCCGCGAGGCGGATGCCGGCTATGCGTTCAGCCCCGACGGCGGCCTGACCTTCCCCTTTCGTGGGAAGGGCGTGACGATGCCGACGCTCGAGGAGCTCCTCACGCGATGGGACGACGTCTACGTGAACATCGACGCGAAGACCGACGAGACGGTTGCCCCGCTCGTCGAGCTCATCAGCCGGCTCGATGCGTTCGGACGCGTGTGCATCGGGTCGTTCTCGGATCGCCGCGTCGCACGCATCCGCGCGCTCGCATGCGGGCGCATCTGCTCATCGATGGGGCAGGTCGCGACCGGCACTGCCTTCCTCGTGTCTCGTTCGGGCCGCATGCCGGCGTTTCACGCCGACTGCCTGCAGGTCCCAAAGCGCTGGGGCATCCTCCGTATCGATCGACGCTTCGTGCGGGCGGCGCATCGGGCGGGGCTGCGGGTCCACGTGTGGACGATCGACGACGAGGCGGACATGGACTACCTCCTCGATCTCGACGTCGACGGGATCATGACCGACCGACCGCGCGTGCTCAAGGCGGTGTTCGAGCGCCGCGGCCTCTGGTAGCTAACGGCTGATCAGCCGACAACCAGCGCGAACGCGTACCCGTCCCAGTCCTTGACGCCCACGGTCTGAATGACCGCCGGGATGATGCGCCTGTCCGCCGCCATCTGCTCGAGGAGCTGGCGCATGCCGGCTGAATCCGGATCGTCACGCTCGAAATCGATGAGCCTGCCCTGACGCACGACGTTGTCCACGATGATCAAGCTCCCGACGTGGGCGAGATCAACGGCGGCAGCGAAGTACGCGGGCGTGTTGCGTTTGTCGGCGTCGATGAAGACGAGGTCGAACGGTTCCTCGTGATCAGCCTTCAGTTGCGTGAGGGTGTCGAGCGCGGGGGCGACGCGCACCTCGACCTTGCTGTCGAGTCCGGCGCGCGCAATGTTGCCGCGAGCAACTGCGGCGTGCTCCTCGCTGATCTCGAGGCTGATCAGGCGCCCGCCGTCCGGGAGCGCGCGCCCGAGCCAGATCGCGCTGTAGCCCCCGAGTGTGCCGATCTCGAGGATGCGCTTGGCATTGATGGCGCGAGCGAGGAGGTGCAGGAACTGTCCCTGCGCGGGTGCCACCGCGATGTTGGGCAGCGCCGCGCTATCCCGAATCGCTGCCTCGAGCACAGGGTCAGCCGGCTGCAACAGGCCCGTCGTGTACTCGTCGACGGAATCCCAACGTTCGTCACTCATCGCTCGCGAGTCTAGTCCGGCGGGCCACCCAGACCTCCTCGCACGGCCAGCGGCGGGCCCATTCCAGGGTCACGAACGGATAGCGAGTGGTGGCGCCGACAGGTGGCTGCAGCTCGATGAGGTTCTCGATCGCAAAGCCGGTGCGCCGGAGCAGGCGGATCCAGTCCCCATGGGTGAGGTGGAACTCGACGCTGTCATCGTCGGGCCACTCGAACCGATGCATGCCGAAGTAGTCGCGGCGAAGGGTTGCGGTCGCTGGTCCGTCAGCGTCTGACTCCGGCACGGTGAGAACCAGCAGTGGCGCATTGCCGAGGAAGATGAGGCGGCCGCCGGGCCGCAGCAATCGTGCCGCCTCCGGGATCCATCGATACGGGTCGCACCAGATGGCAGCGCCGTATTCGCTGATCGCCAGGTCGAAGCTGGCGTCCGCGAGTGGGACCGCCTCCGCGTTGCCCTGGATCAGCGGAAAGTGCAGATCGTGCTCGTCCTGCAGCGCCCGCGCTGTGGCGAGCTGGTTCTCGGACATGTCGATACCGACCGGCCGCGCGCCGCGCCGCGCGAGCCACGCCGACACGTATGCGGTGCCGCATCCGAGCTCGATGACGTCCAGCCCGTCGACGTCGGGCAGGAGGTGCACGTCGGTCTCGGGAATGCTCCAGATGCCCCACGACGGCTCGTGCGCCCAGTTCTGCCGTCCCGGCTCGGCGTACTCAGCCGCGGACACGTTCCAGGCGGCGCGGTTTCGAGCGACGTGATCGGAGGGTTGATCAGCAGCCATCGCGGGCGACTGTACCCGCCTGGCGGGATTGGGGTGGCCAGCGGGGGTCGAACCCGCGACCTCCAGGGCCACAACCTGGCACTCTAACCAACTGAGCTATGGCCACCATGAGACGCCGAATGGGAGGCCTCGCGATTATATGGCCCGCCGCCTGGCGGTCCGGACGAATTCCCGAAGGTAAACTCGCGACTGGCCCCCGTAGCTCAGCGGATAGAGCGGCGAGCTTCTAACTCGATGGTCGTGGGTTCAACTCCTACCGGGGGCGCCAACTCGCGTGTCAACCGGTCATCACCGAACGGACGGCGAACAGCAGTGTCGCCACCGCGCCGGCAGTGAGCCACAACCGCTTGTCGCGGTCCTTGAGCGGCGCACCCATCCACCTCGAGAGCGGGAGTGCGAGCAGGGTTGCCGCGCCGTACAACCAGTGCAGCGCATCGTGCGGCCGGTGACCGGTCGCGACAAGGACGAGCCCAATGAGCACCTGAACGCCGATCACCGCCGCCGCAATCCGAGTGTAGATGCGGAGAGCCGCCACTATTTGCGGGCGGAACAGGCTGATCACGGCAACGATTGCGCCCGCCGTCGCACCAACGACGATGGCGAGACCGAACCAGTCGTGGATCACCATGGCTGGGGAAGCCTAGGCCCTCCAGGCCTCACGTGGGCACGGCATGGCGACCGCTCAGGGCCTTTCCGACGCCTGCACCAGAGCGGCAAGCACGCACCAGCGTTGCCAGTGATGGTCATTGATTGCCGTACGACGCAGGGATCGGCACGCTTCCGCACCGGGAAACGCGCTGTGGGCGGAAACCGGCTCGTATCGGCGACAGCCCTCGACGGAATCGGAGCCATAGGGACACGGGTGTCCGGCCAATGCGACTTCCGAGATCCGAATCCCGTCCACGTTTCCCACAGGCTGAGCATGGTCTGAGCGTTCCCGGCCCGACAAGTGGCTTTTGTCACACCGTGTGAGGTCCGAAGACCGGTCGTGTTGACGACCGCCGGCACTTGGCGAAGGCAACGCCCGGTGGCAGTCTCCTCGGCGAGAAAGAATCGTCGAACGGAGACCGAACGCCGCATGACCATCGCCAACCGAACGTCATCACCGCTCTGTACGCGAGCGGACCGACGTGCGACACGTAAGACGCCCACTCTCGCCGTGCAGGCGGGATTCGCGCGACGGCACATGCGTGCAGCGCCGATCGCCGGAGTGGCGCCCGCGATTCGGGTTGCAGGAGCGGTCATATGAATGAGCCGGCCCCCTACTTCCACTGGGGTTTCATCCTCATCTCGCTGCCGAATCTCGTGCTCATCGGCGTGATGGTGCTGCTGTTCGTTGCTGCGCTCATCGCTCCTTTCCCGGGGCACGCGGTGAACAAGGAGGAGCGCGATGACCACTGAGTCAGTGAATCCTCCCGTTGACGCGAACACCGAAGCATCGACGTCCGCATCCGAACCGGGTTGGACGGCGGCGATCCGCAGTCGTGTGTCAAAGACGATCCCCTTGACCGAGCTCCTGCCGACACGGCAACCCGCGTACGTCGGCTCGTGGGTGTATGCATTCGGCGTCGTGACGATCGCGGCCCTGTTCTGGGTGGTCCTCAGCGGCGTGGTCCTGGCGTTCTTCGGCTCCGAGTGGTGGCACATCTCTGCGGTTGGAAAGTTCTTCAACAGCGTTCACTTCTGGTCGGTCCAGATGTTCTTCATCTTCATGGTGCTGCACTTGTGGGGACAGTTCTGGGGCGCCGGCTGGCGTGACGGCCGCGCTGCGACATGGATGGTGGGCGTTGTCATCTTCCTCGTGAGCGTCGTGACGGCGTTCACGGGCTACCTCATCCAGCAGAACTTCAACTCGCAGTGGATCGCGCTGAACGCCAAGGACGGCATCAACTCCACCGGCGTCGGTGGGCTGTTCAACGTGCTGAACTTCGGACAGCAGTACGGCTTGCATGTGATGTTGTTCCCGATCGGCGTCACCGTGCTCGTCGCGCTCCATGTCATCCAGGTGCGAAGCCGAGGGGTCGTCCGTCCAATTGGCGATCCGGTCCCCGATGACGCGAGTAGCGGAGCATGAGCAACGCAACGCGACATCCGAAGATGGACAAGGCGACGTACTACCGCGGCGTCAGGATGATGCCGTACGACCTCATCAAGGAACTCGCCATCGCCATGGTCGGCGTCCTCGTCCTCGTGTTGGTCCTCTCCGTGACGCTGTCGTCGCCCGACGTTCCCTCGGTCACGATCCAGAGCTGGGCCAAGGCGGACCCCGTCGACTTCGTCACCACAGCGACGTCCGAGCTTGCAGGAACGTCCGGCATCGCGACCTACGGACCGCCGTACAACACCCAGAACGGCGCCGTCCAAACGCTCTGGTTTCTTGACCCGCAGGAATGGGCCGGCGTACATGTCCCAACCAACGCCGCCAACGATTTCGTGTTGTCGCCACTCCAGCAGACAACGCTCGGTGACAGCGAGCTGACTGATGCGCTGTCTACGTACAACGGTGCGGGGAATGACCAGCAGACGAAGTGGTTGACCAACTACAACAACGCGCTGGCAAAGGCGACGGTCAACAGCAACGGCATGATCGTTGTCCCCAGCGGTGACTACGGGCCTGTCCAGGTGATGATGACCCGGATGCTCACGCTGGCGCGGTCCGGCGGCCTGGACGCGCTGCTGCTCTCGAGCAACCACTTCTATCAGACCGACTTCAGCAAGGCCCTCCTGTTTCTCGGTGACAGCGGATACCTCGGGAACCTCGCGGTGACGCAGAACCTTGACGGTAGCCAGTGGGGAATGATGAATGAGACCGGGCGCTACCCCGGCCAGGCATGGCTTTGGCTTTACACGATGTGGTACCAGATCCCGCCGTTCAACTCGGACACCGGCTTCCTCGGCGTCAGCGGCGCGAACGCGGACCTCGCCGTCGTCGCCGTGATGCTCGTGTTGAGCGTCCTGCTCATCCTGGTTCCGTTCATCCCAGGGCTCCGCGACATCCCACGGTGGATCCCCATCCATCAACTCATCTGGCGCCGCCACTACGCGGAGATGCGTACATCACCGCGCAGCGGGACGGTGAAACCCTTACCGGTGATAAAACCCGAGGCGACCTTTTAGCAGACGCCGCTTAGGACCAGTCGTTGCGCTCGCGGTTCTTGTAGTTGCGCCGCGCCATGAACGCGGCGGCTTCGGCGCGTCGTGACAGCCCGAGCTTCAGCAGGATGTTCGAGACGTAGTTCTTCACCGTCTTCTCGGCGAGGAACACTTTCTCGGCAATCTGCCGGTTCGTCATCCCCTCGGCAACAAGGTCGAGGATCTTTCGCTCCTGCGGGGTCAGCTCGCTGATTCCGTCGTTTGCCTCCGTCCCCTCGCCGCGGAGCCGGGCGAGCACTCGCGCGGTCACCGTCGGGTCGAGCAGCGAATCCCCCCGGGCGACCTGCTGGATCGCTCCGACGAGATCGCCACCCCGCACCTGCTTGAGGACGAACCCGGCCGCCCCGGCCATGATCGAGCTGAACAGCGCTTCGTCGTCCGAGTGCGCTGTGAGCATGAGCACCTTCGTGTCCGGGAACGCCGATCGGATCTCGCGACACGCTTCGATGCCGGATCGGCCGGGAAGACGGACATCCATGATCACGACGTCGGGAGGATCCGCATGAGCCGCCTTGAGCGCGGCATCGGCATCGCCAGCCTCGGCGATGATCTTGATCCCACCGACTCCGTCAAGGATGCTGATGAGTCCGCGACGCACCAGCTCGTGGTCATCGCAGAGCAGCACCCGGATCACAGGCTCATCGGGCACGCCTTGCACTCTAGCAGTGCCCACCCTTTGACTCGGACCATCGGCGTCCAACGTCGTGACCTATTGCTCTAGTGCGACTCCGTCTGGAGCCTGATGATCGATACAGGCCCACCATGAGCACCATGCTTCTCCACGACTTCGCATATGTTCCGATTCCGTCGGCGCGAGTTTGTGAACACATTCTCGCCGGCGACGGAGCGTGGCTCGCTCCGCTCGCGGGCGCAGCAGCCGGCGAGGGCGAGGCGCTCCGCCTGCGGGTTGGGCCACTCGAGGCGCTCCCGATGCTCGGCAAGTCAGTCACGGTGTCCGTGGGATTGCCGATCTCGCGGAGCGACGTCATCGTCGTGCCGCTCGAATGGCAGGCGACGACCGCGCCCGGGCTCTTTCCTGTCCTCAGCGCGGATCTCGAGATTGCGAGCCTCGGCGAGCACATGACTCAGTTGACGCTGCACGGACGCTACGACCCGCCACTCGGCGCGGTCGGCCGGCGAATGGACCGGCTCCTCATGCATCGCATCGCGGAAGCCACGGTTCGAGGCTTCCTCAGCCGGCTCGCGGACGGGCTCGCGGGGTTGGAGCATGTCGACGCAGGTCTGGCGGCTCGCTGAGCAATCAAGCTCGCCGACGGTCCACAGCAGCCGACCCGACTATGATCGCGAGGCATGGACGTGATCGGGAGCCGGGCAGAACGGCTGCTGGACACGGGCCTGGCGCTTGCGGCCGAACTTTCGCTGCCGGCACTCCTGCAACGCATCGTCGAACTCGCTGTTGAGCTGACGGAAGCGCGCTACGGGGCCCTTGGCGTGCTCTCGGGAGACGGAACACAGCTCGACGACTTCATCACCGCCGGCATGACGGAGGCACAGCGTTCCGCCATTGGTGCCTTGCCGCGTGGAGCCGGTCTCCTCGGCGAGCTCATCCGAGAGCCCGAGCTGCTCCGCCTCTCCTCCATCCAGTCACATCCCCGTTCGTATGGCTTTCCCCCAAACCATCCGCCGATGCAGTCCTTGCTCGGAGCGCCGATCCGTGCCCACGGCCGGGTGTTCGGCAACATCTATCTCACCGACAAGCAGGGCGCGCCGGAGTTCACCGACGACGATGAGGCGGCGGTGCTCGTGCTCGCCACGCAGGCAGGCGTCGCCATCGCGAACGCGCAGCTCTATGCCGCCGTACAGTTGCGCGAGCGCTGGTTGGAGGCGGTGCGCGCAGTCGCCACCACACTGCTCTCCGGCGACGCCGCGCATACGGCGTTGCAGCTCGTCGCGAAGAACGCGCGCGAGCTTGTCAGCGCCGACATGGCGACGATCAGCATCCCCGAGGCCGGCGGCTTGCGCATCATGGTTGCGGACGGCGCCGGCGCGACGGAGTTGATCGATGTCGAGGTGCAACTGGCAGGGAGCCTCTCCGAAGAGGTGATCCGCACCGAACGCACGCTGGTGGTTGAGGACGCGAGGACATCCACACTCATGCAGCCGATGGTGAGCATCGCCGGCGTCGGCCCGATGATTCTCGTTCCGCTCGCACTCCGCACCAGCTCACCCGGGGTGCTCGCGGTCGGGCGCCTCGCCGGCCGTCAGAGGTTCACTGCGGCCGATATCCCTTTGCTGGAAAGCTTTTCCGAGCAGGCGAGTCTCGCACTCGAGTACGCACGCGCGCTGTCGGAAGTCTCTCGGCTCGGGATGGTCGAGGATCGCGAACGCATTGCCCGCGACCTGCACGACGGCGTGATTCAGTCGCTCTTCGCAGTCGGCATCGGTCTGCAGGGCATGGCCGGCCTGGTCGCCGACACGCGCCTTGCAGATCGCATCCAGCAATACGTCGGCGAGATCGATCGGGTGATCGGCGACGTTCGCAGCTACATCTTCGGATTGCGGCCGAGTGTCTTGACTGCCGGCAATCTGACGAACACGCTCGAGCAACTTGCTCACGAGACACAGGAACGTACCGGTGTCACGGCAATCGTTGACGTCGACCTCTCACTCGAGACGGCGCTCACCGATGCGTCCATGCAGATCGTTCACATCGTCCGTGAAGCTCTCTCGAACGTCGAGCGTCATGCAGGCGCTGCGACGTGCCGCATCAGCGTCCGCCGCGACGGCGACTCAGCAATCGTCGAGATCGACGACGATGGCCGCGGGTTCGAGCAAGCCGGCGCACACCGAGGGATGGGCATGGGGAATCTCGCCGAACGCGCCGACGCCATCCACGGCACTCTCGACGTCGAGTCGAACCCCGGGCGCGGGACCCTCATCCGGCTCACCGTTCCGCTCTGAGCGCCCCGCCGTGCCCGACTATCCGTCCGGCTGGGAGTTCGACGTAGTCCTCGCCGACGGCGGCGCCGCGCAGGTTCGGCCCATTCGCCCCGACGATGCGGCTGCACATCGAGCCTTCTTCAACCATCAGTCCCGCGAGAGCCGGCACTCTCGCTTCTTCGGCACGAAGGTCGCAATCAGCGCCGCCGAAGTGGCGCGTTTCACGAACGTCGACTATCACGACCGCATGGCGTTCGTCGCCTTCGTTGGCGAGGAGATGATCGCGGTGGGCCGCTACGAACGACTCGAGAACAGCAGCGAAGCTGAGGTCGCTTTCGCCGTCGCGGACGACCAGCAGCGCCGGGGCTTGGCGACACTCGTGCTCGCGTACCTCGCCTCCTATGCGCGCGGCCACGGCATCACCCGATTGTCAGCAGACACGCTGTCCGGGAACGGCCCGATGCTGGCTGTCTTCGGAGCGGCCGGCTTCCGTCGCGACGGACCGTCGATGGAATTCGGCGTCGTACATCTCGCCTGCGACATCGATGCGGCCGGAGAGACGCGACCTTCACCGCACGAGGACTAGGGCCGAAGGTCCCGCGTCCTATGGGGCGCAAGGCCCGTTCCGGCACGGCGGCGCATGCAGAAAGTCATGCCTTCCTGCTCTGTTGGCGAAGGGTGGTCGGGCATGACGATGGGTGCACGGTCAGATGGCCGCACAACCAACACTAAAGGAGCTACACCATGACCACAGGAATGCGCTGGCGGATCTTCGTCCTCCAGATCGGCCTCATCGGCATCTTCGCGTTCGTCGCCGGATTTGCCTTCTGGGGCAGCAACTTCGCGACGAGCCAGGTTTCGAGCCAGCTCGCCGCTCAGAAGATCTCCTTCCCCGCGGCCAACGACGCCGCCCTCGCCTCGCTGCCCGCGGCCGATGCCGCAGCCATGAGGGTCTACGCGGGCCAGGAACTGACCACTGGTGCGCAGGCTGAGACCTACGCGGATCACTTCATCGCCGTTCACCTCAAGGAGATCGGTGGTGGCCAGACCTATTCGCAGCTGAGCGCAGCTTCGCAGGCGGATCCCACGAACACCAAGCTCTCGGGTGAAGTGGCGACCATCTTCAAAGGCACCACGCTTCGGGGCATGTTGCTGAACGCCTACGGCTGGGGCGAGATCGGGACGATCGCCGGTTACGCGGCAATCGGTATCGCCATCGCCACGCTCGCAGTGTTCGGAGCCTTCCTCTTCGAGATCGTCAGCTGGCGCCGCTCTGTCAGCAAGGAGCGGACGACCCATCTGACCGTTCCCTCCATGCGCAGCGCAAACGTCGCCTGACGCATCGGGGCCTTGCCCCGGCGACCCATCGGCCACTCGGTCGGTGGGTCGTTTTCGTGTCTGGCGAGCCGCACAATCGCTCCTATGCCGACGACGTCAGACCTCTTGCATGACGGGGAGCTGTTCGCCTTCTTTCAGACGATCGCAGCCGGCGACGTCATACAAGTCTCTCGGGCTCTCGACTCAGATGAGGAGCGGTTCGCGCTCCAGGCGATGCGCGTCGGATCGAGCCGCCAGGAACTCGACGACGTACTTCCTCGATGCTGTCCAGCACCACATCTACGCTGGTGATACGGGACTGCACATCGCCGCTGCCGCTTACGCCCGACGCCTGGCGCAACTGCTTGTCGACAAGGGGTCCCCGGTGCGTGCGCGAAATCGACGTGGAGCCGAGCCGTTGCACTACGCCGTCGACGGGAACCCCGACGGACCGCGTTGGGCGCCGGATGCGCAGCGAGACGTCATCGCCTGCCTCATCGCGATGGGTGCCGACCCAAATGCATGCGACAACAGCGGCGTCGCGCCGCTGCACCGAGCTGCTCGCACCCGCTGCTTCGCCGCGGTGCAGGCGCTCCTCGAGAATGGCGCCGACCCGCGGATAACGAACAAGAGTGGCTCAACACCGCTGCACCTCGCGGTGCAGAACACCGGGAGGGGCGGGTCGGGAACAGCAGCGGCGCAGATGCAGCAGGCACGGATCATCGAGCTCCTTCTGCAGCACGGCGCGCGGCCGACGGACATCGGCGCGAGCGGCAAGACCGTGACCACATCGGCAACCAGCAGATGGGTCCGGGACCTGCTCACGTGAGCATGTCGCTCACGATCTGCTCCCCGCCGCGCGTTCCCAAGGCTCGCTCGGTACACCGCCGCGATCGCACCTTCCCGTAGCATCGTCAGGAGTGAACCAGGCTGCGGCAGCGACCTCGACCCGCCTCCACCTGGTTCGGCATTGCGACGTCCGCAATCCCGACGGCGTCCTGTACGGGCATCTCCCCGACTTCCCGCTCAGTGAGAAAGGCGTCAAGCAGGCGCACGCCCTCGGCAGGTATTTCGCCGGGAAGTCGATCCCACAGATCTATTCGAGCCCGCTGGAACGGGCACGCCAGACCGCCGAGATCATCGCCTCGTACCTCGACTCGGTGCCGATCACGTACACGGACGATCTCATCGAGACGAGGTTCGGTCTCTACCTCCAGGGCATCCCGCCGAAGCAGGTGCCCTGGCGCCGGCCGCTCTGGCTGATCCACATGATCTGGCCCGGTGTGCTGCCGAACGACGAGTCGGTCGCCGACCTCGCCGCACGCGTGCAACGGCCGCTCATGCAGCTGCTCGCTGACCACCCGGGTCAGGGCGGCATCTGCGTGAGCCACGGCGATCCGATCCAGGGATTCTGGGTCACCGCCGACAAGCGGCCCCGCTACGCACTGCATCGCCTGCAGTGCGCCAAAGGCGGCGTTCTCGAGCTCGACTACCTGGGCACAGCGCTCGAGAAGCTCACATACCTCTCCCCCGCCAGAATCGCCGAGCTCGCGCCCGAGGCCGATCAGACGGCCGCGGGTTCTCGATCCGGGTCCGGATCCGGCTGAGGCTCGCCGCTCGACTCCGACGACCAGCGGCGGTCGAGGGTGATGGGGTTGCGTCGCTTGCGCTGGCGGCGCTCGAGGAACGGTCTGAGGTAGAGCTTCGTGAGCAGGCCGGTCATGATCAGGATGAACGAGGTGTAGACGAGCAGCACGCCCTGGTCGTCGTTGACCTGGAACAGTGAGTACTGGTGGACCGACGGGAACGAGATCGTGAAGTCCACTGGCTTGCCGTTCACAGTGTCGATCGGCAGCTGTACCGACTGCCCGAGCAGGATCGGGATGACGTGGCCGTCGCTGAAATACGCCTGCATGTTGGACGTGTCGAGCTGGTTGACGTTCTGCGGCCCACCGCTGTTGAGACCGAGGTTGCCGACGTAGAGCTGCATCTCGATCACGGGATTGCGCGTCGCGACTCCGCCCGGTCCGTATGTCGTCGCTGTGGGGTCGATGGCGCCGTTGCTCCCCACCGACGGCAGCAACGTCGCATCCGGGAAGAACGACATCTTGGCGCCGATCTGGATCGGCTGTGCAGCACCCTTGATCGTGTAGTTGAAGTCGGGGACCTTGAGCACGCCGTCGCCGAGCGCTTTGTCACCGACGTTGCTCGGGTCGTCGAAGAACTGGATCGGACCGTCGAACACCGTCTGCCCGGCCGGGTTGGTCACGACCATGGTCGGCGCCCAGCCGTAGTCCTGCTGGTACACGTTGACGTTGTCGACGCTCAGGAAGTCGTTGACCCTGATGTTCTGAGTCTTCAGCAGCTTGCCGTGATCGAGAACGCTGACGTTGCTGACGTAGTCGCTCGCCTCGCCGCTGGCCGCGTACGTGGCCTCAAAGTTGTTGAGGCGCAAGGTGAACGGCGCGTAGCTGCCGTTGAAGAGGAGTCCCTGCTGCAGCGTGTCGTACCCCGCCGGCGTGTTCGTGAAGCTCTGCCCTTCCGTGAGCGTGACGAGTCCTTGATAGCCGGTCGCTTTGCCCCAGACAACGGCGATGAGGAGCAGGAAGAACGAGCTGTGGAAGAGCCACGATCCCCACTCTCCCCAGTACTGCGGCGTGCGCTTGTACCCGCGAAGGGTGCGCATGATGAGCGCCCGCGCGCGCCGGATGACGCACCAGCCGAGGGAGACGTAGAGCAACCCGAGCAGCACGTAGAACACGGGCGAGACGAACACCTGCGTGAGTGGCAGTTGCAGGTCCGCGAACAGGGTGTTGAGGTTCGGCCACGAGGTCAGGAATGCCTCGACCTTCGAGGGGTCCGAGGTGTTCTGCTGCGGGATGAACGAGCCGATGAGGACGATGACAAGGATGCCGAGCAGGAGGAAGATCGCGGTGCGCATCCGCGTGTATTCGTGCCAGTACTTCCCGATGCGCGGTGCGAGCTTCGCCTTCACCGTGCGCCCGAGCGCAACAGGCGCTTCGGGTCGAATGCGTCGGCCAGTGCCGGCTCCCAGATGCGCGCTCCCTGCGGTTTCGAGGTCGGCGTCCGCGCGGCGGCCGGCTCGAGTCGGAAGGTGACCGACGCGATGATCGCCAGCCGGCCCGCGCTGCCGAGCATCGCCGCCATGAGGTCGTAGCCGACGACATCCTTGAGCATCGCGCCGCCGGCTTTCACCGTCTCGCCCGTTGTCAGCACCGCCTCGACGCCGGCAAGTGAGCGGCGCGGGACGTCTCCGCGCGCGACGAGCGTGCCGACGTGTCCGGATCCCGTGTCGGCGCCGAGGCCGACGACCGCGAGGCGCTCCTTCGTCACCGCGTCGCGCAGCTGCGTGACCGTCGCTCCGGGACCGGCTCGCACGGTGAGACCGGGACCCGCGACCACGACCTCGTTGAGCCGGTAGACGCTGATCACCACGCCGCCGTTGGCTGCATTCTGATGTGTCGACGGCGCGCCACTCGTGACGCTGATCGGGATCTCGTTCTCGCTGCAGAGGTGGGCGACGACCGCAAGGGATCCGAGGTCCGGCGGGCTCACCACGTCGCCGCTGACCGCATCGGCGCCGACGATCTCGGCAAAGCGTTTGAGCAGGTCGTCGTTCACACGATGAGCCCCTTGAGGGAGGCGGTAGCAGCGGTGTAGACGAGCACGATCAACACCCCGAGGATGAGCGTTCCGGCGGTGGTCGCCACCAGCACCGACGTTCCCGCGAACCCGGTGCGCGACCAACGGTACTCCTCGGTGCCGGCGGCGGGCCGCTGGTACATGATCAGCCCGACTCTGAGGTAGTAGAAGGCTGAGACGGCACTCGTCGCGATGCCCCAGAGCGCGAGCGGCGTCTGGTTGGCGTTGATCGCCGCGGTGAACACGAGGAACTTCGCGAAGAACCCGGCGGTTGGCGGGAAACCACCGAGCGAGAAGAGAAACAGCGCCATGCTCGCGGCGACGAACGGCCGGCGATGTGCGAGCCCGCGCAGCCCGTCGTAGCTGTCGAGGTCCTCTCCGCGGCCGGCCATCACCGTGATGACGGCGAACGCGCCGATGTTGCTCACCGCGTACGCCGCAAGGTAGTAGAGGACGGAGATCGTGCCGAGTGAGCTCGACTGTCCGGACGGCAGCACCACGGCTCCGACGGCGACGCCGATGAGGATGTATCCGGCCTGCGCAATGCCCGAATAGGCCAGCATTCGTTTGACGCTCGTCTGCGTCAATGCCGCCACGTTGCCGACCACCATCGAGATGATTGCCACCAACGCGACGACGGGCTCCCAGTTGGTATAGAAGTTCGTCGCACCGCCGTCGAAGGTGTACGTGAAGACGCGCACGATCGCGGCAAAGGCGGCGACCTTCGTGGTGACGCTCATGAAGGTGGTCACCGACGTCGGCGCACCCTGGTACACGTCCGGCGTCCACGAGTGAAACGGCGCCGCGCTCACCTTGAAGGCGAAGCCGATGAAGAGCAGGATCACGCCCGCAAGCAGGAGGGGATCGATCGCCTTCTCTGCCTGGATGGCTGCAGCGATCTGCGCGAGTTGCGTGTGTCCCGTCTCGCCATAGATGAGCGCCATCCCGAAGAGCAGGAAGCCCGACGCGAAGCCACCGAGGAGCAGGTACTTCAGTGCGGCCTCCTGGGAGCGCTCCTCGTGCCGCGAGAAGCCGCTGAGCACGTAGAGCGCAAGCGACAGGAGCTCGATGGCGAGAAAGATGACCATCAGGCTCGTCGCGCCGGCGAGCAGCATCATGCCGACCGTGGCGGCGAGGATGAGCGCGTAGTACTCGCCGTAGTGGATGCCGCGGCGGTTCAGGTAGTGCGGGCTGATCATGATCACCAGCCCCGCGCTCACGAGCAGGATCGCGTCGATGAAGAGCGCGAAGCGGTCGTACGCGAACGATCCCGAGTAGACGAGCCGGCCCGGGGTTGCGTTGTACCAGCAGAAGATCGTCACCACGAACGAAGCCACGACGCCGAACAGCGCGAAGCCGGCGAGCCAGGACCGCCGCGACGCCGGGACGACCAGGTCGAGGAGCATGAGCAGCAGGAAGGCACCGCCGAGCGCAAGCTCCGGGAGGATGCCGATCAGGTCATGGCCACCCGGGAACGTCAGTGGAACCGGACTCGCGGCGATGAACATCACTGAGCGCCCGGGATCGTGTCCGGCGCCGTCGTCTGCACCATTGCCACGTAGCTGTTGACCGAGCCCTTCGAGACGTCCGTGATCGGCTTCGGGTAGAGCCCGATGAAGATCATCAACGCGACGAGCGGGACGAGCAGCAGGGCCTCACCGATGCGCAGATCGTGGACGCCCTCGGTCCGCGGTTTGGGTGGATCATGCATCAGCCCCTGATGGAGCCGAAGCATGTACCAGCTCGCGAGGATGACTCCCCCGCCCGCGAGCACCGCGAAGATCCAGTTGAGCTGGAATGCGCCGAGCATGATCGCGAACTCGCCGACAAAGCTGTTCATGCCCGGCATGCCGAGGCTGGCGAGCGTGGCGACAAGGAAGAAGAAATACAGCCACGGCATTCGTCGTTCCAGACCGGACAGCTCGCCGATGTCTCGCGTTCCGGTGCGTGACTCGATGAAGCCGACGATGAGGAACAGCGCGCTGATGATGATGCCGTGGTTGACGATCTGGATGACCGCGCCGTTGAGCCCGTTCGTGGTCAGCGAGAAGATCCCGAGCGCGATGAAGCCGAGGTGGCTGATGCTGGCGTACGCGACGATGCGTTTGATGTCACGTTCCGAGAGCGCCATGAGCGCTCCGTAGACGATGCTGAGGATCGCGAGCGCGGCAAGGATGTATCGGTACCGGTCCATCTCGCCGGGGAACAGCGTCAGACAGAAGCGAATGAACCCGTACGCGCCGAGCTTGCTGACGACGCCCGCGAAGAACACCAGCACGGCGGGCGGGCAGGCCTCGTAGAGGTCGGGCAGCCAGGTGTGGAACGGGACGATCGGGATCTTGATGGCGAACGCAACCGCGAAACAGATGAACGCCAGCTGTTTCGGCGTGAACGTCGACAGGTGGATGAGCGGGATGACAAGTGGTGCACCCGCGCTGATCGGTTGCGCGAGGATCTGCTCGAGGTCGAACGAGCCCGCCGGCGACTGGATGTAGAGATAGATGATCGCGACGAGCATCAGCAGGCTGCCCGCCACCGTGTAGATGATGAACTTCAGCGTTGCCGGGCCTCGCTTCGCACCGCCCCAGTTGCTGAGCAGCACGTAGAGCGGGACGAGCATGCCCTCCCAGAACATGTAGAAGAGCAGCAGATCGATCGAGAGCAGCACACCGCTCGTCGCCGCTTCGGTGAGGAGCATGAGCGTGCAGTAGAAGCGGAGGCGATCGGTCGACTTGCGCGAGATGGCCAGCGCCCCCAGCAGGAACACACCGGCGTTGAGCGCGAGCAACCATCCCGAGACACCGTCAATGCCCAGGTGATACGTGGCGTTGATCGCGGGCAGCCACGCGTGCGTTTCCTCGAAATGCAGGGGAATCGGTCCGGTACTCGCCTTGTTCCCCGGCATCCACGCAAGGAGCAGCCCGACGATCACCGCGCCGGCAGCGGTGGCCAGCAACGTCATGCCTTTGACGACAGCGGTGAGACGTCGCGGTACCAGCTGCAACAGGATCGCCACCCCCGCGGGGATGACGATCAGAAGCGTCAGCCAGGGAATGTGTGTCGTCATTTCGCGATGAACACCCAGACCACGACGAGGATGACGGCGAAGACGGTGAAGAGCGAGGCGTAGTCGCGGATGAGCCCGGTCTGGATGGACCGCAGGTCGACGCTGAAGCCCTTGAGCAGGTCGCCGACGCCACCGACCCATCCGTCCATGACGTCAGGCTCGACCACCCGGCGCGTGGTGCGCGCGACCGCTTTCATCGGTCGCACCAGCGCGCGATCGTAGATCTCGTCGAAGTAGAACTTGTTGTACGAGAGCAGCGGGATCCAGCGCGGGAGCTGCGCGAGCACGACCTGCGCATCGGGCTTGTGCTCGTACCAGAGGCGCGCGGCAAGACCAATGCCGATAAGACTTGTGGCGGTGCCGATGATGAGCGCGATGGTGGCAAGACCGATGTCGGGGGAATGGAACAGTTGCGATTGCGAGCCGGCGAACACCGGGTTGAGGAAATCGCTGAAGACGTGAATGGTGTTCGGCAGCGGGAACTCGAGCGGCCAGGCGACGACGACGGCCAGGACGCCGAGGATGACGACTGGGATGAGCATCGCCTTGCCCGCTTCCTTGACGGCGAAGACGCGAGCGGTCTGGGGTTCGCCCTGGAACACGGTGAAGTAAAGACGGAAGGCGTACAGACCGGTGAGGATGTTGACGCCGGCACCGACGACGTAGAGCACCCACGGGAACATCCCCGGGCCCGAGACCGTGCCGAAGCCGAGCAGATCCTCCTTGCTGAACCATCCCGAGAACAGGAAGAACCCACCGAGCGCGAGTGACCCTGCGCCGAAGGCGAGGTGGGTCCACTTCATACGCGCGTGCAGGCCTCCCATGAGGCGGATGTCCTGCTCGTCATGGAGCGCATGGATCACATTGCCCGCCGCCATGAAGAGGAGCGCCTTGAAGATCGCGTGGGTCATGAAGTGGAACATGCCGGCGCTGTAGGCGCCGATGCCGACGGCATAGATCATCAGCCCGATCTGCGACATCGTCGAGTACGCGATGACACGTTTGATGTCGATCTGGGAGAGCGCGATGATGCCTGCCATCACCGCGGTGCCCATACCGACGCAGGCCACCATCCCCTCGGCGACCGGCGCGAGGTTGAAGAGCACATGGAAGCGCGCGATCAGGTACACGCCGGCGGTGACCATCGTCGCCGCATGGATGAGTGCTGACACGGGAGTCGGGCCTTCCATCGCGTCCGGCAGCCACGTATGCAGCGGGAACTGCGCGCTTTTGGCAAAGGCGCCGATGGCGAGCAGCACGCAGATGCCGGTGATGAGTAGCCCGCCCGCCGGGAACGCCTGCGTGCGCGCGAAGATGTTGGGCAGGCTTAGCGTGTGCGTGTTGATGACGATGAGGAACGCCGCGATATACAGCGCGACGTCGCCGATCACCTGCGTGATGAACGCTTTCCGGGCGGCGAGCACCGCGCTCGGACGATCGTGCCAGAAGCCGATGAGCAGATAGCTGCTGAGCGCGACGAGTGCCCATCCGATGATGAGGATCACGAGATCCGCAGCCAGCACCAACGTCAACATCGAGAAGATGAAGAAGTTCATGTAGCTGAAGAAGCGCGCGATGCCGGGGTCATGCTCCATGTAGCCGACGCTGTAGACGTGGATGAGGAAGCCGACGCCCGTGATGACCATGAGCATCAGCGCGCTCAGCGCGTCGAGCGTGAAATCCATCCCGACCGAGAGGTTCGTGCCGCTCCCGAGATTGATCCACTGCCAGAGCCGCACGGTGATCGATGCGTGTCCGGCAGGTGCGCCGATGACGTTGGCGAGCACGAAACACGCGACCACGAACGCGGCAAAGATCGAGACGGTGCCGACGATGTTGACGAAACGCCGTCCGAGCACCGGTCCAAGGAACCCGTTGAGCGCGGACCCGATGAGCGGGAAGAGCAGGACGAGGACGACGAGCGTCGACGCGGTGCCGACGTTCACTCTTTCATCTCACTGAGATCGTCGACGTCGAGCTCACGACCGAGACGGAAGATCTGGGTGATGAGCGCCAGCCCGACCACGACTTCGGCCGCGGCAACGACGATGACCATGAACGCGAAGATCTGGCCCTCCTCGCTGTTGAGGAAGCGCCCGTAGGCGACGAGCGCCACATTCGCGGCGTTGAGCATGAGCTCGATGCACATGAACACGACGATCGGATTTCGCCGGATGAGCACACCGGCAGCGCCGACGGTGAAGAGGAACGCCGCGAGCCCGATCAGGAACGGGAAGAGATTCGGATTCAGCACGACGCTTCTCCGATCATTGGCTCGAGCGCCTGGTCAGATAGACAGCGCCGATCGCGGCCACGAGCAGCAGCATCGACGTGATCTCGAAGGGCAACAGGTAGTTGGTGAACAGCTGTCCTGCCACCGTCTGCACGTTGCCCGCACTGTTCACCGCGTCTGCCGGAAACGAGAACGTGTGATACGGGTTGTTCGCCGTACCGACAGCGGTCGCGTGGAACCCCTGCGTGCTGTACGTGATGCCGTTGCGAGCCGCGACGAACACGAGCACGGTGACGATCACGACGCCCAGCCCACCGATCACGGCTCGAATGTCAAAGACGGGGCGGTCCTCCGCCTCCGGGCTCAGCAGCGCGACGATGAACACGAACAGCACCATCACCGCGCCCGCGTAGATGATGAGTTGCGCCGCGAAGAGGAACTGCGCGTTGAGCAGCAGGAAGATGACCGACAGCATCATCACCGTGACGACGAGGCTCAGGGCGGAGTAGATCGTCCGGCGTGAGAACACGACACCGAGCGCGCTGACTGCTGCGAGCGCGATGACGACCGCAAAGATGACGGTCATCGCGGCTTCGTCCCCGCACCTGGCTCGATGACGGTTGGCACATCGACCGGAACGCCGAGCTCGCCCGGAAGCGGCGCCAACTCATGGTCGATCTTGCGTTCCTCGGCGTCCCATGCCACGCGCGGCTCGACGCCCGGTTGCAGCTCCTCACGTCCGGTCTGGTCGGCCCCGGCTCCAACACGGCTCGCCGGACGGCGCGCCTGCGCGAGACCTGGCCACGACTCGAGCAGTTCGGCCTTGGTCACGACGGTGCGCTCACGGCGGTACTCTGCAAGCTCGAAGCGCGGACCAAGGGTGATGGCCTCGGTCGGACACGCCTCGGCGCAGTAGCCGCAGTAGATGCAGCGCATGAGGTTGATCTCGTACCGCTCCGCATAGCGCTCGCCAGGAGAAACGGGGTTTGCCGGGTCGTTCTCCGCTGCAAGCACGTAGATGCACCCCACCGGACAGGCGGCCGCGCAGAGCTCGCAGCCGATGCAGCGCTCGAGCCCGTTGTCGTAGCGATGCAGGATGTGGCGCCCGCGATGGCGTGGTGCCACGGGCTTCTGCTCCTCGGGGTACTGGATGGTGATCGGCTTCGTGCCCATCTTCTTCAAGGTGAACATCAAGCCCCGCGCCAGTTCTTTGATCACGAGCGCATCGCCTCCACTCCTAGGCCCGCAGCGCGACGACCGCGCCGGTGACGACGATGTTGATGAGCCCGAGCGGGAGCAGCACCTTCCAGCCGAAGTTCATGAGCCGGTCGTAGCGCAACCGCGGCAGCGTCCAGCGCACCCAGATCATCACGAAGAGCAGCACAAACACCTTGCCCAGGAACCAGATCGGCCCGGGGATCCAGTCGAACGGATGCCATGGCAGGAGCGGGAGCCAGCCGCCGAGGAAGAGTGCCGTCGCGATCGAGCAGACCGTGACCATGTTGATGTACTCGCCGAGGAAGTACAGGCCGAAGCGCATCGCCGAGTACTCGGTGTGGTAACCCGCGATAAGCTCCGTTTCCGCTTCGGGAAGGTCGAACGGCAGACGGTTCGTCTCCGCAAAGGCGGCGGTGAAATAGAGGATGAACGCCAGCGGCTGCAGCACCACGAACCAGAGTCCGTGCTGCGATCCGACGATGTGCTCGAGGTCGAGTGAACCAGAGAGGATCACAACGCCGATGAGCGCGAACGAGACCGCCATCTCATACGAGATGAGCTGCGCCGACGAGCGCAGTCCGCCCAGCAGCGAGTACTTGCTGTTCGACGCAAAACCGCCGAGGAACAACGAGTACACGCCGAGCGATGTGATCCCGAGGATGAAGAGGAGCCCGACGTTGATGTGGGCGATGTCCCAGTGGAACTCATGGCCGAACCAGCTGTTCGTGCCCCAGGGGATGACCGCGTACGCAAGAAGCGCGGCACCACCGGCGAGGCTCGGGCCAACCAGATACAGGAGCTTGTCGCGCTCGGCGGGGGCCGTGTTCTCCTTGAAGAAGAGCTTCAGACCGTCTGCGGCAGGCTGCAGCATGCCGAAGGGGCCGACCCGGTTCGGGCCGTACCGCAGCTGAATACGAGCCGAGATCTTGCGTTCAGCGAGCGTCAGATATGCGAATGCGGTGAGCAGGAAGACAACCAGGACACCGCATTTGATGAGCAGTACCCACCAGAGATCATCCGGACCGATCACGACACGGCCTCCGCGGTGAACAGCGCGCGTCCGCCGTTTCCGGCAGCCGCATACGCAGCGAGCTCGTCGCGCATGACGCGGTTCACCTCGAGCACGTCGCCCCGGCCCCAGCCCTCGGCGCCCATCTCCGCCGCGATGCTGGTCAGGATGCGGGTTTCAGGCGGCGTGGAACTTGCGGGTGGAAGCGCAGTGCGAACGCGCTGCACCCGACCCTCCACGTTGGTCATGCTCCCGGCCTTCTCAAAGATCGCATGACCCGGGATGACGACTGTGGCCGCTCGGGATACGATCCCGGGACGCGTGTCGATGGCGATGACGCATGCGGCCTTGCGCAGTGCGCGTTCGAGCAGATCGGCCTCGGCCTCGAGCGCTGGATTCGGGCCGAGCATGAGCAGACCGCGCAGCTCGCCGGACGCGAGTCCTTCGAGGATCTGCCGCCCGTTCTTGCCCGCTTTCACCGCCGGCGTGTAGCCGGGACCCATGTTCGGGAGCAACCCGAGATCCTTCGCGCCGCGTCCGTTGACACCCCGCGTGATCGTGAGTCGTCGCACGGCACCGAGCCCGGTGGCGACTTCAGCGGCGTGCGCGCGATTCGTCTCGTCGGCGATGAGCCCGACACGGGTGCCGCCGTTGGCGGCAGCGACTGCGTCGGCGATGGCGACGTCCTTCGCGAGTCGCAGGATTCTGGCGCCACGCTTGTGTTCGGCCTTGTACAGCCGCAGCGTGAGCACCGGCGCCTGCTCCTCGGGCTCTGCGCCGAGGACGACGACGATGTCGCACTCCTCGATCTCCGCGATACCGAGCTCATGCTCCCTCGCAGAGAGGTCGTCGAAGGCTTCGAGCTGATGGTCGATGTGCGGTGTGCCGATCACCCGACGCGCAAGACGCTCGAGCAGGAAGAGCTCCTCGTTGGTGCTCGAGGCGGAGCCGAGCACGCCGATCGACTCCGCCCCGTATTCGTCTGAGATCTCGCGCAGACGGCGTGCCGACTGGTTGATCGCGTCGAGCACCGAGACGTCTCGCGACTCGTTGTCCGTGGTGAGGATCGGCCGCCGGATCCGCTCCGAGGTGTTCCATTTCGGGAAGCTGTAGCGGCCGCGGTCGCACAGCCACATGTCATCGACCTGCGGGTTGTCCCGCGATGCGAACCGGCGCACCTCGAAGTCGCGGCTGTCGACATTGATGTTGCAGCCGTATGAGCACTCCGGGCAGACGCTCGCCGTGCGCTGCAGATCCCAGGGACGCGAGACGAAACGGTACTCGCGGTGAGTCAGCGCGCCGACCGGGCAGACCTCAGGAAGGTTGCCCTGGAATTTCGATTGCAGCTGTTGATCGTTGAACGTCGAGACCAGCGTGTCGACACCGCGCTGCTGGAGCACGATCTCCTTCTCACCCGTGATCTCATCGTAGTAACGGACGCAACGCCAGCAGAGGATGCAGCGCTCCTGATCGAGCTCGATGTGCTGCGAGAGCGGCACTGCCTTTCTGAAATGCACCTTCTCGGTGATCGGAAAGCGGGAGATCCCGGGGCCGTAGCGGAAGGTGAAGTCCTGGAGGTCGCACTCACCGCCGCGATCACACACCGGGCAGTCGAGTGGATGGTTGAGCAGCAGGAACTCGAGCATCCCCTCGCGTAGCTTGGTGACCTCGGGGATGTTGGTGCGCACCACCATGCCCTCGTTGGCGACCGTTGCGCACGCCGGTTGCGGCTTGGGGAACTTCTCGATGTTGACCAGGCACATGCGGCAGACGGCAACGGGCTCCATCTTGGGATGCGCGCAGTAGATGGGAATGTGGATGCCAAGCTCGGTTGCGGCGTCGAGCACCAAAGTGCCTTTGGGGACACGGGTTTCGCGCCCGTCGATGCTGATACCGACGCGGCCGTCGTCCGGCTGCTCGGGAGCTGTGCTTGCCGTGTCAGCCACCGTGGTCACGCCACCAGTGCCGCTGCCTGTGCCCTCACCGGGCACCGACCGGCACCGCAGTGCGCTTCGAACTCTTCGCGAAAGTACTTGTACGCGGACATCACGAACCACGTGGCGGTGTCGCCGAGCGGACAGAAGCAGCGTCCATCCATGTTCGAGCAGATGTCCGAAAGGCTTGCCAGCTCGGCCGGCGTGGCGAGCCCTGCCTCGAGTCGATGCATCAACTCCGATTCGAAGTAGGTGCCCTCACGGCATGGGACGCACTTGCCACACGATTCGTGGCGGTAGAAGTCGACGAGCCGCATCGAGACGTCGACAAGACAGGTGGTCTCGTCCATGAAGATCATCGCGCCGGCGCCGAGTGACGAACCGGCCGCCTGCACCTCGTTCATGTCCAGCGGCAGGTCGAGGTGTTGCGGCAGCAGCACCTGCATCGATCCACCGCCCGGTTGGAATGCTTTCAGCGAACGTCCCTTCCACATGCCACCGCACTCCTCCTCGAGCAGCTCACGGATGGGCGTGCCGAGAAGCATCTCGTAGTTCCCGGGGCGGTTGATGTGACCGCTGGCGCAGAACACGCGAGTCCCTGCGCTCTTCTCGGTCCCGAGCGCCTTGAACCACTCGCCGCCGCGCGCAACGATGTGCGGCATGTTGCAGAGCGTCTCAACGTTGTTGACGACGGTCGGCTGACCGTAGAGACCCTTCACCGCGGGAAACGGCGGCTTGAGCCGCGGCTGACCGCGGAGGCCTTCGAGCGACTCGATGAGCGCCGTCTCCTCGCCGCAGATGTACGCGCCGGCACCGCCGTGCACGATGACGTCGCAGTCGAAGCCGCTGCCGAGGATGTTCTTGCCGATGTAGCCCGCGGCCCTCGCCTCTTCGACCGCGCGCTCCAGGAGCAGGCGCTGGTCGTGGTACTCGCCGCGGATGTAGATGAACGACGTGTTCACCTGGAGCGCATACGACGCGATGAGCAGCCCCTCGATGAGCTGGTGCGGGCTCTCGTCGATGAGGTAGCGGTCCTTGAAACACCCGGGCTCGGACTCGTCGGCGTTACAGCACAGGTAGCGCGGGAAGACGTCCTTGGGCAGGAACGACCACTTCATGCCGGTCGGGAACCCTGCCCCTCCCCGCCCGCGGATGTTGCTGGTCTTCACCTCGGCGATGAGCGTCTCGGGGGTGAACTTCTTGAAGGCGTCGCGAAGGCCCTGGTATCCGCCGGTCTTCTCGTATCCCTGCAAGGTCTGGAGCGCGTCGGCGCCGAAGTCCTTGGTGAGGAGCTTGTACTCGCCCATCAGCGTTCGCTCTCCGCGCATCCGCATGCCATTGCGGGCTGCATCCTACTGAGCGCCCTTGCTGGGCCGTCGCCCGCGAGCCTTCGGCTGCGGCGCCGTCGTTGCCGCTGGATCCGGTTCCTTCGGGGTCGTCAGCGGCAGAGCATCCGGCGAAGCAGCATCAGGCACCTGCTCCGCGACAACCTCCGGCGCAGCCTTCGCAACCCGTCGTGAAGCGCTCCTGGGCGCAGGAGCGGCGACGATCTGTGGTGCCGGACGCTGGCGCACGGCGTCGAGGATCGCGTCGACCTTGTCTGGAGTCAGGTTCTCCTGGAAGTGATGATCGAGTTGCATGGTCGGGGCGCCCCCGCAGCCGCCGAGGCACTCGACGGTGCTCGACCACGTGAACTCGCCGTCGGCCGTCGTCTCACCGGACGCGCATCCGAGCGAGCGCTCGAGGTGCTCGACGATCTCCTCGGCGCCGCGGAGGGCGCATGAGACGTTGATGCAGACGATGACCTCGTGGCGCCCGTGCGGGTGCTGGAAGTACATCGAGTAGAAGGTCGAGACTGCTTCGACCTCGCTCGGCGCGACATTCAGAATGCCGGCGACCTCGCCCATCGCCTCGGGCGTGATCTCGCCCAGTTCGTGCTGCACCGCCCAGAGGGACGGGAGGATCGCGCTGCGCGGACGCGGATAGCGATCGCGGGCCTGCTCGATCACGGTCCGCGTCTGTGCTTGCAACATCACGAGGGGGGCCCCGCGAAATCGCGGTGGTCGGGTGCGGAGTTCGTGGGGTGGATCATCGGTCGACATCTCCGAGCGTGATGTCGATCGAGCCGATGACGGCGACCACGTCGGCGATCAGCTCGCCGCGAACCATGTGCGGGAGTGCGCTCAGATTGCTGAAGGAAGGGGCACGCACCTTGCAGCGGTACGGACGGGTGCTGCCGTCGCTCACCAGATAGAAGCCGAGCTCACCGCGCGGTGATTCGACCGCCTGATACACCTGGCCCGCCGGGACGCGCATGCCCTCGGTAACCAGCTTGAAGTGGTGGATGAGCGACTCCATGCTGGTGTTCAACTCGTTGCGGGGCGGCAGGGCGACGCGCCGGTCGCTCGTGTTCACGGGGCCGCCCGGAAGATTCGTGAACGCCTGCTCGATGATCTTCAGCGACTCACGCATCTCCTGCATGCGCACGAGGTAGCGGTCGTACACGTCACCGGTACGTCCGATCGGGACATCGAAGTTGAAGTGGTCATATGAGCTGTATGGAGCGGCCTTGCGCAGGTCGTACGCCACGCCGCTGCCGCGGAGCACTGGACCGGTCGCTCCGTAGGCCATCGCGTCCGCGGGGGTGAGCGTGCCAAGCCCGATCGTGCGCTGCCGGAAGATCGGGTTGCGCGTGATCAGCAGCTCATGCTCGTCAATGAGCTTCGGGAACGTCTTGATGACCTCGCCCACGAGGCCGTAGAACTCGTCGGGCACATCCGCCATGAGACCGCCGACACGGATGAACGACGTGTGCATGCGCACGCCGCTGACGAGCTCGTTGATGTCGAGGAGCTTCTCCCGGTCGCGCCAGGCGTACATGAATGCGGACGTGGCGCCGAGGTCGAGCCCGCCGGTGCCGTACCAGAGGAGGTGGCTTGCGAGCCTCGTGAGCTCGCACATGATCACGCGCAGGTACTGCGCGCGCGGCGGCACCTCGATGTCGAGCAGGCGCTCAGCCGCGAGCGAGAACCCGAGGTTGTTGAAGAGCGGCGCGAGGTAGTCCATCCGGTCCGTGTACGGGATGCACTGCTGGTATGTGTGGCGCTCGAAGTCCTTCTCGAAACCCGTGTGCAGGTAACCGATATCGGGACGGCATTCACGCACGACCTCACCGTCGAGATTGAGCACGAGACGGAGCACACCGTGCGTCGACGGGTGCATCGGCCCCATGTTCAGCTCCATCGTGCTGTCGCCGATCTCGACGAGGTCGACGGAATCGAGACCGCGCTCGATCCCGAGCCGCTCGCGGCTGGCCTCGTACTGCTCGGAGAGCGGATCGAGGTCCGCGGTTGGGGTGCCGAACGGCGGCAACGCCGTCATCGCGAGGACCCCGGCATGTCGCGTGGCCGTTCCTGCGCAGGGAGTGCCCACTCGAGGTTGTGTGTGAATGCGATGGGCTCGCCGAACGAGGCGTAGTCCTTGCGGAGCGGGTGACCGTCCCAGTCGGTCGGCAGCAGAATCCGCATGAGAGCGTGGTGGCCGGTGAACGTGATGCCGAGGAGGTCGTAGCACTCGCGCTCGTGCCAGTCCATCCCCGCAAAGACGAGCTCGAGGCTCGGAACGTTGGGATCGTCCTCGGTGACCTGCACGATGAGCCGGCAGGTGTCGTTGTACTGCAGCGAGCGCAGCATGTAGACGACGTCGAACCGCGGCTGTGCCGGCTCACGATCGGGCCAGTCCACCGCGGTCACGAAGACCGGCGTCGTGTAGGCGGCGTCCGGATGGTCGCGGAGCAGGGTGCACGCCGCCACGAGGTCCTCGCGCCCGACCCAGACGGTCTCCTCGCCGAACTCGGCCTCGCGCCGGCGCACTGCAGCCGGAAGCTCCCGCTCGAGGAGATCCGCTGCGCGCGCGCCGCTCATGGGCGATCCCACGGCGGTCATCGCGCTACCCGAGCAGCGAGCCGGGGAGTTCCCCGGCGATCTTTTTCTGCAGCTTCATGACCGCGTCGATCAGGCCTTCCGGCCGCGGCGGGCAACCCGGGATGTAGATGTCGACGGGCACGACCTTGTCGACGCCTTGCACGATCGCGTAGTTGTTGAACATGCCACCGCTCGAGGCGCACGCACCCATGCTGATCACCCACTTGGGCTCGGGCATCTGGTCGTAGATGTGGCGAAGGACGGGAGCCATCTTCTGCGAGACGCGTCCGGCGACGATCATGAGATCGGCCTGACGAGGCGATGCGCGGAAGACCTCCGCGCCGAATCGGGACATGTCGTAGCGCGAGGCGGTGGAACTCATCATCTCGATGGCGCAGCACGCGAGGCCGAAGAGTGCGGGCCAGAGCGAGCTGTACCTCCCCCACTGGATGAGCTTCCCGAACGTCGTCGTCACGATGCCGCTCTGCACTGCGGTGCGCTCCGCCGCGCCAGTACGCGGCAGCGCGATGGTGCCCGCATCCGCGTCCGCAAACACGATGCCGCCGGATGCGCGGCTCGGCACGCTCAACTCATTGCTCAGTCCCACCGCAATGCTCCCTTACGCCATACATAGAGGAGTCCCACCAGGAGGGTGGCGATGAAGACCCCCATCTCGACGATGCCGAAGACCTTCAATTCGCGGACGATCGTCGCCCACGGAAAGAGAAAGATCGATTCAACATCGAAGATGATGAACAGCATTGCGGTCACGTAGAAGCTGACCGAGAACCGGCGCCGAGCGCTCTCCCGCGGCACCATCCCGGACTCGTACGGGAGGTCTTTGGTCGGCGACGGTCGCTTCGGACCGAGCGCCGCGTTGAGCAACTGTGCAAAGACAGCAAACGCCGCGCAGATACCGAGGAAGAAGAGAATCGGCGCGTAGTCCGACAGCATCGCGGGCGATCGTAACAAACGATCCGCGACGGACGAGGTAGTCCCCGTCGCATACGCTGAACGCGCCGCGGCCGCTGCCTCAGGAGGCCAGATCAATCGCAACAGCCATGTCACCCTCGATCCCGGCACTGGTCACCGGCGCTTCGTCCGGTCTCGGCGCCGAATTCGCTCGACGCCTGGCGGCGCGAGGTCACGACATCACCATCGTGGCCCGGCGGGTCGATCGCCTCGAGGCGTTGCGGACTGAGATCCTCGCCCAGCATGCGGTGACGGTGAACGTCCTCGGAGCGGACCTCGGGACGCAGGCCGGTCGGCGGGCGATGATCTCGCTCCTCCGCCAGCGTTCGCCATGGCTGCTCGTCAACAACGCCGGGTTCGCCACCCGGGGTGCCCTCGCCAACCTCGACATCGCCCGCGAGCGCTCAGAGGTCGAGGTCAATGTCCTGACCGTCCAGCAGCTCACTGCCGCCGTCCTGCCTGGATTGATCGCGGCAGGCACGGGCGGCATCATCAACCTGGCCAGCACCTCAGCCTTTCAGCCGATCCCCTACATGGCCACCTACGCCGCGACGAAGGCTTTCGTCCTCCACTTCACTGAGGCGGTCGCGGAGGAGGTGCGCGGGACCGGGGTCAGGGTCATGGCGCTCTGCCCCGGCCCTGTCCGCACGGAGTTCGAACTCGATCGCGGGAACCCAGGATTACATGCGGCTCGCGGCCCCGATGGCGATGGATGCCGATCGCTGCGTGGCCGTGGCCATGCGCGCGTTCGACCGCGGCTCGACCGTCTGCATCCCCGGCATCCTCAACGCCACGATGGCCCAGGGGGCAAGGGTCACGCCCCGATTCCTCATGCGGCGTGTGACCGGGACGGTGCTGGGGCAGCGTCGATGACCGGCCGATCGATGCGTTCGCAAAGCTGCGAAACCACGTGGGCATGGTGTCAAGTTCTAGTACGCTTCGACTGGTGACTGTGACCACCCTCGACAAGGCACCGCTTCAGGACAATCTCACCGAGACGGACGCTCGAGCCCGAGCTGCACTGCTCTCCAATCTCTCCTACGAAGTCTCGCTGGTCCTCAGCGACGACCCCGAAGCCGAGACGTTCCAGAGCGTCACCACCGTCGTCTTCGATGCCGCGCACGAGGGCTCGGAGACCTTCATCAACATCGCGGCGCGCTCGATCGACGATTGCACGCTGAACGGCAAGCGCCTCACCGCCGCTCAGCACGGGTTCGATGGCACCCTGCTCTGGCTCCGCGGCTTGCGCGCCGGCTCCAACCGCCTCTCGGTCACCGCGCAGTGCGAGTACCAGCACACGGGCGTCGGGCTCCACCGCCTGCGCGACCCGGTCGACGGCGAGGTGTACGTCTACACGCATTTCGAGCCATTCGATGCACACAAGGTCCTCGCGTGCTTTGACCAGCCCGATTTGAAGGCGGGCGTGACGATGACGGTCACCGCCCCAAAGGCGTGGCGTGTCTGCGGCAACGGCTCGGTCACGCGCACCGAGTCGCGGGGCGACGCGAAGGTGTGGCACTTCAAGACGACACCACCGCTGCCGCCGTATCTCATCGCTGTCGTCGCGGGCAAGTACCACACCGTCGAGCGCAAGTACCACGACATCCCGATGGCGCTGTGGTGTCGCGAATCCCTGGCCTCATGGCTCGACCTGCAGGCCGACGAGATCTTCCAGATCACGAGCGCCGGCCTCGATTTCTTCGAGATGTACTTCGGGTTGAAATATCCCTTCGACGAGTACAACCAGCTGTTCGTGCCCGAATTCAACATGGGCGCGATGGAGAATCCCGGCTGCGTGACGTTCAACGAGGCCTACATCCATCGCGGGCAGGCAAGCGAGGCCCAACTCCAGCGTCGCGCCGAAACCATCCTGCACGAGATGGCACACGTGCACGGCTTCGGTGACGTGACCACGATGCGCTGGTGGGGTGATCTCTGGCTCAACGAGACGTTCGCAACGTACATGGCAAACCTGGCGATGGAGAAATCGACGCGCTTCACCAATGCATGGGTGGACTTCGCGAACAGCGTGAAATCGATCGCAGCGCGCCAGGACCAGCTCGTGACGACACACCGCATCGCAGATCACGTGCCCGATACCGTGTCCGTGCGCCAGAACTTCGACGGCATCACGTACCACAAGGGCGCGTCCGTGATGCGCCAGCTGGTCGCGTGGGTGGGCGACGACGCGTTCAAGCGCGGTGTGCAGGACTACTTCAAGCGCTATCGATGGGGCAACGCCGACCTGCAGGAATTCCTCGACTGCCTGCGCCGCGCGTCAGGACGTGACCTCACGCGATGGGGTCAGGACTGGCTGCAGACGACCGGAATCAACACGCTCCGCGTCAAGCTCGCCGAGGCGAACGGAAGGTACACGTCGTTCGCCATCGAGCAATCGGCGATTCCTGCACACCCGACGCTGCGCGCGCATCGCGCCGGTGTTGGGCTCTACGACCGAGACGCCAAAGGCGCGATCCGCCTGCGCCGCCGCGTCGAGACGGACCTCACCGGCGCGGTGACACCGATCAACGAGCTCGTCGGCGAGCGCGTCTCCGACTTCGTGTTGCTCAACGACGGCGATCTGACGTTCGCGAAGCTCCGCTTCGACGAGCGCTCCCTCGAAACCCTCAAGTCCGATATGTCCCGGATCGTGGACCCGCTGTCGCGGGCGCTCTGCTGGGCGGCGTTGTGGGACCTCACGCGCGACGCCGAGATGCCCGCGCGCGAGTTCGTGGAGCTGGTCGCGCGCCACGCACCCGCCGAAAAGGATTCGCTACTCGTCGAGCGGGTGACCAGTCAGGCACGAGCCGCGATCGATCTCTACGGCGATCCGTCGAACCGGGCGGCTGCGCGCGAGCGGCTCCATCTCGTCGCGGTCGAGCAGGTCGACAGCCCCAGTCTGGCAGCGGACCTGCGCCTCATCTGGGCCAGGATTCTCATCGCCACCGCGGCGTCAGAGGGATCGTTGGAGAGGGTCGCGGCGATGCTCACGGGTGGCGACACCATCCCCGGCATGCCGCTCGATACCGACCTTCGCTGGTTGATCGTCGGCCAGCTTGCCGAGGAAGGTCACGCGGACGTCGCGCTGATCCACGCCACGATGGAGTCCGATCCGTCTGATATCGGGCGGCGGCGCGGTACCGCTTGTCTGGCGGCGCGCCCCACGGCTGCCGCCAAGGAAGAGGCTTGGCAACGCATCGCCGACCCGGCGAAGCCCATGCCGAAAGCCTGGAAGGGGGCGACGGACGGCGAGCTGTCGGTGGCGTCCATGGCCGCAATCCTTCGTGGGTTCTACATCGGCTCCGTCGGCGTCGGCGGGATGATGGCCCACGGCCCGGACCCGGAGCTATTGCGTCCGTACGTAAAGCGCTACCTCGACGCGCTCCCCGAGGTATGGGCGGAACGAACCATCGACGAGGCGGAGATGTTCACCGAGTGCCTCTACCCGAACTCATCTCGTGGACAACTCGGTGGTGATGGCGGTCGACCTCGCCCTCGAGGGCGGCGAACTGCCCGGTCCGGCAGTGCGGATCCTGCGCGAAGGCCGTGACGGCACGTTGCGTGCGCAGCGCGCACGCGATCTCGACGCGGCTGCGGGTCGCTAGCTCGCCGCGACGGTCAGCAGAGCGACGGCGTCCTCGTCGTCGTAGCCGCAGGGACTTCCGGAGGGCTGTCCCTGCGCGCTGAGGCGGTCGTAGATCGCCGCAAGCCGGTCGACCGCGCGGTGCCACGTGAAACGCGCGGCGCGGCGCCGTGCTTCATCGCCCATCTCCGCCTCTCGCTGCGGATCGGATAGGACCGCAGCCATCGCGCGAGCGTAGTCGGCGGGCTCATGACCGTCGACGAGGAACCCGGTGACTCCGTCCTCGACGATCTCGCGCAGGCCGCCCACTGCCGCCGCAACGACCGGGGTGCCGAGCGCCTGTGCCTCGAGCGCGACGAGACCGAAGCTCTCGGTCAGCGACGGCACGACGCAAACGTCCGCCATCGTGTAGTAGTCGCCGAGTTGCTCATGCGGGACTGCGCCGACGAATCGAACACTGTCGCCGAGGCCGATCCGGACGGCGTGGCGCTCGAGGCGATGGCGCTCACTGCCATGGTCATTCGGAGCACCGTCGCCGCTGTCGTCGCCGGCGATCACCACTGCGAGGTCGTCGAACTCCTCGCGGGAACGAAGCCGCGCCGCTGCGTCGAGGAGGATCTGCGCACCTTTGAGCGGCTCGAGCCGGCCGGCGAACAGGGCAACACGAGCCGTCTCGCTGATGCCGAGTGCGCGCCGGAGGCCGGGGCCGTCGTGCGCCGCGAAGAGCCGGGGATCGACGCCGGGCTGGGCCACGCAGATCCGATCCCGGGATGCGTGATACAGGCGGATGAGGTCTTTGGCTTCGGCGACGCTGCCCGCGACCAGACGATCGGCCTGAGCGGCGAGCTCGCCCTCGGCTTGCGCGCGGCGCGCATCGAGTGGAAGCCCGGCCCGCGCCTTGGTGAGCGCGAGCGTGTGGAATGACTGCACCCACGCGACATCCCATTCATCCCGCAGCTCGCGCCCCACAAGACCGCCGTGCCAGTAGTGACCGTGGATGGCTCGATAGGAACGACGCTCGGAATCCGCGTGGCGGACGGTGGCGGTGGTGAAGTCGTCGAGCAACTCCCGTACTGCTTCCTTCCGCAGCGGCATTGCGGGGCCGACAGGTAGCCGGACGAGCCTGCTCAGCGGAGCGATCAGCTCCTCATCCGGACCCGGCCCATCGCGACGCACGAAGACGTCGGTGGGGACGCCGCGAAGCGAGAGTCCTTCGCAGAGACGGCGGATGGCAAGGTTCATCCCACCGTTCTCGCCGCTGCCCAGATCCGACAGCGGCGACGCGTGCACAGAGATGACGGCAACCGCGCGTGAGCCGGCTTGGCGCATGACGTTCAGTGTACCCAGTGCCCCCTTGACGAACCCCGAAGGACGGCGCGCATACTCGACGCCGACAACTGAATAACGCTCCGGGTGACGGGAAGCCGGTGAGAATCCGGCGCTGTCGCGCAACTGTGAGCGGGGAGCCAGCGGCCATCGTGCCACCGGGGACGTTCCCGGGAAGGCGGCCGTCTCGGCGTTGATCCGCAAGTCAGGAGACCGACCCGAAGTGTCGACCTCCATCCCCGCGCAAGACGGGAGGAAGCCTCATGCGGCGAGGACGACTCCAGCAGGGTGGAGTCCCTCGCCGCGTGGGGAACCGACATGGGCAGGACCAGCAGAGTGGTCGCGATCGCGACCGCCGCAGGGATGGGCGCGGCGATGCTCGCCGCATCGATTGGGAGCAGGTCGGCGGTCGCGCAGGTGGATCCTGCATCGCACGCGATTACGTATCTGCAGACACAGCAGTCGGCGTCGGACGGGTCGATCCCGGAGGGGTCGAGCACCGACAGCGTGAGCGAGCAGTACGCGATCGGGGCAGCGGCCGCAGGGTATGACCCCAAGCTCCTCCGCAACGGCTCGGGACCGTCGGTGATGACGTACCTCGCCGCCCATGCTGCCGCCGCATGCGCTACCGCCGGTGGTTGCGGCTTGCTCATCCAGGCCGTGGTCGCCGCCCGCATGAATCCCAGCTCCTTCGGCGGCGTCAATCTCGTTTCGGCCTTGAACGCGATGTACCACAGCAAGACCGGTGTCTACGGTGACGGCGAGGCGTTCACCGAGGCTCTCGCCGTCCAGGGGTTGGTTGCCGACGGTCAGACCGTTCCCACCGCTGCAACCCACCACCTCGCAGCGGCGCAGGACAGTGACGGTGGCTGGGACTACCTCCTCATCAAGGACGACCCCAATGGAGCCACCAACTTCGACACCAGCGACACCAACTCCACCGCGATGGTGCTCATGGCGCTGAACGCCGCCGGCACCCGCGGGCACAATGCCGCGGCACTGGCCTGGCTGCACACACAGCAGGACAGTGACGGCGGCTTCCCCTACCAGGCCGGCGCCGGCACCGATCCCGATTCCACCGCGCTGGTGCTGCAGGCGCTGATCGCCGCTGCCCAGAACCCTGCTGCCTCGAACTGGGCGAAGGGTGGCAACACGGCGCTGAGCAGCCTGCTCGCCACCCAGGACAGTGACGGCGGCTACACCTTCCCGGGGAGCAGCAGTCCCGATGCGTTCACCACCGCTCAGGTCCCACCCGCGCTGGATCTCGTCGCCTACCCGGTTGCGGGCGTCCTTGGCAGCAAGGTGACCCTCGCGTCTGAGGCAGCTGCGGGGAGGGCCACGATCCAGTACCTGCAGACGCAGCAGTCGGCGTCGGACGGGTCGATCCCGGAGGGGTCGAGCACCGACGCCGTCAGCGAGCAGTACGCGATCGGGGCGGCAGCCGCCGGATATGACCCCAAGGTGCTCCGCAAGGGCTCGGGACCGTCGGTGATGACGTACCTCGCGGCCAACGCGGCCTCGGCATGCGCCTCCGCGGGTGGGTGCGGCCTCCTCATCCAGGCGGTGGTCGCCGCCCGCATGAATCCCGGCTCCTTTGGCGGCGTCAATCTCGTTGCCGCGCTCAACGCCATGTACAACAGCAAGACCGGCCTCTACGGTGACGGCGAGGCGTTCACCGAGGCGCTGGCCGTCCAGGGTCTCGTCGCGGCCGGCAGGACCGTGCCCACCGCCGCCATCCATCACCTCGCCTCTGCCCAGGACAGTGATGGGGGTTGGGACTTCCTCCTCCTCAAGGACGATCCCAACGGCGCCACCAACTTCGACACCAGCGACACCAACTCGACCGCGATGGTGCTGATGGCGCTCAATGCCGCCGGGACGGGCAGCCGCAACGCCACGGCTCTGGTCTGGCTGCACACCCAGCAGGACAGTGACGGCGGCTTCCCCTACCAGGCCGGCGCCGGGACGGATCCGGACTCCACGGCCCTTGTGTTGCAGGCCTTGATCGCGGCTGCGCAAAACCCTAACGCTTCGAACTGGGCGATCGGCGGCAACACCGCGCTGAGCAACTTGCTGGCCACCCAGGACAGTAACGGCGGCTACACGTTCCCGGGCGGCAACGGTCCCGATACGTTCACCACCGCTCAGGTCCCACCGGCACTGGAGCGCGCGGCATTTCCGCTGACGTGCGGACCGGCCCCGTGCTTCAAGACCGGAGCAACGCTGCCGTGAGCCTCGACTAGTGGTCCGAACGCTCCTGCGGGTCGCACTCGCTGTGCCGCTGCTCACGATCGGGCTCGGCGCAGCGTCTGCGGCCGCGCGGTCCGGTCCCGCGACGCCGCTCTGCGTGCAGGCCGCGGGCACGAACCACGCTGCGATCGTCGTGGAGCACGGGAACGGGACGTACGTGCGCGTTTGCGTCGGATTCACGACGTCGACCATCACCGCTCTCGCCGTCCTGCAGGACAGCCACATCGAATACGCGACCGAGTCCTACGGTTCGCTCGGCGAGGCTGTGTGCCAGATCGCCGATGAGCCTGCCCAGTACACGCAATGCCTGCCGGCTTCAGGGTCCTACTGGGTGTTCTTCATCGCTCGTGCCGGTGGGGCGTGGACCAATGCGCCGACCGGCATCTCGGGCACGGCGCTGAGCAATGGGGACGACGTCGGCTTCCGGTACGACCCGCTGACCGGATCCGATCCGCCGCCTGTCTCTGCGGCCGGGACATGCCCTCCGCAACCAACGCCGACGCCGACCCCGAACCCGACGGCCCGCGCAACACCGTCGCCCGTGGTGACGAGCCCACCAGTCGCCCCGTCGCATCCCGGATCCCCAACGCCGACCGCCGCCGGCGTCGCTCCGGCAGCCACCCAGGGAGCCACACCGACGGCGGCGGGGAGCGCAACACCGGCCGCTGGCGTGTTCGGGTTGACGTCCCCAGCAGCGTCGCCGGTGCCGGCGCTGGGCGTGGCGACCAAAGCCGTCGATGCGGGCTCGTTCAATCCAGCACTTGTGATCGCGGTCGTCGCTGTTGCCGCACTGATCGGGCTGCTCGGCGTCCAGGGGCTCCGCCGGCGAGGTCAATGAATCCGCGATCGCTTGGAGCGTGGGCACTGTCGGGCGTGACCATCGCGCTCGCAACCGGCAACCCGGTGTACCGGGTGCTCGTGCTGCTCTGCGCGCTCAACGTCGTGATGGCGCTGCGCCGGCCGGGCGTCTCGCTTCGCGGTCTGCTCATCGCACTGATCGTCGCGGCCGCCATCGCCATCGCGACGACGACGCTGGCCAGCCACACGGGCGACCACGCATTCCTGGTCCTCCCTTCGGGTATCCCGGTGATCGGCGGCCCGCTGACCCTGGAGGCCGCACTCTTCGGCCTCTCGACGGGGATCGGCATCGCGGCGGCTGTGCTCGCGGCCGCGCCGCTGTCGCTGGTGCTCGAGCCGCACGCCCTCGTGGATGCGCTCCCGGCCGCGCTCGCTCGCACCGGTGCCGCGATCGGCACCGCGCTCAACCTCATCCCGGGCATTGCGAGGAGCGCGACCGAGATACGCGATGCCCAGCGCATGCGCGGCTGGCGCTCGCGACGCGTCCGGGAGTGGCCTGATCTCGCCGTGCCGGTCGTGCTGACGGCGCTGGAAGGCTCCATCACGCTTGCCGAAGCCATGGAGGCCCGCGGGTACGGTTCGGGCGCACGCACCCACTACACCGAGGAGGCGTGGCACCACGGCGACGTCCTGGTGGCCATCCTCTCGGTGGTTGCGGCCGCGCTCTTCGTCGCGTTGCGCATCACCGGTGTCGTCAGCGACTGGTACCCGTTCCCGGACGTGACCGCGCCGCCAGTGAGCATCGCCGGCGTCGCGTGCTGTCTCGGGCTCGCCGCTCCCCTGCTGGTGTGGCGTCGATGACCGTCGCCGCGCTGCGTGGATTCACGTACCGCTACCCGAATGCGGTACAGGCGGCACTCGACAGCGTTGACCTGGATGTGACCGACGGCATCACGCTCGTCGCCGGTGCTTCCGGCAGCGGCAAATCGTCTCTGCTCCGCGTCTGCAACGGCCTGGTCCCCCACTTTCACGGCGGTACGGTGTCGGGATTCGCCGAGGTATGCGGTCGCGACGTGATCACCACGCCGACCCGGGTGCTCGCCACCAGTGTCGGGTTCGTCTTCCAGGACCCGGAGCTGCAGGCCGTGTATCCGAGCGTCGAACGCGATGTCGCCTTCGGGCTCGAGAACATCGGGACATCCCCCGCGCTGATGCTTCGCCTCGTCGGCGAATCACTCGAACGTGCGGGGATAGCGCATCTCCGAGGCCGCGCAGTGGCGACGCTGTCCGGCGGCGAGCGTCAGCGCCTGGCGATCGCTGGTGTGCTCGCCATGCGCCCTCGCCTGATCGTGCTCGATGAGCCCCTGTCGCAGCTCGACGACGAGGGGGCGGCTTCGTTGGTGACGACGCTTGCCGATCTCGCGCAGGGCGGCACCGCCGTCGTTCTGTCAGAGCATCGCTTCGAGAAGCTCACATTGATGCAGGGCCGTCGGATCGTGGTGGACGGCGGCCGGGCCGTCAGTGCCGGGACGTCGATGGGGAGCGCCGCGCCGCCTTTGGCACGCCAAGCGCTTATGGCGAACGCGCACGCGCGGCCGGCGGGGCCGATTGCATGGCGCGTTGACCGGCTGGCAGCCGGCCCGGCGCGGACTCCGGTGCTGGAGGGCGTCACACTCGATGGCCGGAGCGGTGAGGTCGTGGCGCTGGTGGGCCCGAACGGCGGCGGCAAGACCACGCTCCTGCGCACCCTGGCCGGACTGCTGCCACCTATCTCGGGCTCCGTTGAGCGCGCGCCGGGGCGCGTCGCGTTTCTTCCGCAGAACCCGATGGCGCTCCTGCACCGCGCAAGCGTCGCGGCCGAAATTGCCTGGACGGTGCGCCGTGATGCGACGGCTGGTGACGCAGCCGAGCTGGTAGCCGAACTCGGCCTCAGCGACCTCGCACAACGCGATCCTCGTGACCTCAGCAGTGGCGAGCGGCAGCGAGCCGCCATCGCCGCGGTGCTCGCGGGGTCGCCGCAGATCGCACTGCTCGACGAGCCGAACTCGGGGGATGGATGATGGCGCCCGTAATGCGCTGTGTCGGGTCATCCTGCGCATGCGCGCCGCCGGCTGCTCCATCGTTCTCGCCACGCACGACATAAACCTTGCGCACGCTGTCGCGGACCGCATCGTCAGCGTTGGTGCCGGCGTCGCGAACGAACTCATCACAGCGGGCGTCGCATGAGAGTTGCCGCCATCTCCGTCGCCGGTCTCGCGTTGTTCCTGTGGCCGTTCGTCGCGTCCGACACGCCACCTGCAGCAGCGGCTATCGCGCTGAGCATCGGCGTTGTCGCAGTCCTGGTGTTCGTGGAGACCTCGACCCGCAAGCTCGACGCCCGCCGCTTCGCGCTCCTTGCTGCCATCGCTGCCATCGACGCGGGACTTCGCCTTGTCCTCGTCACCGGGCTCGGTGGGTTCAGCCCGATCTTCTTCCTCATCCTTGCCGCCGGCTACGTGTACGGCCCCTCGTATGGATTCCTCGCCGGATCCGTGGCCTTGCTCGCCTCCGCCGTGGCGACGGGTGGGATCGGCCCATGGCTGCCGTACGAGATGGTCGGCTGTGGGTTCGTCGGCCTGGTTGCCGGGTTCGCCGGCCTCCGCCGGACGGGGGCCGCGACGTGGAGGGATGTCGTCGTGCTGGCTGTTGTCGGCGGCATCGCCGGCTTCGCGTACGGCGCTCTGCTCGACGTCTGGGACTGGACCACCTTCTATCGCGGAGCGCCGGACTTCGGCTGGCAACCGGGTCTCACGCTCGGCGCCGCGCTCGCGCGGTTCGGTCGCTTCTACGTGGCGACCTCCCTTGTGTACGACAGCTTCCGAGCTGTCGGCAACGTCATCGCCGTCAGCATCCTCGGCGCGCCTGTGCTTGCCGGGCTCATTCGCATGCGCTCGCGCTTCAGCGTCGTGGTGGTCGATGCCGATCGCAACCGGGATCCCGTGCCCGGACTGGCCGCGAGTTCGGGGTAGTCAGCCTCCGCCCGAGATGAGGGCGAGAATGGCGAACACGGTGGCGATGATCGCCCCGGCGACAAGCGGGAGCTTCGAGACGGGCCACGGCGTGTGTCTGCTCACCGCGAACGTGATGCCGAGCGTCACCGCGATGCCGGCTCCGTAGAGGTAGTGGAGTTCCTGGGGTGGCCGGTGGCCGCCGATGTACAGCCCGGCTCCGAGGACGACCTGCACCGCGACCGCCAGAAGGAGCAACCGCAGATACATCTTGAGGACGACCCCGACGAGCGGGGTCACGAGCGAGAGCAGCGCGACGACGGCGCCAACGACGGCCGCGACCACGATGAAGAACCCGATCTTGTCGTGAAGGTTCACCCAGTCGATGGTCGCCAGCATCAATCCGGCCAGTACTGCTCTTCGCGGATGGCTTTGTCGTCGAAACCAGCCCGGCGCATGATGGCGCGCGCCCCGCTGATCATCCCGGGATGACCGCAGAGGAAGACCCCGCCATTGCCCGGGGTCATGCCCGCCGCATCGGCGTACTTGCGCACAACATCCTCAACCCTCCCCCGCTCGCCGGTCCATTCCGGGTCCTCCCAGGGACGGCTCACCGTCGGGATGTAGGTGAACCAGTGGAACTCGCGGTCGAGAGCGGCCAGCTCGTCGGCGTAGCCAAGCTCTTCGGAGCGAGCTGCGCCCTGCAGCGTGATGATCGGCACGGGCGTCCACTCGCCGCTTCGAGCGCGCGACACGAGCGTGCGCAGGAGGCTGACGAACGGAGCGATCCCGGTCACCGTCGCGACGAACAGATGCGGCTGCTCGAGGATCGGCGCGTCGCGCAGAAACAGGCCTTTGGTGCGTTTGCGAACGATGAGCTCGCCACCCACGCCCAGCGCGAAGAGCGGGTCCGACAGCTCGCCATCCGGCACCCGTTCGATGAACAGCTCGATCTCCTCCTCGAGCGGCGAGGAGCAGATGGAATACGGCCGCTCAATGATTTTTCCGTCCAGGTGAAGACCGACGGTGACGTACTGACCGGGGCGGTACGGCAACTCCGTATCTGCTCGAATCCGGATGATCCAGAGATCGGTGGCCGGGTCACGACGCGAGACGACGGTTGCTGAGGCGTACTTGTCCGGATCGATCATGAGCGCCGTCAGAGTGTAGGGGGAAGCATGCGCAACGCCTCTTTTCCTGAAAGAGCAGAGACTGTCTTCAGTGATGTACGGGCCTCTCGCCCTCGTCGGCGGCGACGAGTTCCACCCAGGTAACGAACGCCAGGACGAAATCCTCCGCGATGCGTGTGCCGGCCGGCCTGCCTACGTGGTGGCGACAGCAGCGCAGGAGTACGCCGCCGGAGCGGTGGAAACCGCCCGCAGCTGGTTCCACGGCCTCGGCCTCGAGATCCGAGAGCTCCGCATCCGCAGCAAGGAAGACGCCCATTCGGCGGAGGTGGCGAACACCGCCGCTGCTGCCGGCCTTGTGTACATCGCTGGTGGCGACCCCGGTTTCGTCGTCGAGACGCTTCGGGCCAGCCTCGTATGGAAGGCGATCGCGTCGGCCTGGCGCGCCGGCGCGGCGCTCGCCGGCTCATCCGCGGGCGCGATGGCCCTCTGCCAGTGGTGCCTGGTGCAGACGAGCTGGCCGGGCGAGATCGACGAGCGGTCGGTCGATGCGCTCGGCCTCATCCCCGGGTGCGCGATCCTGCCCCACTTCGATGTCCTCGGCGATGCGTGGGTCCCGTGGGCCCAGGAGGGGCTTGGCGAGGCCGCCAAGGTGGTCGGCATCGACGAGCGCACCGCGGCCGTGCTGCGCGACGGTCGCTGGGAGGTATTCGGACCGGGCGCGGTGACGATCCTGCAAGGGCAGTTGCGCAAACGTCATATCGAAGGTGAATTGATCGAAGAGATGTCCACTCCGGAACCTTGAGGCACCCCAGACCGTAATCCGAACGTAACCCTGGTCCGTTTACATCTATGTAAGCCTGGATAACCTCTACAGCGAAGGATTCGAGAGACAACGGACATGAGCTTCAAAGGCGCAATCATCGACATGGACGCGGCGAAAGCGCGCGCCGAAGACGAGAAGGCGCGGCGCAAGCTGCGCATCCAGCAGGTACAGCGCCTCGAGCGCGTGCTGGACAGTGTCGAGCACCACAATCTGCAACGTGATCGCCAGGTGCCGGCGGCAATGTGGCGTCAGCTCGCCGAACTCGAAGGCGTCCTTCCGGTTCCGGCACCGCCCGCGCTCTGGCAGGCCCGCAACACTGCCCGCCTGCACGATGCGCTGCTCGACTGGGAAGCGGACCTTCTCGACGAAGTCGCGCCGCATCGCGTCGCGTACGACGACACGCACGACGACTGACCCCTCACCCGCTCAAGCGGGTCTGGCACACTCAGCGCTCGTGAATACCGCTGAACGCATGGCGCTCGTCGAGCGCAACACCGCCGAGGTTCTCGGCGCGGACGAGTTGCGTCCGCTGATGGACGCCGGCATCCAGATCCGGCACTACATCGGCTTCGAGATCTCCGGTCAAGCCCATCTCGGCACCGGCCTGATGAGCATGGCGAAAGTGCGCGATCTCACGGCAGCTGGCGTGCAGTGCTCGGTCCTCCTGGCCGACTGGCACACGTGGATCAACGACAAGCTCGGCGGTGATCGCGACCTCATCCGGCGCATCGCGACCGGATATTTCACCGAAGCTTTGCGAGCCTCTCTGCTCTGCGTCGATGCCGACCCTGCTGCGGTGGAGTTCGTCCTCGCGTCCGATCTCTATCGCGATGACGACACGTACTGGGCGTCGGTCATCGAGGTCAGCAAGAACACCACGCTGGCGCGCATGCAGCGGAGCATCAGCATCCTCGGCCGCCAGGAGGGTGAGAGCATCGACTTCGCGAAGCTCATCTACCCGGCGATGCAGGCCGCCGACATCTTCACGCTCGGTGTCCACATCGCGCACGCCGGCGTCGATCAGCGCAAGGCTCATGTCATCGCGCGCGACGTCGCGCTGCAGATGCGCGTGCACGCCGTGCGCGGCGTCAACGACGTACCGATGAAGCCGGTCGCCCTCCATCATCCCCTGCTCCTCGGGCTGCGCCGGCCGCCGGTCTGGCCGGTCCCCGCGGACTCCGCTCGCGATGTCTTCTCGGCGATGAAGATGAGCAAGAGCGACCCGGGTTCCGCGGTGTTTGTTCACGACACTCCTGACCAGATCACCGACAAGGTGCGCCGGGCGTTCTGCCCTCCGGGCGAGGTGACGTTCAACCCCATCCTCGACTGGATCGACAAGCTGATCTTCGGCATCGCGGGCGGACCGTTCGTCGTGGAACGCTCCGAGGCAAACGGCGGCCGGATCACGTTCGACGCACCTGAGGAGGTGACCGCCGCGTACGTCGACGGGTCGCTCCATCCTATGGATGCCAAAGCCGGCCTCGCGGCACGGCTCATCGATCTGCTCGAACCGGCGCGCGCACATTTCGCTCGACCGGAGATCCACGCCATGCTCGACGAGATCGAGGCAGCGACCGCCTGATCAGCGCAGGCCGACGGCCTCCTGCACGCGGTGCAGCGTCGCGTCGGCGATGAGGCGAACCCGGGCCGCGGAATCGGCGAGCACGCGATACAGCCCCGCTTCGTCGGCGCGGATTTCGGCGTAGCGGTGCTGGATCGGCGCGAGCGCATCGATGACAGCGTCCGCGACTGCAGTCTTGAGCACGCTGTAGGTCTTTCCCTCGAACTCGCGCAGCGCAGCGGCGTCGTCGAGCCCGGTGAGCGCCGCGTAGATGTCCAGGAGATTGGCGACGCCGGGTCCGACCGGCGCCTCCACCGCGGGTTTCGTATCGGTCGTTGCTCGCGCGATCTTGCGCCGCACCAGCTCGGGCGGATCGAGGAGCAGCACGGCGTGACCGGGTCGCTCGACCGCGAGGCTCTTGCTCATCTTCTCTTCTGGCGTATCGAGCCCCATGACGCGCGCACCGACGCTGCGGATGAGCGGCTCGGGCACCTTGAGCACATCGCCTCGTTGCGAGTTGAGGCGCTGCGCGAGGTCGCGGCAGAGCTCGATGTGCTGCCGCTGGTCCTCGCCGACCGGGACGAAGTCGGCGTCGTAGAGAAGGATGTCGGCTGCCATCAGCACCGGGTACGTGAAGACACCGGTGTTGATGCGCTCGCGTCCCTGCACCTGCACGCGCGCTTTGAACTGGGTCATGCGGTCAAGCCAGCCCATCGGCGTGAGGGTCTCGAGGATCCAGCAGAGCTGCGAGTGGGCGGGCACGTGCGACTGGACGAAGATCTCGCATCGCGCCGGGTCGAGACCGCACGCGAGATACAGCCCCGCGAGCTCGAGCGTCAGTGAGCGCAGCCGCTCCGGGTCCGGGTGCTGCGTCAGCGCGTGCAGGTCGACGATGCAGAAGTAGTTCTCGTAGTCGTCCTGGTCTCGGACCCAATTGCGGAGCGCGCCCAGGTAGTTGCCGATATGCAGGCTGAAGTCGGGCTGGATACCACTGAGAACGCGTGGGCGCGGAGCAACGGTCTGGGACATGTCGGACACAGCGTACGGCCTGATCGTCAGGCGGTGCGACGGCGCTGGCGGCGCGGTTTCGCCAGCGCACGCGGCGACCAGCACGCGGCGACGAACGCGGCAATCTCCCCGGTGAGGCGCTCCGGCCAGAAGCGCAGCTCGAGGATGTTCGACGCCTCGACGAGCCGAGCATCGGGGAGCTCGTCCATCAGCATCCCCGCGTCCGAGAACGGATGCACCGGGTCGATGTGGTGACCGACGACGAGCGCCGGCATCCGCAATTCCCGACGCTGCGCGCTGTGCGGCGCAATATGGCTGAAGAAGAGACCTCGCAGCAGCGCGGCGCTCGGGCCGGGCTCCTGGCGGATGGCGTCGAACGCGACGTTGCCCCAGAACGGCAGCGCCCAGCGCGGGACGCGACGGAACACCGCAGTGACTGGGCGGAGCAGCTGCTCGCCGAAATGGAGTCCGACGAGGAGCGGCCCGAAGGCGATGACCGACGCGACGAGGCCGTTCTCGAGCACCGGCATCTCGAGGATCATGCCGCGCACTCGACTGGGAGCAAGATGCGCCACCTCGAGCGTCACATTTGCCCCGAGCGACGTCCCGCCGATGACCGCCTCGTCGATGTCCAGGTGATCGAGCAGCGCGATCGCGTCGGCGGCGAACGATTCGATCGAGTACTCCTTCATATCGTGGGGGCGGTCCGAATCGCCGTGCCCGAGCGGATCGAGCGTCAGGACGTGCGAGCCGGCCGCGGCGAGCGCACTCGCGAGGTGCTCCTGCATCAGCGCCGGGATGAGCAGCCCGGGCATGAGCAGCACCCAGCGCTTGCCCTCACCGAACTCGGTGTACGCGAGGCGATGACCGCGGCTCGTGAAGGACGAGGACACTGCGCGCGTCGGGCGACTGGCCGCCATGGCGGGAACTATGGCGCACGACCGGTCATTCCGTCCGCCTGTCCTAGACTCACCCGTCATGGGATTTCTCACCCGAACCGCCGCCCGCGCGATGCTCTCCGGAATCTTCATCTACTCCGGGTACGGCATGTTGAACAACGCAGAGCGATACGCGAAGACGGCGGCTGCGGCGGTGCCGATGCTGCCTGAGGAGCCGATGCTCGCCCGTGCGCACGGCATCACGATGATGGCAGCGGGTTCGACGCTCGCCCTTGGCATCTTCCCGAAGCTCTCAGCACGCCTCCTCGCGCTGACGCTGATCACCAACACGTACATTGGTCACCCGTTCTGGAAGGCTCAGAAGCCCGAGGACCGGCGCCCGCAGCTCATTCACTTCCTCAAGAACCTCGGCTTGTTCGGCGGGCTGCTCTACATCTCCGCGGACAAGCGATCGCAGAAGCGGGACGACGACTCCGACTGATCTATCGGGCGGCGTCGAGCTCGTTGAGGTAGGCGGTCAGCCCCTCCCGCCACGCCGGCATCGGCGGTTCGCCGAGTTCCCGCCAGCGCCGGTTGTCGAGCACGGAATAGGCGGGACGCGTTGCCGCGGTCGGGTATTCCGCAGTCGTGATGGCGACGACGTTGGTCGTCAGCCCGCGCGCACGGATCGCGGCGACCGCGAGGCCGTGCCAGGTGGTCACACCGCTATTGCTGAGGTGGTACGTGCCAGGTGGAGCGATGTCGGTGAGGCGGAGCACGGCCGGCGCGAGGTGGCCGCTCCATGTCGGCGCGCCGCGCTGATCGTCGACGACACGGACCTCGGTTCGTTCCGCGGCGAGGCGGAGCATCGTCAGCACGAAGTTGGGACCGCGCCGGCCGTACAGCCAGCTGGTGCGCACGATGAGGTGATCGGGACATGCCGCGCGCACGGCCTCCTCGCCATGGAGCTTCGTGCGCCCGTAGGCTGACTGCGGGTTCGGGGCCGCGTCCTCGTCGATCGGCTCGGTCGCCGTCCCGTCGAACACGTAGTCGGTGCTCATGTGGCAGAGGCGCACACCGGCGGCGGCGCATTCGGCGGCGACGATTCCGGCGCCTCTCCCGTTGACCGCTTCAGCTTCGTCCTCGTGGTCCTCGGCGGTGTCGACTCGCGTCCAGGCCGCGCAGTTGATCACCACGTCGGGGAGGCTCGCCTTGATCGCCATGCGCACGGCCGCGGGATTCGTGATGTCCCCGGCGGTGTGCCCGACGGCGGTCACAAGGTCTCCGCGCCGCCGCGCCGCATCGGTCAGGTCGCCACCGAGCTGGCCGGACCCGCCGAGAATGAGGTACTTCAGCGCCGCACCGTCAGAGTTCGACGCGCGAGTGATCGCCGAGCATGAGCCGAACCGCAGTGGGTCGCGCCGGCGATTTGCACACCTCGCACTCCTTGCCGATGAGTGATCCGTCGATCTTGCCCGCGATGTCGTGGATCCTCGTGCCCTCGAGCACGATGCTGTTCTCGATCTCGGCGTTGCGCACGACGCAGTCGTAGTAGATGGAGGTGAACGGGCCGATATAGGCGTTGTCGACGACGGTCCCGCTGCCGATGATCGCCGGACCGCGCACAACGCAGTTGCGCAATGTGGCCCCGGCCTCGACGACCACCTTGCCGTGGAGGCGCACGTCCTCGCCGACGGTCCCGTCGGTGCGAGCCTGCAGCATGTCGAGGAGCATTCGGTTTGCCTCGAGGATGTCGTCGAGGCGGCCGGTGTCCTTCCACCAGCCCTCGATGATGTGCGGCATCACGCGCTTGCCGGTGTCGATGAGGCGCTGGATCGCGTCGGTGATCTCGAGCTCGCCACGAGGGCTCGGCTCGATGGCGTCGATGGCCTCGAAGATGACCGACGAGAACAGGTAGACGCCAACCAGGGCCAGGTCGGACCGCGGGACCGCCGGCTTCTCGACGAGCGAGATCACCTGTCCGTTCTCGAGCTCCGCGACGCCGAAGCGCTCGGGTTCGGGAACCCGGGCCAGCAGGATCATCGTATCGGCCTTCGAGCTCTCGAACTCCTCGACGAGGGTGCCGATGCCCTGGGCGATGAGGTTGTCGCCGAGGTACATCACGAAGCTGTCGCCGTCGAGAAAGTCGCGCGCGATGCCCACTGCATGGGCAAGTCCGAGGGGCGCTTCCTGCTGGATGAAGGTGACCCGGGCATCGAACTTCGAGCCGTCGCCGACGGCGGCGCGCACCTCGTCGGCGGTGTCGCCGACGATGATGCCGATGTCGTGAATCCCCGCGTTCGTGAGCGCGTCGATTGCGTAGAAGAGGATGGGTCGATTCGCGACGGGGATGAGCTGCTTGGCGCCGGTGTGGGTGATGGGCCGGAGCCGTGTCCCCTTACCGCCGCTAAGGATGAGCCCCTTCACCGCGGGACGGTCGCTGGCATCGGGGCAGCGTACCAGCCGGTCGCCCTTTCACCTCGCGACGCGATCCCGGCGACATCGTCACAGACGATCGGCGATATTGATGGTGTTGCAACGCCTCATCCGACGATTGCAGCAAACGCCCCTATCGCTAATATTCTTGTCGTCACGGCGACGCCCCGAGAGGGGGGGCGTCGTCGGTGCCCTTGTACGATGCGCCGGTGGGCCGCCATCTGATCACGAGCGCCTTGCCGTACATCAACGGGGTCAAGCACCTCGGCAACCTGGTGGGCTCGATGCTGCCCGCGGACGTCTACGCGCGCCATCAACGACTGCGCGGTCACGACGTCCTCTTCATCTGCGCGACCGACGAGCACGGCACGCCGGCGGAGCTCGCCGCTGCGGCGGCGGGGCTCAGCGTGGCCGACTACTGCGCCGAGCAGCATGAGATCCAAGCCGACCTGGCGCGGCGCTACGGCCTCTCGTTCGACCACTTCGGTCGGAGCTCGTCGACGCAGAACGCCGAGCTGACCCGGCACATGGCGGAGAAGCTCCGCGAGCACGGCATGGTCGAGGAGCGGGTCACGGATCAGGTGTACTCGCTCGACGACGAGCGCTTCCTGCCGGACCGCTACATCATCGGCACGTGCCCGCATTGCGGCTACGAGCGCGCCAACGGCGACCAGTGCGAGAACTGCGCGCGCCTGCTCGAGCCCTCGGATCTCATCAACCCGCGGTCGGCGATCTCCGGGAGTACGCGGCTCGAGGTCCGTGCGACGCGGCATCTCTTCATCCGGCAGTCCCTCATGGCGGGCCGCATCCGCGAATGGATCGACTCGCACGACGACTGGCCGATCCTCGTCTCGTCGATCGCGCGCAACTGGCTCAACGTCGGTCTCGAGGACCGGAGCATCACACGCGATCTGAAGTGGGGCATCCCGGTCGGCTGGCCGGGGTTCGAGAACAAGGTCTTCTACGTGTGGTTCGACGCGCCGATCGAGTACATCGGCGCGACCAAGGAGTGGGCGGATATCGACCCGGGGGCCCGTGACTGGCGCTCCTGGTGGTTCGACGCCCCCGACGTGCGCTACACCGAATTCCTCGGCAAGGACAACATCCCCTTTCACACCATCAACTTCCCGATCACGCTCATGGGGACCGGCGAACCCTGGAAGCTCGTCGACTACGTCAAGGGCTTCAACTACCTGACGTACTACGGGGGCAAGTTCTCGACGAGCCAGCAGCGCGGCATCTTCATGGACACCGCGCTCGAGATCGTGCCGGCCGACTACTGGCGATACGCGCTGCTCGCCGCTGCACCCGAGTCCGACGACGCCGAGTTCACCTGGGAGGGGTTCGCCCTCACGGTGAACAAGGATCTCGCCGGGATCTTCGGCAACTTCGTGCAGCGCACCCTGAAGCTCACCGAGAAGCTCTTCGGCATGGTCGTGCCCGCCGGCGGCGAGCCGGGTCCCGAGGAGGCCGAGCTTGCGGCATCGCTCGATGCCGCGCTGGCCACGTATGCAGAGGAGATGGACGCGATGCGCTTCCGGCCGGCGGCATTCGCGCTCCGGAGCCTCTGGACGCTCGGTAACCAGTACCTCGATCGCTGCGCGCCGTGGCACGAGACCGACAACGCTCGGGTCGCGTGCATCCTCCGCACCGCGATCAACGTCGCCCGCATCGAGGCGATCGTGTCGTCACCGTTTGTTCCGTTCGCATGCGAGCGCCTCGTTGCGATCCTCGGCCTTGACGCCTCGGAGGTGACGTGGCCCGGACTGGCGAGTGCCGAACTGGGACGCCTTGCGGCGGGCCGGGCGCTCAATGCCGGCGATCCGCTCTTCCCGCGGATCGGCGATCGCAGCACCCTGGCGGCCTGGGTCACGGAGATGGAGTCGCGATTCGGCGGCCGTCCCTGACGTTTGGCTCATCTGGTGCGTTAGTAACACTTTCGACAGGTGGGCGCGGTAAGGTATTTCCTGAGCGATGAATCTCGAACCGCCGAGCTGGGAGCCGCCGCCGGCTCCGTCTGACCCGCCACCCAGCCGCTCCTACGCCCGGCTGCGGTTGCTTGGCGTCGCTGTGGCAATTGCCCTCGTCGGGGCCGCCGCCGGCTTCGTCGTGACCCGGGCGAGCTCGATCACGCTCGCGAGCACCACCGCAGCGAAACCGACGCCGAGTGGATCGCCATCGCAGCACCCGCCGTCGTTCGGACGTGGTGGCGTCGGTTTCCCGTGCGCGAGCGGATTCTCGAGCGCAACCTCCGGTTTCGCAGGCGCATTCTGCGGCGGTGCCACCGGAACTGTCACGAAGATCAGCGGTTCGACGCTGACGCTGCGCACGCTGCAGGGAACGGACACTGTCACGACCACATCGGCGACCACCTACAGCCGTGAGGGCAAGAAGGTGAGCTTCTCGGCGATCAAGGTCGGTGAGGTTGTCCAGGTGCGTGCGGCTCGCGGCGCGACATCGAAGACCGCTACGTCGCCGATCGCCGCCACCGCCATCACCATCGAGATTCCGACGATCACCGGACGCGTGCAGTCTGTGAGCGGAAGCATGATCACGCTCGTCACGAGCGACGGCCAGCTCGAGTACGCAACGACGTCAAGCGCCACTGTCTATCAGGGGGTCGGCAACGCCACGGCCACGAGCGCATCGGTCAAGGCGGGCACATATATCGTCGTGCAGGGAACCGAGACAGATCTGACCCACATCACCGCTGATGGTGTCCAGGTGCTGGGAAGCACGGCGTTCGCCCCGCACAGCTTCCCGAATCATCCGCGCGGCAACGCGTCGCCGAAGCCGAGCCCAGCGGCAGGTAGCTCCGTCTAGCTCGGCGCTCCCAGCTCGGCGATGAGGGTCTGCGCGTAGTAGTCCTCCCACCGCCCGGGCAGCGATCCACTCGTGAACTGTTTGTCGCACAGCACGAGCAGATACACCAGCTCGCTGCGCACTGGCACGGCCCCCAGCAGCTCCGGAAGGTGCGAGTGGTTGATCAGCCAGTCGCCATACCAGGACGCCCAATCGGCATCCTCACCGTCGACGATCTTGAAGACGATGTGGTGGGTCTCCCCTGCATCGTGCAGGACCTCGGCAATCGCAGATGTCCGGTCATCCATGTGGTTGGCTCCTCAGTGTTCGCTCAGCGTTGTGAGTCTTGCGGGCTACGACGAGTTCTGTTGTCTGATCGCCCGCGCGCGCTTGCGTGTTGCCCGGTGTCGTTCAGCAAGCGCGCGTAGGTCGCGCGCAGCGTCGAGCCGTTCCTGCTCACGTTCGAGCTTGCGTTTCGACTCAAGCCGTGCCAGCACACTTGGATCATCCGCTGCGGCTGCGCGGACTGCACAGCCGGGCTCGCTCTCGTGCTTGCAATTGCGGAAGCGGCAGCTCGCAGCGACATCGGTAAGATCCCCGAACACCTCTTCGATGCCTGCGCCGGCATCCCAGAGACCCAACTCCCGTGTGCCGGGTGTGTCGATGATGAGACCACCGTCGGGCAGTTCGATGAGCTCGCGGCGCGTTGTGGTGTGCCGGCCTTTGCCGTCGGCACGCACTTCCCCCGTTGCAAGGACGTCGAAGCCGGCGAGGCGATTCACGAGCGTCGATTTTCCAGTGCCGCTCGGTCCGACGAGTACCCCAACGGCGCCCGGCGGCAGCAGCGCACGGACGCGCTCGACTCCTTCGCCGGACGCGTTGACCGCGATGACCTCGGCGTCCGAGGCGACCGATCTCGCCGCTCGAAGATCGCTCTGAAGGTCAGTGCTGAGGTCGGACTTCGTCAGCAGCACGACCGGTGTCGCACCGCTCGACCACGCCATCGCGAGCGCGCGTTCGATACGACGCAGCTTGATGGCGCCACCGAGCGCGACCGTGGCGAAGACAAGGTCGATGTTGGCAGCAACTGCCTGGCCCGCCGTGGCAACGCCGGCGGCGCGGCGCATCAGGACGCTGCGTCGTGGCAGCAGCGCCACGGCGATGCCGTCGTCGATGACAAGCCAATCGCCCGTTACAACTCCCCCATCGTCGGGAGCACCCTCGAGCGTTGGCGCAAGTGGAACACGGACGGTTCCAGCCTCGGTGACCACGGTGACGACGCGGCCGTCGACGCGCGAAACGAGGCCTCGAAGGCCGTCGCGGGTGGCGGCGTCAGCGAACGCCGTTTCGAGAATGCCGTTCCAGCCGAGCGCGGTGAGACGGCGCAGATCGTGAGACAACTGAGAACTCCATAGTGGACTGAGAGCCCGGAGCCCCGGTGACGACCGCGCACCAGCATGTGGTGCGAAGCCGGCGAACGATCAGGCGGCGGAGCCGCCGGGCACGACGTCGGACAGGCGCGTGATCGGCGCAATCGCTGGTGCCATGTCCGTGCCCTCCATGTGTCGTGCTGTTCAGTCGGGCGAATCCTAGCGCAGGCGCGGCATTCTTAGGCGCGAGTGTTTCGGATCACGATCCACGACGTGACGCCCGCGAGCACAAGTCCACCGGCCACGTCGGCGAGATAGTGCTGCTTGATGAGCACGGTCGACATGACGATGAGCGCCGTCCAGATGGCGGCAGGGACTCCGATGCGACGGTCGAAGCGCCACCAGTGGATGGCGATGATCGTCGACAACGACGTGTGCAGACTGGGAAAGTCGTTGAACGGCTGGTCGCTCCGGTAGATGCTGCGGACCAGTCCGGAGAACGGATCGGTGCCGGTGACCGGAAGGCGCGCAACGTATGACTGCAGGAAGAAATAGAAGGCGTAGCTGATGAACCAGACGATGATCATCGCGATCGACGCTGAGCGGTAGACGCGTATACGGAAAAACAGGAATGCCAGCAGGCTGACGCCGATGTACGGAATCAGCGATACGTACGGGATGGCGAAGATCGGCACCACCGGCAGCGCCTCATCGAGCGGAGTCCGGAGGAAGATGCGGTCCGGGCCGTGGTTGAGCCCGTCGTAGATGAGGTTCGTCCCGAGGATCGCCGGGATCAGCAGCAGGCTCAGGATCAGGCCCCAACCGCGCTCGGCGAGGATGCCGCGGCGAGGCCAGGTCGTGGCTGCCATCGTCGGCAGGCTACACCGCTACCATGGGACGTACGCGGGAGTAGCTCAGTTGGTAGAGCGCTAGCCTTCCAAGCTGGATGTCGCGAGTTCGAGTCTCGGTCTCCCGCTCCACGAGCCGAAATTCCTTATCGTAGAAGGGATTTCAGGATCTGAGAGAAAATAGACACGCGCTGCTGTCGGTTCTTCGCTGGATGGCTCATCTGCCGACAGCAAGGGCGAGAAGGGTGTTGACCGCAGTCTCGAACGGGCGGGTACTCCGTTGCACCTGGGCGAGGAGAAGTCCTCCTTGGAGGGTGGCGAGCAGCGTGGTGGCGAGGTCGTCGGGGTCGATCCCCGGCGGGAGCTTCCCGTCGGCATCAAGGGATCTGAGTCCATCGCTGATGGCGGCTGCCCACTGATCGAACCCTGCCGCTATGAGCACTCGGGCCTCGGGGTCACACTCGGCCAGCTGACCACCGAGCGAGCCAAGTGGGCAGCCGCCCTTTGCTTTGGTGCGCTTCGCTTCGGCGATCACCATCTTCCGCCAGGCGTCGACTCCGTTCGCGCCGCGGAGGATCTGCCCCTGGTTACTGACGATGGCCTCGGCTTGGTAATCGATGACCGCCTGCACGAGCTCGTTCTTGTCGGGGAAGTAGTGGTACATCTGAGAGCCGCTGACCTCCGCCGCCACCTTGACGTCTTCCAAGGTGGTGCTCGCCACCCCGCGCTCATGGATCAGGGCGGCGGCCTCCTCCACTATTCGTGCCCGGGTGCGTGCTCCCTTGGAGGTGAGCCTGGGCCGGTCACTCATCGCGTTGACCATGCACCGATGTTAGCAGGATTTTGGGTTTGACAACCCAGTCCGAACCTGCCAGAGTGGGTCGCGCAACCCATTTTCTAGCGACAGGAGGCACACCGCATGGCTGACCTAAAGGGCAAGACCGCTCTCGTGACGGGCTCGACGAGCGGGATCGGCAAGGCGACGGCCATCGCCTTGGCCGCCCGCGGCGCTCACGTACTGGTAGTCGGGCGCAACGAACAACGAGCCAAAGACGTGGTGGCCGAGATCGAAGGCAGCGGAGGCAGCGCCACGTTCCGGCTCACCACGTTGAGCGATCTCAAATCGGCCCAGGACCTGGTCGAATGGGCCATTGAGGCAGGCGACGGCCATGTCGACATCCTCATCAACAACGCCGGCGTCGCCTTGCTCGGACCAAGCAACGCAGCCACCGAAGCAGATTTCGACGAGAGCTTTGCAGTCAACGTCAAGGTTCCGTTCTTCCTCGTCGCCTCAATGGCGCCCCTCATGGCCGAACGCGGATGGGGTTCGATCGTCAACGTCTCCACGATGGTCGCCAGCTTCGGACAGGCAGGCATGGCTCTGTATGGCGCCAGCCGAGCGGCCCTCGAACTGTTGACGAAGGCCTGGGCCGCCGAATACGGCCCGCGTGGTGTTCGGGTCAACGCCGTTGCCCCCGGCCCGACACGAACCCGCACGATGGAAGCAGTCCCTGCTGAGATGGTGAATCAGCTCGCAGCACTAGCACCAGCAGGTCGCGTCGCTCAGCCCGAGGAACTTGCTTCGGCGATCGTCTTCCTCGCAAGTGATGATGCGAGCTTCGTCCACGGCATCACTCTCGCCGTCGACGGGGGCCGAGTGGCGACGTAACGCCTGCCGGCCGTGGTGTATCTGCGGCGGAGATGCACCCGTCGGGCTGGGTGCATATGTGATAGCCTGACTATCAGTTTCAGGATCCGCGTCGTGGATCCTCCGATCGTCAGAAGGAGATGCGAATGTCGACAACTGCCTACATCGTCATCGCGGTCGTCGTCGTCATCGCTGTGATTGCCATCGCAATCATCGCGAACCAGCGGAAGTCCAGCCGCTTGCAGGATACGTTCGGGTCCGAATACGAGCGAACGATCCAGCAGACCGGCGATCGCCGACAGGCCGAGCGCGAGCTGGCCGGTCGCGTGGAACGGCGCAAGCAATTCAATATCGTCGAGTTGCCGGAGCAGGCTCGTCAGCAGTACCTCGCGCAGTGGCAGCGCGTCCAGGCTGCGTTCGTCGACGCGCCCGCCGAGAGCGTTCGCCAGGCCGATGCGCTCGTATCGCAGGTGATGACCGATCGCGGCTATCCGGTGGCCGAATTCGAGCAGCGCGCCGATGACGTTTCTGTGGATCACCCGCGCGTCGTCGACAACTACCGCAGCGCCCATACCATCGCCCTTGCCAGCGGTCAGGGCCAAGCGGATACCGAGGCCCTCCGTCGAGCGATGACCCAATACCGAGCGCTCTTTGAGGATCTGCTGGGCGTCTCCGGACCGCAGGCAACCGACCCTGCAGCCACCACAGCCACCGCGCCGCCGGCGGCCCCGCCAGCCGCGCCTGTGACCCCAACGGGCGGCTCGTATCGATAACCGCTACGGCATCCGCGCTCGGGCTGACACCTGCATGTCGCCGCGGAGTTAAGGTTGCCTTCGCCCAACGGCCGCCTTCAAACAGCGGCCGTTGGGCCGACTCACTTCGTTGCGTAGGGGGTGGCCGCAGTTTCATGAAGATCGTCGTGCTGAACCACATGAGCCTCGACGGCATCATCCAGGGTCCGGCGCGGAGTGATGAGGACACGCGAGGAGGTTTCAGTCACGGCGGCTGGGCCGCCGCTGCCGCAGACGAGGAGGTTGGGAAATGGATCGGTCCGCCGAGTGCGGGCGGACCGGGCGCCATGCTGATGGGCCGTCTGAGCTACGAAGATATGCTGGGCCACTGGAATCAGGTCGGCGGTCCTTTCAAGGATGCGTTGAACGCCGCGACGAAATATGTCGCCTCGAGCGATGCGTCGACCAAGCTCGAGTGGCCGAACTCAACGCTGCTCAGCGGTGACGTTCCCGAAGCGGTCGCGGAGCTCAAGCGAGAGTGTGAGGGTCAGCTCCTCATCATGGGAAGTGGTGCGCTCATTCAGTCACTCGTGCCGCACAACCTGATCGACGAGTTCAGATTGGTGATCCATCCGCTGCTGCTCGGTGGTGGATTACATCTCTTTCCCGAGGACGGCGAGCAACACCAGCTGGAGTTGGTGGACAGCACGCGCACGGCTAAGGGTGTGATTCTCGCCACATACCGCACCGCCGTTCACCCGGGTGCCGAGGCATAGAGCCGCGACCGAATTGCGGCAAGGGCCGTCGAGGGGAAACTCGTATGCAGACGCACAATCTCGAAATCGCCGACGCAGAAATCGTCTACGACGTTGAGGGACCGTTACCCACCGCTGACGGTCGCCCGCCGCTCTTCATGATCGGGCAACCGATGGACGCCGGCGGATTCCGCACGCTGGCGTCGTACTTTCCCGACCGTACGGTCATCACGTACGACCCGCGCGGTCTTGGTCGCAGCCTCCGACATGACAACCGCATCGACAGCGTTCCGTCGGTCCAGGCAGACGATGTGCACGCGGTCATCACAGCGCTCGGCGCCGGCCCCGTGGCGATGTTCGCCAGCAGCGGCGGTGCGGTAACAGCACTTGCGCTCGTTGCGGCCCACCCTGACGACGTCACCGTGCTGGTGGCGCACGAGCCTCCCCTGCTGACGGTGCTGCCCGACGCGGAGGCAGCCGCGAGGGCCATGGATCAGTTCAGGGCCGCCTATATGGCGAAGGGTTGGGGCGCCGGAATGGCCGCCTTCACTGGCATGACGTCGTGGCACGGCGAGTTCACGGACGAGTACTTCTCGCGACCGATTCCACATCCGGCTCAATTCGGGATGCCGGCGGATGACGACGGGGCCCGCGAAGATGTGCTGCTCTCGGATCGCTCGTCGGCGGTGTCCGGCTACGAGCCCGATTTCGACGCGTTAGCGGCCGCGCCGACCCGCATCGTGCTCGCTCTCGGCGAAGAGTCTGCAGGAACCTTTACTGGAAGGACGTCAGTCGCGACAGCCGAGCGGCTTGGTCGTGAGGCCGCGGTCTTCCCGAGCCACCACGGCGGCTTCGTCGGCGGTGACTCGGGATACGCAGGGAAGCCCGAGGAATTCGCCGTCAAGCTGCGCGAGGTCCTGACCTCCAACGAGGCGTAGGCACCGCTTCTGGCTCCTTGCTTTATCCTCGTGCGGCCATGCCTCTCCCCAACTCCGATTTCGCCATCGAGGTCTCCGGACTGCACAAGTCATTCGGCAAGGTGCATGCACTGCGCGGGATCGACTTCACAGTGCCTCGCGGAAGCGTGCTCGGCATGCTCGGACCCAACGGCGCCGGCAAGACCACCGCGGTCCGCGTCCTGACCACGCTGTTGCACCCGGATTCGGGGCGCGTCGTCATCGAGGGATATGACGTCACCCGGGACGCCGCCGCAGTCCGCCGCCGGATCGGTCTCGCCGGTCAGGCGACGGCGATCCAGCTCGAATTGACCGGGCGCGAGAACCTCGAGATCATGGGCCGCCTCAACCACATGCCACGTTCCAGCGTCAAAGGTCGCGCTGCCGAATTGCTCGAACGTTTCGAAATTGCCGACGCGGCCGATCGGCCTGCAAAAACGTACTCAGGCGGCATGCAGCGACGTCTCGACCTCGCCGCAAGCCTCGTCGCCGAGCCGTCAGTGCTCTTCCTCGACGAGCCCACCACCGGCCTCGATCCGTACGGACGCCTCGGCATGTGGGCGATCATCCGCGAGCTCGTCGGCCGCGGCACGACACTCCTGTTGACAACGCAGTACCTCGATGAAGCAGACGAGCTCGCCAACACGATCGTCGTCGTGGACCACGGCGAGGTGATTGCCTCAGGCACGCCGAACGAGCTCAAGGACCAGGTCGGCGGCGACCTCCTCGAGTTCACCGTGCCCGACCGCGCCCGGCTCGACGACGCGGTGCGCGCCGTCGCTGGACTATCCGCGTCAACCCCAACCGTGGAGGCCGATGCCAAGCGCATCAAGGTGCCGGTCGGGAGCGGCGGCTCGACCGCGCTCATCGATGCGGTGCGCCGGCTGGACGCCGCCGGTATCGTGACCGAGAATCTGGCGCTCCACCGACCGTCGCTCGATGACGTGTTCCTGGCAGTCACCGGCCATGCAGCCGAGGTTGAACCGGACAGTGCGGCCAGTGCCCAGAAGAGCCCAGCCGCAGGAGTGGCGTCATGACCGCGATCGCCGAACCCGTGGATACCAGGTTGCGGCCGAGCGCCGCGCAGAACGCGCGCTGGGCCGTCAGCGATGCGCTCGTCATCACCCGGCGCAACCTCCTCGTGTGGATGCGCGTTCCGGCATATCTCGTCTTCACCGTCGTACAACCGGTGATTTTCGTGCTGCTCTTCCGGTACGTGTTCGGCGGGGCGATCCAGGCGCCAGGAGCCGGCGGGTACGTCAGTTATCTGATGCCAGGGATCATCGGGCAGACCGCTGCCTTTGCAACCTTCGCAACGGCAATCGCGCTGGCGCAGGAGGCAAAAAAGGGAGTCATCGATCGGTTCCGCGCCATGCCGATGGCGCGCTCGGCGGTGCTGGCGGGCCGGCTCATTGCGGACTCGATTCGCATGATGATCGTGATCCTGGTGATCGTCGGCGTCGGGTACGCGGTTGGTTTCCGCTTCCAGAACGGAGTCGCCGGCGCGGTGGGGATGGTGCTGCTCGCGGAAGCATTCGGCGTCACCGTGTGCGCCGTTTCGGCGTTCATCGGGCTCGCGATCAAGGACGAGGAATCGGTGCAGGCCTTCGGTCTCATCTGGCTCTTTCCGCTGACGTTCATCAGCTCCGCGTTCGTGCCGATCGCGACCATGCCGACCTGGCTGCAGGACTTCGCGAACAACCAACCGGTGACCCTCGTGATCAATGCGATGCGCGCCATGGCGTTGGGCGGTCCGGCGTTCCCGCTGAACCCCGCGCTGTGGGAGAGCCTTCTGTGGCTTGCGGGCGTGCTTATCGTGTTCGTCCCGCTGGCGGTGTGGAGCTACCGGCGAGTCGGTTAGCGCGCCTCAATCAGGCGTACGCCACACCGCCCGGTTCGCTGATTCGACCGGAGCGTCGCAGATAGATCGCGATCGCGACCGACGTCAGCGCCGCCCACGCGCACCACAATGATGCAAATCCGGTGAACGTGATCCATCCGAGCGCGATCACCGCAAGCAGATTTGCAAGTCCCAGCAACACGAGCCATCTGTTGCTCGCCACAAGACATGACCCGCACGTGGCGACGATGTACAGCGCCACAAGAATGCCGGCGTAGTTGATATCCGCGTCGTACGCGATGTGTGACCCGTCAATTGACGCCCCGACCGGCCCGGCGACGATTGCAATGAGCAGCGCCGCGGACGTGACCAGCCCCACGGCGAGAAACACCTTCATCAACTCGCGTCGATGCACCTTGGTCTCGACGCCAAGCATCGCGAACGGCACCCAGAACGGCAGCACGAACGCGACGGCAAGAAAGACGTAAATCGCAGCGTGCTCAATGGAGAATGACACTTGCCCGCGGAGCCCCAGCCACACGAGCAACTCGTCAACCTGATGGACGGCGAGGAGCAGCGGTGTCGCCGCCAGAGGGATCTGATGGCGGTTCCGGACATGGCGCAGCGCATCGATACCGACGGCGCCGACAACGATCCCGGTCACCAGATCTGCCTCGGCTGAGAAACACACCTACAGTCAGCGGCCGCCCAACCGGACCTTGCCGTCGAGGAGCTCCCGTGCGATGTCCAGATGGCCGGCATGCCGCGACGTCTCCTCGATCATGTGCAGCACGACCCAGCGAACATTCGGTGGCGTGAAGCCACCATGCGTGCCCAGTGGCACTGCCGAAAGCGGCGTCGTCGCCAGCACCGCCTCGGATTGCGCGCACTGCTCGCGGTAGAAGCTGAGCACCTCTGCCGAGGGCTCGTCACTCGTGAATACCACTGTCAGCGGGTCGTACGGCGGCAGTTCGTCATCGAGATCGCCAGGCAGTTCCGGCTCCTTTCCCGCGACGACACCCTGGAACCAGTGCCACTCCGCGCCGCCCAGATGCTCGAGCAGCCCGGCAGGATTCCAGCCTGTGGGGACGACCGAGCGGTGCCAGGCTTCCTCATCCAGGCCGTCGACGATCGCCAATACCGATTCGCGCTGACCGCGCAGGAAGTCCCGCAACAGCTCATCGTCGATTTCGCTCTGGTGATTCCCAGCCACATCCACTCTCCTCGGGTATCACGCATTGATGAGCATCTCGCCGGGCGCCTGACCCTGGGGTGCCGCCGACCGCCATCCTATCCAGTCGGGAGTCCGGCCGACGCGTCTCCTCGCTCAGTCCGCCCCGCCAACGTCAATCGCATCACCGGCCGGCTGCGATATGTCCGCCCAACTTCGGCAAACCCTGCGGCGGAGAACATCGCCAAGGTTCCGGTGAAGATTGCCGACCCTCCGACCCGTGCAGCGCTCAGGGCGGCGACATCGACCGGATGACCCTCCACGGCCGAAGCCCCGTGCTCACGGGCGAACCCGACAGCCGCGGCCAGCAACGCGGTTCCGACACCGTGCCGGCGGCTTTCGCTGTCGACAACGAAACACGTGACCCACCAAGCATCCGGATCCTGTGTCAGCACTCGCGCCAGTGCTCGGTTGCCGGTCACGCCAGGAAAGCTCTTTCGGGGCCCGACCCTGGTCCATCCAACCGGCTGACCATCGACGTACGCAATGAGTTCCTGGGGGCACAACAGCATGTGCGACTTCGTCGTGCAGCGCCTCGCGATTATCCGGCGCCGATTCCAGCGCGGCATCTGCGCTATCGACGGGATGTAGAAATCGGCGGCACCAGCACCAGGATGAGTTGTCTCCCCTCCGACCGAACACCGACACGACGTCCGTCCATCGATCGGGAGTTGCGGGCAGCACCTGGGCTGTCATCCGCTACGTGACGAGGAGATCCGAGTACCGCTCACGTGATCCCAACGATGTTGCCGAGTCACCCCTCCGAACATACTCGGTGCCTTGCGGCCAGCGAGTGACGAACTGATCGCCTGTAGCGTCCTCATATCTGATGAAGGTTACGTCGGCGATGTCGATCCAGAAGAGGTGGAATCTGCCCGGAGTCGGTGACCACCCAAGTTGCGCTCGCACCGTCGATGCGTACTGCTGCTGCTCCTCCGCACCCTGCTCAGCAACGGCGTTCCCGCGCACTTTGTACTCGCCCCCTCCGCCGTCTCTGCTAGTGACGATGCTGTGCACGAGCACACGGGGATCTCGAAGGAGATCTGCCGCCTTTCGTGAACCCCACAGCATCGAGAGCCAGAGATCGCCATTCCAGAACAACGGCTCCACGGGGCTGATTCGCGGCGTGCCGTCAGCACGAATCGTTCCAACGAGGACAACGCCCGGATCACCGAGTCGCTGCACGCCCAGCGCGGCGAACTTGGGTTGCTCACGGGACATTTGATCCCAGTGCATCGCTGTCCCATCCTACCGAGCGCGTACTGGGACCAGTCGGAGCGTGGCTTGCCGAGCGCAACAAATGCCTCAACAGGGCCGAGTTATCGGACCTCGATTGCCCACTCGCCGCGCGACCGTAGCTCGCCGATGATCGGGAAGCCCGGGATCTCGCCGGCGACAAGCAAGCCGCCGCTGGTCTGCGCATCGGCCAGCAGCAGGCGCTCGTCGACATCCGTTGCGGTGCGGCCGCTCCACCGGACGTGCGGATCAACCCAGTCCAGATTTCGCCGCGTGCCTCCGCTGATATAGCCCGCCGCAAGAGCATCGCGAGCGCCGTCCAGGTAGGGCACCGCTGCCGCGTCGATAACAGCAGTGAGATTGCTCGCGCGCACCACCTTGTACAGATGTCCGAGCAGTCCAAAGCCGGTGATGTCCGTTGCACACCTCGCACCACCGGCGAGTGCCGCCTCTGACGCGGCAGCGTTCAGCGCAACCATCGTTGCAACGGCCTGAGGGAACGCTTCCCCGGTCTGCTTGTGCCGGCTGTTGAGGACGCCGATGCCGAGGGGTTTCGTCAACGTCAGCGGCAACCCGGGCTCGCCCCCGTCGCTGCGCAGCAACCGGTCGGCCGCCGCAATACCGGTAACTGCCATGCCGTACTTGGGCTCAGGGTCGTCGACGCTGTGCCCTCCTGCAACGGGACATCCCGCCGAGGTTGCGACGTCGAGACCGCCGCGCAGCACCTCGCGCGCGAGACTGGCCGGCAAGACCTCGCGCGGCCAGCACAACAGGTTGACGGCGAGGATCGGACGGCCGCCCATGGCGTAGATGTCGGACAGCGCGTTCGCGGCCGCGATGCGACCCCAGTCGTAGGCGTCATCGACAACAGGCGTAAAGAAGTCGACCGTGCTCAGCACGGCCATCCCGTTGTCATCGAGTTGGATCGCCGCCGCGTCGTCACCAGGATCGAGTCCGACGAGGAGCGAACTCGAGGACTCACCGATGAGGCCGGCGATCATCTCCTCGAGCTCGCCGGGCGGGATCTTGCAGGCGCACCCGCCGCCGTGGGCATATTCGGTGAGTTGCACAGGCGGATCTTCCCAATTCGGGACTCGCCGACGCGACGACAGCGTGGTCATTCACCTACCCTCATCGAGGAGGCGTCTGGGCGCCTGGTGGCCCTCCTGATCTTCAAAATCAGTGTGACCGAGTATCCCGGTCAGGCGGGTTCGATTCCCGTCCGCCTCCGCCACTCATCGATCGAAGGGGGCCGATGCACAGCGATCCGCGCCGCAACGTCCCGTCGACTGATCTCCTCCTGCAGCATCCCCGACTGGTCGAGGCAGAACAGCGGCTGGGACGCGCCATCGTTCGCGCCACAGTCCATGCGTCGCAGGAACGAGTGCGATCGGCAACCGTCGCGCCCGAGCAGATCGTCGATGACATCGTGAGCCACCTCCCCGCTCGGGCCACCGCGCTACGACCGGTGCTCAACGCAACGGGCACCATCCTCCATACCAACCTTGGTCGCGCTTCGCTGTCGGGCGCCGCGCGCGAGGCGCTGCGCGCGGCATCCGCATATGTGGATGTCGAGTACGACCTCCGCGACGGCACTCGCGCGAGCCGCGGCCGCGGTGCGCTTGCGGCCCTTCGCACCGCGCTTCCGGATGCGGGCGACGTCATGGTCGTCAACAACGGCGCGGCTGCACTCCTACTCGCGATTACCGCATTGAGCGCGGCGCGCGAAGTCGTCTGGAGCCGCGGCGAACTCGTGGAGATCGGCGACGGGTTCCGGTTGCCGGAGCTCGTCGCGAGCACCGGCGCACTCGTTCGCGAAGTTGGCACCACGAACCGAACCACGCTTGCCGACTATGTCAATGCGATCGGCGACAGCACGGGCTGCATTCTCAAGGTGCATCCCTCGAACTTTCGCCTCACCGGGTTCACCGGCTCTGTCGGCGTCGACGAGCTCGCAACGCTCGGGCTGCCGCTCATCGTCGACGTCGGATCCGGCCTGCTCGCACCCGACCGGATGCTTCCCGATGAACCGGACATCGCCACGGCCCTCCGCTCCGGCGCTCATCTCGTCACCGCCAGCGGCGACAAACTGCTTGGCGGTCCGCAGGCCGGGATCATCGCCGGCAAGGCCGATCTCGTGGCTCACTTGCGGCGGCATCCGCTGGCACGGGCGCTCCGCGTCGACAAGCTCACGTTGGCGGCGCTCGAAGCCACACTGACCGGCCCGCCGACTCCGACGGCTCTTGCTCTGCATGTCGACCCTGAGGCGTTGCGAGTGCGGACAGCGGCCGTGGTCGCTGCATTGGGCGACCCTGCCGAGCTGACCGCCGCCGTGGGCAGCGTCGGCGGTGGGAGTGGACCCGGCGTCGAGCTCCCGGGTTGGGCGATCAGCCTTCCCGTGTCGTACGCGGAACCGCTGCGCCTCGGCGACCCTGCCGTCGTCGGTCGCGTGGAACACGGGCGATGCCTCATCGACTTGCGCTGCGTGCCGCTCGACGCGGACGGCGACCTCATCCGCGCGGTACTCGCGTGCAGGTGATCGCGACTGCGGGACACGTCGACCACGGCAAGTCGACTCTGGTCCGGGCACTGACCGGGATGGAACCGGACCGCTGGGCCGAGGAGCGCAGGCGGGGCATGACGATCGATCTGGGCTACGCGTGGACGACGCTGGCCTCAGGGGAGCAGGTGGCCTTTGTCGACGTGCCCGGCCACGAGCGCTTCACGACCAACATGCTTGCGGGGGTCGGCCCGGTCCCGGCGGTCCTGCTCGTCGTTGCGGCTGATGAGGGCTGGGCGGCGCAGACCGACGAGCATGTTCGTGCGCTCGATGCGTTGCACGTCGAACACGGGTTGCTCGCCGTCACGCGCAGCGACCTCGCGGACCCCGGCCCGGCAACCGAGCAGACCCTTGCACGGCTCGCGGCCACCAGCCTCGCCGGCATCCCCGCGGTGAGCGTGTCCGGCACCACCGGCAGCGGTATCGACCAACTGCGTGCGGCGCTCGACGACCTCGTGGCACTGCTGCCCCGTCCCGATACCGGCACACGCGTCCGGCTCTGGATCGACCGTTCATTCACCATCAAGGGCAGCGGCACCGTGGTGACCGGCACGCTCGGTGCGGGCACCATCCGGAGCGGCGACACGCTCGAGCTTGCGGGCGGGCGTGTCAGCGTGCGCACGCTGCAACGCCTCGGCGAGCCGGCGGATGAGGTCGAGGGCCCGGCGCGCGTCGCCGTCAATCTGCGCGGCGTGCCGCACGACCAGGTGCACCGGGGTGATGCATTGCTGACGCCGGAAGCGTGGCGATCGACGTCGCTGCTGGATCTCCGCTTTCACGGCGGCACACTGCCGAGTCACGTCGTCCTCCATATCGGCTCCGCAGCAGTCCCGGCGACGGTCCGTCGCATCGGCTCGGATGACTCGTCAGGCCTCGGGGCTCTGGTGCGGCTCACTCTGGAGACTCCCCTGCCGCTGGTCGTCGGTGACCGAGTGCTCCTGCGCGATCCCGGCCTGCGTCACGTGCTCGGTGGAGCAACCGTGCTCGATCCGTTGCCTCCACCGCTGCATCGCCGCGGCGCCGCGCGGGCACGCGCTGCCGCGCTGGATGCCGACACCGGCAGCGCGGACCTCGCATCCGAGCTCGTCCGTCGCGGCGCTGCAAGGCGCTCGCTCCTCGAGGCGGTGGGCGTACCAATCCCCGATCCATTGCCCGCAACGGTTGTCAGCGTCGCTGACTGGCTGGTCGACGGAGCGCACTGGCAGCGGTGGCGTGAAGCACTCCGGTCCGCCGTGGGTGCGCACCCCGGCAACGCGCTGCTGGACAACGGCCTTGCTCGCTCCGATGTGGTGCGCGTCCTGCGTTTGCCTGACGTGCGGCTGGTCGATGGGCTCGTCGCCGAATCTCCCGATATCGAGGAGGTGCAAGGCAAGTTGCGCCGACGCGGTGTTCGTCCATCGCTGCGCGCTGATGTCGAGGTTTCCGTTGCGCAGCTCACGACAATGCTCGAGCAGCAACCGTTCAACGCGCCGGAGCAATCACAACTGGCAGCGCTCCGCCTCGGCCGTCAGGAGCTCGGAGCCGCCGCCAACGCCGGCGCGATTCTGCGGCTCCCGGGTGACATCGTGTTGCTGCCGAACGCTCCGCAACAGGCGGCCGTCGTGCTGCGCGCACTCCCGCAACCCTTCACACTCTCTGCTGCCCGTCAGGCGCTGTCGACGACCCGGCGCGTGGCCGTCCCGCTTCTCGAGCACCTGGATCGCATCGGGCTCACCGAGCGAGTTGACGAAGGGCTGCGCAGACTTCGCGTCTAGCCAGCCGAGCCTACGGTGCGCGCTGTTCGAGACGCTCGCGTTGCGGCGCAACGGTGTACCGCGGGTCGCGCGCCAACTCCTGACCTGCTTCAAAGATGGCGAACCGCGTGCACGCCGATGCGGCGACGAGCGCACCACCCGAGAGCAGCGACACCATGCGCGAGCGGCGCCCCAACGCGATCGCGCCGATGATGCCTCCGGCAGCGAGCGCACGGCTGGCGCGCATCAGGAGGCCTGCGCGACCGGCGCGGAGAGTTCTCAACAGCGATCCCCATGCTGCCCTCCATTCGGCGTTCGGCGACCAGATCCAGCACCACCCCACCGACCGCAAGTCGCCGCGCCGGCCCCGCTTGTGCGACGGACGCGGCCATCATCCCCAACCCTCCGGCCGCCATCGCCGCCGAACCGGCGAAGACGAACGGCAACTCACGATGCGCCGCATGCCACGTCGGAGTGGCCGTATCGGCGAGCAGCACGCCGGTGTACGACGCGAGACCGGGTGCAAGCAGTGCCGCAACGAATCCGGCGGGGCGCGCTGCAGCCGTCACCGGACGTGCAAGCGTCTGCAGTGGGCGCGGCAGCATCGCCACCAGCTCCGCTGACGCCGCGATGCCCACCATCGGCCCGAAGCTCGTGAGAATCCACGTGCCGACGGACATCGGTGACGTTGGCTTCGCGACGCGCAGCATGTTGAGGAACCGGCTTGGCTTGCCCAGGTCATGAATCAACGCGAACGCGCCCGCGCTGACACTGACGAGCGCTCCGATGCGCATGACGCGCCGAAGCTCTTTCCTGCCGGTCAGATCCGCGCCTGCCGCCAGCAGTGACGATCCGGCCGCGAGTCCGCCGAGGAAGAGGTAGGCAGGAATGTCGTTCTCCCACGGGGATGCCTTGACCACAGGACGTCCGTAGTACGAGGTGAATGTCGCTTCCGGCACCATCGCCTGCTCGCCGCCGCGTCCTCCCCCGCCGCGTCGCCGCCGCTGCGGCGCGACAGGTTGGCCGGCCACCGACTCCATCGTCATGAGCGCACCCGCAGAAACGCGGCAGCCGCCCCTGCGAGCAATGCCGCGCCTGCAAGAGCAGCGGCCCTCCACATCTCGGGCAGATCCCGCGTCGTCACCACGGGATCGGGTGGCAGGCCATAGACCTCGGGCTCGTCGAGCAGGAGGAAGAACGCGCCGGCTCCACCGATCCCATCATTCGGGTCGGCCCCGTAGAGGCGCGCGTCGCTGACGCCCAGGGTATGGAGCTCGCCGAGGCGTCGTTTCGCGCGATCGCGCAGCTCGTCGAGGTCACCGAACTGGATCGACTGGGTGGGACACGCCTGCGCGCATGCCGGCGCCATGCCGTCGGAGAGGCGGTCGTAGCACAGGGTGCACTTCTGGGCGATGTTGATATTGCGCGCGTCCGCCGGACCCTCGCGCCGTTCGATCACGCCGAAGGGGCACGCGGGAACGCAGTAGCCGCAACCGTTGCAGATGTCAGCCTGAACCACCACTGTTCCGAACTCGGTGCGCATCAGCGAGCCGGTCGGACACACGTCGAGACACGCTGCATTGGTGCAGTGCTTGCAGACATCGGACGACATCAGCCAGTGCATCGCGGTGTCGGCCGGCGCCGCATGGTTGTTGCCGGTTATGTCTGTAACCATCGGCAGCGCCGTGAACCCGCCCGAAGGAGCCGGGCCGCGTCGCTCGATGAAGGCCACATGACGCCACGTGCTTGCCCCAAGCGCGCCGGTGTTGTCGTAGGACATGCCAAGCATGCTCAGGCCGTCCTCGGGAATGCCGTTCCACTCCTTGCACGCCACCTCGCACGCCTTGCAGCCGATGCAGATGGAGCTGTCGGTGAAGAATCCCTGACGCGCCGGCGGCTCGACCCACCCGGTGTCGAGGGCCGGATCGGCGGCCGCGAACGCGTGCCTCATGTGCTTCCGTCCGCAGCGGTGAACAGCTTCGTCCCAGTGGCGCGGGTGATCCCGGCGCGCCGCCGGTATTCCTCAACGTATCGCACGAGCGCAGGGCCTGTCGGTCGCCGCCCGGGCTGGATGTCACACGACGCCGCCTTGGAGTCCTGGATGAGCACATTGGCATCCAGCGCGACACCGAGGACGTCGTTGGCGGAATCGCCGCTCACCATCGCACCACCGCCGCCGACTCCCCAGTGATATGGCAAGCCGATCTGATGGATGACGCGCCCGCCGACCGTGAGCGGGACGACACGGTCGGTCACCATCACACGCGCCTCGATCGCGGTTCGCGCCGTGACGATCGTCGCCCAACCGAGATGTTCCAGCCCGCGCTCGGTGGCAAGCTGCGGTGACACTTCACAGAAGAACTCCGGCTGCAGCTCGGCGAGATACGGCAGCCAGCGGCTCATCCCACCGGCAGTGTGATGTTCCGTGAGTCGGTACGTGGTCACGACGAACGGGAAGACCTCCGACCCTGGATCCGGGAACGACGGGTGGGTGAGGTTCTCGTCGCGCGGGAACATCTCCCGTGTCGGGTTCGCCTGCTGCGTGTACATCGCATTGCGCAGCGGCGACTCATGCGGCTCGTAGTGCGCAGGCAGCGGGCCGTCGAGCAGTCCGCTCGGTGCGTACAGCCATCCCTTGCCGTCGGACTGCATGATGAACGGGTCGTCCCCGGCGAGCCCGTCCGGCCCGCCAACGCCCACCTCCGGCCGGAACGACGGCGCCTTCGTCACCTGGAAGTCGGGGACGTCGTGGCCGGTCCACTTCCTGGCCTCTTCGTCCCACCACACGTACGCCTTGCGCTCGCTCCACGGCTTGCCGTCCGGATCCGCCGACGCGCGGTTGTAGAGAATGCGACGGTTCATCGGCCAGGCCCAGCCCCATTCCGGGGCCACCCAGGACTGCTCAGAACCTGGCTTGCGTCGGGCCGACTGATTGACGCCGTCGGTGTACACGCCGGTATAGATCCAGCATCCACCGGACGTTGATCCATCCGCCTTCATGTCGACGAACGTGCTGAGCATCTGGCCTTGCTTCTCGCCGGTCAGGTGCCGGCCGTTCACCTCGCGGAGCACCGCCTCCGCATCGGGTTCGCCACCTTCGATCTCCGGGTAGTCCCAGGTGAGATGCCGGAGCGGCGCATCGCGTTCGAGCGTCGATGCGGCGAGCTGTTCACGCAGTCGCTTGCCAAGTTCGTAGAAGAACTGCAGGTCGCTTCGGCAATCCCCCGCCGGCTCAACCGCCTTGTGATGCCACTGCAGCATACGCTGGGTCTGGGTGAAGCTTCCGGACTTCTCGGTATGCGCGGCCGCCGGCAAAAAGAACACCTCAGTCCCGATGTCCTCGCTGCGCATCTCGTCGGTGGCGATCTCCGGGCCGTCCTTCCAGAACGTCGCCGATTCGATGAGACTGAAATCACGAACGACGAGCCACTTGAGATGCGACATCGCCTGGCGTTGCAACTTGCCGTTCGCAGACCCGACCGCTGGATTCTGGCCGAGGAGGAAATACCCTTCAACCTTGTCGTCGAGCATGTCGAGCGTCGTCTGATACGTGCCGTGATCGCCGCTGATGCGCGGCAACCAGTTGAAGCCGAAATCGTTGTCCTTCGTGGCGGCATCGCCGAACCATGCTTTCAGCAGGCTCACCGTGTACGCGTCGGCCGCCGTCCAGAATCCCTTCTGGCCGTCACTCTTGATCGATGCCAGGTATTCGTCGAGGTTGCCGTGTACGCCGGCACGCGGCATCGGCAGATATCCGGGGAGGAGGTCGAACAATGTTGGGATGTCCGTCGAGCCCTGGATGCTCGCGTGACCGCGCAGCGCGAGGATGCCGCCGCCGGGACGGCCCATGTTGCCGAGGAGCAACTGGATGATCGCCGCGCCGCGGATGTACTGAACGCCGACGGAGTGTTGCGTCCAACCCACCGAGTAGACCCACGCCGTGGTGCGCTCGCGACCGCTGTTGTTGGTGACCGCCTCACACACTCTCGAGAACTGCGCAGGGGAAACACCACAGATCTGCTCCACCATCTCGGGCGTATACCGGGCGTAATGGCGCTTGAGGATTTGAAAGACGCAGAACGGATCCTGCAGCGTCTCGTCGCGCCGCACGACGCTGTGCTCCAGCGACGCGCCGCGACCGCCGAGCTCGTGACCACCCGGCTCGGTCTTCTCTCTGCCCGTACGGTACATCCGGCGCCCGGCCGCAGGCGCCTCGTCCATGCCGTCGTAGCTCCAGCTCGTGTTGTCGTATGCGCCGGTCTTGGGGTTGTAGCCGGAGAACAGACCATCGAGCTGCTCGGTGTCGACGAAGTCCTCACTGACGATCGTCGCCGCGTTCGTGTAGTTGACAACGTATTCGAGGAAGTACTTCTCGTTATCGAGGATGTACTTGATGATGCCGCCGAGAAACGCGATATCGCTCCCGGCGCGAATCGGCACATGGAAATCGGCCATCGCCGACGTGCGGGTGAACCGCGGATCGATGTGGATGATCGTTGCCCCGCGCGCCTTCGCTTCCATCACCCACTGGAAGCCGACAGGATGACACTCGGCCATGTTCGACCCCTGGATGACGATGCAGTCGGAGTTCTGCAAGTCCTGCTGGAAGGTCGTGGCTCCGCCGCGTCCGAACGAGGCCCCCAAACTGGGGACAGTGGAGCTGTGTCAAATACGGGCTTGATTCTCGACCTGTATGACACCGATCGACGTGAAGAGTTTCTTGATCAGATAGTTCTCTTCGTTGTCGAGCGTCGCTCCGCCGAGACTGGCTATCCCGAGTGTGCGATTGAGCGCATTGCCGTCGCCGTCCACGCCCTGCCACGTCCGCTCCCGAGTCTCGAGGACGCGGTCGGCGATCATTTCCATCGCTCGCTCGATCGGCAGATCCTCCCAGTCGGTCCCGAACGGGCGCCGGTATTTGACCGTTCGCACACGGCTCGGGTTGTTCACGAGCTGCTCGCTTGCTGATCCCTTCGGACAGAGCCGTCCGCGCGAAACCGGCGAATCCGGATCCCCCTCGATCTGCACGACGCGCTCGCCTTTCACGTAGACGCGTTGACCGCAGCCCACGGCACAGTACGGGCAGATGCTCTTGACCACACGATCCGCAGTCTTCGTCCTCGGCGTGATCGCCGCAGTAGCCGCGGAGCGCACAGCGGTCCCGCGCCCAAGCGTGTCGGCACTGGTGAGCTGACGAAGGACGGGCCACGAACGGAGCCGGCTGCGCACGCTCATGCGATTGCCTCCAGAGGTGGTAACAGCGCTGTCAGATCAGGCGATATTTTACGTGCCGGGACTGGCGCGCACTCGGCGAACCACGGCACCGACCCGTCCCGATCAAGGAACCCCCCGGTCGGGTGCCGATCGTCCGTGCTGCCTCGCCGCTGGATTGCGGATCGCGAGCGATGAGCCAGACGTCATGGCCCGCAGCAACCAGCCGTTGGGCGGCGCGATATCCGAGGCCTTGCTGGCTCCCGTGATGAGTGTGCGAGTCATCGTTCTGCAACGACCTCCGTTACTCGCGCTCGATGCTCACCATCTGGGATTCGTTGTGGTGCTCGCCTGCGGGCAGCATCAGATGAGTGAGCTTGTCAATCTGCTCCTGGCTCAACTGCACGTCATCCGCAGCGATGTTCTCCTCGACGCGGGCGATTCGCTTCGTGCCGGGTATCGGGACGATGCCGTCTCCCTGGGCGAGCAGCCACGCGAGCGCGACCTGTGCCGGTGTTGCGCCAACTTCGGCCGCAATTGCCTCGACATCCCTGGCGAGTCGCAGATTGTGTTCGAAGTTGTCGCCGCTGAAGCGTGGATTGGTCTTTCGGAAGTCGGTGTCCGACAGCTCGTCAGGCGTCGGTACGTTTCCCGTGAGGAACCCGCGGCCGAGCGGCGAGTACGCGACGAACCCGATCCCCAACTCAGCGAGAAGTGGCAATACCTTTGCTTCTGGATCGCGCGTCCAGAGCGAGTACTCGGACTGCACAGCCGTAATGGGATGCACATCATGGGCGCGCCGGATGGTGCTGGGTGCCGCCTCGGAGAGGCCGATGTGCCGGACCTTGCCTTCGCGCACCATGTCTGACAGGGCGCCAACCGTGTCTTCGATCGGGGTTTTCGGATCGACACGGTGCTGGTAGTACAGATCGATGTGATCGGTGTCGAGGCGCCGAAGCGATCCCTCGATCGCTGTGCGGATGCTCCCCGGACTGCTGTCGAGAACGTCGTCTCCTCGACCGGAGTGGGAGATCATCCCGAACTTGGTCGCGAGCACCACCTCGTCGCGTCGTTCCTTGATCGCCCGGCCGACGAGCTCCTCATTGGTGAACGGTCCGTAGACCTCCGCCGTGTCGATGAGCGTGAGACCGAGATCGAGCGCCCGATGAATGGTGCGGATGGACTCGGCGTCGTCGGTGCCGGCTCCGGTGTACGCCGACGACATGCCCATCGCACCGAGTCCGACGCGAGAGACGTTCAACGAACCGATATTGGTGTGCTTCATGCGTTGCTGGTCCGACCGTGAGCCTCGTATTCGGCGTCTGACACGTGTTCGCCCCAATCGGATTCAGGTTTGTTGCTGTCGCCCGTCCCCTCGGTGATGGAGAGATGCGTCATGTAATCGGTCGGCGTCGCTCCGTGCCAGTGCCACTCGCCGGGCGGCGTGTAGACGATGTCGCCGGCGCGTACGCGCAGCGCGTCACCGCCGCGCGACTGCGCAAGTCCTGCGCCTTCGGTGACATACAGCGTTTGGCCGAGCGCGTGGGAGTGCCACGCGGTACGCGCACCCGGGCTGAACCGGATGGCGTTGACGCGAACGCGCGACGGTTCGTCGCCGTTGGCGATTGAATCCATCCAGACATCACCGGTGAACATCGCCGACGGTCCTTTGTCCGTTGATTGCTTGGGCTTGATCTCCATCTGATGAACCTCCTAAGGGCGGACGAGGACCTTGAGCGCCTCTCGATCCGCCATAGCGCGATATCCGTCGGGGACACCGTCGAGGCTGACGGTTCGGTCGAACACACGGCCGGGCTGGAGCGTGCCGTCGAGAATGTCCGGCAGCAGCTCTTCGATGTACGCGCGCGCCGGGGCGACACCTCCGGTCAGCGTGATGTTGCGTCGAAACACCGAGAAGTCCATCGGAATTGCGGTGTACTGCGGAGCGCCGACACGGCTGATGACTCCCCCGTCGCGCACGACGGCGAGTGCCGTCGCGACGGCGTTCGCAAGGCCGACGCATTCGAGCACCGTATGCGTACCGTCACCGTCGGTGAGCTCGCGCACGCGCTCGACGCCGTCCTCGCCACGCTCCGCGACCACATCAGTTGCACCGAAATCGCGGCCCAGATCCGTGCGGACCTTGTGGCGCCCCATGAGGATGATGCGCTCAGCGCCGAGGCGCCTGGCTGCAAGCACCGCGCATAGACCAACGGCGCCATCGCCAATCACCGTCACCGTTGTCCGAGGATTGACTCGCGCCTTCATCGCGCAGTGATGGCCGGTCGGGAAGACATCGGAAAGGGTGAGCAAGGAGGCAAGCAGCGCACTGTCGGCGGTAGCGGGCACCTTGACGAGCGTCCCCTGCGCCTGGGGAACGCGCACGGCCTCACCCTGGCCGCCGTCCACACCGTCCTGTCCCCAATTGCCGCCGTGCCGGCAGGACGTCTGCAGGCCTTCGCGGCAGAAGTCGCACGTGTTGTCCGCCCAGACGAACGGTGCGACCACCAGATCGCCCGTTGCGAGTCCGGACACCGCGTCACCGGCATCCTCGACGACGCCGAGGAATTCATGTCCCATCGGCCGCGGTCCTTCCGCCGCCCGCATGGATGCGTACGGCCAGAGATCGCTGCCGCAGATGCAGGCGCTGAGGACTCGGACGATTGCATCGCTCGGTTCGTGCAACGTGGGATCGGGAACGTTCTCGATTCGGACGTCGCCGGCTGCATACATCAGAGTGGCTCGCATCGTTGTCGTGATCTATTGTCCGCCCCACGCACGCGCGGGCGGATCCGGATCGCCACCTACCATGCGACATGTCGTGACGTCGAGCGTGTCATCCGGAGGTCGTGTCCATGCAGATCGAGCAGCCCGCTCAGACGATCGTGCGATTCGACACGAGGGTCGCGATCGTCATCCGACCTGACCTCGCGCTCTGGCAAAAGCTGAACGTCGCCGCGTTTCTTGCAAGCGGTATCGGTGGGTCAATCGGTGAGGTCATGGGGCAGCCGTACGAGGACGCCGACGGCACCGCGTATCTGCCGCTGTGCCGGCAGCCGATCACGATTCTCGACGCCGACGCGGCGCTGCTGTCATCCGCGCTGCAACGCGCACTCGATCGCGAGCTTCGCATCGCCGTGTACACCGAGCAGATGTTTCTGACGACGAACGACGACGACAATCGGGCAGCCGTCCGGGCCGTCCGACGCGATCAGCTCAACCTGGTCGGCATCGGCGTCTACGGCCCGCGTGGTGCAGTCGACAAGGCTTTGAAGAACGTCCGTTTGCACCCTTAGGCTAGCTATTGACATTAGCCTTTAAGCTATGTACAGTAGCCTGATGAGCACGAACCCCACCGCCACCGTCGGGGCCACCAGATATCTCGCCCGCCCCGAGGGTCGGGTCGCCTATGACATCGACGGGAGCGGCAGTCTCGTCGTGCTCGTGCCGGGCATGGGCGACCTGCGTGCCACCTACCGATTTCTGGCCCCGCCGCTTCGCGAGGCGGGCTACCGGGTCGTCTCCATGGATCTTCGCGGCCACGGTGAGAGCGACGTCACGTTCGCCTCGTATGGCGACGTGGAGACGTCCGGCGATATCGTCGCGCTGCTCGAGGCACTCGGCGAACCCGCCGTCATCGTCGGCAACTCCATGGCGGCCGGCTCGGCGGTCATCGCCGCAGCCTCTCGACCCGAGCTCGTTCGCGGCCTCGTTCTCGTCGGGCCGTTCGTTCGCAACCCGAAGACGAGCGCGATCCAGGGCCTGCTCTTTCGCGTCGCGATGGTGCCGCTGTGGGCCGCCTCCGTCTGGAAGTCGTATCTCCCCAGGCTGTATGCCGGTCGGAAGCCCGACGACTTCGAGGAGTACCGCAACCAGGTGGTCGCGAACCTGCGCCGGCCGGGGTATGCGAAGGCGTTCTCCCGGACCACACACACGAACCACGACCCCGCTGCGGCTCAGATCGCCCAGGTCAGCGCGCCGACCATGGTCGTCATGGGCACGCAGGACCCGGACTTTCCGGATCCGAATGGCGAGGCCGCTTGGATCGGCGACGCGCTCCGCGCCGAGGTCGTCATGGTCGCGGACGCCGGGCACTACCCCCAGTCACAGCAGCCGGACGTCACGACCAGCGCGGTGCATCGGTTTCTTGCCTCGTTGAACTCGCGTGCCTAGAGTGGGGCTGACGGAGACGGCGGTCGTCGAGGAGGCAGAACGGCTTGCCGACGACGTCGGTCTTGCCAACCTCACGCTGGCTGCACTGGCGCAACGGCTCGGCGTTCGCCAACCCTCGCTCTACAAGCACATCGCGGGAATGGACGCCCTGCAGCGCAGCATCACGATTCGCGCCAAGAACGAGTTGACCGGAGTGCTCGGACGAGCCGCTGTCGGCCGTGCGCGTGGCGACGCCCTCGTCGCCATGGCGCACGCGTACCGCGAGTGGGCGACACAGCATCCCGGTCGCTATGCGTCCGCACAGCGCGCACCGATGCCGGGGGACGTCGACGACGAGACAGCGAGCGCCAACGTCGTCCAGGTCGCATTCGACGTGATGGCAGGATTCGAGCTGCGCGACGACGACGCCGTTGACGCCATCCGCTCGCTTCGTGCCGCGCTGCACGGCTTCGTCGCGCTGGAAACCTGCGGGGGCTTCGGGCTGCCGGTGAGCATCGATCGCAGCTTCGATCGCCTTGTCAGCGGCCTCGAGGCTGCGTTCGTCACATGGGGTGAACGCTAAACCGCAGCATGGCCGCGCAGTGGAGCGCGGACAATAACGCCGTGGCAGAGGCCCCGAAAACGCGCGACCTGCGATCGGTGATCAGCGTTTTCGCACCGCTCGGCTGGCGAGCGATCGGCGGCCCGGCCGCGCACGTCGCACTCATGGAGCGCGAGGTGGTTCGGAAGCGCCACTGGCTCGATCGGAGCGAGTTCGGACGCATCTTTGCTGCCTGCAATCTCATGCCTGGGCCCGGCTCGACGCAACTCGCGCTCATCCTCGGACTGCGGCGCGCGGGCGTCGCGGGCATGCTGTCGGCGGCCCTCCTGTTCATCGGACCCGCCGTCCTCATCATGCTCGGCCTCGGCGAGCTGTACCGACACGTGGGCACCAACCACCAGATTCAGCTCGTGCTCCTCGGGATGGATGCTGCCGTTGTCGGGATCGTTGCGCAGGCCGCTTTCGCGCTTGCAGGCCTCGGGCGCCGCGGCCTGATCGGGACTGCCATCGCGCTCGCGGCACTGGCGGCTGCCCTCGTCGGCGTGACGCCGATCGCGATACTCGCCGCCGGAGGCGCCGTCGCCTATGGAGCATGGGCACTGCGCGCTGCGCGTCACGGCGATGAGCGCGACTCGGGCACGTTGCGTCGTGGGTACCGTGGCTCGCAGCGCTTCCCCTTCCAACCGCGAAGGTGGGGCTGCTGCCGATCGCTCTGGCATTCCTGAAGATCGGGGCGATCGCGTTCGGCAGCGGCTACGTCCTGCTCTCGCTCCTGCACGCGGATTTCGTCGGTGGGAGCTTCCACCTGACGGAGCGTCAGGTGGCGGATGCGTTTGCCGTTTCGCAGGTGACTCCCGGCCCGGTCTTCGCCGTTGCGGCGTTTCTCGGTGTGCAGCTCGCGGGCATCCCCGGTGGCATCATCGCGGCCTGCGCGATCTTTGCGCCGTCGTTCGTCTTTGCGCCGTTGGTGAGCGTGGTCATGCGCCTGACCGAGGCCCATCCCGCTCTGCGCGCAGCGCTCGACGGCGTCGTGACCGCGGCCGTCGGCTTGATCGCGTTCGCGTGCGTGACGCTCGCCCGCGCCGCATTTGTCAGCCCACTCGAGATTGCTATTGCGGTCATCGTGTTTGCGATGCTGTGGCGCTGGCCTCGCGCGCAGCCGATCGCCGTCTTGATCGGTGTGCTCGGCGGCCTGCTGATTCTCGCCACCTCACGCTGACTGGTCCTCATGTCGCGGTTGTCGCGTCAAATCCGCCTTATCCAAAGCGCATTCGCGGTGACGATTCGCCGCTGAGGACAGGCCGGAAACCGTGTGGTCCGACCACTTCCTGAACTGAAGGTATGGCCATTTTGGCGGCGCGTGCCGCTGGGTCGTCACCCCACAAGACAGGTACGCGTGAGTCATGATCACCCGCGGCAAGTGCCATCGGGGAAAGCTGAAGGGGACTTCAGAGAGGAGGATTGTCATGAGGACCCTATCGGGAACGCGGAATCGCGTCGGCATCGCGAGTCTCGTCGGAGTGACGGCGATCGCGATCGCGGCGGGATCGGGATCACCCGCGGCCGCAGGCCGGCCCGCAACTGGGAGCGGAGCACGCTCGTTCGCCCAGGCGCTGACAGCGACCAACGGCCATGACGCCGATGTCGAAGGGACCGACGAGCTCAACTCCTTCGCATTTGAGCGCACTGCTCCAGCGCTGACGGTTCCGGGCGCCGCACTCGCCGACGCTGAGGCGCAGGCAGCCGCTCTGCCGGTGATCGGCGGAAGCTGGAACCAGATCACGACCACGCCAGACAACGCGCAACCACGAGGGTTCGACGATCCCGTGTGGTCGAATGCCGGTGCGGGTTTCGCCAACGTGTCCGGGCGGGTGACGGCACTTGCGACCGATGGATCCAACCTCTACGCCGGCGCCGCCGGCGGTGGCGTCTGGCGGTCCACAAACGCAGGCACAACGTGGTCGCCTGTGGATGATCAGTTGGGCACGCTGTCGATCGGCGCGCTCGCGGTCAACTCCGCCGACCACTCGGTGTGGGTCGGGACGGGCGAGGCAAACACAAACGCCGATTCCTACGCCGGTCAAGGAGTCTTCTGGTTCGCCCGCGGAAGCAGCACCCTCACGCGGGTCGGTGGTGCTGAGCTCAGCGGGAAAACGATCTACAGCATCGTCTTTGACGGCGAAGGCAACGTTTACGCTGCGACCGACAGTGGGCTGTGGCGCAGAAGCGCGAGCAACCTCACGTCTCCTTGGAAGCTGGTACTCAAGCCAGATCCCAACCCGACGAACAACCCGTATCTCACTTCGTACATCACGAGCGTGGTCGTGCGCCCGGGAACTGGCGGCGCGGTCGTGCTCGCCGCGGATGGCTGGCGCGGTGCCGGTGACCCACCCGCGGACACTGCCTATAACGGCTTTTACGTCTCGGACAATCACGGAGCGGCCGGCACGTTCCACGAGATCACACCGAGCGGCGCTATCGATGACAGCGATATCGGACGCACCACGTTTGGCTACGCTGCAGACGGTTCGAAGCTCTACGCGGTGATCGAGTCCCCGTCCATGCTGTTGGCCGGAGACTCCACCGTGCTCCAGGGAATCTTCGCCTCCGATAACGGCAATCCCGCGGGACCCTGGACCCTCATCGCAGACTCGGACAAGTTGTGCGCATCCGGTTCCGGACTTACCTGCCCATCGACCTATCAACCCGGCGTTCAGGCCTGGTACAACCAGTCGGTTCTTGTCGACCCCACCAACCCCAAGCATCTGGTCGTGGGTCTGGAGGAGGAGTACCAGTCGTTCGATGCGGGAGCGACCTGGACGACGATCAGCCCGTACTGGAACTACGACTTCGCATGTGACTCGACGGGTACGTGCCCGCTGACGACCCATCCCGATCAGCACGCCGTCGCACTCGACGGCAACACGCTGTACATCGGGAACGACGGTGGCGTGTACTCCCGCAACTTCGAGAGTCACGCGCCACGCGGCGGGTGGACGGATCTCAACAAGACCTTGCACACACTCCAGTACTACGATGCGGAAGCAGGCTCCCTCGGCGCCGGACTGACGGAGTGGGGCGGCCTGCAGGACAACGGGACCACCTTGCAGCGCGCGCACGGCGGACAGACGCTGACGCCCGCGGGTGGGGACGGTGGTTACGTGATCGTCAACCCGAACAATGCCAACGACGCAGTTGGCGAATACGTCGACATGAACCCGTACCTGACCACGGACGGGGGCCGGACCTTCACGACGATCACCCCGTCATGCGACAACGCGGTCGGACCCCCGATCGCGAATTGCGACCCGCTTCCGCGGTTCATCGCACCGTTGGTCACGGACGTCAACAACGCCAACAAATGGGTGACGGGTGGCGAGGACGTGTGGACCGATACCGCCGCGTGGAACACGACGTGCAACACGACGTCATGCGATTGGACGAATGTCCACGACACGGGCGCAGGCCACTCGATCACTGCGCTGGCGGTGAATGGGTCGGTCATCTACGCGGCATGGTGCGGTCCGTGCAACCCCGGGGGATCGACACCGTTTGCATCCGGAATCGACACCAACTATGGCGGTACCTGGCACACGATCAGCGCGTCGAATCTCCCCAATCGCTACATCGCCGGCTTGACCATCGACCCGAGTAACCCAGGTCATATCTACGTCGTCTACAACGGATTCTCGCGACACTTCATCGTCGGAGCGGGGACCGGACACGTGTTCGAATCCCACAACGGCGGAGCGTCGTGGGCCAATATCTCGGGCAACCTGCCTGACATTCCGAGCGATGCGCTGGTCGTCTCGCACGGGAAGCTCGCACTCGCCACCGACATCGGCGCATTCATCGCAAATGCGGGTGGTGGCGTCGGGACGACCTGGTCGCGACTTGGCGGTAACCTCCCGAATTCCCCGATCGCCGATCTGCGTCTCGACCCAGATGGCACGACACTCCTCGCAGCTACCCATGGACGCGGTCTCTGGACCATCAAGCTTCCGTAGACCACTACTCCGTGAGGTCCGGCGGTGCCCAACTCCGCCGGACCTCACCGCACAGAGAGAGGCATCAAGACGTGTTTTCGCTCAATCGACCCGTAACGCCGGTGCGTATCATCGGTCGGGTCCGTCGTGACGACGTGACACCTGGCGGGGGGTCGCGCAGAAGAGGTGACATCAATGGGGGTACAGACGATGCGTAGGGTTTTCTATGGTGCGGTCATCGGCATGACCGGCATGGCGCTGGCGGCGCCCTTCTCGAGCGTCGCGGCCGGCGCATCATCGACGGTGAGGGTGTATGCGCCCGCCACCGTCGGGGTTGTGGCGCCGACGACGGGACCCGCGGCAAGCGCTGCCTCGAGCCAGACGGTCCATCACACGCAGCGTGGCGCGCGTGCCACGAGCACATCCACCAGCGCAGCGGCGACGGTGGCAACGACCAACGCCTCAGCCGCCGCGTCGGTCGCCTCGTCGGTCCTCAGCAACTTCAACGGGACGAGCAGCAACGACAGCCGCAAGACCAACTTCAATCAGGAGTTCGAGCCGCCGGACCAGGGACTCTGCGTCGGCAACGGTTACGTGCTCGAGCCGGTGAACTCGGCGTACCGGATCTTCAAGACCAACGGCAAGACGCTCGAAGGTCCGACGAACGTCAACGATCTCTTCGATCAGGGATCGACACAGTTCACGAGCGATCCGCGCTGCTACTACGACCCCACCACGAACACGTGGTTCGCCACCATCCTCTTCCTGAGCGGCGGCGAGGCTGTGGACGGCAAGTCGTCCCAGCTCGACATCGCGGTGAACAGCTCGGGAAACCCGGAGAACATCTGGACGCAGTACGAAGTCGACACCACCAACGCGGGCGGCAACGGCTGCCCCTGCTTCGGTGATCAGCCGACGCTCGGGATCGATCAGGACAACCTGTACGTCACGACCAACGAGTTCTCGATCCTCGGGCCGCAATTCAACGGCGCGCAGGTGTACGCCTTCTCGAAGAAGGACATGGTGGCGGGCAGCCCGACCCACTTTGCCCACTTCACCAATCTGCACATCGGCGGAACGCTTGCGGCATCCGTCCAGCCGGCGATCAGCACGGGAAGCCCGAGCGCCGAGTTCTTCCTCAGCACGCAGGACACGCAGGCCGGCGACAAGGACGCAACAAATGGCGCCGGCTCGCCGCTCGGCGTCTGGGCGATGACCAACCGCACAGCGCTGCAGAACGGCCACTCGCCGGTCCTCTCGAGCACGCTGATCACGTCTGAGACGTACGGTCAACCGCCCGCTGCCGCGCAGAAGGGCGCGACGAGCACCATCGACTCGGGTGACGATCGGATGCAGCAGACGCAATACATCAACGGGTCGCTCTGGGGCGAGGTCACCAGCTCGGTATCGATCGCACACGACCCGACCGTGCGCGCAGGAGCGGCCTGGTTCAGCGTGCATCCGACCATCAGCAACAACCACATCGGTGCATCGACCATCCAGCGCCAGGGATACGTTGTGCTGGCCGGTAACAACGTGATCTACCCGGCACTCCAGCAACTGCCCTCGGGCAACGCCGCGATGGTCTTCACCGTGACCGGTGCCAATCACTTCCCGAGCGCCGCCTATGCCGTCCTCGGCGCAAACCAGTCGAGCTTCGGAGCGATCCATATCGCCGCGGCCGGCACCGGACCCTACGCACAGGCATCATCGCGTTGGGGTGACTACTCGTGGGCGGTCAACGACCCGTCAGGCAACGGCGTCTGGATGGCCACCGAGTACGTGCCACCGCTGGCGAGTCAGACCCCTGACCGGCAGAGCAACTGGGGCACGCGCGTCCTCGAAGTCTCGGTCGGGTAAACCGCCAGGTATTACGCAGCAGCGGCCCACGCACCTGCGAGCGGGTGCGTGGGCCCGTTGCCCGTCGACCCCGTATGGTGTCCGGATGGCACGCAAGACGAAGACACCGCCCGCGTTCTCTCGCGATCCGAAGGTCGAGGCACTGACCAAGTCGTGCACGCGGTTTCTGCACGGCCACGGCCCTCGGAACGCGCGCGACCTGCTCGCAACCATCCCGGTCGATAGCGCCGTCGACTACTACGGGATCGGCGGAGCTGTCGCCGACCTGGAGTCCGAGGTCGCCTCCCTGCTCGGCAAGCAGGCCGCGCTGTTTCTTCCGACCGGAACCATGGCGCAGCAGGCGACGCTCCGCGTTCACGCCGATCGCAGACGCAGCCGCAGCGTTGTCTTTCACCCGATGTGCCACATGGAAACCAACGAGGAGCGCGGCTACGAGCGCCTGCACGGACTCTTCGGCATTCCGATCGGACCGCGCGACGAGCCGCTTTCGACCGCGAGTCTCGCCGAAGTGCACGAGCCGATCGCGGCGTTGCTCCTCGAACTCCCGCAGCGGGGCCTCGGCGGAACCCTTCCATCGTGGTCCGAGCTCGTTGCCCAGGTGAAATGGGCGCGCGATCGTGGTGCGGCGGTGCATCTCGACGGAGCGCGTCTCTGGGACGCGACGCCGTTCTACGCGAAGGCGCACAACAAGTCGATACGCGACATCGCCGCACTGTTCGACACTGTCTACGTCTCGTTCTACAAGGGACTCGGTGGCATCGCGGGATGCTGTGTCGCCGGTGATGCCGACGTCATCGAGGAGCTCTCGGTCTGGCGCACGCGCCACGGCGGCCGGATGATCATGCTCTGGCCGTATGCGGCGTCCGCGATCACGGTGCTGCGCTCCCGGCTGCCGAAGATGCCGCGCTACTACCGGCACGCACAGGCGATCGCGCGTGCGGTGCGCGATATTCCCGGTGTCGAGGTGCTCCCGGATCCGGTGCAGAGTCCGGTGATGCACATCCGCTTCGCGGTGAGCCTCGAAGACTTGCAGGCACGCATCATCGCGATCGCGAAGTCCGAGAAGGTGTGGACCTTTTCACGACCGTGGGCATCGGAAGGACCGCGGTTGCAGCGATTCGAGCTCCATGTCGGCGACGCGACGCTCAAACTCTCGCCTGCGGAAATTCGCGGATTGTTCGAGCGTCTCGCCGGTTCGCCGGCCTGAGGCTAGATCGCTCCCGAGGGCGTCGGCGTGGGCGTGGGAGCCGCACTGGTGCCGCCGCTGCCGTAGCCGCCGGGTGGTGTCGCGGTGGTCAGCGTCGACCAGGCGACCGCTCCCGACGGAGCGGTGACGGTCGGCGCCGTGCCCCACTGGCTGAATGTGGTCGTAGTCGTGATCGCGGAGCCGCTGACCGTGAAGCTCGTCGTGTAGTCGACGGGGATATTGGACGTCGGTAACACGTCGAATTGCACCGTCGACGCAGGGTCGCCGTTCGAGGCGGGGATGGAGCCGACGATCTTTGTGGCGGGAGTCCCGCCGATGGTCGTCGCCTGCGTCGACTGCGGCACAAACTGCAGTTCGCTGACCTGATCAGCGACGGTGATCCCGGGCTGCAGGACGCTGTACGGACCATTGCCGCTGACCACCGACACCCATTTGTTCTGCAGCGCCGCCGCGTCTGCGGTGACGACACCGAGCTGGTCCTCGATGGCGGCCGTATTCCCTTCGAAGTAGACGGTGCCACCGACGAGCAGGAGGGTGAACTTCTCAGCGCCGTATGACGTCGTGAAGGTGATGTCCTGACGACCACCCGACACGCCCGCATCCCCGACGAAGGTCTCCGGCTCGGGCCCGTTCGACACGCTCATGTAGTGGAAGCCTGGCGCGGCTCGCATCGTCGCAAGCGCTTTCTGATACAGGGAAAGCGCAGGCGACGGCGGCGCATTTGTCGGCAGCGCGCCGTTCGACGTCGGAGTCTGCGTGTGGGCCCGAGTCAGGAACGCGACCGCGACGCCTCCGATGGCGCCGATGAGGATGGTGGCGACGATCGCCGCGCCGAGGCCCAGCGCCCGTGAAGTGCGCTTTGGCGGCGTCGCCGGCGGCACGGAGGGCCAGGTGGGCGGCTGCGGCGGATACGCCCAGTTGTCAAAGCTGTTGCCGGGCGGGCTGTTATCGCTCATGCCTCACCATCGTGCACCGCGCGTCCTTTCTGTTGGCTTGCGTATCAGGACCGGCCGATGCGGAGGACGACCTTGCCGGTGACGCGCCGCTCGAGGAGGTCGCGCGCCAGGGCGCCGGCGCGACTCCAGTCCGCCTCGACGTCGATGTGGATCGTCAGGACGCCCGCCGCAACCAGCGCGCAGAGCGCGAAGAGATCGGATGCCGCACTCTGCGTCTTCGCCAGCTCATCGAAGATGAGCATCGACCGCAGCGTGGCGCCGACGTGCGCGCCGAACCAGCGGGGCCCGAGTACGGCCGGCTCCATCAGCGTTGACGCGTAGGAAACGACGAGACCGCGCGGCGCCACCACCTCGAGACACCGAGTGAGCACGGCGCCCCCCACCCCGTCCAGGATGTGGTCGTACGGGCCTTCGGCATCCGCGATGTCGCGGATGGCGTGGTGACATGCGGCCGCTGCGCCGGCATCCGCCTCCGGGTTGCGGATCAGCCCGGTCACCGTCATCTGGAGGCAACGAGCGAGCTGCACCGCGAGGTGACCCACGCCGCCCGAGGCTCCCGTGACGAGAACGCGCTTTCCCACCGGGAAGCCGCCGAGAGCGAGTGCCCGAAATGCGGTCATGCCTGCGACGGGAAGGCACGCAGCCTGTTCGAGGGTCACGCCTTCGGGAACGACCGCAAGATAGTCGGTTGGCACCGCGACCAGCTCCGCCCACGCGCCGCTGTTCACCATCCCGACGACCGTGGCGCCGGCCGGCGGTCCACCACCTCGTTCAGCCGCGCGTTCGACAACACCGACGACGTCCCAGCCCGGCTGCACGCCGGCAGGGGCGGCGGCGCTGCGCGACACCTCGCCGCGGTTGAGGCTGGTCGTGGAGACCCGGACGAGTGCCTCCGTCGCCATCGGCACGGGTTCGGGGACTTCCGTGAGCGCCAGGAGGTCGGCATTGCCGGTCGTCGTCAGGGCAAGCATCAGGCGCTCACCCTAGCGCAGACCACCCCAGGGATCGCTCAGTCCGGGGACCCGGGCGCCTCGTTGCTACCGAGCCCGTCGGGGACGAAGCGCATGTCGGGCTCGAGCGCGAGATTCGCGCCGCGGGCCGCCACCTCGATGAGCGACGCGAAATCCTGCTCGCCGAATCCCTGGCCGATGAGGCTCTGCACGATCTCATGGGTGACTGCCGACAGCGGGAGCGGGACGTTGCGCTCCCGTGCTGCTTCGAGTCCGAGCTCCAGGTCTTTGCGGAGCAGATTGTTGGTGAAGGTGGGCGTGAAATCGAGGTTCACGTACGCCGGGGTCTTGTAGCGGGTGAACGTCGACCCGAGCACGCTGTTGTTGATGAAATCCAAGTAGTCGGCACGGGTCACCCCGCCGCTTTCGGCGAGGACCGTGGTCTCCGCGAGGACCTGCGCGACCACTGCGAGAACGAGGTTGTGGCAGATCTTGACCAGGCGAGCGGCCTCACCGTCGCCGACGTAGGAAACGCTCCTCCCCAGCATCCGGAGATACGGCAGCGCGCGCTCGTAGGCATCGCGGGGACCCGACACGGCGACGCTCAGCATCCCGGCCCGCGCCGCCTTGGGATTCCCACTCACCGGAGCGGCCAGGAACGCCACCCCGCGCTCCGCCGCCACGCGTCGAATCGCGCTGGAGATTTCCATCGAGACCGTCGACGCGTCGACCACGAGCCCGGGCACGCGATCGCGGTCGGCGAGCAATCCCCGGGGGCCGGTCATGACCGCCTCGAAGTCGCTCGACCCCGCGACCATCGTGATGACGATGTCGCGGTCCGAGAGCTCCATCGCATGTTCCACGAGACGGGCACCGCGATCAGCGAGCGGCTTCGCCTTCGCGCTGGTGCGGTTGTAGACGCTGAGGTCGCATCCCTGATCGAGCAGCCGTCCGGCAAGTACCTCGCCCATCCGGCCGACGCCGATCCATCCGAGCGTTTCGCCGTTCGGCGCCGCTCCGCTCATGTCCTACTCTCCCACGGCTGCTGCGACCGCATTCTCGGGTTGCGCAAACGATTGCCTAGCATAGCGGTCGAATTTTCTCGATGTCAATCCAGCGGCCACGTCTCAGCGCTTATTCGGTGCTGAGACTGTGCCGGGCAACGCGGCGGGTATTCGCGCCGGTGACCGTCAACTCGCGGACGATCAGGTCCGGCGTGAAGCGCACGCGGCGGCCGACCAACTCGCTCTCGAGTTGCTCGAGGAGCAGGCGCACCGCCACCGAGCCGAACTCATGGATCGGCACGTGCATCGTTGTCAGGCCGGGGCTGACGCGGCTCGCCAGCGGGATGTCGTTGTAGCCGACGATCGCGAGGTCTTCAGGGATTCGAAGCCCGAGTTGGCTCGCGACCCCGGCAAGGCCCAGCGCGACCATGTCGGTGACCGCGAACACCGCTGTCGGCGGGTCGGGAAGCGACAGGAGCCGTCGCGCCGCCATAGTACCGCTCTCCTCGGTGTAGCCGGCCTCGATGATCAGTCGCGGATCCGGGACGAGACCGGCGAGCGTATGCGCCGCCAGGAAGCCTCGCCGCCGCAGGACGCCGGTGCTGACCGTCGGTTTGCCTGCCAGGTGCCCGATTCGTGTATGGCCGAGCTCGATCAGATGCTCCGTGGCGAGCTGCCCGCCGAGGAGATCATCCGACCCCACGAATGGATCCTCGCCTTCATCGCTGAAACGGTTCACCAGGACATACGGCGCCTTCCGGCTGCGCAGCTCGCGGACGCTCGGATCCTTCAGGAAGCTGCTCGCGACGATCACGCCGTCGACCCGGCGCGCCTGCAGGCTCTGCAGATGCGAGCGCTGACGGTCCGGCAGACCGTCGGTGTTGCAGAGGAGAACGTTGAAGCCGCGCGGGGACGCGGAGTCCTCGACTCCCCGGAAGAGCGCGGCAAAGAATGGGTTGGTGATGTCGGGGATGACGACGGCGAGCACCTTCGTCTGGCGCATCTTCAGCCCGCGAGCGATGCCGTTGGGCTGGTAGCCGGTCTCGCGAAGCAATGCCTCGATGCGCAGACGCGTCGCGACAGCGATCCGTAAACTCGGATCGTTGTTTGCCACACGCGAGATCGTCGACGGATGGACGTTGGCCCGCATGGCCAACTCCTTGAGCGTCACCTGCATCTGTTTGCCCTTGACATTCGTTTCCGCTGGGTCCTAGGCTAGCGCAATCGTTTGTTCATCTGTACTGAGCTCGCATGCAGCGAGCGGGAGACGAGTCATGCGGAAGCCTCTGTCAGTGGCCGTGACCGGCATCGTCTCAGTTGGCTGGGTGGGTCTGGCCGCGTGCGGCAGCACGAGCACGAGCACCAGCGGTTCGCCCGCGGCAAGTTCGCCGATCACCATCGGCGTATCGGTCTCGCTGACAGGAGACTTCTCCGGCGACGGCAAGGCGCTCGTCCAGGGGTACGACCTCTGGGCGCAGGACGAGAACAAGAAGGGCGGCCTGCTCGGACATCACGTGACCATGAAGTATGTGGATGACGCCAGCAGCACCACCCAGGTCGTCACCAACTACCAGAACCTCATCACGCAGGACAAGGTCGCGCTCGTCTTCGGACCGTTCAGCAGCCTGCTGACGATCCCGGCGTCGACCGTCACGAACCGCTTCGGATACGCATTTCCCGAACCGGCGGGTGGTGGGCCAAGCGTCTTCAACCGCACCCCGGCGATCCACTCGCTCTTCTTCGTGCAGCCGGCACCCGTTGAGGACAACCTCGTGAGCTTCACGCAGTGGGTGCTCTCGCTGCCCGCCGCGGAGCGTCCGGCGTCGGCCGCCTACTCCACCGAGGATGACCCGTTCACGCAGCCGCAGGTCGACAAAGCTCGCGCGCTGCTCGAAGCCGGCGGCATCAAGACCCTCTCGTACAAGGTCTACCCCGCGGAGACGACCGACTTCACACCGCTCGCGCAGCAGGTGATCTCGGCGAACGCCGACATCGTCATCCTGGGCACGCAGGAACCCGACGGCATCGCGTTCATCAAGGCGTTCCAGCAGCAGCACTACAACCCCAAGGCGCTCATCGAGACTGCCGGGCCCGACCAGGGGAGCGACTTCTCCAACCAGGTCGGCGCCGGGAACACCGAGGGCGTGATGGTCCCGGCGGGCTGGTGGTCGAGCGCCAAGACGACGGACAACGCGACGTTCGTGAGCGAGTTCACCGCCAAGTACGGCGGTACCCCGGCGGACATCCCGTCGGATGCGGCCGAGGCGTATAGCGTCGGCGAGGTCGTGGATCAGGCAGCCCAGAAGGCGCACAGCATCGCCAACTCCGCGCTCATCACGGCACTGCACAGCGGCACGTTCCAGACCATTCAAGGCCCCATGGCCTTCAACTCGCTCGGCCGGCCGAACGGCGCAAGCTTCCTCGTGCAGTGGCAGAACGGCACCACCGTGCCCGTCTATCCGCCGTCAGCAGCGGTCGCTCAGCCCGAGTACCCGAAGCCCGACTTCTCCGGGTGACCCGGGGGCGGGGGCAGCGATGACCCTGATCCTCGAAGCGGTGGTCTTCGGGGTCCTGACCGGGGGCGTGTACGCGCTCATGGCATCGGGGCTGACGCTGATCTTCGGCGTGATGCGGATCATCAACGTCGGACATGGCGCGCTGGTCATCCTCGGCGCGTACCTCAGCTTCGCGCTGCTGAACTCCGGCGCGCACATCGATCCGTTCGTGAGCCTCGTCATCACGATGCCCGCGATGTTCGTGCTCGGCGTTGTGCTGCAGCTCGCGTTCATCCGCCCGTTGAAAGAGGATCGCGAAGCGCTGTCGGTGCTGGTCACGTACGCGATAGCGCTCGGCATCGAAGGCCTCCTCGGGTTCATTTTCACCAACAACTTCGTGCAGCTGAACGCGTGGTATGAGACGGCCTCGTTCGCGGTCTTCGGCTTTCGTATCGCCTACGTCTACGTGTTCGGCTTCGGCCTGTGTGTCGCGATCCTCGGTGCGATGTTCCTGCTGCTCTACCGCACCGCGTTCGGGGCCGCAACCCGCGCGACGATGCTCAATCGCACGGCGGCACAGCTCGTCGGGGTGAACGTCGACCGCGTCTCAGCGCTTGCGTTCGGCATCGGCGTGGCGACCGCCGCGGCAGGCGGCGTGGTGTTCGGCATGACGAACTCGTTCGACCCCGGCAGCCACTACGACCTCATCTCGCGGTTGCTGACGATCGTCGTCCTCGGCGGACTCGGAAGCCTGCGGGGCGCGATCATCGGCGCCGTCGTGATGCTCATCGTCGAGGATGTCGCGGCCGTGGTGATCTCGCCGGTGTGGGCAAGCTTCACGTTCTTCGTGATCCTGGTGATCGTCCTCGTCGTGCGTCCGCAGGGCCTGTACGGCATCCGCGTGCGCGAGCGCATATGACCCGCCTGGTGACGAGCGCACCTGTCAAGTTCGGGGCGCTTGCGGTTGCCGTCGTGCTGGCGCTCCTCGTGCCCGTGTTCGCGTCGGATCCGGCCACGACCAACATCGCCGTCTTCACCGCGATGTACGTCGGCCTCGCGACGGCGTGGAACATCATGGGCGGCTACACCGGGTACATCTCACTCGGCCACGCCGCGTTCTTCGGCTTCGGCGCGTACGCATTCGGCCTGGTGCTCGCGCATCTCGGTGTTGCGGGCGGCTATGAGCCCTTTCTCTTCGTCCCGGTGGCAGGAGCGCTCACCGTGATCCTCGCGCTCGGCATCGGCTGGATCGCGCTGCGGACCCGGGCCGCGACGTTCGTGATCGTGACCATCGCCATGATGTTCATGGTCCAGCTGCTCGCAGAGAATCTCGTCGGACTCACCGGTGGCGGCGCCGGCCTGAGCTTTCCCGTGCCGCCGTGGACCGGCGACTTCTACAACACGCCGTTCTACTACGCGATGCTGCTGATGGCGCTCGTCGCGCTTGCCATCTCCTGGTGGATCCGGCGGTCGAAATTCGGCCTCGGCCTGCTTGCCATCCGCGACGACGAGGACAAAGCGCTCGCCGTCGGCGTCCCCGCGCACGCGTACAAGCTCACCGCCTTCATCGTCAGCGCTGCGCTCGTCGGGATGATCGGCGCGCTGTACGGGTACTACGTGACGTACATCTACCCGCAGTTCGCCATCGATCCACTCGTCGGGATCTCGATCGTCCTCATGGTGTTTCTCGGCGGTCTCGGCACGCTGTGGGGGCCGGTGCTCGGCGCGCTGATCCTCGAACCCGCGCAGCTGTGGCTCGCCTACAACTTCGGTGCGAGCGGTCTCTATCTCGTCCTCTATGCCGCTGTCTTCCTGGTCGTCATCATCCTCATGCCGCGCGGCATCGTGCCGTCCGTGATCACGCTCATCGGCCGCGTGAACAACCGTCGAGCCGTCGGTCCGTCGGACGCGGCCGGGTCCGCGACGGACAAGCACGCCATCGCGGAACCGGTGCCATGAGCATGCTCGAGGTGGAAGGCCTCTCCAAGCGATTCGGCGGCGTGACCGCGGTGGACGGTTGCTCGCTGTCGCTCGAGCCGGGAACGATCACCGGTCTCATCGGCCCGAACGGCTCGGGCAAGACGACCGTCTTCAACCTGGTGACGGGATTCATCGTCAAGGACTCGGGAGACGTGCGCTTCAACGGCCGGTCGATCGCGGACCTCGGACCGGACCGGATCTACGCGCTCGGCATCGGGCGAACGTTCCAGCTCGCGCGCATCTTTCCGCGGCTCACCGCACTCGAGAACATGCTCGTTCCCATGCGCCGCGAGGGGTTACGAGGGCTCTTCTCACGCGCCCATCGGCACGATGAACGCACACGGGCGATGGACATGCTCGCGGCGATGGACATAGCGCACGTCGCTGGACTCCTCGGCGGATCGCTGTCCTACGGGCAGCGCAAGCTGCTCGAGCTCGCCGCGGTGATGATGGTCCAGCCGCAACTGGTCCTCCTCGACGAGCCGGCGGGCGGCGTCAATCCCGCGCTCGTGGAGCGCATCAGCGATCACATCCGCGCGCTGAACGCACAGGGTGTCTCGTTCCTCCTCGTCGAGCACAACATGCCGTTCGTCATGGGGCTCTGTCACGAGGTCGTCGTCCTGCATCGCGGCGCGGTCCTGGCCAGCGGGACTCCCCCCGAGATTCGCGGCAATCCGGCCGTGCTGGAAGCGTATCTGGGTTCGTGATGACTGCACTCCTCCATCTCGACCACGTCACCGCGGGCTACGGCGGCGGCGACGTGCTGCACGAGCTCGATCTCTCTGTGGAGGAAGGCGGAATCACATGCATCGTCGGACCGAACGGCGCCGGCAAATCCACGATCCTGCGTCTGGTGAGCGGGCTGCTCCGGCCGCGCCTCGGCGGCGTGCAGTTCGACGGCGTGTCGATGGCAGGCCTGAGCCCTCGGCAGATTCTCCAGCGCGGGATCGTCCAGGTCCCGCAGGAGCGCAGCCTCTTCCCCACGATGACGGTGTGGGAGAACGTGCGCATGGGTGCGTACATCCTCACGGACCGCTCGCTCATCGAGCGGCGCATGCGCGGCGTCTGCGAGACGTTCCCGATGGTTGCGGAGCGCCGCCACGAGCGCGTTGCTTCGCTCTCCGGCGGCCAGCAGAAGATCATCGAGTTCGCGCGCGCGCTCATGCTCGATCCAAAGCTGCTGGTGCTCGACGAGCCGTCGATGGGGTTGGACCCCAGGACGCACACGGTGGTGTTCGACCTGATTCGCGACATGAACAAGGCAGGCCGAACGATCCTGCTCGTCGAGCAGAACGCGCGCTCCGGTCTTGGACTCGCCAGCCACGGCGTCGTCCTCGAAAGCGGTCGAGTGCGTCTCGAAGGCAGCGGAGTCGACGTGCTCGGCAACGGCGAGATCGGTCGTCTGTTCCTCGGAGCACCGGCATGACCGAGGCGATGAATCGCGTGCAGATGGCCGCGCACCACTGGCAGCCACGCTTTGTCGCCAACGGCATCGATGTCAATGATTTCGAGGATGTCCTGGGACGCACCACCGACTGGTCGGACTGGGGTCCCAACTGGCACGCCGTCGGCGCGGCGCACGAGGCGCGTGGACACGATGCCGAGGAACGAGGACGCACCGTGTCAGCCGTTGACGCGTACCAGCGCGCCGCGTGGTCCTATCACCTCGGCAAGTTCCTCTGGTTCGAGGACCCGGAGCTGCACGCCGAGCTTCGCGACCGGTCAGTGGCGGTGTACGCGAAGACACTTGCGCATCTCGACCCGCCCGCCGAGCGCATCGAGATCCCGTTCGAGGATCACATCATCCCGGGGCATCTGCGCCGCCCTCGCGGAGTCACCACACCGCCGCTCGTGATCATCGTTCCCGGTCTCGACTCCTCGAAGGAGGAGATGTTCACCACCGAGAACGAGTTCCTCCACCGTGGTATGGCGACATTGAGCATCGAGGGCCCGGGCCAGTCGGAGAACTCGGTGCACTTTGCGATCCGGCCCAACTGGGAGACCGTGATCACGCCGGTCCTCGACCACCTCACAGCGCTCGGGCTGGACGCCACATTCGGATTGACCGGATTGATGGGCATCAGCATGGGAGCGATCTACGGGCCGCGCGCTGCCGCGCACGAATCGCGACTCACTGCTGTCATCGGCCTCGCCGGCCCCTACAACCTCGGCGAGTGCTGGGATGCGCTCAATCCCCTGACGCGCGGCGGCTATGTCTTCTACACGAAGTCGGCCGGCGATGAGGAGGCAAGACAAAAGGCGTTCACGCTGAATCTCGAAGGTGTGCTCGCGCGAGTGACGCAGCCGTTGCTCGTCATCCACGGAGCGCGCGATCGCTTGTTCCCACCGGCGCAGGCGGAGCGCATCGCCCGAGAGGCGCCGAACGCCACGCTGCTCATGTATCCCGACGGCAACCACGTGTGCAACAACATCGCTTACAAGTACCGGCCGGCAATGGCGGACTGGATGAGCGATCAACTGCGATAGCCAGCAGGAGATGTCGTCGATGAGCCTCACCACTCCCTCGGGGGGCGTGCCCCCCAGCCCAGGTCGCATGAACGTCGATTTCGAGGAACGGGTCGACTTCACCCGCCTGCGCGCCTACCGCCTCGCCCGCGCACGCGCCGCGCTCGACGCGTCGGAGCTTGGTGCCGTGCTGCTCTTCGACGTCAACAACATCCGCTACGTCTCCGCGACGATGATCGGCGAGTGGGCGCGTGACAAGGTGGCGCGCTACGTCCTCCTGACGCGTGGCGGCGAGCCCATCGTCTGGGACTTCGGATCAGCGGCGCGACATCATCAACTCCACGCGCCGTGGATTCGACCTGAGAACAGCCGCGCCGGGATGCTCGGCCTTCGTGGCGCGGTTGCGCCCGATGCCGGGCTCATCGCGCGGGCGGTGGCAGAGATCGTCTCCGAGCTGACCGCCGCCGGCGTCGCGGGCATGCCGCTGGGCGTGGACATCGCCGAGACCCCGATGATGCTCGAGTTGCTGCGTGCGGGCGTCGAGGTTCGCGACGCGCAGCAGGTCATGCTCGACGCCCGCTTGATCAAGTCGGCAGACGAGATCGCCTTGCTGTCAACGGCGGCAGCGATGGTCGACGGCGTGTACCAGGACATTGCCGAGGCGCTCAAACCGGGCATCCGTGAGAACGAGATCGTGGCGCTCGCCAACAAGCGTCTCTACGAGATGGGGTCCGACGACGTCGAGGCGATCAACGCCGTCTCCGGCGAGCGCTGCAATCCGCACCCGCACAACTTCTCGGACCGGCTCATCCGCCCCGGCGATCAAGCGTACTTCGACATCATCCAGTCGTTCAACGGATATCGCACGTGCTACTACCGCACGTTCGCGGTGGGCAGAGCGACTCAGGCGCAGCGCGACGCGTACACCCGCGCGCGGGAGTGGATCGACGCCGCGATCGCACTCGTGAAACCCGGAACGACCACCGACCAGATCGCGCTGCTCTGGCCGGCGGCGACGGAGTTCGGCTTCGCGAACGAGATGGATGCGTTCGGCCTCCAGTTCGGACACGGCCTGGGGCTCGGATTGCACGAGCGGCCGATCATCTCCCGGCTCAACTCACTCGAGCATCCGATCGTGTTGCGCGAGGGCATGGTCTTCGCACTCGAGACGTACTGCCCCGCCAACGACGGCCGCTCTGCCGCGCGCATCGAGGAGGAGATCGTCGTCACCGCGGACGGGTGTGCGGTGCTGACCCTCTTTCCCGCCGAAGAGCTGTTCGTGACCAACAAGTATTAGCTGCATCGCAATCGCACGGAGAGGAGAGCACGCACATGTCAGCAACCACTGACGAACCCGTCGAGGCGACCGGACCGCCCGGAGTCGACCCGTCGTCACTCCACCGTCCGGGTGGCACCATCGACCCGGCAACGGAGCTCGCGCTCTACCGTCAGATGGTCCGGATGCGCAAGTTCGAGACACGCGCGTACGACCTGTTCATGCAGAACCTTGTGAAAGGGACGAGCCACCTCTCCCTGGGTCAGGAAGCAATCGCCGCGGCGTTCGGCGAGGCGATGGAGGAACACGACTACACATTCGCGACGTACCGCGGACATGCGCACACGCTCGCGCGCGGCACGCCGATGACCGGCGTCATGGGCGAGCTGCTCGGACGGTCGTGCGGCGTGCTCTCCGGCAAAGGCGGATCGATGCACCTCACCGATGTGAGTCGCGGGGTCATGGGGTCGTACGCGATCGTCGGCGCGCATCTGACGATTGCGCTCGGCGCCGCATGGTCGGCGCAGTACCGCGGCGAACCGCGCGTTGCCGTTGCGTTCTTTGGTGACGGCACCACCAACATCGGGGCATTCCACGAGTCGCTGAACCTCGCAGCGGTGTGGAAGCTCCCCGTCGTGTTCGTCTGCGAGAACAACCTGTACATGGAATACACGCCGATCGGATCGGTCACCGCTGTCGAGAACCCAGCGGCAGACCGTGCGGCGGCATATGGGCTCGAGCGCATCCTCGTCGACGGCAACGATGCGGGCGCGATGTACCTGACGGCACGCGAGTGTCTCGACCGCGCGCGCAGCGGCGGCGGCCCGTCGCTGATCGAGGCTCGGACCTACCGAACGAGCGGGCACTCGCGGGCCGACCCGGGCACGTACAAACCGAAGGACGAGGTCGCGGCGTGGGCCGCATATGACCCGATCGTTCTGTACCGCGCGCGTCTGCTCCGCCACGGTGTCAGCGACTCCGCACTCGACGCGATCGAGGAGGCCGCGGACAGCGACGTCGAAACCGCGACTGTTGAAGCCAAGGCGTCGCCGCCTCCGGGAGAGGACATGCTGCTGCGCGACGTGTGGTCGGACGGAGGATGGTCATGGCGGAACTGACCTACCGGAGCGCCGTCGCGCGAGCGATCGCGCAGGAGATGGATCGCGACCCCAACGTCGTTTTCCTTGGTGAAGACGTCGGCGGTGCAGGCGGTGTGTTCAAGGCGACAGTCGGTCTCCTCGAGCGCTTCGGCCCCGTGCGCGTGCGCGACACGCCGATCTCCGAGCAGGCCATTCTCGGTGCCGCGATGGGCGCGGCGATGACCGGCCTGCGGCCGATTGCCGAGATCATGTTCGCGGACTTCTTCGCGGTCTGCTGGGACCTCGTCGCCAACCAGATCGCCAAGAGCTCGTACATGACGTCCGGCCAGGTGAGCTTTCCGCTCGTCATCCGTTCGGGCAATGGCGGCGGCCTTCGTTTCGGCGCCCAGCACTCGCAATCGGTCGAGAACTGGGCGATGGCGGTGCCGGGCCTCAAGGTCGTGGCTCCGTCGACGCCCGCCGACGTCATCGGACTCTTCGCCGCCGCCGTCCGCGACCCGGACCCGGTCCTGTTCTTCGAGCACAAAGGGCTCTATGCGAGCAAGGGCGAGGTGCCGGATGGCGAGATCGTCGACACGCTCGGGACGGCGAAGGTCCTCCGAACAGGTGGCGACGCCACCATCGTGGCGTTGGCAGCGATGGTCCCGCGCGCGCTCGCCGCTGCAGAAGCACTCGCCGCCCGTGGGATCGAGTCGACGGTCGTCGATGTGCGCAGCCTGGTGCCGCTTGATACCCAGACGATCCTCCGCGAGGTCTCGGCGACAGGACGGATGTTCACCGTCGAGGAGAACCCGCGTCTCTGTGGCTGGGGAGCCGAGCTCGTGTCGATTGTCGCCGAGGAGTGCTTCAATGAGCTGGACGGACCGCCGCTGCGCATCACGACGCCACACATACCGCTTCCATCTGCGGATGCACTCGAGGACATGGCGATTCCGTCGGTCGAGCGCGTTGTCACAACCATCGAGAGGGCCATGCAGTCATGAGCACGATCACACGGAGTCCCGAGACCGTCGGCGTACCGACGCAGCTGCTCATCGGTGGCGAATGGGTCGACGCATCCGAGGGACGCACGTTCGACGTCGATGACCCATCCACCGGTGATGTCATCGCGTCTGTTGCCGACGCGTCCGTCGAAGACGGGCTCGCCGCTGTCACGGCCGCGTCGGCTGCGCTCCCCGGCTGGGCCGCGACCCCACCGCGGCAGCGGTCGGAGATCCTTCGGCGCACGTTCGAGCTCATGACCGAGCGCACCGATGCGCTGGCCCGCCTGATCGTGCGCGAGAACGGCAAGGCCCTCTCCGACGCTCGGGGCGAGGTGACGTACGCGGCCGAGTTCTTCCGCTGGTTCGCGGAGGAGGCCGTGCGTGCCGGAGGTGATCTCCATACCGCCCCGGCGGGGACCAATCGCATCCTCGTGCTGCGTCAGCCGATCGGGGTGAGCGTCCTCGTCACCCCGTGGAACTTCCCCGCGGCGATGGCGACCCGGAAGATCGGGCCGGCGCTCGCTGCCGGCTGCACCGTCGTCCTCAAGCCGGCGTCGGACACCCCGCTGACAGCACTGGCGCTGGGCGCATTGCTGACCGAGGCGGGGGCTCCGGCGGGCGTCGTCAATGTCGTGCCCTCTCGGCGTTCGGGGCCTGTCGTGTCGGCGATGCTCCATGACCCGCGGGTCCGCAAGCTCTCGTTCACCGGCTCGACGGAGGTCGGCCGCGGGCTGCTGCGTGAAGCTGCCGACTGCGTCGTCAGCTGTTCGATGGAGCTCGGCGGCAACGCGCCGTTCGTCGTGTTCGATGACGCGGATCTGGAAAGTGCCGTCGCCGGCGCGATGGTCGCGAAGATGCGCAACGGCGGCGAAGCGTGTACATCGGCCAACCGCTTCCTCGTGCAGCGCGGCATCGCCACGGAGTTCGGCGATCGCATGGCCGCTGCCATGGGCGCATTGCGGGTCGGCCCCGGCCTCGAGGACGGTGTGCAACTCGGCCCGATGATCAACGCCGCCGGTCGCGACAAGGTCGCGTCGCTCGTTGACGGAGCGGTCGGCGATGGCGCGCGAATCGCGGTCGGCGGCCACGTTCCGGAAGGGCCTGGCTTCTTCTACCCCGCCACCGTGCTCGTGGACGTGCCGGCGAACGCCGGCATCCTTCGCGAGGAGATCTTCGGACCGGTGGCTCCGCTCGTCGTCTTCGACACCGAGGAGGAGGCGATCACGATGGCGAACGCCTCCGAGTACGGGCTCGTCGCGTACATCTACACCGGCGACCTGGGGCGTGGCCTACGCGTCAGCGAGGCTCTCGAGTCGGGCATGGTCGGCCTCAACCGAGCTCTCGTCTCCGATCCTGCGGCGCCGTTCGGTGGCGTCAAGCAGAGCGGTCTTGGTCGCGAAGGCGGTCACGACGGATTGCTCGAGTTCATGGAGAGCAAATACATCGCCGTCACCTGGTGATCGCCGCACGGTTCCGTCAGGCGAAGTAGCCCGAGGCGCCGACTTCCCGTCCGGACCGTGCGCCGGGCGCGTAGTGATCGCGGAACACCTGAACCACCAGCTCACGCCGGCTGCGAACACCGACCTTGTTGAAGACCGACTTGAGATGGTCCTGGACTGTGTTGACCGTGATCCCCGCGCGCGTCGCGATCTCGGACGTTGACATTCCCTGACAGACGAGCCCGGTGACGGTGCGCTCCTGTTCGGACAGCCCGTACGCGAGCATGATGATCGGCGCCACCTCGGCCGCTGACGCGCTCTCGATGATCACCGCGATGGCATCGCGACCTTGGCTCGGAAGATGCGACGCGTGCAGCACCGCCCAACGGCCCGCGCGCGTTCGCACGCGGAGTCGCGGCACCGCAGACCCAGGGGTGGCAACGGCGGCGACGCGCGCTGCAACCGCAAGCAGCTCAGTCGGCAGCAACGCGTCCTGATCCGCCGCGTATCCGAGCTCGTCGAGCCACTGCTCCGCAGCCGGCGTCCAGCCGAGCAGGGACAGTTCGGGGCTGAGGAGGACGACACCCGGGGCTCGGGCCACATCCGAGGAGTCGAGCGTCCCGACGACGAGCCCGGCGCGAAGTCCAAGGGCCACATGCGGTGCGATGCGCTTGAGGAACAGCGCGTCGTCCGGCGAGAACGAGTGCCTTCCTTCCCGGTGCAGGCAGAGGAATCCCCAGCAGGCGCCCTGCACGCTGAACACAGCGCGGAGCTCGTCGCCGAAACCGAGGGGTTGGAAGATCTCGCTGTATCGCGCGCTCCGCGACCACACGCCGCCGGTCGCGTCCTCCAACGTTCTGACGCCGCCGGGATGGCGCGCGACGTCGACCCATTTGTTGACGTCGTCGGCGACGAACTCGTTCTCGAGGAAATACGGCTTGGTCCGCTCTGGAATCTCCTCCTGATACGTCCCGGTGAAGAGGAGCGTCGCCGGGTCGACCGTTGCCCACCAGAGACCGTCTGCGGGTACCGCACGGCGCAGTCGGGGCAGCAACCTCGCACGAAGGCTCTCGGGGTCGAGGCCCGAACGGCAGAGCTCGATGATCGATTGCTCTGCGTCCCGACGCATGATGTCGCCGGTCACCACTTGGGTTTCTCCTCGCCTCCGTTCCTCTCGGAGTATGGACGCTCAGACAGCCTCAGACGGCTCGACGACCTCGTACTGGCCCCGCTCGAGGAGGCTGACCCCGGTCGCTGCCACAGTCCTCGCTCAACTCTGGTCCGCAAAAGCGTCACTCGCGACAGCGGCGGCCTCCGTCTTCCAGAGAGTCAGGGTGAGCGCCCGGCCCGCGGCGCGATCGATGAAGAAGAACGCACCGGCATTGCCGTCGAGCGATGCGACGAAGGGCCTCACGGTGGCGACGCCCGCATCCCACTTGTCGAGTGCTTCCGGGGTCCCCGTCCAGACTGATGTACGTGCGAACACTGCAAGGCACCTCCATTGATTTGACATCGGCTGGAGCTTCTCGCGAGATCGGAGCTGAGGCCATCCCAGAAAGCTGGGGGGAAGCCGCGACACACCCGTCACATCAGTGCAGAGTGTCCGGCGACGCTCGCCCGCGAGACTGAGTGCATGACGATTCCTGCGACCGCTGCCCCACGCCCCAATGTCAGCCAGCGCGCTGAAGGTCGCTCTCGATGAGGGTCGCCGGCAAGCGTGCCGAAGCGCTCAGCGACGAGGAGCTTGCCATCTTCGAGAACGAGGAGGGCGCGATCCTCACTCCCTCGATTCCCGCTCACGCTGAGCCGTTCACGCTCGAGTCGCTGCCCGATCGGCGTTCGTTCGAGGAGGAGGCGACCCGTCATGTCGCCTTCGCTCGCCGCAACGGACACCCGCTGTGCTTCGCCCTCGTCGCGTTCGATGAGCTGGACAAGAACACTGACGCGGTCGCTCACGACGAGGCGTTGCGCGAGGCTACGGCACGCTGGCGCGAGGTGCTTCGCGCAGAGGACCTGATCGGCCGCTGGGGACACGACGAGTTCGCGATCCTGCTGCCGAACTGCCAGACGGCCAGTGCGGTGCAGCTCTGCTGGCGCCTCCGCGAGGAAACCCCCAAAGGCCGATCGTTCTCAGCGGGTTTGGTGTCGTATCAGGGGACTGAAGGTCTCGACGACCTCGTCGCCCGCGCAGACGACTGCCTCGAGCAGGCAATCGCGAAAGGGAGCGACCGCACCGTCGCAGAGGGTCTCGTCGACCTCGACTAGCGCTGGGTCATCGGAATCCGGCTCCACGCTACCGTGGTGCCGATCCAGCCATGAGCACGCCCCATCGCCAGAACCCGACTACGAACGCGACCGGACTCGTGTACGGCGTCGCCGCGTATGCCGCGTGGGGGCTGTTCCCGCTGTTCTGGCCGCTGCTCGAGCCCGCGGATCCGCTCGAGATCCTCGCATGCCGAATCCTGTTCTGCCTCGTGGTTGTGGTGATCATCCTCGCCGTGCGTCACGAGCTGGGTGGACTGCGCGCGATTGATCGCAGCACCCTGCTGCGTCTCTGCGCAGCGGGGATTGCCATCGCTGCCAACTGGGGCATCTACATCTGGGGGGTCAACAACGGCCACGTCATCGAAACAAGCCTCGGCTACTTCATCAATCCCCTGCTCACGATCGGCCTCGGCGTCGTCATCCTTCGCGAGCGACTGCGTGTCGTGCAGTGGGCTGCGGTCGCGCTCGGCCTCGTCGCAGTGACGGTGTTGAGCTTTGACTATGGGCGTCCGCCGTGGATCGCGCTCGCGCTCGCTGCGTCCTTCGGCACGTACGGCTTCATCAAGAAAGGCGTGAAGGTGTCGCCCCCCGAGGGTCTCGTCGTCGAGGGTGGGGTGCTGGCGATTCCAGCACTGGTACTGCTCGGCGCGCTGGCGGTCTCCGGGAATGCAACCTGGGTGGGGCACGACGCGACCGCCGGCCATCTGCTCCTGTTGCTGTCGGCTGGACCGATCACCGCGGTCCCGCTCCTCCTCTTCGCCGGTGCTGCCACACGCCTTCCACTGTCGACCATGGGACTGCTGCAGTACCTGACTCCGGTGTTGCAGTTCGTGATCGGGGTGCTCATCCTGCGTGAGACGACATCGTTTGCGCTGCTGTGTGGCTTCGGTCTTGTGTGGATCGCGCTTGCGATACTCGCGATCGACGGCGTCCGGCACCGCTCACGAGTGCCGCACGCTTTCGCCGCCTAGCGAAGGCGTAGCCTTGCCGGGCCTGTGGATACCCCTCTGCGCATCGGCAACGCTTCGGGCTTCTATGGCGACCGCTTCGCTGCATTTCGCGAGATGCTCGAGGGAGGCGCGCTCGACGTCCTCACCGGCGACTACCTCGCGGAGCTCACCATGCTCATCCTCGGTCGACAACGGATTGCGCACCCGGAACGCGGCTATGCCGGGACATTTCTCCGACAGATGGAGGAATGTCTCGGTCTCGCGCTCGAACGTGGTGTGACCATCGTCACCAACGCCGGCGGCCTCAATCCGTCCGGTCTTGCCGATGCGCTCCGAGCTCTCGCCGAACGCCTGGGGCTGCAGGCGAAGATCGCGCACGTCGAGGGCGACGACCTCCTTGCACGCGCAGCCGAGCTCGACCTCGGGAGTCCGCTCACGGCCAACGCATACCTCGGTTGCTGGGGCATCGCAGCGTGCATTCGCTCCGGCGCCGATGTCGTCGTCACCGGCCGCGTCACCGATGCCAGCCTGGTGGTCGGGCCCGCCGCTGCGCACTTCGGCTGGGCACGCGACGACTGGGATGCGCTCGCGGGAGCGACGGTCGCCGGGCACGTCCTGGAATGCGGCGCGCAGGCGACCGGTGGCAACTACAGCTTTTTCACAGAGCTCGACGTCCGGCATACGGGCTTCCCGATTGCCGAACTGCACGCCGACGGCTCCTGCGTCATCACCAAGCAGCCCGGCACCGGCGGCGCGGTGACGGTCGAGACGGTCACCGCCCAGTTGCTCTACGAGATCGGTGCGCCGCGGTATCTCGGACCGGACGTCGTCGCCCGCTTCGACACCATCACGCTCGCGCCCGACGGGGACGATCGCGTTCGCATCAGCGGAGCGCGTGGCGAACCACCACCCGAGACGCTCAAGGTCTGCTGCAACACACTTGGCGGATACCGCAACGACGTCGTCTTCGTCCTCTGCGGACTCGACATCGAACGCAAGGCCTCGCTGGTACGCGAGCAGATGGAAGCTGCGCTCGCATCACATCCGCCGCAGGAGGTGCGGTGGACACTCGCACGGACGGATCACATGGACTCCGCCGTCGAAGAGGAGGCAAGCGCGTTGCTCCACTGCGCAGTGCGCGACTCGGACCCGACGACGGTTGGGCGGCAGTTCAGCGCTGCGGCGGTCGAGCTTGCGCTCGCGAGCTATCCCGGATTTCACCTCACAGCACCACCCGCCGATGCGTCCCCGGTCGGCATCTACAGCGGTCGCTTCGTGTCGGCGGCTGCCGTTGCGCATAAAGCCGTCCTCGCGGACGGCACGCAGGTCGACATCGCTCCGGCACCGCACGACACTCGCGCGAACGTTGCTCTCGAACTGCCCGCGATGCTGCCGCCGCCACCGACGTTCGCGCGGACATCGCGCCGACCGCTCGGCACCATCGCCGGTGCTCGGAGCGGTGACAAGGGAGGTGACGCCAATGTCGGCGTCTGGGCTCGCACGGACGCTGCATGGCGCTGGCTCGCCCACGCGCTCAGCGTCGAAGCCGTGCAGCAGCTCCTGCCCGAAACCGCCGGGCTGACGGTCCGGCGCCACGTCCTGCCGAATCTTCGAGCCCTGAACTTCGTCGTCGAGGGTCTGCTCGGCGAGGGCGTCGCGTCGTCGACACGCTTCGATCCCCAGGCCAAGGCGCTCGGGGAATGGCTGCGCTCACGCATCGTCGACCTTCCGGAGGGAATCTGATGACCGACGCCGAACTCGTCCACCTCAACACCGACGGCGGCATTGCCACCATCACGCTCGATTCGCCGCACAACCGCAACGCCCTCTCTGCGCAGCTGGTGACCGAGCTCACCGAACGCCTCCACAGCGCGGACGCCGACACCGACGCGCGCGCCATCGTGCTCACCCACACGGGCACAACGTTCTGCGCAGGAGCCGATCTTTCGGAGGCGCGCAGCGGCTCGATGACCGGGACCGCATCGACGCTCCTGCGCCTCATCGGCCGGCTCATCGACACATCCAAACCTGTTATTGCCAGTATCGACGGCAACGTGCGGGCCGGCGGCCTTGGACTCGTCGGCGCCTCCGACATCGTGGTCGCCGGCCCGCGGTGCACCTTCGCGCTCACCGAGGTGCGCCTCGGACTGGCCCCGGCCGTCGTCTCCGTGGCCCTGCTCCCGCGCCTCGATGCGCGCGCCGCCGCGCGCTATTTCCTCACCGGTGAGACGTTCGATACAGCGGAGGCGCTGCGTATCGGTGCGGTGACCGTGGCAACCGACAACGCCGCAGAGACCACCGCAGCAATCACCGCACAACTGTTGAAGGGCTCGCCGCAGGGCCTCGCGGAGTCGAAGCGACTGATCACGGCAGGCGTACGCGCGGCCATCGAGGCCGACGGCGAGCGCATGGTGGAGCTTTCCGCGCGGCTCTTCGGCTCGGAGGAGGCACACGAAGGGATGGTCGCCTTTCTCGAGCGCCGATCCCCGCGCTGGGCCGTCTGATCAGACCGGTGCTGGCCGAGGACATAATCCCGCGGTGAGCAGCGAAGCCCGGCGCGCGGGCCCGACTCCCGCAGTCGCGCTCCGCCACATCCTGCTCTGGGCGTCGCGGCGCCGACAGATCAAACGAGTGATCACGGCTGCGCCGGTCACTCGCGGTGTCGTCCGCCGCTTTGTTGCGGGCGAGTCGATCGACGATGCGCTCCGGGTCACCCGCGAGCTCACCGCTGAAGGGCTCCTCGTCTCGCTCGACCACCTCGGCGAGGACACCCTCGACCGAGCGACCGCCCAGGCGGCCGTGGACGCCTACCGGACGCTCGCGGAACGCCTTGCAGCCGAGGGCCTGGCGTCCAGATCGGAGATGTCGGTGAAGCTCTCGGCCGTCGGTCAGGCGGTCGATGAGGAGATGGCGCTCGACAACGCCCGCCTCATCTGCGAGGCGGCGCGATCGGCCGGGACGATGGTCACGATCGATATGGAGGATCACACCACGACTGACGCGACCCTGAGCGCGGTCGCCCTCCTTCGCGAGGATTTCCCCACGACGGGCGCAGTCCTCCAGGCCTCACTTCGCCGGACCGAGCACGATTGCCGGACGCTCGGCGTCCCCGGCTCGCGTGTTCGGCTCTGCAAGGGCGCGTACCAGGAGCCGCCGGCGCTCGCGTGGCAGCGGCCGGACGACATCCGCGCCGCATATCTGCGCTGCATGAGCCTGCTCATCGGCGGTGGAGCGCTGCCGATGGCGGCGACCCACGATCCGAAGCTCATCGACGCCACCGGCCGATTGATTGCGACGCTTGGTGGCACAGGCTTCCCCCACGAGTATCAGATGCTCCACGGCATCCGTCCGGACGAGCAGCGCAGACTTGCCGCCGATGGAGAGACGGTCCGCGTGTACGTGCCGTTCGGGGTGCAGTGGTACGGCTATCTCATGCGTCGTATGGCAGAGCGGCCCGCCAATACCGCGCTCTTCCTACGCGCACTGATGAGCCGCACCTGATGGCGACGAGCATGGCCGGTCAGCGAGTCGTCGTTACCGGCGGGGCGGGTTTCATCGGCGTGCACAGCGTCGAGGCGTTGCTCGATGCCGGTGCCGAGGTCATGGTCATTGATGACCTCCGGCACGCCTCATACCGTCCTTTGCCTGCAGCAGCTCAGCTCGAGAAGGCGGATGTTGCCGAGGCCCCGGCGCGCGCCGCCATTGATGCGTGGCGGCCCACCGCGATCCTCCACCTCGCCGCGCAGGGTGGTGTCAACCGTTCCTGGCGGGAACCCGCCGCCGATGCGCACATCAACGTCCTCGGGACAGTGAGCATCCTGTCGGCGGCCATCAGCGCGGGATGCCGTCGCGTGGTCGTCGCGTCCTCCGGTGGGGCGCTGTACGGAGCCGCCAGCCGGTTGCCGACACCGGAGGATGAGCCCTCGAAGCCTCGGTCGCCGTACGGCACGGCAAAACTCTGCATCGAGTATTACCTCGGGCATTTCACGCGCGCCGGTGCGCTCGACGCGCTGGCGCTCCGCTACGGCAACGTATACGGCCCTGGTCAGGACGGCACCGGCGAGGCGGGCGTGGTCGCCATCTCGAGCTCGCGCCTCCTTGCCGGTCAGGCGCCGGTGATCCGCGGCGACGGGTCCCAGACCCGCGACTTCACGTACGTCGGCGACATCGTCGCCGCCAACGTCCTCGGACTCAGCTCGACCGCGACCGGCGCCGTGAACATCGGCACCGGGCACGAGACGGCGATCGGCGATCTCGTCCGGAGCCTCTGCGCGCTCGCCGGATACCGCCATGAGCCCGCTGCCGAGCCCCTCCCCCCGGGCGAGGTGACGCGCAGCGCGCTCGATAACACGCTGGCGGCGGACCGTCTCGGCTGGCGCCCGCAGGTCAGCCTCGAGGACGGCCTCGCCCGAACGTTCGAGAGCTTCCGGGGCCAGATTCGCTGATCACGTCGCGAGGTGGGCGGCAGTGATGAGGCCGGACACGTCGAGGACGAGGGCAACCGCGATCAGCACGCCGATGCCGGCCGTCCGCAGCGACGACAGCGCACCCGACCGCCGCCACGCCAGCGTCCACGCGACGATCGGCGCCCCGGCCCCGACAGCCACGAGCAGATAGCGCGCCTGTGGCTGCAGATCGAACGTTGCCGAGTTGAGCACCGACTGCAGGATCGCGACGACGATCACCACGAGCAGGAGCAGGGCGATGTGCCGGTGCGTCGCATTCCAGCGGGGCCAGGAACGCGCTGCTGCGACCACGGCCGCCACGGTCAGCAGCGCGATGGCCGCCCCGGCGACGATGCTCGGCAGGGGCCGCAGGCCGAGGACGGAGATCGCCACGAAATGGGCGCCGTTGCCGTACATGCCGACGAGGCTCACCGCGCTCGCCGCGAGGTAGCCGCGCACCTGGGCCAGCGAGTCGAAGACCTGGCGCTGGCTCGTGATGGGATGCAGCGGCGGCAGCGGGCTGCCGAACTGCACGGCGTTGCGAACGAACCACCACCCGGCGAGCACCACGGTCGGCAGGACAAGCGCCGCGGCCTGGAGCAAGCGGATCCGGGACCAGAAGCGGACCACGACCACGACAAGCAGCAGCAGCGCGAGCAGCCACACCGTCTCCTTGGCAAGCACCGCGAGCGCAACTGCAAACCCGGTTGTGAGCGCGAGGCGATCGGTCAGGACGTCGCTCTGCAGCACGACGACGCCGGCGAGCACGAGGAGCGCACCGGCGAGCCACGCGAGGTTGTCGTCGTTGATCGCCCCCGCCAGGTACTGGGCCTCGGGGAGCAGCGCGACGAGCGCCGCGGCACCCACCGCAAGTGCCGGGCGAGCCGGAAAGAGTCGCCGGGCGATCAGGGAGACCGTGAGGATCGTGAGCACGCCGAGTCCGACCGAGAGCAGGCGGATGAGGCGCGGATCCCCACCGGTGAGCCTGGAGAGCACCGCGCCCAGGAGGTAGTACAGCGGCGGCTGCTGGCGCTCCGCCTGGCCCGCGGGCGGCAGCTGGAAGTGGTCGGCGATGCCGCGGATGTAGCCCAGATGCGACAGCTCGTCCGGCGACGCGCCGATCGGCGTGATCCGCGTGTACACGACGGCGAGGACGACAAAGACGGCGATGACGGCGCCAAGCAGCATCCATGGCGTGTCGCGGCGTTCGCGAAGCCGCGCCAGGCGGGCGTTCACGACCGATGCGCGGCGACGTCCGAACGCACCCATACGGCGTCCGGGTAGCTCTGGAACTCATTGACGTACTGGACGCCGTCGAGCAGCTTCCCGATCTCCGGGTAACCCTGGATCGAGTCCTGCGACGTCACGATCACGACGGGGCGCGCGTTCGCGACGTACGCCTCCACAGGACCGCTGAAGCCGAGCAGCACCTCATCGTTGTAGATCGGCGGCGTCGGCAGGACGATCTGCAGGTTCGCCAGTGCGTAGACCCAGGCATCCGACGACCACACCGCGGCGGTTGAACCGCTCAAGCCGTTCGCGTCGAGCCAGCTGACGACGGCCGCGTCGCCGGCAACCCGAAAGTCGAAGTTGTCGTCCCACTGCGTTCGGTCGGTCGAGCTGAGCACGGCTTGCACGGCGCCCCCGTAGTACTGGCTCAGTGAGTGCGTCGAACCGGGTGTGAACGTGATCACCGGCAGCCAGTCAAGACCCGCCACCGATGCCATCACGGCCGCGATGGCCACCCCGGCAATCTCCGGAGCGACGTGTGCGGCGGGTCTCCAGGCGCCGGCGCGGAGCCGGGCCGGCAGCGGCACCGAGGCGCCCGCGACGAGGAGGGTGAGCGGTGCCACGGCGGGCTCCAGGAAATGCGGGAACGGTTGCCCGGCAACGCCCGTCACGACGAGCGTCGCGCCCGCCCAGAGCAGCAGCACCCAGTCGAGCCGCGTTCGTTTCCGAGCAAGGACGGCCCCTCCCGCGATGAGCAGGGTCGCAAAGCCCGCGAGCGCGAAGTGCGCCAGCGCGCCCGAGGTCGACGAGGGCAGCGCCATCTGCGTGTACCCGATGTAGAACCCGGCAAGTGCAAACGCGACGTTGTTGAGCCCGGCCATGATGATCGCCGCGATCAGCCAGGTGGCGGTGATGAGCGCGACGGTGCCGGCGAAGATGAACGCGTCACGGCGCAACAGCTTTGGCGCGAGCAGCATCGCCAGGCAGAACGCAGACGACTCGGCGACCGCCGTCTGCTGGTATGCGATGGCCGCCGCCATCAGCACGCCGACGAGCACCGGCCAGCGAGGGATGCGTGGCGTCGGTGCCGTGCGATCGCCGCGCAGGATGTGCACGAGCACGATCGCGCCCGCCCAGGTGATCGGCGCGATCATCAAGCTCTCGGGAATCGCCAGCTCCGCATCGAGAAGCGGGAGACCGAGCAATACGGCGGCGATGATCCCCGCGACCATCGCTCGGCGCGGCGTATACAGACGTTCGCCGGCCCAGATGACAGCGCCGACGGTCAGCAGTCCGGTGATCAGGGTGAGGACGTGCAGACCGGTCTCGCTGGAGCCGAACAGCTTCACCTCGCCGGCGATCGTCCAGAGCATCAACGGCGGCTTGTTGTTCCACGTCTGCGAGTAGAGGATCTTGCCGTTGAGCATCGAGCGAGCGACGTTGACGTAGCCCGCTTCGTCCGTGTACCAGTGCGGCTCCATCAGCGACGGCAGACGAAGGACGATGAGGGTGAGCAACCCAGGCACCGCGGACCTGGACACCCTGATCACTACGCGCGCTCCGGGCGGGCACCCTCCGGTCGCCAGTGCATCGCAAGCCAGATCCGCAACCGGATGACGTCGCGCATCGCGCGCGCAACGGGGATGAGGCGACCGCCCGAACGCACGCCTGCAATCCGCGGCAGATGCTCGACCTGGGTCTGCACGACTTTGAAGCCGAGTCGGTGCGCCTTGAAGAACATCTCAGGATTGAACACCGCAGAGCGCGCTTGTATGGGAGTCACGCCATTCCAGACTTCGCGCGTGAACGTCTTCAGCCCGCAGTCGAAATCGCGTTCGCGAATCCCGAACGAGAGCCGGACGACGCGGTTGTACACGCCGCTGACGAACGACCGGTACCAGGGATCGGCTCGGCGCTTGCGGATGCCCGCGACGAAATCCGCCTTGTCCAGCATCGTGATCAGCCGCCCGAGATCGGCGGGATCGAACTGTCCGTCGCCATCCATGAACGCGAGCACCTTGCCGCGCGACGCACGCAAGCCGTCACACACCGTGACCGCGTACCCGCGCTGCTGCTTGTGGGACACGACGGTGAGGTTGCTCGCATCGCTGCCCATCGCGGTCCGCGCGGCGGCAACCGTGTCGTCGTGGCTGGCGTCGTCGACGAGCACGATCTCGTAGGTGCGGCCGCCCTGCGACAGCACCTTCATCACGTCCTGCAGGACGCGACCGATATTCTCGGCCTCGTTGTGGGCCGGGATGGTGAGACTGACGTCCACCTCGGGTAGCGCCACCGGCGCTACGCCACCGTCTCCGCTGGAGCCGTCACCTGCGCCTTGCCGGTGGCCGACCGGGACCGGCCGGTAGACCACTCGACGTCGGAGACGCCGATCTGCGAGAGGTCGACGCGGTCGATGTGCGCATCCACCACTTCGATCACGGAGTCGATCAGCGTGCTCCGGAGCTTGTGCGCCTCAAGGCCGAGATCGACCAGCAGTTGATGCTTGGCGTTGTAGTAGTGCGTGGCCTTTTCGAAGCGGGGATTCGCCGTGTGTTCGATGGTGGTCTCGAGGCCGTGCGCGGCTCGTGCGTCACGGACCAGCTCGGCCAGTTGCAGCACCGAGAATTGCTCGGTGAACTGGTTGAACACACGGAATTCACCGGGCTGTGCAGGATGCTCGATGCTCAGCTGGACGCACGCCATGGTGTCGCGAATATCGAGGAATCCGCGCGTCTGTCCACCAGTGCCGTAGACCGTGAGTGGCTTGCCGACTGCCGACTGCACGATGAACCGGTTCAGCACGGTGCCCCAGATCCCGTCGTAGTCGAATCGTGTTGCAAGCTCGGGGTGGAGCGCAGTCTCGGGTGTGTTGCAGCCATACACAACGCCCTGGTTGAGATCGGTGGCTGCGATGCCCCATGCGCGACAGACGAAATGGATGTTGTGGCTGTCGTGCACCTTGGAGAGGTGATAGAAGCTGCCAGGGAGCTTCGGGAACGGCAGCGTGTCCGACCTGCCGTTGTGCTCGATGGTGATGTACCCCTCTTCGATGTCGATGTTCGGGGTCCCGTACTCACCCATCGTGCCGAGCTTCACGAGATGGCAGTCCGGCGCGTGCTCGTGGATCGCGAAGAGCAGATTCAGGGTGCCGGCGACGTTGTTGAGCTGGGTCATGACCGCGTGCTCGCGATCGATCATCGAAAACGGCGCTGAGCGCTGCTCAGCGAAATGCACCACCGCGTCGGGCTTGGTGGAGGCGATGAGCTCGGTCAGCGCGTCAGCGTCGGTGAGATCGACGTTGCGCCACTCGATGTCGCCCTTGCCCTCCTCACGCCAGCGCTCGACGCGTCGCTCCATCGTCGAGATCGGGATCAGCGACGACGTGCCGCACTCGAGATCCCAGCGGCGGCGGACGAGATTGTCGACGGCGATGACCTTGTATCCCTGGCTGGAGAGGTGCATCGCCTGAGGCCATCCGAGATAGCCGTCTCCACCGAGCACGATCACCGTCTTGTCAAGCATGCAAAAAGCTCCTGGGAATGTTCATACCCTGCGACCTTCGTGAAGAAGACCTTTCTAAGGGGTTATCGACTGGGATTATGTCAACACAGCACGCCCGCTGGCCATTTCCGGGACTCGGCCCGGGTCAAAAGAGTGACAATCCTTAACCGTGTCGATCTCCGGTCATGCTCGCCGCCGGCTACTGATCCGCGCAGCGATCACAACCGTCGTCACGGTGCTCGTGCTGGTGCTGGTGTGGCGTCTGCTCGGTCATGGCCTCAGCTTCCATGGAGTCGAATCTCTCCGTGGCGTCCGTCCTCATGGCGGGGTTCGGCGCGGCGTGCTTCCTCGTGGGGCGTGCCTGGCGGTTCGGGGCGCTGCTGCCACGGCGTGATGGCAGCTCCCGCGAGCTGTTGGGCGCCACGGCCGCCTCCTGGGGCGCCGGCCTGCTCCTGCCGGGGCCATCCGCGGACGTCACCTTCGTCGCACTGGCGCGCACCCGGTTCGCGGTCGGGGTTGCCCGCGGCTCGGGGAGCGCGATCGTGGCGAGAGTCCTCGACGCGGTTAGCCTCGCGCTCATCGCGGTTGTCGCGTCGTTCTTCACGTCCCAGGTCGAGCCGCCGGCGGTGATCCTGCTCGCGGCCGCTGTTTTCGTTGTCGGGGTCGGAGCGCTGCTGGCACTCATCATTCCGGGCCCTCGTACCCTCGTGACACGCCTCGCCGGGCGGATTCCCCGGCTCGGCGGCCTCGCCGCACGGGCGGAGGCCGAGCTCGAGGAGCTCAACAGCCGGGCACGGTGGGCGAACCTCCTCGCGAGCACGATCTTCTGTCGCGTCGCCACCGTGATCCAGTACACCGCGCTCCTGCACATGGTCGACGTGAACCTCGGCCTCTGGCAGACCTGGTTCGTCCTCTCGATCCGCACGCTGTTGCTCACGATCCCGATCCAGGGCATCGCCGGCATCGGCACCGGCCAGGCCTGGTGGGCGGGAGCGCTGATCCTCGAGGGTATGGGTGCCGACAGCGCCGTAAGCGCGGCCCTCACGCTCCAGGCGATCGACCTCGCGGTCTCGCTCCCGGTGGCCGGGATTGGCAGCACGCTGCTCTTTCGGCGCCGCAAGGCGGCCGAGCCCGAGGCCGCCCCGCCGCTGGACGTGCTCGGGACGCCCACGCCCACCCCGACGACGCGCGAGCCGATCCACGCCGGCTGAACCTGCCGGTTCAGCCCCGACGACACCCAGGGAGGCGTAGCCGTGCCCGAAATCAATCGCGACGCTGAATACGACGTCATCGTCATCGGGGCCGGGTCCACCGGCGAGAACGTCGCAGCCCGCGCCGTCCGGGGCGGGCTCACCTGCGCCGTGGTCGAGAACGAGCTCGTGGGCGGCGACTGCTCGTACTGGGCGTGCATGCCGAGCAAGGCTCTCCTCCGCAGCGGTCAAGCCCTGCGGGCAGCGCTGGCCGTCGACGGAGCCCGCCAGGCCATCACCGGTGCGATCGACAGCCAGGCCGTCCTTCGGCGTCGCGATTCGTTCGCTTCGCACTGGAACGACGAGGGGCAGGTCCGCTGGCTCGAACGCACCCACGTCGATCTCGCCCGAGGCCGGGGCCGGCTCGCCGGCGAGAAGACGGTGAGCGTCACCCCGAATTCCGGAGACCCCTTCACCCTGCGGGCTCGTCACGCGGTGGCGGTGTGCACGGGGAGCAAGGCTTCGATCCCGCCGATCCCAGGGCTCGAGACCGCGGCCGTTTGGACGAGCCGCGAGGCGACGAGCGCGACGGAGGTGCCGCGCCGGCTGCTCATCCTCGGGGGTGGCGTCGTCGGCTGCGAGATGGCCGATGCCTGGCGGACGCTCGGCAGTGAGGAGGTCACGCTCATCGTTCGCGAACCGCGTCTCCTCGTCAACACGGAGGATTTCGCGGGTGAGGCCGTCCGCGCATCGTTCGAGCAGCGCGGTATCTCGGTGCTCCTCGACGTGACCACCGAGAAGGTGACGCGCGCCGCAAGCGGTGAGATCAGCATCGAGATCAGCGGGGGCCGAACGCTCGCCGGCGACCAGTTGCTCGTCGCGGCCGGTCGCTCGCCTCGTTCCGACGACATCGGCCTCGACACGGTTGGCCTACGCCCCGGGATGTGGCTGAACGTTGATGACACCTGCCGGGTCGAGGGCAGCGACTGGCTCTACGCCGCGGGAGACGTGAACCACCGTGCGCTGCTGACGCATATGGGGAAGTACCAGGCGCGCGCCTGTGGCGATGCGATCGCCGCTCGCGCAAGGGGGGAGCTGGCAGGTGATCCTCCGGCCTGGTCGGCGTTCGCCGCGACCGCGGACCACGCGAGCGTGCCGCAGGTCGTGTTCACCGATCCCGAGGTGGCGTCTGTGGAACTCACCCACGAGCGTGCCGTCGCCGCCGGACTGAACGTCCGCTCGGTCGACTTCGAAATCGGCGACGTCTCCGGCGGCTCCCTCATGGCAGACGGCTACAAGGGCCACGCCCGCATGACCGTCGACGAGGATCGCACGGTCATCGTCGGCGTCACGTTCTGCGGCCCCGGCGTCAGTGACCTGGTCCACGCGGCGACGGTCGCGGTCGTCGGCGAGGTGCCGCTCGACCGCCTCTGGCATGCGGTTCCGTCGTACCCGACGATGAGCGAGATCTGGCTGCGGCTCCTCGAGACCTACGGGTTGTAGGCGGGCGCCGCTCCCAGATCAGTTGCCGATATGGTCCGCCGGCACCGCGCCCATCTTGCCGGCCTGATAGTCGGCAAGCGCCTGTGCGATCTCGGCATGCGTGTTCATCACGAAGGGACCGTAGTGGGCCACGGGCTCGCGGATCGGCCGGCCGCCGAGGATGAGCAGGTCGAGATTGGGATGGCGGCTTTCCTGATGAGTGCCCGCTGTCGCGACGATGACGTCGCCCGCGCCGAGGGCGGCAAGCTGGCCTGACTGGATGGGCCGCTGCTCCTCACCGACGGTCCCGCTGCCCGCGAGCACGTAGACGAGAGCGTTGAAATCGCGCGGCCACGGGAGGACGAGGCGGGCACCCGGGCTCACGGTCACGTGCGCCAGCGAGATGGGCGTGTACGTGATGCCCGGTCCTTTGTGTCCCGCGACGTCGCCCGCGATGACGCGGAGCAGCGCGCCGCCGTCGTACGAGCTCAGCAGCGCGACGTTGCCGGCACGGATGTCCTGATAGCGCGCGGGGACCCACTTCTGGGCGGCTGGAAGGTTCACCCAGAGCTGGAAGCCGTGGAAGAGACCGCCGCTGGCGATGAGGTCCTCGGGTGGACGCTCGATGTGGAGAATGCCCGCGCCCGCCGTCATCCACTGCGTGTCGCCGTTGGTGATCAGGCCACCACCGCCGTTCGAGTCCTGATGCTGGAACGTCCCGTCGATCATGTACGTGACCGTTTCGAACCCACGATGCGGATGCCACGGCGTGCCCTTCGGCTCACCAGGTGCGTACTCGACCTCGCCCATCTGATCCATGTGGATGAAGGGATCGATGAGCGCTGGGTCGGTGCCCGCGAAAGCGCGGCGGACAGGAAAGCCCTCGCCCTCGAGCCCGTGCGGCGCGGTGGCGACGCTGATCACCGGACGGATGGTCGATGCCGTCGGGTCGGGCTGCGGGATGTGCGGGATAGCAGTGATGTCGGCGACGGTTACAGCGGGCATTCGCGTCTTCCTTAGAGAACCAGCGCCTTGACGGGCGCAATGACATTGTCCAGATCCCAGCTCACACCGGGCACATCGACGTAGAGCTCAATCTCGTTGCCGTCCGGGTCCATGATGTACAGGCTGTGGGTCACGGTGTGATCGCTCGCACCGACGACACGCACACCCGACTCCTCGCAGCGGCGCACCGCATCGCGGAGCTCGTCATCGCTGTCGCCGACCTTGAGACCGAAGTGGTACAGGCCCACATGGCGACCGGCGGGCAGTGGCTGGGCGTCCTCCCCGACCTCGATGAGGAGCAACTCGTGATGCGTCCGGCCGCTGCTGAAGAGGGCCACCGGTAGCCGTCCCAGCGTGGTTGACGAGGACGGCTTGAGCTGCTTCCAGCCAAGGACGTCGCCGTAAAACGCTGCAGACCGCTCGATGTTGTGGACGTACAGGACGATGTGCCCCAGCTCCTTGATTTCCATGCGGCAAGCTTACCCGCCGCGGCTGCGGCCAAACGGGGGCTGCTCCGAGCTGCAGGCGCACAGATCACCGCGCGACACCGCTGCGCGACGATTGCGCGATGCGCGCGCTCCGGCTGAGCTCCCAGCAGATCATCGGCGTCGTCTACGTGGTCGCGATGTTCATGACCGTCATGGACGCGACGATCGTGTACGTCGCGCTGCCAGCGATCGCGCGCAGTTTCGATGTCAGCGCCCCGGCGACCGACGGGGTCGTCGTCGGCTACCTGGTGAGCCTCGCGGTCTGGATCCCCGCGTCCGGCTGGGTCGGCGACCGGTTCGGCACCAAGCGCACCTTCATGCTGGCCATCACGCTCTTCACGTGTGCGTCGGCGCTCTGCGGGCTCTCCCAGTCGGTCCTCGAGCTGGTGATCTTCCGCGTGCTGCAAGGCGCGGGCGGCGGCATGCTCACGCCCACGGGCATGGCGATGCTCTACCGGGCGTACCCTCCGGCGCAGCGCGCCCGTCTCGCCCGCATCCTCGTGATCCCCACCGTGATGGCGCCCGCATTGGGGCCGCTCGTCGGCGGCGCGCTCGTCGATAGCCTCTCCTGGCGCTGGGTGTTCTTCGTCAACGTGCCGATTGGTCTCGCGGCACTGGTGTTCAGCGCGCTCAAGCTCCCCGAGCATCGGGCGCGTGCCGGCGAACGGTTCGACCTCCCCGGCTTTCTGCTTGCTGCGTCCGGGTTCGGTCTGTTTCTCTACGCTCTCAGCGAGGCAGCCACGCTCGGATGGACGTCGCCACTGATCCTCATCACCGGTGTCGGTGGAGCCGGGCTCATCGCGGCGCTGCTCTGGGTGGAGCTGCACGCCGACATACCGATGATCGATTTCCGCCTCCTCGGCAACCGCCTCTTCGGCGTCATGAACCTCTCGTCGCTGTTCGGCGCCGCCGGCTTCCTCGGACTCCTGTTCGTCTCACCGATCTGGCTGCAGTCGGGCCGCGGGCTCTCCGCGCTTGTGTCCGGTTCGAGCACTGCGCCCGAGGCGCTCGGCGTGCTCATGTCCTCCCAGCTTGTCGGTCGCCTCTATCCGATCGTCGGTCCGCGGCGCCTGGTGACCGGCGGCATGATCTCGGTCACGATCACCACGTCGCTCCTGGCGCTGCTGATGAACGACCCGAGCCTCTGGTTCTTCCGCCTCGACATGTTCGCGGTAGGCGTCGGCTGGGCATTCGTCGTCATCACGATGAACGCCGGCGTTTTCTCGCAGATCTCCCCACGGGACACCGGACGTGCGGCTGCTCTCTACAACGCCCAGCGCCAACTGGCTGCCGCCATCGGTGTCGCAGCCCTGGCGACGATCGTCGGCCTCCAGTCCAGCGGCACCGCGCTCGCCGGCAACACCACGGCGTTCCGACTGGCGTTCCTGGCAGCAGCCGCGTTCCCACTCGTCGGCGCCGTGATCGCTGTCTTCATCCGCGACAAAGACGCAGCCTCAACGATGCGAAGCAAAACGGCGGCAACAAGCCCGGCGGTGCCAGCCGCTTAGTTGTCCTGAGGCAGGAGTCGCAAGGAAGCGACGATTTCCTTAGGTCCGTTCGGGCCCAGGGGCGACGGTGGATGCGCCAGATGGGCCGCCGAGATCAAGGAGACGACAAGGCCACGAGGGAGCGCACCTGTAGTGCGTGACCGAGCGTGCCGCCGGAGACGACGCCGATATCGGCGAGTCCAGCTGGATGCAGCCGCCGTCGCCCCTGGGCCCGAACTCCGTTTAGTTCAGTGCGAGCAGGACTTGGCTTCGCCGGCGGAATCGGCGGTCTGGAACGAATGTCCGCAGCCGCAGGTCCGAACCGCGTTGGGATTATGGATGGTGAATCCACCGCCCATAAGCTCATCGACGTAGTCGATCTCGGCACCTTGCAGGTACTGCGTGGAGTACGCGTCCACATAGACCTTGAGGCCACCTTCCACGTCGACGACGAGGTCGTCCTCACGCGGCGGATTCTCGTCCAGCCCCATTCCGTAGGAGAAGCCAGAACACCCACCGGACTGGATGAAAACCCGCAGTCCGAGCGTGTGGTCGGCCGGCTGGTCGGCGATGAGGCCCTTGAGCTGCTCGCGGGCCGTGTCGGAGATCGTGACGGTCGACGGGGAACTAATTGCCATAGCCCTCACATCATACGTCAGAGCCCCGATCAGGAAACCCCGCCATCAGGCTGAGACCCGCTCGCGACCGGCGCTCGACCCCGATCGCGCGCAGCGAGCAAACCGCGCGCCTCCGGTTCGCCGGCGTGCAGGCGGTTCGCAACCGCTCCGAGCAGGATGAACTCGGCAAGAAAGTACAGCCAGCTGGCGAGGACGAAGAACAGTCCGAGGACGGATCCATACGTCGAAAAACCGTGTGCCAGGCGCGCGTAGACGGGCCAGAGCAGCGTCAGCGCCTCCATCGCGGTGCCGGCGATGAGGATGCCCGGCCACATATCCCGAACGCGGTAGGTGCGGTTTGGCACGAGGCGGTAGACAGCGAGCATGAACGCGTACCAGACGATGAGCCCGACGATGGGCTCGAACAACCATCCCAGCCCCGGGAGCGCGATCAACGAGTTGACGCCGACGGTGATGATCATCGCGAGCCCGAACAGGATCGTCATGACGAGCGCCATGCCTCGCTGGCGCAGGAATGGGCGCTGCCGGGTCCCGATGACCATGCCGAGCGAGAACTCCATCGACGTGAAGAAGCTGCTGCCGCTCCAGAGCAGACCGAGGATGCTGACGACGCCGAGGAGGCCCGGATGCTCCTTGACGCCCTCGAACGCCGACCGCAATGCCGCGTTCGCATCCGAGGGAAAGAAGCTGAGGATCGCCTGGAGCACATGCTCGCTCGTCGAGGACGACTGCGTCGCAAATCCGAGGATGGCGAGCAAGCCGAGGATGAGCGGAAACATGCTCAGAAACGCGTTGAACGCGAGCCCGGAGGCGTAGTTCCCGGCCTGGCTCGAACCAAATGCGGCGATGAGCCGTACGGGGTAGGTGCCACCCGCCCACTTTGCAATCGAACCGATGCGCCGCTTCACGCGCACAGAGTGACATCGCTGTACCGCAGGCGACCGCGACGATCGAACGCTCCGTCAGTCGTCCGACGCGGAACGGCCAACCTCCGACGCGTAACGCGGCAGGTGCACGTCGTCCGAACCGGCGAAGCTCATCGCGCCCGCCACCAGATGGTGGCCTGCGACCTCGTCAATGAGGCGGAGCATCTCCTGGCAGATCTGCCGGTAGCTCGGATGGCCCTGTGGGGAGGTCCTCAGCTCGATGAGGTGCAGGGCTTCGCGGGCGTTGAGCTTGATGAGATAGCGCACGCGGTGCCCGAGGGTGACCAGGTAGCCCGCCTGCTGCGGGAAGGTGCCGGCGATGGCCTTGTATGCCGACTCGGCGTTGGTGACGGCCTCGCGCCACCGGCTCATCAACCCTGCCTCGTCAACGGCGGCGGGCACCTCATATCCGAGGGCCGGCGTGAGCTCCTGCCACTGGACGGTGAGCATGCGATGGCGTTGCAGATCGCGAAACGCGCCGTAGTCGGAGATGACCTCGAACGTGTAGTCGCAGTGCTCGAAGCCGCGTCCCGGTCGGTGACGCCGGTTGCCGCGCTCGCCGACCGCGGCGGTGAACAGGCCGGCGCGGCGAATCGGATCGAGCGGTCGCACCGCAGCGAGCAGGCGCTCCTCGGACGCGTGCGAGAACGGGAAGAGTGCCGCGGCGAGAATCCGATCCTCGCCATCGGCGTCCCAGTCGACAAGCGTCACACCTGGCGGACCCCACTCGTTTTCGGGACTCAACCGCTCGGCGGCGACCCCGAGCGCTGCCGCGGTATCGCGCAGGTAGTCGACCCAGACGCCGCCGCGCTCCGGCCGGTCGAGGCGTGTCAGGAAGTCCGGGATCATCTGCTGCAGCTCGGTGTTGACCAGCTCGGCGTACGCCTGCGCCTCGGGAAGTGGATGGGCTCGGAGCCGCATGACCATCTGCTCGTACGCCTGGGGTGACGCAAAGACGCCGACGTTACTCACCGTCCCGGCGGGGAGCAGTCCACGCATGAGGTCGAGCGCCAGCGCGCGAATTGCGCGCTTTCGAGCCTTCTCATCAGCCTCGGGGGGCAGCGTCTCGTTGAGGTGCTCGCTGAGCGGTTCCCGCAGCGCGGCGTATGTTTCGAAGAGGCCGTCCATCGCATGCACGTACGTGGACGCGAGCCCCGACGCCAGCACGTCACCATCGCGCAGATACCGGTAGTGGCCGTCGCGACGATCGGTGTACGGGATGTACCGCGTGGACTGCTCGAGGTAGGCGCCGAGGCGCCCCCACTCGATCGCCTTGGCAAGCGGCTGTGACACCTGCTCGCAGGCGAGATGGACGCCCGCGAGCTGAGCAACCGAGTCGTCGCCGTACGCAGCGAGCACGCGTCCGAAGAGGTCGGACGCGCGGGCGCGCCCCGCATCCGCAGCCGCCGGCCCAACCTCGCCACCGGCAAGGAACTCATCGAGCAGCAGACGTCGCAGGCTCTTCGAGCTCCGGCTGTAGCGGGCGAAGAGCGCAGCGGCCGTGATCTGCGGGAGGTTGACGAGACCGAACACAGGACGATCGAGATTGGTGACATGCGGCGCGAGCAGTCGCTGCTCCTCGGGCGTGAATGCCTCGACGTGGTACTCCGGTTGCATCGACGGCAACTCTACGTGTCCCCGCGCCGGACCATCCGTGGGTGGAGGGATCACCGATCTCGTCTACAATCCGGGCCCAATGGCCGTTGGCGCCGTCCCGACCCCACGCTTCCTCGCCGACGTCTACGAGGCGGCGAGCGAGTGCAACAAATGCTCGCTGTGTCAGGCGACCTGTCCCGCGTACGTCGTCAATCCCGTCGAATGGGAGACGGCGCGCGGACGCATCTCGCTGATTCGGGACGCGATCGAAGGCAAGCTCGAGTTGAGCGATATCGAGGACGGCCCGCTGTCGACCTGCCTCACCTGCGACAACTGCGTCGCCGCGTGCGCGCCTCGGGTGCCCACCGGACACATCGTCAGCCGTGCCCGCCAGGAGCTCCACGCCCAGGAGGGCTATCCGTGGGGCCAATCGTTCGCGCTGCGCAGCGTGCTGCCCCGCCCCGGAGCGCTGCGCGCGCTGCACGGCTTCGCGCGCTTCACGCAGCGCACGGGTTTGTACAGCCTCGCCCGCCGCATCGGGCTGCTCTCGTGGCTGGGGACCGTCGGCGCTCTGGCGGAACAGAGCGGGCCGCCCCCGCAACGCACCGTCTACCAGATGCTCGGCGACCTACCCGAGCCCGCGGAGCCGGTGCGGGGCACCGTCGCGCTGCTCGTGTGCTGCCTCTCGAACCTCACCGTCCCGGAATCGACCGAGGCAACGATTCGCGTGCTGCTGGCCTCGGGGTATGCGGTGGAGGTGCCCGTGGTCGGGTGCAGCGGCCTCCCCGCGCGCACCCTCGGCGACCGCGACGCGATGATCGACATGGCAGTGCGCAACAGCGCTGCGATGTCGACACTGGACGTCGACGCGTACATCGGTGACAGCGCGTCGTGCACCGAGCACTACCGCGAGTACGGAAGCATCGCCGGCGAGGACCGTCAGGTCGGCGCCCGTGCCCGCGACATCGCGCGGCACACGGCGCAGGCGAGCGATTTCCTCGACCGCAACGGCGTCCGCGGTGCGCTCGGGCCGCTCCGCTGGCGCGTCACCATCGACGAGCCATGCCCGCTCCCGATCGACGGTCCAGAGCGCGGTGCGATGCGCCGCCTCCTCGAGCAGATCCCCAACCTCGACATCGTTCCGCTGAACGAACGCGCGATGTGCTGCGGCGGCGCCGGCACGTACTTCGCCCGTCAGCCCGAGCGCAGTGAGGCGATCCTGCGACGCAAGTTCGAGAACATCCGGGCAAGCGGCGCGGAGATCGTCGTGACAGAGAACGTCTCCTGCCTGCTCCAGCTCCGCGCCGGTGCGGCGCGCTACGCCCCCGACGTGAAGGTCATGCACGTGATGGAGGTCATGCTCGCGTCGATGCAGGGCGCCGAACGCCGGCGCGCGGTGCTCGCCGGCTGATCCTCGCGACCTAACCGAGGGCGGAGAGCACCTCGTCGACGTCCATCGAAATGCACGTGAACGACGGCACGTCGCGGACCGTGTGCGTCGACGCCTCACTCCCCCGCATCTCGTGCACGAGATCGAGAAAGTCGGCGACGAAGTCGCTCTCGAACGCGACGACGAAGTCCTGATCGTCGAGGCCGAACGAGTACGTCGTGTTGATCTTGACGCCTGGGTACTTGTGGCCCATGGCGATGTGCTCGCTCATCTGGCGCTGCCGCTCCTCGGCGCTCAGCCGGTACCAGGTTCGCGTCTTCACGAACGGATAGACGAAGAGATAGCGGCGACCCGTCGGGGAGATGACCAGCCGGTTGCTCCGGCCTTCCTGGTTTGCGTGCTGGTGTTTCTCGACGTACATGCTCTGCTTGGTCATCGAGAAATAGCTGTACGGGGCGTCGAGATATGCGGCCATGCGCGTCCTGTTGAGGCGCGCGGAGAACTCGTGCAGATCGTCGACACGCTCGCTGACGATCCAGAGGAGGAAGTCGGCGTCACCGCGGGTCCCGACGGTGCTGTACGGACGGATGAGGACGCCGTCACGGTCCCCGATCTCCCTGACGAGCGCGGCGACCTCCTCGCGGTCGGCGGCACGTTCTGTCGCACTGCGCAGGCGCCACTCGGGGCGCAAGCGGTAGAAGGAGAATCGGATGTGCTGCCGAGCCGTGGGGACCTGCGCGGTCGCATCCCGGACGGTCAGCGGCGCCGTTACCTCAGCCATGACGCGTCCATCCTAGCGAAGCCGGGCGTCAGGGGACCCGGTGCGACGCCTCGGCGAGCGCCCGTTTGCGCAGCAAGCGCTGCTCCCGGCGAACCCTGGCTTCGGCCTGGCGCGTGTGGTCCTCATCGGTCACAGCGATGACCTTGGCCACTTCGGCTGGTTTGCCGTCACGGTCGAGACCGACATAGACGAGGTGCGCGGTCGCCACGTGCAACTGCTCGCCCGACGGGATGCGCTCGACGTCCACGGTCACGCCAATCTCCATCGACGTGTAATGCGCGTCGTTCACACGAGCGCGCACCGTGAGCAGATCGCCGATGTACACCGGTGCGAGGAAGCTCATCTCATCCATCGCGGCCGTGACGACACGGCGTCGCGCATGCTTCGTCGCGGCGATGCCGGCGGCGGTGTCGACGAGGCGCATGATCGTGCCGCCGTGCACGTAGCCCGCGTTGTTCGCGTGCTCGATCTCCATCGCGACGGAGAGGAGTGTTTCCGACTCCGACGTCGGACGCGGCGTGAGATCGACGTTGCTGTAGAAGTCGTTGCGATCCTCACGCGAGCGGATGAAGTCCATCAGCCGAGGACCTCGAGCGTCGCGCGAACGAGCGTTTCGACGCCGACCGGTAGCGCGGCTTCGTCGATGTCGAAAAACGCGCTGTGGTGCGGCGGCACCGGACCGCGCTCGGGATGTCCCGCTCCGACGAGGAAGTAGCACCCGGGCGCGCGCTCCAGGAAGCACGCCACGTCATCGCCGACAGTGATCGGCACGGCGATGTCAACGTGGTCATCGCCGACGGTTGCGGCCGCTGCACGCTGCACGAGATCCGCCGTCGCGGCGTCCGAGACGACCGGCGGGCACCCGGTGCCGCGTGAGAACCGTGCCACCGCGCCATAGCCGGAGGCAACGGCAGTCGCAATCTCGGCGATCCGCGTGAGCAGCCGCTCGCGCTCGGCGACCTCGATCGCGCGCGTGGTGCCGAGCAGTTCAGCGGAGTCCGCGATGACGTTGAACGCCGTTCCCGCCGTGACCTTGCCGATCGTGATCACCGCAGGAGAGAACGGCGAGGTCTCGCGGCTGATGATCGACTGGATGGCCAGGATCACCTGCGCGCTGACGACGACAGGGTCGATCGCGGTGTGCGGCATGCCGCCATGGCCGCCGCGGCCCTGGATCGTCAATGAGAAGCTGTCCGCGCTTCCAAAGATCACGCCAGCTTTGACTGCAACTCGTCCGGTCTGGAGCGGCGCCCAGAGATGGATGCCGAGCACCCGATCGACGCCTTCGGCGGCGCCGTCGGCAATCATCGGCATGGCGCCGGAGGCAACCTCCTCCGCCGGTTGGAAGCAGAGACGCAAGCGGCCCGACCAGTCGTCGCGCATCGCAACGAGCGCGCTCGCCGCACCGAGCGTCATGGCGACGTGCCCATCGTGGCCGCACGCGTGCATCACGCCGTCGTTCTCGGACACAACGACGCGGTCTTCGCCACGCTCGAGGATCGGCAGGGCGTCCATATCGGCGCGGAGCATGAGCATCGGTCCCGGTCTGCCGCTGTCAAGATCGGCGATCACGCCGGTGCCGCCGACACCGCTCCGAACGGTGAAGCCGAGGTCGGCGCTGCGTTGCGCGACGAGCTCCGCGGTGTGGTGCTCGACCTCGGAGAGCTCGGGATGACGGTGCAGCGCGCGACGGGTCTCGACGACCTGCTCGCGGGTGTCGTCGACGGTCGAGCGGATGCGTGCGTCGCGCGCGGGGCCGCTGTCGCTCACGACGCTTCGTCCATGCTGATACCCGAGAGGCGGAGCGCGACCGTCTGGAGCGCTCCGTTGTTGATCACGCGTGTCGCGCCACTGCTGCGCGCGCGCCGGCGCAGGTCGCGCTCCGCGTGATGGCAGAAACCGACAATATCGAGGTCGGGCCGCTGCGCACGCATCTGTGCGATCAACGCGAGGCGGGCGTCCACAGCCGTGTTGAGGTCGACGAAGACGACGTCGACATCGGGGACAGCGTCGCCGACGACGAGGACCGCACTCCCACCGGCGTTGCGCATCGTCGTCGTGACCTGGCTGGCGAACATCAGATCGGAGCTGACCAGCGCGACCGCTCCCGGTGACCCCATGCCACCCATCATAGGTGCGCGAGCGGGCCGCCCTCGGGCAGACTGCGCGAAAAGCCGGAACACCGCCATTTGGTTGGAGGGTCATCGATGGAGATCGGGAGCGTGGGGATCATCGGCGCCGGGCTGATGGGCTCGGGAATCGCCGAAGTGTGCGCGCGCAACGGGATCCGGACCCTGGTCACCGAGGCGGGACCGGAACAGCTGGCTGCAGGCCAGCGTCGTGTCAACGCGTCGCTGGAGCGCGGCCGCCAGACCGGCAAGCTCAGCGCCGAGGACCTGGACCGAATCAGCGGCCTGCTCACCTTCACACCGCGGCTCGAGGATTTCGCCGAGTGCGACTTCTGCGTCGAGGCGATCGTCGAGCAACTGCCCGCGAAGGTGAAACTGTTCGCGCAACTCGACGACATCGTTGCCGATACAGCGATCCTTGCCACCAACACATCCGCGCTGCCGATCATCGAGATCGCCCGGGCGACGCGACGGCCGGATCGGGTCATCGGGACCCACTTCTTCAACCCGGCGCCGGTGATGAAGCTGATCGAGGTGGTGCGCAGCATCGCCACCAGCGACGAGACGCTCGACGACACGCGCGCGCTCGGCGAGCGCCTCGGCAAGCGGATCATCGTCGCGCAGGACCGAGGCGGCTTCATCGTCAACCTCCTCCTGATTCCCTTTCTCACGCATGCCATCCGCCTCTATGAGTCGGGCTTCGCGACCCGCGAGGACATCGACGAGGGGATGCGCCTCGGCTGTGGGCATCCGATGGGCCCGCTCCAGCTCCTCGACTACATCGGTCTCGACACTGCGCTCTTCGTGTGCGAGTCGCTGTACGAGGAGTACGCCAACAGCGACTACGCGCCGCCGCCGCTGCTCCGCCGCATGGTGTCCGCCGGATATCTCGGCAAGAAGAGCGGGCGCGGCTTCTACGAGTACTGAGCCGGCTTGACGGCGACTTAGTTGGGACGGTCCCCCGCGACCGGTGCCGGCGCGGTGCGCTCCTCGACGTGGAGGCTCACCGAACCGAGCCGGTTGCCGTCTGACCAGAACTCGACGGCATAGGTGCCCGGCTCGCCGAACATCGGCTGCAGCACGGTGACCGTGGAGATGCTCACCTCCTGCCCCGGGCGGAGCGTCGCCCCGGCCGACTGGAACTGCAGGTTCGCCGGCGCGATGACGAGCTTGCCGGTCGCATCGAGCAGCCGGAGCTCCACCTGGTGCGGCTGGCCGATGTCGGCCGGGCCGAATCGGAACCCCGCGACCACCGCGAAGGCGACCCTGCCCGGGAGCTGGATCATCGAGAGCGTGCTGAACCCGCCACCGAGGACGTAGAGCTTTCCGTCCGGCGGAACGACGGCACTGTCGGCGAAGAAGGCGAAGTTGAGGTCCATCGACGCAATACGTTCGCACGTCGTGGTCAGCCTCCGGTGGGCGACCATTGACGTGATGGAAGCACCGGCGCATCGCAACCTCCACGTCTTCGTCTGCACCACCGTGGGCCGGCACCACTGCGGCGGACAGGGGTCGGAGCACATCCTCCAGCGTCTTCGGGACGAGGTGGAACGCCTCGAGCTGACGTGGGTGCGGACGACCCGCATGGGCTGCAATCAACAGCACCACCAAGGCCCGATTCTCATCGTCTACCCCGATGGCGTCTGGTACGGGAACCTCCAGGTTCGGGACGTCGACGAGATCATCGCGGAGCACCTCGTCGCAGGCCGCCCGGTCGAGCGGCTGCGCATCGTTCCCGACGGCGCCTGGTCGGCGACGTCACTGACGTAAACCGGTCCCGCGGAGTAGGGTGAACTCGAACGGGAATGAACGACAACGGAGGCTGGCAGCCATGGGATACGTACGCGGGCTCGTGCACGGAACGGTGGTCGGAACAGTGGTCGGTCTCTGCGTCGCGCCGCAGACGGGGGACAAGACCCGTGCGCAACTCCGGGTCGCTCAGGCCGCCGCTCGCGAAGGCGTGATCACGGCCGGTCGCGCACTGCAACGGGCGCGCCCGATGGCAAGCGGCGCTGTGCATCTGGTGGCGACGGCACGGCATCGCGGCGAGCCGGCGATGAACGGCAGTGGCGCGACGAACCGAGCCGAAGTCTAGCTCCGGGCTCTCTCTGGTTCACTGGCGTAGCGAACCGTTGCCGCGAGAACGGCGATGACCGCACAGCACACAACCACTGCAATGAGCGCGCGCGTGAGCGTGAATGCCTGCGCGGCGAAGCCGATCAGCGGAGGGCCTGCGAGCATCCCCGTGTAGCCCGCGGCGGCGACCGACGCAATCGCGATCCGGGGAGGGATGGCTGTTGACCGACCGGCTGCGCTGAAGAGCGTCGGGACCACGTTGGCAAGACCGAGACCGACCAAGCCGAACCCGGCGATGGCAACACCCGGGCGGCCAAGCAGCAGCGTTGCCGTCAATCCGACGGCCGCGAGCGCACCACCACTGCGCAAGAGCACCGTTGCGCCCAGGCGACGCGTCAGCCAGTCGCCGCTCAGGCGCCCTGCCGCCATCGCAATGGAGAACGCGGCGAACGCCGTTGCCGCAACAGCCGTGCCGACCCCGAGCGTCTTGTGAAGGTAAACAGCACTCCAGTCACCGCTCGCGCCCTCCGAAAGGAAGCTGCAGAAGGCCATGGTTGCGAGTGCAGCGAGCGGCCATGACAAACGCGGAAGACGTCTACGCACTTCGGGTCGATCCCCGGTTGCAACGACCTGTTCGGGCGGCAGCGATCGATGACCGACGACGGCCGCGACCGCAAGCAGCAACGCGGGCCACAGCGCGCGGTTGAACGGCGCCTGGCCGGCTGCCGCGAGCAAGCCACTGATGATCGCTCCGGCAAATCCTCCGATGCTGTAGAAGCCGTGGAACGTCGACATCAGCGGCCGTCGATACAGTGCTTCGACGACTCCACCGTGGATGTTCATGGCAACGTCCATCGATCCAAGCGCAGCACCGAAGAGCAGCAGGGCGATCGTGAGCACGGGCAGGCTTGGCGCCAGCGGAAGCAGCGGGAGGATGATGCAGCACGCAATCGCCGCCAGGGTCACCACTTTCCGTCCACCCGCCCGCCCGACGAGCCACCCGGTCGACGGTATCGACAGTACCGCGCCGATCGCCGTGCCGAGGAGCGCCAGACCGAGCTGGCCGGCATTCAGATCGAGCTTCTGCTGCACCGACGGGATGAGCGGCACCCATGTCGCCATCGCAGCGCCATTGACGAAGAACATGATCAGGACGGCCCCGCGCGCGGTCGGCGGGCGCGTCAGCAACTGCCCTGCTGGACCCCTCCCTCGTGGCACCGTCGGCGGCGGGATCAGGTCGTCGCAGGCTCTGGGACGATCACGCCACCGAGCCCGCAGAGCACGCCGAGCGCGCCGCTGATCGCATCGAAGATGTTGATCGGCTGCGTGAAGTGCAGGCTGGCGATGTTCCGTGCTGTCTCAGGTGTGTCCGGGTTCGCGAAGCCGATCAGTGCGAGCAGGAGCAGCACGACGCCGACGGTGAGCACCATCTCGCCGCTGATCGAATCCGTGGCCCAGAACCCGGCGAATCCGAGGACAGCGGCGATCACCAGGTTGAGGATGTCCCGCGTGTAGGTGAGATGCAGGGCGACGGGACCCACATTGCCCTGGGGCAGGTGGTGGACGAGCGTCCCGGCATCGCCGGTCAGCAGCCCGCCGACCCCGAAGACGAGAAACACCACGGCGCCGAACTGGGCGTAGAGACGTGCCATCGAGGTCAGACGTTAACCGATGGCACGGGCAACCAGCGAAGCGCGACCATCGTCACGTTGTCGGTGCCTCCCCCGGCCAGCGCTGCGTCGCACGCACGCGTCAGCGCCACCCCGAGCGTTTCCTGCGAGGACAGCACAGCGCCGAGCGCAGAGTCCGCCAGCGGTTCCCAGAGCCCGTCGGAGCAGAGGAGCAACACATCCCCGGGGACTGCGTCGACCTCGAACAGGTCCGCTTCGACCGGGTCCCCCATCACCGCTCGCTCGATGAGATTGCGTTTCTGATGGTGGCGCGCCTCCTCGGCGCTCATCGCGCCAGCGCGAACCTGGGCTGCCGCCCACGAGTGATCCTCGGTGATCTGGGTGACGGCTCCGCCGTGAATCAGGTAGCCCCGACTGTCGCCGATGTTGGCGACCGTGGCGTGTCCGCCCCGGACGACGGCGAGCACGAGCGTCGTCCCCGGGTTGCCGCCGATCAGCTCGCGAGCCCCGGCCACGGCTTCGCTCGCAGCGGCAACCGCTCGGCGGAGAGTCTCGGTCGCATCGGCATCCGGCGCCGCATCCGTAAGCACCGACATCGCCCCGGTGATCGCCGCGTCGGCGGATTCGAGGCCGCCCTTGTGGCCTCCCATGCCGTCGGCGAGCGCGAGGACGGCGCTGTCACCGTCAGGGCTCGCCTTTGCCGCCCAGACGTCCTGGTTCTGCGTGCGAACGGGTCCGATGTCGCTGATCCCCGCGATCTCCAGAAGCCCCTCGCCACCGGAAATGGACCGCGAAGCGCGGTCGGTCGTCACGCGCCTGCCTCGGCCTCGGCGGTTGCGGGATGCCCGAGCACGCGTCGCACCACCTCGTCTGCGGCCTCGACCGGCTCGAAGCACTGGATCGTCTGCATCCCGAGCGCGCTGGCGGCCTCGACGTTACAGAGCAGATCGTCGATGAACAGGCAGCGCTCCGGAGCAACGCCCAGACGCTCACAGGTGAGCTGGTAGATCGCCGGATCCGGCTTGCGCAGGCCGACCTTCGACGAGTCGATGACGACATCGAAGAGCTCGTCGACGGGGAAGAGATTGCGAAAGATCGCCTCGCCTTCTCGCGAGATGTTCGTGAGGAGCGCGGTCCGGTAGCCCGCGTCGCGGATCTGCCGCACCGCATCCGCCATCGCCCCACACGCCACCATGCCTCGGCCGAAGATCACCTTCTGGGCCGCGCGAGGATCAACGGGGTCGTTCCCCGCCTCGGTATATCGGACGCACATCCGATCGAAGAACTCGTCGTCACCGATCTTGCCGGTCTCGAGAAGGTGCAGATCGTGCGCGCCTGTCGTGAGGTGATAGTGATCGCGGAAGTCGTTGAGGAAGAACGCGACCAGTCCGAAGTACTCCGGAGGCACATCGGTGCGATGCCGGAAGAGGGGTTCCGTCATCACCCCGCCGAGATCGAAGATCACGCCGTCGAGCTCGCGCCCAGTATCGACTGTACTCATCGGCTCCATTGTGCCTAACCGTGCCAAGATCCCCGGTCATGAGAGCGGAGGGCGGCAATGCTGTACCTCACCAGGGCTGACGTCGAGCGGTTGCTCGTGCCGTCCGACATGCTCGGCGCACTCGAAGCCGCCTTCCGTGCATATTCGACGGGCGGCGCATCGGTGCCCCCAAGGACGGCAGCGCGGACCCCGGCAGGGCTGCTCGGGGCGATGCCCGCGTGGGTCTCCGGCGGCGGGCTCGCGCTGAAGGCAGTGAGCGTATTTCCCGGTAACGGGGCGCTCGGCCTCCCCTCGCACCAGGGTGTCATCACCCTGTTCGACGAGCGCGATGGCGGCCTGCTCGCGGTGATGGACGCCGAGCACATCACCGCGATGCGAACCGGCGGCGGTGCAGCCGTGTCGGTGCGGCTGCTCGCTCGAACCGGCGCCCGCGTACTCGCGATCCTCGGCGCCGGCGTGCAGGGCCACTCGCACATGGCCACCGTTCCGCTGACCCGTGATTTCACCGAGATCCGGATCGTGTCGCGCGACCTCGACAAGGCGCACATCCTCGCTGCGCTCGACCCGCGTTGCGTCGTCGTTGAGACTTTCGAGGACGCGGTGCGTGGCGCAGACGTCGTCTGCTGCTGCACAGACGCGCAACAGCCGATCACGCTTCACGAGTGGTTCTCACCGGGAACGCATGTCACATCCGTCGGCGGAACGTTCGGGCCCGAGCTCGATCCAGAGACGGTGCGTCGCAGCAGTGTTTTCGTCGAGTGGAAAGGCGCGGCGGAGAACGCGCCCCCTGCCGGCGCGCACGAGTTGCAGGGACGTGATCCCGGGTCGATCACCGAGCTCGGCGAGGTGCTCGCCGGGCTCAAGCCGGGCCGGCAGGATGACGACGAGATCACCGTCTACAAGTCGACCGGCAGCGGTTTCGAGGACGCAGTGACGGCTCGCATGGTCTACGACGCGGGAGTCGCCGCACATGTGGGCAGGGAGCTCGATTTGTGACGTCGCTCCCCGCACTCAGCGCCGATGACGTTCGCGAGATCGCGCGGCAGCTTGCGCCCCATATTCGACGGACACCTCTGATCGAGGCGCCCGGCGGTGGTTTTCTCAAGCTCGAGTCGATGCAGCCGACCGGCAGCTTCAAGGTACGAGGATTCTTCAATGCCGCCAACGCGATCGACCCGGAGCGCATCGCTCGCGGCCTGCTGTCGGTGAGCGCCGGCAACGCAGCGCTCGCATGCGCATACGTCGCCCACGCACTCCACGTCCCGTGTCGTGTCGTCATGTACGAGAGCGCACCCCCTCCCAAGATCGACGGCGTGCGCGCCCTCGGTGCGGAGCCGGTGCTCCTGCCACGCGAGGGCGTGGTCGAGTGGCTCGCCACGCGGGGGTGGGAAGGCCAGCCGGAGGTGTTCGTGCACCCGTTTGCCGATGCCGATGTGATCCGCGGTCACTCGTCGATCGTTCCCGAGATCCTCGGCGAGTGTCCGGATGTGGAACGTGTGCTCGTGCCCGTGGGCGGCGGCGGGCTGATCTGCGGCGTTGCGCTCGGATTCGCCGCGCTCAAGCCCGACGTCCAGGTGGTGGGCGTGCAGTCCGACGGCTATCCCTCGTGGCCGGAGGCGTTCGCGGCGGGCGGCGCGGTTGCAACTGTTCCCAACACGATTGCGGACGGCACGACGGCGCCCGTCACGGACGTGATGTTCGAGCGCTTGCGTCTGCTCGTGCACGAGTGGGTGGTCGTCCCCGAGGGGGACATGCGCGCCGCCATTGCGCGGCTTGCGACAACCGCAAAGGTCGTCGCGGAGGCCGCCGGCGCCCTGGCATTCACCGCGATGCAGCAGGAGGCCGAGCGATCGCATACCGTCGCGGTCCTCAGTGGCGGTAACGTGGATCCGTCACTCCTGGGCGAGCTCCTGACGGCATGAAGGAGATTCGATGAGCGATGCGGCACTCGAAATCGTGTTCGACCACTTCTACGCGCGACGGCGACGCGACATCGCGGCGCTCACCGACGGCCTTGATCCGGAGGTCGTGCATCAGGGAGTCTTTTCAGAGCTCGTGTGCAACGGCCGCGTTGCTGTTGTCGAGCGCGTGAGTGCCAGCTTCGATGAGGACGACCGGGGCATCGAGCGTCTGGCGTTTCTCGCCGCCGGCGACCAGGTGATCGTCAACATCGCCGGCCCGCGATTTCGCGAGATCCCATTCCTGGACGGGGAGATCTTCATGCTGTTCACATTGCGGGACGGCCGCATCGCACGCATCGACGACTTTCGCACGCTTGGAGACGCGCGACTGGCTGCTGAGGCCCGCCCCGCTTAGCCCGAACCAGGCGCCGACCCGGCGACACTGCGAACCCACGCCTGAGCTCCCACCTGGACGGCGTCCCACGGGCTACCCAGTGGCGGCGTATACGACAGATCGAGGTCACTGAGCGCATCGACCGGCATGCCGTGGAATATCGCGGCGGCTGCTATGTCGACGCGCTTGGCGATCTCCGCATGCTTGTGGCCAAACAGCTGGAGACCGAGCAAACGCCCGCTCGTTCTGTCGCCGGTGACACGCATCGTGATCCGGTGGCTTCCGGGGTAGTAGGCCTTGTGGTCGTCAGCCTCGGACGCGACGGTCACCGCGTCATATCCAGCCGGTTGGCCATCGTGGTCTCGCAGGCCTGTGCGCGCAACGGCATGGTCGAAGACCTTGACCACCTGGGTCCCAAGGCTGCCGGCAAAGAGGCGCTCGCCCCCCAAGGCGTTCTCCCCGGCGACGCGACCCTGTTTGTGAGCAGTCGTCCCGAGCGGCAGATAGGTCTCGCCGAGAAGGCGATGGTGCGTGACAACACAGTCTCCGGCGGCGAAGACGTGCGGCAGATTGGTACGCATGCGACGGTCGACCGCAATCGCCCCTCGCGGTCCGAGCATCGCGCCGGCGGATGCCGCAAGGCTTGCATCCGGCCGGACACCAACCACCACGAGCGCCATGTCAACGGTGCGCGTGATGTCCTCACGATGGCTGGTCCTGGCAGTGACCAACAACTGGCCGGAGCCCGCAGCACCGACGCGAGCAACGGACGTCACCGTCGTACCGGTGAGGACCTCGACACCATGCTCTTCCAGCTGTCGGCGGACGAGCGCTCCGATGTCCGGATCGACGGTTGGCAGCACCTCGTCGAGCTGCTCCATCTGCGTTACGGCAAGACCGCGGGTGATCAGGGCATCGGCCATTTCGAGGCCGATGTAGCCGGCGCCGACGATGAGCGCAGTCGTTGGTGCCCGCTCCTGAAGCGTGCGCATGACGGCGAACGTGTCGCCCATGGTGTGGAGAAGATGGACGCCGTCAGCGGGGCCGAGCGCATCGGGTCCCTCGAGGCCGGCAATCGGAGGAAGCACCGGCACGGCGCCGGTACCGACGATGAGCTCGTCGTACGGCAGCGCCTCCTCGACATTGTTGTCGTGCGTGACGAAGAGCCGGCGGTTGCTCGCGTCGATACGACGCGCGACAGTCCCGAGGCGCAGCTGCATGCCGGTGCCCTCGAGGTCGGCAATGCTGCGGTGTGCGAGATTGCGCCAGTCAGTGACCTCTCCGGAGATGTAATACGGAATCCCGCAGATGGAGAAATTGGGATACGCGTCGGCAACGACGACGGTGACCTCTGACCCGGGATCGATCTCTCGAGCACGAAGCGCCGCGCTGATTCCGGCGTCACTCCCTCCGACCGCGATGATGTGCATGGTTCTCCTGTGCGGCCGCGCCGGCTAGTGCGCAACCACGACATCGTGAGCGACGTCGCGCTCGCGTGGAAACAACAGGCTGACAAACAGCCAGGCGAGGCCGGCTCCGATGAGTTGAGCGGCAATGAACGGCAGCACCGAGCCCGGGCTGATCCCGGCAAAGGTATTCGAGAGCTGGCGAGCAACGGTCACCGCGGGATTCGCGAAACTCGTCGACGATGTGAAGAAATACGCGCCGGTGATGTAGGCGCCCACCGCGAACGGCACCACTCCGGCGCGACTGCTGCGCACCGCTCCAAAGATCACGAGCAGGAGGCCGAAGGTGGCGATCGCCTCGCTGAGCCAGAGCCCCGGAGACGACCGCACGTGCGTCGAGATCGTCACTGCGGGCAGCGAGAACATGAGATTGGCAAGGATCACGCCCACCGCTGCTCCTGCAAATTGAGCGGCGACATATGCGCCGAGTTCTCGGCGGCTGAGGCCGCCGAAAGCGGCATCAACGATGGAGACAGCGGGGTTCAGGTGTGCCCCCGAGACCGAACCGACGGCAATGATGATGGCGGCCAAAGCCGCACCGGTCGCGAGTGCGTTCTCGAGCAGCTCCAGCCCGGTATTCCCGGGGCTCAATCGTTGGGCCGCGATTCCTGACCCCACGACTGCGATCAGCAACAAGGCCGCGCCGGCGAATTCGGCCGCGGCCTTGCGCGCGAGCGGATGAACGGTCAGGTGGCGCAGCAAACGGATGCGGACTCGGCTTGCGTCGCGCAGCACGCAGTGCTCGTTGCTGAAGCCGCCTCCAATGGCGCATCCGCGAGGACTGTGTAGACCTCCCACCGAGTGTCGGCGCCGGCGACCCAGACCTTGTCCTGGAGGGCGTGACAACACGTCACGCCGTCCTCGACCTCAGTGGCGAGGCCTTCGGCAGCCAGACGTCGGGTTGCGGCCACAACCTCGTCGGTTGACCCGACCTCCACGCCGAGATGGTTGAGCGTGCCGGCCTGGTCCGGGTTCTCGAAGAGGACGAGTTTCAGCGGTGGATTCGTGACGGCGAAGTTCGCGTACCCGGGGCGGCGCTTGGCGGGCTCGGTGCCGAAAAGCTTTGTATAGAAGCCGATCGCTTCGTCGAGGTCTGACACGTTGAGCGCGAGTTGGACGCGTCCCATGTCAGCAGCAATCGCAGTCGCAGGCACCGTCACATCCGCAGTTGGAGTCGCAGTCCATGGTCAGCCTCCTATCGATGAACGTCGATTGATCGGCCACGAGCATAGAGGGTTCCATCGACGTCTGTCAATGGGTAGAATGAAGCCGTGCCCATCGAGACCAAGCCAACCCTGCTGTTGCCGCTTCCGGTGGTTGATCGTGTCAAGGGCTGCAGCCAGCAGGTGGCGGACCCGCTCCCCGATGCGCGAGCGGACGATCTCGCCGCGGTCTACAAAGCACTCGGCGATCCGACGCGCGTCCAGATGCTGCATATCCTCGCCGTCGCGACGGACCCGGTCTGCGTCTGCGATTTCACCGCTGCCTTCGACCTCGGTCAGCCGACGATCAGCCACCACCTCGCCAAGCTGCGCGAGGCCGGCATCGTCACCAGCTTCAAGCGCGGCATCTGGGCCTTCTATCAGCTCGATCCGGCGATGTCGCCGGCTGCCCGGTCCGCGATCGATCTGCTGCGCTGACCGAGCCCTGCCCGGCTCACGCCTCAACGGGGTGTCTGGGCGCTGCGGCTAGGACCCGCCGGAAACGATCGGCGCCGGTGTGTGGTGGGCCGGACGCGGCGCCTGAGTGGGCAGAGCCAGGGGCGGCAGCGTCACGACGGGCGCGGACGTGGGAAGTGCTCCAGGCGGAGCGAAGGTCGGTGCACTTGTCGCGGTGGGATCAGGCTGCGCCATGGGATCGGCAGCCGGCTTCGTTTTCCCCGGAGCGGTCGTTGCCGCGATGAGGCTGAAGACCACGGTCAGCGTGGTGGCGCCCACCGCCGCATAGGCCGTCAAGCGTCGTCGCAGCGCCAGGCTGAGATCGCGGCGGAGGCGTGCCGAGTCGACGGCACCGGGACTTGCCACCTCACCAGAGTAGCCCGCCAACCCTGACGAAACCATGATCGGCGAGGCTCAAACGGGCGACCCTCCGAACTGCCATGCTGGCCTGCGTCGGGGGATCTGACGGCTGAGCCCGTAAAGGGCGTGGAATGTCCGTCCCCCGCGCCGAGAGTGTGGGGGTGAGGTGGTGAGAAGGATCGTTGCGCCTGCAGTGGCATGCGCCTGGGTGCTGGCGGCATCCGGTTGCGGTGCGTCGACGCCGGCACGCGCGCACGCCCCACAGGCCGTCGAACTCGACGCCGGCAGTCAGCCCGAGCCCGTCAACGTCCGCAAGCGGCCCCTGCTCGGACGTGACAACGACCACGAGCATCGACGACGTCGGACTCGCATGCCAGGAGCTCTGGGCGCCGTACGGCGTGACCGAGGTCCCGCCGTCGAACGAGCTCCAGATCGAGCGCGTCCCTGACGCTCCGACCGTGGTCAACATGACGGACGGCGCCGTCACCGACGCGACTGCGCAGCACTGGGCCGACGCCAGCAACTGGGACAGCGGCTGGTGGAAGTGGGCACAGGCCAACGACCAACTCTTCGTCTTGCGCAACCTTGTTGGTCCCGCGCTCATCCCCGTGGCCGAGGTCGAGGCACTCCAGAACGGTGGGACCATCGATCAACCCGATTGCAATCTCTATCCGATCAGCTCGACGTTGTTCGCAGTCGGCGATGCAGGCCGAGCGTACTTCGCGCGCAAGCACCTGCCGACCGACGACACCTACGTCTTCGTGGTCGTGTACCGCGGGCCGTGCAGCGAGGTGCTCACGAGCGCGGATGGTCAGACCTCATCGATCGTCGACTTCACGGAGAACACCACCGTGTTCACGCCGGGCACGTTCCGCAGCAACTCCGTCCTTGGTGATCTCTGGTTTGGTGATGCGGGCGGCAACTGCCAGGACCCGATCGGACCGCCACCGGCATGGTGCGGTCGGTGATGAGCAGGCTGCGTTGGTTGTGCCTCACCGTCGCGTTGACGAGCCTGCTGCCGCTGGCGACGGCGAGAGCGGTGGGTGGAGGTGGCGGCTCCACTGCTCCGGGACCGGCGCCGTCGGGCGCCGGGACGGCAGCGTTGACGCACGGCAAGCTCGTTGCCGGAGCCGGCGGCACATATCTCCCGATCACGCCGACGGACATTCCCGGAGGCTCTGATCCGCGCAACCCGCTCGGGATCCCGCCGCAGGGACCGAACCCGCAGGGGATGTCCTGCCCCACGACAAGCCTTTTCCATGTCGGACCTGGATCACCGGCGCCGGGCGGCGGCGTGGTCGCGGTGATCGCGATTCATCCCGGGTTCACGAGAAACAGCGGCGGCGGCTACGACGGATCGGACGCGCGTTTCGCGTACGCGTTGCAGAACGCGATCCCCGCAGGTGGCGACCCGACCGCGATATCGCCGGGAAGCATCGCGACCGCTGCCAACGTCACCGGACATGTCATCGCGGTCACCGCATTTCTCCGCACACGCGGGACCTGGCAGGACGCGCAGCCAGTGGCACCGTACGGTGGGAGTTGCGTCGGCGCGAGCTTCGCGTTCAGCGCTCCATACCTCGCGGGCGATGCGCCGCCACCGGCTCCACCAACGGGAATGCTGACCACGCCACCGTTTCCGACCGGTGCGTCACTGACTGCCGCGCTCACCGGTGCGTGGACGATCGGAACGGTCGCGACGTTGCCAGGACCGGGGATGACCGCGCGCACGTTCGTGCACATTCCGACGTGCGCGTGGACGGACTCGAATGTCCCGGCGCAACCGACAGCGCTGCACGCGCTCAGCGCAGCGCTCGTCGACGGATACACGCTGTTCCTGCTGTACGACGTGACCGTCACGCCAGGACCGGTGACGTGGAGCTGGGGCGACGGCACGACCACCACCGCAGCGCGGCCTGTCGAGGACGCCCCGTCGAGCCTGCCGGCCTACGATCCGTCAACACAGACCTGGACCAAACCGTGTGCCGTGAGCCACGCATACGCCACCGTGGCCGGCGCCGTGACCATCACCGCGAGCGAGACCTTCCAGATCGCGATCACCGTGAGCTGGAGCGACGGCCTCAGCGTGCACACGCAAGCCGTTGTCTGCGATCCGGGGAGCGGCGGCGCCTGCAACCTTCCGCTGGGCCCCGCCAACGGCTGGCTGAGCGGTCCGCATGCCGTCGATCAGATCGAGCCGGTTCCCTTCGCGCCGCCTTCACCGACGCCGTAGCGGAAAGAGCTAGGGGCGCAGCAGCGAACGCCCGGTCATCTCCACAGGGATGGGCAATCCCATCGCATCGAGCACGGTCGGAGCGATGTCGCGAAGGCCGCCGCCGTCACGCAAGGGACCGTTGCCGGCTCCTGCAACGAGCACGGGCACGGGGCTGGTCGTGTGCGCGGTGAGGATTGACCCGTCGCGACGATCGATCTTGTACTCGGCATTGCCGTGGTCGGCCGTGATGAGCAGCCCGCCACGCGCCACCTCGACCCCCCGCGCGATGCGCCCGATGCACGTGTCGACGCATGCGACCGCGCGCACCGTGGCGTCGAAGTCGCCGGTATGGCCGACCATGTCGGCGTTCGCGAAGTTGGCGATGATGAGCGCGTCCGTCCCCGCCTCGACATGCGCGATGACAGCATCTGCGACCGCGGCAGCGCTCATCTCAGGTTCGAGGTCATACGTTGCGACGCGCGGCGACGGGATCAGCAGGCGCTCCTCACCATCGAACGGCGCTTCACGGCCCCCGTTGATGAAGTACGTGACATGGGCGTACTTCTCGGTCTCCGCGACATGAAACTGCTGCAGACCGGCTGTGCTCACCACCTCCGCAAGCGTGTGCGCGACATCGTCGCGTGGGAACGCAACTTGCGCGTCGAGATCTCCCTCGTACTCCGTGAACGTGACGAGCTCGACGTCGCTGAGCACACGCGACCTGGCAAAGCCATCGAACGTGCGGTCGACGAGCGCATGGCTCAACTGGCGTGCCCGGTCGGGGCGGAAGTTGAAGAAGATGATCGAGTCGCCGTCCTCGATGCGGACGCAGCGTCCGTCCTGGAGGATGGATGCGGGTGGGACGAATTCGTCGGTGACCCCTTTCGCATACTGCAGTTCGATGTAGGTGACAGCGTCCATTGCCACGTCCCCGCCGGACCCGGCGATGACGTCGTACGCGCGCTCCGTCCGGTCCCAGCGGTGGTCGCGGTCCATGGCGTAGTAGCGGCCGGAAACGGACGCCACCGCACCGACTCCGACTCGATCGATGTCATCGATGAAGCGGCGAACGAACGTGGCGGCGCTCGTCGGAGGCTCGTCACGCCCATCGAGAAACGCATGGAACCAAAGGGCATTCAGCCCCCGTCGGCGTGCTAGCTCGGCGAGCGCCACGGCGTGATCCTGGTGGCTGTGCACACCGCCCGGAGAGATGAGGCCGAGACAGTGCACCGCCGCGCCGCGATCGCGTGCCCGGTCGATTGCGGCGCAGAGCCGGCTGTTCTCGTAGAAGCTGCCGTCGGCGATGGCGCGGTTGATGCGCGACAGCGGTTGATACACGAGCCGGCCTGCGCCGATGGTGAGATGGCCGACTTCCGAATTCCCTTGCTGTCCGGGCGGGAGACCCACCAACTCCCCGCTCGCGTCCACCTCGGTGTGCGGCCAGCGCGTCTCGAGGTCGTCGAGGGCAGGTGTCGCGGCAGCGGCGATCGCGTTGCCGTACGGGTCGGCGTTGCATCCCCACCCGTCGAGCACGACGAGCACGAACGGTCGCACCGCGCTCATGGCGTTAGCCTGCGCGGGCTCACGCGTGCATCGACGCGGCGGCCGCGGCGACGATGGTGGCGAACTCCTCGGCTCGCAGGCTGGCGCCACCGACGAGGGCGCCGTCGATGTCCTGCTCGGCGAACAGCGATGCGGCGTTTTCGGCAGTGACGCTGCCGCCGTAGAGCACGCTCGGCGGTGCGGACATGAATCTCGGCCAGAGGTGCGCCTTGATATGCGCGGTGACCTCCTGCGCCTGGTCGGGGGTCGCGGTGCGGCCGGTGCCGATCGCCCACACGGGCTCGTACGCGATCACGTAGGTATCGGGTGGCGCGGGCAATTTGAGCGTGGCGAAAACCGCGTCGAGCTGGCGATCGACGACCTCGAACGTGGCATCGGCGTCGCGTTCGTCCCCGGTTTCCCCGACCGCGAGGATCACGCGCAGCCCGTGCGCGAGCGCCGCGCTGAACTTCCGGGCTACCTCGTCGTCTCGCTCGCCAAAGAGATGACGGCGCTCGGAGTGACCGACGAGTGCGAGATCGCACAACCCCTCCAGCATCGACGGCGAGATCTCTCCGGTGTACGCGCCCTTCTCCTCCCAGAACACGTCCTGCGCTCCGAGCAGAACCCCGGATCCGTCAAGGACGGAACGGACCGGCCAGAGATGCGTGAACGGCGGCATCACCGCGACGTCCACGCCGCTCGTGCCGGCGACTGCGGCAACGACGGCACCGGCGAGCGCGGTCCCTTCGGCGATCGTCGTGTTCATCTTCCAGTTGCCGGCCACCATCGGTCGCGTGCCGGACTCGCCTGTGAGGTCCGCCGTCAACGGCGGGCAGCCTCACGGTCACGGAGCGCGGCGACGCCCGGGAGCGTCCGCCCTTCAAGAAACTCGATCGTCGCGCCGCCGCCGGTGCTGATAAAGCCGATCTTGTCTGCAACACCGGCATCCTGCACAGCCGCTGCAAGGTCACCGCCGCCGATCACCGATGTCCCGGGCGAGGCAGCGACGGCTCGCGCGACATCGCGCGTGCCGACCGCGAACGACGGGACCTCGTAGATGCCGAGCGGTCCGTTCCAGATGATCGTTCCCGCCCCACTGCAGTCCGCGGCAATCCGCGCCACCGTGTCGGGACCGGCGTCCACCACCATCCACCCGTCGGGGATCTCCGTGTTCGGAACGACTCGCGTCGGGGCACCGTCCGCAACCCGCTGAGCGATGACTGCGTCGGTCGGCAGTCGGAGATCGGCACGTCGCCCCGAGGCACCGTCGAGCAGCGCTCGCGCTGTTGCGATCTGATCCTCCTCCGCCAGCGACGTTCCCGTCGATAGACCGAGCGCCCGATAGAAGGTACAGGCCATGGCTCCGCCAACCCAGAGGATGTCGACGCGATCGAGAAGATGGTCGAGCACCCCGACCTTCGTCGAGATCTTGGATCCCCCGACGATCGCGACGACCGGCGTCCGTGGATTGTCCATGACGCCACCGAGCATCTCGAGCTCGCGAGCCATCAGCTTCCCGGCAACCGCCGGCAGCAGATGCGCGACGCCTTCGGTGGACGCATGCGCACGATGCGCGGTGCCGAAGGCATCGTTGACGTAGACGTCCGAGAACGCCGCGAGCCGGCGCGCGAATGCCGGGTCGTTCAACTCCTCGCCGGGCTCGAAGCGCACGTTCTCGAGCATCCCGACGTCGCCATCGCGGAGCGACGCGACCATGCTCTGGGCACTGTCGCCGACGACGTCCGAAGCGAGCCGGACGTCAGTGCCGAGCAGGCTACTCAGACGCGCTGCAACCGCGCCAAGACGGAGGCTGTCGTCGATTCGCCCTTTGGGACGGCCGAGATGAGCAACGACGATGATCCGCGCATCCCGCGCGCGCAGTGCCTCGATCGTCGGGACGGCCTCGCGAATGCGGCGGTCGTCCACGATGGCCCCGTCGCGCATCGGCACGTTGAGATCCTCGCGCAGGAGCACCCGCTTGCCATGGACGTCGATGTCGTCCATGGTCGCCTTGTTCATGTGCCAGCCCCTAGAGGCGCGATGCGATCAGGTCGACGAGATCGACGACCCGGCACGAGTATCCCCACTCGTTGTCGTACCAGGCCAGGACTTTCACGGTGTGATCACCGAGCACCATCGTCGACGGCGCGTCCAGGGTCGACGAGTGCGAGTCGTGGAGGAAGTCCATGGATACGAGCTGCTCGTCGGTGACCGCGAGGAGGCCCTCGAGCTTGCCGCTTGCGGCCTCGCGCATCTCAGCGTTGATGTCCTCCGCGGTTGCGCTCTTCGAGAGCGTCGCGACGAGGTCGATCAGGCTGACATCCGGCACCGGGACGCGCAGCGAGATGCCGTGGAACTTCCCCTTCAACTCGGGAAGCACGAGCGCGACTGCCTTGGCCGCGCCGGTCGTTGTCGGGATGATCGAGAGTGCCGCAGCCCGCGCGCGCCGCTTGTCCTCGTGCGGAGCGTCGAGGATCACCTGATCCTTCGTGTAGGCGTGAACCGTGGTCATGAACCCGGTCTCGATGCCGAACGAGTCGTTGAGCACCTTGGCGACCAGCGCCAGGCAGTTCGTCGTGCAGGAGGCGTTGGAGACGACGTGATGCTCGGCCGGGTTGTACGCCGAGTCGTTGACGCCGATGCAGACCGTGATGTCCTCGTTCTTCGCGGGCGCCGTGATCACCACCTTGCGAGCCCCCGCCTCGAGGTGTCCTCTCGCCCGTTCCCCGTCCGTGAAGAAGCCAGTCGAACTCGACGACGATGTCGACGCCAAGCTCGCCCCACGGAAGCCGTTGCGGGTCGCGCTCGGCGACCACCTTGATGACGCGCCCGTCAACGGTGATGCTGTCAGAGGCGGCAGCAACTGTGCCGGGGAAGCGGCCGAAGACGCTGTCGTACTTGAGCAGGTGGGCCAGCATCTCGGGAGTGGTGATGTCGTTGACGGCGACGATCTCGAGCTCCGGAGAGCGCTCCCGTGCTGCCCGGAACACGTTGCGCCCGATGCGGCCGAAGCCGTTGATACCAACCTTCACTCCCATGCCCGGCAACCTCCTCGACTCATATCACTCTCTGCGTTCAACGACGCGCTGCCACCCTATCACCGCCCTCGCCCGCCGCGGCGACCAGGCGATGCAGCCGGCCCGCCATGGCCGGGCGGCTGCACCCGGCCCGCTCAGCGAGTTGCGCCAGGTCGTCGTCCGGATGCCGAGCGCGCAGCGCAGCTGCTTCGCGCACGGCGGGAGGCAGCGCTTGCCAGCGGTCCGGGTCGGCTTCGAGGACGGCAATCGACTCGATCTGCCGGACGCCGGCCGCGGCGGTCCGGCGCAGATTGGCCGTCTCCGCGTTGAGCCGGCGGTTGACCCCGCTGCGAACCTCGCGGATGACCCGCCCGGACTCGAACGCGAGGCGGCCGGCCTGCGCGCCGATCGAGCTCAGCGCCGCGCCGACTGCGGCGCCGGATCGCACCGTGACGACCCACCGGCCGCGACGCTGCCGGATCTGCGCGTCGACACCGAGCGTCGCGAAGTCAGTCGCAAGCTGCACCGCGCCCTCCTCGCCGGCGCACCCGAGCTCGAGATACGGCTCCCCATCGGGCCGGACGAGCCGGCCGGCACCGAGGAACGCGCCGCGAAGTCGGCTGCGCGTGCAGCAGATGCCCGTCGACCGTACCTGCAGGAGGGCGGTGTCGACGCCGACCAGGACGTACTGCGTGCGCCGTGCTGCGCCGACACGTGAGACGTGCGCGCTGATGTGCTCGGCATGGAGCGCCTGCATCGCAGCGCGCACCGCCACCGGCCGCGTCGTCGCGATCATCCCGGGGACCGAGGTCACGAGCCCCAGACCCTCGACGAGCGATCGCCGGCAGCACGGAAGGAGCGGCGTGTGCGGGGCGAGCTCGGCAACGACCCGCTGCGTAAATGACTGTGCGGTATCCATGGTCAGCTGCGAAGCGGCGATCGCACTGGCGAACTCATGCCGTACGTCCGGCAGGCCACGCGGCGCGAAGTCTGCGCGCGTGCATCACGCATCCGGTCGCTCCTTTCTGCTCGTAACAGTCGATGGCGTGGTCGAGCGCAACTTCCGAGTCTCCCGTCCTCCCGGCAAGAAAGAGGATCTCTGCCGTGGTCAGGGCAGCATCACCCTGCACGACCGGTGCCTGCGTGGATCCGGCCAGCTCTTCGGCCTGCCACGCTAGGCCGAGCGCGGTGCCGCTGTCGCCATGGCGCGCCAGCAGTTTGGCGCGAAGCTGCAAGCCCATCGACTGCGTCAGAACATCGCCGGCACCGCCGTGCTCGAGGCCACGCGTCACCCAAAGGTCTGCTTCCTCGAATCGGCCGAGCGCGTACAACGCCTCGCTGAGCTCGCACTCCTGGGTCGACAGCCACGCCCGCTCGCCGAGTGGGTCCAGCTCTTCGACGCCGAGCCTCGCCAGTCGCTCGGCAGCAACAAGGTCACCGGCGACAGTCTCGATCCGCCATCCCGTCTGCATGACAATCGCAGCGAGCGTCGCCATGCCGCGCTCACGCACCTGCTCAACCGTGGCATTGAAAAGCGATCGCGCCTCGTCGTAGCGCCCTGTCGAGGCAAGGAGATCCGCCCTCCAGATTGCGTTCAATGGCTGATAGATCGCGCTCGCGGCGTCCTCCGTCTCCAGCCAGACCAATGCTTCGGCGATCGGCGTTGGGCCGTTGGCAATTGCGGCAGCCGCTATACCCGTAGCGTTGCGTGCCAGCCAGAGCTTTCCAGCGTTTTTGGCGTAGGTGATGGAGCGCGTAACCGATTGCAACGCCCCCTCAAAACGGCAGTAGTAGTGATCGACGTAGCCGGCCGCCAATTCGAGCATCGCCAGGGAACCATCGTCGCCCCTGCGTTCGATCACCGGCCGAGCTTCGGCCACCAGCACCGCAAGGTCATCTTCGTGCGCGGTCGGATCAAGGTTGGTCCGCCATATCGTTCCGATCAGCTGCATCTGGAGCTGGCCGACGCGATCACCGCGAGCAGCAAGCGAGGCTGCTGCTGCTTCGGAGCGCGCGACCGCCTCGGTCAGCCTGCCGGCCATCGCGAGTCCCTGGATCAGCGACTCTTCCAACGCAACGTCGATGTCATGTTGCGGCCGAAGTGCTTCGCCCCGCTCCAGGAGGTTCACAGCGGCTGTCGTGTCGCCTCGGTCGAGGGCGCGCCGGCCAGCGGCTTCGAGATGCACCGCGGCTGCCGCGGCCAGATCCCGAGTGTGCTCGTCCGCGGGACCGAGCTCGCTGCGGTAACGAAACGCCTGCTCGAGGTGATAGCCCGCGATCTCGTCGAGCTCTTCGAGGTCGTGCCCTCGGCGCTCGAGCCATCCGGCGAAGCTGGCGTGCAGCTCGGCTCGGCTCGCTTTCGGCAACGAGTCATACGCGGCATCGCGGATGAGCAGGTGCCGGAAGGCGAAGGCATCCTCACCGGCGAACACAGCTCGGTCCGGGCGCAGCAGATCCTTACGCACCAGCGTCATCAACTGACCCGCCACGTCGCGCTCGTCCGGCGCCATCACCTCCACCGCGCCCCGATGAAAGGACTGACCCTCGACCGAGCCGCGCTCGAGCACGCCGCGTTCCTCGGGTTGCAGCTGATCAAACCGCGCCGCGAGCAACGCCTTGATGGTGGGCGGCACGATGACGTCGTGGCTGCTCGACTCGCGCACCATCGCGACGATCTCCTCCAGGAACAGCGGGTTCCCTGCGGCGGTGGTGCGTATCCGCGCTCGAAGCTCAGCATCAACGCCGCCGTCGGAGGTCAGCAGCTCATCAATCAATGCCTCGGTCTCGCTGGCGTTCAGCGGCTCGAGCAGCACCGTCGTCGCATTCAGCTTGCCGCCGCCCCATCCTGGCCGGCGGTCCAGCAGCTCGGCTCGTCCCAGACAGAGCACCAGGATCGGGACTCCCCGGCTCAGATCGCCGATGTGTTCGATGAGGTCGAAGAGCGTTGGCTCGCCCCAGTGAATGTCGTCGAACACGACGACCAGGGGACGACTTTCCGCGGCGCACTCGAGCAGCTTGCGGACGGCCCACGCGATCTCGGTCGACGATGTGGCCGCAACGTGCTCGCCAAGCAACGTCCGGATCGCTGCCGCCACGTTGCCGTCGCGCTCCATCAGCTCGGCAGCGGCCGAGCCGCCGGACGCGTCGAGGAGCTGCTTCACGATCGTGATCACCGGCCAGTACGTGATGCCCTCGCCGTACGAGAGACATCGGCCGCGCAGGACAGTGGCATCGATGCTTCCGAGGAACTCACTGGTCAAGCGCGATTTGCCGACGCCCGCGGCTCCGAGGATGGTGAACAGGCTGCACGACTGTCCGTCGATGACGTTCGCGAACGCGTCGCGGAGCATTCGTAGCGGCGTCGCACGCCCCACCATCCGCAACTCGACCTTGCGCGATGTCGCGAGCGCGTCGACGTCGATGCTGAGAAGGCGGTATGCCGCCACCGGCACACTCTTGCCTTTGAGCTCGAGCGGTACCAGTGGCTCCACGGTCACCGCGTCGCGCACCAATCGCCACGTCTCAGGCCCGATGACGATGTCACCCGGCGCCGCGGCCTGCTCGAGGCGCGCAGCAACGTTCACGGCGTCCCCCGTAGCGAGGCGCTCCTCGGTGCCCGTCACCACTTGACCCGTGTTGACACCGGTTCGAATCGTCACGGTCGTCGCATAGTCGCGTTCGAGCGCCACGTTGAGTTCGGTCAGTGCATCCCGCAACCCCCACGCGGCGCGTACCGCACGAAGTGCATCGTCCTCGTGCAGTACAGGGACACCGAACACCGCCATCACCGCATCGCCGATGAACTTTTCAACGGTGCCACCATGCTGCTCGATCACCGTGCGCGCCGCGTCGAAATAGCGGCGCATGACCTGGCGCAGGCTTTCCGGATCAAGCCGTTCGCCCATGGCGGTGGAGCCGGTCACGTCGCAGAAGAGCACGGTCACGGTCTTGCGCTGCTCGCGCTGTACAGGCGCTGCCGCCAGCGCCTTGCCGCAGCCATTGCAGAAGCCGGCGTCCGCGGGATTCTCACGCCCGCAGTTGGCGCAACTACTCATAGCGAGGGTCGGGTTGGTCGACATCCCGGTGGTTCACGGTGACGAGCAGCCCATCTTCGCGAAGCCGCGTGGCGACCGCCTCGACGATCGCGACGGAGCGATGCCGGCCGCCGGTGCAGCCGACGGCAACATGGAGCACGTCGCGACCGCGGCCGGATGATCGCTCCACCGACCACGTCGCCAGCCCACACACGCGATCGATGAGCTCACCCGCCACCGGGTCATCGAGGACGTAGTCACGCACGTCCGGGTCGAGACCGGTGTGTGGGCGCAATTCGGCAACCCAGAAGGGGTTTCTCACCATTCTCGCGTCCGCGATGAGCTCGGCTTCGGGAGGCAGACCGAATTTGAACCCGAAGGAGGACAGCGCCACGCTCATCGGAGCGGGCGCTTCCGCTGCGCTCACAGCAACTCCTTGACACGCAGTGCTACCGGGCGGGGCACGACCGTCGTGAGCTGGTCGACCGGGGCGTCACGGATGGCGTCGATGCTCCCGAACTGACGCAGCAGCGCGCGCCGGCGCACCGGACCAAGACCGGGCACAACATCAAGCTTGGAGCGCAACGCCGCCTTCGCGCGACGGCCGCGGTGATGCGTGATCGCGAAACGATGCGCCTCGTCGCGTACCCGCTGCACAAGAAAGAGTGTCGGGCTGTCGCGCTCCAGGATGATCGGCCGCGCTCGCCCCGGCTTGTACAGCTCCTCGTTGCGTTTCGCCAGTCCGAAGACCGGCACTTTCTGCAGACCGGCCTCGCGGAGTGCGCGCACCGCGGCACTGAGCTGGCCCTTCCCGCCGTCGATGAGCACGAGATCCGGCAGCACCGAGAAGCTGAGATCCGTGTCGTCCCCACCGCGTCGGGGAGCGCGGCGTGCGCGCTGCTCGCCGCCATTGGCGCCGGCCGGATCGACGACGGGAATGTCCTCTTCCCCACCCTCGCCGCGCGGCGCGAGACGGCGGAAGCGGCGTCGCAGCGTCTCCTCGATCGACGCGAAGTCGTTTGCGCCTTCGACGGTCTTGATGCCGAAATGGCGGTAGTGCGCCGGCGCGGGGCGCCCTTCCTCGAAGACCACCATCGAGCCCACGGAGTTGGTGCCCATCGTGTTGCTGATGTCGTAGCACTCGATGCGCCGCGGCGGAGCCGGCAATTGCAGGCTGGTGGCAAGATCGTCGAGCAGCGCCTCGGTCTTCGCTGCGTCATAGTCATCCACGATGCGTTGCTGACGCAGGGCGACGAGCGCAGTCTCCGCCGCCTGCGCGACGAGCTGGCGCGCGTCGCCGCGCTGCGGCACGTGCACTTCCACGGGGCCGCCGCGCTGCTCGGCGAGAAATGCTTCGAGCAGCGCGCGCTCCTCGACGTCGTCCGACAAGAGCAGACGGCGCGGGACTGAGGTCACGTTCCCGTAGTACTGGGGCAGGAAACCGCCGAGACATGCGGCCGCGTCAAGCCCGGCGACACCCTCGAGCTCGTGGGTCTCCATACCCATCACCCGGCCCTGACGGATGCTGAGCACGGCGGCCATCGCCCGCCCGGCCTCGACGGCCACGGCGATGCAGTCCTCGTCTGCACGCGCGCCCCGAAGCACCGTCTGACGCTCGCTGATGCGCTCGATCGCGCGCAGGCGATCGCGGAAACGCGCTGCCAGCTCGTAGTCGCGGGCGTCGGCAGCTGCGTCCATCTGATCGCGCAGCTCGTCGTGCAGCTTCTCCGAGCGCCCCTCCATGAATTCCTGTACCTGGTCGAGGATTTCGGCATATTCCGGCGCGTCAATCTTGCCTTCACACGGGCCGGAGCAACGCTTGATGTGATAGTCGAGACAGACGCGTCCGCGCCGGAAGATCTCGTCGCTGCAGGTCCGAAACGGGAAGATGGTGCGCAGCGATCGAACGGTCGTGCGGAGTGACTGCGCGCTCGTGTACGGACCGAAGTAGCGCGCGCCGTCGCGGATCACCTTGCGCGTGTAGTACGGGCGCGGGAACAGCGTCGCGCCTTCGGCGCTCTTGCCCCGAGGCTTGCGCACCTCCTCGCGCGCGGTGCCGGGAGCGACCGCGTCGTGGACGCCGGGACGCGGGATCTTGAGGTACAGATAGCTCTTGTCGTCCTTGAGGCGCACGTTGAACCGGGGCCGGTGCTGCTTGATGAGCGAGTTCTCGAGGACGAGCGCCTCGTGCTCGCTCTGGCACGCGATCACCTCGAAGTCGAAGACGCTCGCGATGAGCTGATGCGTGCGCGCCTGCAGCGTGTCGATGCCCGTGAACCACGAGCGCAACCGGTTGCGCACGTTCGCCGCCTTGCCCACGTAGATGACGCGCGCGTCGACTCCGCGCATGACATAGACACCCGCGCCGCTCGGGGAGGCCCGCAATCGGGCTTTCAGCAGCGCGGGATCGTCGAGGAGGCGTTCTGCCCGCTTGGTCGGCACCATTCCAGCCACTGTATCGCGGCTCAGGCGTGCCCCTCGGCACTGTTCAGCTCGGCGAGGAACGCTGCCTCATCGAGGACGCGGACATCGAGGCGCTGCGCCTTCTCCAGCTTGCTGCCCGGAGACTCGCCGGCAACCAGTGCGTGCGTCTTGCGGCTCACGCTCGAGCTCGGGTTGCCACCGAGCGCCCGGATGCGGCCTTCCGCGTCGGCGCGGCTCATGCCTTCGAGGCTGCCGGTGATCACCCACGTCTGGCCGCTCCACGGCCCGCCACCACCGGCCGCCCGTTCGGGATCGACGCCGACCGCGCGGAGATGCTCGAGGACCTCGCGTCCCTCTGCCGACGCGAACCACGACGCTACGTGCTCAGCCACGACTTCCCCAATGCCCTCGACGCCGAGCAGGTCCTCCTCCGTCGCCGCAGCAAGTGCGTCGATGCTGCCGAAATGCACGGCGAGCGTCTCAGCGGTGTGCTCACCGACGTGGCGGATCCCGAGGGCATTGATGAATCGGGCCAGGGGGACGTGCTTGCGTGCGGCAATCGACTCGACGAGCTTGGCCGCCGAGCGATCAGCGAAGCCGTCAAGTGTCAGCAGTTGCTCCGTCGTGAGCTTGAAGAGATCCGCGGCCTCCGTCGCATGGCCGAGGTCGAGGAGTTGATCGACGATTGCCGGCCCGAGACCCTCGATGTTCATCGCGCCGCGTGCCGCGAAGTGCAGCAACGACTCGCGACGCTGGGCGGGGCACAGCGGGTTGAGACAGCGGCGTACCACCTCGCCCGGCTCGCGCACCAGCAGCGTGTCGCAAGCGGGGCAGTGCTCCGGCATCTGCCACGCGGTCGAGCCTTTCGGACGCTTATCGATGAGGACGCGAACGATCTCCGGAATAACGTCGCCGGCCTTGCGCAGCAACACTGTGTCGCCGATACGGACGTCCTTGCGGGCCACCTCATCCTCGTTGTGCAGCGTGGCCCGCCGCACCGTTGACCCGGCGACGAGCGTCGGCTCGAGGATGGCGACCGGAGTCACAGCTCCCGTCCGTCCAACCTGCACATGGATATCGAGGACTGTGGTCTCGTACTCCTCAGGGGGAAACTTGTACGCGATCGCCCAGCGCGGAGCGCGCGAGATCTGCCCCAACTCCGCCTGTTCGGCCAGCGATGCGACCTTGATGACCACACCGTCGGTGTCGTAGTCGAGCTGATGGCGCCGCTCAGACCAGTGGTCCAGGAACGCGAGCACCTCATCGATCGACCCTGCGAGTTGACGGTGCGGGTTGACACGGAATCCGAACGCCTCGAGCGTGTCGAGGACAGCGGCCTGGCTCGGCAGCGACCCGGGCGGTTCCAGCTGATACATGAACGTCTGCAGACCGCGGCCGGCGGTGACCTTCGAGTTCGAGCTGCCGCACGGCACCCGCTGCCGCGTTGCGCGGATTCGCATACGTGGGCTTTCCGGCCTCCTCGAGGCGCGCGTTGGTCGCGGCGAATGCGGCTTTGGGGAGATATACCTCGCCGCGAACCTCGACGGTGTCTGGTAGCACGACGCCATCGACCGGTTTCAGCGTCATCGGCACGGAGCGGATCGTGCGGACGTTGGCGGTCACGTCCTCACCCTCGACACCATTGCCTCGGGTCGCAGCGCGGACGAAGCCGCCCTTCTCGTACGTGATCGACATGGCGAGCCCGTCGATCTTCAACTCGCAGACATAGCCGCTCACCGCGCCGATGGCACGCTCGACACGCAGTCCGAAGTCGCGGACCTCATCCGGACTGAAGGCGTTGTTCAGGCTGAGCATCGCCCTGCTGTGGCGGACCTTCGTGAAGTTCGCGGCGGGATCGCCACCAACGCGCTGCGTGGGCGAATCCGGTGTCTGGAGCTCCGGATGCGCGGCCTCGAGGTCGATGAGCTCGCGGAAGAGACGGTCGTATTCCGCGTCGGTGATCTCGGGATCGTCGAGCACGTGGTACTGCCGGGAAGCACGCTCGAGCTCGGCGCGCAGCGTCGCGACTTGCTGGATCGCGTCGTCGCTCATGATTCGCCCAGCGGCCAGAGCGTCGCGTCGGCGACGGAAAAGATCTTCACGCCGTGCTCATCAAACTTGATGACGAGCTCCTCTCCGCTCCTGGTCATCGTGCTCTTGAGCACCGTCCCCTCGCCGTAGCGCTGATGGCCGATGCGCATGCCTTCATGGAATCGCTGCGGTGCGATGGCGACGGGGTTCGGCTGGGTCGCGTGCCCGATCACCGCACGTCGCACGGTTCCGGATGCGCGGATATCGCCGAAGCTCTGGTTGCCCGGACGCAGCGCGACCTCGAGCATCTCGCCGGGGATCTCACCGAGGAAGCGCGACGCTTCGGCAAGCTGCGCGGTGCCGTAGAGATGGCGCCGGAACGCGTGGAGCAGGTAGAGACGCCGGCGCGCACGCGTGATGCCGACATAGGTGAGGCGGCGTTCCTCGGCGATGCCGGCGTCGCCCTCCTCGAGCGCGCGGGAGTGCGGCAGCAGCCCCTCCTCCATGCCGGCGAGGAAGACGACGCCGAACTCGAGCCCTTTGACCATGTGCAGCGTGATCAGGGTCACGCCCTTCGCGTCCTCGCGCATGGTGTCGACGTCGCTGACGAGTGCGACGTTCTCGAGGAACTGCACCAGGCCGTCAGGCGCGGGAACGTCGGCGTACTCCCCGGCGAGCCCGGCCAGTTCGAGGACGTTGGCCCAGCGCTCGTTGCCCTCCTGCGTGCCGTCCTGCAGCATCTCCCGGTATCCCGTCTCCTCGAGCACCCGTTCGAGGAGCACCGTCACCGGAACCCGTTGGGCATCGGCGCTCAGGCGCTCCATCAGTGTCGCGAAGGCGTGCAACGCGGCCATCGCCGCGGGTCCGATCGAATCGTCGGCGTCGAGCAACTGCGCCGCCTCGAGCGGGCTCAGCCCTTTCTTGCGCGCGAGTTTCTCCAGCTCCGCGACACTCTTGTCCCCGATCTTGCGGCGCGGGGTGTTGACGACACGCGCGAAGGACACGGCGTCGCGCGGATTGACGCAGAGGCGCAGATACGCGAGCACGTCCTTGACCTCGCGGCGGTCATAGAAGCGGAGGCCGCCGACGAGCTGGTAGGGAATCCCTCTGCGCAGGAACACCTCTTCAAAGGCTCGCGACTGCGCGTTCGTCCGGTAGAGCACGGCGCACTCGGCGAGAGACACTCCCTCGCGTCCGATCAGGTTCTCGATCTCCGCACCGACGGCGAGCGCCTCCTCGCGCTCGTCGTATACGGAGATGAGCCGCACCGGATCACCGACGCTGCTCTCCGTCCACAGCCGTTTCTCGGCGCGTTCAGGGTTGTTGCGGATGACCGAATGTGCGATATCGAGGATCGGTTGCGTGGAGCGATAGTTCTGCTCCAGCACCACTTTCATCGCATCCGGAAAGTCATGTTGGAACGAAAGGATGTTGCGAACATCAGCGCCCCGGAAGCCGTAGACCGCCTGATCATCGTCACCGACCACGGTGATATTGCGATGTTTGGCCGACAGCAGCTTCACCAACTCGTACTGCGCTTTATTCGTGTCCTGATACTCGTCGACGAACAGATGCAGGAATTTGTCCTGGTAGTACTCGCGAACCGACGCGACGTCGCGGAGCAGGAAGAACGCGCGCATCAGCAGGTCGTCGAAGTCGAGGGCCGACGCCTGGTCCAGCTCGCCTTCGTACGCGAAATAGATGCGCGAGATCTGCTCTTCCAGCGGGCCTGTCGCCCGCGATTGGAAATCGCGAGCGTCCATCAGCTCGTTCTTGGCGGCGCTGATCGCGTGCGCGACGCGGCTCGGAGTCAATCGCTTCTCGTCGATGCCCTCCGCACGGATGGCATTGCGCAACGCGGACAGCCGGTCCGACTCGTCGTAGATCGTGTACCCGGGTGGGATGCCGATGGCATCACCTTCACGACGCAGCAGGCGCGCACCGAGCGCGTGAAAGGTGCCGAGCCACATGCCCTTGATGCTGTCGCCGATCAGCTGCTCCACCCGGGAGCGCATCTCGCGTGCGGCCTTGTTCGTGAACGTCACGGCGCAGATCTCGTCGGGGCGCACACGCCGAGTCGCGATCACGTACGCGATGCGATGCGTGAGCACCCGTGTCTTCCCGCTTCCCGCGCCCGCGAAGATGAGCAGCGGCCCGTCGGGTGCCTCCACGGCCTCGCGTTGCGGCGAGTTCAGCCCATCGAGCAGGGCCGTCGCCCCGATCGTCGCGCTCAGGCGTGCGCCCGGGTCGCGGGCGCCGGGCGCCCGGCCGACGCGCGATATGCGTCGGGCCGCCGATCGGTGAGCAAATGGTTGCGGGGCGTGCGATGCCTTGCCCGGTCAACCGAGTCAAGATCGACCTCGGCGATGAGCAGTTCCTCGTCGGCCTTGCTTGCGGGACCGGCGACCGGCCAGCCGTCGGCGCCGACGATGATCGACGCGCCGATGAACGTCACGTCCCGCTCCACGCCGATCCGGTCGGCGCACGCCATCACGACACCGTTCTGCGCGGCAGTCGCCATCGCAACGTAGTCACCTTGGCAGTAGCCGCGATCGTCCCAGACAGTGCGTTTGAATGAAGCCACCCAGTTGGTCGGGACGGCGATGATCTCCGCGCCCGCGAGCGCCAGCGCGCGAGCCGGTTCCGGGAACCAGATGTCGTAACAGATGATGATGCCGACCCTGCCGAATGGAAGGTCGACAATCGGGAGCTCGTCGCCGGGTTCGAACCACGACTGCTCGTCGAAGTAGAGGTGCAATTTGCGGTATGTGGCCAAGCGTCCTTCCGCACCGATGACGACGGCGCTGTTGTGCCGGCAGTCGCCGTCGCGCTCGTTGAGGCCGGCGACGATGTTGCACCCGTGGGCGGCGCAGACATCGCGCAGAGCGCGCACTGTCGGGCCGTCGTCGGGGTCCTCAGCGGTGCGTTGCGCCTCCTCTGCATCACGGAACACGTAGCCGCTGGAGGCGAGCTCCGGGAGCACGATGAGGTCGGCGCCCTCGGTCGCGGCGGCGGTCGCCCAGCGCACGGCCTGCGCGAGGTTTCCATCGAGCTCGCCGACGTGCGGTTCGTACTGGGCGACGGCGATGCGGACGGGTCTGCTCACCCTCTCACGGTAGCGCAGCGGGTGCGGGCCCAGGACGGCGTGGGATCCCCTCAGCGATGCCGCACAGGATCTCGTGCGGCAGCGTCCCGGTGAGGTCGCCGACCTCGTCAGCGCCGATGCGGACTCCGTCGCGTTCGCCGAAGAACATCACCACGTCACCGGCCGAAACGCCGTCGATATCGGTGACGTCCAAGCTCACCTGATCCATGCTCACCACGCCGACGATCGGGCAGCGGCGGCCGCGGATCGCGACGTGTCCGATGTTGGAGAGTGCGCGGGGAAGCCCCTGCCCGTAGCCCATCGTCGCCGTGGCGATGCGGCGCGGAGTGTCGGCCCGCCACGTCCTCCCGTATCCCACGGTCTCGCCGGGCGTGACGGTGCGGACCTGGGCGATCCTGCAGAACACATGCATCGCGGGCCGGAGGGAGGGGGGGCCCGGCACCGGCGCGTAGCCGTAGAAAGCGATGCCGACGCGGACCAGGTCGTGGTGCATCGCGGGGTGAGCGAGCACGGCGGCGCTGCCAGACGTGTGCAGCAGCGCGTTCGGCGCAACCGGTCTGATCAGCTCGACGGCTTCGAGAAAACGCGCGTGCTGCGTGACGGTGAACCCGGAGTCCGCACCAGCGTCGGCGAAGTGCGTGAACACGCCGGCCACCTCGATGCGATCGCCGGCCTCTCGCAGTGCCGCGACGAGAGACTCCACCGTCTCGGGAAGGGTGCCGAGCCGGTGGAGCCCGGTGTCGATCTTGACGTGTCCGCGAACCCGGCGTCCCGCCTGATCCGCGGCGGCGGCCGCTGCGCGAACACCGTCCGCGTCGAGGATGCTGGTATCGACGTCGGCGGTGATCAGCTGCGCCTGTTGCGACGGTGGCGTCCAGCCGAGGACGAGCATCCGTGCCGTGATTCCCGCGTCGCGCAATGCCACCGCCTCGCCCGGTGTGTAGACGCCGAGCCACTTCGCTCCACCGTCCAGCGCGGCCTGAGCGGCAATCTCGATGCCGTGCCCGTACCCGTTTGACTTGACCATCGCCATCAGCGCGGCCGGACGCACGAGCGTGGCGAGGACCTCGGCGTTGTGGGCCAGGGTGTCGATGTCGATCTCCACCCAGCGGAGCGAGCTGCTGCTCGGTGCGGTCACGCTCCGACCGGTATCGGATCCCGCGCCGGGGCGGTGGCCTTCTCGAGGGTCACGCGGCGCACGAGGCCGAACGGCGTCTGTTCGTCCGACTGCCCCAACGGGTTGTCGGCAACCATGGCTAGAACAGCCTCGGCGTCCACGCCGACCGTCGCGAAGACCTCCGCGGCCATGTCGTTGGCGTCGATGATGGCGATGCCGACCCGGCGGCCGGTACGCCGGCGAACCTCAGCAGCGATGCGCAATGCCTCCCCCGACGGATCGAGCGGTGATTTGGTCGCCCACTTGTCGTACGGCGGTAGGTTCAGCGACGAGGGGCCGTCGATCGCGTTGACGCCATTGCCCGCGACCCTGTAGAAGATGCCGCGCATCCCGAGCGGCTTGGTGACCGCAGCTGCCGCAGCGGCGAGGAGGATCCGCGGGACGCCGGCTTCATCGATGGCGAGCTGCATCGTCGTCGGATGTGCGAGGCCGACCCCGGTCGGTTCATGGCTCACGTATCGCGACAGCACACGCGCGGCGCGCGTCACCGGGATCTCATCGATGGGATACGAGCGGCCCTGGCTGATGGCAAGCGCCTTCTCGCTGATCAACAGCACATCGCCGTCCTCGATGGCGAGGCCACCCTTGGCAAACTGCTCGAGGCTGTCAGCGATGACCTGGATGAGGTCCGCTCCGGGCGTGATCAACGCGGAGCGCAACGGGAACCGCGCCCAGATCCGGCCCTTGTCCTCGAGAAAGAGATGACGGCCCCAGTTGAGGTGGGCGCCGTCGAGCAGCGCCTGACCGCCGGCGATCTTCGCGGCAGTGGCCTGGTCACCGCGGCGCACGAAGCCGCCCTGGTAGCTGTGGTCATCGAGCGCCCGCGCGGAGCCGTCGATGTAGACGCGCAGCCAGACCTCGGCATTCACCGCGCGCCAGAAGAACATCGACTCCTCGACCTCGCCGGCACATGCACGGCGAAAACCCTCCGCCACCGCAGCGGCCTTCCAGTAGGGACGAGCGCGGAACGACGGCGAGCGCATGAGGCTCTGCAGCACCGCGCGCTGGCGCCGGTACCAGCGGAACTCCGGCGTCGTGAAGCCGATCTTCTTGCGCCGCCGCTCGACCGAGCGGGGCAGCGTGCCGTGGAGCGCCTGGCGCACGATCGCGCGCGTCCAGCCGTTGTGGATGATCGCGCTGCGCGGCAACGTGAGGATGTAGTCGACGAGCTCCTGGTCGAGGAACGGGAGGCGGGCCTCGAGCGAATGCGCCATCGACGCTCGATCCTCGTAGCGGAGCAAGGGCGGCAGGCTGTACGTGCGGAAGTCCTGCAGCAGCCGGCGTTTCAGGTCGTCGGCCACGCGATCGTCCTCGGGTGGCTTGCGACCGCGCGTGAACCCGGGAGACAACAGCGATCCGACGTCGACACGCTGGCCGCGCTCGCGCAGGCGGCGGCGGACCAGCGGTCCGACGATGTCGCGCAGCAACCATGCCTCGTGCGCGAACTCCGTGTAGCGGCGCTCTCGCAGGAGTTGGCGCAGGAGGACATAGGGATAGTGGTCGTAGCCCGCGAGCAATTCGTCGCCGGCCTGACCGTCGAGCGTAACCGTGACCTGACGTCTTGCGAGGCGCATCACCATCCACATCGCGAATGGCGCCGACGACACCATCGGCTCCTCCATGTGCCAGACCCATGCCTCGAGCTCGCGGATGAAATCCTGGTCGGTCGGATTGACGGTGCTGTTGTCTGCGCCGGTCTTGTCGAGCACGCTCTTGATGTACGAGCTCTCGTCGATGCGATCGCCGGGGAATACCGCCGAGAACGTCTTCAGCCGATCACCGAGCGATTCGGTGTCGGGCACATGGTCGCTCAATTGCTGCGCCATCACCGTGCAGATGGATGATGAGTCGAGGCCGCCGCTGAGGCAGATGCCTACGGGGACATCGGCGACCAGACGACGTTGCACGGCGCGCTCGAACACGGCGCGAAACGTTTGGGGGCTCGCGTCGCCATCCTCGGAAAGACGCGGAGTCCAGTACGTCGTCTCGGAGATGGCGCCGCCCTCGATGATCGCGAATGCGGCTGCGGGGACCTGGCGGATACCGCGGAAGAACGTGCCGTCGTTGTGGTCGAACAGCCCGAAGCGCAGGTACTCGTACATCTGCTGCTCGTCGACCTCACGCGGGAACGTTTCGTCCTGCAGGATCGCCTTGATCTCCGACGCGAAGACGACCCGTCCGTGGTGGCGCGCGTAGAACAGCGGCTTGATCCCGAAGTGATCGCGTGCGAGCACGAGCTTCGGGCTCGAACCGCGCTCGTCAAGGATCGCGAGCCCCCACATGCCGTTGAAACGGCGGAAGCAGTCGGTTCCCCACTCCGCATATGCATGGAGCACGACCTCGGTGTCCGACGCGGTATGGAACGTGTGGCCGAGCGGCTCCAACTGGGCGCGCAACTCGCGGAAGTTGTAGACCTCGCCGTTGTAGACGATCTGGAGCCTGCCGTCGTCCATCGACATCGGCTGATTGCCGTGTGCGAGATCGATGATGCTGAGACGGCGAAACCCGAGTGAGGCGACTGCGCCCTCGAAATGCCCCTCGTCGTCCGGACCACGATGGCGGATCGACTCGGTCATCGCTGCCAGCAGCGCGCTGTCCGGTGCGCCCCAGAATCCGGCGATGCCGCACACGTCAGGGCTTCGCCCGCGCCGCCGCGGGCATCACAGAAAGAGAGGGCATGACCAGCGCAACGGTACGACAGCGTCCGTGGTCACGGACCTTCGAGCTCCCCCGGGATTGTTGAGACCGGTTGCTCAGAAGTCCATGTCGTCGTCGTCCATGCCGCCCATGCCGCCCATCCCGCCGCCGTGGGAATGGCCGCCGCCGGCCGGTGCGCCTTCCTCGCGCTCCGGCGCATCGGCGATCAGCGCATCGGTGCTGAGGACGATCGTCGCTATGGATACCGCATGGGTCAACGCTGAGATGACAACCTTGGTGGGATCGATGACGCCGCGCTCAATGAGGTTGCCGTACGTCTCGGTCAGTGCATCGAACCCCTCGTCGCCGGTCGACTCCGCCACGGTGTTCACGACCACCTGACCCTCGAGGCCGGCATTGGCGGCGATGATCCGCAGCGGCTCGCGCAGCGCGCGGGCGACGATGTCGGCGCCCACACGAGCAGTGCCCTCCAGCTGCAGCCCCTCGACCGCGGGAATCGCGCGCAGGAGCGCAACGCCACCGCCGACGACGACCCCTTCCTCGATCGCCGCGCGCGTTGCCGCAAGCGCGTCCTCGACGCGGGACTTGCGCTCCTTCATCTCCACTTCCGTCGCGGCGCCGACCTTGACGACAGCAACACCACCGGTGAGCCGGGCGAGGCGCTCCTGCAGCTTCTCCTTGTCCCAGTCGGAGGTGGTCTCCTCCATCTGCTGACGGATCTCCGCGCAGCGTCCCTCGATGGCTGACTTCGCCCCGCCGCCGCGCACGATCGTCGTGTCGTCCTTCGTCACCGTGACCCGACCCGCGGTGCCGAGGTGCTCGTCGCGCACCGCGTCGAGGCGGAGGCCGGTCTTCTCGCTGATCACCGTCGCTCCGGTGAGCACGGCGATGTCCTGCAGGATCGCGTCGCGCCGCTCGCCAAAGGCGGGCGCCTTGACGGCCATGGCGCTGAAGGTGCCGCGAGCGCGGTTGACCACAAGCGTTGCGAGCGCTTCGGCCTGGATGTCCTCGGCGATGATGAGCAGCGGGCGTCCGGCGCGCATCACCAGCTCGAGGCTGGGGAGCAGGTCGGGAACCGACGAGATCTTGGCATCTGTGACCAGAACTCGCGCATCATTGAGCACCGATTCCATGTTCTGGGTGTCGGTGACCAGATGCGCGGAGATGTAGCCGCGATCGAACTGCATCCCCTCGACGACCTCGACCTCGGTGTCGATGCCGGTGCCGTCCTCGACGGAGACGACGCCCTCCTTGCCGACCTTGTCGAAGGCTTCGGCGATCATCGCGCCGATCGTCTCGTCCCGCGAGCTGATCGTCGCCACGCGCCGGATGTCGTCGCCACCCTTCACGGGTTGCGACCGGGCACGGATCGACGCCACGGCGGCGTCGCACGCGGCCATCATGCCCTTGCGAAGCTCGTTCGGCGGCGCGCCGGCAGCGAGGTTGCGCAAACCCTCGTCGAGCATCGTTCGGGCGAGCACCGTCGCAGTGGTGGTGCCGTCGCCGGCGATGTCGTTGGTCTTGATGGCCACTTCCTTGAGCAGCTGCGCTCCCATGTTCTCGAAGTGATCCTCGAGCTCGACCTCACGGGCGATCGTCACGCCGTCGTTGGTGACGAGCGGCGGACCGAACTTCTTGTCGAGCACGACGGTGCGGCCGCGCGGGCCGAGTGTCACTGCGACGGTGTCGGCGACCACTGCCGCACCGCGCGCCAGCGCGGCGCGCGCGGGCGCCTCGAAACGGAGCTGCTTGGCGGCCATGTTCTCTGCCTAGCTCTTGTTGCCGTTCTTCTCGACGACGGCGAGGATGTCCTTCTCGCCAAGGATCAGATAATCGACATCGTCGATCTTGACCTCGCTGCCCGCGTACTTCGCGTACATCACGCGGTCGCCGACCTTGACGTCGAGGGCGACGCGAACACCGGTCTGCTCGTTGTAGCGGCCGTTGCCGACTGCTTCGATGATGCCTTCCTGGGGCTTCTCCTTGATCGTGTCAGGGAGAACGATGCCGCTCTTGGTCATCTCGTCGCGCTCGACAGGTTTGACGACGACGCGATCGGCGAGGGGGCGAAGGTTGAGGGACACGGACGGACCTCCTGGTTTTTCTTAGCACTCTTAGTGGGTGACTGCTAACACTCTAGCGAACCGAGTGCCAATGGCGCAAGCCCAGCGCGCTCGCTGCCGCTCGAGTCAGACGGCTGCCGCGGATGCGGGTGGGCGCGGCGCCGGTCGCCGCTGCGGGCGCAGAAACAGGGTGAGACCGACGGCGAGGAAGACGGCCCAGATGGCCACCTGGAGTGCGCTCGGCGCTGCGCTGTAGCCGATCAGGCCGTGGAGGACGTCGCCGACGCCGGTGTCATCAGGAAGGCTTCCGCTCACGTTGAAGACCGTCATCGACCCCCCCGGCAGCACGCCGAGCTCCTGAAGGTTCTGGACGGCGTCGGCGAGCAAGCCGGCCGCGACCACCATGAGCAGGCTCCCGACGATCGCGAAGAAACGCCCGAGATTGATCCGCAGCCCGACGCGATACATCGAGTAGCTGACCCCAAGGGCGATCGCCAGTCCGATGACGGCGCCGATGACGAGCTGGAGCGGTGAGCTCTGATAGGCGATCGCGAGCAGAAAGATGACGGTCTCGACGGCTTCGCGCCCGACGGTCACGAATGCGATGACGCCAAGCGCGATCCCCGAGCCGCCGCTCACCGCGTCGGACAGCTTTGCGCGCAACTCTCGACCCAGGTTCCGGCTGTGCCGCCGCATCCAGAAGGTCATGTATGTGAGCACCGTGACCGCGACCGCGAAGACGCCGGTCTCGAACCATGCCTGCGCGTTCGACCCGATGAAGGCGTCGCGGGTGACAACCCAGAGCACAACGCCCGCCGCAGTCGCCAGGACGACCGCGAGCCCCGCGCCGGCGAAGACGTAGCGGAAGAGGTCGCGCCTGCCCGCGGATGCCAGATACGTCAGGAGGATCGAGCAGATCAACGTGCCTTCGAGTCCTTCCCGGGCGAAGATCAGCAGGCTCCCGACCATGTCGCGGACTCCATCGAAAGTGTGGTTGACGTCTGAGCGGGCGGTTAGCTTAGCCTAAGCTAACACCCCACGGGGAGTCTCAACCCAGACGGCGCGCGCCGTGCCCGGGTCCACGACGATTTCATCGCGCCCCCCGACCCGAAGCGTCCAACCGGCATGTGCGCGACCGACGACGCGAATCTCGATCCCGGGGACGATGCCGCGCTGGTCGAGCAGGCGGAGCAACTGGGGCGCTTCATGCTCCGCAACTTCGGAGATGCGGGCGACCGGGGCGCTCTCCCCGTCGGCGAGATCGACGAGGCGCACGAGCCGGCGGCCGCTCGGCGGATTTCGCCCCGGAATGACATTGCCGTGCGGGCATGTCAGCGGCCTGCCAAGCTGCTCGTCGAGGCGATCGAGGACCGTCACCGACATGCCGTGCGCGAGCGCCTGCGCCTCGAGGTCGGCCGTCGCCCAGTCCAACCCGAGCACGTCGGTCATCCAGCGTTCGACGATGCGGTGCCTGCGCACGATGACCGCGGCCGCCTCGGCGCCGCTGTCGGTGAGCTCGACCGAGCGATCGGCGGCGATGCGGATCAGCCCGTCGCGGGCCAGGCGCTGCAGCGACACGGTGACGGTCGGCGCGCTGACGCCGAGCCACTCCGCGAGGCGGCCGGGACGCGGCACCTCGCCCTCGTGCTCGATGTAATAGATCGCCTCGAGGTACCGCTCGGCGGTTTCTGAATGGTGCGCGGGTTGTTCGTCGGCGACGTCGGTCGACACTACGCGCACTCCGCCAGGGCGGGGTCGACGTCGAATCCCGGGGTGTCGGGGCCATGCACTGCGAGGCGATGCCACCCGGCTGCTCCGATCATTGCCGCGTTGTCGGTGCACAGATCGAGTGGCGGCACGACGACCCGGAGCCCGCGGAAGCGGCTCGTCACGGCCTCGCGAAGCGCTCGGTTGGCCGCGACCCCACCGACGACCGCAACCGTCGTCGCGCCGCATCGATCCGCGGCCGCCTCGAGACCGCTCACCAGCTGATCGACGGCCGCCGCCTGGAAGCTCGCGGCGAGGTCGGCGACAACCTTGGGATCGCTCGGCACCCCGGCCTCGGTCAGCGCGCCGGCCCCCAGGTCGCGAACGAGGTAACGAACCGCCGTCTTCAGTCCGCTGAACGAGAACGCGCCGTCGAGCCGCGTTCGTGGCAGCGGGAATCGTGTCGGGTCCCCGGTGGCGCCGACGCGCTGAATGGCCGGTCCGCCCGGGTACTCGAGCCCGATGAGCCTCGCTACCTTGTCGAACGCCTCACCTGCGGCATCGTCGCGGGTCGCCGACAGCCGCTCCGCGAACCCGTGCTCGCGGAGCACGACACATTCGGTGTGGCCGCCGCTGACAAGCAGCGCGAGGTATGGCGGCTCGAGGTCGGGGTCGGCGAGCCAGGCGCTGTAGACGTGCCCCGCGAGGTGCGACACGCCGACGATCGGCAGGTCGCGCGCGACGGCGGCCGACGTCGCGTACATCGTGCCGACGATGAGACATCCGGCGAGGCCCGGCCCCCGCGTCACCGCGACAGCATTGATGGCATCCCAGCCGCCCGGAACCGGCGCGAGAGCGGCATCAACCACCGTCGAGAGCCCTTCAAGGTGCGCACGCGCGGCGAGCTCGGGCACCACTCCACCGTGAGCGGCGTGCAGCGCGATCTGCGACGACACCACCGACGAGCGCACCTCGCGTCCGTCGGTGAGCACCGCCGCCGCGGTCTCATCGCAGGAGGTCTCGATCGCGAGGAGATTCAGGCGGACGGGTACTCCATCGACGGCCCACCGCCGACACCTGCGACATCGATGCCGCTGAGGATCATGTTGAAACCGCGCTTGAATGCCGGCGCGTGGATGCTGTCGCTCCACATGATCACCGCGTCCTCGCCGTTGTCCGTGTAGTAGCCGCGACGGCGCCCGATCGCCTTGAAGCCGAAGCGTTCGTAGAGCCGGATGGCGTGGTCGTTGCTGTCGCGCACCTCGAGCGTGATCCAGCGCGCACCAAGCGCATACGCACGCTGCACCAGCGCCGCGAACAAGACGGTGCCATAGCCCTTCGAGTGGTCGCCGGCGCGCACGCCGATGGTCGTGATGTGCGCCTCCAGGGCGACCCGCCACAGGCCGGCGTAGCCCACGACATCACCGTCCTGGCGGAGCACGATGTACGAAGCCTGGCGGTTCTGCGACAGCTCACTCGCGTAGGCATTCTTCGGCCACGGGGACGCGAAGACCTGACGCTCGATGGCTTGCACGGCAGCAATGTCCTCGTAGCGCATCGGTTCGACGGAGAGCCGAGGGACGACCTGCATGAACACCCTGAAAATGGCGGCGCTGGTGGTCTTTGCATCATAACCGCGCACTCGAGAGCGAGCGGTCGCCGTATGACGGATGTCATGTCGGGTTGCTGACGGCGGGCACTATCGGGCTCGGCCGGTCTCGGCCAGGCTGGGGGCATGACACAACAGTTCTCCATGCAGCACCAGGCCGCGTTAGACGGCAGCCCAGCGACGGGCAACGCAGTCGTTGTCGACGGTGTCTCGCGCTCCTACGGTGCGGTGCTCGCCGTCGACAATGTCAGCCTCAGCGCCGGCCGCGGCGAAACCGTCGCCCTGCTCGGACCGAACGGTGCCGGCAAGACGACCACGATCACGATGCTCCTCGGGCTCGCCCGCCCCGACCGGGGCACCGTCCGCGTGCTCGGCGCGTCCCCCGCGGACGCGGTGGCGCGCGGGCAGGTTGGAGCGATGCTCCAGGACGGCGGGATGATGCCCGGGGTTCTCGTCGGCGAGCTGCTCGCAATGGTGCGAAACCTCTATCCAGCACCACTCTCGGTCCAGGAAACCATTGCGGTTGCTCAGCTGCAGGGGCTCGAGAAGCGCCGGGTGGACCGACTGTCCGGCGGTCAGTCGCAGCGCCTCCGCCTCGCGATGGCGCTCGTCGGCGACCCGGAGTTGCTCATCCTCGACGAGCCCACCGCCGCGATGGACGTGGAGGCACGACGCAACTTCTGGCACGAGATGCTTCGGTTCACCGATCGCGGGCGGACCATCCTCTTCTCGACGCACTACCTCGAAGAGGCGGACGTCACCGCGGACCGGATCATCCTCATGGCCCGCGGCCGCATCGTCGCCGACGGCACCCCGTCAGCGATCAAGGACTCGGTCGGGCTGCGTGTCATCCGCTTCGCAGTCGCGCGCTCCGACGCCTCGGGCCTCGACACGCTGCCGGGTGTCGTCTCGGCATCGACACGCGGCACCCGCGTCGAGCTGCGCTGCCGCGACACGGACATCGCGTTGCGCGCGCTCCTCATCGCGCGCCCGGATGCGCACGACATCGAAGTCACCGGGATCGCCCTCGAGGACGCGTTCCTCTCCATCACCGACGGCGTCGCCGCCTGAACACGGGAGTCCAAAGCAGATGCGTTCGTACCTCGCCCTCGAGCTTCGCCGCTCATTTCGTGACCGTCGCTACCTCCTGCTCGTCGTGGGGTGGCCGGTCGGCGCGTATCTCCTCTTCTCTACCGTCTTCGGGGCGGCGTCTGACAGGTCGGAGGGTCTGCCGCCGACCATCGCGATCATGGTCGCCATGGCCGCATTCGGCGCCATGGGCGGCGTGCTCATGGCATCCGGTCCCCGGCTGGCGATCGACCGTCAGGTCGGGTGGCTCCGGCAGCTGAGCCTCACGCCGCTCTCGGCCGTCCGGGTCCTTGCGGTGCGGCTCATCACCGCGATGACGCTCAGCCTGCCCGCCATCTGCCTCATCTTCCTGACCGCCGCGGTCGTCAAAGGCGTGACGCTTCCCCTCTGGGAGTGGCCGGTGCTCGTGCTGCTCATCGCCGCAGGCTGCATTCCATTCGCCGCCATGGGGATCGTCATCGGCAGCATCGCCGACGGTGATGGCGCGCAGGGGCTCACGATGGTGGTCTACCTCGTGCTTGCCGCCCTCGGCGGTCTCTGGGTGCCGGAGCAGATCCTGCCCGCGCCGCTGCAGTCGGTTGCCAAGGCACTGCCCTCATACCACCTTGCGCAGCTCGGCTGGTACGTCGCCCGCGGTGTCGCCCCGGCGCTCGGCGACGGGCTCGTTCTGCTCGGTTGGTTCGCCGTCGCGGCGCTGCTCGCAGTTGCGGTCTCGCGCCGCCTGACCCTGCGCGCCGCGTGAGCGTGGCATAGCATCCCGAACATGAACACCGAGGTCGAGACCAGCGCGCTGTACGGTGCCCAGGAAAACGTGATGTGGCCGATCCCCACGGTCGCGCGACTCGGCTGGGCAGCGATCTGGCTCGTGTTCCTCGGATATCCGATCAGCGACATCCTCGGCACCGGATACTCACCCGCGAAAGCCGTCGTCGCGTGGATCTGTCTGCTCGGGTTCGCTGCGTTGTACCTCGTCGCGATGTGGCTCTGCCTCTCGCTCGTGCCACGCGTCGCGACTGGCGCGCAGCTCGTCCCGCTCATCGCGCTGTTCGTGGTGGGCATCACGCTCGCGCTCGTCTTCCGCGGACAGTGGACCGGTCTGCTCGTGTATCTCGGCGTCGCCGCCGGTTGGACGCTGCGCTGGCGTTATCTCATCCCCGTTCTGTTCGCGCTCGGCGTCTTCATGGTCGTCTCCGGTGTCCTCCTCGGCTACTCGTGGGCCGACCTCGGCTTCATCACCTTTCTCACCGTCGCGCTCGGCTTCACGATGCTGGCGTTTCGCCGTCTCATCGCCAGTGTCATCGAGCTGCGCACAGCGCGCGCGGAGGTGGCGCGCCTGGCGGTGTCAGACGAGCGCCTGCGCATCGCTCGCGATGTTCATGACATCCTTGGCCACAGCCTGTCCGTCATCGCGCTCAAGGCGCAGGTCGCACGGCGGCTCATGACGAGCGAGCCCGAAGCCGCCGCCGAAGCGATGGGCGACGTCGAAACCGTCGCGCGGGAATCACTCGCCGAGGTGCGCGCGATGGTCACCGCGTACCGGCAGCGTTCGCTCGCTGACGAGCTGCAGGGCGCGCGCGACGTGCTCGACGCCGCCGGCATCAGTTTCGCCGTAACGCGCGACAGTGCCGTACCACCCGCCCCCGTCGACAGCCTGCTCGCGTGGACCGTGCGTGAGGGCGTCACGAACGTGCTGCGTCACAGCCGCGCCCACCACTGCGAGATCTCGCTCGAAGCGAGCAACGGCGGTTACTCGGTCGCGATCGTCGACGACGGCGTCGGCGGTGTCGCAAACGCGGGCGGCAGCGGGCTGCACGGGCTGCGCGAGCGGGTCGGCGCCGCAGGCGGCAGGCTCGAGGCGGGCCCGCGGCAGGAAGGCGGATTCCTGCTGCAGGCGTATATCCCTCAGGCTGCAGCGTGATCCGCGTCCTGATCGCTGAAGACCAGGGGATGGTCCGCGGTGCGCTCGCCACCCTGCTCGCGCTCGAGGACGACATCGAGATGGTCGCCCAGTGCTCCCGCGGCGACGAGGTGGTGGCTGCGGCGCTCGCCGCGCTCCCGGACGTCGCACTGCTCGATATCGAGATGCCCGGTATCGACGGCCTCGAGGCTGCGGCGCAGCTGCATCGTGCCCTGCCCGCGTGCGTGATCATCATCCTCACGACGTTCGGGCGACCCGGGTATCTGCGCCGCGCGATGGAAGCAGGTGCGACAGGCTTCGTCGTCAAGGACGGGCCGGCGGACCAGCTCGCTGTCTCGATCCGGCGCGCGGTCGCGGGTGAGCGCGTCATCGACACCGCGCTCGCGGCGGCTGCACTCAGCGACGGCTCGAATCCGCTGACACCACGTGAACGCGATGTGCTGCACGCCGCGTCTGCCGGCGCCACGATCGCGAGCATCGCGAAGTCGTTGTTCCTCTCACAGGGAACGGTGCGCAACTACCTGTCGTCCGCGATTCAGAAAACGGGCGCGCGCAATCGCATCGAAGCCGTGCGCGCTGCGGAACAACACGGCTGGTTGTAGGCACGAACTTCAGTCGACGTAGCGCGCGGTGAGCCCGTCGGGCGCGAGTGGCGGACGGGAGAGCGCCAGCGGAACCGCGGCCGCGAGCGCTTCTGCAGGATCGATGACGACGAGCGGATCCAGCGGCAGCTCATCGGTGCTGAACACCACGGCACCTTCGGGGTCGAACTCGCTCAGCAACACCCGGCGGGCGGCATCGGCTGACGGCGTGATCGCAACGTAGAGCGCTCCGCGACCGGCGTCCGCCGCGACCCACGATCCGGCGTACGAACCCGGCAGCAGTGTCGCGGCGACGACCTCGAGCGAGCCGACGCCGTACAGCGGCAACCCGCGCCCCTGAGCAACGCCGAGCGCCGCAGCCATGCCCGCGCGGACACCGGTATACGTGCCTGGTCCGACGACGACGACGACCGCACCGACCGTGCCGGTGAGCAGCCGTTGCAGGAGACCGGGCAAGGACGTCGCGACCGGTTCGCCGCGCACAACCTCTGCTGCCAGGACGCCTCCATCACGCCCGGTCCGCACCACGACCACCCGCGACCGTGACGCGGTGTCGATCGCAAGGACATCCGTTTCGGTCATCCGATACTCCATGCGGACGTGAGGTGGGCCGGCGCGTCCGATGGAGTGATCAGTCGCGCCCCGTCATCCTCGATCTCGAACTGCAGCCGGACGTGGACGCGACCCAGCAGCGACGAATGCTCGCCCCACTCGACCACGACGACACCGCCGGACTCGAGCATCTCGTCCACATCGAGGAGGCGGATATCCGCCTCCGGACCGAGCCGGTAGAGGTCGATGTGGTGCAAGACGCGAGGGCCGGCGCGATAGACGTGGTGGAGCACGAAGGTCGGGCTCCGCACCACCGACGGGTCGATCCCCATCCCGGTGGCGATCCCGCGCACCAGGACCGTCTTGCCGGCGCCGAGCTCGCCGCTGAGCAGGATGAGGTCGCCGGGCTGTGCATGCGTGCCGATGCGCTCGCCGAGCGCCAGGGTGTCCGTCTCCGTCGCGCAGCGGACGGCTGCGTCCATCTCGGTCACGTGAAGTGGCGCGAACTTGTCCGCGGGGTCGCCACGGCGCCTCCTCCCTGTCGGTCGAGGACGGTGACGCCGGTGCCGCCACGCAGACGCCCCACGACGCTGAGCGGCGAGAGGTCAGCGGGCCACGACTCCGTCAGCGCCCCTACCGCCCCCTCCGGGATGGTCACGACGAGCTCGAAGTCCTCCCCGCCTCCGAGCGCCAGCTCCGGCCAGGCGGCCCCGAAATCGCTCACCAGCGCCGCCTCGACCGGCACCCGGTCGAGCCAGATCTCTCCGCCGCAGCCGGACATCTCCGTGATCCGCTCGAGCTCGACGATGAGCCCGTCGCTGATATCGCCGCCACACCGAACCCCGGCCGTGACGAGCTGGATTCCCTCGGCAAGCCGCGCCCTCGGCGCCAACTGCGCGTCGACCCAGGAGCGCTCCTGACCGGACAGACCCTCCCCACCATCGAGGAGCAGGCGGAGGCCCGCCGCCGCTCGCCCGAGCATCCCGGTGACGAGGATCAGCTCCCCAGGGGCACCAGCATCGCGGCGCAAGGCATGGCCAGGGACCAGCGTGCCTCCCACGGAGACATCGATGACGAGCGGTCCATCGATGGCGCTCACATCGCCACCGGCCACCACGCTGCCGGCAGACGCGGCGACGTCGCACAGACCCCGCTGGATCTCCAGGACGTCCTCGAAAGCCGTGCGCGGCGGGGCGCAGAGGGTGGCGGCGCACCACGCCGGCCGGGCGCCCATGCCCGCAAGATCCGAGAGTGCCACGGTCATCGCTCGTGCTCCCAACTGACGCGGCGTGATCCAGGAGCGACGAAAATCGATTCCCTCCACGAGCGCGTCCTGGCTGATGGCGACGTGCCGCCCGGGCTCGGGAATCCAGACGGCGGCATCGTCGCCGGTGCCGACCGCCAAGCTCGGCGCACTGGCTCGGGCGATCTCGGCAAGCGCCCGCAGCAGCTCGGTCTCACCGACCTCGATCAGGGTCGGCCCCCCCGTGTCGAAGCCCCGTCCGGGCATAGATTCAGCCTCCAACGTCACACGACCGCAATATACGTGGACCGCTCGCACGGTACGGTTGGCGCGGCCGCGCGAGTTGCGCTCGGTCCCTCCGGGCCGGTAAGGTGCGGCCTGGGGAACGCGTCGACCGATGTCCAGTGCGGGTATCGGGCGGCCAGAAAGGCACGGAGGACACCGGATTTTGACGTTCAGCCGGAAGTTGGCCCTGACCGTGACAGGGGTCATCACTCTTCTGGCCACCGGACTCGGAACCATCCCGAACAGTCAGGCAAACGGCGCGCAGGTGCCGAACTCTGCCATCGCGGCGCTGCAGCAGCGGCGCGCGGCACTCATCGCAGAGCTCGCCTCGATGCAGCCGACACTGAAGGCAGCGGGTGGATCAGTGGGTTCGGCGGAGGCGTTGTTCAACGCCCAGCAGACAAAGGTGCTGAACGAGCGCAAGCAACTCGACGGCTTGAACGCGTCCCTGCTTTCGTTGAGCAGTCAGCTCACCAGCAATGACGCCACCGTCGCGCAGAACAAGGCGCAACTCGCTGCGATCACGCGCGCGACATACGAGACAAGCGGCAGCGACCAGGTCCTCACAGCGGTGTTGAGCGCGCCGTCGTTCAACCAGGCGATGGATGAGCTGAAGTCCGCGAACCAGGTGTCCCAGCAGGTGCTCGCGCTCGTGGAGCGTCTTGCCACGGCGAACCACGCCATCACCACCGAACAGAGCCGCATTCGCCAGGAGGCCGCACAGGCATCCACCATCGAAGGTCAGCTTGCCGCGCAGAGCAGCCAGCTCCTGGTCATGCTCGAGAACCGCAACACCGTGTTCGCCGGATTGAGCGGACCGGCGAAGCAGGTGGCTGCGGAGATCGCCAACATCGACAACCAGATCTCATTCCTGGAAGCCGGCCCGCACGTCGGCACCGGACCGTGCGGCGACCACTTCGCCTACGGGTTCTGCACGTACTACGTCGCGACGCGCCGTTGCGTGCCGTGGCTCGGCAACGCCGGTTCCTGGTACATCGCCGCAGCGCAGATGGGATACAAGGAAGGCTCGCAACCGATCCCCGGCGCAATCGTCGTCTTCAGACCGGGCGTCGACGGCGTCAGCTCTGAAGGTCACGTCGCCTACGTCGAGGCGGTCGGCCCGGCTGAGGGGATACCGACCGGCGACTTCAAGCTCTCGGAGATGAACTTCGCCGGATGGAACCAAGTCGACTACCGAGTCATCAGCAACACGAGCGCTGACATCGAAGGGTTCATCTACGGCAACTAGCGCGAGCTAGCGGCCTCGATCGCCTGGCGGAGGAGTTCCTGCGCCGCGGGCAGCGTCTCGATCACGTCGGACGCGAGCGCGCCCGCTCTGCCACGACGGGCCTGGACCATCATTCCCGCCTGAGCGTGGATGGTCACGCCGGCAACCGCCGCATCGCGCGCTGCAAGGCCTTGCGCGAGCATCGACCCGATGAGGCCCGCCAGCACGTCGCCGGTGCCGCCGGTCGCCAGCGCCACGACACGATGTGTGTCCACGTGCACGGGATGCGCGGCGGCTGCGATGACCGTCTCCGCGCCCTTCAGCACGAGCACGACGCCGCGTTCATCCGCGTAGCGCTGCGCAAGACCGATCCGATCGGCCTGCACCGCCTCGGTCGACATACCCGCGAGCCGGCTCATCTCGGTGGGATGGGGGGTCAGCACGACCGGCTGGCCGCATCGGTGCCAGTCGAATCCCGCTTCGGCAGCGATGTTGAGCGCGTCGGCGTCGACGACCGCGGGGCACGGAAGGTCGGTGAGGATGTCGAGCAGCGCTGGGACGGTGTCGGGCGAGCGGCCGAGACCGGGACCGATCACCAGCGCGTCGGCTCCGCGGAGCCGTTCGCGCAGCGCGGCAACGCCTTCGGCTCGCAAGGTTCCCGTCCCGGCATCGGCGAGCGCCGTCGGCATCACCTCGAGACAGCCCACGGCGACGATCGAGTGGATGCTCTCGGGCACGCACACCTCGACCAGGCCCGCGCCACCGCGCGCCGCGCCCATGGCCGCGAGGCGCGGTGCGCCGGTGAAACCCCGCGAGCCCGCAACCACGACCACGCGGCCGAACGTTCCCTTGTGGCCGTCGTCGGGGCGAGCAGCGAGCAGCAGATCGGCAGGCGCGTTCGGCGATGCTGCGTGCCGTCGCGGTGTCCGGCTCACCGCCACCGCGATCGCAAGACCACCGTCGTGCGTCAGCGAGAGCGCGATATCGGTCGGCTCGCCACGAACGTGCACCTGAGGAGCACCACCACGGCGTCGGACCACCTCGATGGCCTTGTACGCCGGCATGCGTTCGCCCATCGAGCCGTAGAGCTTCTTGACCGCCTCCTTGGCGGCCCACCTGCTCGCCCATCGCTCGGGCTTGGCGGCGGCGTACCGCTGCTCGGCGTCGGTGTAGATGCGCTGCGCAAAGCGAGGATTTCGCTGCAGCGCTCCAGCGATGCGATCGACCACGGTCACGTCGACCCCCACCAGCAGCGTCATCCGACGACTATTCCACAGTCACCGATTTCGCGAGGTTCCTGGGCTGATCGACGTCGCAGCCGCGCTGCACCGCGACGTGATACGCGAACAGCTGCAACGGGATGACATTGATGAGCGGCGAGAGCACCTCGGAACAAGCGGGGACGGGGACGATGCTCGCGAAGCCGGCATCGAATGGATCCTCACCCTCGGTGACGATCGCGATCACCGGCGCGTCGCGCGAATGGACCTCCTGCACGTTGCTCACCATCTTGGGGAGTGTCGCCGAGCGCGTCGCGATCGCAACGACCGGGACCTCCGGTTCGAGCAGCGCGATCGGCCCGTGCTTGAGCTCGCCCGCGGCGTAGCCCTCCGCGTGCACGTACGAGATCTCCTTGAGCTTGAGCGCGCCTTCCATCGCGATCGGGAAGTTGATGCCGCGACCGATGTACAGCGCGCTCCGCGCGTGCGCGAATCGCTGCCCGAGGTCGACGAGCAACGGCTCCAGCTCGAGCGTCTTTGTCAGCAGTTCGGGCAGATGTTGGAGCTCGGCAACGAGACGCTGATGCTCGACGACGTCGAGCGTGCCGCGCGCATCGCCGAGCCGGAGCGCGATGAGCAGACCGCAGACCATCTGCGTCATGAAGGTCTTGGTGCCGGCGACCGAGATCTCCGGGCCGGCCTGCATGTACAGCGCGCCGTCTGCCTCGAGTGACAACGCGCTCCCCACGACGTTCGTGATGGCGATGACCTGCGCTCCCGCGCGATGCGCCTGCCGGACAGCGGCCAGCGTGTCGGCGGTCTCGCCGGATTGCGACACCGCGATGACGAGCGAGTGTTTGTCGACGAGTGCCTCGCCGTAGCGGAACTCGCTTGCGGCCTCGACCTTGCAGCGCAGCTTGGCGAGATGCTCGATTGCGTACCCGGCGACCATCGCCGCATACCAGGCGGTCCCGCACGCGACCAGGACGACTTCGTGGACATCCTCGAGCCGTCCACCGTTGATGCCGAGCTCGGGAAGCACAACCATGCCGAGGTCATCGATCCGCCCGCGCAGCGCGTTGCGAACCGCCTCGGGCTGCTCGTGAATCTCCTTGAGCAGGAAATGCGGATAGCCGTTCTTCTGCGCCTGCTCTGCTTCCCAGTCGATGGTGACGACGCGCGCTTCGACGGCAGTGCCGTCGAGCTGCTGCACGCTGATCCCGTCCGGTGTCGCGGTGACGATCTCGCCCTCGCCGAGCAGCGCGATGCGCTTGGTGTACGGGATCAACGCGGTGATGTCGCTGCTCACGAACACTTCCCCGCGACCGAGCCCGACGACGAGCGGAGCGTTGACACGCGCACCGACGACGCGATCCGGTTGATCCGAAGAGATCACCACCAGTGCGCACGCGCCCTGCATGCGGTTGAGCGCGCCGCGTACCGCAGCGGCGAGGTCCCCGCGGTACTCATCCTCGATGAGATGCGGGACGACCTCGGTGTCGGTTTCGCTGAGAAACTCGTGGCCGCGAGCCATGAGCTCGGCGCGAAGCTCGCGGTAGTTCTCGACGATGCCGTTGTGGATGACATGAATGCGCCCGGTGCAGTCCTGATGCGGATGCGCGTTCTCGACCGACGGACGCCCGTGCGTCGCCCAGCGCGTGTGTCCGATGCCGACGTTTCCCGACGGCAGCCCGACGGTGTCGACCTCGCGGGCGAGCTCGGCCACCTTGTGGGTGTTCTTGATGGTGGTGACGTCACCGAACTCGTCGATGACCGCAATCCCGGCCGAGTCGTAGCCTCGATACTCGAGGCGCCGAAGACTGTCGAGCAGGATCGGAGCTGCGGGACGGGGGCCGGCGTAGCCGATGATGCCGCACATAGGACCTCTCTGGAACGCTCGCGGGCGCCTCGCGTTACGGGGATGGAGACGGAGTCGAGGACGGTGTCGGCGTCGGCGGCGGTGTGGGGACGCTGCCGATCACGATGGTCACAGTGACCTTGGTGGCCGGTGCTGTGACACCCGGTGGAAGGACGAGGGTCACGGATTGCGTGTAAGTGCCGAAGATGCCATTGAGAAACACGGGCGACGTTGTCACCGAGTCAAGGCCGTTGAGCAGGTCCTGCGGGCCCGTGACCTCGATCGTCAGCGGAGACACGGAGATGGCCGACAGGAAGTGACCCGGGGATGCGGTGCCTTCGGTGCGCGGGATGATGGCGACGAGGCGCTGAGTCACGTCCGCGGAGATGGCGATGCTGACGCTGACGTTGGTGTGGTCGATGCCCACGTCATTGAGCCGCACGCCCTTCGCGTCATAGGCGAGCACGCGGAGATCTGCCTGGAAGTTGGCCTTCTGCGTGCTCAGATCGACGGTCACGCGAGCCTGGATGCCGACGAGTTCGCGTGCCGGCCCTTCGATCACCACCGATGATGGCGACACCTGCTCGGCACCGCTCTGGTATCCCACCGGTGGCGGATTGGTGATGACGATCGTCACCCCGACCGACTTCGACTCGAACGCGTCCACGTCGACCGTCACCGATGTGGGCGGGTCGATCAACTCAATCGCCGGGTCGTTGTTGACGACCGTGATCGGGATCGCATAGACGCCGGTATGCGTGATGCTCGACCAGTGCGCCGTCACGCTGAGCGCAGTCGCGGGATTGAGCGACGACAGCGTGTTCTCGTCGCCGCCGACGCGAATCGCAACGTCCTGCACCGGGTGCACGAGCACGAACTGCGAGGGAATGGCGCTTTGCGGCACCGGCACGGTAACGAGTCGCGTCTCCGGCGGATTGCCCGCGTAGACGACACCGACCCACGTGACGAACGCGATGAAGAAACAGCCGACCTTCAGCTTCCAGTTGCGGCTGATGAAGCCCGGGATGTTCACGGATGCGACCGGCGTCCGAGCGTGCGCAACGTCCCAACCCGTGCGAGCGGGCGAAGCCTGCCGAGCCGCCCCGGGCCTCCTTCCTTCTCGAGCAGCGTCACGAGCATCTCGTGCAACTTCGCCTGGTCGAGGCCCCGGTAGAGCTTGCCGTCATTGGCGATGCTGATCAAGCCGGTTTCCTCACTGACGATGAGGACAACCGCGTCGCTCTGCATCGTGAGTCCCAGCGCCGCGCGGTGCCGTGTGCCCATGCGCCCCACGCCCGGCAGCGTCTCGGCGAGCGGCAGGACGCACCCGGCGGCGACGAGACGGTTGTCATGGATGATCACCGCGCCGTCGTGCAGTGGCGACCCGGGGATGAAGATGGTGGCCAGCATCTCGGCGGTCACCTCGCCGTTGATGTGCACGCCCGTGGCCGAAAGATTCTCGAGACCGGTCTCGCGTTCGAAGACGATGAGCGCGCCGACCTTGCGCTCGGCGAGCGAACCCGCGGCACGCAGCACCTCGTCGACGATCCGGGAGAACGCCAGCTCGTTGTGCCGGCCGAGCACGTTGCGGACGGTGCCGAGCCGCCCCACCTGATCGAGCGCGCGACGCAGCTCCGGTTGGAACAGGACGATCGCCGCGATGACGATCGCCTGCGTGCCGTTGCTGAAGATGAACTCGAGGAGGCGGAGATGGAGCAGCTGCGCGGCCCAGCCGACGACAAAGATGACGCCGAGACCGAGGAGCAGCTGCACGGCCTGCGTCCCGCGGATCAGCTTCAGCAGCTGATAGAGCAGGAACGCGACCACCAGCACGTCGAGCGCGTCGCGCCAGCTGAGGCTCTGCAGGAAGAAGTGCGCGTTACGCAGCAGATCGCTCACGCCGCGACCTCTTCGTCCTGCGAATAGATGCGCGCGAGCAACGCCTGCTGCACCCAGAGGCGGTTCTCCGCCTGAGCGAACACGATCGAATGCGGACCGTCGATGACGGCGTCGGTGATCTCCTCACCTCTATGCGCCGGGAGACAGTGCATCACCTTGACGCCGGCGGGAGCCAGCGCCACGAGCGCGTCGTTCACCTGGAGGCTCGCGAAGTCCTCGCGGCGTTGCTGCTGCTCGGTTTCCTGACCCATGCTCGTCCAGACGTCGGTGTAGATGATGTCCGCGTCACGGAGTGCCGGAGCAGCCTCGTGACTGATCTCGAAGGTGGTGCCGGCGTCACGGAACGCCGCAGCCCGCTGCAGCACGGCGGTCGGTGGTTCATATCCGGGAGGACAGATGACGCGCAGATGCACGCCGAGGCGTGCGGCCGCGTAGATCCACGACGTGCAGACATTGTTGCCGTCGCCGATGTAGGCAACGGTCGCGCCCTCGAGACGGCCGGTCACCGCTCGCACCGTCATGCAGTCCGCCAGAACCTGGCAGGGGTGCTCGGAGTCCGTCAGTGCATTGATCACCGGTGAGGTCGCGGCCGCCGCGATGGTGACGAGGTCGCGGTGGGACACGAGCCGGGCGACGATGCCGTCCGCGTACCCGTCGAGAATGCGGCTGATATCGGCCGCGGACTCGCGCTCGCCGAGCTGCACCTCCGGGTTGAAGAGCGCGATCGGATGGCCCCCGAGACGGTTGATCGCGACCTCGAAGGACACCCGGGTACGGTTGCTCGGACGCTGGAAGATGAGCGCGAGCGAGCGGCCCGCGAGCGGGCGTCCGAGATCGCGTCCGGACTTGGCCGCGTCGGCCAGGTCGAGGGTCGTGATGATCTCGTCGGCGCTGAGGTCCGCGATGCTCAGGAGATCGCGGCCGGCGAGCGAATGGTGCATCCGCTCATATGGTTGCACTGGAGCGGCGATAGCGCGCCCCACGTGAAAACAGGCGTGGGTACCCGTGCGCGCTATACCGTGCGCCGCGTGGATATCGCGGTCGTGGTCAACGGCGGTGTGGCCGAGACCCTCCAGTCGACCCCCCTCCTGCGCACCCTGCGCGCCGGGTTTCCGACGGCCCGCATCGTGCTCATCTGTCCCTCGACCGCCGTGGAGATCGCTGACGGCATCCCGCCCGTCGATCGGGTCATCCCGCTCGCGCAGCTCCGCGGCACGCGGACCGGAGGCGTGCGCCTCTGGCTCACGTTGCGCGGGATGCGGCTCGATGCGGTCTTCCTCTGCACCTCGAGCGCCATCCCCGCGGTGTCCGCGTACTTCGCCGGGGTGTCGGAGCGGAGTGGCGTCGGCGGCGGTGCGCGGAGCCTCCTGCTCACGGGACGGGTGCGGCCTGGCCGATCCGAGAACCGGGCGCAGACGTGGCTCCGCCTCGCTCAGGTCGCCGGGGTCCATCAGGAGCTCCACAGCCCGGTCTTCGAGCCGGGGCCGGATGCCCGGCGCCGGGCCGAGCAGGTCCTCCACGGCAGCGGCCTCGCGGACGGACGGCTCCTGGTTGCCATTGCGCCCGGGACCGGCTTCGCCGAGCCCCACGACGCCACGGTGGCGGCAACTGCATGGGACCCCGAGCGCTGGGCGCACCTCGCCAACCTGCTCGCCCAGCGGCATGGGGCCGGGATCCTGCTCGTCGGCTCGCCGCTCGATCGGTACGCTGCCGAGCGAGCCAAGATGGACCTGCGCGCCGACGCGACGGACCTGGTCGGGGAGATCGACCTCGCCACGCTGGCCGGGGTCATCGCGCGCTGCGATCTTCTGGTGGGCACTGACACGCCGCTCCTCCAGCTCGCCGCCGCCATGGGCACGCCCACGGTCGGCCTGTTCGGCCCGACCGACGGCACCCGGGGCGGCGCATACGGGCGTGCGCATCGAGTGGTGCAGGCGCAAGCCCCGCCCCGCTATCAGGACACGCCGCCGGAGCGGGCAAGCATGGACCAGATCCGAGTCGAGGATGTCCTCGCCGGCATCGAGGCGACCCTCTAGCTGTTCACCGGATGTACATGAGAGCGCGCTTGAGGACATCGAGGTTGTCGAGCGCGTAGCCCGTCCCGCGGACGGCACAGAGATGCGGCTGGCTGTCGCGATGGACCTCGATGCCGGTGGCGCTCGTGATCGCGGTCTCGAGGCCCTCGAGGCGCGCTCCGCCACCGCAGAGCACGATCCCCTCGCGCTTGATGTCGGCGATGAGGCGGTCCGGCGTGTCCCCGAGCACGGCTTCCAGCGCAGCGAGGATCGGCGCGACGTGACCCTCGAGGCAGGGCGCCAGCTCCGTCGAGGTGATCGTGAACGAGGTCTCCCCGGCGTCCGTGCGACCGATGACCTCGAGGCGGCGTTCCTCGTGGGACCCGACCCGGGCAAGTGAGGCGATCACCTCCTCGACCGTGGCCGCATCGAGGACCGCGCCGTGCGCCGAACGCACGTGATCGGCCACGCACCCGTGGAGGCGGTCGCCGCCGTGGCCGGCGAGGCACCGGCCGCTCACCGTCCCCTCCAGCGCCAGCGCGGCGATGTCGGTCTTGCCCGCGCCGATGTCGATGACGAGATGGCCGTTCGGCCCACTGAGCCGCATCCCCGCGCCCATCGCAGACGCGAGCGGCGCGTCGAGGAGGTAGACGGTGCGAGCACCTGCGAGCGCGGCGGCCTCGAGCAGCCCTCGACGCTGGCCACCTCCCATCGACGACATGACGGCGATCACCACGTCGGGTTTGAAGATCCGCTGCCGGCCCGCCGCCCGGATCATCGCGTGGTTGATGAGCCACCGTGCCGCGGTGGGGTCGACGATCCCGCCACCGGCGATCGGACGGCGGAGATGCATCTCCTTGTCGTCCGCTGCGGCCTCGAGCGCGGCGGCGCCGAAGGTGGCGGCGTGCACCTCGCCGCCGCGAATCGCGACGGCCGTCGGCTCGCTGCCGATCATGCCCTCGCCCTTGACGATGATTCGCGTCGTCGTGGTGCCGAGGTCGATGCCGACCTTCTTACCGAGCACTGTTTCCGTGAGGCCTCAGTCTCCGATGACACCGGTGAGGTCGCGCACCTCGGTCCCGGGCTCGTCGGTGGTGACCCGCTCGATGTCGGCGCCGATCCCCGTGAGCTTCGCGACGAGATCGTCGTAGCCGCGCTCGAGATGGAAGACGTTGTCGAGCTCGGTGACGCCGTCGGCGCACATGCCCGCGATGACGAGCGCTGCCCCGCTGCGGATGTCGGGGATGCTCATCCGCGTTCCACGCAGCGGCGACGGTCCGTTGATGATGGCGCTGCGGCCGTGCACCTCGATGCGCGCGCCCATCTGCTGCAGCGCCGCAACGTGCCGAAACCGGTTCTCGTACAAGGCTTCGCTGATGATGCTCACGCCGGGCGCCTGGGTCATGAGCGCGCAGAACTGCGGTTGCATGTCGGTGGCGAAACCGGGATGGGTCCACGTGGTCACGTCGACGGGGCGCAGGTGTGAGCAGCTGACCCGGATGTGATGCGCGCCCTCGACGATGTCGCAGCCCGCTGAGCGCAGCTTGCTGATGAGCCAGCGCAGGTCGCTCGGGCGCATGTGCTCCACGACGACATCACCGTACGTCGCAGCGGCGGCGATCATGTACGTCCCCGCCTCGATGTAGTCGGCGGTCACGTTGTGCGTCGTTCCGTGCAGCAGTCCGCCGCTCCCCTCGATGACGATCAACTCGGTGCCCACCCCGGTGATGTGCGCGCCCATCCCGATGAGGCAGCGCGCGAGGTCGTACACGTGCGGCTCGCGCGCGGCGTTGCTGATCACCGTGATCCCCTCCGCGAGGACCGCAGCCATCATCAGGTTCTCCGTGCCGGTGACCGTGGGCATGTCGAGCGCGATGCGCGCACCGTGCAATCGCTGCGCCCGCGCGAAGTACTCGCCGTCGTGCTCCTCGACATCGGCCCCCATGAGACGGAGTCCCTCGAGATGCTGCTCGACACGGCGCATCCCGATGTCGTCACCACCGGGTTTCGCGATGCGGGCCTCGCCCGCGCGGCCGACGAGAGCCCCAAGGAGGAGGAACGAGCCGCGCATCCGGCGGCTGAGGTCGGCGTCGACCTCGGTGCGGACGAGCGAAGCCGCGTGCAGCCGCCACGTGTGCAGGTCGGGGTGCTCGACGACGACACCGACGTGCTCGAGCATGCGGGCCATGGTCGAGATATCCTCGATGTCCGGCACGTTGCCGAGCTCCACCGGCTGATCGGTGAGCAGCGCCGCGGCCATGACCGGGAGCGCGGCGTTCTTGCTCCCGGAGATTGCGACTGTTCCCTCGAGCCGCCGCCCGCCACGGATGCGCAGCAGTTCCATCTCCGCTTACCGTACTCGACGGCGGCGGCTGACCGGGTAGATTAGGGTCAGGCGTCCAGTTGGATCGCCGCTTCGTATCGGGAGACACCATGGCAACCGCAACGCTTCCTTCCCTCGACACCGTCGAGCAGCTCCTCGGCGACCAGGCTCCGTCCCTTCTCGAGCATCGCTGCGAGACGGTCGACCAGTCGATGCTGCACCTGCCCGGCCCCGACTTCTTCGATCGCACGTGGCTCGGGACGGACCGCTCGAACCAGGTCCTGCGCAACCTCAACTCCATCTACACGCACGGCCGTCTGGCGCACACCGGCTACGTCTCGATCCTCCCGGTCGACCAGGGCATCGAGCATTCGGCAGGCGCGTCGTTCGCGCCGAATCCCGAGTACTTCGACCCCGAAAAGATCGTGGAGCTCGCGGTGGAGGGCGGCTGTAACGCCGTGGCCTCGACGTTCGGGGTGCTCGGCGCGGTCTCACGCAAGTGGGCACACAAGATCCCGTTCATCGTGAAGATCAATCACAACGAGCTCCTCACCTATCCCAACGGCGCCGATCAGATCCTGTTCGGGACCGTCAAGGAAGCGTGGAACCTCGGAGCCGTGGCCATCGGCGCCACGATCTACTTCGGGTCCGACGGTGCGGACCGGCAGATCCAGGAGATCTCGCGCGCGTTTGCCGAAGCGCACTCGCTCGGGATGGCGACCATCCTCTGGTGCTACCTCCGCAACCCGGCGTTCAAGAAGGACGGCGTCGACTACGCGCTGGCAGCCGATCTCACCGGTCAGGCAAACCACCTCGGCGTCACCATCGAGGCCGACATCATCAAGCAGAAGCTGGCAACCACCAACGGTGGGTTTGTCGCGCTCAACTTCGGCAGGACCGCCGACGCCGTGTACACGAAGCTGACATCGGATCATCCGATCGATCTGTGCCGCTACCAGGTGCTCAACTGCTACGCCGGGCGCGTGGGACTGATCAACTCCGGGGGCGAGTCGATCGGCGTCGGTGATCTGGCCGACGCCGTGCGAACCGCGGTCATCAACAAGCGGGCGGGCGGCACCGGTCTGATCACCGGCCGTAAGGCGTTTCAGAAGCCGATGCACGACGGCGTGCAACTCCTGCACGCGGTGCAGGACGTGTACCTGAACGACGCCATCACCATCGCGTAAACACGCATGGATTACGACGAGATCCCTCGCAACGACGACGAGCGGGTCACGCTGCTCGCCTTTCTCGAATGGCAGCGCGAGACGCTCGAGCGCAAGTGCGCGGGGCTCAGCTCCGATCAGATGCGTCTTGCGTCGGTGCCGCCGTCAAACCTGACGCTCCTCGGACTGGTGCGGCACATGGCCGACGTCGAGCGCGGATGGTTCCGGCGCACGCTCGCCGGCGAGGATGTCGACGACCGCTACGGGTCAGACGACGACGTGGACGGTGACTTCGACAACGTCGCAACTGCCGACGTCGACGAGGCGCTCGCGAACTGGCGGGAGGAGTGCGGACGCGCCGACGAGATCATGTCCCGGCGTGCGCTCGAGGCGACCGGGCACCAGCAAAGCGGCCGCGAGGTGTCGATGCGCTGGATCCTCAACCACATGATCGAGGAGTACTCGCGGCACAACGGCCACGCCGACCTCATCCGCCAGGCGATCGACGGCGCGACCGGCTACTGACTCAGACCCGGCCTTCCTCTCGCTTCAACTCCTCACGGCCGATGATCGAGAGGTGGACCTCGTCGGGACCGTCCATGAATCGCGCTGACCTCGCGTAGGCGAACATCTGCGTCAGCGGCAGGTCCTGTGACACACCCGCGCCGCCGTGCACCTGGATCGCGCGGTCGATCACGGCCTGCGCGACATTGGGCGCGACCACCTTGATCGCCGAGATCTCGAATCGAGCGCCGCGGCTGCCCTGCGTATCGAGGAGCCACGCCGCCTTCTGACAGAGCAGTCTCGCCTGCTCGATCTCGATCCGCGACCGTGCGATCTGCTCGCGAACAACCCCTTGCTCCGCAAGGCGTTTCCCGAATGCGGTCCGCGACTTGGCGCGCTCACACATGAGCGACAGCGCGCGTTCGGCCGCACCGATGAGCCGCATGCAGTGATGCAACCGTCCGGGGCCGAGGCGAGCCTGGGCGATCATGAACGCAGTGCCCTCGTCGCCGATGCGATTGCTCTTCGGGACGCGCACGTTCTCGAGCAGGATCTCGCAGTGACTCCCGGGATCGTCGAACCCGTACACCTTCAGCTGACGGACGATCGTCACGCCGGGGGCGTCCATGGGAACGAGCACCATGGTGTGCCGCGCGTGACGCTCAGCCTCCGGATCCGTCACACCGATGAGGAGGATGACCTTGGCGTTGGGATGCGCGGCGCCGCTCGTGAACCACTTATGGCCATTGATGACGTAATCATCGCCGTCACTGTCGATACGAGTGGCGAGCTGCGTCGGATCGGAGCTGGCGACCTCCGGCTCGGTCATGCCGATGCACGAGCGGATCTCCCCGGCGAGCAACGGCTTGAGCCACATTTCCTGCTGTTCCGGCGTGCCGAACTGCGCGAGCACCTCCATGTTGCCGGTGTCCGGCGCGGAGCAGTTCATCGCCTCCGACGCGATCGAGTTCCAGCCCATGATCTCCGCAAGCGCGCCGTACTCGAGATTGGTGAGGCCGGGTCCGAATCGCTTGTCAGGGAGGAACAGATTCCAGAGGCCGCGCTTGCGCGCCTCGGTCTTCAGCTCCTCCATGACGGGCGAGATACGTTGCGGGATCGTCTCCGCGGAGAAGCCGCGCCAGTATTCATCCTCGGCTGGGCGGACGCGCTCGTCCATGAAGCGCCAGACCTTCTCGCTCAACTCGCGGACCCGTTGCGTCTCTTCGAATTCCATCGTCAGCCTCCTTCGGAAGAACCAAGCCGAGCCAGCGCGTCGAGGCCGCCCTCGACGATTGCGGGCACCATCTCCCCCATTGCTTCGAATCCCTCACCGACGGTCATTCCCATCAGGAATCGCGCCGTGATCCCCTCGGCGATGATTGCCAGCTTGTACGCGCCGAGCGCGATGTACCAGTCGAGCGCCGACATGTCGCGCTGCGTACCGGCAGCGTAGTCCCGCACGATGTCGGCGCGCTTGTAGAAGCCATCCTGCACGGTCACCGGCATCCCGTGCAGCGCTCGAGCGGCTGCCTCGGTCTCGTCATCGGCCCAGTACACGCAGAGGAGGCCGACATCACACAACGGGTCTCCGACGGTACACATCTCCCAGTCGATCACGGCGACGATGCGGGCCGGATCCGCGGGGGCGTACATGACGTTGTCGAGGCGGTAGTCGCCGTGCACGATCCCTGGCGCGGACTGCACCGGCCGCGTCTCGTCGAGGCGCCGGCGCAACTCCTCGATGCTCGGCAGCTCGCGCGTCTTCGACGCCTCCCACTGCTGCCACCAGCGTCGCACCTGGCGTTCGAGGAATCCGTCGGGATGGCCGAAGCCGGCGAGCCCGATCGCGTCGGGGTCGAGGCGATGCAGTTCCAGCAGCGTGCTCACCAGCGCCGATGACATCGCCTGCCGTGTCTCGCGTGTATCGGGGAATTCGGCCGGGAGCGCATTGCGGACCACATGACCGTCGATCCACTCCATGACGTAGAACGGCGCACCGATCACCGATTCGTCCTCGCACAACGCGATCACCTTCGGCACCGGGATGCCCGTGTCACTCAGCGACGCGAGGACGCGATACTCGCGCGCCATGTCGTGCGCGGTCGGCAGCACGTGTGCAAGCGGCGGCCGGCGGACGACGAAGCGGCGGTCTCCGTCGTCGACGATGTACGTGAGGTTCGACCGTCCGCCCGGGATCACCTCAGCGCGCAATGACCCGCCAATGTCCTCGACGCGAGGCGCCAGATAGCGTGCGAGCGAGTCGAGATCAAGCCCGGGAGGCGACGTCACTGCGCCGGCGGGTGCCCACCGTGGCGCCGTCGCCGTATCTCCGCAACCTGGAGTCGCAACGTCGCGCGCTCGAGCGCCATCACCGCCTCCTCATTGCCCACGTTCTGGGAGAGGAGCTCCTGCGCGCGCTTGCGTGCTTCCTCGGCGCGAGCCTCGTCGATGTCCTCGGCACGCTCGGCCGCATCGGCGAGGATCGTCACCTTGTCGGGTAGGACCTCGAGGAACCCGCCCGCGACCACGAGCACATGCTCGGCGTCGTCGTTGCGGATGGTCACCACGCCATTGCGCAACGGCGTGAGCAGCGCGATGTGATGCGGCAGCACCCCCAGGTCTCCCTCCACCCCGGGCGCGAGCACGAAGTCAGCTTCCTCGCTGAAAACCCGACCCTCCGGGGTGACGAGTTCGACCTGGAGCTTCGCCATTGCCGTTATTCCTTAGCGGTCTCGTCAGCGGACTTGGCGGCGGCTGCATCCGGCGTGGCCGCGGCCGTCGTATCAGCGGCAGGTGTCGCTCCGGCGGCAGGTGCGGTTGTTGCAGCTGCACCTTCGGTTGCAACGCCGTCCGCAGCAGGAGCAGCGGCCGTCGGTGTCGCAGCTGTGGCCGCAGCATCAGCCGCAGCCGGCTTCGCCCCGTCGTCGCCCCGCAACGCAGCCGCGCGCTGAACCGCCTCGTCGATGGTCCCGCACATGTAGAAGGCCTCTTCGGGCAGGTCGTCGTGCTTGCCGTCGAGGATCTCACCGAAGCCGCGGATCGTCTCCTCGAGCGGCACGTACTTGCCGTCACGCCCGGTGAAGACCTCAGCGACGAAGAACGGCTGCGACAGGAAGTTGCGCACGCGACGCGCACGGCCAACCGTCAGCTTCTGGTCCTCGGTGAGCTCCTCCTGCCCGAGGATGGCGATGATGTCCTGCAACTCCTTGTATTCCTGTAGCACGCGCTTCACGCCCTGAGCCACGCGGTAGTGCTCCTCACCGACGACGTTCGGGTCGAGCACGCGGCTGAACAACTCGAGCGGGTCCACGGCCGGGTAGATGCCCGCTTCCGAGATCGAACGGCTCAGCGTGACCGTCGCCCCGAGGTGACCGAACGTGGTGGCGACCGCGGGGTCGGTGAAGTCGTCCGCCGGCACGTAGATCGCCTGTACCGACGTGATCGAGCCCTTGTTGGTCGAGGTGATCCGCTCCTGCAGGTCGCCCATCTCGGTGGCGAGCGTGGGCTGGTATCCGACTGCGGACGGCATGCGTCCGAGGAGTGCAGACACCTCGGCACCGGCGAGCGTGTACCGGAAGATGTTGTCGATGAAGAGCAGCGTGTCGGCGCCCTTCTCGTCGCGGAACCACTCAGCGATCGTCAGCGCGGTGAGGGCAACGCGTGCGCGCGCACCCGGCAACTCGTTCATCTGCCCGTAGACGAGAGCAGTCTGGTCGAGGACTTTGGACTCCTCCATCTCGCCGTAGAGCGCGGTCCCCTCACGGGTGCGCTCGCCGACGCCCGCGAAGACCGAGTACCCCGCGTGCTCGCGCGCGATGTTGCGGATCATCTCCATGACGATGACCGTCTTGCCGACTCCCGCTCCGCCGAAGAGTCCGATCTTCGAGCCTTTCGAGAAGGTGCAGATGAGGTCGATGACCTTGATGCCCGTCTCGAGGATCTCCGTCTCCGTCGACTGTTCGGAGATGGTCGGTGCGGTGCGGTGCATCGGCATGTGTCCGCTGCCGGTGAACGGGCCTTTGCCATCGATGGTATCCCCGATCACGTTGAACATCCGGCCGAGTGTCTCCTCGCCCACCGGCACCTGAATCGGTGCGCCCGTAGCGCGCACGGCATCACCGCGGCGCACACCCTCGGTCGTGTCCATGGCAATCGTGCGCACCGTGCTGTTGCCGAGGCTCTGCTGGACCTCGAGGACGAGCAGCTTGCCGTCCTCGCGGTCGATTTCCAGCGCATCGAGGATCTCAGGCAGGCGCTCGCCACTGAACTCCACATCGACAACCGGGCCGATCACCTGCACGACCGCGCCGGTGCCGGATTGCAACTCCACAACTGCCATCTCTCTCTCCTCAGCCTTCGAGCGCCGCGGCGCCGGAGACGATCTCCATCAACTCTGTCGTGATCGACGCCTGCCGCACCTTGTTCGCGGTGAGGGTCAGGTCCTCGATGAACTCGCTTGCATTGTCGGACGCGTTGCGCATCGCAATCATTCGCGCAGCCTGCTCGGACGCGGCGTTCTCCAGAACTGCGCGATACACCTGCGCCTCAACGTATCGCGGCAGCAGCGCGTCGAGCACATCCTTCGGATCGGGCTCGTATTCGAAGTCAGCGCTGATCGCCTTCGCGTCCTCCGGCGGCACAACCGGGATCACCCGTTGCAACACCGTCTGCTGGCGGCCGACACTGATGAAACGCGCATAGACGATGTCGATCTGTTGCACCTCGCCGCGCTCGTACTGCTCCATCGCAACGCGCGCGGCCGGAAGGACGTCGCCCATGGTCGGCCGATCTCCGAGCATGCTCTGGTCTGCGATGAGGTCACGATGGAGGCGGCGGATCACGTCGCGCCCCCTGCGCCCGATGGTGACGTAGGACACCGGCACGTCGCTCTTCGTGGCGTCGTTCAACGCAAGGCGCGTGTTGTTGCTGTTCAGCGCACCAGCCAGACCGCGGTCGGCCGTGACCAGGATGATCAGTCGCTTGTGCAGCTCGTTGACTTTGAGAAACGGGTGCTCGTACTGCGGGGAGCGGCGCATGAGCTCGGTCATGATGCTGGCGATCTCGTCGCTGTACGGGCGCGCCGCAAGCACACGCTCCTGGGCACGGCGCATACGCGCTGCCGCAACGAGCTCCATCGCCTTGGTGATCTTGCGCATGTTCTGGACGCCCTTGATACGGCGTCGCAGATCGCGCAGGCTGGGCATGGAGCGTCAGCCTCTGGTGGTGCGCCGACGGGCGCCGATGAGCAAGCGCACGATCATCCGGCGAACGTCTTCTTGAACTCTTCCACTGCAGCGCGGAGCGATGTTTCCGTCTCGTCGGCGATGCGACCGCTCGTGCTGATGACTTCCTCGATTTCCGGATGCGTCTGGTCCATGAAGCGCAACAGGGACTTCTCGAACTCACGGACGCGATCAAGGGGCACATCGTCCAGGAACCCGCGAGCGCCGGCGAAGATGCTGATGACCTGCTTCGCAAACGGCATCGGCTCGTACTGCGGCTGCTTGAGCAGCTCCGTCATGCGCTGGCCGCGATCGAGGCGGTCGCGCGTTCCCTTGTCGAGGTCGGCGGCGAACTGCGCGAACGCCGCGAGCTCGCGATACTGCGCAAGGTCGAGGCGCAACTGCCCCGCGACCTGCTTCATGGCCTTCGTCTGCGCGTCACCACCAACTCGGGACACCGAGAGACCGACGTTGATGGCCGGCCGGATGCCGGCGTTGAAGAGGTCGGTCTCGAGGTAGATCTGGCCGTCGGTGATCGAGATGACGTTGGTCGGGATGAATGCCGACACGTCGTTCGCCTTGGTCTCGATGATCGGCAGTGCGGTGAGGGTGCCACCGCCCTCGGCATCACTCATGCGAGCCGCGCGCTCGAGCAATCGGGAATGCAGATAGAAGACATCACCCGGGTACGCTTCGCGAGACGGCGGACGCCTGAGGAGGAGTGAGAGCTCGCGATACGCGTCGGCGTGTTTCGTGAGGTCGTCGTAGATGATCAGCGCGTGGCCGCCTTTCAGCATGAAGTACTCGCCCATCGCGCATCCCGCGTAGGGGGCGAGGAACTGCAGCGGCGCCGGGTCGGACGCGGTGGCGGCAACGATGATCGTGTGCTCCATGGCGCCGTGCGATTCGAGAGTCGCCTTGATCTGCGCCACCTTCTGCGCGTTCTGCCCGATGGCGACGTAGATGCAGATGACGCCGGTGCCCTTCTGATTGATGATGGCGTCGATGGCGATCGCGGTCTTGCCGGTCTGGCGGTCGCCGATGATGAGCTCGCGCTGTCCACGACCGATCGGGATCATCGAGTCGATCGCCTTGAGTCCGGTCTGCATCGGCGTGTCGACGTTCTCGCGCTGGATGACACCGGGCGCGACTCGCTCGGTGGGGAATGACTGAGCCGTCTCGATCGGTCCACGATCATCGAGTTGCTCACCGAGCGCGTTGACAACGCGGCCGACCAGCTCGTCGCCGACCGGCACCTCTGCGATGCGGCCGGTGGTACGAACGGCGTCACCTTCCTGGAGATGCTCGTAGGGGCCGAGAATGACCGCGCCCACACCGTCCTCGCGGAGGTCGAGGGCGAGCGCGAGCACCGTGCCGGTGCCGCCGGGACCTGGCATCTCGAGCAGCTCGCCGGCCATCGCGTGCTCCAGCCCGTAGATGCGCGCGATGCCGTCGCTGACGGAGGTGATCACACCCTCGTTGGCATCGACCACCGGCGCCTCAAAACTTGCTATGCGCTGTTTGAGGATCTCTCCAATCTCGTCGCTGCGTATTGCCATTGGCTAGCGGTTCCTCTCTCTCATCTCAGGCTAGTGCCGCCTGGAGTTGTTGCAGATGGGTGCGCACGCTGTCATCGATGACGCGGTCCCCGATCCGAATGACGAGACCGCCGATGATGGATGGATCAGTGCGCACAGTGGTCTCAACGTCGGTGCCGAGCTGCTTGCGCAGTGATTCGCGGATCTGCTTCTCGAGCGCCTTGTCAACCGGGATCGCCGTGATGACCTCCGCGCGAACGACACCTGACGCCTTGTCGGCCAATGCGTCGTAGTGCGTCAGGATCTCGCGGACGATGCCGATGCGGCGTCGCTCGATGAGCAGCCGCGCGAGATTCCGTGCCTCGGGCGAAACGCCTTTCAGGAGCTTCAACCCCTGGCGAACACGTTCAGAGAGGCTCGTCTTCGGATTGGTCAGCGCATCGCTGACCGCCGGGTCGCCGAGGACGTCGGCGACCCCCGCAAGCTCTTTGCGCCAGCCGGCGATATCGTTCGCGTCGCGCGCGAGCGCGAAATACGCCTCGGCGTAGCGGCGGGCGATGATGCTCGCGCGTTCCATCGTCAGTTCTGGCCGGCCTTGGCGCCGGGGTTGTCGCCAACCTTTTGCAGCGCGCCCTCAATGAGGCGCTGGTGCGTCTTGTCATCGATCGCCGAACCCAGCACACCCTCGGCCGCGGAGATGACCATGTTGGCCACTTCGGCGCGCAGATCCTGGATGGCGCGGTCACGCTCCGCACCGATTTCGCTGCGAGCGTGCTCGACGAGCACCTCAGCGTCAGCCCTCGCCTTTGCGAGGACCTCGGCGGTATCGGCTGTCGCCTCCTGGTGGGCTCGATTAAGAATGTCGCGGGCCTGCGCCCGGGCTTCCTCGAGCTGCTGATCGACTTCGACCTTGACGTTGGCCAGGCGCTGTTCAAACTCGGCTGCTGCCTTGAGGCCGGCCTCGATTTTGTTCTCGCGCTCGGTTGCCGCCTTGATGATCGCTGGATACGCCCACTTCCCGAGGATGATGATCATCAGGATGAACGCGATCAGCTCAGCAAAGAACGTCCCGTTCGGGGTGAGCAGTCCGGCGTCCGGCGAAGCCGCGAGCAACATCGTCACAAACCCTTATCCGGCGATGACGTAAATGAAGAAGAAGCCGAGCGCGAGGTTGATGAAGTACATCCCCTCGACGAGTCCGATGATCAGGAACATGGTGACCTGCAACCGGCTCTGCGCCTCCGGCTGACGGGCGGTTCCGGCGATGGTGGCGTTACCGGCGAGACCGTCACCGATGGCGGCGCCGATTGCGCCTCCGCCGAGTGCAAGTCCGGCGGCGATCAGCGCTCCCATCAGGATCAGCGCATGGTTCATGTGGTGGCTCTCCTCAACTCGTTGCGTGTACTGCTGTGCCGTGATGCTCTTCCTCGAGTCCTTCACGGGCCATGCCGAAATAGATGATCGTCAGTAGCATGAAGATGAACGCCTGGATGGTGCCGATGAGAAAGACATCGAACAGCTTCCAGCCGACGAGCAGGATCACCCAGATCGGCGACGTTGCAGTCTGGAAGACGGACGATCCGGCAAACGCGACGTAGCCGAGGGTGAGCAGGAACACCATCACGAGGCCGCCGAAGATGTTGCCGAACAACCGGAGTGCAAGGCTGAGCGGCTTTGCGACCTCCTCGATGATGTTCAGCGGCGTGAATGCGATGCGCGCCCAGAGCGGCAGCTCGAACGGCTTCGTAAAGCGGCGCAGGTACCCGCGGAACCCGAGCACGTGGATGCTGTACCACTGCACGATCACGATCACGGCAAGCGCCATCGCCAGCGTGAGGTTGATGTCAGCGGCTGCGGGTTCCACCGGCGACGTCAACGGGAAGAAATCGAGCCAGTTGGCGAAGAGGATGAAGAGGAAGATCGTGGCTGCGATGGGGGTGACGAACTCCGCGTCGTCGCCGATCATCTGCTTGATCAGATCGCGGATGTAGTTGAGCAGCAGTTCCAGCACCATCTGGAGCTTGCCCGGCTTGCCCGAGCTGAGCCGGCGCGCAACCCCGAGACCGATCGCCAGGGTGATCACGATGGCGATGCCGCTCGAGATGAGCGTGTCGTAGTTGAACGTGCACAAGAACTTCTGGCCGCACACCTGGATCGTGGGATGGTTGCCGGGGGCGGGGATGAGCGAGGCTGCGACGATCATGTGATTCGCAATTGCTCACGCAGCGCGGCCGCCGCGAGGATCACCTGAGCAACCCCGAGCCCGAGAATCACCAGCCAGACGTTCGCGATCCCGAAGGCGAGGCCGATGGCGATGCCGATCAGGCTGAGCGTCATGATTCGCAAGAGGCTCGTCGCAAGAAACGGGATGGGAAGCGCGATCAGCTTCGCCGCCATGGCGCCGTTGAGGGAGCCAATCGCCAGGCCCGTGGCGAGCGCACCGCCCGAACCTGGACGCCCAACGATGATCCCCACGATCGCGGCGATCACCGCGGCGCCGGCGCACACCAAGGCAGCATTTCGCACAAGGCGCAACGCATTTGCGGCGGTCTTCGGGCGCGTCGAAGCGCCGTCCGAGGACACCTCTGCTCCCGCTGCCTTCACTTGGACTGTCAAACCAAGGCAACGATATCAATTGGGTGCGGCGAGACGACCCAGCGCTTTGTCAGATGAAGCGTTTGAACTGGATGAACGCGACGTAGCAGCCCGCCGTAATGCCGACCAGCAGCCCGACGAGGACGCCGATCGCGCTGATGTGCAGCAGGAGGTCGACACCCTCACCGAGGAGCAGGGGCAGCAGGAACGCGACGGCGATCTGCATCCCGAGTCCGGCGAGCTCACCCCCGGATGGCTGTCGAGGCGACGGAGCGCCGCTCAGTCGGGTTCACCTCGGTGGTGAATGTGCGATGGCCGGTTGCGGCGACCCTCCACCTGGACCTCGCCCTCCTCAGCCACGACGAAAGGGAGGCGGGGGGTCCGGCGCCGGTTGCGCCAGACGAGCCCGACCAGCGACACGACGAGGAGGCCGAGCGCGATGAAGATGATCGTGTGGTGTCCGTAGATGGTGAGCGCCAGGCATCCGAGGATCGCGGTGACCAGGTAGAAGGTCACCGCCGTCTCGAGCGGAGTCATGCCGACCGCGCGTAAGCGGTGGTGGAGGTGTCCAGCGTCCGGCGCCGCGGGATTCCGGCCGGCGAGCGTTCGCCGGACGATGGCGAACAGGGTGTCGCCGATCGGCAGGCCGAGCGCGATGAGTGGCACGAGGATCGAGAGGCCGACGACGACTTTGGCGACGCCAAGGATGGTGATGAGTGCCAGGGCGACGCCGAGGAAGTGACTGCCTGAGTTGCCCATGAAGACGCGTGCGGGCGGCAGGTTGTAGACGAGGAACCCGAGGCAGCAGCCCATGACCGCGCCGCTCAGGATCACGACCCCGGTCTGTATCTGCGCCTCATGGTCAGGCGGCCCGATCCGACTGATCGCGGCGAGCAGACAGACCACGGCGACGATGGCGATGACCCCGGCCGCGACCCCGTCGGCGCCGTCGAGGAGATTCACCGACACCTGCATGCCCACGAGCCACACAACGGTCACCGGAGCGCTCAGCCACATGAGATCGATGACCGACGGCGTGTGCGCTCCAGGGACCGCGATCGTGGTGATCGTGATGCCCAAGAGCACCGCAAGAACGCCGACGCCCACCTCGATGCCGAGCTTGCTCCGCCACGACAGGTCGAGGATGTCGTCGACCGCCATCGCCACGGTGATGGCGGCGGTGACCGCCAGGACCTGCCAGCGATCGTTGATGCTCGAACCGAAGATCGCGATCGCAACCGCGAACCCGGCGAACATCGCGATCCCGCCGAGCCTCGGCGTCGCCTGACCATGCAGGTGGCGATCTCCATCGGGCTGGGCGACCGCCCCGGTCCGGCGCGCGAGCCACATGGATCCCGGTACGGCGACCATGCAGACGGCACTCGCCACCAGAAACGGCGGGAGCGCCGTGAGCCAGGGCGAGTCGGCGGCGATCACGCCGGTGGCGATTCCCGGTATGGCAGCGGGAAACGCCGGCAGAGCGCCAGGCTCCGAGCGCGGACATCGGCCCGCACGTCGGAGTCATCGAACCCGGTAAGCATGCTGTGCACGAGATCGGCGATCTCGTCCATCTCCGCCTCGCCCATGCCACGCGATGTCACCGATGGGCTGCCGAGCCTGATGCCGTTGGGGTTGAACGGCGATCCGCCGTGTCCGGGGAAGGCGTTGGCGTTCACGGTGACGCCGACCTCGTCGAAGGCGGACTGCACCGCGCGACCACGGAGGCCGATCGGACGCAGGTCAATCACCATGAGGTGGTTGTCGGTCCCGCCGGTGGTCAGCACCAGACCGCGCGACATCAGCCCCGCGGCCATCGTCTTGGCGTTGGCGACGACCTTCTGCGCGTAGTCGCGGAAGTCGGGCTGCGCGCACTGCTTGAACATGACCGCCTTGGCGGCGATGGCGTGCATCTGCGGGCCACCCTGGACGTTCGGGCACGCCGCCTTGTCGACCTGATCGGCGTGCTCCGACTTGCAGAGGATGACCCCGCCCCATGGTCCGCGCATCGTCTTGTGGGTCGTCAACGTGACGAAATCGGCGTGCGGCACCGGACTCGGGTGAGCGCCGCCGGCGACGAGGCCCGCGAAATGGGCCATGTCGACCATCAGATACGCGTCGATCTCGTGGGCGATCTCCGCGAAGGCCGCGAAATCGAGGATGCGCGGATACGAGCTGTACCCGGCGACGATCATCTTCGGGCGCACCTCGAGCGCGCGCTCACGGACCGCTGCCATGTCGAGGACGCCGGTCTCCTCATCAACGAAATAGGGCTCGAAGTGGTAGATCCGGCCGCTGAAGCTGACCGGCGATCCGTGGCTGAGATGGCCGCCCTGATCGAGCGCCATGCCAAGCACCGTGTCGCCCGGGGTGAGGACGCTTGCGTAGACGGCCATGTTCGCCTGCGTGCCGGAATGGGGCTGGACGTTGGCGTGATCGGCGCCGAAGAGCGCCTTGGCACGATCCCTGGCCAGGTTCTCGACCTGGTCGACGACCTCGCATCCACCGTAGTAGCGCTTGCCCGGGACGCCTTCGGCGTACTTGTTGTTGAGCCACGAGCCGAGCGCCTCGAGGACCGCGACGGACGCGAGATTCTCCGACGGGATCAGCTCGAGGGTCTCCTCCTGGCGGACCAGCTCGGCATCGAGCAGGGCGGCGACCTCAGGATCCGTCGCGCGCAACGCGGGCTTGTCGGTGAATCCGGCGCCGCGAGTGGCTCCCGGACGGATTTCGACAGGTGTGCTGGTCACTGCGATCTCTGCCCCTCCGAACTGGTTGAAGGTGAACCCCCGAGAAGTGAGCGCAACACGGCAGCGGAAATCGGGCCTTCGCGAAGCACGCGGGGGGTGTTTGACGTGCAGTCGATGATAGTCGAGGCAAGTCCGCCACAGTGACCGCCGTCGACGATGGCGTCGACCTCGTCGCGGAGTGCTGCGGTGACGTCGGCCGCGGTGGTCGCGGCCGCCTCCCCATGGCGGTTGGCGCTGGTCGTGGCAAGCGGGCCGGTGCGCCGGAGCAGCTCGAGCGCGATCGGATGGTCGGGGACGCGAACGCTGAGCGTCGTCCCCGTTCGCGGGATCGCCCAGCGGCGGGTGCGCAGCCCGCAGACGATCGAGAGCGCACCGGGCCAGAACGCGCCGGCGAGCGCTCGAGCTTCGGGGCTGAGATCGACGTCCTCCTCTACCTCGGCGATGGTCGCGCTGAGCAGGGTGAGCTCGAGCCCCGCAGGACGTCGTTTGATCGTGTAGACGCGGTCGACTGCCGCTGCATTCGCGGGATCACACGCGAGCCCGAAGACCGTGTCCGTCGGGAAGGCGATCACCCCGCCACGTGCGATCGCGGCGACGGCGGCGTCGAGGGTCATCGCATCTCCGCATCGATGACGCGAGTCCTGCCGGTCAGATCGGCCACGGGCGATACGCGCATGCCGGGCAGTGCCGACTCCACCATGGCGCCGACGTCTGCGGCCCGCCGTGGGTCGACCTCGAGCAGAAGGCGCGACGTGGTCACGTGCGTACAGAGTGATGCGAGCAGCGCGCGATAGGCATCGAGCCCATCGACGCCGCCGAGCAGCGCCCCGTGCGGCTCGAAGTCGCGCACGTCGCGATCGACGCCGGCCAGCTCATCCGTGGTGACGTAGGGAGGATTGCTGACGATGAGGTCGTAGGCGCCGTCGAGCGCATCGGCCCACGAGCAATCGACAAACGTGGCGGCGACGTCCAGCCGTTCGGCGTTCGCGCGCGCAACCTCGAGTGCCGCGGCGCTGACGTCGGTCGCGACGACGTCCGAGCCCGGCACCTCGGCAGCAACCGTGATGGCAATGCAGCCGCTGCCCGTACCGAGGTCGGCGACACGCGTCGGACGGCCATCGAGAGCACGCAGGGCTAGCAACGAGCGTTCGACGATCGTCTCGGTATCGGGGCGCGGGATGAGGACGTCGCTCGTCACGGTGAATGGCCGACCGTAGAACTCGCGCGTGCCGGTGATGTACGCGACCGGCTCACCCTTGCCGCGGCGCCGGACGAGCTCACGGATCGCGCTCAGCTCCTGCTCGTCGAGCGGCCGGTCGAACTGCAGGTAGAGGTCGAGCCGGCGGATGCCGAGTGCCTGTGCGCAGAGCAGCTCCGAGTCGAGTCGCGCGCTGCTGCTGCCGTGATCACCGAGGTAGGTGGTGCTCAGACGGAGGACATCGATAAGGATGGGTGCGGCGGACGGCACCTCAGGCAGCGTGCCCCGGGAGACCACCGTCAGGGTCGTCCTCGAGCAAGCGGCGAGCCTGGTCCTCATTCGACAGCGGCTCGATCAGCAGGTCGAGATCGCCGTCGAGCACACGCGGCAGCTGGTGCAGGGTGAGATCGATGCGATGGTCGGTCACGCGTGACTGCGGGAAGTTGTACGTCCGGATCTTCTCGCTGCGATCACCACTGCCCACCATCGACCGTCGCGTCGCGCGCAGCTCGGCTTCGCGTTTGGCCTCGGCGAGGTCGTAGAGACGCGCTCGCAGCACGCGCATCGCCTTTGCGCGGTTCTTGATCTGTGACTTCTCGTCCTGGCATGTCACCACGAGACCGGTTGGCAGGTGCGTGATGCGCACCGCCGAGTCGGTGGTGTTGACGCTCTGGCCGCCGGGGCCGGTGCTCCGATAGACATCGATCTTCAGGTCGTTCTCGTTGACCTCCACCTCGAGCTCGTCCGCCTCGGGGAGGACGACGACCGACGCGGCGGACGTATGGATGCGTCCCTGCGCCTCGGTCTCGGGGACGCGCTGCACGCGGTGCACACCCGACTCGAACTTCAGCCGCGAGTACGCACCCTGACCGTGCACCTCGAACACGATCTCCTTGAAACCGTGACCGGCCGTCTCGTTGTGGTCGAGCACCTCGATGCGCCAGCGCTGACGCTCCGCATAGCGCGAGTACATGCGGAACAGATCAGCGCCGAACAACGCAGCCTCGTCACCCCCCGTGCCGGCGCGAATCTCGACAACGACGTCGCGGTCGTCATTGGGATCGGCGGTGAGCAGAATCGCGCGCAGATGCTCGTATTCGTCGTTCGCTGCGGCGAGTTGTGCCTCGTGCTCCTCCTCCGCCATGGCCACCATTTGCGGATCCGTTTCCGCATGAGCCATTTCCGTCGCCTCGCGCGCCGCGCTCTGCGCCTCGCGCCAGCGACGCGCGGCCTCGACAACTTCGCGCAATTTCGCCTGCTCACGCGACAGCTGCTGCACGCGGTCAAGGTCCTGGTACGCATCGGGCGCACTCAACAACGTCTCGAGCTCGACATATCTCGCCTCGAGTGCGGCGAGACGTTGCTCGAACGCGGTTAGCTCCGTCTCCGACTCAGGCATCAGCGAGCACCCGCGATTTCGTAGACGGGACCATCGCCCTGATGCAGGCCGTCGCGAGCAGCGTCGAGGGCGGCGATGGCGACCTCGATCTGCCGATCGTCCGGATTGCGCGTGCTCAGCAGTTGCGCCCCGAGCACGGGCGCGAGCGCAAACCTGCCCGCGGCCGTGCCGCGAATGCGGATGAGCGCACGGATGAGCTCGTACGACACTGCGGCGACCACAGGCACGAGCACGATCTGCAGCACGAGACGCAGCGCTGTCGGCAGGAGTCCGAGCGGCGCGAAGACTGCGACGCTCACGAATGCGACCACCACGAGAAACCCGGTGCCGCAGCGCGGATGCAGGCGGCTCGACGCGCGGACATGGTCGAGGTCGACCGCGTTTCCGGACTCGAGCGCATTGATCGCCTTGTGCTCTGCTCCGTGGTACTGAAAGAGCCGGCGCACGTTGGGGATCAGGCTGATCAACGAGAGATATGCGACGAGCACGAACGCCCGAATGACGCCTTCGATGAGCACCGACGTGATCGATTCGGTTGTGTGATGCAGCAGGCCGCCGAGCAACAGCGGCACACCGATGAACAGCGCCAGCGCGAAGACGAGCGACGCGATCATCGCCCCGCGCATCGCGCCGTCGCCGATCTGGGCGTCCTGACCGAGTTGCACGGTCGCCGACCACTGCAGCGCGCGCATCCCGAGGTGGATGGTCTCGTAGAGTCCCGCGACGCCCCGAAGGAACGGACGTCGCCAGATACCTGCCGTGTACACGGGAGACCGCAGCACGTCGGTGCAGACCGTGATGTCACCGTTGGGACGTCGTGCCGCTACGGCATAGGTGTCGCGGCCGCGCATGAGCACCCCTTCGATGACCGCCTGGCCTCCATAGAAGAAGGTGCCAGGTGGCGCGCTCACCGCGTTCACGGCAACGGTGAGCAGGAGGTCCCGACAACGCTGAGCGAACCTCATGGACGGCATGCTAGTGGTAGCGGCGGCGACGAGGCGGGGGCTATGCCGAGAGACCGAGCTGCTCGTTGGCGGTGAGCCGATCCATGTAGAGGTGGACCGCACACACGCGTCTGTCGCGAATATCGAGTACATAGCACTGGTCGATGTCCACGGACCGCCCCGTTGCGTCGGCGCCCCCGGCCCACCCGATCGGGCCGGTGTTGGTGCCGCGCTGCCGAGCCAGGACGACAACAGAGTCCCCTTCGTGCAGCCGCCGCACCTCGATGAGCTGTCCGTCTGGAAAGGTGCCCCAGGACGCGCACATCATCTTGTTCACCATCGTCGAGCCGTCGACACGGTCACCCCGCGGCGTCGCATACGTCGCATCTTCCGTGAGGAGAGCGAAGACTGCATCAGGATCGCGCCCGTTGAGGGCCGCGATAAACGCGGTAGCGACGTCGTCCGGTCCGACTGCCATGTCCTCCTCCATCATCAAGCGGCGATGCGCACGAGTAGGCGCTCGCTCGGAACGCGACCGCTCGGAGCCCGGCTCCGCTGCAGTCGGTTAGGCCTTCTTCGCCTGCTCGGCGCGGCGGCGGAACCGCTCGACCTGGCCGCCGGTGTCGATGATGCGCTGCGTTCCGGTGAAGAACGGGTGGCACACGGAGCAGACCTCGGTCTTCAGCTCAGCCAGGGTCGATCCGGTCGCGAAGGTGTTGCCGCACAGGCAATGGACTTCGGCGTCGGTGTGGTACTCGGGATGGATTGCAGCTTTCATGGGGCGCCTAGATTCGCGGGGAAGGAACTCAAACACGATACCACGGCAGCGCAAAGCTCAATCCACGGCCATGACGACCGGCCGGGTGAAGTTTCCGTGGGACACGGAGGGGAGCCGGTCGACAAGCTGGTGGTACGCGGCGGCGAGCCCGATGCCGTCGTCGGGCAGTAGCCCACGCGCTGTCAGGACGTCGACGAGCCAATCGTGGTCGCAGTTCAGCGAGCGCCACTGGATCTGCCGGGCGCCGATCTCGACGGCCGCGGCTGCCGTGCGGTCCAGCTCGTCGCTCGAGTCGGTGACCCCGGGGAACGTCAGCAGGTTGATGCACACCTGCCCGCCGGCGCGAGACATCACCCGCCCGCACTCGATGACGTCCTCGATCGAGTACCCGACTGGGCGGTAGTAGGCACGAAAGATGGGGTCGTTGAACGAGATCGCGCTGATGCGCACGCTGTTGCAGCCCGCGTCGATGAGGCGCTGCAGGGTTCGTGGGCGGCTCCCGTTGGTGTTGACGTGGATCGTCGCCGCAGGGTGCGCTGCACGGATCGCGGCGACGGCGTCGGCGAGCACGTCGTCGCGGGTGAGTGGCTCACCCTCGCATCCCTGACCGAACGAGACGATGCCCGCGTCGGTCCCGCCGAGGTGGAAACCGGCCATGCCGCTCAGCTCATCGGCAGTCGGCGCAAAGCGCATGCGCGGCTGCGGCGCCGGCGCGGCGCCGTCAGTCTGTAACGAGATGCAGCCCAGGCAGTCGGCGTTGCAGGCGGGAGACGCGGGCAACGCACCCTCATAACGACGCAGGAAGGTGTTCTGCGCCGTATAGCAGCGCAATTCGGTGGCGCAGTTGGCGAGGTGGTCGACGAGCCGGTTTCCGGGGAGCGAGGCGCGCGCGGCCTCGATCGCCTCGGGGAGTTCCGCGCCGGCGTAGCGCGCCGGTTCCCACCAGCCGAATCCGTCCGTGTTGAGTGCGGCAACTCGCAACTCGTCGTGGTGTTCCACCACAGCGGCGTAGCCGTAGAGCGGGAGGCGGCGGCTCCCGGGGAGCGGTCGAGATGCGGGCAGCAGCGTGCGCAGAAACCCGACCGGAAGCACCGCCGCAACGGGGAGGAGGTCGGCCTCCACGTCGACCGGACGGTTCTTGGCGTCGAGCGCGAGCGCCCTCCGTCCGGGGAGGTGCATGAGCGTCGTCCCTTCGGGGATCGGGATGAGCTCGGTCGCATCGAGCGCGACCAGCTTGCCGCCCGATCTGGCAGCTGGACGGAATCCGCCGAGGACCTCGAGCTCGCCGTCAGGGCGCGCGACGACTGGACGCATGAGTCGATTCTCCCCCAGGGCCGGTCAGGTCAACCTCGGGTCGTTACGGGACGAGTGTCGACCCACCCGCGTTTGCGACCTCGTGGGCAGAGCGGCGCTGGCAGTTCCCAACCACCGCGACCGCGCCGGCGCCGATGGCGAAGAGGAGACAGATCACGATACCGACGATCGAGATGCCCGTGATGGGACCGATCAGGCCCGAGAGGAGCAGTCCAGCGATGACGACCGCTCCCAGGAAGGTCGCGAGCGTCAGCCAGTACGTCGACGGCGTGACCCACGTCGTCCGCAGCGTGCCGCCCGCGGGCTTGGAGAACATGGCGACCATGAAGGCGTCGGCGACCGGGATGACTGCCGAGCCGAAGCCGGTTGTCGGCGGAACGGGCGAGTCGGGGATGCGCGTGAAGACGTTGGGCATGCGACCCAGGGTATTACGCGGCAGCGAGTTCGTCCGGGATCGCGGTCACAACGTGACTTTCTCCCGCGCGCGCCACGCGGATCACCATGAAACGCTCGATCGGCCCGTCCACCATCAGCCGCTGCAGGTCGCGCGGGCTCTCGATGGGCCGGCCGTCCACCTCGAGGATGATGTCGCCGGCACGCAGTCCCGCCGAGTCGGCCGGACTGCCCTTGACGACCTCAACCACCTCGAGACCGCGCCGGACGCCGAGCGCGCCTTCCCACCGGGGCGGCATCGGTCGCGAGACGCCGGCGACGCCGAGGTGGGCGCGGCGAACGCGGCCGTCACGCACGAGCGCGCCGATGATCCGCTCGGTCGTCGTGTTGATCGGCACGGCGAGGCCGAGCCCGGCGCCCGCGAGCGCGGTGTTGATGCCGACGACGCGCCCAGCTGAGTCCGCGAGCGCTCCGCCGGAGTTCCCGGGGTTGAGTGCCGCGTCGGTCTGGATGACGTCGTCGATGACCCGCACGTGATCGCCCGCGCGCGCCGGCAGCGAGCGGCCGAGCGCGCTGACAACACCGGCAGTGACGCTGCCGGCGAGCCCGAGCGGATTGCCGATGGCGACGACGAGCTGGCCGACTCGGAGCGCGCCGGCGTCGCCGAGCGCTGCGGGTTCGAGGTCGCCGTGCTCGACGACGAGCACGGCCAGGTCGGACAGCTCGTCGCGGCCGCGCACGCGAAAGCGAAGCCGCCGGCCATCGGCCAGATCGAGCCGGCCTCCGTCACCTCCCGCAACCACGTGGGCGGAGGTCACGAGCAGACCGTCAGCGCTCAGCGCAACGGCCGAGCCACTCCCGGCGGGGCCTCGACGGCCTCCGCCGGCAGCGACCTGGACGGCGGCCACCGATGGCGCCAACATCGCGGCGACCCGGGTCAGGGTTCGCGAGTAGGCGTCGAGCAGCTCGCCGTCGTCGTTCGGGTCAGGCGACATCCGGGCCTTCCGCCCGGGCCTTCTGCACCGCCGTGAGGGCGCCGCGCAGGCTCTCAATCCAGTCCGACTGGTGCTGCCCAACCAAGCGGACGCACCAGGCCAGCGCCTCGCTCCGGCTGCGAGCCACACCCGCTTCGATCAGCGTGTCGAGGACGCGGCGATCTTGGATGCGCAGCCGGGTCATGACCGGAACGCCAAGGGTGGTGAACAACTCCTCGACGCCGCCGCACCGGGCGCCCCAGGAAACCTTGCGACCGAAAAGTCGCTCGGCATCCCGAGCAACGCGAACGCGCGCATCGCGGGTCTCACCACGGAATCGAGCGATCCTGGCGCTGCGGGCCGCGGCCTTGGTGCCGTCTGCAGCATCAGCAGGGAGTTCTGGCTCGTCGATGTCGCCGACGATCAGGATCTCATCGGGGTCGGAGCTGATGGTCGGGGCGGAGCTGTAGAGCCCCTCGGGCAAGCGTCCGGCGAACCAGCCGGCTACTTCGTCATCGGTCAGCGGTTCGGGTTGAGCGTGGTGTCCTTTCATGGATTACATGATTACACAGTGCCTTGAGTCGGTGGCAGTCTGGGCGGACGTGGGGAAACAGAAAAGCCTGCCACCCCCGAAAAAGGGAGTGGCAGGCCATGAGCGTTGACGCGGTGGCGAGCTACGCGCTCGACCGGAGACCGGTCAGGACTGCGTGCAGATCCCAGCAGGCGACGAGGGGGCCGTGCCGCCCGTGTCGTGCCGCCACGTGTTGGCTGTGCCGGCTGTCAACGGACCGCTGGTCTGATCCTCACACGCGAACGGTCCGGTCGTTCCCGTCACCTTGTTGTGCGTGATCAGGTTGCCGCTGCCGTCGCCAGAGCCACCGCTGAGGTCGATCAGGATGCCGATGTCGCTGGACGCAGTCACGGTGTTGCCACTGATCAGGGCGCTCGTATACGCGCCGACCACGCGGATACCCCAGTAGCGTCCGGTCACCTTGTTGCCGCTCACAGTGGTCCCGACACTCGGCGCCCCAGTGAAGTCGGCCAGCTTGATGCCGGAGGTGCCCGACCCACTGCCACCCTTGATCACGTTGTCGAGGATGCGCAGGTCGTTGTTGCCGCCGAAATCGAGGATGGCGGTCCCGTTGCTGGAACCGCTATAGGTGATGGTGTTGCTGTCGATGGCGGCGTTGTCGCTGTCCGTCGCGACCACGAACGTCGCATCGTTGATGCTCTGATTGCCGTCGACCACCAGGCCCGTCGAGTGGTTGCTGCTGCCGGCGAAGTTGATTGCGGTCTGTCGATGACCGGTGAACCGATTCGCGAGGATCGACGTGCTGTTTGCTGGGCCGTTCGAAATAAACACGCCGGTGCCGCCTTCGGCCGTGGTTCCGTTGTTGTTGTTGATGAAGTTGTTGTGCTGGATGAGCGCCGGCATGGTCCCGTCGGGATTCTGAAAGTTGATCCCCTCGAGGTTGTCACGCACGATGTTGTTCACCAGTGTCAGCCCGCTGCTGCCAAAGAACGCCTCGACGCCGTCGGCAGTGACGGCATCGCTGCCCGCGCCTTCGATGGTGAACCCGTCGATGGTCACGTCATTGACGCCACTGTTGATGATGAAGCCGCCATTGAGGCTGTCGACCACCGATTCCGTGGCCAGACCACCCCTGCTCTTGCGAGCGTCAATGCCCATCTTCGCGCCGTCGATGGTCAACTGCTTGTCGACCGTCACGGTCTCAGGGTAAATGCCTGCGCACACCTTGATGGTGTCGCCTGCGGAGGCGGCAGCCACGGCGGCGGAGATGGTCGAGAATCCTGCGGTAGGACATTGGGTGTGGTTGTCGTCAACCACCAGGACCGAAGCGGCTCGTACAGCCGTGTTCGAGAATGTGGCCAACCCCAATACCACGACGGGCGTGGCAATGAGCGCAAGACGTCGCATATGTCTCCTCCTGAAAGGAACGGGAGATGCCCTCGTGATTGAGGGTCACCGTTCCTGCGTCAGCGAGCATGGGCGGTCCGTGACGGCAAAGTCAAGCTTCGTCCTGCCGCATGCGGACATGCCCTGTGATGTCAATGGCGTTCGTTAGGACCCGTGCGGGCGGGTACTGAAATGACGAGGTGGTGAACTCAACCGCCGGCATGTACCAGGGCGCGTTACCTGCGCTGTCGACGCCCCAACACGCAGGCGTGCTCGGCGAATCGATGCGGAAGGTGCCGCCTCGGATGTCGAGTGGCATGCGGTGGCGTCGCCGTAAGGGGCCGCACCGTAGTCGCTGGTGTTGTCAGCGATCCCAAAGACGAAGGTCTTGGGAAGCGTCACACGCAGCGAGGTGAGATTGATCGTGATGTTGGTCGCCAACCCGGAGAGCACTCGCCGTTCCTCGCGTCGAACCAATCGCCCAACGCATGCCCTGCAGCGAAGCTCCGGCCAACCCCCAAGGCCCCGCTCCGAGATCACGCGACCGGCTGCGTCGCCTCCTTGGGCGGCGTCATCTCGAACCGGAATAGAGACGCCCCGGTCAGGTTGTACCGCCGCCGGGCGAACAGGTAGCAGATCCAGCCAATCAGCGTATTCAGCCCCTTGTCGGCCAGCCGCTGCATGACTGAGATCGCGGTTGCGAGATCGAACTGGATGCCAAGCAGCACGAGCAACCCGGCGGTACTTGCCTCCACCGCACCGAGCCCACCCGGCGAGAAGCTCAACCACGCCGCCCCCTGCGTCACTGCGTACACGAAGCCGGCGCTCGTCCAGCTGAGCTTGCCCGGGTCGACCCCTTCGGCCACCGCCCAGAGAAGGGTCACCGCCATGGCTGCCTGGGCCGCGCTCAACGGCAGGTAGCGGTACGTATCGGCGTGGAGGAAGAGCACGCGCGTGTCGCGATGCAGCTCGTCGATGGCCGGGCGCATGCGCTTCAGCACCGGCACTCGACCGATGATGCGGCGCACTCGCGCATAGAACCGCTCCACCGTGAGGATGGCGACGATCGCAACCACGAAGAGCATCGGCACGATCACCGCGATTGCAATCAGGTGCAGGCTCAGTGCATACGGCAGCGCGAGCGCGAAGAGCATGAACACGAACAGCAACTCCTGCACCGTCTCGCTCGCGACCACCGCGCCGAGATGCACCGCCGCGGCTTTCGAGACGAGCAGTGCACGAGTCAGCTCGCCGAGCGGCAGGAGCGCTGTCGCCTGACCGGTCTCGGTGAGAAAGATCGTGTCCAGCAAGGGAAATTTGATACCGAGCGCACGGTTGAGCGTCCACCAGCGGATGCCCTGGACGATGTAGAAGCCGATGCTGAGGATGACGACGATCGGCACGTAGGCGAGGTTGAAACGCTCGAAGGCGATGCCGATCTTGCGGGGATCCGCATAGACGAGGAGTGCCGCGATCGCGCCCAGGGCGAACAAAATCGGGAGATATCCCAGCCAGCGCCTGCGCGCACGGCGCGGCTTGCCGCCATGCCCGCCCGGAGCGCGTTGCTCCTCGGTACGGGCTGCCTCCGTCACCACGCCTCGATGGTAGGCGCATCGGGACGCAGCCGGTATTGCGCCGGATTCCATCACCCGGCAGGCTCCATCAGTCGGGTGGCGCGCCTCCCGGCCATGGCAGCGCTGCAAAGCCGATCGTCCCGGGACCGGTGTGCGCGCCGAACATCGGGCTCAACGCGAGGGTCTCGGTGCGTACCGCATGCAGGGATCCGGACAGCCGGCTGGCGAGCTCGGCCGCGTCGTCGGGGGCGTCGGCGTGGAAGACCACGAGCCAGAGCGGCCCCGAGCCGAGATCGTCGACCGCGGCGCGCTCGAGCTGCCGGATCGTTCCGGAAACCGTCCGAGCCAGTCCCACCCGGCCCGTGTCGCCAGCGTCGACGAGCTTGAACACCGGGCGGACACGCAAGGTGTTCGAGATGCCGGCAAGGAGCGCGGGCACACGACCGCTGCGCGCGACGTACGTGAGGGTCGCCAGCGCACCGTAGACGCGGACCTGCGCGCAGGCCGAGCGCACCGACTCCTCCCATCCGGGCGCAACCTCGGACAACTCGGAGAGCGAGGCGGCGCATCGGGCAATCAGCGCGATCCCCCCGACGGCTGTGCCCGTGTCGACGACCGTCACCCGCCGTCGACCCTCGTCGGCCGCGAGCATGTCGGCGGCAAGGTTGGCCGTCGAATGCATCCCGCTCCAGCGCTCCGGGATCGTCAGGCAGAGCACCGTCTCTGCCTCGCTCCGCCGGAAGGCCTCGAGATACGCACCGGGCGAGGGAGTGGCGGTGGCGGTCGCCCCGCCGGCGCGGAGCAGTCGATAGAAGGCCTCGTAGGTGTCCGTCGTCCCGTCGTCGATGAACTCGGTGGAGCCGACGGTGATGTGCTGCGGGACGACGACGATGCCCTGTTCGAGATGCTCCGGAAGCGCCGCGCCACCGTCGACGACGATCGCGCGCTTGCGGAGTGTCATCTACCGTACCTAACCCGCATCATTGGCGGATCATGATCTCCCCGTGGGTCGTTGCGGGTTGGTGCCTGGGGGCCTATCTCATCGGAGCACTCCCGATCGGGTGGCTGCTGGTACGCCGCAAGCGCTACGGGCTCGATCTGCGCCAGTTCGGCACCGGCAACATCGGCACCAGCAACGTCTATCGCCACGCGGGCATTGACGTCGCGATCCTCGTCGGACCGCTGCAGTTCGCCCAGGGGTTCGCGCCCGTGCTCGCGGCTCGTCTCGTCGGGCTCCCGCTCGACGCGATGATGCTCATCGGAGTCTGCGCCGTCGCCGGCAACGGCTGGCCCATCTACATGCGCTTCAACGGCGGGCGCGGTGTCGCCGTCGCGACTGGCGTCGTCGCATCACTGACCGTCGCAGGCCTGGTCGCGCTGCTCATGTGCTACGCGTGGGGTGCCATCCGCGGCCGGATCGCGCTCGCGGTGCTCATCGCCTTCGTGATCCTGCCGGTGGTCGCATTTGTGTTCGCCGGATCGAATGGCTGGATCCTCGGGAGCGGGTGCGTTGCGATTCTCGTGCTGCTCCTGCTGCGCAGGCTCGAGGGTCTCCCGAGCGATGCCCGCGTCTACGGCCATTTCTGGCGGCGTGCGTATCAGCGACTCGTGTTCGACGAGCGTCCCGGCCGCCCGCTCATGGGACCGCGCACGGACCCGGGCGCGACGCAGCGACACTAAGTCGCGTCAGTCCTCGTAGACCTTCCCGAACGGGTACCACCACTCCGGCGCGTGCCTGACCGCAACCTCGAGCCGAGCCGCGACCCGCTGCATTGCATCAACGTCGCTCTCGCCGGGCTCGAGATCCACCGGCGGGTGCACGACCAGGCGGTACAGCCCGCCCGTTCGCCAGCATTCGACCGGCATCACCGGCACGTGCGCGACGCGACCGAGCCACGCGGCCGCGGTGCTGAACGCCACCGGACCCCCACAGAAATCGACGACAGCGGTCTCGCCGCGCTCGGGGATGTCGCTGAGGATGGCCGCGAACCGCCCATGCCGCACCGCGCGGATGAGCCCACGCGCGGCATGCGAGGACACGAGCACGTCCATGTCCTGACGGCGCCGAGCCCACGCTGCGATCCGCGTGACGAGGTCCGGGCCGACGGGCGCCATCACCGTCGTGATCGGCAAGCCCGAGGCGAGCCCGCAGCCGGCGGCGACGTCCCAGCTGCCGAAGTGGACGAGCGCGAAGACTCCCCCACCGCGCTCCTCGAGCGCGCGGTACGCGTGCTCCAGACCGTATGCGCGGAAGTACCGATGCATCTGATGCGCGGGAACTCCGTACTGCCAGACGAAGTCGACCGACGTCCGGACGTAGTTGCGAAACGATGCGAGCGCCCGACGTCGTGCGTCGCGCCGGCTCAGTCCGGGATCGAGGCGCCGATGGTTCGCGATGCACCGCCGCCGCGCTGCCGGTGACGCGAGGTAGTTGCACGTGCCGATCACGTCCGCGAGCGCGTACCGGCCGGTGCCGAGCGCGCGAAGGATCAGGCTTGCGAACCAGAGACCCGCGCGGAGCGATCGCGGCGGTGGCTCCAGCAGCGCCTCGGCGCGCGAGAGATCCGTCATCGGACCTGCGTCAAAGCACCTTGGGTGCTTGATCCGGCTGCAGCGCCACGTGATGCTTGGCGATGATCTCGCGCACCGTTCCGCTCTGCGCGCGCATCACGAGGCTGTGAGTCTCGGCCCACCAGTTGTGATAGCGGACGCCGCGGAGCAGGCCACCGCCGCTGATACCGGTCACGGCGACGCTCACCTCGCGGCCCGGGACGAGTTGCTCCATGCTGAGCGCCGCTTCGGGATCGAAGCCTGCGGCTCGCATCGCGGCCGCCTCGTCCTCGTGGCGCACCCACGGACGGCACTGCAACTCGCCACCGAGGCAACGCATCGCGCACGCGGCGACGATGCCCTCGCGGGTCCCGCCCGACCCGATCATCACATCGATGCCCGATCCGGGCCACGCGGCCATCATCGCGAGGCCGACGTCACCATCACTGACGATCGCGACCCGAACGCCGAGCGAGCGCAGGCGCTCGAGGAGCGCCTGGTGGCGGGGCCGATCAAGCAGCACGACCGTCAAGTCCTGTACCTGCACGTTCATCGCGAACGCGACCCGCCGCAGGTTGTTCTCCGGAGTGTCGCTGACGTCGATGGCCCCGCGAGCCTGTGGGCCGACAGCGATCTTGTGCATGTATGCGACCGGTGGCGGTAGGAGGATCCCGCCGGTCTCTGCGGACGCGGCCACGCTCAGCGCCTGACTCAGCCCGCCGGCGACCAGGCTGATCCCGTCGACTGGGAGGAGCGCCAGATCCACGCGGTCGCGTCCGCCGCCGACGGTGCGACCGGTGACGAGCCGGTTGTTCGAGCCCTCCGGCCCGATCACGATCCGGCCCTCGAAGGGCATGCCGGTCAGCGCGTCCTCCATGGAGTTCTGGCCGGCCTCCCGAGCACCACTCTTGTCGCCGCGGCCGAGCCAGCGGCCGACCGAGAGCGCCGAGGCCTCGGTACTGCGGAGCAGCTCGAGCCCGCGGTTGCGGCCGCGTGAGACTCGCGCCGCCGCCGGTGTCGTGCGCGCAACCGTGCTCATCGGCCCAGCGTAGCGATCCGCTAGACGATTCCGATGAATGCCGTTCCCGGCGAGCTCGGGCTCACTCGGGCGACGCTGAGGGTGGTGGGGTTGACGGCGGCGACCCAGCTGTTCGGCCCGCTCGCCATGAGGCCGTAGAGGAGCCCGTTCGATCCCCAGAACGAGGGGGCGAAGTCGCCGACGTTGCGATCGACCGCGATGCCGCTCGCAACATTGAGGATGCGAAGCGTCGGCGTCACCGTGGCGCCACAGGTGTCCTGGCTGAGCGGGATGGTGATGTACGCCAGTGCGCTGCCACTCGGAGCGAACACCGCGTCACCCGCGACGCTCGTCCCGGAGAGGCTGTAGCTGTGCGAGATGACGCCCTGTGACCCGATGCGGATGCCGGCTGTGGCGCCGGATGTTGCGGTGTCGAAGCATGCTGTCTCCGCCCCGGGTCCGACGGTGCTGAGCGGGCACGAGGCGTCGTCAGTCAGTGCCGTGACGACGCCGGTAGACACATTGATGATCCCAGAGTCGGCGGATTGCATCTGCATGTCGAACGAGCCGCATCCGCAGCCGCCCGTGAGCACGCGGGCGAATGCAATGCCGTCTGCAGTCCAGCCGATGAGGTAGTAGTCCCAGCTCTGCGGCGCGTCGGCAGTCGGATGGTTCGGGTCGGAGACGCGGTCGGCGACAACCGTTGCGGCTGTACCGGGCCGTACGACGAAGATCCGATTCAGCGCGGTGCCGTTGCTCAGCTGATCCGACGTCGCATATGCATACGCGGTGCCGTCGGGGCTGATGACGACGCCGTCCGCATCGGCCGGTATCGGCCCCAGTGAACGCACTGCGCCGGTCGCCGTGAGCTCATGCTCGACGCCGCTCTGCGCCCAGTAGGCGCCACCGGCGGCGGCGGCCGTCATCCAGGTGGCGGTCGGGTGAATCGAGGTCTTCACGATGACGGCGCCGGAGCCGTTGAGGATCTCCAGCCACTCGGATCCGCCGTTGCCGGGAACCGTCGCGACGGTCGTGGTGGCGGCTGCGAGCTGGACCGGTGGGATCGCCGCGGGTGTCACGACGGGACGGGGAAGGTGCTGCGTGGTATCCGCATACGCGACGCCTTGCGTGGTCGCGCGAAGCGTGAGGGTGGAGACTGCACCGCAGCCGGAGAGCACCATCACCAGGGCTGGAAGGATGAGTGCGGCGCGCTTCGGGGTCATCGGTCATTGCCTCCGTCAACTGGTCGAGTGACGGTGCAACGGCCCCATGTACGGCCGGTTTCGCGTAACGATTACGCCGGTCCCACGTTGCGCGCCGGGTCAGACGGTGGTTGGCGTCTCGCTCGGCACGGCGCTGATGGCCTCGCCGTCCACGGCGGTCCCACTCACGCTGATCCCTTTCGTCGCCGCGGTCATGAACGCGCGGAACAACGGATGTGGCCTCCCCGGCCGCGAGCGGAACTCGGGATGGAATTGCGAGCCGACGAAGAACGGATGGTCGCGGAGCTCGATGATCTCGACAAGGCGACCGTTCGGCGAGCTGCCGGAGAAGACCACACCGGCGCCCGCAAGTGCCTCGCGATAGTGGTTGTTGAACTCGAAACGATGGCGGTGGCGCTCGTAGACAACCGGCTCTCCGTACGCCTCCGCTGCGCGCGTCCCGGGCGCCAGCTTGCAGGGATACACGCCGAGACGCATCGTGCCGCCCTTCTCCTCGATGTCACGCTGCTCGGGGAGCAGATCGATGACGGGATGCGAGGTGAACGCGTTGAACTCCGTGGAGTTTGCGTCAGGAGCGTCGAGAACCTCGCGGGCGATATCCACAACGGCACATTGCATTCCGAGGCAGAGGCCGAGATACGGGACCAGATGCTCACGCGCGTATCGCGAAGCGAGGACTTTGCCTTCGATGCCACGATGGCCGAAGCCGCCGGGCACGACGATGCCGTCGACTCCCTCGAGCGGGCTCATGTCCTCGTCGAGATGCTCGCTGTTGACCCACACCAGCTGGAGATCGGCGCCGCAATGTACCGCCGAGTGCTGGAGGGATGCGATGACGCTGATGTATGCGTCCGGCATCTCGACATACTTGCCGACGAGCGCGATACGCACCGCCGGCTTCGGCGCCGCGATACGAGCGCAGAGATCGCGCCACTCGGTGAGATCTGGCGCAGTGACGTTGAGTCCGAACAGCTGCACGATGTAATCCCCGAGCCCCGCTTCCTCGAGCATCAGCGGGACCTGGTAGATGGAGCTCGCGTCGGGGACGTTGATCACGGCGCGCATCTCCACGTCACCGAACAGCGCGATCTTCTCCTTCAGCGGCTCGCCGATCGGCTTCTCGCTCCGCGCGATGATCGCGTCCGGCTGGATACCGATCGAGCGCAGCTGGTTGACGGAGTGCTGCGTGGGCTTGCTCTTGAACTCTTCACTGGCGTTGACATACGGCACGAGCGTGAGATGCACGTAGCAGACGTTGTTGCGCCCGACGTCGTTCTTCATCTGGCGGATCGCCTCGAGGAACGGCAGCGACTCGATGTCGCCGACCGTCCCGCCGACCTCGACGATGACGACATCCGGTTGTGGGAGCTCATTCTCTGCCACGCGCAGGATGCGATGCTTGATCTCGTTGGTGATGTGCGGGATAACCTGCACCGTGCCACCGAGATAGTCGCCGCGACGTTCCTTGGCGATGACCGACGCGTAGATCTTCCCTGTCGTGACGTTGCTCGCCTTGCTCAACGCGACGTCAACGAAACGTTCGTAGTGTCCGAGGTCGAGGTCCGTCTCGGCGCCGTCGTCAGTGACGAATACCTCTCCGTGCTGATATGGCGACATCGTGCCCGGATCCACGTTGAGATACGGATCGAGCTTCTGCATTCCGACATGCAGGCCGCGCGCCTTGAGGATCGTGCCGATCGACGCTGCGGTAATTCCCTTCCCGAGTGAAGAGACAACTCCGCCTGTCACGAACACGAACTTCGCCATGCGCAGAGCCTCCCGGGATGGTTTGTGTGATTGTATCAGCCGCGTGCGTGCGTGCACGCACCGATGTTCGAACGTTACGGTCAGCCGGCCGTTCTGACCTCGAGAAAGACAACGCGCGTGTCGTCGGTCTCGCCGGTCGATCCAGTGAGCGTCAGCTTCGGTTGCGGCTCCCAGGTGCCTTCGGCGAGGCCCATCTCCTTGGCGAACTTCCCGACCGGATCGTATTCGCCGCCGTCGCCGGATCCGTAGCGCGCGGGCACGACGATGCTCGGCTCGACGGCGTTCACGAGCTTGGCGGCATCGATGGCGCCCAGTGCGTCACCGCCACCGACGGGGAGCACCAGCACATCGACGTGCCCGAGGCTGTCGATCTCCTCCTCGGTGAGCTGGCGGCGCAGGCGGCCGGCCACCACGACGCGGACGTCATCGACGGAGACCCGCATCACTGTCGTCTCGCCGGCGGCAAGCCCGAGGATGCTCACGCCACCGATCTCGAACTCACCCGGCCCGCTGACCTCCTGAATATCGCCGTCGCGGGCGCGAAGACGCTCCGGATCGGTGGCACCCTCAGTCCGGACGATGATGCCGACGGTCCCTTTGGCGAGCCCGGGGAGCGTCGTCTGCGGTGGGTCGACGACGACAGTCATCTCCCGGCCACGCAGGCGGACGCATGAGTGTCCGTGATACGTCAGTTCCATTGCTTGACTCCAGTGTGCGGCGTCGACGGCTCTAGCCGCTCCCGACGACAAGCTCGAGGGTCTTGGTTGTCCCGTTCCGATCGACCGTGATGGCCACCTGCTGGTCCGGGGCCAGGCCGAGGACGGTGGGGTCGAAGGGGTGGGTGGCATCGATCGTGGTGCTGCCGACCGCGGTGACGACATCGCCGGCGAGCAGCCCTGCATTCGCCGCCGGCCCCCCCGGCGTCACCGAGAGGATCAGGGCACCGACCGGCACGTCTGCGGCGGCGGCCGTCGCCGGGTCGATCACCTCGGAGTCCGCACCCAGGTTCGCCACAGGCGCGTTGCCGCCGCTCCCGGTGGCAGTGGCGATGAGATTGGACGCCGCCGTCATCGAGAGCGCGACAACGCCCGGTGCGGACCCGGCGGCGTCGACAACCACGCCGATGACGTCGCCGTTGCCGTTGAGCAGCGGCGCGCCGTCCTGCCGTGCATCGGGGGTTGCGTCGACGGTGAGCACGTCACGCAATACCGGCTCCCCGTCAGAAAGCGTCACGGTGGTGCCAACCGAGCTGATCGTCCCGGTGCTCAGCGTCACCGGCGAGAACGGTGTGTGGGCGACGGCGATGGCGAGGTCGCCGACACGCGGCGAGACAGTCGCGAAGACGAGCGGCGTAAGGTTTTTCGCGCCCACCGCCTGGAGCAGGACGACGCCGGAGGCCGGATCGGCCTTGACGATCGTCGCCGGGTAACTGTGGCCGTCGGCTGTCGCGATGCGGAGGGTTGCCGCGCCCTTGATGGCGTGGATGCTGGTGAGGACCAGCCCGTTGGCTGACACCACGAAGCCATTGACGATGCCCGTCGGGCCGGAGATCAACGACCCGACGGTCACGGGCTGCGTCAGCACCTCGACGACTGAGACCGACTTGGCCTGCGCGATCGCGCCAGCAGTCAACGTGTCGCCACTGCCGTTGCCCGAGCCGACAACCGTCTGGACGATGACCCGTTCCACAGGGCCGAAGCGCGCGTAGATGGCCCACGCGGCGAGTCCGCCGCCCACGAGCCCGATGACGGCGCTCAGCACCACGGCGGCGATCAGCCGGTCGCGCGGGCGCGCGGCCGTCGTCATTCGGCGGGTGCCGTTGCCCTTCGGCTGAGGTAACGAACGATCCCGGCGGCATTGCTGTGGACGCCGTTCAGGATCTCGGCCTTCTCCCGCGCCGCCGCGGGCAGCGTCTCCAGGTCGGGTGCAAACGCCTCGGCGAGGGCCGCAGCGACATCGTCGATACCGGCATCCGCCGCCTGTGCGATGACTCCCTCGGCAACCTCGACCCAGCTGTGCAGCATCTCCTCTGCTTCCGCGAGCGTCGCGGCGGGGTCGGCGACCGGGCCGTAATGGGTCAGCACGAGCTGCTGCGGACGGATCTCCGCAAAACGGCGGAGGCTGTGCACCGCCTGCTCGAGGTCGAAGTCAGGAGGCGGCGTGGCGGGCCTCAGCACGCCCAGGTCCGGGAGCAGCACGCCGACGGCGTCGCCGACGAGCAGGGTCCCGGTCTGCTCGTCGAGGACTGCGTGATGGTGCTTGGCATGACCGGGCGAGTCCACCATGACGAGCTCGCGCCCATTGCCCACGTCGACCCGAAATCCGTCTCCCGCGGCGATGAGGCGGTCCTCGGGGACGGCGGTCATCCGCCCATACAAGGAGTCGAGGAGCGGGCCGTAGACCCGCGAGGCGCTGTCGATGAGCTTGGCCGGGTCGACGAGGTGGCGCGCCCCGCGCTCGTGCACGACGACCGTCGCCGACGGGAAGTCCGCCGCGAGATCTCCCACGGCGCCGGCGTGATCGAGGTGGATGTGGGTGACGATGATCCAGCGGAGATCCGCGGGCCCGAGGCCGAGGGCCGCGAGCGCGGCATGCACGGCGGGCACGCTTGACTGCGAGCCGGTCTCGATGAGCGCCGGCATCGGCCCATCAACGAGGAAACCCGCGGTCAGCTGGTCCATGCCGCCGAGCAGCGTGTCGAGTTGATGAATCCCAGGCGCGATGGTGACTGCGTCGCTCACGGTCGCCTCCGCTACGGCTTCGGGGTCGGGCTGGAGCCCGCCTGCTCCCCAAGCAAGGTCTGCAGCTTCTGCAGATCACTCTGGAGCTTCGCCTCTGCAGCGCCATAGGCGGTGAAGTTGCCCGCCATCAGGGCTGTCTCGGCGGCCGTGTTGTCGCTGACGATCTGACTGTCGAGCGCGAGGATCTGCTGCTGGATCGTCCCGATCGGTGTCGGCGTCGGGGTGGCGCCCGCACTTGGCGACGGCGTCGGACCCGACGGCGATGGCGAGGGTGTGGGCGTGGTGGTTCCACCCGCCGGATTGCTCAAGCCCGGAATCGGTTGGGTCGTATTGAGCAGGTTCTGCAACGCCGCAGGAAACGACGTGCCCTGTGCGACCCCGTTCTGCGTGCCGACGATCACCTCCTGCAACTGCGGGAACGCCGTGCCGCCGTTCGCCGCCGCGGTGACATACAGCGGCCGGATGTAGAGGAACGAGTCGTTGTTGAACGGCAGGATGATCACGTTCCCGAGCGTCACCGTTGATCCGTGCTGACCCAGCAGGCTGATCTCAGAGCTGATCGTCGGGTTGGTGTTGATGTTGTTGTCGAACTGCAGCGGTCCGAGCACGTTGTCCGCGTTGTTGAGACGCACTGAAACCAGCTTCGGTTCGTTCGTGCCGGTGTAATCACACTCCGCTGCTAGCCATGCAGTCATGTTGTTCGCCGAGACCCCACCGCCACTCGCACCTGGCGAAAACGTCTGCAGGAGCACGAATTGCGGGCTGTCCGTTCCCGGGAGCGTCGCCTCGACGTAGTACGCGGTGGTCGCCTGAGTCGTGTTCGAGGCGTTGAGGCTTTCCTGCGCGATGTTGAACAGGTCGCTGCCGTTGTAGAAGACCGACGGGCTCGTGATGTGCACCTGCGCATACGCCTGTGCCTGATCGTTGAAGTAGTCCTCCGGGTAGCGGAGATGCGATCGGAGGTACGGCGAGATCTGGCTCAATGGGGTAAGGAGACCCGGGTAGATCGCGTTCCACGCCGCGGTGATGGGCTCGTTCATGTCAACCGCATACAGCTTGATCGCACACGTCTTCGCGTCGATGACCGCCTTCACCGCATTGCGCATGTACGACGTGCCGTCGCTCTGCTGATACGACTCGGGGAACAACGAGCTCTTGACGTACGCATCGGCGATCCACATCAGGTGGCCCGTGTCCGGGTCGACGACGACATACGGGTCCGCGTCGACCGTGAGAAACGGCGCGAGCGACGTGATGCGCGTGCTGATCTGCCGGTTGACGAGCGCGCGGCTGTTCGCCGTGAGCGAGTTGTTGAGGAACAGGTTGAACCCGCCGAAGTCCTGCAGCGAGAGGGCGAGCTTGTCGACCGGGTTGGTGATGGGAATCCCGTCCTCGCTGGGGCCGGCGTGGACGGTGTTGTCGCCGCTGCCGGATGGATAGTTGAACTCGGGTTGCGTCGTCCCGGAGACGACGTTCTGCGTGGTGTCGAGCCCGCAGTAGATGCTCGGATCGGCAGTCGTCGAGTTGTCGAATGAGAGATCGGGAGGTGCGCCGGCAGTCACCTGGGTCATCGGCTGCTGCCCGACCAGGACTTCCGGCTTTCCCTCACCGGCCACAGCGTTCACGGACACGGCAGTGACACCATATCCGTGCGTGTACGTCAGCGAGGTGTTGACAAAGGACGCGTTGGGGACATCCGACTCCGCGATCTCCCGCGGTCCGAGCATCACCTCGACGTCGTTGCCGGTTGCGGCGTCGGGGTAACGATCCACGGTGATCGTCGAGTAGGTCTGATAGCTGCGGCTGCGGTCGACCTGCGCGAGCGTGTCAGGAAGTTGCGTCGGGTCCTGAATACGGACGTTCTGCAGGGTGCCGAGGTCCGACTCGAGGTCACTGAGCGTCGGCGCGTGCGGCGTCCCGAAGCTTCGTGGCTGCACCTGCGCATCCGACCCGCTGCTCTCGATCGCCCAGGCGTATCGGCTCGTGGTCAGGTAGTCGCCGATCGTTGGAATCTGGGCCGATTGCTCGTTGGGTCCGACACTCGTCGCTTGATAGACGGCAGCCGGCACGCCCTGCGTAAGCCCCGCGAGGAGGAGCCAGCCGCCGAGCATCGAGGCAAACGCGATCGCTGTCCCTGTGGACGCCCTGCTCCACCGGGTGACGATGAGGGCCACGGTCGCGATCGCCATGACGATCGCGAGCACCTGCAGGAAGCCGAGCACCGGTTGGATGACCGCACGCTGGGTCGCGTCGAGGCCGACATACGGGGTGCCGTTGCTGCCGGTGCCGGTTGCATGACTGCTCGTCGCGAGGTGGTAGACGCCGAAGTGGGCACCCGCGGCTGCGAGCAGGAAGATGGCCGCCAGCCCGATGGCGCCGGTGATGACCGCGACGCGGAGCGCGTCCTCGGGTGAGCGCCCAGGCGGCGGCTCGAGCGGGAGTGGCAGCTCTTCCGGAGCATTCATGACCGTAATCGCGACGACGGCCATCGCGATCGAACCGAGCACCCCAAGGATGACGCCTCCCCAGAGCAGGCCCATGAAATCGTCGATCGCCGGCAGGGTGAAGACAAAGAACGAGAAATCGACGTGGAACACCGGATCGGTGGCCCCGAAGGGCACCGAGTGCATCCACACGAGGATGTCCTGCCACTCCCCGGAAAGCGTCGAGCCGCCGATCACACCCGCGAGTGCCGCGATGGCGAGGCCGCTCCAGAGCACGATCTTCCGGCCGCGCCGGTCAAGGTTTCCAGCGGACATCGACCAGCCGATCGCGCTCACCCCGACGAGGATCGCGACGATCGCGAACCCGATGAGGAAGAGGACGATGTGCGCGATCAGCGGCGTCCAGAAGACGTTGGTGTGGCCGACGCTTTGGTAATAGAGGTAGTCCGCGCGCAGCCCCAGCAGCCAGCGGGCGACGATCAGGATGACGATGATCGCGGCGATCACGCTGATGACGACGATGCGCCGGCGCAGCTGTCCGGGTGGCCGGACGATGCGTGGCCGTGAACGCCGCCGGGCGAAGATCTGCTCGGGATCGAAGCCGAAGGCGCTCATAGGCTCACCGAGTGTACAAGCGGGGCAACAACCCGCCGCCCGTGATCAGCGGCGCTGGAGGAGCAGCCGAACGTCAAACGGATCGCGCCGGCGGCGCACCCTGCGTGAAACCTCGGGACGGATCTGCACCATATATGGCTCCTGCTGGCGCAGCACCTCCTCGATGGCGTCGGCGATGAGCATTCCCGTATGGACTGTGGGGACCCGCTCGCTGAGGGCCTCGGCCATCCGCTCGGTCACCTCGGTGAGGTTGAGCTCGTGCGCCTGCTCGAGCACGTCGAGGCAGTCGTCGAGGCGCCGCAGCCGGAGGCGCCGATCCTCGCCGTCCATGGATGTCATCGCGGCACCACGTTAGCGCACCAGCATCAATCGCGGCGCACGAATCAGGTGGAGACGGGAACGCGCCTCCGCGGGCGTGGTTTCGTGACGCGGGTCCCTGTGACTCTCGCCACGTCATTCCGTGGCGCGGGCAGCATCCGCGCGAGGTACTCGCCAGTCGCGCTCCGCGGGTTTGCCGCGACCTCCTCCGGGGTGCCCGAGGCGACGATCTCGCCGCCACCGTCGCCACCACCCGGACCCAGGTCGATGATGTGGTCCGCGGTCTTGAGGACATCGAGGTTGTGCTCGATGACGATGACGGTGTTGCCGGCGTCGACGAGGCGATGGAGAACGCTGAGCAGCTTCTCGACGTCCGCGAAGTGAAGGCCGGTTGTCGGCTCGTCGAGGATGTACATCGTGCTGCCGGTGTCGCGGCGCGACAGCTCGGTGCTGAGCTTGACGCGCTGCGCCTCACCGCCGCTGAGCTGCGTCGCCGGTTGACCGAGCCGGATGTATCCGAGCCCGACGTCCTGAAGCGTCCGCATACGCCGGAGGATCGACGGCTGGTTCTCGAAGAGCACGGCCGCTTCATCAACCGTCATCTCCAGCACGTCGGCGATGCTCTTGCCGCGGAACTTCACCTCGAGTGCTTCGCGGTTGTAGCGACGGCCCTTGCACACCTCGCACGGCACGTAGATGTCCGGGAGGAAATGCATCTCGATCTTGATCATCCCGTCGCCCGCGCACGCCTCACAGCGGCCGCCCGCGACGTTGAACGAGAAGCGTCCCGGCTTGTACCCGCGGATCTTCGCCTCCGGCAACTTCGCGTAGAGGTCGCGAATGTCGGTGAAGACGCCGACGTACGTCGCGGGGTTGCTGCGCGGCGTCCGCCCGATCGGCGACTGATCGACGTCGATCACCTTGTCGATGAGTCCGATGCCCTCGACGCGGTCGTGCGCACCCGGACGCTGCTTCGCGCGATACAGCGACTGCGCGAGTCGCCGATAGAGGATGTCGTTGACGAGCGTGCTCTTGCCGCTCCCGCTCACGCCCGCGACGCAGATGAACGAACCAAGCGGGAACGCGACGTCCACATTGCGGAGGTTGTTGGCGCGCGCGCCGCGCACGACGATGTTCTTGCCGGACGCAGGACGCCGGATCAGCGGCAGCGGGATGCTCCGCTCGCCACGCAGGAACTGGCCGGTGATGCTGCCGGGCGCCGCGAGGATGTCCTCGACGGTACCGGACGCCATCACGAGGCCCCCGTGCTCACCCGCGCCGGGCCCGATGTCGACGACCCAGTCGGCGGCGCGGATCGTTTCCTCGTCATGCTCGACGACCAGCAACGTATTGCCGATGTCGCGCAGCGCGATGAGCGTCCGGATGAGCTTGTGGTTGTCGCGCTGGTGCAATCCGATCGACGGCTCGTCGAGGATGTAGAGCACACCCATCAACTTGCTGCCGATCTGGGTCGCGAGCCTGATGCGTTGCGCCTCACCACCGGACAGCGTCGCTGCGCCGCGATCGATGGTGATGTAGTCGAGACCGACGTCATGGAGAAAACCGAGGCGCTCCTTGATCTCCTTGATCACCTGGCGTGCAATCGTCTGCTCGCGCTCGCTGAGCCGCAGAGAGTCCAGGCGGTGCAACGCCGCGCTGATGCTGTGCTTGCAGAGCTCTGCGATGTTCATCCCGTCGATGGTCACCGCGAGATATTCGGGCTTGAGCCGCGCGCCGTTGCAGGTGGGACACGCCTTCTGCATCATCAGGCGCTCGATCTCCTGCTTCACCCATTCGGACTCGGTCTCTCGATACCGGCGCTGGAGGTTGTTGATGACACCCTCGTAGCCGGCCTCGAAACTCCTCGAGTGCCCGCTGTGCGAGACGTAGCGCATGCGCACTGTCTCGTCCTTCGGCAAGCCGTAGAGAATGACGTGTCGTTCCTTGGGATCGAGATCGCGCCACGGCACGTTGAGCGGGATCTTGAACCGCCGGCAGACCGTCTCGAGGACTTCCATCATCCAGTGCTGCGACGGGCCGCGCGTCCACCCGGACAGCGCCCCTTCATCGATGCTCAACGACGGATCCGGCACCACGGCGTCCGGGTCGACCTCGAGTTCGAACGCCGAGTCCCGTGCATGCCGGACACGCACCGTGCGGATTGTTGAACGAGAAATTGCGCGGCGCCGGCTCCTCCATCGAGATCCCGCAATAGACGCACGCGTAGTCTTCGGAGAACAGCATCTCCTGCATGCCGGACTCCGGATCCGCGGGGATGAGGAGGATGAGACCGTCACTGAGCTTCGATGCCTGCTCGAGTGACTCATGGAGTCGCGACTGCAACTCTGGTCCGATGATGATGCGGTCGACGACGACCTCGATGTCGTGCTTGAACTTCTTGTCGAGCGTGATCGGATCGGAGAGATCGTGGAGCTCACCGTCGACGCGGACGCGCACGTACCCGAGTCGCTTCGCCTCGTCGAACACATCGCGATGCTCGCCTTTGCGTCCTTGCACCATCGGCGCGGTGATGAGCAGGCGTGTCCCTTCCGGCAGGAGCAGCACCTGGTCCGAGATCTGTTCGATCGACTGCTTGCTGATCTCGCGTCCGCAGTTCGGGCAATGCGGATGCCCGATGCGCGCGTAGAGCAGGCGAAGATAGTCGTAGATTTCCGTGACCGTGCCGACCGTCGATCGCGGGTTCTTGCTCGTGCCCTTCTGATCGATGGAGATCGCCGGGCTCAGTCCCTCGATGTGATCGACATCGGGCTTCTCCATCTGGCCGAGGAACTGGCGCGCGTATGCACTCAACGACTCGACGTAGCGACGCTGACCTTCGGCATACACGGTGTCGAACGCGAGCGACGACTTCCCGCTGCCTGACAAACCCGTGATCACGATGAGCTTGTCGCGCGGCAGCGTGAGGTCGATGTTCTTCAGGTTGTGCTCGCGCGCACCGCGAATGATGATCTGATCGTTAGGCATCGACCGTCTAGCGTACCCAAGTGGCGTCTCGGGCCAACCTGCGCCTTGGGCGTCTGAGACCGAGGCCATGACGCGAGAGCATAACAAACATATGTTCGTTGCCGTGGCACGCCGCGTCAGCTGGTCAGGCTGGTCGCGACGTCAGATCAGGCCGGCGGCTCGGCGTGCGCGTTCGGCAGCCGGACGTGTCGGGCAGGCTGCGAGATGGTCGTCGACCACGCCGCACGCCTGCATCAGCGCGTACAACGTTGTCGGGCCAAGGAACCGAAAGCCTCGGCCTCTGATCTCGCGCGCAAGGGCTGCAGCGGTGGGCGTCGTCGGTGGTACCTCGCTCCATTCGGCCGGGGGCCGGCGTCGCGACGCTCGCGTTTCCGGCTGGAGGATTGAGAGCAGCGTCCGGCCTGCTTCGCGGAGCTCGAGTACGGCGCGTGCGTTCCCAATGGTCGCTTCGATCTTCGCCCGATTGCGAACGATGCCTGCATCGTCCATGAGGCGTTGGACGTCGGCCGGACCAAAGAGCGCCACAGCATCGGCGTCGAAGTTCGCGAACGCTCGGCGGAACGCATCGCGCTTGCCAAGGATGGTTCGCCAGGAGAGCCCTGCCTGGAACGCCTCGAGGCTCAAGAGCTCGAAGAGGGCGCGCTCGTCGTTTGCCGGAAAACCCCACTCCGTGTCGTGGTACTGCTCATAGAGGGGATCACCGTCGCCGAAACACCGCTTCATGCGGGTCGCTCCCGAACCACGTCGGTCGGTTGCTTATCGTCGCGGAGCCCGAGGAAGCGCGGTTGCCGCAAGCGGCCGTCATTCGTCCATTCTGCGAACCCGATTTGGGCCACAAGTTGGGGGCGGGTCCAGTGCGTGCCGCGTGGAATGGGTTTTGCGTCCACGAACGACGGCCCCGACGTCTCCAGGGATCGCAGTCGCGCGCCAAGGTCGCGGAGCCGCGCCGCGGTGTAGCCGGTGCCGACCTTTCCGGCATACCGGAGGCGACCGTCCTCGTAATAACCAACCAGCAGCGCACCGAAATCAGTCCTGCTGCCAGCCGGATCGGTGTAGCCGCCGATGACGAACTCCTGCTCCCAGACGCACTTCAGCTTCAGCCAGTCCTTCGAACGCCCGGTGACGTACCGCGCGTCGGCACGCTTGGCGATGAGTCCTTCCCAACCGGCTTGGCACGCTTCGTCAAACCGCCGCTGAGCCTCCCCTCGCCAGGCTGTGGAGAGTTGCAAGGCCGGGCTCGGGCGGATCGCCCGGGTCAATCGTGCGCGACGTTCTTCAAGAGGCTTGTCACTCAGGACCTCGCCGTCGATCTCCAGGACGTCGAAGACGCAGTAGACCACCGGGTATGCGGCAATCTGCTCCGGCGAGGGTGCGAAGGTGCCGAGGCGCTGCTGCAGCCGGCTGAAGGATGTCTGGTCTCCTTCGTACGCGACCACCTCACCGTCGAGCAGGAACTCCCGTGGGCGCTGCGTCACCAACGCATCGCGGACTTCGGGGTACGTGGCCGTGAGGTCTTTGCCGGTGCGCGACTCGAGTCGCACGTCTCCGCCATGTTTGCGCGCAACGCAGCGCTCACCGTCGAACTTGCGCTCGAGCAGCCAGTCGTCACCGAAGTCGCGACGGTCGGTCAGGGTCGCCAGCATCAGAGGCATCGACACGCCCACCGTCTCGTCGCCTGAGAGGCCAATGCCGCGGAGATGTATCGCCGGCTGCGGTTATTCCGTCGGTGGTGCGCTCGGCGGTCCGGAGATGGCGCCGGCGACGGCCTCGGCCTTCTCCTTCTTCTCGCGGCGAGCGCCCTTGGGAACGAGGCGCATCTTCACGTCGCCGTCGACCACCTCGACCAGCACCTGGTCGCCGGGGCCGTGCTTGAGGCGGAGCAGCTCCTCGCTGAGCGGATCCTCGATGACGCGCTGGATCACCCGGCGGAGTGGACGTGCGCCGTAGATCTTGTCGAAGCCTTCCTCGACGAGCTTCTCCTTCGCGTCGTCAGCGACCGTGAAGACGAGCTCCTGTGCGGCGAGGTGCACCGCCACCTTGGCGAGCATCAGATCGACGATCTGGCGCATCTGCGGATGGTCGAGACGCTGGAACACCACCACCGCATCGACGCGGTTGAGGAACTCCGGACGGAACTGCTTCTTGAGCTCGTCCATGATGCTGTCGCGCATCTTGCCGTGCTCCGAGGATGACGCCCGCTCGTCCGGCACCGCAGGCTGGAAGCCCAGTGACATGTTGAGCTTCAGACCGTGGACACCGAGGTTGCTGGTCATGATGATGATGGTGTTGCTGAAGTTGACCGCCTTGCCCTTGGCATCGCTCAAGCGGCCGTCCTCGAGGATCTGCAACAGCATGTTGAAGACCTCGGGATGCGCCTTCTCGATCTCGTCGAAGAGCACCACAGAGTAGGGGCGCCGGCGAACGGCTTCGGTCAGCTGACCACCCTCGTCGTAGCCGACGTATCCGGGCGGCGATCCGACCAGTCGCGCGGTCGAGTGGCGCTCCATGAACTCGCTCATGTCGAGCCGGATGATGGCGTCCTCGTTGTCGAAGAGGAATGCTGCAAGCGCACGCGAGAGCTCGGTCTTGCCGACACCGGTCGGGCCGAGGAACATGAACGAGCCGATCGGCCGCTTGGCGTCCTTGAGTCCGGCGCGTGCGCGACGCACCGCCTGCGAGATGACCTTGACCGCTTCGTCCTGGCCGACGATCCGCTTGTGGATCTCTTCCTCCATGCGGAGCAGGCGCGACGTCTCTTCTTCGACGAGGCGCGAGACGGGTACGCCCGTCCACGACGAGATGATCTCGGCGATGTGCTCCTCGGTGACTTCCGGGATGTTCGCACCGAGCTCGTCACGCCACTTCGTCTCCTGGGAGACGTACTTGTCCTTGAGCTTCTTTTCCTTGTCGCGGAAGTTCGCGGCAGTCTCGTAGTCCTGCGCGGCGATCGCCTCTTCCTTCTGGGTCTGGAGCTCGCGAATCTCGCGCTGCATCGCGCGCAGGTCATCCGGCGTCGTCGTGAGCTTCATGCGGACGCGCGCGCTCGCCTCGTCGATGAGGTCGATCGCCTTGTCCGGCAGCGAGCGGTCGCTGACGTACCGAACCGACAGCTCGGCAGCGGCCTTGAGCGCATCGTCAGTGATGGTGACGCGATGGTGCTTGTCGTACAGCGGACGGATGCCGTGCAGGATCTCGATGGTCTCTGCGAGGCTCGGCTCGTCGACGAACACCGGCTGGAAACGGCGCTCGAGTGCGGCGTCCTTCTCGATGTACTTGCGGTACTCGTTGAGCGTCGTTGCGCCGATGCACTGAATCTCACCGCGCGCGAGCGCCGGCTTGAGAATGTTCGCGGCGTCGATGGCGCCTTCTGCTGCGCCGGCGCCGACAAGGGTGTGCAACTCGTCGATGAACAGGATGACCTCGCGCGACGCGCGAATCTCATCAAGGATCTTCTTCAAACGCTCCTCAAATTCGCCGCGGTACTTGGTGCCCGCAACGAGCGCGCCCATGTCGAGCGTGAGCACGCGCTTGCCCATCAATGACTCGGGGATGTTGCCGAGGATGATCTGCTGCGCGAGGCCCTCTGCGATCGCCGTCTTGCCAACACCGGGCTCGCCGATGAGCGCGGGGTTGTTCTTGGTGCGGCGGCTGAGGATCTGCACGACACGCTCGATCTCCATCGCACGTCCGATCACCGGATCGAGCGAGTTCTTGATCGCGAGGTCGGTCAGGTCGCGGCAGAACTGATCAAGCAGCGGCGTCTTCGAAGGCTTCTTCTGGGCCTCCTTGGACTCTTCGTCGATGCCCAACTCGTGGAGCAGCTTGTCGATCTCGCCACGGACCTTCTCGAGGTTCGCGCCGAGGTCCTCGAGAACGTGGGCGGCGATGCCCTCACCCTCGATGAGCAGGCCGAGCAGCAGGTGCTCCGTGCCGACGTAGTTGTTGCCCATGCGCCGCGCCTCTTCGAAGGAGATCTCGATGACCTTCTTGACACGCGACGTCGGGATGATCTGCTGAATGATGATGCGCTCGTTGCGGCCGAGCACCAACTCAATCGTGCTGCGTACCTTGTTGATCTCCACGCCGAGGTTATTGAGGACCTTGGCCGCAAGTCCCTCGCCCTCACGGAGCAAACCAAGCAGCAGATGCTCTGTGCCGATGTACGAGTGATGCGAACGCTCCGCCTCCTCCTGCGCAAGCGTGAGCACCTTCTTCGCCCTTTCGGTGAAGCGCTCGAACGGGTACAAAACCGCCTCCATTGCCCTACCGGCCTCCCCGTGGATGGAAGAGGTCAGACCCCGGGCACTGCTGTGACGTCCACCATAGTACCCGGGTCAGCCGACAGCTAAGCAACTTTGCAAATACGAGCCGGTAGCTTCGGCGAAACGGCCGCGTTGCTACGTGTCGCGGTTACAAGCGACCAACCCAAGCCGCCCGGCAGAGCCGGGCCGAGCATCCTACTCCTCGGGTTCCGCCGTGGACGCGTCGGCAGCAGGGGCATCGTCCGTGGCTTGCTGCTCTTCGCTGCCGGGCGACTCCGGTTCTGCGACAGCATCGGCGTTGTCATCGCCGGCCTCGTCGGACGCGGCCGCGTCGTCAGCGAGCGCGTTGTCGGCGGCGATCTCCTCCGCAGTGGCTCGCCCGGCCGCGACATCCTCCTCCACATCCTTGCGTGTGGTCTGCTCGGCGTCGCCGTCCGCCACCGCAGCTGGTGCGGGCGCACTTGCGACCGCAACATTGGTCACCGTCGTGCTGTCGTCGTCGTCATCTTCCGGGTAGTCGTAGGTCGGAGCGATGATCTCGCCGTTCTCGCCGGTCGGACCACCACCGTGCAGCTGACGCAACGAGAGGCTGATGCGCCGGCGAACCTTGTCCGCGCTGAGCACCATGACCTCGACCTCCTCCCCCACTTTGAGGACGTCCTCGGTGCGCTCGACGTGATCCCAGGAGAGCTCGCTGATGTGCAACAGGCCCTCAACGCCGTCGGCGATCTGCAGGAAGGCGCCGTACTTCTTGGTCTTGGTGACGATCCCGGGGACAGCCTTGCCGGGCGGGAACTGGTTCTCGATGGTGTCCCACGGGTCCTGCGACATCTGACGCAGTGAGAGGCTGATGCGCGACAGCTCGGGGTCGAGCTTGATGACCTTGACCCTGAGCTCATCGCCGACGGTGAGGACATCGCTCACGTTGTTGATGCGATCCCACGAGAGCTCGCTGATGTGGATGAGGCCGTCGGCGCCACCCAGGTTGACGAACGCGCCGTACGAGGTCACACCGCTCACCTTGCCGGTGATGACGTCGCCGACCTTGAGCTTCTCGAACAGCTCCTCGCGCTGGCGCGCGCGATCCTCATCCTGGGCGGCGCGCTGAGAGACGATGAGACGGTTGCGTTTGCGGTTGACCTCGAGGATCTTCACCGGGATCTTCGTGCCGACCAGCTCCATCAGATTGCCGCTGAACTGGCGCGCAACCTGGCTGCTGGGCAGAAACCCACGCAGACCCATGATGTTGACGATGAGGCCGCCCTTGTTCTGCTCGCGAACTTCGGCGTCAAGGATCTCGCCCTCGGATTCCTTTTCCGCGACGGCCTGCCAGATGCCTTCGGCGCGTGCCTTGCGGAGACTCAGCACCACGTTGCCGTGCTCGTCCTCCGGCTGGATGATGTAGACCTTGACCTGGTCGCCGGAGTTGAGCGTTACCGGCTGCTCGCCGCGCGCGGAGAGCTCGCGGTTCGAGATGATCCCCTCGCTTTTCGCACCGATGTCGACGAGGACTTCGTCGGGATCGACGCGGACGACAACACCATCAACGATGTCGCCGTGGGCCAGAGCCCTGATCGAATTCTGATCCTCCCGCAGGAGGTCTTCCATGGTGAGCGTTTCGGGCTCCTGCGCCGTCGTCGAGGTCAATGCGCTCCTTTGATGTGCTCCTGACGTCAGACCAATCTCTCTCGCCGGTCAGGGGTGCGGGCTTTCGCCTTCAAATGATCGTGTCCGGGGCGTGAATGGCGCGTTTGCGCCAATGCCATCACGATCTCGCCGAGTGTATCACCCAAGGCGGATCGCCCCCCTTTCGCCGATTCGTTGCAGGGGCTTGGCTCGCCCGCGACAGTGCCATCAGCGAGGTGTCGCAGTCCCCATGCGACGCTGCGCCACGAAATGCGAGTGACCATCACCTGCGAGGAATGCGGCGAGCGCCACCGTCTCGAACGGCGCGTCAGTGAGCCGGGGCCGATCTGGATCGTGTGCCATAACTGCGAGCTGCCGCTCCAGGCGGTACTCGATGGAGTGACCTCCCCGACGACAGCCCCTGCAGCCCAGCCTTCACGGACACCGTCCGCGTGGGCCGGCGTGGTCGACTTCCGCAGCGTCGCCTGAGTGCGCCGCTCCCTCAGGGAGCTCCGCCGTCAGAGAGCAGTTGGAGTAGGGGGGAAGCCACTGGCACGGCCGTGGTCCTGAACGCGGGACCTGAGCTACGCTAGGTGGCATGGCGACCACCACGACGCCCACGCCGACGAAGGCTCCCGCGCCGACGAAGGCGCCGGATCGTCAGGAGCGTGATCAGCGCGAGTTCGGCTGGAACGTCATGGTCTGGAATGACCCCATCACGCTGATGTCATACGTCGTGCTCGTGCTGCGGCGGCTCTTCGGCTACGACCATGCGACGGCGACGAAGTTGATGCTGCAGGTGCACAACGAAGGACGCGCGGTCGTGGCGACGCAGCCGCGCGAGCAGGCCGAGGTGTCGGTTGCGCAGCTCCACTCGTTCGGGCTCCAGGCGACGCTGGGCCGGCCCTGAGCCGGACGTAACCGAGCCGATGGCATCGGTACTCCGCCGTCGCGGACGCATCCAGGTCAAGGTCGACAGCCGCGAACGTCAGGCGCTGATCGGCATCCTCAACTCGCTCAGCCCGCGCCTGGCCGGTCCGCTTGCGAAAGCGCCGCGCGCGTACGACGAGGCGGACCTGCAGGCCGAGTACGACCGCTGGGTGCGCCCCGACATCGACAAGGGGCGCGAGGCAGACGTGAACATGGTTCGCGACGCGCTGAGCGGTGGGGAGGACACGCTCCCGCTCACCGAAGCGCAGGCGCTGGCGTGGCTCCGAGCCTTCAACCATCTCCGCGTTGCAGCGGGCGAGATCCTCGGCATCGAGGGTGACGGCTGGGAGGACACGGCCACGGACGCGACCAAACAGCGCCCGGAGTACGGCGTGCTCCTCGCGCTCGGATATCTCCAGGAGGAGTTGGTCGCGGCGATGGGGTCGTAGCCGCCTCGATGGCCGACATGAGCGCCGTCGTTCGGCGGCGCAAGGCGACCGCTGCCGTCGTCGCCGCAATTGCAGCAACGATCACTGACGTTGCCTACATCGCGCTGATCATCCAACAGAACACGACCAGCCCCAATCCGGGTGTGGTGCCGTTTCTGCTGGTGTACATCGCGGCGATCGCCGCGGCTGCCGTGGTCGCGACAGTGCTGATCGTCAATGGGCGACTCGACAGAGCAGACGTTGTGCTCATCGCCGCCGCGGCGGGCAGCGGAGCGCTCGGGTTCCTTGGGATCTTCAGCATCGGCCTCGGACTGTTGGTCACTGCGGGATGCCTGCTGCTCGCCGCGTTCGGGTTCGAGCCACACGCTCGCCGTCCGGGCGACTGGAAGGCACCGATTGTCGGAGCGGTCGGGGCGATCGCTGTCCTCGTCGCGGGCTTCACGATTTCAGGGGTGTTCTGGGGCTCGTAAAGCGGTACCCGGGGAGCCGCTCCTCGATCGCTCCAAGGAATCGACCCACCGGTGGCGGCCCCAGCGCAAACCAGAAGGCCGCGCCACAAGCGATGCCGAGGGCAGCCCCGACGACGACGTCTTCGATGTAGTGGACACCGACATAGACGCATCCGACGGCGATGATCACGGTCCCCACCACGAGTACATAGCCGATCCGCCGCCACGCGAAGAACATCACGACGGCAACGACCGCCGCGAATGCGACGGTGCTCGAGGGGAACGAGTTGTTGTCGGTGTGCGGGAAGAGCGGGATGAAGTGCAGTGCGACAAACGGCCGCGGCACGTACTGCAAACCGCCGAGGTAGTGACAAAGCTTGTCGGCGACGGTGAGCCCCAAGAGGGTCGCCACCGCTGCCCGCAGCTTCCGATCACGAATCCAAAGAACGACCAGCGCGACGGGACACAACGCGATGCAGATGGCCGTCACGACGACGACAACGGGCGTCAACCACGCATGAGCAACCGCAAACGCATGAATCGCCTCCGCCGTCCCGTCAGCAACCATGGGCACTGGGATGACTAGAAACCGCCACCGCCGCCGAACCAGGCGTCGTTATCTGCGCCGGTCCTGTTTTCATGCGGCGTCGGACCTCCCCAACCGCTGCCGCCTTGTGGCCGGCGACCGAGGTACACGAAACGGTTATCAAACCATCCCCATCCCAAGAGGATTGCGACGACGACCGCCAAGAGCGCGGGGAATACCCAGCCACGTATCCAGCCCACAACGATCACCGAGAGAAGGAGCACGCCCACGAGGCTCATGAAGACCGTCCGAAAGATGACGGTTCCGATCTTCATAGACCCATCGTAGATGCACCGCGGTCGATCAGAGCCACGTTCCCGTCACGGTGACGCGTGTCCTCGCGTCGGATGAAAGGTCCGCCGGATTGGTGAGGTCCACGCCACGACGTACCAGCGAGGACTCGTACAAGCGAGCCCTAACACGCAAGGCAGACGGCGGGTGGCACCGCGGGGGGCAGCGCCGATCTGCGGAGGGGCAAGCCACAACGTGCGCCTGACACGCAAGAGCGGTAAGACCCCGGAGTGGAGCGGCGAGGGGCCCCGCGGTGCCAGGACCCGCTCACCACAATGCTCCAGTCGTTAGTAGCGAGTGACCTTCATTGAGAAGTCCAACGCCACTGCGGAATGCGTCAGCGCGCCGACGCTGATGTAGTCGGCGCCGGCCAATGCGTACGCACGAGCATTGGTCACCTGGACGCCGCCGCTGACTTCGACCGTCGCACGGCCGCGGATCAGCTGCATCGCCTCGCGGACCTGGCCGCAGGAGAAGTTGTCGAGCAGGATGTGCGACGCCTTGTCGGTGAGCGCCTGCTCCAGCTCCTGGAGGTTGCTCACCTCGACATGGATCTCCATCTCGGGATAGGCCTTGCGCGCCGCGCGCAGTGCCGGCGTGATTCCGCCGACGAGCGCGAGATGCGTGTCCTTGATCAGCACCGCGTCGTACAGGCCCATGCGGTGGTTCTCTGCGCCGCCCATGCGGGTCGCGTACTTTTCGAGCGCGCGCAGTCCAGGTGTGGTTTTGCGGGTGTCGAGGATCTTGGCCTTGGTACCGTCAACCGCCTTCACGTACCGGGCGGTCATCGTCGCGATGCCGCTGAGGTGCTGGAGGAAGTTGAGACCGATGCGCTCGGCGGTCATCATGCCGCGCGCCGGACCGAAGAGTCTCGCGACGATCTGGTCTGCCTGGACCTTCTCGCCATCTTTGGTTTTGGCGTCGAACTGGATGCGTTCGTCAACGCGCTGGAACACGCGCTGGGCGATGCTCAAACCTGCGATCACGCCGTCCTGCTTGCAAACGATCTTCCCCCGGCAGGTCATGTCGGCAGGGATGACGGCCTGAGTGGTGACATCGCCCGCTCCGACGTCCTCGGCGAGCGCAGCCTCGATGAGCATGTCGATGCTCTCCGACGACAGCGCCTCGGTGATGGGTCTAAAGGTGACGGTCAAAGCGTGCTCCTCTGTCCTTGTGCATGACGAGATCGCCATGCCATTGATCGCTTGCTTGGGGGAGATCAGAACGTAGGTGGCAGCCGCGGCTCTCCTCACGAGCCAGGGCGGCGGTGCACACCAGCGACGCGGTGGACGCCGCGGCGTGCAACTGCATCATCGGGAGTGCGCTCGCGCCCGCGGTCGACGAGGCGACGGATGCGCACGCGCGGCTCGCAGCCTCGAGACCGGGAGCGTCGCGGACGACACCGGCGCCGGTCCAGAGCGCGTCGTGCAGCGTGTTCCAACCCTCACGCGGGTCCATCGTGCTTGGGCGCGGTGCCGAGCTTTTCACGGCAGGTGCAGCGCCGGCGCGTGGCGATTCGGCAGCCCAGCCGAGCGCGGAATGTGCTGCGCGCCTCGAGAAGACGAGCGACTCGAGCAGGCTGTTGCTGGCAAGGCGATTGGCCCCGTGGACACCGCTGTGCGCGACCTCGCCGCATGCGAACAGTCCGGGCAGCGTCGTCGCGCCATCGAGGTCAGTGCATACCCCACCAACCATATAGTGCGCCGCGGGGGCGACTGGGATCGGATCGCGTGCGATGTCGAGGCCATATTTCGCACACGTCGCCGCAATCGTGGGAAAGCGCATGGCTGCTCGGGCGCCAAGCGGCGAGCAGTCGAGATAAACGGAGCGCTCACCGCTGCGGCCGAGCTCATCCCAGATGGCGCGAGCCACGACATCGCGGCCCGCGAGCTCGCCGCGTGGATCCGCGTCGAGCACGAAACGGTGGCCGTCGCGGTTGACGATGAGGGCACCCTCGCCCCGGACCGCCTCGCTGATGAGAAAGCGGGGAGCGCCCTCGATGGCGAGCGCCGTGGGGTGGAATTGCGAGAACTCCATGCCCGAGACCTCGGCGCCGGCACTGTAGCCGAGTGCCACGCCGTCACCGGTTGCGGACTTCGGGTTGGTGCTGTTGCGCCAAAGGCGGCTCGCGCCTCCGCTGGCGAGCACGACGGCCGACGCCGACAGGCTCGTGGTCTGCACCGGCGTGCCGCTCGTCGTGATCGACACGCCGCAGCACACGCCGTCGCTCGTCGTCAGGATGCCGGAAACATCGGCATGCTCGACGACCCGCGCGCCACTTGCGCGCAGACGACGGATGAGCGCGGTCTCGACCTCGAGTCCGGTGCCGTCTCCGCGCGCGTGCAGGATGCGTGCACGCGAATGCGCGGCCTCCTGCGCCAGCAACAGCTCACCGTCCTGCGTGTCGAACGCAACACCCCACTCGATCAACTGACGGATCCGAGCAGGTCCCTCTTCAACAAGCACGCGCACCGCGTCGGGATGGCAGAGGCCTCGTCCAGCGGCGATGGTGTCGTCGAAATGCAACTCCGTGGAGTCATCGTCACCAACAGCCGCCGCGATCCCGCCCTGCGCATAGCGGCTGCACCCATCATCGAGTGCTCCTTTGGTGACAACGGCGACACGGGCACTGGATGCAGCGTTCAATGCTGCCGAGAGTCCGGCGATACCGCTGCCGACAACGACGACGTCGTAATCGGTGGGGTTCGCCGTCGTGATCACGCGATTGCCGCCTGCTCACGAATGCGATTGTGCTCGTCCACACGCACAATCGTGGGCGTAAAGTCGCGCAGCTCTTGCTCGTCGAGCTGTGCGTAGGTGATGAGAATGACAACATCACCGGCGCTGCCCAGATGTGCCATTGCACCGTTGAGAGTCACCTCGCCCGGTGCTCCCTCAATCGCATACGTGACGGCCCGTGAACCGTTGGTGGCATTGACAACGTGCACTTGTTCCCCTGGAACGATGTCTGACGCGCGCAGCAACTCGGGGCCGATACCGCACGACCCTTCAAAGTCAACGTTCGCCCGCGTCACAGTGGCGCGGTGAATCTTCGACTTCATGATGACCCGCTGCATGATCTCCCCTACACGCCACGACCAACGGGCGCTGTGTCGACCCCCAGCCGAACGACATCAATCAACCGTGTGGTACCTATTCTAGCAGCCACCACGATTTGGCATGTGGGGACTGCCGTTTCGACCTCGGTGAAACCGTCGGGCTCGACCACCGCGACATAATCCACGTCCAGTCCCGCCGCGTCAAGCACGGCGCGGACGTTCGATTTCAGAGCCGCAGTCTCATGTTCGCCCGCGTCGAATCGGCGCAGTGCGTCGCTGAGGCTGCCGGGAATCGCGCGGGCCCGCACCCGATCCTCGTGGCTGAGATAGACATTTCGGCTCGAGATCGCCAGCCCGTCGGTATCCCGAACCGTTGGACAGACGACGATATCGACCGCCATGTCCAGGTCGCGGACGAGATGGCGCACCACGGCGATCTGCTGGGCATCCTTCTGCCCGAAGTACGCACGGTCAGGGACTCCGGCCGCCAGGAGCTTGGACACCACGAGCGCGACGCCGTCGAAGTGCCCGGGTCGGCTGGCTCCCTCGAGCGTCTCCCCCAACGATCCCGTGATGTGGACTCGGGTGATCTGACCCGGCGGATACATCGCGTCGACGCTCGGGACGAAGACAGCGTTCGCCCCGCCCAGCGCCACCATGTCCAGATCTGCCTCCAGATTGCGGGGGTAGCGGGAGAAATCCTCGCTCGGTCCGAACTGCGCGGGATTGACGAAGATCGTGACGACGACCCGGTCGTTCTCCCCCACAGCCCGGTCGATGAGGGCCCGGTGGCCGGCGTGCAGCGCTCCCATCGTCGGGACCATGCCGACGCTCTGACCGGCGGCGTGGCACGCCATTGACCACGCGCGCAGACCGGCCGGGGTGTCGAGCCGGGACAGACTGTCAGTGGAAGCTGTGGGCATCGTCCGGGAACCGGCCTTCGCGCACGTCATCGGCATACGCCCGCGCCGCGGCGACGATGCGATCCCCCAGGTCCGCATATGGCTTCACGAACTTGGGCACCGCGCCACGGACATGGCCGGTGATGCCGAGCAGGTCGTAGATGACGAGCACCTGCGCGTCGCAGTCCGGACCCGCCCCGATGCCGATGGTCGGGATCGAGAGTTCGGCGGTCACCTGCGCCGCCAGGTCTCGGGGGATGCCCTCGAGGACGACGGAGAACGCGCCGGCATCCTGCAGCGCGTGAGCATCGGCGAGCAGGCGCTCCCGCCCGTCAGCGCTGCGTGCCTGCACCTTCATGCCGCCGAACGCGTTGACCGACTGCGGCGTCAAACCGAGATGGCCCATGACGGGGATCCCGCGCTGCGTCAGACGCGCGACCGTCTCGACGACCCAGCCGCCGCCTTCGAGCTTGATTGCATGCATACCGGCCTTCAGGTACTCGGTGGCGTTGAGGATCGCGTCCCCGCACGAACGCTGATAGGCGCCGAAGGGCAGGTCACCGACGAGCAGCTGGTCCGGGGCGCCTCGGGCGACTGCCCGAGCGTGGTGAAGCATCTCGGCCATCGTCACGGGAATGGTGTTGGCGTAGCCGAGGACGTTGTCTGCCAGCGTGTCGCCGACGAGCAGGACCGGCACCTCGGCTTCGGCGAGGAGTCGGGCCGTGGGGTAGTCGTAGGCGGTGAGCATGGCGAAGCGCGTGCCCGACGCCTTCCACGCCGCCAGGTCGCGGACGGTGATGGCCATGGCTCAGGCGACCTGTGTGCCGGACGCCGCCTGCTCGTCGGTCGCGGGAGACACGAGCGATTCCATCGCACGGGTCAGATGCAGGTAGAGGTCGCGGGCCTCCGGGTACGCGGCCAGCGCTTCGAGGTGCGCGGTGATGGCATCGCTGTCGCCCCGCGCCACAGGTCCTGTCAAGGCCGCTGCCGGTCCTCCCCGGCGAGCGTTCCGCGCCGCGCCTTCGAGGAGCGCGGCGAGCGCCTGATGGGCATCCGCGCGACTCACTCCGGCGGCCTCGAGCAACCGAGTGGCCTCGGCGAGCAGCGCAAGCGGGGCGTTGCCGGCCAGCACCGCGGCCGCGTGATAGAGAGGCGCCTGCACCGGGTCGACCTCGAGCGGACGTGCGCCGAGCGCAGCGACGAACGCGAGGAGACGAGCGCGCAGCACTCCAGTGGCGTCAACGCGGAAGAATGCGCCGTCGAGGAGCGAGGCGCTCTCGGGTCCCGCGAGTGCCTGGAGCGGGTGCAGCACACCGACATCGGCTCCAGCCGTCCTCAGCGAGGCGATCACGCCGGGTCCGAATCGGGCGCCAAGGTGGACGACGCCACGGCCGCCGAGAGCGACGCCGCTGACAGCGATCGCAGCCGCCACGGAGGTGATCGCGCCGTCCGGCACGGCGAGCAGCGTCAGGTCAGCCGATGCAACCGCGGCGAGCGGCGTTGGAACGGCCTCAGCCCCGACGGTGTCGGCGAGCCGCCGCGCGACCTCACCGCGGCGGCTTGCGACCGCCGCGACGACATAGCCGGCTTCCTGTGCGGCGATCGCCAGCGCGGATCCGGCACGGCCGGCCCCGATGATGGCCAGCGATGGCCTGGGTGCTCCCTCCACGTCTCGGTCCTCCTGGATCCAAGCGTTGCAGCGCGGGGGCCGCCTTCCGCCGGCGGTGGTTTCGACCTCGAGGCGCGAGACGCGTCCCCGGGTCGCTGACCGTCGACGGCCGCAACGGCCGAACGGCCTGAGTGTACCGCTACGCTCCGGCTGCTGCCTCTGCGGGAGGGACAACCTCGGGATCGGGTGGGGGTGGCGGAATGTCGGCGGCCGGCCCGCTCCCGTTCGACGACGCCGCACCGTTGCGCGCCTCAGCCTCGTCGATGATCCGCTTCATCTCGGGTGCGTCCATCGTCTCGACCTCGACGAGCCGGCTGGCGAGGGCGCGGAGGACGTGCTCGCGATCGCGCAGCACCTTCTTCGCCCGCTGGAAGGCGTCCGCCACCAGCTGGTGCACTTCCTGGTCGATCTCCGAGGCGATGCCCTCGGAGTAGTTGCGCTGCTCGCCGAGATCGCGGCCGAGGAAGACCATCTCCGGGCGCTCGCCGAAGGTGAGCGGGCCGAGCTTGTCGCTCATGCCCCACTCGGTGACCATCTTGCGGGCGAGATTCGTCGCCTTGCGGATGTCGTCCGATGCGCCGGTGGTGATGTTGTCCTCACCCAGGATCAGGTCCTCGGCACAACGGCCGCCGAGGATCTGCGCGAGCTGGTCGACGAGCTCGGCCTTGCTCACCAGGTATCGATCCTCGATCGGCAGGCTCATCGTCCAGCCAAGCGCCTGACCGCGGCTGACGATCGTGACCTTGTGGACGGGGTCGGTGTGCTCGAGCGTGGTGCCGACGAGCGCGTGCCCCATCTCGTGGTACGCGATCGTGAGCTTCTCCTTCTCGCTGATCATCCGGCTCTTGCGCTCCGGACCGGCGATGACACGAGCGATCGATTCCTCGAGGTCGTTCATGACGATGACCTTGCGATTGCCACGCGCGGCGAGGATCGCTGCCTCGTTGATGAGGTTCGAGAGGTCCGCGCCGCTGAAACCCGGGGTCTGCTTGGCGAGCGTCTCGAGATCGACGCCCGCGTCCAGCGGCTTGTTGCGCGAGTGGACTTCGAGGATCGCGCGGCGTCCGCGGATGTCGGGCCGGTCGAGCATGACGTGGCGGTCGAAGCGGCCCGGCCGGAGCAGGGCGGGGTCGAGGACGTCAGGCCGGTTGGTCGCGGCGATGACGATGACGTGCTGGTTGGTCTCAAAGCCATCCATCTCGACGAGGAGTTGGTTGAGGGTTTGCTCGCGCTCGTCGTGACCGCCGCCCAGACCGGCGCCACGCTGGCGGCCGACCGCGTCGATCTCGTCGACGAAGACGATGCACGGCGAGTTCTTCTTGGCCTGGTCGAAGAGATCACGCACGCGGCTCGCGCCGACGCCGACGAACATCTCGACGAACTCCGAGCCGCTGATGCTGAAGAACGGTACCCCCGCCTCACCGGCGACAGCCTTGCTGAGCAGCGTCTTGCCGGTCCCTGGCGGGCCGACGAGCAGCACGCCCTTCGGGATCCGGGCGCCGACAGCGACGAACTTGTCCGGGTACTTGAGGAACTCGACGATCTCGTTCAGTTCCTGCTTGGCCTCGTCGACACCGGCAACGTCGACGAATGTGATCGCCGGCTTGTCGCCTGCAAGAAGTCGAGCACGACTACGCCCGAACGAGAGCGCCTGGTTGTTCCCACTCTGGGTCTGGCGGAAGATCCACAAGAGGATCAGCGCCATGAGCCCGAAGAGAATCAGGTTGGGAAGGATCACGCTCAGCAAGAAGTTGCCCCCGCTTCCAGAATCGACTTTGTAGTTAGTGTAGTCAGCATCCTGGAACTCCTTTGCGACCACGTCTGCGGATGTGGTCACAGTCGTGAACTCGGTCGGGGTGTTGTTCCACCAGACGACGGTCTGCCCGTCACTCTGGATCTCGGCCTCGTGTCCTGAGCCGCTGTTGATCGCGCCTGACGCAGTCGGGTTGGTCTTGTACTGGGCGACTGCCGCGTCGAGCTGTCCCGCAGTCGCAGTTGTCGTGCTGCTGCTCGGAAAGGTCTTGTAGAGGAGCGCGGCGACAACGATCACGGCAAGCGCGATAAAGATGTACGTCAGGCTGCGACGAGACGGAGGCACGAACTCAGTCTACCAGGGGACTTCGATCTGAACCCTCGCGCTCAAACAGAGATCGCCGTTCCCGGCGAAGCGGCTTCGCCCGCGCCGTCCAGGAGGCGTCGCTGACGGTCGGCGAGGACGACGAGGCGGCGGCGGGCACCGGGAAAGACAGCTTCAAGAGCCGGGATGACCTCATGACGGACGCGGCTCCGGAGGAAGCGGGGGTCGGCGTTGCTCGGATCGACCACTGGCTCGATCCCCAGGGCGGCGCAATAGGCGGCGGTAGCGTCGCGCCAGACGCGAAGGATCGGTCGCGCAAGTCCGCGCTCGCGTTCGGCCATCGCGGGCAATCCTGCCGGCGACGCTCCCGCGAGCAGGCGCATCAGGACGGTCTCCGCCTGGTCGTCGGCGGTGTGACCGAGTGCGATCACCGACGCGCCGACCCGTGCCGCCTCGGATCGAAGCGCCGCATGGCGAGCGTTGCGGGCGTGATCCTGGAGGGAGCCTGCCGGGTTCCACCGCGACGCGGATCGAACGGAACGGCAGTCCCCGTGCGTCAGCAAGTGCGGCGACAACATCTGCCTCGCTCGACGATCCCTCACGAAGGCCGTGGTCGATGTGGGCGACGCTGAGACGCCACCTGCGTGGCGGCCCGAGCCGGGCGAGCGCATCGAGCAGGGCCGTCGAATCCGGGCCTCCGCTGCATGCGACGAGCACCGTCTCTCCCGGTCGGATGACCGCGCGCCGATCCACTGCGCCGGCCGCCGCACGCCGCACCCGTGCGACGGCGGCGACACGCTCGCGCGGCGGCAGAGCCCCGGGATTTCCGGGCGTGGTGGCGGTTCCTGGATTCGAACCAGGGACATACCGGGTATGAACCGGCTGCTCTACCACCTGAGCTAAACCGCCAAGCAATGCGCTGGGGAAAGAAATTGCGGCGGTCGGATTCGAACCGACGACCTTCGGGTTATGAGCCCGACGAGCTTCCACTGCTCCACGCCGCCCGCAGAGGATACCGCACGTGACCGCCGGCTCCCGGCGGATCGCACGCTCAGTGGGAGGTCGGTGTGGGTGTCGGGGTTGGGACGGTGATGAGCTTTGGCGTCGGAGTCGGCGTCGGGGTCGGCCTCGCCGACGGTGACGCCGTCGGGGTTGCCATGGCAGGCACCTTGAAGACCGGGACCGGCACGGAGACACCACCTGACGCGGGGGTGCCGGCGCCGGGCGGCACCACAACGTAGAGGTGCTCGCCGGGGAAGATGTAGCCGAGCTGGCGCGCTTCCTGCTCGAGCCACGCAACCGTCTGTGCGTCGGCGATCTCGCGCTGCCGATCGGAGATCTGCTGCACGAGCGATGAGTTCTGGGCGGTCAGCGCTGAGACCTGGGCGTCGAGATTGCGGGTCTGCGCCACCTGGCCGTAAACGGCAAACGCGACCAGTCCGCAGATCCCGGCGATGAGCACGACGGCAATCCGGCGCAGCGTGATCGGACTGTCAAGTGCAGGACGTTGAGTAGGACGGATGACGCGTTCCTCTTCCTCGGCACCGTCTGAGACGAATGGGACGATGTGGCGCCGGGTGTCGGCATAGGATGGGCCGCCATCGAGGTTTTGACAAGGACTCCGAGCGAATCAGCGGCCTGATCAGCCGGCGGTGCGCTCCCAACGCTCGCGCCAGGCTGCCTCGTCGAGGTCGTGGAGGTCGATGCCGTCCTGACGCGCCTGCGCCTCCAAGGCGCGGAAACGCCGGGCGAACTGTGTGGCGCGGCCGCGCAGCGCCTCCTCGGGATTGACGCGCAGGCGACGCGCGAGTGCGACGACGGAAAACAGCAGGTCCCCGATAGCGTCCTCCGGGTCGAGGGCTTCGGCAGCCCAGTCCTCGCCGCGCTCGGCCTCGTGCGCCGTGCTCCCGGCAATGTCCTCGATCCGGCGCAGCGCGCTCTGCACGTTGTCGAGCGCGAGCGACGTCGTCGGCGTCTCGTCGAACCCCACTCGCGCGGGGCGTTTCTGCACGCCCTGGGCGTGCGCGAGCGCGGGCATCGCAGCGGGCACACCGTCAAGGAGGGAAAGCCGCTCACGCTTCTCGGCGGTTTTCAGCTTCTCCCAGTTGACGACAACGCCGGCGGGACCGTCGACCGCGACGTCGCCGAAGACATGGGGATGACGGTGGATCATCTTGGCGCGCACGTCGGCTGCGACATCACCGATATCGAAGCCGCCGTCCTCCTCCATCGCGATCGCGCTGTGCATGAGCACCTGCAGCAGCAGGTCGCCGAGCTCCTCACGCAGCGTCGTGGAGTCGGCGGCGTCGATCGCCTCGAGCACCTCGTAGGTCTCCTCGAGCAGGTATGGACGCAGGCTGCGATGCGTCTGCTCGCGGTCCCACGGACATCCCCCCGGGGCCCGCAACTGTTCGATCACCTCGTTGAGGGCGCGCAGCGCCTCAACGGACTCCTCACGCATGTGCGCTCGATTGTGTCGGCACTGCATCGCGGTTGCGGGCTCGCGTGAGCCGCCCGAGCTCCCGGAGGATCGGTTCGAGCGTGGACTGCCAGGCATCACCGATGTGGAGTTGGGTCGGCGTCGCGGTCACGCCGCGGAACTGGCGCGCAACGCTCTGCAGGTCCAGACCGTGGTCGAGCGTCAGACGCACGACAACGCCGCGTCCGCGCTCGGTGTCGACACCGAGCGCGCCTGCCGCGGCGGCGAGCAGCCTGACGCGCAACGAATCGATGAGCGCCGATGTCGCTGCGGGCATTGGTCCAAAACGGTCGACGAGCCCTCGAGCGCGCTGATCGAGCTCGGTCTCATTGACACATGCGGCGAGCTCCTGGTAGCAACGCAACCGGAGGCGCTCGTCGCTGACGTAGTCGGCGGGCAGGAACGCGGCGACGGGCAGCGTCACCGTGACCTGCGCGGGTGACTCCACCACCGATTTGCCCTGGAGCGACGTCACCGCGTCGGCGAGCAGATGGTTGTACAACTCGAGTCCGACTGCGGCGATCTCTCCGTGCTGTTCCTCGCCGAGCAGGTTGCCGGCGCCGCGAATCTCGAGGTCGCGCATCGCGAGTTTGAACCCCGCGCCGAGGTCCTGGAGGTCACCGATGACATCGAGTCGCTTGTCGGCTTTCTCCGTCAACGAGCGCGCGGGCGGATACATCATGTATGCATACGCGCGCTGTCCGGCGCGGCCGACTCTGCCGCGCAACTGGTAGAGCTGCGCAAGCCCGAGGCGATGCGCGTCGTCGATGACGATGGTATTGGCGTTGGGAATGTCGAGACCGGACTCGATGATGGTGGTGCACAAGAGCACGTCGATATCGCCGTCGCCGAAGCGACGCATCACCGACGCGAGCATTCCCTCCTGCATCTGCCCGTGCGCCACTTCGATGCGGGCTTCGGGGACGAGCGTCCGCAAGCGGTCCGCAACCGCCTCGATGCCGGCGACCCGGTTGTGCAGGAAGAAGCATTGACCGCCACGCGCCAGCTCACGCGTGATGACCTCACGAATGAGCGAGTCCTCGCGCGCGGTGACGTACGTCTTGATCGGCTGCCGCTCCTCGGGCGGCGTCTGGATGACCGACAGATCGCGAATTCCAGCAAGGGACATATGCAAAGTGCGCGGGATCGGCGTTGCCGATAGTGACAGCACGTCGACCGCAACACGGAGTTCCTTGAAACGCTCCTTCTGCAGGACGCCGAAACGCTGCTCCTCGTCGATCACGACGAGTCCGAGATTCTTGAACTCCACATCCTTCTGGAGCAGACGGTGCGTGCCGACAACGATGTCGACGGCGCCACTGCGCAAGCCGGCGAGCGTGTGCGCGATCTCGTCGTCGCTGACGAAGCGCGAGAGCTGGCGCACGGTGATCGGGAACGCCGCGAGGCGCTCGGTGAAGGTGCTGAAGTGTTGCTGGCAGAGGACCGTCGTCGGCACGAGCATTGCCACCTGCCGTCCCTCGATCGCAGCTTTGAAGGCCGCGCGTACCGCGAGCTCGGTCTTGCCGAAACCGACGTCGCCGCAGACCACGCGGTCCATCGGCCGCGAGGCTTCCATGTCCCGCTTGATCTCCTCGAGCACGAGCACCTGGTCGGGCGTTTCCTGATATGGGAACGAGCCTTCGAGCTCCTGCTGCCACGCGCCGTCGGGCGCGTATGCGTGACCCTGCGCCTGCTCGCGGCGCGAGTAGAGACCGAGCAGCTCGCGCGCGACCTCCTCCGTCCGTTCCTTGACCCGGCGCCGCGTTCGTTCCCACTCACCGGTACCGAGCCGTGAGAGTTTGGGGTGGGACTCGGCGCCACCGACATAGCGATCCACGCGGTCGAGGTGCTGCGTCGGCACGAAGAGGCGGTCGCCTTCGGCGTACTCGAGGAGCATGTACTCGTGTTCGGCGCCGCTGTCGTCGGTGACGGCGCGCATCTCGACGAACCGCGAGATGCCGTGGTCACGATGGACGACAAGGTCGCCCGGTGCGAACTGGAGCACGAACGCCTGGCGCGCGGCTGCACCGCTTGCGGCGCGCCGCGAACCACGCGCTGATGTGGAGATGGCGCTGCGCGCGCCTCGCGCCAGCACCGAACGCCGCCGCTTGATGGCGCCGAATAGCTCGGCGTCGGTATAGACGTGGACGGAGCCGTCCGCGACAGCGAAGCCCTGAGTGAGATCCGCCGATGCAACGACGATCGCCCCCGGCGGCAGCGACGTCTCCGCCGCGGTGAAATCCGGAGCGTCGATGGTGTCGGCCCCGTGTTCGGCGGCAAGCTCCTCCACACGATGCTGCTGACGGGACGCCACCAGCACGCAACCAAGACCCTCGCGCTCGTGCAGGGCCTCCCGTACGAAGGCATCGAACCGGCCGACGTAGCTGTCGACGCCGCGCCAGCCCAGGTCGACAGCGTGGGGGGCGCCACCCGGCGCTTCACGAACGAGGTCGAAGGGCCTGAGCGCCCCGAGCGACGCGAACAGGGCGCCCACCTCGATGAGGCCGGCCGAGGCTCCGTACGGCAGCTCGCCACGCTCCTCTTCCTGGACGCGGAGCCCCTCGATCTCGACCGCGTGGCGCTCCGCGGTCGCGGTGAGGCGATTGCGACCGCCGTCAAGGAGCACGATCGGCGCATCGAGGTGATCCAAGAGGGTCGACGGCGGATCCGAGCCGAGATATGGGAAGAACAGGTCGACGCCCTCGTCGTAGACGCCGGAGACGAGCAGTCCGCAGTCGCGATCCCATTGCTCTCGGACGTCTTCGCGCAGCGCGCTTGCGTCGAGCGCCTGCACTGCCGCAACGGCTCGCGCCACCGAGCCCGGGCTGAGGTCGAGCTCGCGCGCCGGCCAGACCTGGGCGGTCTCGAGCTTTCGAATCGATTCCTGTGTGGCCGGATCGAAACTGCGGAGATCGTCGACGTTGTCGCCGAACCACTCTGCGCGCCAGGGGCGATCGCGGTCGACACCGAAGACATCGACGATGCCACCGCGCACGGCGAAATCGCCCGGGGTGGAGACAGCGCTCTCGCGCCGGTAGCCAAGCTCGACGAGCCGGCCGATGAGCCGGTCGCGCGGGAGGACGTCCCCGCGCTTGACCTCCGTGAGACTCGCGCCGACGACGTCTGGTGAGAGCGTGGGGCGAAGCAGCCCGCGCGGCGATGCCACAACGACGAGTGGTTCAGCGCGGGCGTGGAGACGCATGAGCGTCGCGAGGCGAGCGCGCGTCACCTCCTCAGATGGCGGGACCCGGTCGAACGGCGGCGTGTCGCCCGCAGGGAAGATCGCGACGCCGGCGCCGCCCGCCCATACGAGGGCATCGGAGTACACGCGCTCGGCCTCGGCCGACACGACGAGCACCGTCCGACCGGTCCGCTCGCGTAGCCACCAGGCGATCAAGCCGACGGCGCCGGAAGGCACCCCGCCGACCGTGCCGCCACTGCCTGCTGCAAGCTCGCCCAACTCGGGGAGGCGGTCGAGCCGCTCTCGCAGCGTTGCTGCGGCAACCGCCGCCGGGGTGGGTCGGGAATCAGTCCGAGCTGGCACGGTTCCAGGTGTTCATCGCGGCTTCGAGCCCGTCTCGCATGATCGCGACGGCCATGTTCGCCGCTCGTGCGAGCGCGGCTTCGACCAGCGGACGCTCGTCGGGAAGGAACGGATCAAGCACGTGCTCGATGAGGTCGTTGCTGTCGCCATCCCTGCCGACGCCGATGCGGATGCGCGGAAAGGCGTCGGTGCGCCACGAGTCGATGAGCGACTGCACACCGCGGTGGCCGGCAGCGCTGCCTCCGAGCTTGATCTTCACCCGCCCGAGCGGGAAGTCCGCTTCGTCATGAACGACGATCGCGTCGCGGGGTGCGCTCCCGAACTTGCTCGTCAACTGCACGGCAGCCTTCCCGCTCAGATTCATGAACGTCTGCGGACGAGCGGTGACGACGTCATAGCCGTCGATGGTTCCCTCTCGCACGCGCGCTGCACCTTCGCGCCGCTCGCGGCCGAACTTGCCGCGCCGCTCGATCTCGTCAAGGCACATCCAACCGACATTGTGCCGGGTCCGCGCGTACTCCCCGCCCGGGTTGCCCAGGCCGATGATCAACTGCGGCACGGCCGTCCGAGGTCATACATCGGCAGTCTCGAGCTCGGGAACATCCGCGCCCGGGAGCAGCTCGCGAGTCATCGTCGTCATCAGCGCAGCAGGCCCGGGCTCGGCATGGTCGTGGCCGAGGCAGTGGAGCAGTCCGTGCACCGCGAGGAGCCGAAGTTCGGCCGCGCCGTCGCTCGCCTGGCTGAGGGCACGCTCGACCGAGATGGCCACGTCGCCGACCCGGCCCCGCTCATCCGCGGGAAACGCCAGCACATCGGTGGGCGCGTCGGTGCCGAGGAAGCGGGCGTTCAAGCCCTGCAATTCGGCGTCGTTGGTCAAGCGCAGGCTCAAGCCGGCGCGCACAGGCACCTGCAACCGCTCTCCACACTCGCGAAGGAGCGAGCCGAGGCGTGCTTCGGCAACAGCACGACGCTCGAGCGAGGTGAGAGACGGATCGCGGATGAGGCTCACCCGCATGGACGCAGCTGCGTCAGGTGCTCTTGACGCGACGCTTCCGCGCTGCAAGCAACTTGCGCTTGCGACGCACGGACGGCTTCTCGTAGTGCTCGCGCCTGCGAACCTCTGAGAGGATGCCGTTCTGCTTGATCTTCTTGTTGAACCGTCGTAACGCGCTCTCAAAGGTCTCGCCTTCGCGGACCTTTACTTCCGACACGGTCGGAATCACCTCCTTTCGACTGGATCCACGCTTTACGAGCGCGGACCTCAAAGTCTACCTTGACTCCCGCTCGCCAAGGAGTGCGCCGACCAGCTCGGGAAGGACGGTGCCCGCTCGTCCGGAGACGATCAGGGCGGCCATTCCGTCGAGGTCGGTCGCTCCCTCATTGACGATGACCAGCCTCCCGCCCTGGCGAATCGTCTCGACCGGAACGCCCGCGGCGGGCCAGACCGAGAGCGTCGAACCGACCGCCAGGCAAACGTCGGCGAGGCGCGCCTCCTCGACCGCTCGGTGTATGTCGGCAGGAACGAGTGGCTGACCGAAGCTGATGGTCGCGGTCTTCAGGAGCCCCCCGCAGAGCTCGCAGTGCGGATCGACATCGCCCTCGCGGACACGGTCGAGTGCGACGTCGATCGGCATTCGCCGGGCACACTCGAGGCAGACTGCCTCCGTCGAGGTCCCGTGCAATTCGATGACATTGACTGTGCCCGCCTTCTGGTGGAGGCCGTCGATGTTCTGCGTCACCACGACAGGTGCAAGGCCGGCTTGCTGCAAGCGGGTGATCGCCCGATGGGCCTCGTTCGGCGCGGCGCCGGCGAACCGCGACTCGAGGCGCGCCTGCCAGCGCTCAACCCGTACGTCGCGGTCTTTGACGTAGCTGTCGATGGTGTAGCGATTCGGGTCGGTCGTGTTCCAGACGCCGTTGGGACCGCGGAAGTCCGGGATCCCGGACTCGGTCGAGATCCCGGCGCCGGTGAACACGAGGATGCGCCGGGCGTGCCTGAGCCATGGGAGCGCCTTCGCCAGCGGGGACTCCAGATCCATCCCCGAATTGTCCGCTGACGGCGGCGACAGCCTCATGTCGCAGGAGCGGCCCAGAATCGGACCGATGAGCGTGATCTCCCCACCCGAGGCCCGAGCAGAAGCGGTGCTCGACGACGAGCAGCGTGTCGCTGTGGATCACGGCGACGGTCCGTGCCTGGTGCTCGCGGGACCGGGAAGCGGCAAGACGAGGATCATCGTCGAGCGGTTCCACCGCCTCTCCTCGATCGGCATCGGCGCCGGACGGCAGCTCGTCCTCACCTACACCCGCAAGGCTGCCGACGAGATGCGCGAACGCGTGGAGCGGGCGCACGGTGGGTTCTCCGACGATGCCCCGCTCACCAACTACCACTCGTTCGCGCTCCGCGTCGTGCGTGAATGGGGATGGCTGCTCGGCATCTCGCCAGTGCTCCGCATCGCCGATGCAGCCGAACGGTGGCTGCACGTCGAGGCGGTCCTCGACGAACTGCGTCCGGAGCTGCTCTGGAATCCGTTGCGTCCCCATGACCTGATGGATCCGCTCCTCGACATCATCGGAACGGCAAAGCAGGAGCTGGTCACCCCTGACTCGTATGCGTCATGGGCCGCGACCCGCCTCGAAGGATGTGAGGACCCTGCGCAGCGCATCGTGCTCGAGCGTCACGCCGACGTCGCGCGTGTCTATGCGCGCCTTGATGAGCGGTACCGCCGCGCCGGCGTCTTCGACTTCGACGATTGCATCCTGTACGCCGAGCGGCTCCTTCGCGAGCAGCCCGCCGCGCGCAGTGGCGTCGCGGATCGAATCAGCCACGTGATGGTCGACGAGTACCAGGACACCAACTACGCGCAGGCGAAGCTGGTCGAAACCCTCGTCTCGAGTCACCGCAACCTGTTCGTTGTCGCCGACGACGACCAGTCGATCTACAAGTTCCGTGGGGCCAGCCGCGCGAACCTCGACCGGTTCTCGCGCGAGTACCCCGAGCACCGCCAACTCGTGCTCACGCACAACTACCGGAGCACGGATCAGATCGTCACCGCATCGCGCGCCGTGATCAACGTCGCAAGTCCGGCGACGCGCATCGAGAAGCACCTGGTCGCGGAACGCGGATCGGGCGCCGCGGTCGAGGTCTGGGCCGCTCCGGACGAACGCAGCGAGGCGATGGCCGTCGCGCGCGAGTGCGCTCGTCTCGTCGCCGGTGGGATGCGACCCGCTGACATCGCGTGGCTCTTCCGCCAGCACGTCGACATGCAGCCCGCCATGCGCGCGCTCCGACAGTGCGGCGTCGCATATCAGGTTGCCGGCGGTCGAGGGTTCTTCCAGGAGCGCGAGATCAAGGACGCGCTCGCGCTGCTCGCGGCGATCGATGATCCCGAGGACTCGCAGGCATTGCTGCGCTGCCTCACGCTACCGGAGTGGGGTGTCGCGACACCGGGTCGCGTTGCGTTGGTGCGCGCGGCGCACGAGCACGACCTACCGCTTGCCACGCTCATCGTCGATGCCGCGGTTGAAGGACTCGACGAGGGCGACCTTGCTGCCGCGCGGCGATGCGTGGAGAGCATCCACGAGTTACATGCCGCGTCGCAGCGCGAGGATGTTCGCGACCTCTTCCAGCTTGCACTCGAGGCGAGTGGATTCCTCGGCATCGTCGACGAGCAGTCCGGCGTTGCGCGGCTGCAGATGGGCGCCAACCTCAACAAGTTCGGCGAGCTGCTCGAGGCCTTCGCGGACTGGAGCGATGACCGGCGTGTCAGCACGACGCTCCGCTATCTGAGCGTCCTTCGCGACAGTCGCGAGGCCGGCGAGCTCGCGAGCATCGAGCCGATCGAGGATGGTGTCGTGCTGCTGACCGCCCACGGGTCGAAAGGGCTCGAGTGGCCGGTCGTCTTCCTCTCGCGGTGCACCGAACGCCGCTGGCAGGGACGTACCAAATCATCGTTCGACCTGCAACTCCCCGACGAGCTCGTCCCCGAGCCGTCGCCACCCGGCGATGTCGCGGTCGATGAAGAGCGCCGGCTCTTTTACGTCGCATCAACGCGGGCGCGGGACCGCCTCATCTACACGTGGGCACGGTCATACCCGCAGCCGTCCAGCGAGGAGCTCTGTACGCCGTTCCTGACGATGGCGATGTCGTTCCGTGGTGAGGTGCTGTCAAAGGACGTCCCCGTGGACAGCACTGTTGCGATCCGCGCACCGCGACCCGTCGGCATTCCCGCGTTGCAGCGGCTGTCGGTTGCGGTATCCGACCTCGGTGTGTTCCGGAGCTGTCCCCGCCGGTACAACTACCAGCGGCGTTGGCATCTCCCCGTGCGTACCGACGCCCGCAGCTGGTACGGAACGATGATCCACGAAGTGTTGCGCGCGGCGGCGACGCAACGAATGGCGGGTGAGGTCGTCACGCCCGACAGCGTTGCGGCGATGTGGCAGGGAGCGTGGGAGCAGTCACACGGGCCGAAGGGACGCCACGCAGAGTTGCGCGCGCACGGCGACGAGCAGCTGCGTCGCTATGTCGAGTCGCCGGGATGGACCGACACGATCATCAACAGCGTCGAAGAGCCGGTCACCATCGCGCTGGACCATGCCGATGTCGCCGGCCGTTTCGATCGCGTGGACACGCGATTCGACGGCATCCCGACGGTCGTCGACTACAAGACGGGACGACCCAAGGACGAAGGCGCATTGCGCGCCGACCTCCAGCTCCGCGCCTACGCAGTGGGGTTGAGCCAGCGCGAGCAGGCGGACACTGTCGCCATCGAGTTCCACTACCTACAGGGCGCGGTGACAAGGGTTATCGCCGACAAGCCCTTCCTTCGCAAGGCACATGGGCATATGTCAGCGACGGCGCGCGAACTCGCGATCGCGTCGAGCACGGGAACGTTCCCGCCGAAGCCGTCGCGCTGGCAGTGTCAGCGCTGCGATTTTCGGACGGTCTGCGATGAGGGACGCGCCGCCGCACTCGCGGACGAATGAGGCGCGAGGAGGCCGAGTCTGGTCGTCATGAATCGCCGGCGGCTTTTTCCTTCTGGCCCGACAGTTCGGCAATTTGCGCTCTTGCCGCTGCCACGAGCTCTTCGTTGGTGTTGGCGTGACCACGCAAACCCCAGCCGCCCGCAACAGCCTCGGTCAGGAGCACCCAGGTGCGCTCGGTCAAGGTCGGATCATCAGCGGCTGCTGCGACGAGGTCGGTGAACTGCCTGACCACGGCGAGCTGCTTGTCACGGTCCAGGGCACCGGCATTGGTCAATACCTGCACCCGGACATACGTGCTGTCGCCGTCCACGTTGGAAAGAGCGGAAGCATCCAGCTCGTGCACGAAGCCCGCGGTGTTCTGGCGGAACATCGGGATGTTCGGAACGCCTTCAATCGTCATCAGGGTTCGAGCCATGTCACTGGCGAGCTGGTGCGGATCTCGAAATGTGCCCGTGGCTGCGTAGACGTCGATCATCGGCATGACTGAATCCCCACTATGTATGGATACATACATAGACCTTAGCATGACTATGATGTCTTGCATGGGTGGAGTTCGACGCAGCGCTCATGGATGAACGTGAAGACCGTTCAAGCGCGGGCAGACCGCAGGGCACCGTCCGCAGCCGGATGGTGGCGGGCGCCGTGCGCCTCCTCGCCACCAAGGGAGTTGAAGGGACGTCCTTTGCCGAGGTGCTCGAGACCACTGACTCGCCGCGCGGGTCGGTGTATCACCATTTCCCCGGCGGCAAGCCTGAGTTACTCCATGCGGCTCTCGACCTGGCGAGCCAGCGAGGACTCGCCGCGATGGAAGCCACACGAGGCCAACCGGCCGTCGTCGTCATCGAGCGCTTTCTCGCCATGTGGCGAAGCCTCCTGGAGCATTCCCGGCTCACCGCCGGGTGTGCGGTCGTCGCCGTTACCGTGGCGGCCAACGACGACGAACTCATTGATCACGCCGGCACCATCTTTCGGAGCTGGACGGAATTGCTGACGGGCCTGTGCGAAGCAGGTGGCGTGGACGGCAAGTCGGCTCATTCCCTGGCGGTGACTGTCATCGCAGCAACCGAGGGCGCAGTCGCCGTCTGCCGAGCCGAGCGCAGCATGGAACCCTTCGAGGCTGTACACAACGTTCTCCTATCCCTCGTCGAAAGCCTCAGCGCCACGGCTTCGACGCAACGCTGAAGCAGCGCGCTAGCCGCGTGCGGTCAGGTCGTCCAGCATGGAGAACAGGCGCGCACCCACGCGCTGCGGGTCGACACGATACCCACCGTGCTCGTACTCGTTCGTGATCCACGGCTTGCAGTTGCCGAGCAGGGACGTGGTCTCGAGCGCCATTGTCCGCTCGACATACTCGTCATCCCAGTAGAGGGTGCCGACGACCGGCACCTTGTTCGCACGCAACCTCTCGATGTCGTAGAGCGGCGCCCATCCCTCATGCTCGGCGAGCACGTCGGCGACCTCACGCAACGGTTGGAGCGGCGGCAGCTCCTCCAGCATCCACGGGAACACAGCTTCACCAGTGAAGTACGGCGTCGGTTGCGCATCGATTGCATAGCGACTGTCGGCCTTGCGCGCGCGTTCCGCAGCCCAGCGCGTCGCAGGTCCGTTGGAGTACGCGGCCTCGTGCAACACCGTGTAGATCGGGTTCGTCGCGGGTGACATCACGTCGGCGATGTGCTCATGCACGACGCCGCTCAACATCCCGAGCTGCTCGAGATCGTTGTCCGCGCGCTCAATGATGCCGTGGAGCTCGGCGGCGCCGTGTTGCAGTCCGAGCTTCACGCCGAGCATGAGAAAGCGTCGCGCGCTGAGGCGCTGCCCGTGTCCGTCGATCTCGTTATTGGATTCGAGGTGATCGACGATGCGGCGCGCGCGGGCCGCGTCCATCGAAAAGCGCGCGAAGTAGTCGGCGTTGCGGGTGGCGACGTGGTTGAAGAGGCGGGCGCAGATCTCCTCGGTCTCATGCAGCACCGGCGCAAAGCCACCGGTGATGATCACGCCGAGCAGATGCTCCGGCAGTTGCGAGAGGTACGTCAGTGAGCAGAAGCCGCCGAAGCTCTGCCCGAAGAGATACCAGTCCGAGTCCTCGCCGTACAGTGCCGCGCGCAGGCGGTCGGCGTCACGAATGATCGAGTCCTGACGGAAGTTCGTCAGGTACGCGGCGCATGCGACAGGATCGGCGAATGGCAACGCGCGCGCGTCGAGCGGCGTGCTCATGCCCGTGCCGCGCTGGTCCAGCAGCAGAACGCGATAGCGCGTCAGCAGTTGCTCGAGCCAGCTCCCACGATGGTCCGGGAATGCGACCTCGTGGCCGGGGCCGCCCTGGAACCAGACGATCGGCGGCACTTTGGGATCGTCCGCCTTCTCGGCAGCGACGACCTCACGCGCGTGCACGCTGATCTGCGGTCCGGAGGGCTCGTTCCAGTCGACCGGAACATTGATCCGATGCGGCGTGACGATCATCCGGTCGACGGCGACGTGATGTGACATCACGCGATTGTCGCCGACGAGTGGCGCGCGACGCGCCGGCTCAGTCCCGGTTCGACGGGATTGAGGCGAGCGTCAGACTAGGAGGCGCGCGCCGCAAGGAGGGAGCGCACATGTCGTGCGTGACCGACTGAGGAGCGTAAGCCGACGACGTATCACGCCGGCTCAGTCCCGGTTCGACGGGATTGAGGCGAGCGTCAGACTAGGAGGCGCGCACCGCAAGGAGGGAGCGCACATGTGGTGCGTGACCGACTGAGGAGCGTAAGCCGACGACGTATCACGCCGGCTCAATCCCGTCTACGGGTGGAGACGGAATTCTCGCCAGAAACCGACCAGGGAAGCTTCGTCGCCCTCGGGCTCGACGTCCTCAGGGAGCTGAGTGCGCCAGGGGAGCATCAGGTCGAAGACGACTTCCTGGATCGTCCAGAGGATGTCCATGACCTCGGTGATCTTGACCTGGCGGCGCGCCAGGGCAGTCTCGACAGTGGACATTGCATCGACGTCGCCCGTCTTGCGGACGGCGCCCTTTGCGAAGACGAATACCTTCCGCGCCCGCTCGGCGACGTCCGGTGGGACTTCCTTGATGCCCTGGAGGTGCGTCTCCTCGCAGAGCTCGATGGCGCTGTCGACCCGTTCAACCAGCCGGCGGAGGCGAGTGCGCTCGACAACCTCGCGACGGTGACGGCGGCGAGCGGCATGCACTTCTTCAGTGGCGCTCCCGATGAGAAGCCCCGGGTCGACGACCTGACCACGCTCCAGTACCACGGGTTCTCTTATCACGGCGCCTAGCGTACCGGCTCTGGTCGTTGACATCAACAGCACATTTAGGGTGAGATTGATGCATGGACCGCATCAATGCCGACCTTCTCCGCACTTTCGTCGAAGTCGCCAAGGTGGAACACCTCGGCAGGGCGGCTGAAGCGCTGCAAGCCGATCAATCAACCGTCTCTCGAAAGATAGCGCGCCTCGAGGAAGAAGTCGGCGTACAGCTGTTCGAGCGCATCGGACGCAACATCCGTCTCACCCAGGCCGGGCGGCGCTTCGTCAGCCGTGCCGAGCGCCTTCTCGACGACCTCCGCGATGCTATCGCCGACGCGGAAGGGGCCGTCGCGGCGGAGAGCGGACGCGTCTGCGTCGCGTTCCTGCACACGGTCGGTGCTCGCTGGCTCCCGGAGCGCCTGGCCCGCTTCCTCGAGAGCTATCCGGCAGTTCGCTTCACGCTCGAGGAGGGCACCACGGCCGAGGTGATGAGCGGTGTCCTCGGCGGCGACTACGACCTCGGCATCCTCGGACCGCCGCCGACCGGCGTCGTCGACCTTGAGATCCACCCGCTCTTCCGTGAGCGCGTCGCGGTCGTCGTCCCGGTCAACCACCGTCTCGTCGGGCGCAGCTCGGTCACCCTCGAGGACGTCGCCGGCGAGCCGCTGATCCTGCCCCGCTCACGGAGCGGGCTGCGGCGGGTCATCGACGCTGCATTCGCGGCGCAGGGACTCACGACACATGTCGCCTACGAGGGCGACGATTTCACGATCGTCCAGGGCCTCGTCGAAGCCGGTCTCGGAACGACGCTGATGCCGATGCCGCTCCCGGTGCCGAGTACGCGGGTGGCGGTCATCCCACTTCGCGATCCGCCGATCGCGCGTACCATGGCCCTTTGCTGGGATCGGCGGCGAACCCTTCCACCAGCCGCCAATCTCTTTGCCCAGCGGCTGATCGCTGAGGCCAGCGAACCTTTCGACCTCGCGGCCAGCGCCTGAATAATTCGAAATTCCCTCCTCATATGAGCATCGCAATCGTCCTGATCGTCATCGCTGCCCTGCTCGCCGCCGGCGGGATCGTCGCGCTGCTGGTCGGCACCAGGGGCAGGACGCCGTCGCCGGCGTTCGTGCCGCAGACAAGCCAGACCCTTGTGGACGCGAACCAGCAGGCCTCAGCCGTGATCGCCGATGCCCGTACCTCGGCACTGCACGCTCACGAGGCGGCGATGGAGGAGGTCGCGGAGCGTCTGGCGGCTGTGGAGAGTCGCGAGGCGCTCATCGCGGAGCGGCACAAGCACCTTCGCGAGCGGCGCGAGGTGTTCGACGAACGCCGCTTCGCATATCGCAAGCGCCGCGATGAGATCGAGGAGCGCCGCGTCAAGGTCGCGGAGCAGGGCGAGGAGATCGCAGCCACCCTGCGCGCAAAGGCAGCGCTCGACCGCGATGCCGCGGCCGTACTGGTCCTCGAGCGCGTGGAATCGGAGTTGGCCGCCGAACGCGCGGCGCTCGTCGAGGCCACAGTTGCCGAGATCGTCGGCGAGCGTGTCGAGACGAGCGCCAACGATCTGATCCTGCAAGCGGTCGAGCGACAGGATGCTTCGAACGTCGACACCGCTCCGCGCATCTCTCCCTTCTCGCTCGAGGGCCTCGACGATCACGCGCAGGAGCGGATCCTCTCCGCGCTCGCGGTCATCGCCGAGCAGACGGGCGCCGAGCTCGGAGTCGACACCGAGAAGCACCAGGTGACGCTCCGAACGGTCGATCCGATCGGGCGCGAGATCGCCCGCCAGGCTGCGCTCGAAGTCATCGACCGGCGCATGCAGGCGGCCGAAGTCCCGTCACTCATCCAGAAGACGCGGCGCTCCACGCAGCGCAAGGTCATGGACGTTGGTGAGCGCGCACTGTGGCTCATGCAGATCGAGGGACGTCCCGAGCTCGCCGAACTCGTGGGCACGCTGCATCACCGCTTCTCCTATGGCCAGAACGCGCTGCTGCACTGCCAGGAGACCGGCCATCTCTGCGGCGTCATCGCTGCCGAGCTCGGGCTGCCGCAGAGCATGGCGCGCGAAGCGGGGATGCTCCACGACATCGGCAAGGCGGTGGACCACGACGTTGAAGGGGTCCACGCGATCATCGGTGGTGAGCTGCTTCGCGTCCTCGGCGTCGACGCCGGCATCGTGCACGCGGTGAAGGCTCATCACTTCGACGAGGAGCCGTCGACCGATCTGGCGATGTTGACGATCTGCGCGGACGCGATCTCCGCGTCCCGACCGGGCGCGCGCCGCGACACGCTGGCCACCTACCTGCTCCGCCTCGAGCAGCTGCAGACCATCGCCACACGTCATGGGGGCGTCGACCGCGCGTTCCCGCTGCAGGCAGGCCGGGAGCTGCGCGTCTTCGTCAAGGCGTCGCAGATCAAGGACAAGGATATGCCGCCGCTGAGCGCCGAGATCGCCCGGGAGATCGAGTCCGAGATGCAGTATCCGGGCGTCATCAAGGTCACGGTGATTCGGGAGACGACGGCGATGGCGACCGCGCCCGCGCAACTCGTCCCCGTTCGCGCGGCGGTCGCCGAGCACGCCGGCCATCACGAGGCGGACCTCGAGGACGACGTCGACGTCAGCGCCGAGATCGGGTCAGACGAGGGCTGACGGGAAGCGGTTCGGCACGCGCGACAAGAGTTCAGTACTCTTCAGCCCTTCGGCTTTTGCTTCGAGGGGGGACCCATGCTCACCGTCACGCGACTCGGCGCACTCGTCGCACTGCCGCTCACCGTCGCGCTCGTGTCCGCGTGTGGGGGCAGTGCAACGACCGGTGTGACCGCGGCAGCATCCACCAGCGCGCCGACCGCCTCCGCAACGCCATCCCCGACAAGCACGCCCGCGCCGACGCAGCCACCGCGGACGGCGCCGCCGCCAACGTCCTCGGTCGACCGGTCCGGCCCCGGGCCCTTCGGAGGGAGCTGGACGGGGAAGGGCGTCACACTCAACGTGAGCAGCGATGAGTCCGCCAACGCCACGTATTTCATCGGCGTTCTCTGCAGTTCCGCTTCGCCGGCCCCGTCCCCGTGCGACGACGACAGCGTCAGCCCGACCATCCCCGGCGGACAACTCAAGCTGCACATCACGGAGGTCGTCACCACGGGAGGTGTCGCGGTCGCGTCCGCAGATGTGAAGGATTCAAGCGATCCGAAATACCAAGAGAATTCGATCATGAAATTCACCCTCAAGAACGGGACCATCACGTCACCGATCGGCTCGTTCACCAAGCTTCCTTCGTCCAACTAGCCAGTCTCGGCGACCAAGCCCGCGAGATCACTCCACGCGCAGGAATTCGTCCACCACTCGAGCGGTTTCAGCCGGACGCTCATGGAAGAAGAGGTGTCCGCAGCCGTCGAAAGGACGCAACGCCGCACCAGGAATCTGGCGCGCGAGGATGCGCGCATTCTCGTACGGCGTGACGACATCGTCGGTGCCGTGCATGACCAGTGTCGGCGTCGACACACCGGCCAGACGTTCAAACGAGTTGTCTGGTTGAGCCATCGCGAGGAGCTGTGCAGAGAAAACGCGCGGACGCACGGGATTGCGAGCACGCTCGCGGATCTGCTCCTCGATGAAGTCCGGATGCGTGCGTTGAAACTGTGGCGAGTAGAGCACCGTGCACGCCAGCCGATACGCGTCTTCCGGCGTCCGCGCTCCCTTGCCGAGGAGCGCCGCCTGGTGGGCGGGATCCGCGGCCTTGCCATGGCCGCCGCCGGGCGCCGTCGCCGCCAGCATCAGGCGCGCAACACGCTCGGGATGATCGACGACAAGGTGTTGCGCGATCCGTCCACCCATCGATGCCCCGAATACCGCAGCGGTCGCGGCGCCGGCGGCATCGAGCACGGCAACAGCATCGCGCGCCATGTTCGCCATGGTGATGTCGCCCCCGCTGCCAGAATCGCCGAGCCCGCGCGGATCGAACGTGATCACCCGATGGTGGCGGCTCAGGTCGGGCGTCAGCGGGTCGAAGACCGAGCTTCGCGCGCCCAGACCGGGAATGAGCAGCAGTGGGGCACCGTCGCCCGCCACGAACACCGCGAGCTTGACGCCGTCGTGGGTGGTAGCGGTCAAGGGTTCGACAGGCATGACAGCACCATACCGGGGGACCGGTGTCGCACCATGCGTGCTGCCATGCCGCGCTTCTTCGTCGACGCCTCCCAGATCGAGAACGACCACGCCACGTTGGTCGACGCCGACGCCGAGCATCTCGCGCGGTCGCTCCGCGCCCGTCCGGGCGAGACCGTCGTGATCGTTGCGGACGGCACCGTCGAGCACGGTGTCGTCCTCCAGGAGATCACCGCCGCGCGGGTGTCAGGCACAGTCGTCTGGAGCAGGCCTGTGTCGGGTGAACCCCGCCTCGCTGTGCGCGTGTTGCAGGCGATTCCTGCACAGACGATGGACGCAACCATCGAAGCCCTCACCGTGGCAGGCGCGGCCTCGATTCACCCCGTGGTGACCGGTCGCACAGTCGTCCGCCCCGACGCGTCATCACGACGCGTGGAGCGCTGGCAGACGATCGCGCGCGAGGCTGCGCAACTCGCAGGCCGCGCCGCGCCGCCATCCGTGTCATCGGCGATGTCGCTCCACGACGCTCTTGCGCAACTGCCTCCAGGTATTCGCGTGCTGGCGTGCGTCATCCGCCGTGACGCGACGCCGATTCGCTCGGCGGCATTGTCGCGGGCAGACGAGATCGCCCTCGTCATCGGCCCCGAAGGCGGTCTCGATGACGCAGACCTGGATGCGCTCGCAGATGCCGGCGCCACGTATGTGCATCTCGGACCGCGCACGTTGCCCAGTCGCCTCGCCGGCGCAGTCGCGACGGCGCTGCTGCTCGCCGGCTCCGGTGACCTCGACTCCGCTGCGGAGCCCCTGCCGCAATGAGCGTTGCGGAAGACCGTCCGCTGCGGGTGGCGCTGACCGTGCTCGGGTGCAAGGTCAACTTCGCGGAGATGGCGGACCTCGCAGGCAAGCTCGCCGCCGGCGGATGCGAGGTCGTGCCGGAGAGTGAGCAGGCGGACGTGCGCGTACTCAACTCCTGCACGGTGACCACACAGGCTGATGCGACGACACGGCAGCGACTGGGCCGCCTCCGTCGCATGGATCCGGGCGCACATCTCGTGCTCACCGGATGCAGCGTCGACGCGAATCCGGGCGCGTACACGAACGTCGATTCCATCTTCGCAAACCGTGACAAGGACGGCATCGCCGAGCACGTGCTGTCGATGGCACCGCAGCGCGACGCTGTCGCAACCGGATCCGCGGCAATGCGTTCGCGTGCGTTCGTCAAGGTGCAGGACGGATGCGATCATCGCTGCACGTACTGCATCGTGTGGCGAGCGCGCGGCGACTCGATCAGCGTCCCGACCGACGTCGTTCTCGAGCGCGTGCAGGCCGCGATCGCCGCGGGTCACGGTGAGATCGTGCTCTGTGGTGTCGATCTCGGCTCGTACGGCCGTGACCGCGATACCAACCTCGCGACATTGCTCGAGACGATCCTGGATTCGTGCGGCAGCACGCGGATCCGTCTCAGCAGCATCAACGCGAACGACGTCTCCCCCGCGTTGATCCGCCTCAACGCTCACCCACGGCTCTGCGCGCACTGGCACATGCCTTTGCAGAGCGGGAGCGACCATGTCCTCCGCGCCATGCATCGCGGCTATCGTCGCGCGCAGTACCTGCGTGTCGCGCGCGCCCTCCGCGACGTGAACCCGCTGACCGAGTTCACGACCGACATCATGGTTGCATTTCCCGGAGAGACCGAAGAAGACCACGCCGCAACGTTGTCGCTCGTTGACGAGGCCGGCTTCCTCGCCGGACATGTCTTTCGCTGGTCCCCGCGTCCGGGGACTCCCGCATCGGAGCTCAGCGAACGCCTGGACGATGCGACGGCACGGCGGCGGAGCGCGGAGGTGCGCCGCGCCACCCAGCGCACCGGCGACGTCTCACGCGCGCGTGCGCTGGGCCGGGTGCACGAGGTGGTCTGGGATGAGGTCGACGTCGCGACTGCTCATGGCCTCACCGCCGGCTACCACGAGATGGTGATCGCAGCAGCGCCAGAGCTGCGCCAGGGAGGGCTCAACCTGGTTCGTGCGGAAACCGTCGAGGGTGGCTGTCTGCGCGGTACCCTGCTGCGCTCATGAGCGATTGCATCTTCTGCGATATCTCGGCCCACGAGCTGCCCGCCACGATCCTTCGCGAGGACGACGAGGTGCTCGCGATTCGTGATGTCAATCCGCAGGCCCCGGTCCACGTGCTCGTCATGCCACGCGATCACATCGTGTCCGTGCTCGAGCTGACCCCCGCGCAGGATCATCTCTGGGGCCGGCTCCTGCACGTCGCCCAGTCGATCGCCGAAGACGAGGGCATTGACGAGACCGGATTCCGGCTCGTCATCAACACGGGGGTCAATGGCGGTCAGACGGTCGACCACCTGCACGTGCACCTGCTCGGCGGCCGCCGGATGACCTGGCCGCCCGGTTAGTGCGCTAGCACCGAATAGCGCGCGACGCGCACATCGTTGCCGACGGCGCGCCGCGCTGAGAGGGGGGCTGAACCGGGTCGTTACGCGCTCGGCGCGTGTTCGACGATGTGTTCGGGTGCGGGTGCTGGAGCACCGGCCGTCACCGGGATGCGCTGCGGCGCAGCCTTCTGCGCACGCGGGATCTCGACGCGCAGCACGCCGTTCTCGAATGTTGCCGTGATGTCCTGAGCACGCACTTCGGCGGGAAGGCCAACCTGACGGAACACCGATGTCACACGCCGCTCGCGACGCACGTAGGTGCTGTCCTTGGTGGTCTCTGTGCTGCTCCGACGGGCGGCGATGGTGAGCACGCCGGCGTCGAAGCTGACCTCGACATCCTCAGGAGCGAATCCTGGGACCGAAGCCTCGACGGTGAACGCCGCATCCGTCTGCCGGATGTCGACGGGAAGAGTGGTGTACTCGACGCCGTTGCGCGACGTTGTCGCTGCGGCGGGCTGGAAGAGATGATCCATCTGCGCGTGCAGATCGAAAACGTCGTTCCACGGATTCCAACGCACTACTGCCATTGCAACGCTTCCTTGTTCGTGATGTCTGCTCCGCCGCACTGTCTGCGGCACAGCGTCAATTTACCCGCCAACTTCGCGCGGTAAACATCGCGCGGCTGCGTGCGCCGATCAGCCCCGGAACGCGTCGCGCAGCGAGTCGAAGAAGCCCTTCTTCACCTCGGCAGGCTTGCCTTCGCGACCGCCGAGTTGCTCGTACAGGGCGCGATCGTGATGCGGGAGATGGCTTGGCACGACGACGCGAACAACGCAGATAAGGTCACCGCGGCGACCAGTGCGCACATGCGGCACACCAAGTCCGTGCATCTTCAACTGACGCCCCGGTTGTGTGCCGGGCGGGACTTCGACCGGATGTTCGCCGTCAACCGTGGTAATGGTGATCGTGTCACCGAGTACCGCCTGCGGCACCGATACGGGCAGCTCGTAGAGGAGGTCCTGGCCGCGGCGGACCAGGGTCGGATGCGGCTTCACGCGGAAGCCGAGATACAGATCGCCCGACGGCCCACCGCGTGGCCCCGGCTCACCCTCGCCGGTCAAGCGCAAGGTGACGTCGTCGTCCACTCCGGCGGGGATGGTGACCTCGACGGTGTGACGGCCCTGAACGCGCCCCTGACCACGGCACACCGTGCAGGGATCGCTGACCACCTGACCCTCGCCGTGACACGTCGGGCAGACCGTCACGTTGGTGACCTGGCCGAAGATGGACTGCATCTGGCGGCGCACCTGGCCGGCGCCCCCGCACGTCGAGCACTGGGATGCCTTCGTGCCCGGCTTGGCGCCGGTGCCGCCACACTCGGTGCAGGCCGTGGCCCGAGGCACCTCGACGGTGCGTTTGGCGCCGAAGACGGCCTCCTCGAAGGTGATCTCGATGTTCATGCGCAGGTCGTCCCCGCGCTGCGGGCCTGTGTGCCCGCGCCGCCGTCCGCCACCGCCAAAGAACATGTCGAAAAGGTCGAATGCCGAGTCGAACGAAAAGTTGCCGAAATCAGGCGGTGCGGCACCGTCGGCGACATGCCCGTACGCGTCGTAACGCTGACGCTTCTGGGGATCGCTGAGGACCGAGTAGGCCTCACCGACCTCCTTGAACTTCTCCTCCGCACCCTTGTCGCCATTGTTGCGGTCGGGGTGGTACTCCATCGCGAGCTTGCGATACGACGCTTTCAACTGCTCGGGCGTGCAGTCACGCGAGACGCCGAGCACTTCGTAGTAGTCGCGTTTGACCGTTGCCATCGCGCTATTTCGCAGTGACGTTGCGCGGGTGCACGACGCGCACGATCGCGGGACGGAGCAACCGGTCGTGGAGACGGTAGCCGGGCACGAGCTCGGCGACGACGGTGTCCTCATCGACCTCGTCGGATTCCTCGGCGGCGATCGCCTCGTGCACTGCTGGATCGAACCGCTCGCCAACGGACGGAACTCGCACAACGCCGAGACGTTCGAGTGCCGTCTCGAACTCGCGGACCACCAGCTCTAGCCCGCTCACGAAGAACTCCTCGGCACCGGCCTCGCTCGCGTGCTCGACGGCGCGGCGCAGGTTGTCGAGCACAGGGAGCATCGCGCGAGCGGCGTCCTCGCTCTCGTAGCGCCGGGTGTCGACGATCTCCTGATTCTTGCGGCGCTTGAAGTTCTCGAAATCAGCCGCAAGCCGCAGGTAGCGAGCGTCGCGATCGTCGACTTCCTCGTTTCCGGCGGCCTCGGCCTCCGGCTCGTCAGACGGCTCGACGCCGTCCAGTTCGCGTGCGTCGTCCTTCGTCATGCGCTCACTATGCCCACGCTCAGCTCAAAGCACGCCCGACGGCGCGTCCAACTCGCTGGGCCACGTATCGCACGCGCGGGCTCACCTGCGCATACGCCATCCGCGTCGATCCGAGCACGCCGATCGTGCCCCGTCGCTCCGGCCCAGCCCGGTACGTCGTCAGCACGAGGCTGCACCGCGAGAGCTCGGCCATGCCGCTCTCGCGGCCGATCATGATCTGCACCCCGTGGTCGAGATCGGCAGCGCTGATCAACGCGGCGAGCATGCGCTCCTCCTCCACCACCTCGATCACCTGCTGGAGCAGCTCGACGTCGCCGAACTCGGGCTGGTGGAGCAGGTTGCGGACGCCGTCGTGGAGGATGAGCGTGTCCCGTTTGGCGTCATTGGCCGCCATGAACGCGACGATCTGGCCGAGGAGATCGCGCTCGAGGGCCGCGTGGGTGCCGACCGACTCCGGCAGCCTCGCCATCTCCGTGGCGTCGAGGCCGACCACGACGGCATTGAGACCGGCGGCGATCGCGCTGAGCACGGACTGATCGGTCGGGGTGTGCAGGCTCAAGGCGTGCTGGCGGACGAGGTTGCCTTCGAGGACGAGCACGAGCAGCGCCTGGGTGTCGTTCAGCTTGACGAGGTCGAGGTGCTTGACCCGATCGCCGAGCGCGCGAGGCGCGGTGACGAGGCTGACGGCATCGGCGGCCTGCGCAAGTGCCGCCGCAGCGATCTCGAGGATGTCCTCGACGCCCGTCGGCATCACGGCGAAGAAGGGGTCGACCTGCCGGCGAACGGCTGCCGGCACGTCCTCCTCATCCATGAGGAAGTCCACGTAATACCGGTACCCCAGGTCGGACGGGACCCGCCCGGCCGACGTATGCGGCTGGATCAGGTAGCCGACCTCGCTGAGCGTCGCCAGCTCGTTGCGGATGGTCGCGGACGACCAGGTCGCAAGGTGCACGGCAAGGGACGCCGAGCCGACCGGGACGCCCGTGCGCGTGTAGTCGGCGACGACGGCCTTGAGGATCTGTTGTTTGCGCTGATCGAGAGGGACTTGTTGCACTTCAGGCCTGAGGGACGGCGCTGGTTAGCACTCGTCAGGGTTGAGTGCTAAGCGTACCAGCTAGGCCGCCCGGTCGCCCACCAGACGGAGGGTCACCTGGTTGAGCACCGCCTCGCCGCGAACGGTCGCGCGGACCCGATCGCCGTCAACGACGAGAAGTCCCAGTCCCTCCAGCGAACGGGCTTCCGCGACGCGGGAGGAGTCGATGCGCACCCCCTCGCGAAGCCGTAGCCCGAGCATGAGGCGCTCCTGCTCGCGCATCTCCGACCCGACCGTCTCCGACCCTGTGAGTGCCAGGGCACCGTCGCGGATTGCGCGCCCGTACGCCGCGATGCCGCGTCCGTGCCAGTAGCGAACCGACACAGTGTCCGGCTCCGCGTCGAGGCCAAGCGCCGCCGCCGCGGACGCCGGGACGTGCCCGTGGGCGCCGACACCGGCCGCGAGGTAGTAGCCGTTGTGCCAGTAGACCAGGTTGTGCCGGCAGGCCTCGCCCGGCATGGCGAAGTTGCTCACCTCGTACTGCTCGTAGCCGCCGCCTTCAAGGGTTTCGACTGCGATGCGGTGCTGGCGGATCGAGCGCGCGCCGTCGACGGGTGTCACCAGCCCTCGCCGCACGGACGTGTGCAGCGGCGTCCCGGCCTCCACCGTGAGCTCGTAGCAGGAGACATGCGTCGGCCCGGCGGCGATCACCCGTTCGAGCGTCCGCCGCCATCTCGTGTCGCCGAGGCCCGGCACCGCATAGATGAGGTCGCAGTTGATGGAAGCGAACCCTGCCGCTCGCACCTCGCCGACGGCGGCGATCGCACGGTCGGCGTCATGGACGCGTCCGAGGAACTTGAGCGCATCGGCTTCGAGGCTCTGAACGCCGATGCTGATCCTGTTGACGCCCGCCTGCCGCCAGACGTCGGCACGCGTCTCCGTGATGCTCGAGGGGTTCGCCTCCATAGTGAACTCGGCGTCGGCGGCAACATCGAACGTGCTGCGAACCGTTGCCACGAGTGCGGCCAGCAGATCGGGGTCGACGAGGGACGGCGTCCCACCGCCGATGAACACGGTGTCGAGGGAGAGCCGCCCCATTCGCTCACCGAGACGGCGCACTTCCGAGCACAGCGCATCCATGTACGCCTCGGAGCCGGTCGCCCCGGCGACGCTCGTGAAGTCGCAGTACTCGCACTTCCGCTCGCAGAAGGGGATGTGCACGTACAGCGAGCGCACGTCGCTGAAGGGGACGGTCAGGGCGTCGGGTCCTTCGGCTGCGTGTCAGGCGCTCTTGCTTCGTCGAGGCGGTCGACGTTCGACTTCCCAGTCGATGCGGTGGCTCCCTTCGCGTCGGGCGCGGGCTTGGGCTCCTTCGGCGGCCGCGGTCCGCGCGGTGGCGGCGGCTTGATCCGCATCCGTTTGTAGAGGGGCGGATAGAGATAGAAGGTTCCGACGAAGCTGAGCACATCGATGATGGCCAGCCCGGCGATGGCGACCGGTGTCGCGACAACGTTTGTCGTGCTCGCTGCGGAGGAGGCGGACGACGACGGAGACGGCGATGCGGCGGACGAGGGCGCTGGTGACGCGCCTGACGTGGGCAGCGGCGTTGCCGTTGCGGAGGGCGTTCCGTTGGTCGCCGCAGGGGACGACGAGCCGAAGCCGCCGACGAGAAACGTGAGTGCTACGAACAGGGCCAGCCAGATGAAGTACTGGAAGATGCCGGCCATGATCGATTCCATGAATCGGAGCGCCCGCGTCTCCTTGGTGATGAATTTCGCGATCGGTGCGGCGACCAGCGCTGCCGCGAGGACGATCAGCGGGTTGTAGCTGAGCCCGAGCAGGTAGAGACCGAAGTCCGGACGCGGCGACGTGAGCGTGAAGAATGCGGCCGCACCGATGACGAGCTCCGCGAGAGCGATGCACGCGACGAGGATCGCGTACGAGCGTTTCGCCCACGGGACGAACGGCTCATCGATGCGCCGCACGCGCGGCGGCGGGCCACCCTTGGTGGGTTTCGCCCCCTTCGGCTGCGGTTGCGGCTTGGCGTTGGCGGACTTGGGCTCGGGGCCGCTGCGCTCCTTCACCTGCGCCGTCTGCTTGGTGAGCGAAACCTCGGCCTTCGTGTTTCGCTCGACCGCATCGGGTCGGCGGCGAGGGCGTTTGCGGGGCGGATTGGGCCGTGGCATCAGCGGTGCACCTACTCCTCGTCCATCTTGAGCACGGCCATGAAGGCCTCCTGGGGTATCTCCACGTTGCCCACCCTTTTCATGCGGCGCTTGCCCTCGCGCTGCTTCTCGAGCAGCTTGCGCTTTCGCGTGATGTCCCCGCCGTAGCATTTGGCAAGCACATCCTTGCGCATGGCTGAGACCGTCTCACGGGCGACGATCTTGCCACCGATTGCCGCCTGGATGGGAACTTCGAAGAGTTGACGGGGGATCAGCTTGCGCAGCCGCTCGGCCAGCTTGCGCCCGTGGGCATTCGCCCGATCGCGGTGGACGATCATGCTGAGCGCGTCGACGCGCTGGCCGCCGACGAGGATGTCGAGCTTCACGAGCGACTCGGCGCGAAACCCGGTGATCTCGTAGTCGAGCGACGCGTAGCCCCGGCTCCGTGACTTCAGCTGATCGTAGAAGTCGTGGATGATCTCGCCGAGCGGCATGTCGTAGATGACCGCGACGCGGTCTCCGGGTTGGTAGTCCATGTGCTGGAACTCACCGCGCCGCTCCTGGCAGAGCTCCATGATCGCGCCCACATATGTGCTCGGCACGATGATCGTCGCCTTGGTGCGTGGCTCTTCGATCGCCTCGATGTTGGAAGCGTCGGGGAGCATCTCCGGGTTGTCGATGGCGATCACCTCACCGGATCGCAGCCGCACCCGGTACTCGACGGTCGGTGCCGTCGTGATGAGCGACAAATTGAACTCGCGTTCGAGTCGCTCCTGCACGATCTCCATGTGCAGCAACCCGAGGAAGCCGCAGCGGAAGCCGAACCCGAGTGCAGCGGATGACTCCGGTTCGTACACCAGCGACGCATCGTTGAGGTTGAGCCGCTGCAACGCCTCCTTGAGGTCGGTGACGTCCTCGGAGTCGACGGGGAAGATGCCCGCGTAGACCATCGGTGTCACGGCGCGATAGCCGGGCAGCGGACGCGTGGTCGGATGCGCAGCGTCCGTCACCGTGTCGCCGACCTTGCTGTCGCGCACGTTCTTGATCGACGCGATGAAGTAGCCGACCTCCCCGCATAACAGCTCATCGACGCGCGTCATCGCCGGAGCGAACACGCCGACTTCGTCGACGACGAACTCGCTCTTGTTGTGCATCATCCGAATGCGCATCCCGCTGGCCATCCGACCGTCGACGAGCCGGACGTACACGACGACACCGCGGTACGCGTCGTATTTGGCGTCAAAGATGAGCGCGCGCAGCACACCGTTGGGGTCGCCCTGCGGCGGAGGAACGCGCTGCACGATCGCCTCGAGCACATCCTCGATGCCGATGCCCTGGCGCGCGCTGGTGAGGATGGCATCCGCCGCGGAGATCCCGATGACCTCCTCGATCTCGCGCCGCACGAGCTCCGGGTCGGCGTTGATGAGGTCGATCTTGTTGATGATCGGGATGATCGCGAGGTTGTTGTCGATCGCCTGGTAGACGTTGGCGAGCGTCTGCGCCTCCACGCCCTGGGTCGCGTCGACGACGAGCAGCGCGCCCTCGCACGCCGCGAGTGACCGCGAGACTTCATATGCAAAGTCGACGTGTCCCGGCGTGTCGATGAGGTTCAGCTCGTACGTGATCCCATCGGCCGCGGTGTACGCGAGTCGCACCGCCTGCGCCTTGATCGTGATGCCGCGCTCACGCTCGAGGTCAAGCTGGTCGAGGAGCTGGTCCTGCATGTCTCGCAGCGCAACGGTTCCCGTCGCCTCGAGCAACCGATCCGCGAGCGTCGATTTGCCGTGATCGATGTGCGCGATGATGCTGAAGTTGCGGATCCGGTCGAGGCGCATCAGGAAGCGAGGGCGGCCCTAGGATCCCGTTGCAACGTCGCTGTCGTGCGCGGAGCGCAGGATCTCCGAGATATCGCTGACTCCACGGCGGCTTCCCGACAGACCGGGTTTCACGCGATGCGCCAGCACCAGCGGAGCGACGTGCTCGACGTCGTCGATGGCAACTGCGGCACGGTCCTCATGCGCGGCAAGTGCCTGCGCCGCCTTGCGCGTGACGATGTCGGCGCGATGGCCATCAACCTCGAGCTCGATGCTGAGCGCGGCGATGGCCACGAGAATGCTGCGGTCCACCACGACATCGGAGAGCACCGACATGGCCCGCGCGATGCTCTCTGCCTCCGCATGCTCCGACGGCTCGAAACGCGCGGCGAACGCCGTCGGATCCTCCTCAAACGCCTCGCGACGCTCGACGATCTCGACGCGCTGGCGAACGTCACGAATACCCTCGACGTCCACGCAGAGCCCGAATCGGTCGAGCAGCTGCGGGCGCAACTCGCCTTCCTCCGGATTCATCGTGCCGACGAGGATGAAACGCGACGGGTGCGACACCGAGACGCCTTCGCGCTCGACCGTGTTCTGTCCCATCGCAGCCGCGTCGAGGAGCACGTCGACGATGTGGTCGTCGAGCAGGTTCACCTCATCCACATAGAGGATGTTGCGGTTGGCCTCAGCAAGGACGCCGGGCTCGAACTCCTTCTCGCCGCGCTTGATGGCGGCCTCGATGTCGATCGCGCCGACAACGCGATCCTCCGATGCGTTGATGGGCAGCTCGACAACGCGCATGCGCCGACGCCCGCGCGGCAACGTGTCACCTTTGGCCACGCGTTCGGTGCACTCCGAGCACTGCAGATCTGCGTCGTCCGGCGGGCATCCGTAGCGACAATCGGCGACCACGTCGAGCGCGGGCAGGAGCTTGGTGAGCGATCGCACAGCAGTCGACTTCGCCGTTCCTTTCTCTCCGCGGATGAGCACGCCACCGATTGCGGGGTTGATCGCGTTGAGAATGAGCGCCTGTTTCATCGTTTCCTGTCCCACGATCGCGGTGAACGGGAACACGCTTCGTCCGGTTTGCATCACAGTCATTGTGCCATGCGCCCTCGCAGGCTCTTCTCCACGCCCTCGAGGATCGCGCCCTGAGAGAGGTCGAAGAGGCCGAGATACTCGCCACCTGAGCGATCAGCGAGGTCACGGCATGCGTTGAATCCATAGCCACCGAAGAGCGGTGGCCGGCTGTGCGAGCCCACCCGGGGCAAGGGACGGCTGGTGTGGTCGCGCGCCGAGTTGATGACGAGCATGTGCACGCCATCCGCACCGAGCTGCTCCGCGACACGCTGCGCTTCGACAAGCGGTTCCTCGCCGAACAGCGAGATGTTGCCTCTCCCATCGCTGATGAGGACGAGCAGCGGATAGACGCTGGGATCGCGCAGCCGCTCGGTGCGGACGATGCGGAGTCCGGCAACGAGCCCATGAGTTAGCGGGGTCGTTCCGCCGACGGTCAGACGCTGCAGGCGCTGCTCGGCGAGGTCGACCGACGATGTCGGCTGGAGGACGATCCGTGCGGAGCGGCCCGAGAACACGACGAGCGAGACCTTGTCACGACGCAGATATGCGTCGCGGAGCAGCGAGAGCACGGCGCCCTTGGTCGCCTGCATGCGCTGTTCGGCGTCCATCGAGGCGCTGGCGTCGACGACGAACACAATGAGTGTGCCGGTGCGCCGGCGCCGGACCTTCTGGCGCAGGTCCTGACGCTCCAGGTGCAGCGCGGGCCCTCCCGTCTCGGCAGTTGCCTCGGCACGCCGGCGATTCTGATGCGGTGCTGCCGCGCGCATGGTGGCGTCGAATGCGATGTCCGTCGTCTTCTCGGTCTGGGTCGCGCGCACGTAGCGACCTCGTTTGTCGCTGCTCTGCGACGAGCTGCGCTTACCGGTGGTGGAACGTGTCCGCCGGTCGCGCGGCAGCGCGATCTTGCGCACGGGGAAGAGCTCGCCCTCGAAGAGCTGCTCGGCGCTGTGGCGCGTTACCGCCTGGGTCGCCTGCTCGCTGCCCTGCACCTGCCCGGCGCTCTCGCCTTCCTCCCCGCTGCCGGAGTCATCCGGGGGCTGGTCGCCGGCCTCCTCTGACTGGTCGGAGATGGTCGCGGCCTCGGCTTCCTGGGCGATCTCCTCGAAGCGCTCCTTGGCGCGTTCGGCAGTCGCTCCGGCCGACTGCGCGACGCCGTCCTGCCGCGCCCGCCGGCGGTGCGCGAGGGCGAGCTCGGCGGCGACGGTCGCGTCGGCGGTCGAGACCACGAGGCGCTCCTCCGCCTCGGCGTGTTCTCCAGCCTCGCGGGCGCGGACCACCCTGTCCGCCACCTCCCACGCGCGGACCGTGCGCGCGGCGCTGCTGACCACGATGTCAGCGCGATGGCCGAGAGCGCCGGCGTCGATGCACACGAGCGCGATGAACCAGTTGATCGTCTGCGTGATCTCGGTGCGAGCTAACAGCCGTCGCGCCTCGACGATCACCGCGCGAAGGTGGTCCTCGCTCCCCTCGAATTCGAGGTCAAGACCCGCGCCGTCGATGCTCCTCCTCGCGTCACGCTCCACGATGCGCACCCGCTCATCGACGTCGCGGAGGCCGGTGATATCGACGCACAGGCCGAAGCGATCGAGAAGCTGTGGCCGGAGCTCGCCCTCCTCCGGATTCATCGTGCCCACAAGGATGAATCGCGACGGATGCGCAAACGAGATCCCTTCGCGTTCCACGACGTTCCAGCCCATCGCTGCCGCATCGAGCAGCACGTCCACGATGTGATCGTCGAGCAGGTTCACCTCGTCGACGTAGAGGATGCCTCGGTTCGCTTCCGCGACCAGCCCGGGCTCGAAGCGACGCTCACCGAACTTGATCGCGGCCTCGGTATCGATGGTGCCGACCACGCGATCCTCTGACGCGTTGATGGGCAACTCGACGACGCGGATGCGCCGGCGCACGATGCCCGGATCGCTCCCCTCGGGATAGCGGGTGCGGCAGTCGTCGCACCAGTTCGCGGGGAGCGCCGGGTCGCACCGATAGCGGCAGCCGGCGATGACGTCGATCTCGGGGAGCAGGCGCGCCAGGGCGCGTACAGCCGTCGACTTCGCGGTCCCCCGCTGTCCGCGGATGAGGACGCCGCCGATGTTCGGGTTGATCGCGTTGAGGACCAGTGCGGTCTTCATCGCGTCCTGCCCGACGAGCGCCGTGAACGGCATGAGGGAACGTGAGTTCGGCATCGATCCCATTGTGCCCGAGGGGTCGAGTGTCGAGACCTGCTACAAAGCCTCGATGCCGAGCCCACTGCGCGTCCTCCTCGAAGCGAGCTCGCTCGCCGACGGACGGCGTGAGGCGGGGATCGGCCGCTACACGCGCCAGCTTGCGGAGGCCTTGCGCCAGATCTCTGACCTGGACGTCATCGAGTCGGTGCCCGCAGCGTCGGCCTGGAGCGAGTCCCGGCCCGGACGATTCCTGCACGCGCAGCCGCAGGTCCTCAGAGATGCCATATCCCGGCATCCCCATCTCATCCACGGGGCAGGTGGCGAACCGGTGCTCGGCTTCCCGCTGGCACGCCAGGTGGTCACGATCCACGACGTCGAGCTCTGGCGCGGCCCGGCGTCATCGGGCATCAGGGGCTCGGCACGGGGGCTCTACGCCTCGATGCTCGCTCCAGCGCTCCGGCTCTGCGGCGGTGTGATCGCGGTCAGCGAGACGACGCGCCAGGAGGCGATCGAGACGCTGCACCTCGAGCCGGCGCGCGTCCACGTCGTGCCCAACGGAGTCGGGCCCGGATTCACGGGACGGCCGAAGCTCCGCGACGCGCGGGTCGCCGAGGCGTCCGGGCTCGAGGGGTCGTTCGTCCTCTGGGTGGGCAGCCTTCGTGCACGCGACCCGCGCAAAGGCCTCGACACGCTGCTCGACGCGATGGAGATCCTCGGCGACGGTGCTCCGCCGCTCGCGTTGGTCGGCGCCCTCGGCCCTGAGGCGGACCGGCTTGCGGCCGACGCCTGGAGACGCCGGGTCCAGCTGGTGCTCTGCGGGTCGGTCGACGATGCCGACCTCGCCTCCCTCTACCGGCGGGCGTCGGCGGTGGTCGTCCCCTCAACCCACGAAGGTTTCGGGCTCACCGCGCTCGAGGCGATGGCGTCAGCCGTTCCCGTGGTCGCCACCGCGGTCGGCAACCTTCCGGACCTCCTCGGCGACGCGGGCATGCTCGTGCCATCAGCGGATGCGGCGGCACTCGCCCAGGCGCTCATCGAGGTGCTGACGGATCCAGTTCGGAACGCGCGCATGCGACACGCCGGGGTGACCCGAGCTGCTGAGCACACGTGGACGAACACCGCCGAGATGACGGCGGACGTGTACTGGGAGATCGCGAGCACCGCCGGCGCTTCTCGCCGCCGCTAAGCGACGCCTCAGAGATCCCCGGCGATGGCCCGACGCTGATCCTCGTCGAGGCTCACGACGACTGCACACGCTGCGTGATCGGTCCCTGTCGCCACGGCCGATCCACTCACGATGGCCTCGCGCTGCTCCGGCTCGAGCCTGAAGCGAATGTAGTGGGCGAGCACGCTCTCCCCGGGCGCGAACACGTCGTCGGGCACGCCACGGACACGTGTCCCGGCAACCTCGAGAAAGACGGTTTTCTCGATGCCGTCGAGGCGCATCACCGCGGCGTTGAGGTCGGCCGGGTCCGCCACCTCGAGAAAGAGCGCGGCAGTGAGCTCGCCGGGCGCCGGGAGCACCGCATTGAAGGCAGCGATCTCGCCCGCAATACGCTCGGGATCGTCGATGCGCTCGGTCCGCAGCGCCTCCTCGAGGATCGCGCGGATGGTGTCGCGGTTCTCGAAGACGAGCGCCAGCGACTCGCCGAGGTGGACACGGCGGAAGCGCTTCAACTCGGCGACACGGCGCCGTTCATCCGCGCGGAGCGACTCATATGCCGCCCCGACCCGCACCTCATCGAGGCGGAGCGGAGCCGATCCGTCAAGCGCCACGAGCACCTCCGTCCAATGTCAGGCCGACCGGCTGGCCCGATGGCTGCCGACTCTGGCACTTCTGGCGCGGCCGGTGGCACATGAATACCTGACCTGCGCGGTATGATTTTGTGATGGCATCTGTAGCGTTCGACCGCAGCGTTCTCAAGGTGAATCAGATGATTCTCATGGTCACCATCGTGGTGGGCTATGTGATTGGGCTCGCCTACTCGCAGATCGCCTGGATCCTCCCCGTGCTGGCCCTGATGATGCTCGCGGGGGTGGCCTCACCCTCGCTTAACGTCCCGCGCATCCTGTACACGAAGGTGCTGCGACCGTCGGGCATCGTCAAGCCGCGGATCGCGCAGGAGGATCCGGCACCGCATCGGTTCGCCCAACTCGTCGGGGGCGTCTTCCTGGCGGTGGCTTCGGTGTTCGTCATCACCGGCTTCCTGCTCGTCGCCTGGGTGCTCGCATGGATCGTCGTCGCGCTCGCGTTCCTGAACTTCGCGTTCAACATCTGCGTCGGCTGCATCGTGTACGCGCAGCTGGTGCGGGTCGGCGTGCTGCCGTTGAGACGCGCGCCGGCGCGATGATCCTGCTCCTTGCGCCGCTGATCGCCCTGGCGATCGTCGGCGCGGCCGCCCTGTTCCTGCGGGTGCAACGTGGCGGCCAGCGTGAGTTGGTCGGCAGCGTCGTCGAGACGCAACACCCGCAACGGAAGCTGCCCTCGATCCTCTACTTCACCGGCGAGACGTGCACCATCTGCCACACGGCGCAGAAACCGGCGCTGCGCACCCTTGCGGCGGGGCTCGGCGAGAGCATCGAGATCCGCGAGGTCGACATCGCGGTCGAGCCGGCGCTGGCCCGTCAGTACCGGGTGATGTCGCTGCCGACCACCATCGTGCTCGACGGTTCGGGGCAGATCACCGACATCAATGTCGGCTTCGCGAGCGGGGAGACTCTCCGTCGCCAGCTCGTCGACGCCGGGATGCCTGTCGCGGCCTAGTCACTCGGGTACTCTGAGCGCATGGCCGTCACCGAGCGCGCTCCCCGGACCCGCCAGCTCTCGCCTTCGGATCTGTATCAAGTCGATGATCTGCTCGGCGACGACGAGCGGCTGATCCGCGACACCGTTCGTGCCTTCGTCCGCGAACAGGCGCTGCCGGTGATCCCGGAGCACTTCGAGGCCGGAACCTTCCCGCGCGAGCTCATCCCCGGGCTGGCCGAGCTCGGTCTGCTCGGGATGCACCTCACCGGATACGGCTGCGCCGGCACCTCGGCAATGGCATACGGCGTGGCATCCGAGGAGCTCGAGGCGGGCGACAGCGGGCTGCGCTCGTTCGTGTCGGTGCAGGGCTCGCTGGCGATGTTCCCCATCTGGGCGTACGGGAGTGAGGAGCAGAAGTCGCGCTGGCTCCCCGAGATGGCCGCCGGCCGCGCTGTGGGCTGCTTCGGACTCACCGAGCCCGACGCCGGTTCGGATCCGTCGTCGATGCGCACGGCTGCGCGGCGCGACGGCGATGACTGGGTGCTCGACGGCACGAAGATGTGGATCACCAACGGCTCGATGGCCGACATCGCGGTGGTGTGGGCACGGACTGACGGCGGCGTGCGTGGCTTCCTCGTCGAGCGAGGGATGCGCGGCTTCACGACATCCGACGTCCACAACAAACTCTCGCTCCGAGCTTCGGTGACGTCCGAGCTCTCGTTCGACGCAGTGCGACTCCCCAACAACTCCGTGCTGCCAGGCGTGACGGGCATGCGTGGTCCGCTGTCGTGCCTCAACGAGGCGCGCTTCGGGATCGGCTGGGGTGCGATGGGCGCTGCGCGCGCGTGCTTCGAGGCCGCGCTCGATTACAGCAAGGCACGCCGCGCGTTCGGCAAGCCGATCGCCGCCATGCAGCTCACGCAGCTCAAGCTCGCCGATATGGCGACGTCAATCATCCAGGGCCGCCTCATCGCGCACCGACTCGGCACGCTCAAGGACGAGGGGACTCTGCAGGCGGTGCACGTGTCGGTTGCAAAGCGCGCCAACGTCCGGGCTGCACTCGACATCGCACGCTCCGCGCGCACGATCCTCGGCGCCAACGGCATCACACTCGAGTACCCCGTCTCGCGGCACATGGCGAACCTCGAGTCGGTGCTCACCTACGAGGGCACCGAGGAAGTGCATACGCTCATCATCGGCAAGGAGCTGACCGGCGAGAACGCCTTCAGCTGAGGCTCCTCGGCGTCCGCAGCTGTCAGGGACGAAGGTGCCGATTCGTCGGATTCAGGCGGCCTCATCCCACCCCTCCGTTTCGCGAAACGAGTGATGGCCGCGTCGCGCAACGATGAGGTGATCGAGCACGGGCACACCGAGCAGCACTCCCGCACTCCGGAGCGCTGATGTCACGACGCGATCAGCGCGGCTCGGCGCGGGATCACCACTCGGATGGTTGTGGCCGATGATGACTGCAACAGCATCGCTGCGCAACGCCGGTCCGAACACGTCTCGAGGCTGCAGACGGGACGCGTTGATCGTCCCGACGGCAACCGTCTCCAGACGGATCGGCCGGTGACGCGCGTCGAGCAGCAGCGCAACGACCTGCTCGCGGCGAGCGCGCCGGAGTCCGTCGAGCATGAGTAGCGCGTCGCGTGGTGACCCGATCGCCGGCCGGTCATCATCCGTCCAGCGCTCGGCGAGCTCCCACATGGCAGCGAGACGCTCGGCTCGCTCCCGCGGGACACCATGCTCCCGGGTGAGTCCGGCCGCGTCAAGGGCGCGACGCTCCCACCAGGGGATGCGCGCCACACGATTGGCGACCGCACTGAGATCCGCCGCAGGCGCCGATCCGCCGAGCGCGCGGGCGAGCAACTCGGCCTCGCCGATCCGGGATTCCGCCTCTGACTGCATGCGCCGATAGTAACACAGGTGTGTGTATCTGTCGCCGCATCCTTCGGCTAATGGGTCAGCAGCATCCCCACGACGAAGATCGCGACGATCGCGACGCCGGCGATGGCGACGACCACCCATCCGTCGCCGGCGGCGAGGAACGACGGCGCGACCGCAACCGGCGGTGGGCTCGGGATCGCCCCCGGCGTTCCGAGAATGTCGGTGGGAGCCTCAACGGATATCAGGGTGACCCTACCGGCGGCGTCCTCGGGGAGCTCTGCGGGATCGAGCAGGGCCGGCGCAACGGCAACACTGCGACGGCGGCGCGGGGAGCGCGCCTCAGACACCCCGCTCACCCTCCGCGATGAGCGCGGCGAGGACTTCGTCCGCAAATGCGCGATACGCGGTGGCGGCCTCCGACGAGGGCGCGAGCACGGTCACCGGTTCGCCGGCGAGCGCCGATTCCTGCAGCCGCACCGTGACTTTGATGATGGTGTCGAAAACACGCAGGTTGGGAATCGCGCGCAGACCTTCGAGCAGATCTCGTGAGAAACGCGTGCGCATGACGACAAATGTGGGGAGCAACCCGAGCACGCGCAACTCCGGGTTCAACTCCTGGCGCACGTGATGCACTGCGCGAAGCGTTTCCTTCAGCCCCTTCACCGCGTAACCGGACATCTGCATCGGGATGATGATGAAATCGGTGGCGGCAAGCACGCTGATGGTGTGAAACGCAAAGCTTGGCGGCGTATCGAAGAGGATGAAGTCGTAGTCGCGGCAATCGCGGTCGAGCGCGCGACGCAGGCGAGTCTCGGAGTCGAGGGTTGTGGGCAATCCCGCTTCGACGGCACTCAGGTCCGGATTTGCAGGCAGCAGATGCAAGCCAGCCCATTTGGTCCGCACGATCAACTCGTCAACCGACTGATCGGGCTCGAGGATCGCGTCTGCAACCGTGTGTGTGAGCGCATACGGATTGAATCCCAGCCCTGAGGTCAGGTTCGACTGCGGATCCATGTCAACAGCCAGGACGCGCCGCCCGCGCTCCGCGAAGACAGCCGCAAGCGACGCGCAGGTGGTTGTTTTTCCCACCCCGCCTTTCCCGGAAATACAAGCGATCGAAACTGCCACCGCGACCGGTTAGTCTAGTCCAGGACGCCGCAACCGGCACACCGTCGTGAGCAGATCGCGCGCCCCGGTGGTCAGCTTGCGGACGCTCGGACGGAGGGACGCGCGGGCGGCGTGGTCGCCTTGTCGTCTTCCCAGACGCGGTTGAGGCGGCGCTGCATGGTCGCGATCAGCACCAGACCACCGACGACGGGAAACAGCAACCAGCACACAACGCGAGTCGGTCGCAACTGCACGTCGGTGGTCCGACCGATGCGGTCCTCGACGATGCGCACGCGCTCCAGGGTCATGACCCATGCAGCCATGCTGAACGGAAGCAGCAGCGAGAGATACGGAATGACCAGCCCGCCCGCGAGCAACCCATATGCCTGCAAAACGCTGAAATGTGGATTGAACGGCAGCGTGACATTGAGCACGGCAAGCACGATCCGAGCGGCACCGACAAGGCTGACAAGCCAGCCCAGCGCCCACGGAATCGTCACCGCGACGGTGGATCTGCTCGGAATGACGTGCATCCGCGTGTCGAAGTTGCCGACCTCGTGATTGACACGGTTGTGCCACACCAGGCTGTAGATGCCGAGCGTCACGATCGACAGCATCACCACAGCGAACGTCGAGCGATGCTTGCCCACCGGACCCAACGACGACGTCATGCCGGGCATCGGCTTCTCGGGTACCGCGACACCGGTGATGGCGATCTCAGGCTCCGCGAGCGGTGCCTCGGTCTCCATCTCGGCAGCGGTCGGTGGCGACAGATCGACCGGATCGGCGACACCGTCGATCGGCGCTGCAGCCGCAGGCCACGACCACGATCGAACGGGCAGTTCCTCGGTTGCCTCGTGGCTCATCGCCGGCTCGACAGCCTCGGCGTCCTCGGGCACGGTCAGGGTCGCGACAGCGGGCGTCATGTCCGGCCGCGATGCGGTATCGGTCATCCCGTATTCCTCGTGTACGGCGCCGCCTCGGGCGATGCCGCGTGCTATTAGTGGGACGTCGGCGCTCCGGGTACTGGATTCGAACCAGTGGCCTTGCGGTTAACAGCCGCCTGCTCTACCGCTGAGCTAACCCGGATCATGACTCAAGTCTACCTGCCGTGACGCACCGTGAACCCGTTCTCGAATTCGTCGCGGACGGTGACTCTGCGCGTACGCGCTACTCGAGGTAGTCCTTGAGCTTCTTCGAGCGCGACGGATGGCGCAGCTTGCGCAGCGCTTTGGCTTCGATCTGACGGATGCGTTCGCGTGTGACACCAAACCGCTTGCCGACTTCTTCGAGCGTGCGCTGATGCCCGTCGATGAGGCCGAAGCGGAGTTGCAGCACGCGGCGTTCGCGCGGCGTCAGCGTGTCGAGAATGTCCTCGACCTCGGTTCGCAACATGGTCAGCGAGGCCGCATCGGATGGCGCGGTGGCCTCCTTGTCCTCGACGAAGTCGCCGAGGTGCGAGTCCTCCTCCTCGCCGATCGGAGTCTCGAGCGAGACCGGGTCCTGCGAGACCTTGGTGATCTCTCGAACCTTCTCCGGCGTGATGCCCATCTCCTCGGCGATCTCTTCGTCGTTGGGCTCGCGTCCCAGCTCCTGGAGCAAGCGGCGAGAGACACGGACGAGCTTGTTGATGGTCTCGACCATGTGCACCGGGATACGGATGGTGCGTGCCTGGTCCGCGATCGCGCGCGTGATCGCCTGACGGATCCACCACGTGGCGTATGTCGAGAACTTGTAGCCCTTGTGGTAGTCGAACTTCTCGACGGCGCGAATCAACCCCATGTTGCCTTCCTGGATGAGGTCCAGGAACGACATGCCGCGACCGATGTACTTCTTGGCGATGCTCACGACGAGGCGAAGGTTCGCCTCGGTCAGCTGGTTCTTCGCCTCCTCGTCGCCCTGCTCGATGAGCTTGGCGTAGTGGACCTCCTGCTCGGCCTTGAGGAGCGCGACACGGCCGATCTCCTTGAGGTACATCCGGACCGGGTCGTCGAGAGAGACGGAGTCGATGGCCTCGGCTTTGGCGATGAGCTCTTCATCGATCTCGTCGACGGTCTCGAAGTCCTTGTCGCCGTCGCTGACCTCGATCCCCATCTCTCGGAAGACGTGGAAGATCCGCTCGAGATGGTCGGGCTCGACATCGATCTCGGGGAAGGCCGCCAGGATGTCGTCGGGCGTGAGATATCCGTGGTCCTTGCCCTTGATGATCAGCGCCTCGGCGGCGGAGACCAGCAGGTCCGCGCCCGAAGGCGGCGGCAGGGTGGCTGCGCGGGAGCGGGTGGTGGTGGTAGCTGCGGTCACTTCAACTTCGTTTGGGGCAGCGCAGGCTGACGCGAACACTGAGACGTCCGCTCTGCGATCGATACGACACCGGGCACAATAATTGCCGAAGTCGCCTCACTGTGCCAATTCGGGCGATCGGATAGGGAAATCCACTCAGGCACCTGACGATGGTGGCTCGCAGGCGCGCGAATCAAACATCACTGTACGGGTTAGCGAATCGCCAGCGTCCTGCGCAGATGCGGCGCGTCGGCGGCGAGGCGGCTGAGTTCGGCGGCAAGTGCGTCCGCATCGTCGGTCCGCCCCTCATCGCGGGCCCGATGCATCTCGCTCGAGATGCTGACGAGCGCCCGGCGGACAGTCTCCTCGTGCATCAGACGGACGCAGTCGGACAGCAGACGGTTCAGCGCGTCGGGATCGGCCTCGTCGGCGAACTCGGGCACTTCGCGCACCAGGAGCCCCGCCGCGCGCGGCTGGTCCCATCGATTGAGCTGCCGGATGGTGAACCCGGCCGGGTCGGTGCTCGCAGCATCGAAGATCCGCCGGGCGGTGGGATTCGTGAACTCGTCGGGCGTGAGACCACCGTCGCCCCGGAGCCCGGCGGCCAGATCCGGCTTGATGAGCAGGACCCTGGCCAGCTGTGCCTCCCAGGCGGGCATCGGCTCGTCGGCGTCGGGGGGCTCCGCCGCGTCGTCGGGGACGCCGGCGGCCGGCTCCGCGGGTGCGGCGACCACGATCCGTGCCGGTCGTCGCGTCCCGTCGCGGACCGCGTGGAGGAGATCGGTCGTGAGCGAACGGGCGCCGATGTCAAGCCGCCGGGCGGCCTGCTGGAGGTAGAGCTCGCGCGTCGTCGCCTCGGGAATCCGCGCCAGGACCGACACGGCGCGTTCGGCGGCGGCACGCCGCGCGTCGACGCTGCCGCCTTCGCCCACCGCCAGTGCGGCGTCGAGGAGCACCTGCCACGCCGGTGGCGCCTCGGTGATCGCCTGCAGCAACGCCGCCGGATCGCGCCGAACAAGCTCGTCCGGGTCCTTGGCGCCGAGCGGCAGGCGGCAGATCCGCGCCTGCACCCCTTCCGCAGCGATCACGTCGACTGCTCGTGTCGTCGCGGCCCTGCCGGCGTCGTCGCCGTCAAAGCAGAGGATGAGGGTCTCCGCGATTCGCCCTAGGCTGTGCACCTGCTCGCGGGTGAGCGCCGTTCCGCTGCTCGCGACCGTGGACTCGATGCCCGCAGCGTGCGCCGCGATGACATCGAAATAGCCCTCGACGATCAGGGCCGTCTTGTCCCGGGCAATGGCGCTGCGGGCGAGATCGATGCCGAAGATGGCCACCGACTTGTGGTACGCGCTGCTGTCAGGGCTGTTCAGGTACTTCGGCTTGGCTTCGCCAAGGGCGCGGCCGCCGAAGCCGAGGACCTCACCGCGGTCGTCCCGGATCGGGAAGACGAGACGATCCCTGAAGCGGTCGCGGGTGCGACCGCGCTGGGGCGGATGCGCGAGCCCCGCGTCGGCGAGCTCGTCGATGTTCGCGCCGCCCTTGCCGGTGAGATAGCGGGCAAGCGCATCCTCGCCCGGCCCACCCGCGGGGGCAAACCCGATGCCGAACTTCCGCGCCATCGCCTCGTCGACACCGCGCTCCTCGAGCAGCGCACGCCCCGGAGCACCGGCGGGCGAGGACCACAGCACATGCTGGTAATAGGCCTGCGCCTTGGTATTCAGTTCGATCGACCGACGCCGTTTCCGGCCGACGCCACGCCCGGCATGCGGGCCGCTCTCGAGCTCGACGCCGGCACGGTCGGCGAGCAATTCGAGCGCCTGCCGAAAGTCGATGCGCTCGATCTGCTCGATGAACTTGAAGAGGTCTCCCCCTTCGTGGCAGCCGTGGCAGTACCAGACCTGGCGTTCCGGGCTCACCGTGAACGATGGCGTCTTCTCGGCGTGGAACGGGCAGAGGCCGGACAGCTCACGTCCAGCGCGATGCAGGGTGACGTATCCGCTGATCACCTCGACAAGGTCAAGGCGTGCCTTGACCTCTGCGACAGCATCACCCGCCATGGCCCGCCCGCCGCCCTGACTGCGCCTAGCGGCCGAAGAACCAGCGGCGCCGCTTGGCAGCGACGTCCTGCGTGTCCGGAACTCTGGCCTCGAGGTCGCTGATCCGGCGGTCGCGGTCGGCGAGACGGCGGTCCTTCTCAGCCTGCGCGGCCGCGTGCTCGGCCCGGGCCGTCTGCAGCTCGAGCTGCAGTTGCTTGACGAGATTCTGGCGTGCGTTCAGCTCGGCCTCGAAACGCTGCCGTTGCTCGGAATAGATCCGCTGCTCGAGCGTCCGTTCCCAGCGATCGAGCAGCCCCGCAACGAGCTCACGAGGATCGAGCGAGGTCATGGCCGCGACGTCGCGGCGTGGTTCGCTGGAGCCGATATCCATCAAGGCCCCTGCACGTCCATGGTTGTTCTGCGCCTCGGCGGCGAGCTCCTCCTGGGGCGGAGGCACCACTTTGTCAGGCCACGACGTGGGCAGTTGCGCCACCGACGGCGGAGCGGGCTGCTCGACCGCAGCCGGCTGAACGGCGATTTGCTGAGGTGCGGAGGCCGCAGCGGTGGATAGCTGAGGGACCGGCTGCTGGGGGACCGGCTGCTGCGCCGTGCCGACGACATCGACGCTCGGGCTGTGGTCGATCGGTGGTGGTGGCGCCACATGCTCCTCGACGGGGCTCTCGATGCCGAGATCGCCAAGCCGGACAAGGAAATGGACGCCGTCCGGACCATCCTCGCGACGCGACGGAACGTCACCCGCTTCGACGCGACGAAGGAGGATACCGAGCGGGAGATCTAGCCTGCGAGCGACCTCTTCAACGGGAAGGTAAGGCTCGGCACCCGGGTCGGTTGTGGCTGCGGGCATGGGTGTCTGCGGCCAGGACATCAATAGAAAGAGTAGGTCAAACGGATCACCGAATGGGCGACCACCAATGTTCTGTGACGATCGACCTAGTGTCCGATGACCTCGATCGCATATCGGGAGTTGTCGGTGAGCAGAATCACGCCGCCCTGTTGCTCTGTGATCACCGCGCGCACTGGCGAGGTTGCGAAGACTTCCGGTGCGTCCTCATGTTCGATGACGGTGCGGCGCACGGCATACGGCACGCCCGGTGTCGGTGGCAGCAGCTCGTCCCCTTCGACGACGTGCCCGTCGTCGAGCATCTCAGGACGGCCGCTACGAGTCCCGATCTTGCGGATTCTCACGTGCTCGCTCAACGGAATGCCACGTCCATGTGGGATGAGAGTAGCGATCGCGGAGGTTCAGACGTCACGACGGCGCCGAGGTGTACCCATAGAAGAGGGTCGCTTCACCACGAAAGACTCCGGTTTTCTCGATGGTGCCGCCGAGCTTCTCCGCAACACGGCGCGATGCGAAGTTATCCGGGTCGATAAGGCTGATGACGTGCGTCACGCCCAGCAGGGCGAACGCCTGTCGCAGGGCCTCGCCGCCGGCTTCGGTGGCGAAACCGGACCCCCAACGCTCGCGACGGATGAGCCAACCCACCTCGATCTCCGGGAATCCCTCCGGAAACCAGACGCCTGATCTGCCGAGCAGCTCACCGGAGGCTTTCTCCTCGATGGCCCACTGCCCGTAGCCGCGTATCGACCAGATGCCGGCGACCATCGCCATGTGCCGCCACACCTCCTCGCGCGTGGGCTCAGCACCGCCACCGACGAAGCGGCGCACCTCCGGGTCGGTGAAAAGCTGGAAATACGCCTCGAAGTCCTGCTCACGAAACTGACGCAGCAGCAGCCGCTCCGTCTCCACCTCGCGCGGATAGGCGCCCCGTACCTCGGTCAGCGGTCGCGCTCCACCCGTGCCAGACGAGCATGCGCGGCCGCAAGGCGCGCGGCCGGCACGCGGAATGGCGAGCACGAAACGTAGTCGAGGCCGAGCTCCTCGCACAGCGCAATCGAACTCGGGGTCACCACCGTGCTCCCCGCAGATGCCGACGGACAGCGACGGACGCACCGCCCTCCCCTCCTCGACCGCAAACCGCATCAGGCGACCGACACCGTCGCGGTCGAGGGTCTCGAATGGGTTGCGCGGCAAGACTTTGTCCTCGACATAGCGCAGCAGGAACTTGCCTTCCGCGTCGTCACGCGAAACACCGAAGGTCATCTGCGTCAAGTCGTTGGTGCCGAACGAGAAGAAGTCGGCCGACTGGGCGATCTGTCCCGCAGTGAGCGCAGCTCTCGGGACCTCGATCATCGTGCCGACGAGGTATGCGACCTTCGACTTGGTTTCCTTGAACACTTCCTGCGCGGTCCGGTCGATGACCTCGCGCGTCCTGCGCAATTCCTCGAGCGTTCCGACGAGCGGCACCATGATTTCCGGGCGCACATCGACACGCTCTTTCTTCAGCGCGACGGCTGCCTCGATGATGGCGCGCGCCTGCATCTCGATGATCTCCGGGAAGAGCAGACCGAGACGGCAACCGCGAAGCCCCAGCATCGGGTTTTGCTCGTGCAGGTTCTGCACCGCGGCGAGCAACTTCACCTTGTCGGCGTAGGACTTCTCCGGCTTGCCGAGCGCCTGCGCACGCGTGACTTCGACGAGCAACTCCTCGAGCGATGGGAGGAACTCGTGCAACGGCGGGTCGATGAGCCGGATGATCACCGGCAATCCATGCATCGCTTTGAGGATGCCGTGGAAGTCGCCGCGCTGCATTGGCAGCAGCTTGGCGAGCTCCTTACGGCGCTCTTGTTCGTCGGCGGCGAGGATCATCTTCTGCACGATCGGCAGGCGCTCCTGCTGCATGAACATGTGCTCGGTGCGGCACAGACCAATGCCCTGCGCGCCGAAGTCACGCGCACGGACCGCGTCGTGCGGATAGTCGCCGTTAGCCCACACCTCGAGGCGCCGGAACGAGTCAGCCCAGCGCAGCAACTCCTCCAGCTCGCCAGAGATCTCGGCGTCGAGCATTGCGACCTGTCCCGCGATCACGTTGCCGGTGGAGCCGTCGATGGTGAAGGGCTCACCCTCCTTGATCGTCGTGCCACCAGCAACGAATTGCCGCTTCGTCAGGTCGACACGCACCGATTCGGCGCCCGCCACGCAGGGTTTGCCCATGCCGCGCGCGACCACCGCCGCGTGTGACGTGCGTCCACCGCGCGATGTCAGCACTCCCTCAGCGGCGATCATGCCGTGCACATCGTCCGGGTTCGTCTCGATCCGCACGAGGATCACCTTCTCGCCCTTCTTGGCGAGTGCCTCGGCACGATCGGCATCGAAGACCGCCTTGCCATACGCAGCGCCCGGTGACGCGGCGAGCCCGGTGGCCAGCACGTTGACCTTCGCTTTCGGATCGATGCGACGGTGCAGGAGTTGATCCACCTGGCCGGGCTCAACCCGCAGCACCGCCTCACGCTTGGTGATGAGGCGCTCACGCACCATGTCGACGGCAATCTTCACGGCCGCCTCGGCGGTGCGCTTACCGCTGCGCGTCTGCAGCATGTACAGCGTGCCCCGCTCGATGGTGAACTCCATGTCCTGGACGTCGCGGTAATGCTTCTCGAGCGTCCGAGCGATCCGTTCGAATTGCTTGTACGCCTTGGGGAGATCCGTGGCCATCGCGGCGATCGGCTTCGGCGTCCGGATTCCGGCAACGACGTCCTCGCCCTGCGCGTTGGTGAGGTACTCGCCGTACAGCTTGTGCTCGCCGGTCGATGGATCACGTGTGAACGCAACGCCCGTCCCGGAATCCTCGCCCATGTTCCCAAACACCATCGACTGCACATTGACGGCGGTGCCGAGGTCGTGCGGAATGCGGTTGTAGTTGCGATAGTCGGTCGCGCGCTTGTTGTTCCACGAACTCGAACACGGCGCCGATGGCCGCGCGCAACTGATCCATCGGATCCTCGGGAAAGCCGGCGCGCGAATGACGCTTCACGATGGCGCGATACTCGGCGATCAACTCCTCCAGCGCGGGAGCGGTCAGGTCGGCGTCGGTCTTCGCCTTCTTGCGTGTCTTGATCTTGTCGAGCGCATCCTCGAAGAGCTGACCGTCGATGTCGAGCACGATCTTGCTGAAGAGTTGGATGAACCTGCGCTGCGCGTCGAGCGCGAAGCGGCGATCCTTGGTGAGCGCCGCAAGCCCCTCAAGAGTTTGATCGTTGAGGCCGAGGTTGAGCACCGTGTCCATCATTCCCGGCATCGAGAACTTTGCCCCGCTCCGCACGCTCACGAGCAGCGGGTTGCGCGCGTCGCCAAAACCCTTGCCTGTGGTCTTCTCGACGACCTTCAACGACTTCTGGACCTGCTCCCACAGACCCTCAGGAAACTGGGCACCGCTTGCGTAGAACGCGTTGCATGCCTCGGTCGTGATCGTGAACCCCGGAGGAACCGGCAACCCCGCGCGCGTCATCTCGGCGACGCCCGCACCTTTGCCACCGAGCAGGTCGCGCATCGCTGCACTGCCCTCGTCGAAGCGATACACCCACTTGCGTGCACGCGGCCGAGCGACGACCTTCTTCGACGCGGCAGCACCGCGCGCTGCGGCACCGCGCGACCGCGTGGCCGACGACTTCTTTCCCCGGGTGCTTACCGCCATTGATCAGCCCTCACCGTGAATGGGTTCGTTGGGTGCGCGAACATACCTCGCAGGGCGTGAGCGTAGCATCGGGCCGCCGGTCGGCAGAAGGGACGGAAGTCGCGCGGGCTACTTGCCCTTGGCGGACGGCTTCTTCGGCGTGCGATGCGCCTTGGTCTTGCTCCATTCCGCACGTTTGGGCGGTCCGGTGACGCCGGCCTGGCCCAGCGCCGGGCCGAGGCGCGCGTTCATGAATGCTTCCTGGTCCTCCTGGGACTCCCACACCTCGACCACGATCCATCCGCCGCCCTCAGTCGGGCCCGCGAGGTGGGTGTGCAGCCCGGCGGGCCACTCACCCTCGCCGGTCTCCGCATTGATCCCGAGAATGTCATTGACCTTCTCGTAGTCTTTGGCGCCGAATCCTTCGAACTCGAGGATCAAAAGCTCAGACATCACGCTCTCTCCTGGTCGATTGGGGCCTGCCGTGTGGGGCCCGCCGGGATCATGCCAGAACCAGGCCTTGCCCTACAGGATCAGCATGGCGTCGCCGAACTCGTGCCAGAGGTAGCCGCGCTCGCGGACCTCGGCATATGCGCGTTCCAGCAACCTCTTGTCGAGCAGGGCGCCGAGCATGTCGAGGTGCGTTGCGGGGGGCTCGTGGAGCCCGGTGAAGAGCGCGTCGACGACTCGGAGCTTTGTCTGTGGGGTGATCACGAGCGGGGTCCATCCGCTCATCGTGTGGACAGTGCCCTCGTCATCGCCGGCGGTTTCGAGCGTGCGGATGACGCTGGTTCCGACAGCAATCACTCGTCGTGCGCGGTTGATGCGATCCGCCGTCGTCGCGCGAACGGCGAACCACTCCTCGATGAGCGGTTTGTGGAGATCGACGTCGTCGTCCTGGAATGAGCTCAGCCCGCAGTGCAGCACGATGTCGGTCACGTCGATTCCCGCGTTACGGAGCTCGCCGAGCAGCTCCCAGGTGAGGTGGCGTCCCGCCGACGGGATCTCCACCGAACCGGGGGCGCCGGCATAGACAGTCTGGTAGTGCTCAAGGGGCACCGGCTCTGGCACATAGGAGTAGCGGATCGGCTCTCCGTCGCTCAGCAGCGTCGCCACGAGGTTGCCGCGCTCGACGGTCATCCGCCACAGCAACGGTGCGTCGGGCCGCTCGGCGCGGACACGCAACTCCAGTCCGCTGCGCGCACGCAGCAGCTCGCCGGCGCGGAGCCCAACGTTTCGGTGCGGTGGGTCGGTCTCCACGGCAAGCGCGTCCCACTCGCCGTCACGCAGTGCGCCCGGCCGGAGCTGGACCTGCTGACCGTCCTCACGGGCCACGCGGAGCGCCGCCGGCAGCGTGCGACTCGAGTTGACGACCAATAGATCGCCGGGGACCAGATGCTCACCGAGATGGGCGACAGTCGTGTGGGTCATCCGTTCGGTAGCACGTTCGACGACGCAGAGACGCGCGCCGTCGCGTCGCAGCCCGCGGAGTTCGGCCGGGAGCGATGCTCGCTGGTCGCGCGGTGGGGCGATCACTGGAGTGTCCTCGCCTCGACCCGATCCTCCGCCGGCACGCGTCCAGCCAGGAGCGTGAGGATCTGCTCCGCGACGTCGTCTGGATTGAGCAGGTCGGCCGGGTCGGCCTCCGGGTCCGCGTCGAAGTGCATGACGGTGTTCATGTCGCCGGGATCGACGCTGATGACTTTCACGTTGGTGTGCGCCAGCTCTGCTGCCCAGCTGCGGGTCAGCGCGTCGAGTGCGGCCTTGGACGCGCTGTACAGGCCCAGCCCCGCGAAGCCGATCACTGCGGCATCCGTGGTGATGTTGATGACCAAGCCCCTGTTTCGCAGGAGCATGCCGCCGATGACGGCCTGCGTCAGCCGGAGTGGACCGAGGACATTCGCTCGCAGCACATCCTCGAGCGCGCTCGACGGCGCGTCGGTGAGCTGCGGCGTCGGCAGCGGACCAAGGTCGGCCGCGTTGTTGATGAGCACATCGATGGCGGCGAATCGCTCGAGCGCAGTCGCTGCGAATCGTTCGACGTCTCGGGCGTCGGAGATATCCGCCAGCACCGCGATCACCTCCGCGCTGTGCGCCCTGCACTCCTCCGCGACGGATTCGAGTGCCGCACCGCCACGTGCGCACAGCGCGAGCGAGGCGCCTTCACGCGCCGCAGCCAGCGCCAGTGCTCGCCCGAGCCCTCGGGACGCGCCGGTGATCATGACGGTCTGACCGGTGAGCATTGCCATGGGCTCAATCCTGCACGTGTCCGGTGTCGAGCGCGTCAGTCCCCTGACGCACATCGGCATCCGTCATTCGGCGGATGCGTCAGTCCACGAGCCCTTCGCGGATCGCGAGGACAGCAGCCTGGGTCCGATCGTCCACCCCGAGCTTGGAGAGCACCCGGCTCACGTGCGTCTTCACCGTCTTCTCGCCGATGCCGAGGCGCTGCGCGATCTGCTTGTTGGCGAGCCCTTCGACCATCAGCCGGAGGACGTCGTGTTCACGCACGGTGATCCCGAGGCGAGCGGACGTCGGGACGTCGCCGCGCCGCATCAGGCGGGCCGCCACCGATGGATGCAGCGCCGGACGGCCGGCGTGGACGTCGCGGATGCCGTCCGCAAGCGCAGCGGGGTCGATGTCCTTGAGGAGATAGCCGGCGGCTCCGGCCGCCATCGCCGCGAAGATCTGGGTGTCGTCCGCAAAGCTCGTCAACACGAGGACGCGCACATCAGGAGCAGCGTCGATCAGGTCGCGGATCGCGCCGACGCCGTCGCCTCCCGGCATGACGAGATCGAGCAGCACAACGTCGGGCGACGATGTGCTCGCGACGCGAATCGCATCGGCAGCGCTCGCTGCCTCGCCGACAACCTCGATGCCCTCCTGGAGGCGCAGAAAGGCGCGCAGGCCTTCGCGCACCACGGAGTGGTCGTCGACGATGACGAGCCGGATGGGCGTGCTCACGACAGCGGCACCGTCACAGTCACGGTCGTGCCAACGCCGGGGCGGCCGCGGATTTCCAGCGTCGCACCGATCTCATGCGCTCGCTCGCGCATGGTCGAGAGGCCCATGCCACGCCTCGTGTGCGGCAGCGACTCGGCATCGAAGCCCGGTCCGTCGTCGCGGATGCGCAACGTGATGGTTCGTGCGCCGGCGCGCAGCGTGACACGCACCGCGGCGCCGTGCGCATGCCGCATCGCGTTGTGGAGCGCTTCCTGGGCGATGCGGAGCAGCGCGTGTTCCGTATCGAGTGGCAGGTGTATCCCCGCCGCGGCGTCGACAGCGATGCGCAGTCCGCTCGTGCGGAGTGCGTCGGCCTGATCCGCAAGTGTTGCCGCGAGGCCATCGCGTTCGAGGCTCTTTGGACGGAGCGCGTGCACCAGACCGCGCAACTCCTGGAGCGCCGACGTGGTGCGCTGCTCGAACTCCATCAGTGTCGCCTTGGCGGCGATGTCGTCGGTTGTCAGCGCCGCAGCGCGCGCCGCGAGCACCAGGCTGAAGAGCGTCTGGGTTGCCGCATCGTGGAGCTCCCGCGCCACACGGTTGCGCTCTTCCACGATCGCCAGTTGCTGCGAGCGTGCGTAGAGGTCGGCGTTGGCGATGGCGACGCCCGCATACGCTGCCAGGGTTTCGAGGCGGCGCTCATCCGTTTTCGTGAACGCACCGACACGATGGCCGCTGACGAAGAGATTGCCGACGACACGCCCGCGATGCGTGATCGGCACGCCGAGAAAGTCGGTGAGGGTCGGGTGATGCTCGGGGTAGTAGGAGAAGCGCGGATGGCTGCGAATATCGTCGAGACGGATCGGTCCCTCCTCGAGCAGCGCGCCGAGCACACCGTGCGTCCGTGGCAGCTCGCCGATAGCGGCGGCTCGTTTGTCAGTGATGCCCGAGGTGACGAAGCGCGCGAACCCACCGCGATCATCCGGGACACCGATCGCCGCGTAGCGCGCGTGCACCTGGCGGCGCGCCGCACGCACGATGCGGTCGAGCACCACATCGAGGTCCGGCGTGTCCCCGAGCGCCAGCAGTTCCAGCACCTCCGCAGCGACGACGTTGTCGATCCGTGTGGTCACCGTTCTGGATGCCCGTCCTGCGGTCAGGCGTTCGCTCGCGTGCGCGCCCGCTCTCGGGAGACGTCGAGCTGATCGCCCAGCGCGGCACGCAACCCTTCGATCGGCACGCGGACCTGAGTCATCCCGTCTCGCTCGCGGATGGTCACGGCATTGTCGTTCAACGAGTCGAAGTCGAACGTGATCGCCAGCGGGGTACCAATCTCGTCCTGGCGTCGGTAGCGGCGGCCGATCGCCTGCGTCTCGTCGTACATCGTTGCGAAATGCGGCCGCAGCTCGTGTTCGATGCGGCGCGCCGGCTCCGTAAGCTCGGCCTTTTTCGAAAGCGGGAGCACAGCAACCTGGACGGGCGCGACGTCCGGATGCAGATGGAGCACGACGCGTTTCTCACCGCGCACCTCCTCCTCGTCGTACGCGTCGACGAGCAGCGTGATGAAGATGCGGTCGGTGCTGACCGCCGGCTCGATAACGTACGGCACGTAGCGCTCGTTCGTCTCCGTGTCGAAATACGAGAGGTCGCGGCCGCTGTGCTCCATATGCGTCTTGAGGTCGAAGTCGGTGCGATCTGCGATGCCCTCGAGCTCACCCCAGCCAAAGGGATAGCTGTATTCGATGTCGCTCGTGGCGGTGCTGTAGTGCGAGAGCTCTGCTTTCTCGTGCGCACGCAGCCGGAGATTCGCGCGGCGAACACCCATCGTGTCGACGTGCCAGCGAAACCGCTCCGCGCACCAGTACTCGTGGAGCTCGCGATCGGTCCCCGGCTTGCAGAAATATTCCATCTCCATCAGCTCGAACTCTCGCAGACGAAAGACGAAGTTTCCGGGTGAGATCTCGTTGCGAAAGCCCTTGCCCTGCTGGGCGATGCCGAACGGAAGACGCCGGCGCGTCGAGCTCACGACATTCGCGAAGTTGACGAACATGCCCTGCGCGGTCTCGGGGCGCAGCCAGATCTGAGCCGCGTCTTCCTCCACAGGACCGATGAACGTCTTGAACATCAGGTTGAACTGACGAGCGGCGGTGAGCGGGCCGCCGCACTCCGGGCATCCGGGTGCGTCCGGCGATTTGCCGCGGGCGATCCGCTCGGCGGCGAGGTGGTCCTCGCGCCAGCGCTTTCTGCACGTCCCCATGCAGTCAACGAGGGGATCAGTGAAGCCGGCAACGTGCCCGCTCGCGACCCACACCTCGGGGTTCATGAGGATCGATGATTCGATGCCCTCGACGTCGTCACGAAGCTCGACCATCGACTGCCACCAGCGCTCGCGGATATTGCGACGCAGCCGCACACCGAGCGGACCGAAGTCGTAGACGGCGTTGAGGCCACCGTAGATCTCACTCGACGGATAGACGAAACCACGCTGTTTGGACAGCGAGACAATCTTCTCGATGACGTCGGATCGCGCCGGGGCGTCGGCCATGGCGCGTCAGTCTACCGGCAGCCCGACACCGCTCCGGCCTTCGATGGCACGGAGCACGTCGATCGATCGCAGCCGGCGGTCGAGGTGATAGGCGAGTTCGGACTCGACGATGCGTTCGAGGGTCTGGAGAGTCGGCGTATCGAGACGGAGGCGCAGCCAGAGCGCCTCGTCGCCGTCGGCCGCGGCGCGGAGGACCTTGATCACCCGAACCGAGCACTCCGCAGCCTCGGGGTCCCCAGGAGCGCAGCGCTCGCAGAGCAAACCACCTCCGGGTGCGCTGAACCATGCGGTGTTTTCCGGAAGGCGGCGTTCGCACGACGCGCAATCGACCAGTTGCGGCGCGTAACCGAGGCGGTCGACCATGCGCCTCGCAAACCAGACGATCGCGGCGCGCGGGTCCCGCTCGGGATCCGCGCAGGCGGTGAGCGCAGCCGCGACGAGCGCGTAAATCTCTGGTTCAGCGTGATGACTCTCGAGCACCCGGTCGCTCAACTCGGCACAGAGCGATGCATATGCGGCACGGCGGGCGTCGCTGCGCACAGGAGTGGCGGTGATCGACTCCGCCTGCGTCAGCACGTCGAGCTCGCCACGACCACGTGCGAGCTGCATGCGGCTGCGCGTGAAAAGATCCGTCCGTGACGCAAGCCGGCTCTGGCTGCGGCGCACGCCACGAGCGATGACCCCGATCTTCCCGTGCTCGAGGGTCAGGACTGTGAGGATGCGGTCGCTCTCGCCGTAGTCGATGCGGCGCAGCACGATTCCCTCATCGCTGTACGTGGGCATCCGTCCATCATGCGGACTACTGGCCGTGAGCGTGCGCCGGTTCCTCTTCCTGGGTGTCGCCGCTTTCGTGCTGCTGGTCGTGGTCGAAGGAGTGCGGGCCACGCTCGCGGATCAGTGAGACCGGGCTGGTGATGCGCACGGTCTGAATGCTCTGACGTCGGATCGCCTCGACGGTGAGGGTCGCCTGGCCGAGCTCGATGGTCGCGCCGACCTTGGGGATCTCGCCGAGCTCCTCGTACACGAGCCCGCCCACCGTGTCAGCCTCGACGTTCGGGACCTCGATGTTGAGTGCCTCCTTGAGGTCGTCGACCGGAAAGCGGGCGCTGACCACGACCTCGTGGTCGGACACGATCTGCAGCTCCTCGACCTCGCGCATGTCGTACTCATCGCGGATCGGACCGACGATCTCCTCGATGAGGTCCTCGAAGGTCACAATCCCCGCTGTCCCACCGTGCTCGTCGACGACGACAGCCATGTGGACCTTGCGCTCCTTCATCTCGCGCAGCAACTCGCCGACGTGCTTTGCCTCAGGGGTGAAATATGGCTGGCGGGCGATCTCGCTGAGCGGACGCTGATCGTCGCCGACCACGCCGTGACGGAGCAGGTCCTTCGCGTACACGACACCGACGATGTTGTCGATGCTCTCCTCGTAGATCGGGATGCGCGAGTAGCCGTGTTCGATGATGACCTTGATGACGTCAGCGATCGAGTCCGTGTTTTCCGCAGCAACAACGTCGACCCGCGGCACCATCACCTCGCGCACCGACTTGTCGGTCATCTCGAGGATCCCGTGGATCATCTCGCGCTCTTCCTGCTCGACGATGCCTTCCTGCTCGCCGACGTAGAGCAGGAGCTTCAGCTCCTCCTCCGTCACGAACGGCCCACGCACCGAATGTCCTTTGGTGGCGGCGCGGACGATGAGCCGCGCAAACGCGCTCAGTGCGCCGACGAACGGCCTGAGCAGGCTGGTGAGGACACGCACGGGCCCTGCAAGGATGAGCGCGAACCGCTCATTGAAACGCAGCGCGAGTGACTTCGGTGCGATCTCGCAGAAGATGAGCACGATGATCGAGAGGACGATCGCGCCGATTGCCTGCGGCACCTTGGGCAGGTACGAGTCGATGAGGAGTGCCGTGCACGTGGAGACGACGATGACTGCGACGGTGTTCAGCGTCAGAATTGTGGAGAGGTACGCGTTCGGATCCGCGTGCAGGCGCGTCACGGTGCGAGCGCGCCGGTTGCCGTCGTCGGCAAGGCTGCGCATGCGGATACGGCTCACGCTCGTGAGCGATGTCTCAGCCGCTGCAGCGAACGCGGCGATGATGAGACCCGCCACGATGGCGACGATGAGTGGGATCATCGGCGCTGAGGCGGGCTAGCGTCTGACCCGCTCACCGGAACAGTTCGCTGACACTCCGCCCCTCATGGACACGCACGATCGCCTCGGCGATGAGCGGCGCGACCGAGAGGATGCGAAGCTTGGGCGCGTCGTCAAAGCTGTGGCTGCCGTTGTGATACGGGATCGTGTCGGTGATGCAGATCTCGTCGATCGGAGCGGCGTGTAACCGCGCCAATGCGCCGTTGCTGAGCACGCCGTGTGTTGCGACAACGTCCACCGATTTCGCGCCGTTGGCGAGCAGCGCTACTGCTGCGCTGGCGAGCGTGCCACCGGTCGATATGAGGTCATCGACGATGACGCAGGTCGCACCCTGCACGTCACCGATGACGTTGACGACCTCGACGGTGTCATCGCGGGGACGGCGTTTGTCGATGACGGCGATCGGTGCGTCGAGGATGCGCGCAAGATTGCGCGCGCGATGCACGCCACCGGTATCCGGCGACACGACGACGACGTCGTGTCCGTGGCGCTCGCGCACCCGGCGCGCAAGGATCTTCGTGCAGATGAGCGCGTCGACAGGGATGTCGAAGAACCCCTGGATGGCCTCGGCGTGGAGGTCGACGCAGATCACACGATTTGCGCCGGCGAGCTCGATGATGTTCGCCATCAGCTTGGCGCTGATCGGATCGCGCGCCTGAGTCTTCTTCTCTTTGCGCTGGTATCCGTAGTACGGGATCACGGCCGTGATTCGGGACGCCGAGGCGCGTCGCAACGCGTCGAGAATGATGAAGAGCTCGATGAGATTGTCACTGACCGGGTGACAGGTCGGCTGGACGAGGAAGACATCGTGACCGCGCACCAACTCCGCGATCTTCACGTCGAACTCGCCGTCGGCGAATCGGGTGATGTCGACCTCGGCCAGAGGGACGCCGATCTCGCGAGCGATACGCTCACTCAGCTCCGGGTTCCCGCTGCCGGAGAGCAGGAGCAGCTCGCCGTACGGATTCGAGTCGCTCATGCCCTGGCTGGACGGCGAGCCGTCCACCCCTCGATGTTCTGCTGCCGGCTCCGCCCCACAGCGAGCGCGCCCGGGGGCACGTCGTGATCGACGAAGGATCCGGCACCGATGTACGCGCCATCGCCGATGGTCAGCGGTGCGACCAGCGTCGAGTTGGTCCCGACGAAGACCCGATCGCCGATCGTGGTGCGGTACTTGGCCTCGCCGTCGTAGTTGCAGGTCACGGTTCCGGCTCCAATGTTCACCGCCGTTCCGACGTCGCTGTCGAGGACGGATGAGAAGTGGCTGATGCGAGTTCCGGCGCCGATCGTGCTGTTCTTGACCTCGGCATGGGTTCCCAACTCTACCCCGGAAGCCAGGACGGTATTCGGACGGACGCGGCAGTAGGGGCCGACGCGGACGTCGTCGCCGAGCTCGCACCCTTCGAGCACCGCCTCCCCGACGACCACTCGATCGCCGGCGCGGACGTCGCTCAGCACCGCCATGGGACCGATCTCGCAGCCGGATCCCAGAGCGGTCGCGCCCCTGAGCGTGGTCATCGGGTGGATGACGCTGTCACGCCCCACGACCACCTGTGGATCGACGTACGTCGTTCCGGGATCCTCGAGGGTCACACCCGACAGCATGAGCGCGTCGAGCGTTCGGCGCCGGAGGGCGGCCTCGGCGGCGGCCAGCTGGCGGCGATCGTTGACGAAGATGAACTCGTCGGGATCAGGGGCTATCAGTGCTTCGACGGGACCGGTCAGTTGCTCGACCACGTCCGTCAAGTAGTACTCGCCCTGGGCGTTGGAGGCGGTGAGGCGGTCGAGCGCCGGCCATAGCTGCGCTCCGTCGAAGACGTAGATGCCGCCGTTGCACTCGAGGGGCAGGATCGCGCCCGGCGGGAGGTCGCCCTCCTCGACGATGCGCAGGACGTGGCCGTCGTGGTCGCGGACGATCCGGCCGAGACCCGACGGATCGGTGGGCACGCCGGTGAGCAGCGTGCAGGCCCTGGGCGATGAGGCATGCGCGCTGATCAGCCGCTCGAGCGTCTCCACCCTGATGAGTGGCGCATCGCCGACCAGGACGAGGATCGGCCCGGATCGGCGGAGGGTGGCCGGGACGCTGCGGACCGCGTCGCCGGTGCCGAGCGGCGCCGGCTGTTCGATGCAGGTTGCGCTGTCGGCGAGGAGATCGCGGACCGCGGTTTCGCCCGGAGCGGTGACCACCACCGGCGCGTTCCCGGTCGCCGCGCGGACGGCATCGACCGCATAAAGAATGAGTGGGCGCCCGCCGAGAAGGTGGAGCACCTTCGGGATGGCGCTGCGCATCCGCTTGCCCTGCCCCGCGGCGAGGATCACCGCCTGGGGACCGTCTCCCATGTACCCGCGAGTATACGGGGTGGCCGGAATCGGCCCCGGGGACGGCCTTCGTACGATGGTGCCGATGCGATCGATGACCCTCGACGTCGATGGCCCGATCAACGTCGCGGACTTCGGCGGCGATGGTCCGGTACTGCTCCTGGTGCATGGGCTCGGGGGATCGCATCTCAATTGGCTGTCCGTCGCGCCGATGCTGGCCGAACACCACCGCGTGTATGCGCTCGACCTTCCGGGCTTCGGACGCTCGCCGCTTGCCGGCAGGCGGTCATCGATCGCCGCGAACGTCGACCTGCTCACTCGGGTGATCGCACGCATCTCGGATGGTCCGATCGCGCTGATGGGCAATTCGATGGGTGGCCTGCTGTCGCTGGGAGTGGCTGCCGTGCATCCGAACCTGGTGAAGCTCCTCGTGCTCGTCGACCCCGCGGTCCCTGCGCCGGGCGGCTTCCGGCCTCGGTTTGACCGCGTGACGCGTACCTTTCTTGTGGCGGCGTTCATGCCGCGCTGGGGGGCTCAGCGACTCGGCCGTGCCGTCGCTGCACTCGGACCTGAGAGCCTCGTGTACGAGACGCTGCGCCTGTGCAGTGCGGACCCGAGTCGCATCGAGCAGGCGGTGGTGGACGCGCACATCGCGCTGGAGGCGGAACGCCTTGCGCAGCCTGGGTGGCAGGAGTCCTTCTACGCTGCGACGCGCTCGCTCGTTCGGGTGCTCGCATTGAAGCGCGAGGTGACGCGCTGGGTGCAGTCGGTGGTCGCGCCGACGCTTCTGGTGCAGGGCGGCGAAGACCGCCTGGTCAGCGTCGAGTCGACGCGCCTCGTGGCGTCACTCCGTCCTGACTGGGAGTACCACGAGTTCGCCGGGGTCGGTCATGTCCCGATGCTCGAGGTGCCGGCGGAGTTCCTCGACGTGACGGGTGATTGGTTGCGGCGACATGAGGCAGTGCGCGTGGCGAAGCTGGCGGGTGTGGCCGCGGGCTGAAGTCGCGCTCAGGCCAGTCGATGCGGGCATCCGCGGTTAGGATCGTCGTGCCGCTGGGGAGTTGCCAAGTGGTAAGGCAGCGGACTTTGGATCCGCCATTCGAAGGTTCGAATCCTTCCTCCCCAGCCAAACTCGCTCGTGGATTGGTGGTTGCCGGGGCGCGCATTTGCTCCTTTGGCTGGGGGCCCCTCTGTTTCTATAGGGAGAAGGCAGATCCTTCTCCCTCGAACGCCCGGCGGAGCCGGTCATTCTCACCCTCATCTTCGGCGCGCTGGGGAGCGCGCCGACGGACGCATCGGCGAGCGTCAGGTGTTCAAGGGTGCCGACCCTGGGTCGCGATCCTCCCATTTCCGGGACGGCGAAGCGGCTGAGTCATTGCGCGAGTTCCTCAGCGAAGCACTGATCGGTCGTGTCGCGATGGTGCTCGATACCGCTGACGCCCCCTTGCGCGCGACGCTGGTGGGCAGCCAACTCGTTGGCCTCGCGGTGGGGCGATATCTGCTTCGCATTGAGCCGCTCGCGTCCGCACCCCCCGCTACCGTCGCAGCGTGGATCGCACCGACCTGGAACGCTACCTGACCACTTGACTCTGGGCGCGTGGTCGCGCTCGATGGGACTCGCGTCGTTCGGTGAATGCCGAACGGTTTCGCTAGAATGCCGCTCATGGCGACTGCGCCGGACCAGCAACTGATCGGTCTGTACCGAGCGTTGGGAGACGGAACGCGGCTGCGCATCCTGCGCCGGCTCGCGGCGGGGTCGGCGTCGGTTGGTCAGATCAGCGTTGAGCTGGGACTGGCAAAGTCGACCGTGCACGAGCACCTCACCAGCCTTCGAACCGCCGGCCTCGTGAAGTCGGTGGCGGGGGACGGCTTTCGTCTCGAACCGGAATTGCCGGATCTCAACGTTTTGTTGAAGGAGTTCTTGGGCTTGGAAATGCGACGCGAGTGTGAGAAGTGCCACGTGCTGCTGACGCCAATCGGCATCGCCTTCATCTGCAGCTACGAGTGCACGTACTGCGACCGGTGCGGCGATGTACTCGGATACAAATGCATGAACTGCGGCGGCGAGCTGACCCGCCGGCCACGCCGCGTCAAGCTGCGCCGGTCTACGGCCAATGCGGCCGCAACCGTTCGATGAGCGCTGCGTCCGAGGCTCCCGAAGCTGATCCGCCGACCGGGTTCGACGAGTACGCACTGGTGATGTTGATCCGCGGACCGCGCGCCGCTGAGTACGACGACACCGACGAGGGTGCGGCACTCCAGCGCCAGCATCTCGGTCATCTCGAGGCGATGCGCCAGCGCGGGCTCATGCTGGCGGCCGGACCGTTCGTCGATCAGCCCGATGAATCCTGGCGAGGACTCTGCGTGTACCTCGTGCCGCTCGATGAGGCGAAACATCTCGCCCGCGAAGACCCCGCGGTGGTCGCCGGCAGGCTCGACATCATGACGCTGACCTGGATGACCCGCAAGGGCGCATTGCGTGGCGCGGCATAGCGCTTCCCGTGGCGCCGCCGCAACGGTGATGGTGATTGCAACCGCCGTGCTCGCCGCCTGCGGATCATCGACGACGCCGGCGTCGTCGAGTCCCACGCAAACCGCAGCACCGCAAAGTCTGCACGCGACATACGTGGCACTGCCCACGAAGAACGCATCTCCGACCGGCGTGGCGCTCGACTCGCAAGGCACGTTGTGGACCACCGAGGAGGGTGGCGACGCCGTCGCCCGGGTGACATCGAGCGGTCAGGTCAGCGAGATCAAGTTGCCGCGACCGGGTGCGCCGGGGCTCGGCATCGTCCGCGCATCTGACGGATCAATGTGGTTCACCGATCGTGACGCGAATGAGGTCGATCGCATCGCGGGTGACGGTGTGTTGCTGCGCGTGCTGCTCGAGTCCGGCAGCACGCCGCTCGGCATCTGTGTCGGACCGCTCAACTCGTTGTGGGTCACCGAGAACGGCACCAATGCGGTCGACCGCATCAGCGCCACGGGCGCTGTGACGAAAGCCGCGGATCTCGGGGGTGGCTCGGCACCTGCGGGCATCGTCGAAGGGCCTGACGGCAACCTGTGGGTTGCCGAGAGCAACGGCGTCGCGCGCGTGACGCCGTCCGGGGTCGTGGCGCAGTACGCGCTGTCGGCCGGCGTCGGTGTCCTTCGCATCGTCGACGGGACCGACAACGACCTGTGGTTCGTCGACGAGCAGGGCGGCCGTGCGGGTCACATCGATACGAGCGGACACATCACGCTGCTGCCAACCACGTTCAATCAACCAACGGGCGTCGCGCTCGACAACACGGGCACGGTGTGGATTGCCGAGCAGGGAGCCGGCACGATCGATCGCGTGACGTCGCGCGGTGATGTGGTCCGCTACAAGGTCGACACGCCGCACGCACAGCCTGAGGACCTGGTTGCGGCGCCGGACGGCACCATGTGGTTCAGCGAATTCGGCGGCGGCGAGGTCGGACGGTTCGTGACCTCGCGGCCTGCTGCGTGAGGGCAACCACGAGACGTCAATCATCGCGCGCGACCGCCGGGTTCGGCGTCTGATCGATGAGCTCACAGACGGCCTGACCGGCGGGACCCGTCACGCAGGCCGCCACAGGTGCGACCAACTTGGTCACGGAGTTGCGCGATGGCGGTTCCGCGTCGGCTGTGGGCACACGCTTCGTCGATGAAGGTACGGGCAAACGCAGCCCTGGACCCAAGCCTGTCGCAGCGATTGGGTCGCGCCTTCAGAGCCGTCGCGATCCTGGTCGCCGCAACGCTGGTGCTGACGGGGACCTGCTTCGCTGCAGTCCTCGGATATTTCGAGCCTTCGATCTCTTCGCTCGTTGCCGGTCGTGACGCCGTCGACGGAGCGAACGACGGGATGCTCGACGAGGAGACAGGTCTTCGTGGCTACCTCGACTCCGGTAACCAGATCTTCCTTGCACCGTATTACCTCGGACGGTTGGAGATCACACAGGGGAATGCCGGCTCGGTTGACCTCGCCGTGATGCCTTCGCTCACCGCTCCGATGATCGCCATGCGCATCGCCCAACAACGCTGGATCAGCGAGTGGGCGATGCCGGCGCTCGCGTCCGGTAAGGCAGAAACGGGCCCGACTGTCGTCGACGCATTTCTCTTGCAAGGTAAGGCGCTGTTCGATGCGTATCGCACCACCAACGACCTGGTGAACACTGACGTCGATGCAGACATCGCGACCGAGCAGGACGCGGAGCACGCGCTCGTCGTCGCAACGCTCGGTCTCGTCGCGATGTCGCTCGTCATCACCATCGTCGTCGCGCGCAGGCAGCATCGCCGTCTTCGCGCCGCCGTGGTTGAGCCGATCGACGATCTGTTGATGACGATGCGTCGCGTCGGCGCGGGTGACCTCAGCGCCCGTCCCACGTCGTCAGGACCTCCAGAACTCCGCGAGGTCGCTGCTGAGCTTGGGCGGATGACCGATACGCTCGCAGGGGAGCGGTTCAGGATCACGGCGATGGAGGCTGACTCGCGATCGCAGGCGGAGCGCCTGGGATTGATCGTCAGCGTCGGTCGTGAGATTTCCGGCAGCCTCAGCCTCCGCTACGTTGCCGACGCAGTGAGTAAGGCAGCGCTCACCATCGGCGGCTTCGACGCCGCTCGGATGTGGCTCATCGACGAGGCGAGGCGCGAGCTCATCGTCGTCCATGACTTCAGGTGACCATGCGGGTCCGCTCGAGGATCGCGAGACCGTCCCGCTCGGCGAGGGTCTCGTAGGCAGGGCGGGGCAGTTCGGTCGAACGCTCGCAACGAGTAGTGCCGGATCGCTTGCGACCGAGTACACCGCAGACACGCCAGTCGCTGTCATCGCGCTGCCGATGATCGTCGGGGCTCGGATCGTCGGCGTCCTCGAACTGACATCGAAAAACCCTGTCGCAATCGACGCGAGCAAGCTCGACGTCGTGCACAGCCTCACAGGCCAGGCTGCGTCCGCCGTCGAGGCTGCGAGGTTCCACGAGCGCGCCGACGAACTGAGTCACACCGACGTTCTGACACGCCTGCCGAATCGGCGCCGGCTTGAGGTCGACCTCGACGCCGAGGTTGCACGGAGCACGCGATACAACCGCCCGGTCGCGTTCATCATGCTCGATGTCGATCACTTCAAGAGTGTCAACGACCTCCACGGCCATCAAGCAGGCGATGAGGTCCTCTCCGAGTTTCAAAGCGCCTTCAAGGCATCGCTGCGGGAGACCGACACCGCGTATCGCTACGGCGGCGAAGAGTTCTGCGTCATCCTCCGCGAGACCGACGGCGATGCAGCGGCCGTCGTCGCCGAACGGCTTCGAGCCGTGATCGCCCAGCGATTCGCCGGCGTGGGAGGTTCCCCGATGGTCACGGCATCGCTTGGCATCGCCTCTATCCCGGCGGATGCGATCGACGCGACATCACTCGTGGCCGCTGCAGACAAGGCGATGTATCAGGCCAAGGCACTGGGGAGGAACTGCGTCATGCGTGCGGTCGCCGGGCCGACCGTCATGAACGGTGCCGAGGTGCGCGTCCGCTCTCGTCATCGTGCGATCACCACCCCGAGCCGCCCTGTAGCGCCTTCGGCTTCTTCAGGGGACAAGCCGGTACTGACCGTCTCGGACTGAGTAGCGCCACACTCGACTTGCAATCTCTCTAACGCTGTGAGATAGTTCGAACTATGGTAGCTGCACCTACTCGTGATAGACGGGCCGAACGCCGTGAGGCCGTAACGGCGGAAATCCTCGAGGCGGCCTGGGACGTCGCACGCTCCGAAGGCCTCGCGGGGCTCAGCCTCCGCGATGTCGCGCAGCGGATCGGCATGCGGCCGCCATCGCTCTATTGGTACTTCGCATCGAAGAGCGCGATCTACGACGCGATGTTCGCCCAGGGTAATCGCGAGTTGCTGCAACGCCTTGCTGCGCAGGACTGGCCCACCGATCCCAGAGCGATCTTGCGGCTCGGCGCACGGGCCTTCATCGAATTCAGCATGGAGGACGTGCAGCGGTATCAGCTGCTCTTCCAGCGCACCATCCCGAACTTCGAGCCGTCGGCGGAGGCGTTCGCCGTTGCCGTCCAGGTGCTCGATGAGATGCGCGTCCGTATGGCGAAGGCCGGCGTGGTCACCGACGCCGCGTTCGACACGTGGACCGCGATTGTCAGCGGCCTCGCGGCGCAGCAGATCGCCAACGATCCAACCGGGGATCGCTGGCTGCGCCTCATCGACGACGTGACAGACATGTATCTCGAACACACCCTGCTCGCGCGATCGACGGCGACAACGACACCGAAAACGACATCCAAAAGGAAAGCCAGATGACGACAGCACTCCCGATCGCGATCCTGACGCCGGCCAACACAGCGAGCGTCGATGTCGTCGCCATCCCCACGCTGGGTCACGCCGAGGCGATGGGTCTCGCCAGCACGGAGTTCACTCGGATGATTGAGCTCCTCGAGCAACTGACCGTCGACGACTGGCAGCAGCCCACCGTGTGCGCGCCGTGGAACGTCCATCAGCTGGTTGCGCATGTCGTCGGCATGGCCGAGGCGCAGGCGTCGTTTCGCCAGTTCGTGCACGACTTTCGCAGCGCACGGAAGCGCAGCGGCGGCGCCATGATCGACGCGATGAACGCAACTCAGGTGCGCGAACGCGCGGACATGACCACCACGCAACTCGTCGAACGCCTCGTCCAGATTGCGCCGCGCGCCGTGCGCTCACGCAAGCACACGCCCGCCCTCATGCGCAAGCTCAAGCTCATGAAGCAGGACCCACCGTTCGAGACGGAGCGGTGGACGTATGGATTCCTCGTCGACACGATCTTCACGCGCGATCCCTGGGTCCATCGCATCGACATCTCGCGCGCGACGGGACGCGAGGTCGTGATCACCGCTGCCCACGACGGACGGATCGTCGCGGCGATCGTCGCCGAGTGGGCGCGACGCCACGGCAAGCCGTTCAGCCTTACGCTGTCCGGCGACGCCGGAGGGTGCTGGCAGTCCGGCACTGACGGCGAACAGATCGAGATGGACGCCCTCGAGTTCTGCTGGATCCTTTCAGGTCGTGCGGCCGGCAAGGGTCTGCTCGCCACGCCGGTCCCCTTCTAAAGGGTCGGGGGCAGCCGTCTGACTACGTGCTGGCCGGCGGCTGCTGCCCCGACCAGGCGGGGAGCTCCTGGAGCGACCAGGTGTTGCCGTCGGGGTCGCTGAACGTGACGAAATTTCCCCACGGCTGAACATCAACGTCGCTCGCAGCGACGCCGCGGCCGATCAGCTCCTGCCGTGCCGCTTCGGCGTTCGCGACCACCATCTGGATGCCTTTCTGGGAGCCCGGCGGCATCTCCGTGATCCCTGTGCCCATGACGACGGAGCACGCCGATCCCGGTGGGGTCAACTGCACGAAGCGAAGGCCCTCACGGACGGGGATGTCGTGATCGGGATTGAAGCCGACCTGCTCGACATAGAACGCCTTGGCACGGTCGACGTCGGTGACCGGAATCGCGACGAGTTCGATCTTCATCTCCATGCGCGTAGTCTATCGACAGCGCTTACCGATAACAAAAACGAGGCCCCGATGCAGAAGCGACTGGTCACCCAATACGCAACGAAGTCCACCGACGCTGCTGATGAGAATCAGCGCCGGGTGGAAGGCGTCTTCGCCGAGCTCGAGGCGAACAAGCCGGACAACGTCAGCTACATCGTCCTCCGCCTCGAGGACGGGTCCTTCGTCCACGTGTCGTTTCATGACCACGGCGACGACGAGGTGAATCCGATCTCGTCAACGGCCGCGTTTGCGCACTTCCAGGACGGTCATGAGACGCGCCGCGAGGGCGGCGTCAACCAGCAGAAGGCGACGCTCGTCGGGGCCTATATCACCGACATCAGCTGAGGGCCGCCGGCAGCCTACGCTCGCCTCGAACTCATCGACCGCGCGCTCGATCTGATCGGCATGGTCGTGGCAGTGCGCCGCGTAGATCTCAAGCCATGTCGTGACCGAGTAGGGGCCACTCTCGCTGTGGACTCCGGTCCGTTCCCACTCGCCATCGCTGAGACACGCCAGGATCGTCGCGGATGATTCGCGAGCCGCGCGCACCGCAGCGAGAGAGCTCGCGATCGGACGTTCGCGATAGTGCAGCCGCCGCGAGAACTCCATCTCGTCGTATCCCCCGATGTGCGCGTGATCCTCGGCAAGCAGCTTGCGCAGCCGTATCGCCGACGTGAGCTCACTGTCAGCGGTGTGATGCACGACCTCACGCGCCGACCAACCGCCATCGGCTGGGCGGTAGTCGAGCTCCGCGTCCGACACATCTCGAACCGCGGTTGCGAGGCGGTCGGGGCCTTCTTCGTAACGGTGCATCAGCTCGTGTCGCTGCATTGCGTCCTCCTGTTCACGGCGCCGACGAGGTGCGGATTCCGACATCGAATCCTACCGAGTGTCGATATCGACACCTCACGTTCGTCGTCTGAGTAGGTCCAGACAGACCAAGAGGAGAATGGAAATGCCCGACGACGCCGCTACCTACCCGCCCGACGCGGGAGCGACCACGTACCTGCTCACCGTGCGTGGCGCAGCGAACGCACCGACGCTCGAGGAAGCGCGCATGGTCCATAACGCGACCGCCGGAGCACCCGAAAGTGCCGCGGGTGCTCGCGCGCTCGGCGACCTGAGCCACAACGTGTTCGCGCCCATCAACAAGGAGATCGCTGGACAGCTGCTGTTCATCGATCGCTGGAACAGCCTCTCCGGGCTCGGCAACTTCTTCGCGAACCCGCATGTCCAGGAGGCGGCGGGACAGCTGTTCTCGAGTCGCGACGGGATCGTGTGGTCGCTGCTGCACGGATTCGGCGGCTTCTCCCTCCCCGTGCCTGCCGGTCGCACCACAACCGCCGTCGAACTCATCCAGGTGTCCGTCACATCCGTCGATGATGCGGCGAAGGCATTCACCGACTACGCGGGCACGACGATCAATACCGCGCGTTCCTACGGCATCGTGAGCCATACCACGTGGTTGCGACTCCCGAACCCCGGTGAGCCGGCAACCAACGAGATCATCGGTGTCGACACCTGGATGGACGCCGACCGGATGAATGAGTACTACGACCTCTCGCTCGGCTTCGAGCATTTCGGGCCGGTCTTCGCCGGGGCACCCGAAACCTCCGTCTGGCGGACGGCCCCGGGCGACTGGGTGGAGTGGTAGCCGCCTCCTCCTAGGCATCAGCGACAGCCGGCGCCTGCCTCCTCGAGAGGCGGGCGTTCGGCGATGATGCGCGGATGACGGTCATCGAGTGGATCGCAGCCGCGGTGGGGCTGGTCATCGTGCTCTCCACGCTGATGAGCGTTGTCACCTCGCTGGTCTTGCCGCGACTCGGATCGTCCAAGATCCAGCTCTTCGTCGGACGCAGCATGATCCAGATCTTCTCGCGCATCTCCCATACATTCGACACCTACGAGGCGCGCGATCGGTTTCTCGCGCTCCAGGCACCGCTCTATCTGATGGTGATCCTGGCGACGTGGTTGACCGCGTTGCTCATCGGCTTCGCGCTCATGCTCTGGCCCTTCATGCACAGCGGCGGGTTCGCTCACGCGCTCACGGTGAGCGGTTCGTCCATCTTCACCCTCGGGTTCGATTCGGAGCCCGGCGTTGCGCCGCAACTCATCGTCTTCTGCGCTGCGGCCGCGGGTCTCACGATCGTCGCGCTCCAGATCGCCTATCTCCCTGTCCTGTACGGAGCGTTCAACCGCCGCGAGCTGCTCGTGACGATGCTCGACAGCCGTGCCGGTTCGCCGGCATGGGGCCCGGAGCTCCTTGCGCGGAGTGAATTGGTCGACAATGTCCACAACTTGGGGCTCCTCTACCAGCAGTGGGAAGCCTGGGCTGCCGACGTCGCCGAGACCCACTCGTCCTACCCGGTGCTGCTCTGGTTCCGTTCGCCGCACCCCTACCGCTCCTGGGTCATCGCGTTGCTCGCGGTGCTCGACGCCGCCGCGATCCAGCAGGCCACACGACCGCTCGAGGCACCGTCTGAGGCTCGCGCGTTCCTGCGCATGGGCTACGTGTGCCTGCGCGACCTCGCCCGCGTCGTGGGGCTGACGTTCAACAACGATCCGCTGCCCGAGGATCCAATCCAGCTCACCGAGGACAACTTCCAGGACGCGCTCGAGCACCTCACCAACGCCGGATGGCCGATGGAGCGCGACGCGGAGAACTCGTGGATTCATTTCCGCGGCTGGCGCGTCAACTACGAGTCGGTGGCATATCGCCTCGCTGACGCGGTCAACGCTCCCCCTGTGCTCTGGGGTGGCCCGCGGCGCAACCTACCCCCGAGATTGCAGCCACCGGAGCGTCCGCCGCACCGCGAGCCGTCCGCCGAGTTCGTTCGGATTCGCAAGCTGACCGCCAAACGCCGGTCCACCCGCGAGACGGTTTCAGCGGAGCATGACCACGATCACGATCACACCCACGACCAACCGCCAGTACCCCTCCCTGCTGACGACGCCTGATGTGACAGGCATGTCGGACTGAGCCGTCGCCGATCCGACGACCTGACCGCGGCGACAACTCCTGTTGTTACGCGCTTGTCATAAGGAATGATTGCCGCCGCATAGCATTGGCCTACGAAGCGGGCCGAGCCATCACGCAGTAGGTTCTCACCATGATCGGGTCGCGAAAAGGCACATCGCACCCTTCCCCGGGCGACGTCGCTTTTCGCTCGCTCAGCACCGCGGGGCGCAGTCCTGAGACGGTTGCCGGCAATCAGGCCTGCTCGGCGCTGCGATGCTCGTCGCTTGCGGGAATGCCGTGCAGCTATGTCGATCGGCGCGGCCGGCGCTGCAAGACGGCGTGGTGCCCCGCGGATCGCAACGTCGTCGAAGGGCAGATCTACTGCGCACTCCACGCACATGCGATGCAGGCCCTGGAGTGGGAGTTCGGCGCTGCGTCCCATCCCGATATCGACAGCAGGACCGTCCCGATCCTGCAGTGGATCTCGTCGGCGGCCGCAGACGAGGTCATCGCGACGCTCAACGTGTATTGCGCTTTGCATGGCGAGATGCTCGTCGCCGAGCCGGTCCGGCGCAAGTTCAACCCCGTCGCGCACAGCCGCGTCTGGGAGAAGCAGTGGAAGACGCTCTCCCCCACCAATATCTCGTTGCGCGTCTGCATCAGCTCCGATGAAGCACGACCGACCGAGATCCACATCCAGGTCAATGGCCACGACGTCAACGTCGTCCCGCCGCCGTGGAATCGCGAGCTGAGCGAACCGACCGAGGCGGATCTGCGCTGGCTCGACCAGGAGGTGCTCGCACCGATTGGCGCGGCGGTGGCGCGCTGGATGATGAAAGCAGCGGACGACGAGGGCCTCGGTTACATGCCCATCGGCGGAGGGATCGACGTCGCCGACGCGCAACTGGTCGCGCGTTCCGCGGAATCGGCTGGACCTGCCGTCGCAGCGGCGCAGCGCAGCGCGGTCGATGAGGCGGCGCTCGATGAGGTGCGCCGGGCGCACTTCCTTTACGGGCTCGAGGAGATCCAGGCGGTCACTGAGCGGCGGACTCAGGCCGGATAGCCCTCGCCACGATCGCCTCGATGACCTCGGTCTTGGCGTCGGCGTACTCCTGCACGTAGTGCCACTGCCGCGCGGCAAGCTCCCGCTTGGTCCGCTGATAGAGGTCACGGTCCTCGCTGTCAGCGCGAAGGTGGTCGCGGAAGTCGATCATGCGGCGGATCTCTGGACAGCCGGCGGAGAAGACGTGCAGATTGATGTTCGCGGTCGGGCCTTTGAAGAGCCGGTGCTCGTACCAGTCCGGCTCACGAATGCGCAGCGTGTAGCCGGCACCTTCCATCGGCGGAACATACTCCGATTCCGCCGACGAGTTGGCGATGACGAGCAGCATGTCGATGATCGGTTTTGCCATGAGCCCCGGCACCGACGTCGATCCGACGTGCTCCACGAGCAATGTCCGAGAGCCCAGCACGGCGCGCACGCGCTCGGCCTCGATCGCGTACTGCACCGGCCATTGCGGGTCATACGCGCTGAGCTCGACAACCCCATCCAGGCGAACGGGTTCGCCGATGGTGACGGCTCGCATGCGGATTTCACCGGCACTGGGCGCGTCGTCTGAGCTCGCTGCCCATCAGAATTTGACGTTGTCGGCCCACACGTCGAGCAGACTCCCGTCACCGGAAACGGTCATACCATCGGTTCCGCGTCGGTTCATCGACCAGAGATAGAGGTCCGACGCGGGGCCGCGAAGCTCGCAATGCCCGCGCCCACGGTCGCTCGTCACCTCGACTCGATCGCCGAGGATCACGCTCCACGTCGCGTCCGCGTCCAGCGGTGCGAGCCGAAGGATACGGCCGCCGCCCTCTGGCGCTTTGGTGCGGCGCGTCGCCAGGCCAACCCATTCATCGAGCGCATCGACTGCATCGACCGTCGTCAACGGCGTGATCTGACCGCGCGCCGACTCGGCGTCGCAGCGGTGGATCGTCGTCTCGTTCGCCTGTCTGCGCGCCCAGAACGCCAGCGCGTTGGGCGCTGGTCCCCAGAACCAGAACGAGTTGTCGGGCGACGCGGCTTCGAGCACGTCGACCAGCGCGACGCAGCCTTCGAGATACCAGACGAGCAGCGCGTCGCGATCAGCGGGTCCGTCGAAATCGCGTTGCAGACGCTCGGGAATCCGCTCTCCGACGATCGTTGCGGCCCAGCGGTGCACATCGCCGATGTGTCGCAGGAGTGCCTCGACGTCCCACCCCGGACATCCCGGGACAGGGGCGTCGAATGGTCCTGCTTCCGCGGCGTGCGCGAGCGCTTCGCCCTCGCTCCGGACCCTGGCGATCTCCTGGTCGATGTCCACGCGGCGGAGTCTCGCACTGCGGCTGCACCACCTGTGCTGGCATGCTCCGGGTGGTGCCCACCTTCCCGGAAACGATGGAGATGCCGGCGTCCGGACGCGTCGAGATTCGCCTCCTGCACGGCGCGGAGGGACGCACGCTCATCGACGGACTCGCGGCTGTGCTCGCTGACTGTGTCGCCGGCGGCGCGTCGGTCAACTACATGGCGCCGTTTTCCCACGAAGCGGCGCGCCTGGCATTCGACGGCATGATCGCCGAGGTCGAGCAGGGTCGTCGCCTGCTGCTCGCCGCGTTCCTCGACGGCGTCATCGTCGGCAGCGTCCAGTTGGTCCTTGCGCTGCCGCCGAATCAGCCACACCGCGCCGAGATCGCGAAGCTGCTCGTGAGTCGCGCGGCGCGCAGAAAAGGAATCGCGCAAGCGCTCATGGAGCGTGCCGAAACGGAGGCGCGCGCGGCGGGCAAGACGCTGCTCGTCCTCGACACCGTCACCGGGGGCGATGCCGAGCGTCTCTACACCCGCCTTGGATGGGCACGGGTCGGCGTTGTTCCCGGGTTCGCGCTCTTCCCCGACGGACGTCCATGCGCGACGACGTTCTTCTACAAGGAGATCGACGGGGGTTAGCCGCGCTCGAGGCGCTCCCTGCCGGGGCGAGCAACGTGCAGCGGGTCGATGAGGTCAGTGAACTCCTGCGCCAACCCACTCTCGGTGGCTTCCTGACTCACGGCGGCGGCGACGGCCGGTGCGACATCGCGATTGAAGACCGACGGAATGATGTACTCCGGGTGGAGGTCATCACCGACGACGTGCGCGATCGCGCGTGCGGCTGCGAGCTTCATCCCGTCGGTGATCTGCCGGGCGCCACAATCCAGCAGGCCCCGGAAGAATCCCGGGAAACAGAGCACGTTGTTGATCTGATTGGGGTAGTCGCTGCGACCGGTGGCGATGACCGCGGCGATGCCCTCGATCGCCTCGGGTTGGACTTCGGGCTCGGGGTTCGCGAGGGCGAAGACGATCGGGTTGATCGCCATGCGGCTGACGAGCTCGGCGTCGAGGATCCCGCCGACGCTCGTTCCGATGAACACGTCGGCGCCGGTCATTGCCTCGGCGAGCCCGCCGGACCGGCGGCTGCGGTTCGTCCCGGCGGCGTACTCGCGCTGTGCGTCGCTCAGCCCCGTGATGTCATCGCTGAGGATCCCGCCGCGGTCGACGCCGATGACGTCGCCCGCGCCTGCGGCAAGCAACAGTTGTGAGACGGCGGTCCCCGCAGCGCCGACGCCGAGACAGACGATGCGCACATCCTCGAGGCGTTTGCCGACGATGGCCAGCGCGTTGATCAACGCAGCAGCGACGACGATGGCGGTGCCGTGCTGATCGTCGTGGAACACGGGGATGTCGATGCTCGCGGAGAGGCGGCGCTCGATCTCGAAACAGCGTGGCGCGGCGATGTCCTCGAGGTTGATGCCGCCGAAGATCGGCGCGATGTTGATCACCGTTGCGACGATCTGGTCGACATCCTGAGTCGCGAGACAGAGCGGGAACGCGTCGACGTTGCCGAACTCCTTGAAGAGCATGGCCTTCCCTTCCATCACCGGGATCGCCGCCTCAGGTCCGATGTTGCCGAGCCCGAGCACGGCACTACCATCGGTGATGATCGCGACCGCGTTGCGCTTGATGGTGAGGTTACGCGCGCGCCGCGGGTCCTCGGCGATGGCCATGCAGATCCGTGCAACACCAGGTGTGTAGACCATCGACAGGTCGTCGCGGGTGCGGATCGGATGCCGTGCGGTGACCTCGATCTTGCCGCCCAGGTGTGCGAGGAACGTGCGATCCGAGTACTCGAGCACCTCAACTCCCGGCACCTCGGACATCGCCCGGATGAGCAACTGTGCATGGTCGGCGTCGGCCGCGAGCACCGTGATGTCGCGGACGATGCCGGTTCGCTCCACGCGAACGAGGTCAACCGCGCGGATATCGCCGCCCACATTGCCGATTGCCGAGGTGAGCTGACCAAGCATCCCGGGCCGGTTGACGATCCGGCATCGCGCTGTGAACGCGAAGCTCGCCGATGGATGCTGGATCATCGGGCGCGCCGCGCACCCATCGGCGGCACTCCTACGAGCTCGTGCCCGTGGTGAGTCCGATGACGTTGCCGTCAGGATCCGCGAACATCGCCAGCGTCGTGACACCCGGGATCTCCGTCGGTGCCATGAGAACGGTGGCGCCGAGCGCAACGGCCTGGTCGAGCGTCGCCTGGACGTCGGACGTTTGCGCGTAGATGGTCACGCGCGGCGCGCCGTCATCGGACTGTCCAACACCGCCCGGGACGCCGCTCGTGTCTCCGTCGATGAGCCCGTAGTTCCCCATATCCGGCATCAGATCACCGATCTTCCAGCCAAACAATGTCGAGTAGAACGCCTTGACCTTGGCGGCGTCCTTGCCGATGATCTCGAAGTGAACGATCGGGTTTGCCACGGCGTTGCCTCCCGCGCATGCATCTCCGACGACGCCGTCAGAGCCGACTATCTCGAAACGACTTATAGCTGATCCCAGCCGGCATCCGTCCCAGTCGAAGCTCGCCCGCTGATGGTGGCACAAAATACTTCATGTGATGTATAATCAGTGGCATGAAGCAACGCGCTGAGCTGCTGGAGCGGCTCGAAACTGCCCAGGCCGAACTGCGGCGGCGTTTTCTCGAAGTAGTGTCCCCGAGCCTGCAGAGCGAGTTCGCCGAGGTCGGGACGATCACCGTCCATCAGATGGAGGTCGTACGCCGTCTGCTGCTCGGCGACGGCATGACGATGCGAGACGTCGCCGCCGCACAGGGAATCGGACTCAGTGGCGCCACACAACTTGTCGACCGCCTCGAGCGGCGACAGCTCGTGACCCGGGTTCGCGATCTGCAGGATCGACGGGTACAGCATGTCATCCCCACTGAGCGAGCCCGCGAGCTCGCAGCGCGATTCAAGACCGGGCTGCGGCGCGCATCCCAGGAGCTGTTCAGCACATTGAGCGACGAGGAATTGAGCACCTACGTCGTGCTCACGGAACGCGTCGCATCGCCGGCCAACGAGGGCACCCAACCATTGCTCCGGAGGGCGACCGCATGACCCAACGCCAGATCTACGCAGTGCTCGGCGCCCTCATGCTCGGCATGCTGCTGGCAGCGCTCGACCAGACGATCGTCGCCACCTCCCTCCCCACCATCGTCGGCGACCTCGGCGGCCTCAACCAGCTCTCGTGGGTGGTCACTTCGTACCTGCTCGCGTCGACCGTGTCGACTCCGCTGTACGGCAAGCTCGGAGACCTCTACGGACGCAAGTCCTTGTTCCAGCTGGCGATCGTCATCTTCATCGTCGGCTCGATGCTCTCCGGTCTGTCGCAGAACATGCTCGAGCTCATCGCGTTTCGGGCGATCCAGGGCATCGGCGCCGGCGGCCTCATGGTCGGTGCGCAGGCGATCATCGGCGACGTCGTTCCCCCACGCGAGCGGGGCAAGTACCAGGGATTCATGGGAGGCGTCTTCGCCCTGGCGAGCGTCGCCGGGCCGGTGCTCGGTGGATTCCTGACCGATGACGTGTCGTGGCGCTGGATCTTCTACATCAACGTTCCCATTGCCGCTATCGCGCTCTTCGTGACGGCGACCGTGCTCAAGACCCAGACGCGCCGGATCTCGCACAGCATCGACTGGCTCGGCGCGTTCTTCCTTGCAGCCGGCGCGTCCGCGCTCATTCTCATGACCACGCTCGGTGGCACCACGTACGCCTGGGGTTCGTGGCAGACCATCGGGCTCGCGGTGATCGGCGTCGTGATGCTGGCGGGCTTCGTCGTGGTCGAGCGTCGGGTCTCGGAGCCGATCCTTCCATTCCGGCTCTTCCGCATTCAGGTCTTCAACGTCGCGAGCGGGGTCGGCTTCGTCATCGGCTTCGCGATGTTCGGCGCGATCACGTTCCTGCCCGTCTTCCTCCAGCTCGTCGACGGCGCAAGTGCGACGAGCTCGGGACTCAACATCCTCCCGTTGATGGCCGGACTGCTCGTCGCGTCGATCTTCAGCGGCCAGTTCATCAGTCGCAGGGGGCGGTACAAGATCTTCCCGGTCGTCGGCACCGCGCTGGCAGCCGTCGGCGTCTTCCTGCTTTCAACGATTGATCCGCAGACGCCGCGCCTCTTCCTGTCGCTCTACATGGTCGTGCTCGGCGCCGGCCTCGGCTGCGTCATGCAGGTGCTGGTGATTGCCGTGCAGAACGCAGTCGAGCAGCGTGACCTCGGCGTCGGCACCAGCTCGGCGACATTCCTTCGATCGATGGGCGCGTCGTTCGGTGTCGCGATCTTCGGCGCGATCTTCAGCAACCAGCTCGCGTCCAACCTGCGCAAGAACCTGCCCGCGAGTGCACTCAAGGGCGGCATCAATCCCGCGTCGCTCGAAGGCAACCCCGCTTCCCTCGCGCACCTGCCACCGGCAATTCACACGGGTCTGATTGACTCCGTGTCGCAGTCGCTGCACGTCGTCTTCCTCGCTGCAGTGCCGATCCTCGTGATCGCGTTCCTCCTGACTCTCCTCATCAAGGAGGTGCCGCTGCGCACCAAGGCGCACGAGGCTCCGGCGAAGGATGAGCCGGTGGGACTCGACCTGGAAACCGACACCGGTGGCCAGGTTCCCGTTGAGGCCGGCGTGGGGGCTGACCTGCTCTAACCGGCGACTCAGAAGTCCGGCAAGACGCGGCCACTCGAGGCCGGCGATCACGCCCACGGCGAACAGGGCATAGCGAACCAGCCATGTGACGAGGCCGCCGTCGCGCTCGGCCACCTGTCGCGGCGCGAAGATGAGCATCACGTAGAAAACGCCGGAGAAGGCGACCAGGAAGCCGCCGGCGGCCAACGCTGTCGCTGGGTTGGCAATCGCCGCGGCGGGCGTTGCGCTCCCCGGCTCGCCGGTGATGGCGGCGATGAAGGTCCAGAACAGCCCGCCGGAGACGAGCACGAACGGGGTCACCAGTGCACGCCGGACCGGCGCCGCAAGTGGCGGGACGGCGAAGTGCACCACCACCATCGCGACCAGTGCCGCGATGACGAGGACCGTTCCAACGCCTTGGGGAAGGTCGAGCGCGGTGAATCCGCTGATGGTGACGAGCAGGATTGCTCCGACCAGCGGACCGATCGCACCGCCTTTGATCAGCGGCCGGCGATCGGCTGCCACGTCGGCCGGCGCGCGGCGTGCTGCCAGGCATGTCAGCGCCCCCGCAACTGCGAGAATCCGAAGCGTTCCGAGCAGCGGCGCACCGGAGTCGAACGGTCCGGCGCCTCCCTGCACACGGAACAGGATTGGTGTCGCAATCGAAACCCACGCAGCGAGCAGCCAGTCCTCGGTGACGAGCAGCGCTGTGTACCGGCGTGCCGGCGACGGTTGCGCGAACTGGCAGTCTCTCGCTGAGCGGCTGCGGATCACTCGACATCGCGATGGTGATTTTCGCCCAACGCCAGGGTTGCCATTGTGGCTACGTGCCCTAGACTGGCCCGGTCATGCAGTTCCAGGCAAAGCGGGTGGCGATCGGCGCCGGTTTCGCCGTCATCGCGGCCACGGCGGTGGCGCGGATCGTGGCGATGCGCCAGGAGCTGGCGGACGACGGCGAGGAGTGGGACAGCGTTGCCGGGTCAGTGAAAACGCGGTCGAGCAACGCGGTTGCCGGCAGTGCGCTCACCGTCAACAGCACCGCCGTCGCCGGAAGTGTCGGCACCCGGCGCTCGGCGGCGGTCGCGGGCTCGGTTGTCACCAGCGATTCGACGGCGGTCGCTGGTTCGACCATGACGTCGGCTTCCGCGGCGGTTGCGGGCAGCGCGGCGACGTCGCTGAGCGTCGCGGTCGCAGGCAGCGCACTGACGGCGGCCAGCGTCGCCGTCACCGGCAGCGTCGCGACCGTCTTCGGTGCCGCCATCCGTCGCTGCATCCTGACGATCGCGTGCCTGCGATGCACTCGCTGTATCGCGTGTGTCGCGTGCACGGACTGCGTCGGCTGCATCGGCTGCGTGGGATGCACCGGGCTGCGCGGCGCCGTCGGGAAGGTCGGGGTCAGCGCCCGGTAACTGCGCCGCGGCTCGCGTTCGACACGGACGCCGCATATTTCGCGAAGACTCCGGTGGCGAATCGCGCGGCTGGTGGTGCCCATGTGGAGAGACGCTCCGCGATCGCTGCTTCGTCGAGCTCGACGTCGACGCGTCGCGCGACCACATCGATATTGATGACGTCTCCGTCGCGAACGGCAGCGAGCCCACCGCCGAGCGCAGCCTCGGGTGCCATGTGGGCCACCATGAACCCGTGAGTCGCTCCTGAGAAGCGTCCATCGGTGATCAGGGCGACGGAGTCGCTGAGGCCCGCGCCAACGATCGCGCCGGTGACGCCCAGCATCTCGCGCATGCCGGGACCACCGACCGGCCCCTCGTAGCGAATCACGACAACGTCACCGGCCTGGATCTTCCCGTCGCGAACAGCGGCAAACGCGTCCTCCTCCGAGTCGAACACGCGCGCCGGACCGCGGTGTGACTCGCGGTCATTGCCGGCGAGCTTCACGACGCAACCGTCGGCTGCGAGGTTGCCGCGGAGCACGGCGATACCCCCATGCGGACGCAGCGGATCGTGGGCGTCGCGGAACACCTCCTGCCCGGGTGTTGCCACGGCTGCCGCAGCGACCTCCGCCAGCGTCCGTCCGTCCACGGTCGGCGCTCCGCCGTGCAGGAGGCCGAGCTCGAGGAGCCGCTGCATGAGCACGCCGAGACCGCCCGCAGCGAAGACATCGGTCGCGACGAAGCGACCGCCCGGCCGCAGATCGGCGAGGATCGGCGTCTTCGCGCAGATCGCGTCCACCTCGTCGATGGTCATCGGCACGTCCGCCTCTGCGGCGATGGCAAGCAGATGCAGGACCGCATTCGTCGAGCCTCCGCTTGCCGAGAAGGAGGCGACGGCGTTCTCAATCGCAGCTCGGGTCACGATGGAGCGCGAGTTGACGCCCTGTTCGACGAGTTGGACCGCGAGCCGCCCTGCCGCCTCGGCAACGGCTGGCTTGTCGGGATGCGTTGCGGGCACCGCGTTGGCGCCGGGAGGTGAGAGGCCGAGGAACTCGAGCGCGTTGCTCATCGTGTTCGCGGTGTACTGCCCCGCACACGCACCAGCCCCTGGACACGCGTGCTCCTCGACGGCCCGGAGCTCATCGGCGTCAATCCGCCCCGCGTTGTACGCGCCGACGGCCTCGAACACGTCCTGGACGGTGAGGTCGCGATCGTGGAGCCGCCCCGGCTGGATCGTCCCGCCGTAGAGGATGAGCCCGGGAATGTCCATCCGGCATAGCGCCATCGCGGCTGCCGGAATCGTCTTGTCACATCCGACGATGAGGACGAGACCGTCGAAGCTGTGGCCGCGCGTCACGAGCTCGATCGAGTTGGCGATGACCTCGCGAGACACAAGTGATGCCTTCATCCCCTGCGTTCCCATCGTCACGCCGTCGCTCACCGCGATGGTGTTGAACTCCATCGGCGTGCCACCAGCCGCTCGGACCCCGGCTTTCACACGTTCGGCGAGCGCTCGGTGATTCCAGTTGCACGGCATCGTCTCGATCCAGCAATGCCCGACACCGATGATCGGACGCTCGAGATCCTCGCGACTGAATCCGATCGCGCGAAGCATTGCTCGCGCGGGCGCGCGATCCGGTCCATGCAGCATCACGGCGCTGCGGCGATTCGCGCTTGCGTCAGTCATCCGCGGAAGCATACGGCGCAGCCGTCACAACTCCGTGTGTTGACGTGGCGAACGATCAGGCCTTATCCTTCGCGGCAATGTCGTCGTACGCGTCCGTCCTGGTTCTGCTGGTTGGCCTGCTCCTGATTAGGAGCGGGGCCATCAGGCTTCAGACCAGGCGCGTGCGCAGGTAAACCCAGCACCAGCCGGAAAGAAGCAAAAGGCCCCCTCCCAGGAGGGGGCCTTTTTTTGTTCACCGGCATCACCACAAGGAGGCTTCGTCATGGCCGGATCGGGACAGGCACCCACCCCCTACGACGGGATGGGGACACCACCACGCATGGACATGCGAGCGCACGAGGACGGCACTCCCGCCGAGCGCTTCGAGGCCGTGCGCGCGGAGCGACATGCACCAGGCACGACGCGCGCTCACGACGAGAGCGACGAATTCGTGCGCCGATCGCTCAGCCGCTACTACCAGTGATCAGCGCCCGAACGGATCGTCGCTCGGGGGCGGTCGCGGCCGCAACACCGCTGTCGGAGCGCGCGACGGAACCCGCGCGCCTGCTCACCGGCGCCCAGGTCGCCCTCGAGTTGCTCATCCGCGAGGGTGTCGACACCATCTTCGGGTACCCCGGCGGGGCGAACCTCTGGCTCTACCGGTACCTGCCCGACTACCCCGAGCTCCATCACATCCTTGTGCGCCACGAGCAGGGTGGCGCTCACGCCGCCGACGGCTACGCGCGCAGCAAGCGCGGTTCGGTCGGGGTGGTCTTTGCGACGAGCGGCCCCGGCGCGCTGAACCTCGTGACGGGACTCGCGACCGCGTACATGGATTCCGTTCCGGTGGTCGCCATCACCGGGCAGGTACCGAGCACCGCCATCGGGACCGACAGCTTCCAGGAGTCCGATGTCATCGGTTCGACGATGTCGGTCGTCAAGCACTCCTACTTGATCACCCGCGTTGAGGACATCGCCCCCACGATCAAGGAGGCGTTCCACATCGCACGAACCGGGCGGCCCGGACCGGTGCTCATCGACTTCCCCAAGGACCTCCAGGCGGCGAAGACCACTTTCAACTATCCGGAGGGTCCGGTGCGACGGCGCTCCTACCCAGCTCCGCCGCTCCCCGATCCCGCGAAAATCCGGCGTATCGCACAGCTGATCGAGGGTGCGAAGCGCCCCGTGATCCTTGCGGGACGCGGCGTGCTCATCGCCGGTGCCGAGGAGGAGTTGCTCGAGCTCGCGCATCAGGCGCACATCCCGGTGGGCTGGACGCTGCTCGGTACCGGTGCCTTCCCCGTCACCGACCCGATGGCGCTGCAGATGGTGGGGTTCATGGGCGCCGGCTTCACGAACAAGGCGGTGTGCGACGCGGACGTGCTGATCATGATCGGGATGCGCTGCGATGACCGCGTCACCACGCGTCTCGACTCGTTCGCGCCGCGTGTCGAGCACCTCGTCCACATCGACATCGACCCTGCGGAGATCGGCAAGAACGTCGTCCCGCATGTCAGCGTCGTCGCTGACGCCAAGGTCGCGCTCCGCGAGCTCAACCTGCTCGTGGAGCCGAAGCGCGAGCACGAGTGGCTGACGCAGATCGATCAGTGGAAAGAAGAGCATCCGGTTCGCTACACGAACCACAACGGGCTCCTCCAACCGCAGGAAGTGCTCGAGGCGATGTATGCGCGCTGCGAGGACGAGGCGATCGTGCTCGCCGACGTCGGCCAGAATCAGATCTGGGCCGCGCTCTGGTTCAGCTATCGCAAGCCGGGCCTGTTCCTCAACTCCGGCGGCACCGGGACCATGGGATACGCCTTCCCGGCGTCGATGGGCGCGAAGCTCGCCAACCCGCACAAGACGGTGTTCTGCGTCACCGGCGAAGGCGGCTTCGTGATGAACATGCAGGAGATGGCGACGATGGTCGAGAACAACATCGACGTCAATGTCATCATCCTGAACAACTCGTCGCTCGGCATGGTGCGCCAGTTCCAGGACGACTTCTACGACGGCATCCGCTCTGCTGTGGACCTGACGTTCACGCCCGACTTCGTCAAGCTCGGCGACGCGTTCGGTATGAAGGCGATGTCCACCGACCGTATCGAGGACGTACCGCGTCTCCTCGACGAGGCGATCGCTCACAAGGGACCGGTGCTGCTCAACTTCAACATCGATCCCAATGCCAACGTGTATCCGATCGTGCCGCTCGGCCTGGGCATGCTCGACTTCGTCGAGGCGAGTTGATGAGTCAGAGCCGTCTGCTCTCGGTCCTCGTCGACAACAAACCGGGTGTGCTCCAGCGCGTCGCCTCGATGATCCGGCGGCGCGGCTTCAACATCGACTCCCTGTCCGTGGGACCCACCGACGATGACTCGGTCTCGCGCATGACGATCACCGTGCACGTCGGCCGCCAGCAGGCCGAGCAGGCGACGAAGCAACTGGCGAAGCTCATCGATGTCATCACCATCGATGACATCACCGGTCTGCGCAACGTCGCGCACGAGCTCGTGCTGATCCGGATGCATGCCCCGCAAGGCGAGCGCACGGAGATCCTCAACCTCGTCGACATCTTCCGTGGCCGCGTCGTGGACGTCGCGGCGAGCTCGGTGATCATCGAGGTGACCGGCAGCGCCGAGAAGATCGACAACTTCATCGAGTTGATGCGTCCGTACGGCATCAAGGAACTGGCGCGCAGCGGTGTCGTTGCGCTTGTTCGCGGAGATCAGGCCCGGATCCGGCTCATGGACTTCGCCCTCGACGGCGACGACCAGCCGGCGGCAGCGAGCGTGCCCGGCGTGGCGGGCGACACCACCGGCAACGTGTGAAGCACCCCAGAGGAGGCGACCTTTCATGACCGCTCGGATGTACTACGACGTCGACGCGGATCCGGCTGCGCTGGCCGGCCGGCGCATCGCCGTGCTCGGCTACGGCTCGCAGGGACACGCGCATGCGCTCAACCTGCGTGACTCCGGCCACGACGTGCGCATCGGTCTGCCTGCGACGAGTCGCAGCCGCGCCGCCGCCGAAGCCGAGGGCCTGCGCGTGCTCACCCCGGAGGAGGCGTGCGCCGAGGCCGACGTGATCATGGTGCTCACGCCCGACACCGGACAGCGCGCGCTCTACGACAGCGCCATCCTGCCGAGTCTCGAGCCCGGAAAGATGCTCATGTTCGCGCACGGATTCAACATCCGCTACGCGCTCATCGATCCGCCCGAAGGGGTCGACGTGAGCATGGTTGCGCCCAAAGGACCGGGGCACCTCGTGCGCAGCACATACGCGGCGGGACAGGGCGTGCCGTGTCTCTTCGCGGTGCACCAGGACGCATCCGGGAAAGCGCGCGAGCGCACCCTCGCCTATGCGCGCGGCATCGGCGGCACCCGCGCCGGTGTCCTCGAGACGACCTTCGCCGAGGAGACCGAGACCGATCTGTTCGGTGAGCAGGCAGTCCTGTGCGGCGGTATCACGTCGCTCGTCAAGGCGGGGTTCGACACGCTGACCGAGGCCGGCTACCAGCCCGAGCTTGCGTACTTCGAGGTGATGCACGAGCTGAAGCTGATCGTCGACCTCATGTATCAGGGCGGACTGTCCTGGATGCGCTACTCCGTCAGCGAGACCGCCGAGTACGGCGACTACGTGAGCGGCCCGAAGGTCGTCGACGAGCGCACGCGCGCCACCATGCGCAAGCTGCTCACCGACATCCAGGACGGCACGTTCGCGAAGCGCTGGATCGAGGAGAACGACGCTGGACGTCCGAATTTCGTCGAGTATCGCGATGAGGAGATGCATCTCCCCATCGAGCGGGTCGGCGCCGAGCTGCGCTCGAAGATGGGATGGCTCGACACCAAGACAGCGCCCGGTATGGACGAGGTCCTGAACGGCGCCACCCCGGCGGAGGTGACGGCATGACCGACAGCCTCGTCATCCTCGACACAACGCTCCGTGACGGTGAGCAGTCCCCGGGCGTTGCGCTCAACGCGGAGGACAAGCTGCAGATCGCGCATCAGTTGGCACGGCTGCGTGTCGATGTCGTCGAAGCGGGCTTCCCGCACAGTTCCCCGGGTGACTTCGCGGCTGTCAAGGCGATCGCCGAGCAGGTTGAAGGACCGATCATCGCCGGGCTCTCGCGCTGTTTCGAAGCCGACGTGCGCGCGTGCGCGGCTGCACTCGAACCGGCAGCTCGTGCGCGAATCCACACGTTCATCGGCACCTCGCCGATCCATCGCGAAGGGCAGCTGCACATGACGCAGCGCCAGGTCTACGACCACGCGGTGGAGATGGTCGCGCTGGCGAAGTCGTTCCGCGACGACGTCGAGTTCTCACCCATGGACTCGAGTCGCACTGAGCGTGAGTACCTCGCCGAGGTCGTCAACGGTTGCATCGAGGCCGGAGCGAACACGATCAACCTCGCGGACACGGTCGGCTATGCGACGCCGGACGAGTGGCGTGAGCTCATCGGCTGGATGTACGAGCAGGTGCCGTCATTGCGCAATGTCGTGCTCTCGGTGCACTGCCACAACGATCTCGGCCTCGCCACCGCAAACTCGCTCGCCAGCGTGCTCGGTGGAGCGCGCCAGGTCGAGACCTGCGTCAACGGTATCGGCGAGCGTGCGGGCAACGCCGCGCTCGAGGAGGTCGCGATGGCGACGGCATTGCACCCGGAGGTGTACGGCGTCGCGACGCAGCTCGACCACTCGCAGCTCTATCGCACCTCCCGGCTCGTTTCGCAGCTCACGGGCATGCTCGTGCAACCGAACAAGTCCGTCGTCGGCGCGAACGCCTTCGCGCACCACTCCGGCATCCACCAGGACGGCATGCTCAAGGACCGTCGCACGTTCGAGATCATGGAGCCCGGTCAGGTCGGCGCCGGATCGACGCTCGTGCTCGGCAAGCTGAGCGGGCGCCATGCGCTCCGCGACCGCCTCGAGCAGCTCGGCTACCGCCTCGACGGTGAGGAGTTGCAGCGTGCCTTTGTGCGTTTCAAGAGCCTCGCCGACCGCAAGCGCGACGTTACGGACCGCGATCTCGAGGCGATCGTCGCCGACGAGCGGCAGGGCAGCGAGGAGACCTTCCGCCTCGAGCACCTCCAGGTCAGTTGCGGGACGAACATGCGACCGACTGCAACCGTGCGCATGCTCCTCAGCGACGGGGTGAGCCGCGAGGCCGTGTCGACGGGCGACGGGCCGGTCGATGCCGCGTATCGGGCGATCGACTCACTTGTGCAGGTGAAGGCCGAGCTCGAGGAGTTCGCGATCCAGGCAATCACCGAAGGCATGGACGCTGTCGGTGAGGTGAGCGTCCGTCTGCGCCAGGACGGCGTCCTCAGCGCAGGCCACGGCGCCGACACCGACATCCTTGTCGCGGCGGCGAAGGCATACGTGCACGCGCTCAATCGGCTCACCGCCCGTGTGGCCGCCGGCCCGCGCATCACGCCCGAGCAGCTCGGCAGCGTGGCGGTCGCGGTCGCCGAATGACCCCTCGCACGCTCTTCGACAAGATCTGGGACGCGCACGTTGTCGCCGAGAGCGACGGCGAACCCGCGCTCCTCTATGTCGACCTCCATCTCGTCCACGAGGTCACCTCGCCACAGGCGTTCGAGGGCCTGCGCATGGAAGGCCGCCCCGTCCGCCGTCCCGGGCTTGTTGTTGCCACGATGGACCACAACGTGCCGACCACCGGCACGGACGCCGCGAATGTTGATGGCGCCGATGAGATGAGCGTCGCGCAGATGGACACGCTTCGCCGCAACTGCGATGAGTCCGGTATCGCCTGTTTCGGCGCCGGTCACCGCTGGCAGGGCATCGTGCATGTCATCGGTCCGGAGCTCGGGCTCACACTCCCCGGGAGCGTCATCGTCTGCGGCGACTCGCACACCGCGACGCACGGCGCCTTCGGAGCGTTCGCGCTCGGCATCGGCACATCGGAGGTCGAGCACGTGCTCGCGACCCAGTGTCTGCGCCAGGCTCGCCCGCTGACGATGGAGGTGCGCATCGAGGGGACGCTGCCGCCCGGTGTCACCGCGAAGGACACGGCACTCGGCGTCCTGAACACGATCGGCACCGCCGGCGCGGTGGGCCACGTCGTCGAGTACACCGGTCCGGTGGTGCGCGACTTCTCGATGGAGCAGCGCATGACCCTCTGCAACCTCACGATCGAAGGTGGCGGGCGCGCGGGGATGATCGCGCCGGACGACGTCACGATCGCGTACATCGCGAACCGCCCCTACGCGCCGCGAGGCGAGCAATGGGACGCCGCGGTTGCCGCCTGGGCCGAGCTGCGCAGCGATCCGGGCGCGCGCTACGACCGCTCGGTGACCATCGATGCGGCCACGCTCGAGCCGACGGTGACGTGGGGAACGACGCCTGCGCAGTCGGTTCCCGTGAGCGGACATGTGCCGGATCCCGAGTCGTTCGCGGATGCAGCCGAGCGCGAGTCGGCAGTGCGCGCGCTGGCGTACATGGGACTCGAGCCGGGCACGCCGATTGCCGATATCGCGCTCGACACCGTCTTCCTCGGCTCCTGCACCAACGGCCGCATCGAGGATCTGCGCGCTGCAGCCGCGGTGCTGGACGGGCGGCGTGTCCATACCGGCCTGCGCATGCTCGTCGTCCCTGGGTCGGCGCAGGTGAAGCTGCAAGCGGAGAACGAAGGACTGGACGCGATCTTCCGCAACGCCGGCGCGGAGTGGCGCAATCCCGGGTGCTCGATGTGCCTGGGCATGAACCCCGACATCCTCCAGCCCGGCGAACGATGCGCGAGCACGAGCAATCGCAACTTCGAAGGCCGGCAGGGCCGCGGCGGGCGCACGCATCTCGTCTCGCCGGTGATGGCGGCGGCGGCCGCAGTGGAAGGGCATTTCGTCGATGTCCGTCAACTCGACGCAGCAGGTGCACGCGCATGAAGCCGTTTCAGCGCGAGGAGGGTGTGCTCGTCCCGCTCGATCGCTCCGACGTCGACACCGATCAGATCATCCCCAAGCAGTTCCTCAAGCGCATCGAGCGCAACGGCTACGGCGAGTTCCTGTTCAACGACTGGCGGCGCGATCCGGACTTCGTGCTCAACCAGGAGGCGTACAAGGCGGGAACCGTGCTCGTCACCGGTCGCAACTTCGGCTGCGGATCGTCGCGTGAGCACGCGGTGTGGGCGCTTGCGGACCACGGCATCCGCGCGGTGATCTCCGAATCGTTCGGCGACATCTTCAGCACCAACGCGCTCGGCAGCGGGCTCGTCCCGGTGCCATTGCCGGAGCACGAGGTTCGAGACCTGATCGACCTCGCCACCGAGCAGCCGGGCATCACCGTTGCGGTCGACCTCGTCACCGAGACGGTGACGTGCGGAGACCTGCGCTTCGGCTTCCACCTCGACCCGTTCGTCCGCAAGCGTCTCCTCGAAGGCCTCGACGACATCTCCTTGACACTCGAGCACGAGGAGGCGATCACCGCGTTCGAGGCGCAGCGTCCGGCGTGGATGCCCGACCTGAGCCGCACCGGGGCCTCCTCGTGACGGCGAATGTCGTCGTGCTCCCGGGCGACGGGATCGGACCCGAGGTGATCAACGCCGCGCTCAGCGTCCTTGCCGGCGTCTGCACCGCCGCTGACGCGGAGATCAACATCGACGTCCACGTCATCGGTGGCCGCGCCATTGACGAGTACGGCACGCCGCTGCCCGACGAGTCGCTCGATGCTTGTCGCGACGCTGACGCCGTGCTGCTCGGCGCAGTCGGCGGACCCGCGTGGGATCACCTGCGCGGCGAGCATCGCTGCGAGGCGGGGCTGCTCAAGCTGCGTCGAGAGCTCGACGTCTTCGCGAATGTCCGGCCCGTTCGCGTGCATCCGCATCTTGCCGACCGCACCACACTGCGGCGCGAGGTGGTCAGCGGTACCGACCTCATCGTCGTGCGCGAGCTCACCGGGGGCGCGTACTTCGGGCAGCCGCGCGGCCGTACCGGCAGTGGCGCATCGGAGATCGCGCGCGACAGCATCGTGTACAGCGCCGGGGAGATCGAGCGAGTCGCCCGTGTCGCGTTCGCCCTTGCAGCCGGCCGGCGCGGCGAGCTCATCTCGATCGACAAGGCCAACGTGCTCATCACGAGTCAGCTCTGGCGCGAGGTCGTCAGCGCGCTCGCACCCGAGTACCCGACCGTCAGGCTCACGCACGAGCTCGTCGATTCCTTCGCCATGCGTCTCGTCCGTGAGCCGGCAACGGTGGACGTGATCGTCGCCGAGAACCTCTTCGGCGACATCCTCAGCGACGAGGCCGCCGTCCTCGCGGGGTCGCTCGGCCTGCTGCCGTCCGCGAGCCTCGGCGCCACGGACCAGGGCCTGTACGAACCCATCCACGGGAGCGCGCCGAGTCTCGCGGGCAGGGGGGTAGCCAACCCCTACGGCGCGATTCTCTCGGTGGCGATGATGCTCCGGCACTCGCTGCATCGCGACGACCTCGCCACCGCAATCGAGGCCGCCGTTGATGTCTGCATCAGCGAGGACGTGCTCACCGAGGATCTCGGGGGCAACGCGAGCACCGACGCCGTCGCCGACGCAGTGTCGCGCGAGGCGATGCGCACGCTCACCGCGTCGGTCGGAGCCGCGTCGTGAGCCTCGAGATCTACGACACGACGCTGCGCGACGGCGCGCAGGGAGTGGGTATCAACTTCTCGGTGTCCGACAAGCTGCGCATCGCCGAGCATCTCGACACGCTCGGGGTCACCGTGGTTGAAGGCGGCTGGCCGGGCGCAAATCCCACGGACACCGAGTTCTTTGCCGCGATGCGCACGCGCCCCCTGCGCAATGCGACGCTCGCCGCGTTCGGCGCCACCCGGCGAGCGGGGGTGCGGCCGCAGGACGATGCGCAGCTGCGCACGCTGCACGAGTCGATGGCGCCGATGGTGACGCTCGTCGGCAAGACCTGGGACCTGCAGGTCGTCGACGTCCTCCGCACCACGACGGACGAGAACCTCGCGATGATCGCCGATTCGGTGCGCTGGCTCGTCGACGAGGGACGGCGTGTCGTCTTTGATGCGGAGCACTTCTTCGATGGGTACATCAGCGACCCGGACTACGCGTTGCGGTGCCTCGATGTCGCGGTCAGTGCCGGCGCAGAACGCGTGACGCTGTGCGACACGCGCGGCGGGACGCTCCCCGACCAGGTGGAGACCGTCGTCCGCGACATCACGGCGCGCTTCGGTAGCATTGCCGGCATTCACTGCCACGATGACTCCGGGTGCGCAGTCGCCAACACGCTCGCCGCCGTGCGCGCCGGTGCCGTGCAGGTCCAGGGGTGCATCAACGGCTATGGAGAACGCACCGGCAACGCGAATCTCTGCACGCTCATCCCCAACCTGCAGATCAAGATGGGCATTCGCGTCATCGATGACGAGCAGCTGGCGCGACTCACGGAGGTCGCGCGTGACGTTGCGGAGATCGCCAACATCTCGCCGCCGCTTTCAGCGCCGTACATCGGGCAATCCGCGTTCACGCACAAGGGCGGTCAGCACATCGACGCGATGACCAAGGCGTCGTACGCGTATCAGCACATCGACCCGGCCCGCGTCGGCAACCAGCGGCACTCGGTGATCACGCAGCAGTCCGGACGCGGCACCGTGATGGAGAAGGCGGCGGCGTTCGGCGTCGATCTCACCCAGGACCAGGCGCTCGCCCGGCGCGTCGCTGACGAGGTGAAACGCCTCGAGCACACCGGCCATTCGTTCGAGGGTGCCGAGGCATCCTTCGAGCTCCTCGTCCACCGTGCGCGCGGCAATGTCGCGCCGTTCACGCTCATCGACTACATCGCGCTCGTCGAGCAGCGCGAGGGCCGCTCGCTGGTGTGCGAGGCGACGATCAAAGTGCTCGTCGGCGACGACGTGGTCCACACCGCCGCTGAGGGAAACGGTCCCGTCAACGCGCTCGACGCGGCGTTGCGCAAGGCGTTATCGCCGGCATATCCGGAGATCGGAGCGACGCAACTCTTCGACTACAAGGTGCGTGTGCTCGACGGTCGCGATGGGACCGCCGCAGGCGTGCGCGTGCTCGTGGAGAGCGGCGACCACCACCGACGCTGGAGCACCGTCGGCTGCAGCACGAACATCATCGAGGCCTCATGGAGCGCGCTTGCCGATGCGTTCGAGTACGCGATCATCGCGGCGCGCGAGCGGTCAGGCCTTGCGGGCGAGCACCTGGAGATAGTCCGACTCGAGCGTGAGCCGGCTGCCACCGGCTGACTGGTTCATCTCGCCAAACAGTCGCTTGCCCTCCTCGCGGAGCTCTGCGAACCGTTCGGGACTGAGCAGCATCTTCAGCGCCGCGAGCGGCGGGTTGGTCCGTTCCCAAAACTCCCATCCGGCCTCGGGCGAGTCGAACTCGAAGGTGAGCGCCTGCGGATACACCTCGATCTTCGCCGTCAGTCCCTTGAACCGCTTGTGCAGCACATCGGTCTCACCCCAGTCGAACGCAGACGGCATGCCCGGGGGCGGCGCTGGACCGAACGCGACCATGAGCGTGGTGAAGCGTGGGAGGAACCCTTTCGGGCCGTAGTTCGCCATCGCCACGAGACCGCCGGGCTTGGTGACGCGGAACAGCTCCGTCGCAACGCGCTCGGGGTCCGGGGCGAACTGCGCACCGAACACCGACGCGACGACATCGTAGCGAGCGTCGGGGAATGGCAGCGCCTCGGCGTCGGCCTCGAGCCAGTCGATCGTCATGCCTTGCTCGCGGCTGCGGGCCTTACCGAGCTCAACCATCGCGGGGGACAGGTCGGATGCCACAACCGTCGCGCCGAGTCTGGCCGCGGCAATCGCGAAGTTGCCATTGCCGGCGGCGACGTCGAGCACCTCGCTGCCGGGTTGCAGGCGGCTTCGCTGCGCCAGCTCGATGGCGTGCGGCTCCAGGTGGACGGCCAGGGCGCTGTAGTCGCCGAGCGACCACATCGAGCGGATCGCATCCTTCATCCGGGAATCGCCCACCGGAGCATCGCTCACGCCAACCTCCTATGCGGCGATGTCACGCCGCTCCAGCGTCACGCCCGCAGACCCGAAGCCCACGACGATGATGCCGAGCATCGCAATGAGCCCACCAACGGACACCGCAGTGATCAATGGCGTGCCATACAGCTGGAACACTGACAGGTTCTCCACCCAGACAGGCCACTTGAAGAGCGGGGCGAGCTGAAAGAGCAGGTATGAGATGGCCGTGACGGTCGACAGCACCACCACCGCCGCTCTCGGACGCCAACCGGCGAGGAGCGCCCCGAACGCGGCGAAGGTGAGCGCGAATGGGATCAGGAGCACGGTCGCCACGAGCATCTTTCCGACGTCGATGGTCAGTCCCTGCGCCGGGGCAAGCGCAAGGATCACCGCGGTCGAAACGAACGAGATGAGGATGAGCAGGACGACGAGCTCCGCAAGACGCTCGACAAGGACGCGCCAGCGTGACACCGGCTCGGCAAGTTGCATCTCCAGCACGCCGCTCGCGTCATCAGTCGCCCAGCGCGAGACCGACGTGATCGAGAGGATGGCGAGAACGCCCTGCACGATGCTGAACCAGATCAACGCGAGCAGCACGGTGTGGATGTTGCCGGAGAGGTTGCGGAGGTATGGCGCGAGACTCGGCGTCTTCTCAAAGAACGTTGCCGTCAGGTTGATGATGTCGACCACCAGGGCAGCGCCGGCAGCAACGCCGATGATCCAGAGGACGGAGCCAACCCGCCGGATCCAGAGACCGCGCACCACCGGAATCCGGAGCAGCGGGTTGCGAGAGACGGCGTGGGTCTGGACCTCGGCGCGGGGTGGGAAACGGACGAGGCCGGCACCGATATCGCGGCCCAAGAAAGCGAGTGCGGCAACGCCCGCGACGATCACCCCGACAACGAGCAACGCAACGGTGGCAACGGGATCGAAGGTACCGCCCGGTGCGAACGACTTCGAACGGTTGAAGAGGAAGAACACCGAGATGTCGGTGAGCGGCGAGCGGTTGATGCTCGTGCGCCCGATGCTGTCGATCGCGAACATGACGACGATGACCGCGGCGGCAATGCCTGCCGCAGCACGGAAATCCGGCGCGATCTGCGCAACCAGGAGACCGATCGCGAAACAGGCGAGGGTCAGCCCCCAGAGTGCGGCGCTTTCGCCCACGAGCCCGGCGACCGGCGCCGGCGACCCAGCGATGAGACAGCCGAGCCAGCCCGAGAATCCGGCGACGACGACAAGCGCTGCGCTCAAGAGGGCAAAGAACAGTGCGCGCGTCGCCAGCAGCCGCATCCGCGAGATGCCCGTCGCCAGCCACGTCTCCACCATCCCACGGTCCTCATCGCGGCGCACCGCACCGCATGCGCTCATCACTGCCCAGGCAGCGAAGACGATGGCGAACACACCGTAGCCGCGCCATTGCAGGTATCCCGCCGCGGTGTCCGGACGGATGGGTACCGGCAGCAGCCACGCGAATTGAGCACCAAGCGACGTGATCTCGACACCGAATGCTTCCTGCGCGATGCGCGTCTTCCCTGCGATGAGCGGATACACCGCACTGTTGACGAGGACGTAGAAGATGGAGAAGTACGCCATCGCGATCGCGCCGACTCGATGCAGGCGCAGGAGCAGACGGGCGGGCATCACTTGCGGTAGTAGGTGAGGAAGATCGACTCGAGGCTCGGTTCGCGGCTCACGAGATCGGTGACCGTGCTGCCACGGATGGCGGCAAGCAACGCATCGAACCCGCCGTGCACCGTGCACGTGAGCCGGCGACCGTCGACGGCGACGTCCTCGACGCCGGCGGCCGCGCGCACCGCCGCCTCGGGCACGTCACCACCGAACTCGATCACCACCTCGTGAAAGCGCATGTCGTGCACCTTGTCCATCGACATGTCGGAGACGAGCCTGCCCTCCCGGATGATGCCGACACGTGAACACGTCTCCTCCACCTCGGAGAGCACGTGCGACGAGAGGAACACCGTGGTGCCCTCGGCCTTCACCTCCCCGACGAGCTGGTGAAACGTCTGCTGGTTCAAGGGATCGAGCCCGCCGGTCGGTTCATCGAGGATGAGCACACGCGGACGGTGCATGAACGCGAGCACGAGGCCGAGCTTCTGCTTGTTGCCGCGCGAGAACTCGCGAAAGCGCCGGCCGAGGTCGAGTTCGAGCCGGTCGGCAAGCTCCTTGACGCGGCTTTCGTCGACGGCGCCGCGCATGGCGCCGAGGTAGGCAACGACCTCGCTGGCGCGCATGCCGCCGAACTGCGGCAGGTCTCCTGGCAGGTAGCCGACTTCGCGCTTCACCGCGACCGATTCCCTCTCGCAGTCGAGGCCGAAGATGCTCGCGCTCCCGCCGGTGGCATGAATGACGCCCATGAGCAGGCGGATGGTCGTCGTCTTGCCTGCGCCGTTGGGTCCGAGGAAACCGAACACCTCGCCCTCCTCCACCTCGAGGTCGAGATCGAAGAGTCCGTGGCCGGAGCCGTAATCCTTGCTCAAGCCGCGCATGACGATGGCGCTGCTCATCAGCCGGCTAGAGCTCTCCCACCGGCTTGCCGCTGAAGCTGCGGACAGCCCAGGCGACCGCACCGATCAAACCGGCGTCCGTGCCGAGCGCGGCGGTCACGATCTTGCATCTGCTCGCGGGTATCGCGAACGCAATCTGCGTCACCGCATGACGTGCCGGAGCGAGCAGCAGATCGCCGGCGTGGATGAGCCCACCGCCGATGACGATGGCGTCCGGAGCGAGCACATTGATGAAACCGCCGATCGCGCGACCGAGCGCGTGCCCGGCGTCATGGAAGAGGCGGAGCGAGAGCTCGTCGCCGTCAATCGCTGCTGCGTTGATCGCACGCGCGTCGATCATCGCGGGATCCATGCCGCGAAGGGACGAAACCGCGCCGGCGGCCAGCGCAGCATGCGCGCGCGTCGCGACGGCAGTGCCCGATGACATCCCTTCGAGGCAGCCCGGATGGCCCTGTCCGCAGGGCGGTCCGTTGTCGCTGATCGGCGTGTGACCCACCTCGCCTGCGGATCCCGTTGCGCCGTCATACAGATCTCCGTTGATGAACAGCGCGCCGCCGATGCCGGTGCTCACGGTGATGAAGAGCAGATGACGTGCCCCTCGGCCTGCACCGGCCTTGAGCTCTGCGTAGCCCGCGGCGGCGGCGTCGTGACAGATGACCACCGGACAGCCCACCCGGTCCGAGAGCATCTTCGCAGCGGGCACCTCGTTCCAGCCCGTCATGTTCGGTGTGTCATGCACCACGCCCGCGTGAGGATCGAGCGGACCGGGGATGCCGATCGCCAGGCCGTCGATCGGCGCACCTGCCGCGGCCTGCCGTGCGCATTCGGCGACAGCGTCGAGAACCGCAGCCGGACCGTCTCGCGACGGTGTGTCACGGTGCACCGGATTGCCGTGCGTCACGTCGCCTGTTGCGACCGCCGCCCGAATGCTCGTGCCGCCCAGGTCGACGCCGACCAGTGTTGCTTTCATACCACCTGGACCGAATCGTCCCAACGGCTCGGGCTTGCGATGCGCGCGGCGTCATCCGGCCCCCACGAGCCCGCGGGGTAGAAGGTGATCGGCGGCGGTGCGTCGATCACCGGTTCGACGGCGGCCCATCCGAAATCCACCTCGTCCTCACGGATGAAGAGCGTGTGGTCACCCTCGAAGGCATCGTGGAGCAGACGCTCATATGCCTCAGGCGGGGACGTCTTGAATGAGTCGCCGTAGTTGAAGTTCATGTCGACGGATTGTGCCGTCACCTCGGGCCCGGGTTGCTTGGCAACGAAGGACAGCGCGATGCCCTCGTCCGGTTGAATCCGCACGACGAGACGGTTGCGATGCAACGAGTGCACGCCCGCGGTCTTGAAGAGATGGAGCGGCACGTCGCGGAAGGTGATGACGACGCGCGTGTCCCGCGTCGGCAATCGCTTGCCGGTCCGGAGCAGGAAGGGAATACCCGACCAGCGCCACGACTCGAGGTGCAGCCGCAGCGCGGCATACGTCTCCGTGGTGGACTTCGGCGACACCCCCGGCTCATCGCGGTACGCCGCGACGGCCTCGCCGGCGATCTTCCCGGCGGTGTACTGGCCGCGAACGACATCGTGCGGGTGGATCGGCTGGATCGACTGGAGCACCTTCACCTTCTCGTTGCGAATCGCCTCGGCGTCGAACGACAGGGGTGGGTCCATCGCGACGAGCGCGAGCACCTGGAACATGTGGTTCTGGACGATGTCGCGGATGGCGCCGATCTCTTCGTAGAGCTTGCCGCGTTGCTCGACGCCGAGCGACTCGGCGACGGTGATCTCGACCCGGGCGATCGCATCACGAGTTCATACGCGTTCGAAGAACGAGTTGCCGAACCGGAAGACGAGGAGGTTCTGGACCGTCTCCTTGCCCATGTAGTGGTCGATGCGGAAGATCCGCTCTTCGGGCACCACATCGTGGAGCGTCTTGTTGAGCTCACGCGCCGAAGCTCGGTCGTGGCCGAACGGTTTCTCGATGATGATCGACGTCCCTTCCGCCAGTCCCGCCGTCTTGATCCCGTCGATGAGCGATGTGAACGCCGACGGCGGCACTGCGAGATACGCAATCCGCCGGTCCCGTGTTGCTACCTGGCGAAGCGCCGACAGGTTGCCGTCTGCCGGGAGCGGGACGAAGTGCAGCCGCGACGCGAAGGCGTTGAACGCGGTCTTCTGGAGCGGCGTGCGTGAGAACTGCTTGACCGACGATTCCGCGAGGTCGCGGAAGCGCTGGTCGTTCCAGTCGAACGGCGCGGCGCCGATGATGCTGCACCCGTCGGGGAGCAGCTTCTGGACCTGCAGGTTGTAGAGCGCGGGAAGGAGCTTGCGCTGTGCGAGATCGCCCGTCGCACCAACGATGACGATGTCCTGATCGGGGGGTGCTTTGAGCGGCATGAAGCCGTTTACAGGCCTGCTACTTGCCGCTGAAGTGACGCACGGTGACGTCGGCGAGCTTGATCACGATGGCGACGATCGCGCTGGCGAGGCTGATGACGAGCACGGGGAGCAGCGCACCGGGCGTCGAGTACGTGTACGTCGCGAGCACCGCGGTGAAGAAAAGCCCTGTGACGCAGACGCCGAGGAGGAAGACCACGGTCTTCGTCAGCGAGTCGAGTTCCGGCTTGCCGCGCAGCAACACCGCAAGGCTTGGAGTCAGCGGCTCTGCAGGTGCGAAGTGACGGATCGCCGCGACGATCAGGCGGAGCAACAGGATGCCGAGGAATATCCCGACGATGACGAGCACCAGGGGGAGTTCGACGCTCGGCGTGCTGTAGGAAAAGGTTGCAAACAATCCGGCCAGCGCGAGACCGAGAACGACGGCGGTCATCCCGAGCACGGTCAGCCAGGTGATTGCGTCCCACACGGGGAGCGTGATCGTCGGGAGGGTGAACGTTCGCATCGTCGGGGCGCCCCCGGACAGCTGCTCGATGAACGCCGGCTGACCGCTCAGACCCGATACCCGCGCCTGCATTCCATAGTGCACGCGCTCCGTGGCGACGGGGCTCGCTGCTGCGAGGAGGCCGGGCTGCGGACCCGGGAAGAGTCGACGCTCTTCAGTCCGACCGTCGGGATAGGTCAGCCGCAGCAGCCCGCACTGCTCGCAGTGCCAGGCCTGGATCGGCAGGCCGCCAACGATCGGTCCGTAGTACGTGACCGTTCGGCGGAGGCCCTCAGGCCCGACCGCACCCTCGTAATGGGCGAACTCGTGCGCCATGACCCCCGTGACCGGCGCGGGGTGGTCGCAGGTTTCGGGTGTCAGCGGCAAGGCGGAGGGCGCGTCTGCGACAGCCACTGAGCATCGGATTGTAGTGCCGAGGGTCTCAGCCGATGGTGCGGCAGGCGCGAGCGTTGAATCCCGCACGGCGCATTCCTGCCGCGAGACGTTCGGCTTCGACCCTGTCGCCCGTCGTGGTGAACACGGCACCGCCGCTCCCCGTGAGATGCCATTCGATCTCAGGAGCGGCTGTCCTCACCTGCTGCAACGCGGCCGCGACGCCTGGATCGGCGCGCGATGCTGCGGATTCCAATGCGCTCCCCATGACGCTGGGCGTTGGCGCCTGACCGGTCGCGAGCAGCTCCGCAAGCTGTGCCGTTCGTCCGTCGTCGCGGATTTCGGCCGGAACGAGTGCGCCGTAGGTCGCGGGGGTCGAGCTCGGCACCGTCGACACGACGACCAGATGGAGCGCCGGCGTGGGCACGCGCTCGAGCCGCTCCCCACGGCCGCGGACACGATGCGCGGAGAGATCGAGCAGGGCCGGCACGTCGCTGCCGATCCCGAGTGCGGCCGCCGCGAGCCGCTCGGCGTCTGTCGCGATCCCGAACGCTGCCAGCGCTGCAACGCCGGCTCGAAGCACCGCCGCCGCATCGGCGGATCCGCCGCCGAGCCCTGCGCCATGGGGAACGGCCTTGTCGAGCCAGATCCGGATCTCGAGCGGACGTCCGGCCAGCGCCTCCAGTGCACGAGCCGCGCGGACCGTGAGGTTGGAGTCGCCCGCCGGCACCCCGGCAGCCGCTGTTCCGGTGACCTCGAGGTCGACATGGCTCGTCGCCGCGAACGTGACGCCGAGACCGACCAGGTCGTGCCAGTCGATCGGGACGAGGATGCTGTCGATGTCGTGGTATCCGTCCGCTCGACGCCCGACAACGCTCAGTGAGAGATTCAGCTTTGCGTATGCGGGCACGACCCGCGAGGAGAGGTGGGACACGGACGCTGATATACTGCGGACTTCGTGCGTCCCTGGCTGGTATGCCGCCCGGGCGGCGCGCCCCAGACCTAGATTGAGTGACGTAGAAGAGCGAGCATGGCCAACTCCCGATCCGCGCGCAAGCGCATCCGGTCCAGCGAACGCAAACACGTGCGCAATCGCGCCGTCAAATCCGCTGTCCGCACCAAAGTGATCAAGGCGCGTCACGCGCTGCTCGAAGAGGGCACTGCGACCGGCGAAGCCGAGTTGCACGCTGCGATCAAGGCGCTCGACCGCGCCGCTGAGAAAGGCATCCTGCATCGCAACAACGTGCGCCGCCGCAAGTCGCGGTTGGCGTCGATGGCCGCCCGCCTCGCCACCGTGGCCGAGGGCTCCGAAGGAGCAGCGGCTCGCTCCGCCGCGGCCGGCGGCGCCAAGGGGCGCAGCGCGAAGCAGCCCGCGAGAGCGACCGCAGCGAAGTCGTCGGCAAAGCCCGCAGGCAAGGCTCCGGCTCCCAAGGCAAGCGCCGCGAAGGTCACCACTGCCAAGGCGGCAGCGCCCAAGACAGCTGCGGCCAAGTCTCCCGCCAAAGCCTCCAAGACCAAATAGGCCGGGGGCTGGCTCGCTAGCCGGCTTGGCGCGCTCGCGCTTCGGTCAGGTCGGCGGCAGCCCGCAGGACGACGAGACGGACCCCGTCGGTGTCGGAGATCTCACCGATCTTGAGCTTTCGATCCGCTTCATGGAGCGCGCCGAGCCATCCTGCGGCGACGCGAGCGGGCACCTGTCGCGCTTGACGGACGAGGCGCTCGACCATCCAGTCCGGTTTGCCGATCGACGAAGCAAGCCCCGATGCCGACCCGTGGGTCTGCAGGTACGCCTGCACGAGCAGGAGATCGCGAATCTGCCCGGCAAGGATCGCGAGCAGGTACGGGCCGGCGCGCCCTTCCGAGAGGAGACGGTCGATCGAGTCGGCGCCCTTCGCCGGGGTTGCCCCGAGCAGATCCCCGAGCGTGTCGTAGAGGCCGCTTTCCTCGTCGCCGGCGACGGCCATTCGAACGTCCCGGACGGAGAGGGGCCGGCCGCCCGCGAACGCGACGAGCTTGTCGAGCTCCGATGCGATCGTTCCGAGATCAGGGCCCGCGAACCGAACGAGATGCTCGACGGATCCCGATCCGAGGCGCAGCCCGCGCGCGGCGATCTCCGCTTCGACCCATGTTCGAAGCTCCCGCCCTTTCCGGGCGGCGTGGAAGGTGATGGCACCGCCCAGCTCCCTGACCGCCGCCAGCACGGGATTCCTGTCCGCCACCTTGGCGTGAGCGACGAGACACAGGAGGGTCGTCGGAGCCCGCTCGGCAAGGATCGCCGCGAGCCGTTCGGGTGGATCCGCTCCGCCCCGTTTTGCGGCGCCGGTGAGCTGCGGGGGATCGCGGACGAGGAGCGCTCGCTCCGGGTCGAAGAGCGGCATCTCGGCGATCGCGCTCCGGAGCCCGTCGAGGCGACCGGGTGCGTCGAAGACCTCCACGTCGAGCTGCGGCGGCTTCGCGCGCTCGCGCCACGCGCGCACCGATTGATCGACGAGATACGCCTCGTCACCGTGGATCAGCGTCAGCGGGTTGAGCGATGTGCTCGCGGGCATGGAGCCAGTATCGCAGCCGCCCTCAGCTGCTCTCCACGAGCCCGTGGGAACTCCCGGTGTAGTCGAGGTCGCCGTCGACGCCGGTTCGGTCCGTTGGGTAGCCAGTCGGTGCGGCAGTACCGGGCGCACCTTGCGCGAGCGGGACGGCCAGTTGCAATGGTCGAGCAGTGGCGAGCAGCACCGGTGAGATGGCGCCGCCCGGCGGCGTCACCACGAGGTCGGCGGCGAGCCGACGTCCGTAGACAGCGCAGAGTTCCTCCTGGTCCGCCGTTCCGGTATCGCCGAGCACCAGCACGCGTCCACTGCGGTCGTCGATGATCAGAACGCACATCGCCGCCGAAGTCGCGAGCGTCGTATAGCCGAGGCAGCGCCAGGTGACTCCGCCGAACGACCAGGCGCCGCCGGCCGCATCGAGCACGTTCGCACCTGCGCCGGCCAGCGTTGACACCACCGCGTTGCCTCCGGGCGTGAGTCCGCCGACGGTCATCACCGTTCCGACGGAGTAATGACCGGGCAGGCCCTTCAGGCCATCCACCGCCGCCTCCTGTCCGCCGGTGATGACCACCATGTCGATGTGACTCGTCACCGGGCTCATCTCCCGCCCGAGAGCCGCAAGCAGCAGCGTCGGTGACGCGCCGCCGTCAACGAGCACGGTGCTGCCGTCATCCGTGCGCACCAGGACTGCCGTCGACGATCCCGTGCTCAGGACACTCACATGCAGGAGTCCGTCCGGACGCGACATCACGTCCCACGCGGCCGCCGCCGCTATGGCGCCGGCGAGGACTGCCGCGAGCATCCGAACGTTCACGCCCGCAGCTCGCGGGTACGGCGCGTTGTGTTCGCAAGCACCGCCAGCGCGGCGAAAAGTGCGCACGCTTCCGCAATCGACCATGCCTCCGGCCAGGTGCCGATCTGGATGGCGGCTCCGGGTATCGCGCTGACGACCCGCGCGACCGTCGTCGTCAGCGAGGTTCCGAGGCTCGCGAACTGCAGCAGAACCCAGCCAAGCCCCGGATCGAGCGCGCTCAGGGTCGCGCCGAGCCCACCCGCGACGATCATTGCAGGCAACAGCGGCAGGACGAGCGCGTTGGCGATCGGACCGCCGAGAGCGATGACACCGAACGTCCCGGCCATGATCGGTAGCGTCGCGACCTGCGCTGCCAGCGTCAGCGCAAACGGTTCGACGAAGCGCCGAGGACCCGGCAGCCTGGCGGCGATCGGAGTCGCAAGCATGAGAATCCCGGCGGTCCCGAGAAACGAGAGCTGAAACCCAGGATCCTCAGCCAGTGCCGGGGAGAGACCGAGCATCACGGCTGCCACGAGCGCGAGCATCGGCACGGAGTTGGTGCGTCGACCGCCGCTTGCCGCGAGCATCGCCGCGCCTGCCATGAGCGCGCTCCGTATCGCCGCCGGTCCCGCGCCGCTGATCAGCACGTAGCCGGCGATGACCGGAACCGCGATCAGCAGGGTCCGCCGCCGCGACCACTCGAAGACGCGCGCCAGCGCGCTCAGCAGCCCGATGATGAGAACGATCTTCAGACCGGAAACCGCAATGATATGAATGAGTTCCTGCGTCCTGCAGTGGCGCGCGAATGTCAGCGCTCAGCGGCTGATGGATCCCGAACGCGATGCCCAGGAGCAGTGCGGCAGCCGGTTCGGGGAGCTCCGCATCCACCGAGTCGATGAGACGGCCCTGGACCCATCCAATCAGGGAGGCGAGCGACGGACCAGCGCCGGCGAGCATGAACACCTGCGGCGACGTCGCGATTGCCTCGACTCCTTCACGCTCGAGGGTGTCCGCGGCATTGGGGCCCGGACGCCGGTCCAGCCCACGGAGTCCGGAGGCGTCGATCTCCACCTCATCGCCGGGCGAGAGAGCCGGGATCAGCGGTCCGCTGACGAGCACGCCACCTGACACGGCACGGTCGGTGTCCGTGTCGGAGAGATGCGAGACGCCGACTATCGCGTCCGATCCCGCTCCGGGATCCGCCGTCTGGACAACACCGATGAGCACAACCGGCCGTGCCCCGAAGTTGCCGTTGACTGTGGCGGGACCTGGCGTCACGACGGCAAGTGAGCTCCGCAGCAGACCGAACACCACCGCGCCAACGACTGCCGCCGGCAGCGCCCTCCGGCCGCTGACCGCCGCCGCGAACAGCCCGGCACCTGCCGCGCCGACGCCGAGCGGCAGTATTGATGACAGCGTGATCGACCCCACGAACCCGGCCCCGCATCCCACCGCGAAGCCACCCCAGATCCACGTCGCGGCTCGGCCGGTGCGAGAGGCCGCGCGGAGTCTCACTGGGTGGGCAGGACGACGCGGAGGTAGTGCTCCAGGCCCGTGACCGTCGCGGAGTCGACGCCGAGATCGCCGTGGAGCTGGCTCATCGCCGTGAACGGTCCCCATTCGTCTCGATAGGCGACGATCTCGCCGGCCAGTCCCGGAGGCATCCCGGGGACGGCGTCGAGCTCGTCCACTGCCGCGCTGTTGATGTCGAGCTTCGCCGCGGTGGTGCCGCTCTTGAGGAACGGCACGTTGACCTGACGCCCGTCGTGCACGCGCTCGGCCATGTTGGGAAGGTGTCCGGGATCGGCGAGCGTCGTGATGCCGCCGGCAGCGGCAAGGGCGTCCGCAACCCGCGCGTCCGGGCTCAGCTCGTAGAGCCCCGGGTGCTCGACCGCGCCGCTGACGAAGACGAGGACGGTGGGTGGCGCAGGCGGATCGACCGTCTCGCCCACGGGGGTTGGAGCCTGCGCAGCCGTCTGGTTCACGACGAACCACCCGACAGCGCCTGACAGCGCGAGCGCACCGGCGAGCCCGAGCGCTATCCGGCGCAGACCAATGCCAAATAGTTTGTTTGTGTATGAGGTCATACACGAAAGTGTATATCACGGCCGGCGATGAACGCTCGCGTTCGATGCTCAGGACACGCTCGGGCTCAGTAGGGACGAGGCGGCGACGCCGGAAGCCGATAGCGCAGCTGGCCGTCCTCGCCCGTTGTCGTCGCTGCCCCGGCGCGCTCGGCCAGCCAGCGTACGGCGCGACCGGACACCGGGTCACCGAGGACACTCAACTCGCGGGCGATCTCTGACGCGGTCGCCGACCCGAGCTTGCCGATGGTGGCCAGAACGATGTCCGGCGTCACCGAAGCGGGGGTCGCCCGGCCTTTGGGGCCCTTCCCGCGCCGGCGGCCCTTTGCATGGCGGAGTGCCGGAGCCGACGCCCGTTTGACACCTCGTACGGGCGTTGCGGCATCTCCCGCGCGTTCGAGCAATGCAACCGCCGCACGGACCTCACGCCGCAATGCAGCGTTGTCGGCCTTCAACTCAGCCACCTGACCGACGAGCGCTTCGATGCGCGATACGAGGCGCTCGGCCGCCTGCACAATCGGCGATGCGGTCCCCGAGGCGAGATCGCGATCGGCAGTGTCAGGCATGAGGCCTCCCGAGTTACGGGCCATTGGCGCAATCGCAGCGATCCAATCGCCGCGGCACCACTCGCAAGCATTGTCCGATACCCGGCTGCGCGGATGCAATCGCCGTATTCCGTGGACTGCAATCGTCGGCTCGGCGCCGGTGGCGCGACGGTCGCGACGTCATCCTTCCGGCCGGTACCATGGTCGGCGGGGCCATAGCTCAGCTGGGAGAGCGCTTGCATGGCATGCAAGAGGTCGGGAGTTCGATCCTCCCTGGCTCCACCAGAAAGCTTCGGCATCCCCCAACGTGACGAATTCCGAAGCTATATTTCCCCCATCAGGGTGAGTTTCGCCCGCTTCAACCGCATGGGGTGGATCAAGTCGATATGATCCGGCGCACATCTCACAATCTGAGACTTGGTTCGGGGAAAGGAACCTGGGCCAGGGCGCATAAGCCACAAAACGGGAGGATCTCGATTTGCGACCGAACAAATTGACCATTGGTGGGATAGGCCTGGGAGTGCTTGGCCTGCTCACCGCCGCAGCGTGCGGTAGCACGAGCACGACGACAACGTCAGGCGCGCTGGCGGCGTCACAAGTGCTGAAGTTCCCCGTCTTCCAGGACCCCGGCACGTGGGATCCCGGTGAGATGGACGCCGAGGTCGACACCGAGCTCATGCAGAACGTGTTCGACAACCTCTGGCGGTTCGACAACAACCTGAACATCGTCCCGGACATCGCCTTGACCGTGCCGACGCAGGCCAACGGCGGGATCTCCTCGGACGGGACCACCTACACGATTCACCTGAATCCCGCAGCCAAGTTCTCCAACGGTGACCCCGTCACCTCGAAGGACGTGCTGTACTCGTGGAACCGCGGCGCGGAGCTCCAGGGTGGCTACGCCTCGATCCTCAGTGCGATCCAGGGCTTCCACGATGTGCAGACGGCCGCCGGCGCCCCGCCGTCGTCCGGCTCGCCGACCAGCTTCCAGGCCAACATCGAGACCCAGCTGAAGGCCGGCAATGCTTCTTTCATGATGAGCGGCCTCACAGCCCCCGATCCTGAAACCGTCCAGATCAAGCTCGCCACCGGCTGCGGCTGGTGCCTCACCGCGTGGACCCTCGAGGGCACCGTCGGCGCGATCGTCGACGAGAAGGTCATCGATGCGGCGGGTGTCGATCCGGTCAACTGGTGGCAGACGCCTGCCGACCTCGTCGGCACCGGCGCATACAAGCTCACCACATACACCCCCAAGCAGCAGATCATCTTCTCGGCAGTGCCGAACTGGTGGGGTTCGCCGAAGCCGACCTTGAAGACGATCAACATCGACATCAAGGATCCCTCGACAGCGCCGACCACCGTTGATGCCTTCTTCCAGAAGGGCTACGACATCGTCGGCTACGGTGGTGACAGCGGAATCGTCCCGCTGGCGAACATCCTGGCGATTCAGGCCAACTCGAAGGAGAAGCCTGAGCTGCTGACCCAGCCGAAGGGACGGACGACATGGCTGAGCTTCAACATCGGCTACCCGTCCACCGGCGGACCGTTCCTCGGTGAATCGGCCGCGGCGAAGGGATTGCGCATGGCGATGGACCTCGCGGTTGACAAGCAGGGCCTGGCCACAACGGTGTGCCACAACCTCATCTGCTCGGCAGCAACCGGCGGTCTCATCACCACCGGACTCGTCGGCAACGGCGGACCGAACAGCGATCCTCTCGCGAAGTTCGATGCGACCCAGGCCAAGTCGCTGCTCAAGCAGTACGACCCGACCGGCGCGCTGACCAAGAGCCTCACCTACTCGTACAACGCGGGCAGCCTCAACGAGAGCGTCGCCGAGTACCTGCAGAGTCAGTGGAAGACCAACCTCGGGATCAACGTCAGCCTGAACTCGGTGTCGGATGCGTCGATCTTCATCAGCAACCGGCTCTCGGGCAAGTACGAGATGTCGCGTGACGGCTGGCAGTTCGACTACAACCATCCGCAGGACTGGTACGACAACCTCTGGGGCGCGATTCCGACTGCGGAAGGTGCCAACACCAGCGGGTTCGACGACCCGACCTACGACAGCGTCCTCAAGCAGGCCGACGCAGAGCCGCTGACGACAGCCCTCCCGCTGTACAACCAGCTCGGGCAGATCCTGCAGCAGGACGTGGTGTACATCCCGCTGTACTACTCCGTCGGTAACTTCCTCATCCAGCCCTACGTGAGCGGAGCGGGTTCCAACACCGCCTTCGACCACTACTGGAATGAGATCAAGATCCTCTCCCACTAAGAGAGAACGCGACTAGAACTGAACAGAGGGCGCCCGGCTACCGAGCCGGGCGCCTTCCGCCTTTCGTCACATGAGAGGACCAAGGTAGATGCTGACCCGCGGAACACTCATCTACATCGCGCAGCGCTTGGCGCTCATCCTCTTCACGCTGCTGGCGGTGTCTTTCCTGGTCTTCTACACCGTCCACCTTCTCCCAGGCAACGCCTTCGAGAGCCAGCGTGTCCACGGCCAGGCGCTCAAGCTCCTCCTCCACGAGTACGGGCTGGATCGGCCGATCCTCGTGCAGTACTGGAGCTTCCTCACCAACGCAATCCACGGCAACCTCGGCGTGTCATTTCAGATCCGCGGGCTGCCGATCACGCCGCTGGTGATGCGTGAGCTGAGCGTCAGCGCCGAGCTCGGTGGCACCGCGCTGCTCATCACCATCGGTCTGGGCACCACCTTCGGCGTTATTGCCGCAATGCGCCAGAACTCGTGGGTCGACTACACGCTCACTTCGATCGCAGTCGTCGGCTACAGCGTCCCGAGCTTCGTGCTCGCCGGCCTCGGTGTCCTCATCTTCAGCTACTTCCTCCCCAACCTCACCAACGGCGTCATCTCGTACCCGGCGATCTGGACGGGCACGTACGGGACGCTGGTGGAGTTGTCCTTGCCGGCGATCATTCTCGGCTTCTACACATCCGGGCAGGTGACGAGAATCACACGCGCGGCGATGCTCGAGGTACTGCAACAGGACTACATACGGACGGCAAGAGCGAAGGGACTCAAGACGCGCGTGGTGACCATCCGTCACGCGCTGCGGAATGCGCTCATCCCGGTGATCAGCATCCTCGGCCCCCTCGTCATCAGCATCATCACCGGCAGCGTCATCATTGAGAACATCTTCGGTATCCCAGGGCTGGGCAAGGAATTCGTCGAGAGCATCCTGGGGGCGGACTACAACGTCACCGTGGCGGTGTTCACCGTGTATGCGTTGCTCATCGGCGTCGCCAACCTCGTCGTCGACCTGCTGTACACAGTCGTTGATCCAAGGATTAGATACTGATGGCCATTGCAGCCCCACTGCTCGAAGAGGAATACGCGGGCGGGACCGTTGCCCGCGCGCAGGTCGGTCTGTGGCGAGACGGCTTCCGCAGACTCCGCCGCAACCGTCTCGCACTGGCCTCGGTCGTCTACCTGAGCCTGCTGGTGCTCGTTGCCATCGTCGCGATCTTCTGGACGCCGTACAACCCGGCAACGATCGTTCCCAACACGCTGACATACCTCGGCCCCAGCGCCGCGCATCCGCTCGGGACCGACGATCTCGGTCGCGACCTGCTCAGCCGGATGATGCAGGGAGCGCAAGTCTCGCTGATCGTCGGTGTCGGGACCTCGTTCGTGGTCCTCGTCATCGGCGTTGTCGTCGGCTTGGTCGCCGGCTACTTCCGCGGTTGGGTGGACACCGTCATCAGCGTGTTCATCAACATCTTCTATGGGATCCCCGGCATCCTCGTCGCGATCATCCTGTATCTCGTCCTTGGAAGGGGACTAGCCAACATCATGATCGCCATCTCGGCCACCGTCTGGATGGACATGGCCCGTCTGATGCGAGGCCAGGCGTTCAGCATTCGTGAGCGCGAGTTCATCGAAGCGGCGCGAGCGAGCGGTGCGAAGGCCAACAAGATCCTCTTCGGCCACATCCTGCCCAACGCGCTCGGACCGATCATCGTGCAGGCGACATTCGTGATCCCGGCGGCGATCCTCACTGAGGCGTTCCTCAGCTATCTCGGCCTCGGGATCCCCTCACCGCTCGCATCATGGGGCTCCATTGCCTCTGAGGGGTATGCTGCGCTCCCCTTGGAGCCCTACATGATGCTCTGGCCCGCCATTGCGCTCTCCGTCACGCTGCTTGCCTTCAACTTCCTCGGCGACGGCTTGAGAGACGCTTTCGATCCGCGCCAACGGCGGTGACGGACCCGATTCTCGACGTCCGCAACCTCAGCACCCACTTCTTCACCGATGACGGCGAGGTGAAGGCAGTGCGTGACGTCAGCTTCCACGTGGCGCCGGGAGAAACCCTCGGCATCGTCGGGGAATCCGGTTGCGGCAAGAGCGTCACCGCCATGTCCGTGCTCGGCCTCGTGCAACGCCCGGGCAAGGTCGTCAACGGCGAGATCATGTTCAAGGGGCGGGACCTCCTCAAGCTGACCAAGGAGGAGCTGCGCAACATCCGCGGTCGCGACATCGCGATGATCTTCCAGGACCCGCTGAGCTCGATGAACCCGGTGCTCCGCGTGGGCTACCAGATCGAAGAGGCGATGCACGCGCACAACAAGATCGCCGACGACCAGATCGATGCGCGGACGATTGACCTGCTCAAGCAGGTGCGCGTCTCCGATCCTGAACGCCGCGTGCGCGACTTCCCGCATCAGTTCAGTGGTGGCATGCGCCAGCGCGCCATGATCGCCATGGGCTTGTCGAACAAGCCGGACCTGCTCATCGCCGACGAGCCGACCACCGCGCTCGACGTCACGGTGCAGGCGCAGATTCTCGAGCTCCTTCGCGACCTCAACGAGCAGACCGGCGCGGCCATCGTGCTCATCACGCACAACCTCGGTGTCGTCGCCGGCCTCTGTAAGCGTGTCCTGGTCATGTACGCGGGCGAGATCGTCGAGGAGGGCACCGTCGAGCAGATCTTCGAATCGCCACAGCATCCCTATACGTGGTCGCTGCTCCGCTCGGTCCCGCGCATCGACGCCAGCCGGCGCGCGCGTCTGCTCTCCATCGAGGGACTGCCGCCGGACCTGATCGCCCTGCCTGCGGGCTGCAAGTTCAATCCGCGTTGCCCGTTCCGCATCGAGCGGTGTTTCTCCGAGGCGCCGCCCACCGAGGAGGTTGCGCCGATGCAGAAAGCCGCCTGCTGGGTGACCATGAAGACGGCGTACGCCGAGATGGGCGCCGGCGACATCAAGGACACGAGCCCCGGCGCGGCGAGCGGCATTCACCCCAAGGGGCGCAAGGCAACGACACCCGCGGCAGAGGTGACCGCGTCGGTCGCGGAGCCGGTCAGTGACTGACACGATCGTCCACGTCGTTCCGACGCCGGCACCGTCCGCCACGCCGCTCCTGCAGGTCAGGAACGTCGTGAAGCATTTCCACGCCGGCGGGCACGGATCCGTCAAGGCTGTCGACGGTGTGACGTTCGACATCATGGCTGGTGAGACGGTCGGGCTCGTCGGCGAGTCCGGATGCGGCAAGTCGACGCTCGGCAGGCTTATCAGCCAGCTCATTCCCGTCACGTCCGGCGAGGTCATCCTCGACGGAGTTGACCTCACCAAGCTCAGCGGCGAGAAGCTGCGTCAGCAGCGCAAGCAGCTGCAGATGATCTTTCAGGACCCGTACGCGTCGCTGGATCCGCGCATGACGGTCGGCGACATCATTGCGGAACCGCTCGTCAACTTCAAGATGATCAGCGGCAGGGCGAAGGATGCTCGCGTGCAGGAACTGCTGCGCACGGTGGGCTTGAACCCTTATTTCAACAACCGTTATCCGCACGAGTTCAGCGGCGGCCAGCGGCAGCGCATTGGCATCGCGCGAGCACTCGCGCTCAATCCGAAAGTCATCATCTGCGACGAGCCCGTGTCGGCACTCGACGTCTCCATCCAGGCGCAGATCATCAACCTGCTCGAGGATCTGCAGCGCGAGTTCAACCTCACGTATCTCTTCATCGCGCACGATCTCTCCGTGGTACGACACATCAGCAACCGGGTCATGGTCATGTACCTCGGCAGGATCTGCGAGGTCGCGCCGAGCGAGGACCTCTACGTGTCGCAGGATCACCCCTACACGCGCGCGTTGCTCTCCTCGATCCCAGTACCGGACCCACGCATCGAGTTCGAAGCGACGGCTCGTCGAGCTGTCCGGCGAGATCCCATCGCCGCTCAACCCGCCGTCGGGCTGCCTCTTTCACACCCGTTGCCCGATCGCGCGCGTTCCCGGCGTCTGCGCGGACGTGGTTCCCCCTCTCGAGATCAAGCCCGACGGGCATCTGGCGTCGTGCCATTTCTCCGACGAGGTGCGGACGAAGATCAAGATCGAGGAAACCACCGCCTGACGAACTCGGCGCTGGAGGTGTCATGAGCGACAGTGCTGCCCCGCCCCGCGTGCTCTACACGGCCGAAGCCACCGTCACCGGCGGGCGTCGCGGCCATGGAGCGACATCGGATGGCAGGCTCACGGTCGACTTCAGCTCCCCGACGGAGATGGGCGGTGACGGCGGCCCGGGAACCAACCCCGAGCAGCTCTTCGCGCTCGGCTACGCCGCGTGCTGGCAGAACGCGATGATCGGCATCGCGCGACGCAAGGGCCTGGACGTGCTGGATTCCGTCGTCACCGCGCGTGTCGGGATCGGACTCATCGAGGCCGGGCGTCTTGGCTTGACGGTGGAGTTGCTCATCTCGCTCCCGTCCATCACCGACCGAGACCAGGCCAAAGCGCTCATCGACGAGGCCGAACAGCGGTGCCCCTACTCCAACGCCGTCCGCGGCAACGTCGTAGTGACCCTCACCCTGCTCTGAGCCGGCTCAACGGGCAGGTCACGCTCCGGTCGCATCCGATCTGGAGCGGGGGTTCGGCTGGTAGCGTCGGGGCGTGGGTGCGCACGCCCGGCAGGCTCGCCTCGTCATGGCGGTCGCGGCTGCCCTCCTCCTCGCCTACGTGCTCATCTGGGTACGCCTGCCGACTGCGGATATCGATCGGTCGGATTTCACGTCCTCGTACGTCGCCGGCCTGCTCCTGCGCCACGATGGCGGCGCCGCCGTCTACAACCTGGCCACACAGACGGCGCTCCGTGACCAGCTGATCGCGCCGGTACACAACGGCGAGGTGCCCTTCGTCGACGGGCCGCCTGCAGCCGCCCTTGTCGCCCCGGTCACCGTTTTGAGCCTGACTGCCGCGTACCGGCTCTGGACGGCGCTGTCGTTGCTCATCCTCGCACTGGCCGTGGTCATCGCCGTCCGCAGCGCTCCGTGGCGATCGACGACTGCAAGGGCGTGGCGCGTCGCTGCCGGGATGGTGGCGATGGCATCGTTCGGAACCTGGACGCTGCTCCTCCAGGGTCAGTGGTCGTCGCTGACGGCGCTCGGGCTCGCGCTTGCGTATCGGGACTGGCGCCACGGCCACGAGGCGCGCGGCGCGGTCATCCTGGTCCTGGCGGCCGGGGTCGCGAAACCCCACCTCGCCCTCGGGCTGGCGGCGTTCCTGATCGGATGGCGGCAGCGGCGGGTCATCCTCGGCGCGATCACCGGCCTGGCCGCCCTGGCGGTGGCGAGTGTGGCCGTGGTCGGGACGGCCGGCGTGATGGCATTCGCCGGCCTTGCGACCGCCCAGGGCGGCGCCTGGGACCTGGGGCGGATGCTGAGCTTCATCGCCATCCCCGGAGCGATCGTCGGCAACGGGACCACGAGCGAGGTCATCGGCCTCTGCGGGACGGCGGTCGCCTGCGTCATCGCCTGGACGCTCGGCGACCTGGCTCGGCGCCATCCCGAGCGCTTCGATCGCGCGCTGATCGCGGCGGCGGTCCTGTCGTTGCTCGGGGCACCGCATGCGTACGCGCAGGATCTCGTGATGCTCGCGCCGGTGCTCATCTGGGCGATCGCGCTCGCCGGTGAGCGCAGGCTCGCGGTGGTCGGCCTCTGGACGCTGATCAGCGCCGCGGCGGTCGTCGATCTCATCGACCGCGCCGCGTTCCCACCCGGTCCGCTGGCGGCCTGGACGCTCATCGCTGCGGCGGTGATCGCCTGCCTCGCGGCCTGGCGACCAGGACTGCTGACCCGCGCGCCCGGCGCCCCAGTGGCGACGCGACCGACGGCGGCGGCGGTCGGCTAACGTCGTCCCTGTGAGGCAGCTCTGGGCACCCTGGCGAATGACCTACGTTTCGAGCGGGCCCACTTCGTCGGACTCAACCTGCTTTCTCTGCGATGCCGCCAAGGAGGAAACCTCGGAGCACTCCCTGGTCGTGGATCGCGACGAGCTCACCGTGACTCTCCTCAACCGCTACCCGTACAGCAGCGGCCATGTGATGGTCGTGCCCGTCCGCCACGCACCCGACCTCGTGTCGCTCACGCCCGATGAGGGTACGGCCGTGTTCGCGGCCACACAGCGAGCGATCCGCGCGCTGACCGCCGCGATGCATCCGGGCGGCTTCAATATCGGGATCAACCAGGGTGCGGCGGCGGGCGCGAGCGTCGAGCACATCCACATGCACGTCGTCCCGCGCTGGGGCGGGGACACAAACTTCATGCCTGTGCTCGCGGACGTGAAGGTCCTGCCCGAGCACCTCGAGAACACCGCAGTGAGCCTGCGCGCGGCGTTCGATCGCCTCAGACCGCTATAGTCGAGGGCAGATGGGTTCCGTCATCAAGAAGCGGCGCAAGAAAATGCGCAAGCACAAGCATAAGAAAATGCTGAAGAAGACGAGGTGGGCGCGTCGCGGGTAGCCGCGATGCTGCTCTCGTCCGCTTCGACGCGCGCTAGCGCTCCAGGGCCAATCGTGATGACACGCCCTGGAGCGTTTTCGTGCACGTGCTCAGGGACTGCAGACCAGTAACGCCGGATACTGCGCGCGGATCGCGCGAAGAGTGATCTCTCAGGCGCGAGCGTACGAGTGCAGACCGGCGATCCAGAGGTTCACCGCGTACAGCGTGAAAAGGATCGCGACGAAGCCGAACGCGGTGATGATGGCCGCACGCTTCTCTTTCCAGCCGTACGTGACTCGTGCGTGCAGGTAGATGGCGAAGATGACCCAGGTGATGAACGCGAACGTCTCCTTGGGATCCCACCCCCAGTACCGGCCCCAGGCGTGCTCGCCCCAGATGGCACCGCAGATGACCCCGAACGTCCAGATCGGAAAGCCGATCATCACGAACCGGTAGCTCCAGCTGTCCAGCAACCCCGCCTTGGGCAGGGCGCGGTGCAACCAGGTCGCCAGCGGCCTGCGAACACCGCCGCCGGCACTGATGCCGGCTCCAGATCCGCCGCCACCCATGGTCATCGTCGCGACCCCCCCGCTGCTCACGCTTGCCGGGACCGCAGCCGGTGCGAACGCCACCACGCGGTTGTCCGCCCACCGCTTCGCGAGGTAGGCCATACCGAAGAAGAACGAGAAGCTGAGGATCGCTGACGACGTCGCCATCGACGTGACGTGGATGGTCAGCCAGTAGCTGTGCAGGGCCGGGACGAGCTGTCCGGGCGGCACGTAGAGCATGTAGGCGACGCCCATGAGGGCGACCGTGACGATCATCGCGGGCAGCCCGATCAGCCGCATATGAGCGCGCACCATCAGGATCACGCAGACCGTGACGATCACGAAGGCAATCCCCGTCGAGTACTCGTACATGTTGCCGAGCGGCCAGTGGCCGGCCTCGAGCGCACGGGTGAAGATCGACGCGAAATGGATCGGCCAGCCGATCAGCACCAGTGCCATCCCGGCATCGCCGAGCCAGCGCTTGCGGAACGCCAGATGGAGCACGAACGCCACCACAGCCAGCGTGTATGCGCCGACAGCGATCCCGAAGAGAACCAGGGACGCCGGGGTACTCGACATGCCTGCGGGCGAGTATAGCCACCGAGGAAGGGCGGACCGCAGCCCCGCGGCTGGAGTCGTCGGTTGAATCGGGGTGTCGACTCGCCTGTAAAGGAATGGACGCGAGGTCCCCGTTTCCGGAGCGCCTCCGTACCATGGAGCCAATGTCCCGGCCGCGCGTCTTGCTCGCCGACGACGACCCACGCGTGCTCTCCGTCGTCTCCCGCTACCTTGCGCTCGAGGGCTATGAGATGTCGACGGTTTCGGACGGTGAGGCGGCGGTTCGTACCGCCACGACCGACCTGCCCGATCTCATCATCCTCGACATCATGATGCCGGGCATCGACGGCATCGAGGCCTGTCGCCGGATCCGGGCGAACGCCGCCACCTCGCAGACCCCCGTGCTCATGTTCAGCGCCCTCTCCGAGGAGGCCGAGCAGGCCCGCCTCGCAGGCGCCGACGGGATGCTCCCCAAGCCCTTCAACCTCCCGGCGCTGGCCGAGGCGGTGAAGACCTTCTTCGCCAGCCGCACCGTCTCCCCCTGAGCGGCTCGAGCCAAGGGGCTCCAAGCACCGGCTCTATACTGCGAAACGCCTCGGTGTGACCCACGTCTCGGGGCGGTAGCTCAGCTGGGAGAGCGCTGCCCTCGCACGGCAGAGGTCAGGGGTTCGAATCCCCTCCGCTCCACCATCGGACTCGACGCCCGACGGCTCAATTGACGAGCGACGTGTCGATGCGGGACATGATGCGCTCCGCGTCATGCCCGAGCCGTCGCAGTTCGTCGGGTGTCAGGACGTCGACGACGAGCGAGCGAACGTGCGCGACGTGGGCGGGAGCAGCCTCCACGATGGTCCGAAGACCGTCGTCGGTGAGGATCGCGTTGGTGAATCTGCCGTCGGCGGGATCGGGCTCTCGGCGCACGAGCCCTCGATCCTCAAGGCGTTTGACGACCCGCGACAGGCGGGACAGCGACGCATTGGTGACCTCCGCAAGAGAGCTCATCCGCATGGTCCTTTGGGCGCTCTCCGAGAGCATGGCGAGCACCTGGTACTCGACCATCGCCAGGTTGGAATCGCGACGGAGCTGCTGATCGATCGCCCAGGGAAGCCAGGTCATGAGCCGCACCACCGAGAGCCAGGAGTTCGAGCTGTTCGGCCGTGAGCCACCGGGGCTGCGGGCGGCCGGCGTTGTCGGATGCACTCACGGTTTGATCATAGCGGATGACTTGACGCGGCAAGTGACGAGTTGGTACGATTCACTTGACACGGAAAGTCATCGTCAAAGCCTGGAGGCAGCACTCATGCGGATCGCACTCACCGGAGCAACTGGATTCATCGGGTCTCACGTCCTTGCCGAGCTGCAGTCGAACGGGCACGACGTGACAGCGCTCGTACGAGACGACGCACAGGCGGCCTCCGTCACGGAGCGCGGCGCGACACCGGCCATCGTCGACCTCTACAACCGGCCGGCCGTCGTCGAAGCGCTCAAGCGCAATGACGGTGCGGTCCACACTGCCAGCCCGGGCGACGCGACGAGCGCCGACCTGGACTCCGCCGTCGCCGACGCGGCGATTGAGGCATACGACGGCACCGGCAAGCCATACGTGCCGATCAGCGGTGCATGGGTCTTCGGATCGAACACCGCCATCACCGAAGAGTCGCCATTCAACCCGCCGGCGCTCGTGGCGTGGAAGGAACCGATCGAACGCCGGGTCCTGGGCGCCAGCGGGATGCGTGGCGCCGTGATCATCTCGAGCACCGCGTATGGCGACGCGGGCGGCGGGGTGGCCAGGCTTCTGCTCGGTTCCCCTCGGGACGCCGATGGCAACCTGATCATGATCGGCAGCGGCCGGCAGCACTGGTCCGACGTCCACGTCGCCGACCTGGCGGTGGTGTTCCGCCGGGTGCTGGAAAGCGATGCCGCCCACGGGTACTACGTCGTCGGGAACGGCCTCAACAACACCCTTGCGGAGCTGACCGAAGCTGCTGCGGTGGCCGTTGGTGCGCCCGGAGCGGTTCCCGGGTCTGACGAGGAGGCACGTGCCCGCCTTGGCGACTACTTCGCCGAGGTGCTGCTGCTCGACCAGGCCGTCACATCGACCAAGGTGCGCACCGAGTTCGGCTGGGAGCCGACCCACCCGGGGCTCGTCGACGAGTACCGCAACGGCGGGTACAGCAAGTAGCCGCGGCTAGCGCAGCGCTCGTACGGCCACGGCGGTGAGCCACCCAAATCCGGTGACGATGGCGATGCGCTGCAGCAGTCCAGCGCGATTGACGAACCGCGGCGACTGGCTGAAGCCGGCGCCGAACATCCCCGTCGTGACGAGCGTCGAGGCACCGGTGGCGGCCGAGTACAGCGCCCATCCCCGCTCTCCCTTTCGGAGAGACCGCACGGAGGAGGCGAGCGATCCAGCCGGGATGCCGAGGAATATCGGCACCGCCGCCACGTAGTGCAGCTTTCCGGCCGAGGTGCTCTCGGGGCCGGCGTCGAGCGTTCCCGGCGGGTAGTCGCTCACCGGGTCCGTCCTGAAGCACGCCGAGCCGAGCAACCCGATGCCGGTCGCGGCGAATGTCGCCGCGTTGAGCCGGCCGCCCCCGCGCGAGCTGGGCAGGCGTGCAAGTCCGGCGGCGCCGGCGAGATAGAGCGTCCCCGTGACGGCAAAGTTCGCGACCTGCACCCACCCGCGGGAACCGAGCGACAGCGAGCTGACCGGGTGACGGAGCGGGTTGTAGCGCTGCCGCCGGGCGCCCTCAACCAGGAAGGTGGTGACGAACAGCGGCCCTGCGGCGGCACCACAGCGCACCAGTCGCTTCGCCGTGGCGCGCCTACCCCGCACTCAGCTCCTTGAGGAGTTCGGCGCCGTCCGGGGAGCCGAGCCCGGCGCATGCATCCCAGCCGGGGCCCGCGGCGTAGGCGCCGTTGGATCCCGACACAATGTCGTGCACGCCTTTCCCGGCCGCCGAGTACAGGAACGGCTGGAGGAAGCCGACAGGTTTCCCAAGGCCCTGGTTGAGCAGAGCGATCAGCCCCGCCCACAACGGCGCCACGGCACTGGTACCACCGATCGGGATCGTCTCGCCGTCGACGCGCACGGTGTACCCGGTGTCCGGATCGGCGTCGCCGCACACGTCCGGAACCCCACGCCCGGCGTGACCGCCCGGGTTGGCTGACGGCGGAATCGAAGCGTGCTGCTGATAGTCGGGGACCGGGAAGACGTCGCTGATGCCGCCACCTCCGGCGCCGTTACCGGGCCCGTCGTTCCACACCGTCTCCGCATCGATGGCGCCGTTGACGATCTTCAGACGCGTGCCGCCGCAGCCGAGCGCGTGTGGCGCTGAAGCGGGGAAGTCGGCGTGCTGCAGGCCGTCGGTTGCACCGTCCGAGGAACCGTTGTCGCCGGCCGCGACCGTCACGGTCACGCCCATCGCTGCGGCGGCGACAAACGCCTGCTCCATCTGGGTCATCGCCTGTTGCGTCCAAGTGCTCTCCGCACTCCCCCAGCTGATCGAGACGACTGACGGGCGGTGGTCGGTGTCGTGGATGGCCGTCGTGACGGCGTCGATGAATCCCTGATCGGTGTTGGGGGCGAAATAGACGGCGATCGTGGCCTGCCGAGCGATGCTGCCGGCCACCTCGATATCGAGCATCACCTCGCCGTCCGGCCCGTCAGGGGTCCCGGGAGCGTTGCTGCCACCGTCCACAGGGACGGCGACCACAGACGGCGGGGCGATGCCGAGCATCGAGAAGTACGCGGAGAGATCCGTGGTCCGGAATCCACCGCCGAGCTCGATCAACGCGATGCATTCGCCTTTGCCGGTGAGTCCAGCAGGGAACGCATAGGCGGCGGCGACCTGCGGCGGCGTGTACTGCGACGTCGCGTTCGCCCGAGGGCGGAATTGGGGCCGTGCCTGCGGTCTTTCGTCCAGGCCGAAGACACCGGTGACCACCCCATCGAGCTCCGAAGGCAGGAAGAGCTGGCCCGTCCTGCCTCGGTACTCGAGGCCGGAGTCGTCTCGATAGAGGGACAGCGTCGTGCCGAACGCCGCCGCAAGTGCCTCGAGCCTTCCGGCGAGCTCGACGCTTCGCCGACCGATGTCGACACGGCCGACCGTCAGACCCCGTTCCGCTGCGAACTGGCGCACGGTGTCGATGTCGCGCGGCGCCGCCCCGTGTGCGGCAGCGAAGTCCTCTCGGGTCAGGCGACCCGGCGTCGGGTCTTCGCCACTGCTCCGCACGTACACGGTGACCGATGCGGACGCGCCGGCATCGTACGCGCCGGACTCCTGATGGACGGGGACGGTGCGGGCACTTCCCGGCAGCGGGACGAGCGACGTCGTGTCGGACACATACCTATCCTGCCTCGATGGTCGCGGGTTGTCGAGCACGACTCCCGCTCACGAGGGCTACACTCGTACGGCTTGGACAGGGTCACAGGGACAACCGTCAACGATGGGGTTGTGATGTCTGACGGCGACATCGCTCGGGCGCTCAGTGCCGTGCAGGTACGTCGCTCCATCATCAATCAGTCGAAACGAGCCCATGTCGGTCATATCGGATCGGCGCTGTCGATCGCCGACATCCTCGTGGCGTTGTTCTCGCGTGTCCTCAACACCGACGAGGACGTCTTCATCCTGTCGAAGGGACACGCCGCGCTCGCGCTCTACTGCGTCTTCGAGCAACTGGGGATCATCAATCAGCAACAGCTGGACACGTACTGCGCCGACGACAGTCAGCTGGGCGTTCACCCGGAGCATGCGTTGCCAGGCATAACGTTTTCCACGGGTTCACTTGGCCATGGTCCGTCGCTCGGTGCGGGTGTTGCGCTGGCGCGACGCATGGCAGGCAGGCGTGGCCGGGTGTTTGTGCTTGTCAGTGACGCTGAGCTCAACGAGGGTACGGTGTGGGAAGCGCTCATGTTTGCGGGCCATCACAAACTCGAGACTCTCTGCCTCATCCTTGACAACAACGGACAGCAGGCGCTGGCGCCGACCAGGGACGTGATCGATCTCGGCGGAATCGCGTCTGCGGTGCAGAGTCTCGGTTGGGAGTGCAGTCGCGTCGATGGGCACGATGTCTCTGGACTGGAACGCGTGCTGAAAGCTCGCGGCGAAGGATCGCCGCGCTTTGTGATCGCGGACACCATCGCCGGCAAAGGCGTGAGCTTCATGGAGCGTCAGGTCAAGTGGCACTACCTCCCGGTGGATGACGAGCAATACGCGATTGCCTTGAACGAGATCGGATGAGGAAGCAGTTCGTATCGACACTCGCTGAGATTGCCGACGCGGACGATCGCATCGTGTTGCTCACGGCAGACCTCGGCTTCATGGTGCTCGAGCCATTTGCCCAACGCCATCCGACGCGCTTCTTCAACGTCGGTGTCGCCGAGGCGAACATGCTCTCTCTCGCGGCGGGAATGGCCAGCGAGGGCTTCATCCCGTTCTGCTATTCCATCGCAACGTTCGCGTCGATGCGAGGCTACGAGCAGTTCCGCAACGGCGCCGTGCTGCACAATCTCCCGGTTCGCATCGTGGGGATCGGCGGTGGTTTCGCGTACGGTTCGGCGGGCTTCACGCATCACGCATTGGAAGACATTGCCCTGATGCGTGTGCAGCCGAACGTCGGCATCATCGCACCGGCTGACGATGCGCAGGTGGACCGTGCGCTGAGGGATCACTACTCGCGAGCGCAGCCGATGTACCTGCGTCTTGCAAAGGAGACCGCCGCTCATCCGGAGCTGAAAGGTCGATTCCGCTGGGGTCATCTCGAAGTGATCGGTGACGGCGACGTTGTCATCGTCGCAATCGGCTCGATGACCGGTGTGGCGCTTGCAGTACAGCGCCGCCTGCACGCCGAAGGGACGAGCGTAGCCGTGGCCGTCGTCGCGTCGGTCGCGCCCGCGCCGACCGAAGATCTGGCTGCACTGCTCGCCTCGGCGCGCGCGTGCATCACGATCGAGGATCACCGGCCGATCGGTGGCGTCGGATCACTGGTAGCCGAGACGATCGCGGAGCACGGCCTCCACACGCGCCTGATCCGCCGTGGTATCAGCGATCAGCCCGGTCAAACCTCAGGGTCTGAGGAGTTCCTCCGCCGGCGCAACGGCCTTGATGTCCAAGGGTTGATGGCGTTGGTCCGGCAGACGGCGCTGATCCCCGCATAGATCGCTTGCGCCCGACCCCCGACGCTGGACCATAATCCCTCGATGCCTGTCACGGACGAGGAAAGGGCGATCTCCGGCATCACGTTCGTCGCGACGGACTGTGCAATCTGCGGTCCGGGAATACCGGCGAATGAGTTGTATCCCGCCAACTTCGGGATCGACGACATCACCCCAGCCCGTTTCTCGGCTCGCCGGTTGCCGGATCGTGTGCACTATCGGATGGTGCGCTGTAGCCGTTGTGGGTTGGTGCGCTCGGATCCCGTGCTCGATGAAGCAACCTTGAGTCACCTGTACGCCAAGAGCACCTTCGACTACGAATCCGAGACAGCCAACCTCAAGGCAACATATGGTCGTTATCTCTCGAAGCTACGCCGGATTGGTGGCCGGCAGCAATCGCTGCTCGAGATTGGATGCGGTGACGGCTTCTTTCTCGAGCAGGCGTTGCTGCAGGGCTACACCGACGTGCGGGGCGTCGAGCCAAGTGAAGCCGCGATCGCCGGCGCCTCCCCGGATGTGCGTGATCGCGTTGTCTGTGACGTCATGCGGCGCGGGCTCTTCGCTGACGGGGCATTCGATGCGATCTGCCTGTTCCAGGTCTTCGACCACGTTCCCCATCCAGAGCTTGTCCTCGAAGCGTGCTGGGCCGCGCTGCGACCCGGCGGCATGATCCTCTGCCTCAACCACAACGTGGAGTCGATGTCGGCACACGTCATGCGCGAACGGAGTCCGATCATCGATATTGAGCACACGTATCTGTACAGCCCCACCACGATGCGCCACATCTTTCGCGCGGGTGGCTTCAAGATCCGCGAACAGGGCCGCGTCAACAACACGTACAGCGTCGGATACATCGTGCATCTCACCCCGATACCGGCACGCCTCAAGGCGCCGGCACTTGCGGCGCTGAGCAGAAGCCGCGTCGGCAGATATTCGCTTCCCGTCCCCCTCGGCAACCTCTATCTCATCGCCGAACGCTCGTAGGGAGTCCCGCGACTTCCAGAGGATGAACGGCCAGCCACTCTGCAGTGCGCGTCAGACCTTCCTTGAGTGTCGTCGTCGCCTGCCATCCGAGCTCCGCGCGGATGAGGGCCGGATCACCCACCCAGACATGTGTGTCCCAGGCGCGCTTCGGGTATCCGCCCCAGACGGGCTCATCCTGCAGCGGCAGGATCTCACCAACCGTCGCCACTACTTCGGCGAGTGAGATCTGGACACCCGAGGCGACGTTGTACACCGGACTGAGCGCCGGCGACGAGGCGGCAGCGACGTACGCATCGACCACGTCCTCGACGTACACGAAGTCCCGTACGACGGTGGCATCTGCGAGCGGTGGCCACTTTCCAGCCAGCGCAGCTCTCAGCAACGTGGGAACGAGCCGTCGCTCCTCTTCGAACGGACCGTAGGCCGAATAGAGCCGAAGCGTCGTCACAGGCACCCCGCGCTGGCGCGCCCTGATGCACAACCAGGTTGCCGCGGCTTTCGTGACTGCATAGTCACTGTTCGGGCTCGGCGGCTCATCCTCTCGCGGGGCATGGTCGCGGTCGCCGTACTCAGATGACGTGCCGGTATTGATGAGCGCTGTGCACCCGTGACGCTCGGCAGCAGCGAGGATTGTCGCCATCCCGACAACGTTGCTCTGCGCCATCGCAATGACGTTTGTCTGAAACGAATATGCCCCGTGGGCGGCGAGGTGAAAGATCCAGTCAGGTCGCGCTACGCTGAAAGCACGCTCGACGTCCGCTTCGTCTGCGACATCGCCTTCGACGCGGCGAACGTCATCGAAGCCATCCAGACGCCACATCGGTGTTGTGGGCTGCACAATGCCGAACACCTCATGGCCGTCAGCGACCAGGCGGCGAACCACGTTGGCGCCGACGAACCCGGCTGCGCCGGTTACGAGGCAGCGGATGGCGGACGCTCCGGGGTCGCAGCGTGCTCGACAGGGCTGTTGTCCGATGGCGAGGGGGGATTGCTGACGCTTCTCACGATGTAAGCGGGACGGCGTTTCACCTCCTCGTAGATGTGTGCCAGATACGATCCGATCACGCTCAGGCACAGCAGTTGGATCCCACCGATGAACAGCACGAGCACGATGATGGATGTCAGTCCGGTCGGCGCGGACGCCGGGTTGACGATGCGAACGATAATTTCGATCAGGATCGCAATGAAAGCGGCGATCGTCGTCAGGATCCCGACGACCGTGATCAACTCAAGGGGTATGTACGAGAACGAGAAGATCGCTTTGCGCGCCCAGCCGATGTTGCGCAGGAGCGAGTTGGTCGTCTTGCCGAACATGCGCTCCGGCCGCTCGTAGGGAACTCCGATCTGGCGAAACCCGACCCACGCTCGCAGACCTCTCAGGAACCGATTGGTCTCGGGAAGGCTGTTGAGCGCGTCGATCACGCGGCGATCCATCAAGGAGAAGTCGCCCGCGTCAAGTGGCACGGGCACGTACGAGGCCGCGCGGAAGAGACGGTAGAACACCTTGTACGAGACTTTGAGGAATCGGTTTGCCTCGCGGGCAACCCGCGCTCCATAGACGACATCGTAGCCCTCCAACCACTTCGCGTAGAACGCCTCGATCAACTCGGGCGGATCCTGCAGATCACCGTCAAGCAGGACGACGGCGTCGCCGGTACAGATCCGCATGCCGCTGGTGAATGCACTTTGCGAGCCGAAGTTTCGGCTGTGCGTCACGGCGACGACACGCGTATCGCGGTTGGAAAGTTCAGCGAGCACTGCTTCGGCGTCATCCGGGCTCGCGTCATTGACAAAGATGATCTCGTAGTCAACGTCGATCTTTGCGAAGACAGCGACAAGGCGCGAATACATGATCGGTATCGCCGGCGCATCGCGATAGCACGCGATAACTGCGCTGATCTTCCGCCGTCTTCCTTCGAGCAGATCGGGCATCGGGCACATGATATCCCCTCGTTTGGTGCCCTGAAACGGCCCTTCGATCGGATCGGCAGGTTGCTACGCTATGCGCTGATGACGCAATCACGCAGCAGCGCTTCGTCATGACACGGCGCAACGTCGCGCTCCGAGAGACCGAGTCGTGGCGGCCACCTCCACTGCGCAATCCCAGCCTCATCCGCCGCATGGGCGATCTGCAGCTTGCATCGATCTGGCGGGATCTCCGTCCCCTGCTGGCGCGGGAAACAGGTGACGTCCTCGACGTTGGGTGCGGCGAGCAGCCGTATCGAACATTGCTGACGAGAGCACGGAGCTATCAGGGGTTGGACATCGCCGAGGCGGATGAGCGCTTCGGCTACGCTCGAGACGACACGCTGTATGTGAAGGGCTATCCGTGGCCGTTGCCCGATGGCTCATTCGATCTCGCGCTCTGCACCGAGGTGCTCGAGCACGTCCTGGAGCCGACGGATCTCCTCAACGAGGTGCGACGCTGCCTGCGCCCCGGGGGGCACCTGCTGATGACGGTTCCCTTCGCGGCTCGATGGCACTTCGTGCCATTCGACTACTGGCGCTTCACGCCGTCGGGCATCACCTTCCTGCTGCGCAAATCCGGTTTCGCGAACATACGCATCTACAGTCGCGGCAATCCGCTGACGGTCACCGCACAGAAGGTCATCGCACTGATCGCTCCTCTGGGCGCGATGCGGCTCCCACTCATTCCGGTGGCGGCGACGGCCGCGCTGGTCGGGCACTGGAGCCTCAGCCGCGACTGGGGCGAAGACTGCCTGGGATATACCGTTATGGCAACTCGGTCACGCCCGGAGGCCACGACCGGCTGACGGCACGATAGGCTACCCGCCAACTCCATGCCCGACAATGAGGATCGACTTTGAACTACTTCGAGGGGCGCACCATCCTGCTGACCGGCGGCACCGGCTCCTTCGGTCACCACTTCGCGCGCACCGCGCTGGATCACTGGAAGCCCAAAACGATCCGTATCTTCAGCCGGGACGAGCTCAAGCAGTCCGAGATGCAGCGCTCCTTCGACGACGACAGGCTCCGATTCCTCATCGGCGACGTTCGGGATCGCGACCGCATGCGGCGCGCTGTCGCGGGTGCGGACATCGTCATCCATGCCGCGGCGATGAAGCAGGTGCCGGCCTGCGAGTACAACCCGTTCGAGGCAGTCCAGACCAATATCCTTGGCACGCAGAACGTCGCCGAAGCGTGTATCGAGGCTGGGATTCCGCGCGCTGTCGCGCTCAGCACTGACAAGGCGGTGAGTCCGGCGAGCCTTTACGGCGCCACCAAGCTGTGTGCTGAGAAGCTGTTCGTGCAGGCCAACGTCTACGCCGGTCCGAATGATGTGCGGCTCTCGTGCGTTCGCTACGGCAATGTCGTCGGGTCGCGCGGCAGTGTCGTGCCGCTGTTCCGACACCAGAGGAACGCCGGAGAGCTGACCGTCACCGACGAGCGCATGACTCGTTTCTGGATCACGCTCGACCAGGCCGTGCAACTCGTCGCCGACAGCGTGGCGACCATGGCCGGAGGCGAGGTGTTCATTCCCAAGATCCCGAGCACGCGCGTCACAGATCTCGCTGAGGCGATCGCACCCGGCGTGCCAATTCGCTACACCGGTATCCGCCCCGGGGAGAAGCTGCACGAGGTGCTGATCACGTCCGACGAGGCGCGCCACACCTACGACATGGACTGGTGTTATGTCGTCGTCCCCGAGCATCCCTTCTGGGGATCGCGCGCCACCAACCACGGCACGCGCGTGGACGAGGAGTTCTACTACAGCAGCGACAGCAATACGGAATGGCTGGACGTCAAGCAACTTCGCGAGCTCCTCGACAAATGGCCCGCGGAGGCGCACGCCGGCACCAGCGCATGACTCGCGAGAGCCTGCCGGCCATCGCCGGAGGCACGCCGATCCGATCGCAGCCCCTCGCGTACGGCCGTCATCGCATGGATGACAGCGATGTCGACGCAGTGGCCGCAGCGCTTCGCTCGGGCACGCTGACGGGCGGTGCCGGCGTGGCGGCTTTCGAGCACGCCCTGGAAGCGCGCTGCCAGGTGGGCCATGCCGTGGCAGTCTCCAACGGTAGCGTCGCGCTCGATGTCGCCGTCGCGGCACTTGGGGTGGGGCCCGGGGACGAGGTGGTCACCACGCCGCTGACATTCGTGGCGACCGCGAACGCGGTGCTCCGGCTCGGTGCGATCCCGGTGTTCGCGGACGTCGGCGACGATCGCTGCCTCGACCCCGCGAGCGCCGCGCGTGCAGTCACCGATCGAACGAAGGCGCTGATCACCGTCGATTACTCAGGGTTGCCGGCGGATATCCCCGCGCTGCGCGCTGCCCTCCCCCGCCCGTTACCCGTGATCGCGGACAGCGCGCATTCGATCGGCGGTTCGCTCGACGGGCGACCGGTCGGGTCACTCGCCGACATCACAACGCTGAGCTTTCACCCGGTGAAACAGATCACCACCGGCGAAGGTGGAGCGTGCCTGACCGCCGACGACGCGATCGCCGAACTCGATCCGTCGCCGTCGCAACCATGGCATGACAAGCACCGCGGACGAACGCACCGGGGCACTCTGGAAGTACGACGTCACGGTGCTCGGTGACAACTACCGGATCACGACGATGCAAGCCGCGCTCGGCGCGTCGCAACTCCGACGCCTTGATGAGATAGTCGCCGAGCGGAGCGAGTTCGCGGATCGCTACGACGCTCTGCTCGCGGACATCCCCGGCGTCGGGTTGCCTCCGCGACCAGCCGGCCGGAGAAGTGCCTGGCATCTCTACGTCATCGAGGTCGATCCCGACGCCTTCGGGTGCGAGCGTGATGTCGTCATCGACGCGCTGCGCGCGGAAGGTATCGAGGCGACGCTGCACTATCCGGCGGTGCATCTCCTATCGCTCTATCGCGAACACGGCGGGATTCCCGGCACGGCGCCGCGGGCGGAGCGGATGTGTGATCGGCTGGTGACGCTGCCGCTGTATCCGACGATGGCCGAGTTTGATCAGGACGACGTCGTCACAGCACTCCACCGAATCCAGGCATGGGCGGCGACGGGCGCAGCCAACTCGTGACGCTGCGGGCTTTGCTCGCTGCCGATTGCGGACCCGGTGTCGGGTTGGGTCACCTCGAGCGGATGCTCGCGCTCGCCGACGAATTGCAAGCGGATGCATTCGTGTCCTTGATCCTCCCCGATGGTGACCCCGCACTGCGCCACCGCGTTGAAGATCGCGGACACGCGGTGGTGGTTGCTCCCGGCGAGACCGCAGCTCGCGTCGAGGAGGTTGTGACAACGACGCCCTCGGTGGACCTTGTGGTGCTCGACGGATACGTATTCGACGTTGCGCTCCAACGTCGTCTTCGCAGTCGGGCTGCGCTGACTGTGGTCGACGACCTCGGGCATCCGGCTGACTGCGATCTCGCAGTGAATCCATCGCCGGGCGGCGATGATCTCCGCCCGACCGGCGCGAGCGCCTTCCTGGGCGGCGCTGCATATGCGCTTATTCGGGCATCGTTCGTGGAAGCGCGCGCCGCTGTGCTGCGCGCAGGCAGAGTTCCACGAACGGTGCTCGTCTCGACGGGCGCAACCGACATCGGCGGCATGTCCGAACGTGTCACTTCGGAACTGCTCGCAGCGGACGCAGCGGTGCAACTCGTCAGCATTGTCGGTCCGGACGCCGACGACGTCCCGCGAAACCGTGAGCCCCGCCTGCGACTCCTCGTCGCACCCGCCGGCCTGGCTGATGCTCTCGCTGGAGCCACGGTGTACGTCGGTGCGGCCGGCACCACGGCGGTGCAGGCCGCGTGCGTCGGTATCCCGTCAGTGATCAATGACGCAGTCGCCAATCAATCTGCGCAGGCTGCGGCGCTCGCCCGCGCAGGCTGCGCACTCGTGGCCGGCTCAGATGAGCTGGCGTCCGAATGCCTTCGCTTGCTTGATGATCCTTCGCGGTGCGATGCGATGGCCGAGAGAGGCCGCGCACTCATCGACGGTGGCGGCGCGCTGCGAGTCGCCGATGCCGTTCGCCGCCTCGTGCAGGTCGACGCCGCCTGATGTCCGGAACGCGAACCGTTGCGGTGATACAGGCACGAGTGGGCTCGACCCGCTTCCCTGCCAAGGTCCTCGCCGATCTCTGTGAGAAGCCCATGCTCGAGCACGTCATCAAGCGTGTCGCGCTGGCGCAGACCCTGAACGATGTTGTCGTTGCGACCACCGTGGAGCAGGCAGACGACGCCGTGGCGGAGCTCGCCATTGCATGCGGCGCCCGAGTAACGCGTGGCCCGGTCGATGATGTCCTCAGCCGCTACGTCCTCGCAGCGACAGAATATGACGCCAACGTCGTGGTGAGGGTTACCTCCGACAGCCCGCTCGTCGATCCCGAACTCATCGATCAACTCGTCGGCTTGCGCGCCTCATCCGCGGCCGACTACGCGAGCAACGAGCTACCGCCGACATATCCCCAGGGGTACGACCTCGAGGTGCTCACCACCGAGTGCCTGCGCCGCCTCGACACCGAGGCCGTTCTCGACTACCACCGCGAGCACGTCACCGCGCTCCTTCGCGAGCATGCCGAGGACTACCGAGTCGCCAACATGGTGAATGACCGCGACCTGTCGGCGATCCGCTTGACCGTCGATGTTCCTGCCGATCTTGACCGTATCCGGACGATCCTCGCGGCACTCCCCGCGGCACCCCCGCCGAACCTCGCCGCGGTCATCGCCTACTTCGAATCGGATCCGTCGCTGCATGACCAGAGCGCGCTGCCGGCGAGAGATGAGCGCTACCGCGCGCAGCGTGACGCCGCGCAGCAGTCCTAGGCGAGCGTCAGCTCGAGGACGACGAAGCCGTCGCCAGACGGCCCCTTGCGGCTGAACCCCACCTGCTCAAAGGCGCGCATTGACGGCAGGTTCTCCTTGCGGACCAGGGCCACAAGTTTCGTCGCCGTTCCCTCACGCTCGACTTCCGCGAGCGCTCCTCGCAGCATCGCCTGACCGATCCCCCGGCCTCGATGCTCCGGTGCGACGACGATGGAGAAGACCCCTGCACCGTCGTTGAGGTCGACTCGCACCTGACCGACGGGAACGCCGTTCTCCTCCGCAACCCAGAGCCGCCTGCGCGGATCAGCGAGTGTCGCCGCGAACCAGCGAGCGTGCTCTGCCTCGGAGACCGGACGTGCAATGGCGCTGGAGCGAACCGTGTCCGCGTCGTTGCGCCAGTCCCGGATCGTCGACGCATCGTCCGCATGTGCCGCTCGCAGCGTCACGTTGGGGCCGCGCGCGGGCATCAACGAACCAGGTCGTCCCACCGGAGCACCTCGTCCTCCTCCAGCGCTCGCGCCGCGTGCCTGCCGACAACCTGATCCAGGTCGTGCACCGGAATGCCGAAACCCGGGCGTTTGATGGCGAGATCGTCGCGCGTCAGCGTTGCGCCCGCCGCGACGTCGCGGCTCGCGACGATGCTCCGGCGCCCGAGGCGGAACATCTCCGCCTCTGCCTCGGTGACGCGCTTCACGCTCGACCCCAGCGACGCTTCGGCCTCGCGAATCGCGGTGACCATCGCTGCGAGCTCGTCCGGCTCCAAAGCAAAGGGGTGATCCGGACCCTCCTGGTCCCTGCTCAAGGTGAAGTGCTTCTCCACCGCGCACGCGCCGAGCGCGACCGCGACGACATCCGCCGTGTGCCCCGGTGTGTGATCGGACCAGCCGATCGGGATGCGGAACGCAGCCTGGAGCGTTGGGATCGCGCGCAGGTTGAGATCCTCGAAGCGTGGCGGGTAGTTCACCGCGCAGTGCATCACCAGCAGGTCTCGAGCGCCCGCCGCAGTCGCGGTGTCGAGGGCACGTTCGATATCGCCGAGCGATGCCATTCCGGTGGAGATGAGCAGTGGTTTGCCGGTTCGTGCGGCGCGCTCGATGAGTGGAAGGTGATTGACCTCGTACGAGGCGATCTTGTACGCGGGCACGCCGACTTCCTCCAGGAGATCGACGGCCTCCTCCTGGAACGGCGTCGAGAAGAACGCGATGCCGGCCTTCCTGGCGTGGTTGGCCAGATCGGCATGCCACTCCCAGGGAATCTCGACTCGCTTGATGAGGTCCCAGACCAACTCGCGATCGCCGACGAGCCCCTGGTCCTTGAGGTAGCTCATGTCAGGGGTTCGCCGTGAATAGAGCCCCTCGGCGGTGTAGGTCTGGAACTTCACGGCGTCGGCGCCCGCCTCGGCAGCGACATCGATCAGGCGGAACGCGGTATCGAGATCCCGGTTGTGGTTCGAGCCGGCCTCGGCGATGACATAGGACGGGTGGCCCGGTCCGACAGGCCGATCGCCGATGCGGAATTCCGTGTTGCCGTAGCTGTGGGCGCTCACGAGTGGAGATCATAGAGAGCGGCAGTGCAACCCACGGCGGATTCCGGCGGGTACCCTTGGGCCGATGACGACGGAGCCGCAAGGGCAGCCTGGCGCCGGCGGCATCGCCGTCGTGATCCCCGCATACAACTCGACGCGGACGCTCGGCGCCGCGCTGGCTTCAGTGGCGGCGCAGACGCATGCCCCGGTGGCCGTGGCGGTGGGCGACGACCACTCGAGCGACGAGACCGCCGCCCTCGCCCGTCGGTGGCAGGGGTTGCTGCCCGTGACCGTCGTCACCCTCGAGCGAAATGCCGGGCCGGCGGCAGCGCGGCGCGCGGCGATCGCTCAGGTCGATGCACCGTTGATCGCGCTCCTCGATGCCGACGATGTCTGGCTCCCCGACCATCTCGAAACGCTTGCGACCCTGCACGCACGTCAGGGGGGCATCGTGTGCGCCGACGCCCTGCGCTGGCATCCGGGCGAGGGCATCCGCGGTGAGACCCAGCGAGACCACTTTCCCATTCCGCCGCCCGAGCAGCAACTCCTCGACATCCTCCGGCACAACTTCGTCTCCATCGGCGCGCTCTTTCCACGCGTGGCCTACGACGAGGTTGGGGGCTTCCGTGACGGCGTGTCCGGCGCGGAGGACTGGGATCTCTGGATTCGGATGATTCGCGCCGGCCTCCGGGTACACGGTGCCATCGTGCCGACCCTGCTCTATCGCGTCGAGTTCGAGCGGGCTGAGCCACCGCACCGACATCTTCGACACCTACGCCCGAGTCCTGGAGCGCGCCGTCCAGGAAGCGGGCGACGACCAGCAGCGGGCTACCGCTCGCGACGCGCTCCACTGGATGAGGCGCCGGCGGGCACTGGCCTCCGCATACGCACACGCTCGGGCGCACCGGCCCTGGAAGGCGAGAGGCGCCGCGCTTGCATCCTTGTCCGGATCCCCCCGCATCACGCTGGAGGCAGCGGGCATCCTGGTGTCACCGTCCATGGCGGTGCGAATGGGTGACGCTGTCCGCCACCGGCGTTGGTGACCTCGGACCAGCTGCCGGTCGAAGCGGGGGTCCCCGACCCGCTCGAGAGTCTCGGCCTCCGGCGGATCCTCCGGTCGGCATCGGGGCTGTCCGGTGCATCACTGATCGGCTCGGTCCTCGCGGTCGGCGCCGGGTTCCTCGCCGCGCACTGGCTCGGCCCGGCTCGATACGGCGACGGGCAGTTCGTGCTCCTGATCTACCTGTACGCGACGTTATTTCGGAGTGGTGTCTTCGAGGGGTCGATTCGATCCTTCATCGATCACCTGGCCCACGATCAGCCCGAAGAGGCGCGACACGCCCAGAACGTGGGGGTGACGTTCGAGATGATCGTCTCCGCCTTGCCGGGCATCGCGCTGGTCATCGTCGGGTTCTTCGTCTCCTCGGGCGCGGTGCAGTTGGGGCTGTTCCTCGCTCCGGTTGCCGTCATCGCGTCGAGCGGCAGTGGCTTTCTCTCGACACTGTGGTCGTCTCGATCTCGCTTCGACGTCGTCGGCAAGGTCGCCGTCGCGCAGGCAATCCTCGGCCCGATCCTCCTCGTCGCACTCGTCGCGACAATCGGGACGGCCGGGATCTTCATCGCTCCCGCAGTGAGCTCGATTGTGTCCGCGGGTCTGTACTTCCTGTTCCGTCCGCCCTTGGGACTCCGCCCATCCTTCGACACACGGGCTGCCCGTCCATTTCTGCGGGTCGGGTTTCCGCTGGGCTTGCTGGCGGAGGTGTACTGGGCGTACCGCCTGATCGGCAGCACCTCGATCGCTATCGCTTCCTCATCCTTCGTTCTCGGTCTCTACACCTTCGCTGCCGCACCGATCGCAGTCGCAACAAGCGCGATCGGCGGTATCCAGGCCGTCCTGTTACCGACCATCTGGCGAGAGTTGAGCCGCGGCGCATCCGGGACTGCGTGGACTCGTCATGCGGAGCGCATCACGATCGCCATTGCCCTGATCTCCGCGAGCGTCGCAGGCCTGGGCCAGGCGGCCTTCGCACCGCTGGTCATGGCTTTCCTCCCGAGCTTCGTTCCATCGATCCGGCTGTTCGACATTCTTGCCTTGACCATCCTGCTGCTCCCGATTGCCACGGTCCCGTCGCTCGTGCTGGACTCGAAGCGCGTCAACCGCCAGAAGCGGCACCTCTCGATCTGGACGGTCGCACTTATAGTCAATATCGTCGCGAACGTTGTCGTTCTGCGGGCCGGTTGGGGCGCGCAGCTCGTCGCGATCAACGATGTCTGGGTGCAGTTCGTCGTCGCAGTGGTCATCTTCGAGACAGCGGCGCCACATATCTGGGAAGTGCGGCAGCGGCGCTTCGCGCTGTATCTGAAGATGGCACTCGTGCTGGTGGTGGCCGTCGCGCTGACCATCGTGCTTGACAGTGGCGTCACCGGACTACATCGGGGCCATCTCGATGTCGTCGCCACGCTGCTTCGCTGCGCCGGCACGGCTCTCGTGTGGGCGGTGATCGCGATCCTGCTGCTTCGACCGAGACGTATCTTCACCACTGCCACGGGTTGAGCACGCTCGCGGGAAGCTCGGGTATCTCCGCCGCAAGCTCTCGTACAGCCTCGTAGCGCTCGGGCGCGAGAGCCCACTCGGCAAGACAGTCGGTTACCTGCGCAACCGCTTCCGCGCCGACCAGCACACCTGCGCCCCGCGTGTCATATGCGAAATACAGGAAGGGCGCGAAGGTGTGCCATCCACGGCTCGCGGCGAACTCCCTGATCTCGATGAGCGATGGACGGAGCTCAGCGAGGTGACTCGGGAGCCGATCGGGATGCAGATGCGCGACGCCTTGCAGGAAGACACTCCGTACAAACACCTCTTTCCCAGCCCGGACCGCCGCATCGAAGAATCCGGCGCGCGCAAGTCGCTGGTCGAAGAGATTGCTCGCGACCTGGATCACGTCGACATCCGGATGGTCGAGAGCTGCCCATGCCTCGTTCGGGCCCAGCGCCGATATGCCGAGATGCTCAATGCGCCCCGCGTCGCGCATTGCGACAAGAGAGCGCCACACCGCCCCATCCCAGATGGTCATATGTTCCAGTCGATGGAGCAGGAGCGTGTCGAGTACGGATTCGCGCAACGCCGACAGGCTCTCCGAGACGCTCACCGACGCCGCTGCGACGGCATCATCGGCAGAGGTCGCGGGCAACTGCGTGGCGAGCTTGGTCACGATGCGCCAACCGTCGCGACGAACGACCTCGCCGATAATGGCTTCACTGGAGCCGTAGTCACGGGCAGTGTCAATGGTGTGGACACCCGCCTGACCAGCAATTTCGAGCATCCTTGCGACGTCGTCGCTGGACGGCTGTCCGGCAGTGTTCGCGATGCCATAGCGCTGACCCCACTGGACGCTGCCGAGGCCGAGCCTCGCGGCATCCGAAGCGCTGCTCACCAGGCGGTCCAGCCGCCGTCGACGACAAGGTTGTGACCGGTAACGAAGCCGGATGCGCTTGACAACAGGAACACGAGCGGCCCGACGAGATCGGAGGGCTCGCCGATGCGGCCGAGCGGCACTCTGCGCACCAGTTCGGCGACGAATCCATCGGTAGCCTGGGTGGAGTCTGACGGAAACGGCCCCGGCGAGATGGCATTCACGCGGATGTTGTACGGCGCGAGATGGCATGCCGCGTAGCGTGTGAACTGCAATACGCCGGCTTTGGCGGCGCCGTATGCCACCGGATTGTGAAAGGCCGGAAAGTGTTCATACATCGCCGGCTGTGGCGACACGATGCCGTACATCGACGCGATGTTGACGATTGCTCCCCCAACGCCTTGCGCTTTCATCCGGTTGGCGACCTGCTCGCTCGCCATGACCACATCCGTCAGCGCCGATGCGATAGACGACTCGACGTCTGATCGCGACAAGCTGCCAAGGAGCCCACCCACGCCGTTGTAGGCGTTGTTCACCCACCCGTCAATCCTCGCTGCCGGCTCGGCAATGATGTCGAGGACACGCTCCGTGTCCGCGGCATTCGAAACATCGGCGACCGCAACAACGATGGATCCCGAACACTTCGCCGCGAGAGCCCGCGCCGATACCGCCTCGAGCGGCTCGACGTGTCGGCCGGTGATCACGACGCGCGCGCCGGCCTGCGCGAGACCGAGTGCCATCGCGGAACCGAGATGGCCGCCGCCGCCAGTGAGTCCGATATGCAAGCCGCCAAGGTCGAGCATGGAAGCCATCGCGCGCACGATAGCGGAAAGGCGATTCATTCGCGATACTTCCCCGATGCCACGACGCGGGATCGCTCCAGCAGCGTTCGTTGCCGCGGTGGTCCTGGCGATCTGGCTCGTCTCCGGCGTCAGCGTGGGCGACATCGCCAAGTTCATCGGATATGAGCTTGCCTTCGTGTTCATTCCCGGAGCCGCGCTGTTGTGGGCGTTGCGCGGACGGCGCCACGGACCGTTGCTGACGATCGGCCTCGGCTGGCCCATCGGGCAAACCCTCGAGATCCTTGCCTTCAGCGGGACTGCGGCGATCGGCGTACGCGGATTGTTTGTCATCTATCCGATCGTTGTGGCTGTTCCGTGCGCCTTCGTCGTCTGGCGCCGGTCACCGCGAAGCGTGACGGACGCAATCGAGGGACCGATGCCGGGCCGGCTCATCTGGGCAGCAGCCGTCGCGATGGCACTCGGGATTGGGTACCTCGCCTTTGCGTTCATTCCCCAAGCGCCGCTGCCGTCAACGACTCAGAACGTCCAGTACTTTCCGGACTTCGCGCACTTCGTCGGGTTGATTGCGGAGGCCAAGAACCATTGGCCCGCAACAAGCCCCGGTCTTTCTGGCTTCCCGCTGCACTACGAGTGGTTCGTCTTCGACCACATGGCGGCGGTCAGTCAGGTGACGGGTGTGGGCATACCGACGATCGCGTTCAGGTTGGACTTCATGCCGACGTTGCTGGTGCTGGGATGTCAACTGATGCTGCTGGGTCGATTCATCGGCCGATCCGCGTGGACCGGCGTCATTGCCATCGTCGTTGTGTTCCTCCTCGGTCCGCTCGACCTCACCAAGGATATTGACGGCCCGACTCCGTTCTTCGACGCGTTCAACTTCCACCTCTGGGCGAGCTGGACATTTGCCTTTGGACTGATGTTCCTCCTGGCATTGATGTATCTCCTGACCGAGCGACTCCGGGACACATCGTGGCGTTCTGGATCGAGCCTGCGAGCCTGGTGCCTGATCGCGCTGCTCATGGTCGGTTCCTCGGGTGCGAAGGCAACGATTCTTCCCGTCGTGATCGGTGGCGCAGGGCTCTACGGCCTGCTCCAACTCTGGCGCCGGCGCACGCTTCCCGCGAACGTGATCGTGGCCGTCGTTCTCGGCGCGATCATCTTCGTGCTCACGTTTCTCATCGTGTACGGCGGCGGAGTCCCAGGGACGACGATCCAGCCTTTCGCTGTGTTGAACAGCACTGCGCCCCAGGCCGTCGCCAATCACTTCTCGAGCCACGCACTCCGCGACGTTGCCCGTCTCCTCGGTTATGCCGTCAGCCTGGCCGGCATCCTGCTTCCGCTCGCCGGTGCGCTGTATCTCCTCCGGCGCCGGCACCGAGCAGAGATGCAGAACGTCGCGCTGTACCTCTGCTTTGTCGTGGCCGGTGTGCTCATCGCCAACGTCGCCCACCAGGTCGGCGACAGCGAGCTGTACTTTCTCGACACCGGATACGCAGTCGGGACGATCGTTGCTGCCCAGGGGCTGCGTCTCGCATGGTTGGATCTCGGAACCGACATCCCCATCTCGAGACGTACTGCGCTCATCGCGTTCGCCGCGTGGATCGCGCTCGTCATCGCCGCCGTCGTCATCACGTCACCCTCGCTCGCTCATCCGGCGGGGCTGCTGCTCCGATATGGTGCCATCGCGGCTGGTGGCGCGTTGTTCGTTCTGCTCACCGCGTTTCTCGTCCGAAGGCGCCACGCGCCGGCCTCCGGGATCATCGCCCTCGCGCTCGTTCCGATCCTCGCGGTCAGCGCGCTTGCATCACCGATCCAGCTCGCACCAACTGCGAAACGAGTGCTCACCGGCAAACCGATCACGGTGACGGAGGCGGATCCTCAGACCGTTCGCGGCCTGACGCCCGGACTGTTGCTTGGACTCGACTGGCTGCGCGACCACACGCCCACGAGCACCGTGATCGCGGTGAGCAACCACTGGGTCGATCCGGCTGAGACCAACGGCCGTTACTACTACGATTCGGCCTTCTCTGAACGGGAAGTTTTCGTCGAGCCGTACAACCCTGTCGCGTACGGGCTCAACTACCCACCGGAGACACCCGCGTTTGCCGCATTCCAGTACCGGACGCGGCTGAACGACGCTGTATTCAACGACGCGGATGCAGCAGCGCTGCGAATCCTCACGCAGCAATATGGTGTTCGCTTCCTCTTCATCGACCGCTTGCATCACAACGCTGACCCCGCGCTCTTGAGCCTCGGCCGAGTCGTCTTCACTGACGACGACGCGACAATCCTCGCGGTCTCCTGATGCTTCCCGCGTCGAAGGGCCCTGCGCAACCCGGGCTATACTCCCGGCGATGACAGGATCGGAGCCGGTCACGCGCGTCCTGGTCATCGGGTGGGGCTTTCTGGGATCCGCGATCGGCCAGAGGCTCCTCGCCGACGGGCGCCGTGTCAGGGGGCTGACTCGTTCGCACACATGGCGAAGCGATGCCGGCAGTGGTGCCGGGGCGGACATCACCGTCGGTGATGCGCGCGACACGGCGCTTCTCAACGAGGCGTTGGCTGACATCGAGCACGTCGTCTTCGCAGTGGGTGGGCATTCGCCGCCGACCGCAGCTGCGCAACCATCGGCAGCGGCGATGGAGATGTTGCTCCCGCTGCTTGCCGTGATCGAGGCGCTGCGTGAGCGACCGCATATCGGACTCACGTACATGTCATCGGGTGGGGCGGTGTACGGCAATCCGCTGCGGTTGCCGGTGAGCGAAAGCGATACGCCACGACCGATCTCACCGTACGGCGCTTCGCACCTGTCCGCGGAAACGTACGCCGAGATGGCTTCGCGGCGGTCTGGATCGTTGCTGCAGATTCTTCGATGTTCCAACGTCTATGGTCCGCGTCAGGCGCATGGTGGAGATCAAGGGGCCGTGGCGATCTTTTTGCATCGCATCCATCGCGGGCAGCCCATCAAGGTCTTCGGCGATGGGTCAGCGCTCCGGGACTACGTCTTCGTCGAAGACGTGGCCGGCGTTGTGAGCCGCCTGGTCGCCGATCGCGTCGAGGCCGGAACCGTCAACGTCGGGTCGGGAGTCGGCATGACAGTCCTTGATATCGCGAAGACCATCAGCGAGGCCGTCGGCAAGGAGGCCATCATCGACTACCAACCACCGCGTTCTTACGACGTGCGCGACATCGTCCTCGACATCACGCGGCTGCGCACCTTGCTGCCCTATGCGCCAACGGACTTCCGCCTTGGGCTCGCTGCAACGGCTGCTGCGTACACGGAGGATATTCCTGGCGCGTCGACGACCAGCTAGCGGCGGTCAATGTCCCGGGGCTTCGCGACTCGGGAGCCCCGCGCGAGCCTGACATACAGATCGCTGTGTGCCTCGAGCATTCGCTGCATCGTGAATCGCTGGTCGAAGCGCGTCAGAGCGGCTTGCCGCATCCTTGCTGCAACGGACGGGTCGCCGAGGATACGTGCGATCGACGTCGCCAGCGCACTGACGTCGCGTGCAGGCGTGAGGAAGCCGGTCTCGTCCTCGATGACCGCCTCGGGCATGCCTCCAACATCCGTCGCCACAACGGGCACGCCCTGACTCATGGCTTCCAACACGACCAATGGAAGTCCCTCGATCTCCGACGCGAGCACGAAGACGTCTGCCGCGCGAAGCAGATCCCACGGATCGCCGACGGATCCGGGGAACTCGACACGGCCGAGCACGCCAAGTGCGTCAGCACGGGCTTTCATCGCGGAGAGTTCCGGTCCATCGCCGGCCAGGATTGCGCGGATGGCCGGAAACTGCGCTGCCAGCTGCGGCATCGCATCGATGATGACCGACTGACCCTTCGTCGGCGTGAAGTTGGCCAGGCAGACGATGACGGGATCGGCGGCGGGGAGCCCGAGTCGCTTCCGTGCGCCGGGATCGACGGCGTAGGGAATCGAGCGGGCCCCCCACGGGATGATCTCCATCATCGAGCGCGGGAAGCCACGGGCGATGAGCGCCTCGGCGGGACGCTCGGCGGGAACGACGAGTGCGTCGAGCGACCTGGCAACACGGTGATCGACCCTTCGCTCTACTGGTGCCAGGATGCTGCGCGGCATGGCGGTGCTGCAGACCGTCATGACGCAGCTTCGTGCGCAGCGCCCTGCCGCGAGCACCGCCGCAAGCGCGCTCGTCGCGCCCGGATAGCCGCCGTTGATTGCGTGCACGACATCGAGCTTGTACGGCTTGAAGGCGGATTCGAGGCGAGGACGGTTCACCGGTAGGCTCGCGTAACGGAGGCTGTCGTGCCCCACGCGCAGCGCTGAGGGTGAGAGGTGCAAGCCCAGCGCAAGGCGGCGGATACGCGAGGGGTGCGACTCCGTGCCGAAGCTGGGCTCTGCGCGATCGGCGGGCTCTCTCGATCTCGCTGACGGAAAGGCGGTGGCGGGCTCGACTATCCTCACCACGTGCACTTTCAGATCCCGCCGTTCACGAAGGCCCAGGAAATCAATGAACTCGCGCCACGGGGGCACGAACACGTGCACCTCGAAGATGTCGGTGTCGAGACCGCGCACCACATCCCGAACGTAGGTCTCGGCACCGCCAATGCGCGATGCGTGGCTGTAGAAGCCGATCCGGATCCTCTCGCCGCCGTTCACCTCGGGACCCATCATGGCAACTCGGCCGTTCCGTCCGGTCGTGGCGAATGATCCTCGATCTCGGATGCGGATCCAAGAAGCGGCCAGGTGCCATCGGCGTCGATATCAACCCCGCATCCGGTGCGGACGTCATTCATGACCTCGACGCCTACCCCTATCCCTTTGAAACCTCGACCGCTGATGAGATCTTTCTCGACAACGTCCTCGAGCATCTCGCGAACGTCATTGCGACGCTCGAAGAGATCCACCGCATCGGCAAGCCCGGTTGCGTCGTGCGGATCGACGTGCCGTATTTCCGCTCGCGCTGGGCCGCAGTCGATCCGACTCATCGACATGCGTTCACCGTCGACTCCCTCGGATACTTCGATCCATCGCATGCGTTCTTCAACCAGTATCACTACTCGGATGCTCGTTTCTCCATACAGCGCGTGACGTTCAACGAGCGATTCCCCTCAACCGGCGTGCGAGGGCTACTGGCTCGTGCCGCGAATCGCTGGCCCGAACGCTACGAGCAGCACATCGCGCCACTCATGCCGCTTGATGAGTTGACCTTCGTGCTCCAGGTGATCAAGGACTAGCCAGGCGATCCGCCGGGAGCTTCCAGTCTGCTGGATCGGCGTCGAGAAAGCGAACAATCTGCTCGAGTGCCTCCTCCTCGCTGTCGCATGGACGCAGCACTTGCGCGAACTGCACCGCGGCCGCCGATCGCAGAACGCAGAAGCGCGGAAACGTCAGCGCCAGAATGGGTTTCCCGAGATGCACTGTCTCGTAGAGCGCAGTACTCGGGTAGTCCGTGAAGACGCGCTCCATCTCGCCCGCCACCTCCGTGAACGGCCGGCTCTCGTATTCGACGTTGGCCGGCGCTCGGCGCGCGATGACTTCCGGAATCGGATCGACCGACTGGTCACTCGACGGAAGTCCTTTCCAGATGAAGCGAACGTCGGGCCGCGATGCCATCAGATCGAGAAGGCGCAGATGCCACCGGTAGTACCAGGCGTCATCGAAGTTGCAGCCGCCGACGTAGCTCGAGTCGCCAAGGAGAAACGACGGTACGTAACAGACGGTACGCGCCCGGCTCACTTGCGCCGGACCGCGTGTGTGCAGGGCTGCAACCCGAGGGGTGTAGTAGGTCACGTGGGGAGCGACGACCCCGAGCCGTGCCGCAGCCGCATTCAACTCGTCTACCATCGTGGGGTCACTCGCAGCGAACTCGTCGAAGTCCCTGGTTTGCGTGATCAGCCATGAGCCATACGAGAGCAGATGATCGCCATGTTGCACAAGGACTCGTGGGATGCCCTGTGACCTGGCGGCGATCAGGCACGTAAATTCCTCCAGCGAGCTCGGATTCGCTGCCGCAAGGCGATCAATCCCAAGACGGGAGATCTCACGCCGCATTCCTCTCGCCGCGCCGGCGACAGTCACGGAGATGCCGTGGAGATACACGGCGAGCCGGGTCTCGAGAATGGCCGAGGCGCCCGGTACACCGGTCCACTTGTCGAGCTCTGCGAGCAACGGTTGCACAGCCGGATGCAGCTCGCGGACCGGTCGAACGGTCAGATCGATTCGCCGGCCCGGCGGGTGTCGGGGCGGCAGCGACGGATCGATGACGCGGGTCGACGACCCACCGCGAGTGATGAACACCGTGTCGCGCCCGGCACGACGTTCGTCGGCCGCGAAGGCTTCCGAACCGTAGCCCGCGTACCACATCATCAGTGTTGTCCCGCGACGCGCCCCGCCGGTGATGTGTCGCCGGTAGGCGCGGCGATACGGGCCGAGCGAGCGGGAGAGCTCGCGCCGCACACGGACTCGGAATGGCGCAGCACGCACGCCCGTAATCGCCGACGTGTGGCCACTTCGTGCAACGAAGGGAATGGATCGCGCAGCGGCGATCAACGGCAGGAGCCGTCCGGCGAGTGGAACGTCACCAAGGCTCGGCCAGAACTGCAGATGACCATTGTGATAGCCGGTGTGCTCGATGGGACCGACCTTGCCGACGTAGGTGATCGACTCAGGCGCAAGTGCGTCGACAGCGCCGGCGAGCATTCGCGCGCTCACGACAAGCGAGTCGACTGAAGGCACAATCATCTGCGCGCACGAACGCGCGACTCCGTCGAGGTGGCATACGGCATCGAGACGGTCGAGCCAGTCGAGGAGCCAGCGTTGATAGGCGAGCGGATCCCGGCAGATCTCTGGCTGCGCGGTGTGATCGTCCAGCACCGACGGCGTCAATCCTGCGCACCGGCATGCCTCGAAGGCCGCCGCGGTGAGCGCCACCACGGTGCCGGGATCGGGGAGCCGGTATTCGCCAGCGTCGTGCACGAAGATGGCGGGTACGGCCATTGAACCGAATGCTAACCTGAAAACGAACGGATACAGTTCGTATCTCGCCGCCATCTCGACGGAGGACGGAACCATCGGTGGATGACTGGATAGCGCAGCAGGCGGACACTGAAGCGCGCAGCTGGGAGACAGCCATCGCGCGCTTCTACCCGCAGCACGCAGACGTGTGGACCGATCCAGCCAAACAGGTTCACGCTGTGACGCACGAGTGGAATTTCCTGGATGCACTGGAGTTTGTTCCGTGGCGCACGCTGATGCACGGCCGCGACCTCCGTGTCCTCGACCTCGCCGCGGGAACCGGATGGCTTTCCGCCTACCTGTCACGGTTCGACGAGATCGCCACCATCGATGCGCTTGACTCGAGCCGAAGCAACCTGGAAGTGATGTTGCCAGGTGTCGTCGAGCGCATGGGTGGCATCGCGTCGAAGATCCATCCGATTCGTGCGCTGTTTGCACCGCTGCTCGTAGCGGACGACACCTATGACCTCATCGTCGCGAGTTCTGCGCTGCACCACGCGTCACGCATGGATGACGTACTGCAGGAGTGTCACCGCGTCATCAAGCCGGTTGGCGTGATGGTGTTGCTCAACGAGACTCCTCTCGACACGGTTCGGTACCTGTACAAGATGGCTCGCATCGGCCTCGGGATCACGGTGCAATCCATTCGCGGCAAGTACGTTGCGTGGTCGCCGTCGATCGCGAGCAGCGGCATCCTCTATGACCCATACCTCGGTGACGTGGCCTATTCATTCGACCAGTGGCGATCGGTGTTCGCGCAGACCGGCTGGTCGTGCCGGACGATCAGGACGGGCCTCAGCAGCTACAAGCGTCCGTCGCCGCGCCCAGCTCGTCTCACTCACTTCGTGCTGCGCCCAAGGGCCTGACCGGGGCTCTCCATGCGAGTGCATTACCACACGGATTGCTACTGGTTCGGGGGTAGCGAGGTCGTCCTCCTCCTCCACCTGGAAGCAGCGTTTGAGCGTCAGGACGAGCGACCCGTCTTCACGTACCGCGCTTGCTCCGAATACGAGGCGGGACTACGCGCGCAGGCCAGCTCGAGGATCCATGCAACGCGCCTCAAATTGCCCGATCCCGCAGACCTGAAACAAGCGCTGTCTCGCAACCGTTCGCCGCGCGTGGGGAGGGCGCTGCGGGGCGGTGTCTCGCTCCTGCCGCTCCGACAACTCTGTATGGCATGGGACATTGGCAGGTTGTACGCGATGTTTCGCACTGAGCGCCCCGACGTGGTCCACATCAACAATGGCGGATATCCGGGAGCAATCTCCTGCAGCGCCGCAGCGATTGCCGCGCGCATCGCCGGGATTCCAGCAATCGTCTACGTGGTGAACAACATCGCCGTGCCGTACGAGCGCCCAAGTCGCGTGCTCGACTATCCAGTGGACCGTCTCGTCGTCCGATCCGTTGATGTCTTCGTCACGGCATCGATGATCGCCTCGAAAGCCCTCGAATCCGTGTTGCGGCTCCCCGCGGACCAGCACACCGTCATCCCCAACGCCGCAGCTGCAGGCGACGGTGGATCGCGCGAACGCGCCAGGCAGTCCCTCGGTATCCCGGATGATCGTCTCGTCCTGCTGGTCATGGCGCAACTCGAGCAGCGCAAGGGCCATGCGGTGCTGCTCGACGCGATACCGCAGCTGCCGCAGGAGATCCGCGACCGAGTGCTCGTGCTGATTGCCGGCGATGGACCGGAGCAGCATGCGCTGCAGGCACAGGCCGAAACCCTGAACATCGCAGATCGCGTGCAGTTCCTTGGGCATCGAGAGGATCGTTGGTCGTTGTATGCGGCCGCCGACGCACTGGTGCTGCCGTCGATCGGCCATGAGGACATGCCGATCGTCATCATCGATGCGATGGCCGCGGGCCGTCCGGTCATCGCGACCCGCGTGGCCGGCATCCCCGAGCAGGTGGTCGACGGAGTCACCGGGCGACTCGTGTCGCCCCACGACTCGGTATCCCTCGCTGCTGCAATCGCCGAGGTCCTCGGCGATGCGGCAGGTCGGGCGAGGATGGGCAGCGCCGCGCGCGATCGTTACGACGCGCATTACACGCCACGCGGTTTCGTCGATGCGTATCGACGGCTGTACTCATCCGTGCTTGCGCGCAAGCGCCACGCTGCGCCTCGCGGGGAACGCGCGTGCACCTGAACAGCGTTCTCCTGTTCCGTCGTTACCTGACACCACTGTTCACGACCGGCAGCCATGTGCTCGAGATCGGTCCCGACGGTGACCCGTCCACCTACCGGCAAGAGGTCACCACGTCCGTGACGTGGTCGACCGCTGATCTCGCGTCAGAGGTCGACGCCCACGGAGAGCGGCTGTGGGGGACGGGCAGCGGAACGGAGCTCACGTATCGGATGACCTCCGAGTACGAGATCGAGGCGCCGGACGGAACCTTCGACATCGTCGTGTCAGGGCAGGTGATCGAGCATGTCCGCAAACCGTGGGTCTGGATCCGCGAGCTGGCGCGAGTCTGCAAGCCCGGAGGTCTCGTCCTGACGGTGAACCCGGTGAGCTGGCCGTACCACGAAGCCCCGATCGACTGCTGGCGTATCTATCCGGAGGGTATGCGCGCCCTGTGCGATGACGCGGGGCTCGCCGTCGAACTGTCGCGATACGAAAGCCTGGAACCACGTCCGCTCGCGTTCTATCCGGGCAAGTCGTACGACGCCGGACGAGGCCCGAGGGGTCGTGCTCTCAACAAGGTCAAGGCGCTCACCGGCTACCCGTTGACCATCGCCTTCGACACCGTCACCATCGCTCGCAAGCCGGCGAGCGACGCGAGCGCGGAAGACCGCTAAGCCGTCAGCCGGCGACGCGGCCGCCGCGCCACCACGAGACGGTGCGACGGAGTCCTGTTTCGAGCGGCACTTGAGCGTGCCACTCGAGCTCGCGCACTGCCACGGTCACATCGGGACACCGTCGTTTCGGATCGTCCACGGGAAGCGGTTGCAGCTCGATGAGCGATGCGCTCGAGCAGATGTCACGCACCAGCGAGGCCAGCTCCAGCATGGTGACCTCGTGGGGATTCCCGAGATTCACCGGGAGCGCATAGTCCGACGCAAGAAGACGGATCAATCCCTCGATGAGGTCGTCGACGTAGCAGAGACTGCGTGTCTGCGACCCGTCGCCGTACACGGTGATCGGCTCGCCGGCAAGCGCCTGCGTGACGAACTGCGGCACTGCCCGACCATCGTTCTCGCGCATTCGAGGTCCGAACGTGTTGAAGATGCGCGCGATGCGCACTTCGACATTCCGTGCGCTCTTGAACGCCATCGCGAACGCCTCAGACACGCGCTTGGACTCGTCGTAGACACTGCGCGGGCCGACAGGATTGACATTGCCCCAGTACGACTCCGGCTGCGGGTGCACGGCCGGGTCCCCGTACACCTCGCTCGTTGACGCAAGCAGAAACCGCGCACCTTTCTCCTCGGCGAGGCGGAGCGCATGCATCGTGCCGAGGGTGCCGACCTCGAGCGTCTCGATCGGATGGCTCAGGTAGTCCGGAGGCGAGGCGAGCGAGGCGAAATGGAGCACGGTGTCGACGGGGCCGTCGACATCCCACACGCCGGACACATCGTCGGCGCGCAAGGTGAAGCGCGGCTCGCCTTCGAGGTGACCGACGTTGCTCCGCCTGCCGGTGATGAGGTTGTCGATGGCAATGACCTCAGCGCCGTCGGCGAGAAATCGGTCAACCAGATGTGAGCCGAGGAATCCCGCGCCGCCCGTCACGACGACACGCGACGGCGCCCAGGTCATCGTGCCGCGACGAGCTCTGCAGCCGGTGTCGCCCGCTGTCGCGATGCCTTTGTGGAAGCGGGCTTGCGAATCGGCCTGCCCACGCCGATGTAGGTGAAGCCCTCATCCACCAGCCCGTCCACGGGCAGACAGTTCCGACCGTCGACAACGAGGCGGCGGCGGACGAGCGTCGCCACACGGCCCCAGTCGAGACCGACGTACTCCGGCCACTCGGTAACGACCAGGACCGCATCCGCGCCGGCGACGCACGCATACGGGTCATCGACGAGCTCGGTATGCGGCAGCAGGGGCCGCGCGTTGGCCATCGCGACAGGGTCGGTGGCCACCACCAACGCACCCAGGTCCTCGAGATGCCGGATGACATCGATCGACGCTGCCTGCCGGACATCGTCGGTACCCGGCTTGAACGCGAGGCCCAGGACGGCGATCCGGCGTTTGGCGAGCTTGCCGTTCAGCGCGCGCTGAACCTTGGCAACGAAACGGCTGCGCGCCTGCTGGTTGATCTCCACCGCGGCGCGAAGCAGGTGAAAGCTCTGGCCGTGATAGCTGGCGGCCTGGTCGAGCGCGCGCACATCCTTCGGGAAGCACGAGCCCCCGAATCCCAGGCCGGCACCGAGAAATGCGCGGCCGATGCGTTCGTCGGTCCCGATCCCGTCGGCGACCGCGCTGACGTCCGCATCAGTGAACTCGCAGAGCTGCGCCATCTCATTGATGAACGAGATCTTCAGCGCGAGGAATGCGTTCACTCCGTACTTGATCAGCTCGGCGCTCGTCGAGTCAGTGATCCGAATCGGTGCGTCGAGATGGCCGAAGAGGCGCGCGATGCGCTCGCATGCGTCGTGATCGTCGCCGCCGATGACCACCTGCGGTGGCTGGCGGAAGTCACGGACGGCGCTGCCCTCAGCGAGGAACTCCGGGCAGACGGCCAGGGGCACGACCCGGCCGTTGCGCTTGCAGAGCGAGCGCAAGGAGGCTGTGGTACCCGGCGGCACCGTGCTCTTGATTGCGATCACCGTTTCCGGACCCGCGTGGCGCACCGCCTCGCTCAGTGCCGAGCGCACCTGCATGAGGTCCGCGCGACCGTCGCTGAGCTGTGGCGTCCCGACGGCGATCATGATCACCGCCGCTCCCTCCATCGCCGTCGCGGCGTTGTCGTGAAGAACCAGCTTGCCGCTCTTGAGCACCTTCACGAGGAGGTCGTCGAGCTGCGGTTCGTGAATCGGCGCTTTGCCCTGGCGGAGCAGCTCGAGCCGGCGCGGGTCGATGTCGAGCAGGCGCACGTCAACGCCGGCATCCGCGAGGCAGACGGCGGTCACCAGCCCGACGTAGCCGGCACCGACCATGCACAGTGGATTCGGACGGTCGATCTTTCCTGGGCCGCGTGGTGTCACAGCCGCCAACAATACGGGTCGGAACAGAGTCCTAGGCCGTCCATGACCGGACGGGAAGGCTGGGCGGGGATCCGCCGCCGGTTCCACGACCTCTCGCAGCCTCGACCATGCCGGCCCAGAATCCCGCTCCCCACGCCACGTGCATCACCGCGAAAGCGGCGGGGATTCGAATGCGAACGTCGAGCCGCTCTTCGCGCCCTGCCAGCTGGCCGGCCACAACGCACGAAGTTCCGTAGATAGCGGCGCCGGCGAGCGCGAGGCGACGGCCTCGACCGGTCAGCACCATCGCTGCCGCCGCAGGGATGCCGGCGACGAGCGCAGGTGCAACGAGGTGGTAGGGCCGGATCACCTTCGGGCTCTCGCGAGCGACCCGCACCTTGCCCCGGCCGTACCGGAAGTACTGCCGGCCCAGCGCCTGCAACCCGCTGCGGACGTGGTACTTCGTCCGGATTTCGGGACTGAACACGATCCGCCCGCCGGTGTCCCGGATGCGTTCGTTCAGCTCGTAGTCCTCGTGTGGCGGGTACGCCTCATCGAAGAGGCCCACGCGCTCGAATGCGCTGCGCCGGAAGGTGCCGAGAAAGACTGTCGGCATCTCCTCCTCGTGGCCCGAGTAGCGGAAGCGCGCGCCGCCCACACCGAACGGTGAGCTCATAGCGCGGGCGATCGCGCGCCCCGACGGCCCCTCCCCGACCGCGTCCTGGCGACCGCCGACGTTGTCGGCACCGGTCGAGAAGAGCAGCGCAACCGATCGGCTCAGGTGATCGGGCCTCCACTCCGCGTGACCGTCCTGGCGGGCGATGACATCGCCCCTGCTTGCGGCGATCGCGAGATTCAAGCCGGCAGCCTGCAACCGGCCGGGGTTCTCGATGAGGCGGACCCGTGCGTCGCGCGCGGCTATTGCGCTCACGATGTCGCGGGTGCGATCCGTCGAACCACCGTCGGCGACGATCACCTCGAAGCGATCCGGCGCGTAGTCCTGCGTCAGGACCGAGTTCAGGCACGCCTCGATGTAGCGCTCTTCGTTGAGCACGGGCAGGACCACGCTCACGAAGACGGCGTCGGATGCGGCTTGCTTCGCCCGAGGAACTCATGGTGTACGCGGCACGGTAGGCTACTTCGATGATCGCCCAGAAGGTTCCGGGCGCCACGGTCGCGGCCGGCCGGCGAGGAATCCTCGCTTCAGAGCGAAAATTGCTGCTGGCAGCGGGTGACACGGTCCTCGTCGCGGCGTCACTGATCATCGCGTTCAATCTCCGATCCGGCCTGATCCAGCACGCCGAGCTCACGATCCCCTGGCTCGGAGTCGCTCTCGTCACTGCGATCTGGCTCGCCACCGCGCTGGTGGTCGACGCGTATGACCTTCACGCCGCAGTGAGCGTCCGGGCGATCTTCCGCGTGGTCGCCACGACCACAGCGATTGAAACGATCGCTCTGCTGGTTGTCTTCTTCATCGCACCCTACGGCGTCACGCGCCCCACCATCCTCATCTGGGTGCCGGTGGCCGCATTCACCGTGCTGTGCTGGCGGCTGATCTATCGGCGGGTGTTCGCCCGGGCGATCTTCGCCGGACGCATCGTGCTTGTCGCCGACCCGGAAACAATCGACCGGGATTGGCGTGATGTCGAGGAGCACCTCGAGGGCCTGTATCGCGTCGTGGGCGTCATCCACCCGGCCGACATCGATGCGGTCAACCGCCTGACAGCGGCGGCGACGGGGCGTGACGCTGACCAGATCGTCCTCGGAGCCGAGGAGGACCTCTCAACCGACCTGTTCCAGAGCCTCGTCGACTGCTACGACCGCGGGCTCGTGGTGCGGTCCATCGCGGATATCCACGAGGAGCTGACCGGCCGCCTGCTCGTGGAGCGGCTTCGCCAGACCTGGCTGCTCTCACTGCAGCAGCGCGGGGAGACGTCGCGCATCTACGCGATCTTCAAGCGTTTCGTCGACATCTTCGCTGCGCTCATCGGGTTGGTCGCACTCGGCATCCTGCTGCCGTTCGCCTGGATCGCGCTGAAGCTGGAGGACGGTGGTCCCCTCTTCCACCGCCAGGAACGCGTCGGCCACTTCGGGAAGCCGTTCCAGATCGTCAAGCTGCGCACCATGCGCGTGCACTCCGAACAGGACTTGAACTGGACCGAGGAGAACGACTCCCGCATCACACGCGTCGGCGGGATATTGCGCCGGCTCCACCTCGACGAGATGCCACAGGCGTGGAACATCCTGCGCGGCGACATGAGCGTCGTCGGTCCGCGACCCGAGCAGCCGAAGTACGTTGAGGAACTGCGCAAGACCATCCCGTACTACAACACCCGGCTTTCGGTCCGTCCCGGGCTCACGGGCTGGGCGCAGGTCAACTACGGATACGGCGGCGACATCGGCGGGTCGACAGTCAAGCTCTCATACGACCTGTACTACATCAAGCGGCAGTCGGTCGCACTCGACCTCCTGATCATCGCGCGCACGATCTTTGCAGTGGCCACGCTCAAAGGCCGCTGAGCTCGATCACGTTTTGCCATTTCAGGAATTCGCACAAACCCTTCCAGGGGTGCTGGCCGTTGCCTTCCTCCCGGGCTTCGCGCTGGCGACGCTGCTCGCCCCGTCGTGGCGTGCGTGGCAACGCCTCGCCGCGGCGCCGGGATTGTCCGCGGGGCTCATCGGCGTCTACGGGCTGGCGCTCCATGACATCCACGTCCCGTTCGAGGCAATCACGGTGCTGCCCGTGCTCGCCGTGGTGGGCGTCGCAGCCGTCGTGCGCTGGCGTCGCAGCGAGCCGAAGCCCGCTGTAGCGCAGCCGTGGTGGCTACCCATCCCGGCGCTCGCCGTCGGTCTCGTCAGCGCCGGCATCTTCGCCTGGGCGTTGCACGGCCAGGTGCTTCCCCCCGACTGGGACACGGCGACGCATGGGTCGGTTGTCAATGCGATCGTTCGCACGCACGACGTGCTGCCGGCGTTCCCGGTTCCGCTCGAAGGCTCCGCGTTCGTTCGAGCGCGCCCTGGATTCGAAGCGACAGCCGCAGTGGTTTCGTGGCTGGGCGCACCATCGCCCGCAGGCTCGATGGGACCGATCATCACGGCAACCCTCGTTGTCCTGCCTCTGGCGCTGACGTTGCTCACACTCGAAGCCACCGGATCGGTTGCGCTCGCGGCCGTGGTTCCGTTCTTCGCGCTGGGCCTCATCTTCCCGTCGGGCCAGGCCATCATTGGACGGTTCCCGGAGGTCGTTGATGCAACGCTCATCGTCCCCTTCATCGTCGCGTCATTGCGCCTCATTCGTGCGCCGGACGCGAGCCAGAACGCGCTGCTGCTCTTCGCAATCGCTGCGTCGATCTGGGTGATTCACGGGCTCGAGGTGGTCACCGCCGTTGTCGTCGGATCCGTGCTGCTCGCCCTTGCGCTGATCGTCGCTGTGCGCGCCTCGCTGCGCATATGCCTCACACGTGTCGGCATCGCACTCGCAGCCGTTTTCGCGGGCGCAGTGCTCGTGACCGTGCTGACGCGGATCCCGTACATACCGCCCGCGAACCCCACGCAACCAGCGCTGGTCACCATCTCAGCAGTACACATGCCGTTGAAACCGCATCACCTGCTCGTGCTGATCGCGGAGACCGACATCATCGGACCGGTGGCGCTTGCGCTCTACTGCATCGGAGCGGTCACCATGCTCATTCGCCGGCGCATGCTCTGGGTGCTCGGCGCGCAGGTTCTGGTGCTGCTGATGATGGCGGACGACTTCTACCTCCACTACCTCCACCACTTGTGGAACGCCATCTATCCCTGGGGCGACACCGATCGCATTCTCGGGGTGCAGTACTTTCTGATTCCGCTCGTCCTGGCGTTTGGTCTCTTCGCACTCTGGGATCTCATGCGAGTGCTGTCTCGCAGACGTCAACTTCTCGTTGGTTTGGTCGTCGCGGCGATCCTTCTCAGTGTCCTGGCGTTCGTTCTGCGCCATCCACTGGGACATCTCTGGACGACGTTCTGGGAGCCCAACTCGGTGGTGACGTATCCGTTGGGCGTGTTCAATCAGTTGGTCAACCTTCGCCAGTGGGGCATCCCGGTGGCGATCGCCGTGGTGGTGGTTGTCGTCGCGCTCGTGGCCGCCGTACGGCGCATGGATATTCCCGACTCACTTCGCAGCATCTTCGGGGCCACTGCGCTGCGTCTCGACGGTGCCGGCGTTGCGCTCGGAGCGCTCGCGGTGCTGGCCGTCGTCGTCGGCGCGGCGTCAGACCTCGGGATCTATCGAAACGAGGTGGCGACACGGTCGCTCGTCTCGCCGGCCGACGTGCGCGTCCTCACCGCGCTGCAGAAGGCACTTCCCAGCGGAGCCCTCGTGTTGACCAATGGTGGCAACGACGCAGGCATGTGGATGTCGGGGCTGACCGACCTCAATGCCCTGGTGCCCGACGGTTACTCGGACCTTGCGCTTGACATTCCGTACGAGATTGCACTCGAGAATGCTTGCAACAGTCCCGAGGTGGCCGAGGATGCGGTCGCGCGCGCCAGCGCCGTGTTCATCGGATCGCTGCACATCGCGTCGCCGGAGCTTTTGTGGAACGAGCAATGTCTCGCCAAGCTGCCGAACCTGCGCCTCATTGCCTCGGCGCCGTACAACGGCGCCATTGCGGCCGCGTTCCTGGTCGTCAAACAACCGGGCTAATAGCCGCGAGCCACGCACTCGCGACCGAACTCAGGCGTCGCCCGGCTCGCCCGCGTACGTCCCGAAGCTCCAGATGACGCCCTCGGGGTCGCGTGCCTGAAATCCGCGGGAGCCGTACTCTTCGTCGCGCATCTCCCGAGTGATCGTCGCGCCGTGCGACGTGGCCCGTGCGTACAGCGCATCAGGATCGCTCACGACGACGTAGATGGCGCCGACGCCGGGAGGAAGATCACCGACGCCGCTGTCGGGCCGGACGTTGCCAAGCATGATGCCCCCACCTTCGGGCCAGCGCAGTTGTGCGTGCTCGACGATGTTCTCGGGGTTGCGATACACAGCCACTTCCTCGAAGCCAAAAGCATTGACGAGAAAGGTGATTGCGGCATTGGCGTCGCGGTAGATCAGGGACGGCCAGACGGCGGTGCGGGGTGCTGTTGCCATGGCGACTAGGATGCCGCACCGGGACGCCGGATGCTACGTGAGCGCCGGCTCCTCGGGGGACACGTCGGGGAGGAGTATCCGGCGCATCTCTTCGGGCAGCGCATCCCCCGCGACCGCGAGCTCCGGCAGGCGTGACTTCTCGGTGGTCATCGCGCGGAACATCATCGCGATGCTCACCTCGTGGGCCGGACGGTGGACGACCGTGATCTCGTCACCGGCAGCGACGACGCCCGGGGCGATCACGCGCAGATACGCGCCGGGGGCACCACGTTCGGTGAAGCGACGCACCCAGAGCTGTTCCTCGAGCCAGGTCGCGAACGTGCTGCACGGGATGCGGGGCGACGTGACCTCGAGGACGCAGTCGTGACCGATCTGCCAGCGCTCTCCGACGAGCGCGCCGTTGACATCGAGTCCGATCGTGGTGAGGTTCTCGCCGAACACGCCGCCGGGCAACAGGCGTCCGAGCTCCGCCTGCCAGAAGTCGAGGTCCTCGCGCGCAAATGCGTACACCGCCTGGTCCGTCCCGCCATGCGAACGCGGATCCCCGATCAGGTCGCCGGGAAGCCCACTCCGACCCGTGCGGTGGCCGGGATCGCTGATGAGCACGGGCTCAGAGGAGGGACGCTTGTCGATGCCGGTGATCCCGCTGTCGTTGTGACGCGTCGGAGTCCGGTGACCGAGGTTGACCGAGAGCAGGGTGGCCATGACTGCACAACCATAGCCGCCACCGCGCGTTCCGCGGCCGGATTGCATCGCACCCGCGGCTGGCGGTGATATGCTCTGAGCGTTGTGAGTTCTGCTCTGAGCGTAAACCCGGAAGAGATCCGCCAGGAGTTGGGCGCGATCCTGCGCGGTCACCGCGACGTGCAGGGGCGCAGCCTGGGCGAGATCGCCGGAGAGGCAGGCTGCTCTCCCGCCTATCTCTCCGAGGTCGAACGCGGGCGCAAGGACGTGTCCACCGACCTCCTCGTGGCAATCACGTACGCGCTCGCCGTCCCCATCGCGACGGTGTACACCGACCTCGGCCGCCGTCTCGGTGCGTGGCCACAGGCCGAGCCCTCGTGGCAGGTCGATCCGCGCCGCCAGCTCCGCGCCGTCACGTCCGAGCTCGATGCGGCATCCCTGCGCACGGTCGCCCAGTTCGGCGCATTCCTTGCGATGAACCAGGCGGAGCCGGCACGCCGTCGCATCGGCTTCGTCCCACCCAACGCGGAGAACACGAGATGACCCTGGTACCCACCGTCGTCGAGACGACCACCCGTGGCGAGCGTTCCTATGACATCTACTCGCGCCTGCTGCGCGACCGGATCATCTTCGTCGGCGGTGTCATCGACGACGACATGGCCAACCTCGTCACTGCACAGCTGCTCTTTCTCGAAGGCGAGGACGCCGAGAGGGACATCCATCTGTACATCAACAGCCCCGGCGGCTCGATGACCGCCTCGCTGGCGATGTACGACGCGATGCAGTACGTGCGCCCGCTTGTTGAGACGACCTGCCTCGGGATGGCCGCCAGCGGCGCCTCACTCCTGCTCTGCGCCGGTGCGCCGGGGCGGAGGCTGGCACTGCCCAATTCGCTGGTGGTCATCCATCAACCCTGGGCGCAGGGCATGCAGGGTCAGGCAACCGACCTCGACGTGCACGCGCGCGAGATCCTCCGTCAGCGCGCGCTCCTCATCGAGCTGTACCACAAGCACACAGGCCGCGATGCCGAACAGATCGGACGTGACATCGAGCGCGACTACCACATGACCGCGGAGCAGGCCGTCGCCTACGGGATGATCAACTCGATCATCGAGAAGCGGCCGCAGCTGCCCGGCACGCGGAGCGAAACCGGCTAGTCTTCCCGCAATGCGAGCGCTAGTGGCAGGCGGGTTGCGACGACATGCGGCCTGAGCTCGCCGGCATCGACGTCGCGACCATGCGCGGGCTGGAGATCGGACCGCTGGCGTCGCCGAGAGTTCGCAAGAGCGAAGGGCCGATCCGCTACCTCGACCACGCGAGCGCGGCAGAGCTGAAGCAGAAGTACGAAACCGACCTCGGGATGCGGGATCGCCTCGACGAGATCGTCGATGTCGATTACGTCATCGGTGACAAGCAGACCACGTCGGACGCGGTGATGCAGGACGCGCCGTTTGACTACGTGATCGCGTGTCATGTGATCGAGCACATCCCCGATCCCATCGACTGGATGGACGACATCGCGCGGATCCTCCGTCCCGGCGGCATTCTGTCGCTCGTCATTCCCGACAAGCGGTACTGCTTCGACATCAATCGCTCATTGACCGAGATCAGCGACCTGGTGGACGCGAATTTGCGTCATCTGCGACAACCAAGTTTCCGCCAGGTCTACGACTTCAACTCGAAGGCGCTCCTCGATCTCGTCGACACTCAGGCTGTGTGGAAAGGCGACGTCGACTACAGCGCAGCGAGCCGGCAGGGTGTCGGTGACCCGGATCATTTCGCCCTCGAGGCGTGCAAGCGGATGGAGACTTCGGACGCCTTCGTCGACGTGCACGCCCATGTGTTCACGCCCGATTCGTTCCTTGGTTTGTTCGAGAAGCTGGCGCAGCTTGGCCTCACGAAATTCGAGGTGGCCGACTTCACACCAACGCCGTACAACACGTTCGAGTTCTACGTCAGCCTGCGTCTGGTCGACGCGTCGACCGGCAGCGACACGCTGTTGCGCAAACAGCTTGCATCAGTGGCTCGCGCGCGCTCACTGGCACACACGCGTGACCCGCGGCGGATGAAACAACAATCGGGGTTGATGCTCGTCGAGGTGAGCGGGCTCGAGCAGCGGTTGCTCACCGCCAAGCGGTGGACGTCCGCCCGCGTCCGCGGGATGCTGCAGCGCAAACCGATCGACCCGGCTCGCTGATCGCGCGACGCCCTACTCGTCGGCCTCGACAAAGTAGGTCTCGCACGCGAGCTCGAGGAGCTCATCGTTCAGCTCTACCGGCTTGCCGAGGTAGAGCGCCGCATGGATCACATGGTTGAGCAGGTCGCGGGGGTGCGTCCCATGCAGCGGCCGGCCCTTGGAGAGGTAGTGGTTCTCGAGGAGGCGGTCAACGAGCCCCTCGTCCATGCGCAGGTTGTTGTCCACGCAGTTGCGGCGCCAGATTTCCTTGTACTCGTCGACGGTCGGATCGGGCACGTGGACTTTGAAGCGCACCCGGCGCAGGAAGGCCTCGTCCATGAGGTTCTGGGGACGCAGGTTGGTGGAGAGCATGACGAGGCACGTGAACGGCACCGGGATGCTCGAGCCCGCGCGCGGGATGTTCAGGTAGTCGACCTTCTTCTCGAGCGGCACGATGAGCCGGTTGAGGAGGTCACGCGGTGACATGTTCTGCTGGCGTCCGAAGTCGTCGATGAGGAAGAGCCCACCGTTGGCCTTGAGCTGCATCGACGCCTCGTAGAAGCCGAGGGTGTGGTCGAAGCCGAGCTCGAGCATCCGCGGGGTCAGCTCGCCGCCGACCTTGACGGCCGGACGCTTGGCGAGCTGCCAGCGGCGGTCATGGGGTGGCAGGTCGCGATCAATGGGTTCGTGGTGAATCGGGTCGTAGAACCGGATCACCTCGCCGTGAACGTAGAGCGCACGCGGGATGAACATCGGCGCGCCGAGCAGCGAGGCGGCGGCTTCCGCGATGGTCGTCTTGCCGTTGCCGGGAGGACCGTAGAGGAACACCGCCTGACGTGCGCTCAGCGCCGGGCCGAGGTGGTCGAGGACGACCTCGGAGAGGACGAGGTGGCTGAAGGCGTCATGGAGGCGCGCGCGGTTCACCTGGCCGTCGACGTGCGACTGGCGCTCGGCCATCGCGGTGTAGTCCGCGATCGGCACCGGTGCCGGCCCTGCGTACTGGTTGATCTCGAGGAGCTCGCGGGCGCGCTGCCTGCCGGTCGTGGAGATCATGTGCTGCATGCCGGCGTTGATCGGCTCGCCGGGGTCGAGCGCCGAGGTGTGCATGCCGGTCGAGGAGCAGTAGCCCTCGTCAGCGAGGAACCGCGTCGTGGTCTCGACGAACGAGAAGGGCAGACACAGGTGGTTCGCGATGTCGCGACCGAGCATGCTGCCGTTGAAATACAGGACCTTGAGCACCAGATCGCAGACAAAGCTAAATGGCAGTCCCGTCTCCTCCGCTGTCCGCGGTGCAGGCGGGAGCGCAATCGGACTGGCCGCAGGCGCAGATACAGGCAAGGTCACTGCCATCGGATTTGGATTGTGTCACGGCCCAAGGACAGCTCCCGGCAAGCGTGACGGATTGTCATACGTCCGTTCCAGGGGACCTCCTGCTACCTTTGGCTGCATGGCGGTTCCGCTTGACGAAGGCGTGCCCGGACGGCGCCGGGTCGGACCCTTCTGGATCGAGGAAGGCCCCGGCGCGCTGGTCGCGGGGGCGGTCATCGTCGTGCTGTTCGCATTGCTCTTTGCCCTCGCCGTTGCCATGCGGCCGGCGTAACTCGAGCCGGACCCCGGCGTTTCACCGGAGAACTCGGCAGCACTGCTTTTGCGCCACAGCGCAGGGCGGTCAGGAGACCATCTCGGATATGCATATGACGGTTCAGGGGTGACGCTCGACCAAGGGCCCGAAGGCCGACGCCGTAGGGCGGGCCTGCCCAACGGATCTCGGACCCCCCCCATCCGCACGGCCGGATCAGCCAACCCAGGGATCGGCGCCACGCAGGCAGCCGCGCGCGCCGAGCTCCGCCGCCGCCGTGCCAGCGCCTACCGCCACCTGCGCCAGCCGCGCCGTCGCGGCCGCGTCCTCCGCATCGTGCTCATCCTCATCACGGTTTTCGCCGCGATCGGGGCCGGCACCGTCGGCGCCGTTTTCGCCGGATACAACGCTTACAAGAGCCAGCTGCCCGACGCCTCGACGGTCACCAACATGGAGCCGCAGATCGACACGAGCGTCTACGACGCGGCCGGCAACCTCATCCAGGTCTTCCACAACTCCGGATACCGCCACATTCATGTCGATCTCTCGGCCGTGACGCCGCTCTTCAAAGAAGCGATCGTTGCCGTCGAGGACCACAATTTCTACACCGAGGGCTCGTGGGATCTGGCCCGCCTCGCCGAGTCGGGTATCGCCGACGTCACGCACAGCTCGAGCACCGTGCAGGGCGGTTCGACGATCACCGAGCAGCTCGCGAAGATCAGCCTGTACGGCGGCGCCGATCCACCGCAGAGCATCGACTACAAGATCAAGGAGATCGTCCTCGGCAACGAGATCCAGCTGAACTTCACCAAGGACGAGATCCTGGACATGTACGTCAACAGGATCTTCTACGGGAACTTCGCCGTCGGCGTCGGCTCGGCAGCGGAGCTGTACTTCCTCAAGCCGGCGAGCCAACTCGACCTGGCACAGGCCGCGATGCTCGCGGGATTGCCCCAGTCACCGACCTCGTACAACCCCCTGAGCCATCCGGCCAATGTCACCGTGAACCCGCTCGCCAAGAACCGCCAGAAGCAGGTTCTCCAGGCGATGGTGGCGAGCCACGACGTCACCCAGGCGCAGGCGGCGGCCGCGTATCTCGAGCCGCTGACATTCCACTCCTGGACCCAGTCGAATCCCAGTCTTGACCCCGACTTCGTCTCGTACCTCGAGGGCTACCTCAACGTCCACTTCCCGCAGTACGCGAATCCCGGCGGATACATCATCCACACGACCCTGGACCCGGTGAAGCAGAACGATGCCTACACCACCGTGCACGCCGAGGTGCAGTCGGAACGCAAGGCCGAGAACATGAACGACGGCGCACTCGTGAGCCTCGACCCGCAGACGGGTGACGTCCTGGCGATGGTCGGCACGTGGAATTATTCGGATCCGGATTACGGGCAGGTCAACATGGCGGACACGCCGGTGCCGCTCGGCTCGACGACGAAGCTCTTCACGTACACCGCGGCCATCGCATCGACGAAGTTCACGATGACGACGCCACTGCTCGACGACTACTACACGTTCCCGATCCCCGGTAATCCCAAGGGCTATAGGCCACCGGACGATGACCGCCGGACGCACGGCGTGTGCGAGCTCAAGGTCTGTCTCGGAGACTCGTTCAACATCCCGGCGGTGAAGACCGAGTACGGGACCGGCATCGACTACATCACGAACATGGAGCTGGCCATGGGCGTGCAGTCGATCAACGGCAACTGCCAGCCCGACGGCAACAACGGTCCGGTCTTCAACAACCGCCCGTCCCCAGATCAGTGGGCGGCTACCCTTGGTGCCTTCACCTGCGGCATCGACCTCATCGATCTCGCCGACGGAGCGGCGACCCTCGCCGACCTCGGCGTGCAACACGATCCCATGCCCGTGTCGAGCATCGTGGCCCAGGCGACCGGGCAGACCGTCTGGAAGTACAACGCGACCGCGGCCGGACGTCAGGTCGTCCCCGCGAACGTCGCGTACATCATGGATGAGATCACCAGCAACGACAACAACCGCATCCGGGAGTTCGGGCGCAATGGTTTCCTGACCCTCAACCCCCGCCGGGTGAGCGCCAAGACCGGGACGTCGGACTTCTTCGTCGACAACCTCACCGTTGGCTGGACGCCGAACCTCACCACCGCTGTCTGGGTGGGTAACGGCCGCCAGAGCTGCCTCAAGCCCGGCGCTGACACCAAGACCCTGGCGACCCAGCTCGCGCGCGGGAACGTCTTCGACGGCCTGGACAGCATCACCGATCCCTTCAACCCGACCGACCTCAAGCACTACGGGCTCAAGCCGATCAACGCGAGCTGTGGGCGGCTCAACGACATCGTGTCGGGATACAGCGGTGCTGCGCCGATCTGGCACAACTACATGACCAAGGCCCTCAAGGGCGTGCCGGACACCTGGTACAAGATGCCCGCCGACGTCGTCGCTGAAGGCCCGGCCGGCAACGACGACGATGATTTCTACATCCCCGGCACCCAGCCAGGCGCCAGCACCAACTGCACGTACTACGGCCCCGTACCGCTCCCGACCCAGACCTGCACCTACATGGGACCGAATGCCGCCCCGCCGACGCCGCCACCCGGCACGACGGGCCCTACTCCATCCCCAGGACCTACGCCCACACCGCCGTCCCCCAGTCCAGGCCTCCCGCCGCATTAGCGCACCGGGCAGCTACGGACGAGTCTGTCTCGCGAGCTCCCAGACAGCGTCCAGGTCGTCGAGTGCCGGGAGCGCCGGATCGAGTTCGACGGCTGACGCTTGTTCGGCGTCCGGTGCCCGGGCAACCGAGACCTCCACATGGCAGACGACGACGTTGTTGCGTGCCGGCCGGCCCTCGTTCTCGTCGATCCCGAGCAGCGACCACCAGTAGTCGAGGGTGACGTCGTCGCCGGACGAGAGTGTCACCGAATGCGACAGCAGCGGGAGCTCGGGGTTGGACGGTTCGTTGCCGCCGAAGATGCTCAGGAGGTGCGCGAACGAATCCGTATCGATGGCGGCGTCGAGCACGATGCGGCCGAGGCCGCGGGGTGTCTCGAGATCGACGACGGCATCGCCGACCGGAACCGCGTCGAGGCGGGCCTGGAAATCCACGAGATCGAACAGGCTCGGCCGGCTCTGCAGCACTCCGTAGGCACCGCCACCCACGGAGTACCGGCTGATCCCATCGACGTCGGCGATACGGACGGTGAGCGTCGCTGCGCCGGCGGCTCCGGCCGTCAGGTTCGCGCCGACCACGACATCGTTTCGCACCACGAGGTCGGCGTCGAACGTCCGGCGCTCGACGCGCTCCGGCGCGCTCCCGGGTGGAGCGTGCTCCGCGACAATCGAGGTCCGCTCCTCGAAATGGATGCCGACCCGCATGCCGAACTGCGAGTCGAGTTGCGCGAGCAGGGAACGGTGCAGCGCGCCGAGGGTCAGTGTCGGCGCTGTCTGCGCGGCGCTGCTCGCCGGTGGCACCGGGTGACCATAGCCGAAAACGGGCCCGAGCACGAGGGGGCGGTGCGGGAACCGATCGGTAGACTGACCGGGTGACGGACGTGGATCCACCCAACCACGCCGCCCCGCCGCCCGGGCCGAGCCCGGTTGCGCTCGCGATCGCGATGGATCTGGTCACCAGGTACCGGCTGCGCCTCGCCGATCAGCGCGACGGTCGGCTCGGGGCGCTCCTCGGCAACTACGTGCTTGCCGCTGCGATGTGGAACGGTCCACGCGCCGCACTGGTGGCTTTCTACGAGCCGCCGCCCGATCCGGCGGTTGCCGGGCGAGACCTTGCGGATCGCTGCGACGCGGCCCGCCGGTGGGGGCTCGACCGCATCCATCAGCAGGGGGCGCAGGTGTGCGACATCCTGCTGATCGCGCTCAGCCCGCTGGCCGGGACTCTCGCCGTCGCCACGAACGCGAACGATCCCGTCCGCCTCGGCGTCGCCTGGGTCGACGTCGCCAACGGCAACGCCGGAGCGATCCTGCCGATCCCGCCGGGCCTGCCGCCCGTCGGCGAGCTGCGCGCCAAAGCGCGGGCGGTCCACGACGGCGCGCCGACGCCGACACTCGCCGCCGTGGACCTTGCCGAGCGGCAGACGGTCGCCGGCGGTTATGTCGCGCCGGTCCGCCGAGCGATGGTCACGCAGCCGATCCTCACGTACACACTCATCGGCATCTTCGTCGTGATCTGGCTCATCGAGACCACGACGATCTCCAACAGCCCGACGTCGACGGGACCCGATCTGTGCTCCTGGGGCGCGCTCCCGAATGCGACCCTCTACCAGGCGTTCGGGCAGAGCCCCGGCTGCACGATCGAGTGGTGGCGCTTTGTCAGCAGCGCTTTCCTGCACGACAACAGCAGCGTCTATCACGTGCTCTTCAACAGCATCGCGATGCTGTTCATCGGCAGGCTCGTCGAGCAGCTCTACGGGCGGCTCGTGCTCCTCGGGGCCTTCCTCATCACGGCAATTGCCGGTGGTCTCTTCTGGGTCGGCATCAGCCAGCTGCCGTTCCAGCTCCCGGCGATCGAACCGACCATCTCGATCGGTGCATCGGGCGGCATCGCGGGGCTCGTCGGCCTGCTCCTCATGGTCGGCCGCGTCCAGGGCAAGAAGATACCGGTCGGCATCTCACACACCGTGCGCAACTACGCCGTGACGGTGATCGTGCTCAACGTGGCGTTGACCTTTCTCTTCAGCAGCTCCGAGGACATCAACAACTACGCGCACATCGGTGGTGTCATCTGCGGCGCGCTGCTCGGTCTCTTTCTGCCGCCGCTGGCATCGATCGGCGGCAAGGACCTCGGGCTTGCGGAGCGAATACTCCTCTGGGGCGCGATCGCCTTCAGCGCAGTTGCAATCGTGTTCGCCCTGCTCAACCTCGACGCCACCATCATGCACGGCGTGCCACTGTTCCAACAGTGATGTCTGCGACGCTGACGCGCTAGATCACTTCCTCGCCGGCGGGGTCGCCCCAGAGCCCCTCGAGGTCGTAGAACGTGCGCTCACCGGGGAGGAACACGTGCGCAATCACGGAGTCAAAGTCCGCGCATGCCCATGACGCGTCCTTGAGACCTGCAACGGCGAGCGCGCGCACACCGTGTTCCTTGCACACGTCCGAGATATTCTCAGTGATGGCACGAACCTGACGATCGGTGTCGCCTTCGCAGATGACGAAGTAATCCGCGATGGTGGTCTTGCCTCGGATGTCGAGGATGACGACGTCGCGTGCCTTCTTGTCGGTGGCAGCGGCGGCGACGATGTCTGCCAGCTCAGTGGATGTCATCCGCTTCGCATTATGCATCGTCGAGATTGGAGCGGTACATGCCGCGGACGGCGATCATCGCGGCCACCGCGTCGGGCACGAGGCCGGCGAGCGACTGGCCGCCGGCACAGCGCTCGCGCACCTCGGAGGCACTGATGTTCGGCGAATCGACGGTCAGCAGCGTGGTCGTCGACGGGGCGAACCCGAGCCTCTGCAGCTCGTCAGCGTCGAGTGGCGGCGGGCCGGTGCGATTGACGACGACGAAGCGCTCGCGCGCGAGCAGATCAGCGGCGCGATGCCAGGCGGGAATGGTGCGCGCCGCGTCGGCTCCGACGAGCACGACGAGGTCGTTCGCTGGGTACTCGCGCCGCAGCGCCTCCATGGTCTCCGCGGTGTACGAGACCCCTCCCATGCGCACGGCGAGATCGCAGACCCGGGTGTTCGGCACCTCGTCGATTGCCGCGTGGAGGAGCGCGAGCCGCTGCTGCGGAGGTGCGGCGAGGTCGTCGCGCAACGGTGCGACCGCGGACGGGACGAACCAGACCTCGGCGGCGCCGGTCAGCTCGCGAGCCTGTGCCGCGATCGAGAGATGACCGTTGTGAATGGGATCGAAGCTCCCCCCGAAGACGAGCACGGACGTCATGCCGACAACCCATCGTCGCGATAGCTGAACTCGGCCTCGCCGATGCGAACAGTGTCGCCTTCCTTGGCTCCCGCGGCCGCGAGCGCTGCATCGACGCCTGCTGCAGCGAGCTTGCGCTGCAACCGGGCGACGGCCTCGTCGTTCTCGAGGTCGATGCGACCGACCATCCGCTCGACGAGCTCGCCCACCACGCGGAAGCCGTCGCTCTCGCGGACCACGTCATTGGTGATCACACGCCGCGGGCGCGGGCGATACACACGATGCAAACCGGGCGCCGCTGGGATCGGCGTGTCGCGCGTGCCGCGTCCCGAGAGCGCGGCCGCCGCGAGGAGCATCTCCGGGCATCCGTCGCCAGTCAGCGCGGAGATACCGAACGACTCCGGAAATTCCGTGGCCAGGATCGCCGCAGCGGCAGCGCCTTCGGGCAGATCGATCTTGTTGAAGGCGAATACCGACGGCCGGCCGGCGAGCTCCGGACTGTAGGCGACGAGCTCAGCCCGCACCGTCGCGAGCGCCGCACGGGCCTCGTCGACCCCTGCTGACGCGTCGACGACGTGGATCAGCGTTCGTGTGCGCTCGAGGTGGCGAAGGAACTCGAGCCCAAGGCCCGCTCCCTGGCTGGCACCCTCGATGAGCCCTGGAACGTCGGCGAGGACGAGCGTGTGGCCGCCGTCGAGCTCGGCGACACCGAGATTCGGGTGCAGGGTCGTGAACGGGTACGCAGCGATTTTCGGGTGCGCCCCGGTGAGCGCCGCCAGCAGCGTGGATTTCCCGCCGTTGGGCAATCCAACGAGCCCGATGTCCGCGATGAGGCGCAACTCGAGGTGCAGATGGCGCTTCTCGCCGGGATCGCCCAGCTCACCGGCACGAGGTGCCTGGCGCGTCGCGGTCGCAAACTTGGTGTTACCGCGCCCGCCCCTGCCTCCACGCGCTCCGAGCGCTGTCGCGCCGGGACGATCGAGATCGGCAATCAGCGTGTCTGCCTCACGAACGATGGTGCCCACAGGCACGTGCAGGACGACATCCGCTCCGTGGTGGCCTGACCTTTTCTGGCCACCACCGGCCTGCCCGTTCTCGGCGACGAACGAGCGTCGTTCACGAAACCCGGAAAGTGTCGTGTCGGTGGAGTCGGCGACGATGAGGACATCCCCGCCCCGACCACCGTCGCCCCCGTCGGGACCGCCGTCAGGGACGTACTTCTCGCGACGAAAGCTGACTGCGCCCCGCCCGCCCGTTCCCGCCGCGACCTCGATGTCGACCTCGTCGATGAAGGGGGAGCCGCGAGTGGCCGTACGCTCAGCCGGTCGCTGCGACCGGCTCCTCGTCGACTGGCTCCTCGATCATCTCGCCGACCGAGAAGATCGCCATCGCGCGCACGTTGGCGCGGGTGCGATCGTGGCCTGTCTGGTCGTACGCAACCGTGCCGGTGCGCAACGCGAACAGCGTGTGATCGCGGCCGACGCCGACGTGCTCGCCCGCGAGGATCTTGGTGCCGCGCTGGCGGACCAGGATCGTGCCCGCGAGAACGACCTCGCCGGTGTGGCGCTTCACGCCGAGGCGCTTGGCCTTGCTGTCGCGTCCGTTGCGGGAGCTCCCGCCGCCTTTCTTATGCGCCATCTGCAGGATCCTTCTTCGCTCTCGGGGCTCTGGGTTTCGCCGCTGGTTTTGATGCGGCCCGCTTCGCGGCCGGCGCCTTCGCAGTTGCCGTCTCGTCGTCGCTCGACGGGGCTGCATCCTCAACGGCCTCGGCGTCTTCGGCCGCCGCCGCTGCAGCCTCGACCGCCTCGGTATCGGGCGCTTCGGCGGCTGCCGTCGAAGCAGACGGCATCCTCTCAGCCTTCTTGGAGCCGGTATCGGCTTTGGCGTCAGCTTCGGCCTTGGGCTCAGCCGCCTTGCGCGGCTTCGCGGCTGCCTTGGGCTTCTCGTCCGCCTTGCCGCGAGCGACATCGTCGATCCGCAACTCGGTGAGCTGGCTGCGATAGCCGAGGGTGCGCCGGTGGCGCTTCTTGGGCTTGTACGTGAAGACGCGGATCTTCCGACCGCGCCGGTGCGCGATCACCGTTGCGGTGACGGATGCCTCAACCGGCGAGCCTTTGGCGACATCGGTCTCCGCGCCGTCGCCGATGAGCAAGACCGACTCGAGCGTGACGGTCGATCCGACCTCGACTGGAATGCGGTCGACAAGGATCCGGTCGCCGGAAGCGACTCGGTACTGGTGACCGCCGTGTTGAAGGATTGCGTACATATGCCTCTCTCGCCGGGAGCGGGTTCACTCCACTGAGGAACGCCGGCTGATACCGGGCGCGATACGCGAGGTTACCACGTGCGCCCGGGGGCAGGCCTGGGATGAACTCGAAATCCCTACGACGAAAGGATGTTGAGGGGCGCCGCGTTGGTGATAAGCACGCTGTCGTTGAGCGTGTCGGTCACCTGTGCCTGGATCGGGAAGACGCCTTTGCCCGGATTCGAGATGCATTGCACGATGAACTGGATGACGAGCTTTCCCGGCCCCAGCGAGGTTTGCGGCGGTAATTCAAAGCCACCGTAGAAAGCGACGACCGCGCCCTTGACTGGAAGGATCAGTTGCTCGATGGACGAATTGCCTCCGAACGGCTGAATCGTCGACTGGAACTGAAGGGCAGGCGGCAGGGTCACGAGCACATCGACGTTCGGGGCGATGCCGCTGCCGTCATTGGTCACGTCGATGCGATAGGTGACCTGGCCGCCCGGGTGCACCGAGGTCGGGCTCACGGACGCGGTGAGCGCGAGCCGGGGCGCCTGGTTCACCTCGACCTGGAGGGGCTGGCTCGCCACTGTCGACGTGAGGTTGTCGTCGACGACCTGCGCCTCGAGGGAATATGTGCTGGGGGCAGCAGTGATGTTCGCGGCGAAGTCGATGGTGATCGTCGAGTAATCCACCGACCCATTCGGCGAGGTGGGCGCGGACAGTGACCAGACGCCCCACTCCGGGTTGGAGCCGCCGGCCGTCGCATCCTCCGGCGTGGTCCGCGCGGCGCCATGGGTCTCGATCGAGTTGGTCGTGTCGAACTCGAAGGAGTGCGGCATCAGCGCGTGGACGACGACGCCCGACGCGTTGCCAGGCCCCAGATTCGTCACCACGAGCTCGAAGTTCGGCGGCGTCGAGCCGGGTGTGTACGCACCCTTTCCCCAGTCAGTGCGCAGCACAACCGAGAGTTGCGCAACATCACTGCTGCAGCCGGAAACCATCACCGCGATCGGCGCCAGAACTGAAAGTGCGACGGCAACCGCCAGTCGCGAACCGAAGATCCGCACCCGCCTGCAACGCGAAACGGTCAGACCCTGGTTACGGTGCGAAGCGGCGCCAGCGGGCGGCGCTGCCGGGAAGCCGTGAGGTTGATATCCGTTGTGCGGGGCAGCGGATCGGGGTATCCGATCTCCCCGAGCAGGCGGAGCGCAAGACCGACGTCGAGGCCGATGACGGTGTCAATCCGCCCGGCGACGGCTTCGACGAAATCGGAGCCTCCGCCTTGAATGGCGTATGCGCCGGCACGGTCGAGTGGCTCACCCGAGGCGACGTACATGTCGAGCGCATCGTCGGTGAAATCGCAGAACTTCACTGCGGAGCGGCTGACACCCAGCGCCTCCTGGTCGCCGCCCGTGCACATCGCGCAGACGCCGGTGAGGACGGTGTGGCGCTTGCCGCGCAGGTCGTTGAGCATCTCGCGTGCCAGCTCCGGCGTCTTCGGCTTGCCGAGTGGTCCTCGTGGGCCGACAACGATCGTGTCGGCGCTGAGGATGTACGTCCCGGAGGGAACGACTTTCGCAACCGCGACCGCCTTCTGACGGGCGACGAGCTGCACGGCGAGCTCGGCGCTGACCCCGGCCGGGAGCGAGACGTCATCGGGCGGCTCGATGATGCGGAAACGGATACCCGCCCGAGTCAGCAACTCGCGACGGCGAGGAGACTGAGAGGCGAGAACGATCCCGATCACGCGGATTTCACGCGCGCGGCAGACTGCAGAGAATCTTGCGCCAACTCGAGACTCATGCTAGCACCGAGGCTGGACCCCGAGTTGATCAAACAGCGCATATCTCCGAGATCAACTAGGGTCGCGCAGCCAGGACGGCAACGACAGCGGCTGCGGCACAGCACGCGGCGGCGAGCGCGACGAGCCCTGGATACTCACGCCGGGTGGCTGCCCGGGCGGCTCGCAGGAGCAGCCCATAGACCGCGACACCTGCCACCAGCGCCGCGGTCGCGATCAGTGTCGCCGGAAAGTGCAGCGACGGTGGGACGAGCAGCGCGAGCACCACTTCGAGCGTTGCGGCCACCACCGCGACGCGTCCGGCTGTTCCGGCGCCGCGCTTGTGCGGCTGCACGACCAGCGGCAGGGCGATGAGCGCGGTGGCCGCAGCGAGGATCCGTGCCGTCAGAGCCTCGCCGCCACCGATGCCCGCGATCGTCGCCACCGAGAAGGACGCCGCAACGAGCCCGAGCAGGACGAGCGACGCGCCGCCGAGGCCACCCAGCACGACGCGACGGACCGACCACGGCTCCGGGGCGGCGAGCGATGCTGCCGCGAACAGGAGCAGGAGCGCCGCCGCCAGGTTCGGGGTCGCGCCTCCGGAGGGCGGCAGCGATGCTGCGGGAGACCCGGGGAGCGACGCCATCGATGCTGCGAGCGCGGCAGCGATGAGTGCTCCGAGCGCACGCGCGTCGAGCCCTCCCGTCCGCGGCAGGCCCCCCGTGCGCTGCACGATCACGCCGAGCACCGCGAGGAACAAGCCGCCCGGATAGATCGCCACCGCGACGATGTCGAGGAGCAGACCGAGTGGATCCATCTGCTCAGCTCCCGAACACGAACGTTGAAACGGATTGCGGAGCAAGGCCGATCGCGATCCCTGCAGCGATCAGGAGCCACGCGCCGGCCTCCGGGACTCGCGTCTGCCACCCTGCCATCGGTGCCCGGACGGTACGCATCGAGCAGGCCATGACGGTGGCGATGAAGATCCCCGTCATCGCCACCACCGCAGCGATCGTCGAGTCGACGTTACCGGCGGCCAGCGCCTCGAGGAGGAGAAACCGCCCCCAGAACGACGGTGACGGCGGCACGCCGCTGAGGAGCGCCCAGGCCGCGCGGCGGGGCCAGATGAGGCCGGCGTCTGCAGGCCGGAGGAGGATCGGCGCCAGCGCGAGATGACTGAGGACGATGATCAGCGCTCCGGTGACGGCCGGTGAATTGTGTGAGCCGCCGACCGCGGCGATGCAGAGGGCGATGTCTGCCATGAACACCCTGCCGTAGCGCGTGCGAGCAGGCCCGCGAACTGCCCAGAACCCGCCCCACACGGCGCTGCCGAGGCCGACCACCAGGAGGATGTGCTCGTAGACGGGCACTCCATCGCCGAGGATGCCCTCCGGAATGCGCTCCGCGAGCAGCAGCACTGCTGGGACGAGGAGGACCAGCCAGGGTGCGACATCGAGTGGGCGAAGGACGCTGAGGATCCCGGCGGCCCATCCGCCGAGTGGGTAGATGGCGAGCAGCGCCGCCACGCCGGCGACGAACAGGCCGCCGACCACGACGGGACGGGCGCCGGTCGTGAATCCCGAGAGCGGCAGAAACGGCGACGCGGCGATGAGCGCGGCGGTCCCACTCCCCGCGATTCGTCCCGCGGCGAGCGTTGCCCGCCCCGGTGCCTGGCCGATCCAGCGCAACGCGAGCGTTCCCACCGCTGCCGTGAGCGCGAGCGCCGTCAGGAGCGGGTCGCCGCTCGCGAGAGCGAGCGTCACCGACGCCCCGACGACACCGACCGTTCGCGCGATGGAGACGTCGATCGTCGGATGCAGCGCGATCACCAGCGCCATCGAGATGCCGGCAACGACGAGCAGGCCCTGCCCGGCACGGTCGAGACCGTTGATCGCACCGAGCCCTCCGAGCGGAGCCAACGGCGTGAGCGATCGAGTGGCGAGCAGGGTGAGCCCGGCTCCGGCCAGCGGGACGATCGCGACCAGTCGGGCGGTCCGGCGGCGGAGCAACGCGGCAGCGAGGATGCCGAGGACGACCCAGACCGCGGCAATGACGATCGGGTTCACGCGTCGGCCTCGATTGGGCGGCGTCGGGTGCTCCGCCCGGCAAGCCATCCGGCGACCAGCGCGACAATCGGCGTCGCTGCGCACGCGATCACCGCCCCGGGCAGCGAGTCCGAACCGCTGCGCAGCAGCCAGGCAGTCCCCGTCGAGAGCGAGACCATGGCCACGCCCACCGCGAGATCCTCGACGGTCCGCGCGAGCAGGAGCCGGATGACACCGCAGGTCCACGCGTAGGCCGTCGGGAAGAGCAGCCCCTGCACCGCCGTCGTGATCTGCCCGACGGGAATGTTGAAGCTCACCCACGACGCAATGGGCACCGCCACCGCCGCGCTGAACGCGCGGACGCTCCGCGGACCGAAGAGCCGCTCGCGCGGCGCGAAGGCGGGGATGGTCGGATCGAGACCGGCAACCCAGGGGAGGCGACGGCCTCCAATGAATCCGGCCCACGCAAAGATCACCGCCGCCACCGCGGCGACGGCGAGCACGGCGACGCCCGGCGCGCCACCGAAGGTCGCCGCAGTCGGCGCCATCCCCGCAGCGAGAAAGACGACGGCGATGCCGACGGCGCGCCGTCCGTCGACCATGATCGCGATCACCCCGGCAAGCACTCCGACCGCGGAGAGCAGCGGCGCCGAAACGCCCATCAGTGGACGAGGAGGTCGGCTGCGAGGATGGCCACGATCGCGCCGCCGAGCGCCAGTGCCAGCTGGGGCTGGACGACGAGCCATTCATCAAGAGCACCGAGCCGGGAACCGGCCCGGAGGAGGATCGGCCGCAGGCGGCGTGCCGGACGCAGGCCGAGTGCCTGCACGCCGACGGGTTCCGTCTCGACGGCGACCGGCGCGTGGCTCGGCAGGGTCCGTCCCCCGAGCGTGAGCAACGCCCATACTCCGGCGGCGATCACGACGAACGCGACGACGAGATATCCACCGGACCAGTCACCGGCGGCACTGCGGATCGCGGCGTCCCCCACCGGCTCTATGACGCCTCCTGGACTCAGTGTGGCGAGAATCGTCGTAGCAGCCGCGCCGGGAACCACCGCTCCGGCGAGTGACATGAGCGCGGCCACAGAGGCGACCGACGAGAGTCGCTCACCTGCAGACCCAGCCACCTTCGATGCCCCGATGCGCGAAGCGGCTCGGACGGCCGCCGCCGCCCCGAGCAAGCTTCCGAGGCCAAGTGCGACAAGCAGGGCCGCGCTGGGCCGCCCGATCGACACCGTCGCTGCCAGCTCCAGGATCAGCGCCGTGATACCGAATCCCAGGGGCAGCGAGCCGGCCATGCTGAGCGCCAGGATGGCGAGCCCCGATCCGGCACGGCCACGGGCGACGCGTTCCCAGGCCGGGCTCAGCGAGGCGACGAGCATCATCGAGCAGATGCCGGCGGCCACAGCCGCGTCGGCCGCGCCACTCGCCACACCCGAGAGGGCGACCACAGGCGCGGCGGCGATGACGCAGAGGGCTCTCCCCGCGACGCTTGGCACCGACGACCACCGAAGCGCAAGCACCGCAGCCCACAGGGCGACGAGCCCACCGAGCACCGCCAGCATGACGGCGATCACCTCAGGCAGCGGACCGTCGACGACCTCACGGAGGCGGAGCAGCACGATGGCCCCGCACGGGATCGCCCCCGTCGCAGCCCAGGCGGCGGTCGGCGTGCGATTGCCGCGCAGGGGTACAAACGCCGTCGCGAGCAGACGGGCGACACCCGCCGCAGCCCACGGACCCGCCACCGCAGCCCCGACGGCGCCCGCCGGGATGACGGCAAAGTCGGTGGTCCCGGACGAGCTCAGCAGCTGCACGGCAGCAACGAGCAGCCCGATCGAGGCGAGGTGCGCGACCCCGATTGCCATCAGCCCTCCCCTGCCGGGACGGCCGCGAGCCGCGCTCGTCGTGAGCAGCGTGCCGACCCCCGCGATCTCGACCCCGGCGGTGAGCATCACAAGGTTGCCCGCGAGCGCGGCGACGAGCGCTCCAATGACGCACACGAGCAGCGCGCTCACCTCTCGTGTCTGCCGTTCGGCATCGAGGAGGAGCAGGACGCCCACCACGGCTGCGGCGAGGCCGAGCACGGCGCCGGGGAGGTCGAGGCGCAGGAGGTAGTCGATCCCCGTGACCGGCGTTCCCAGCGAGGCCTCGATCCTGCCGCCGCTGCCAAGGCGGCCGGCCTCGACCGCGAGCAGCACGATGCTCGCACCGCCGCCAACGCCGCCGATCATCCTGGCAAGGCGGGCGTGACGCGGCGCCAGGGCGAAGACGATGATCGCGGCGGCGATCAGCGGCGCGGGTATGAGCGCCAGCTGGAGCCCACCGCCCAGCATGGTGGCGGCTACCTGCCGGCGCGGGTCAGCGCAGGCGCTCCGACCTCGGTGGCGCAGTACGGACAGACCCCCCAGCCGAGCCGGAGGCTCCGGTCGCAGCCGGTGCATCGCCGCGCGAATTGCGTCCGGCAGTACGGGCAGAGGATGAACTCCTGCTCGATCTCCCGGCCGCACGTTGGGCAGGGCCGAGTCGGGATGCCCTCGACCGGCGGCTCGAGGAGCACCTGCTCCTCGATCGCGAGCGACCGCACCTGCTCCATCGTCAGCGGCGGGCGGACCATGAAGTAGATGAGCGCGCCGAGGAACGGCGGGACGAACCCGACGAGCATCGCGAAGAGCGTGAACCCGGGTGACGTCGTCCGCCGGCGCGCATCGCGGACGACGTAGAACGCCAGAGCGATCCAGAGCACTGCGAGGTACGCGACCACCACGACGATGGCGAGCGTCAGCAGCGTTCCGACATCAACCAGCAGCATCGGTGGGTCCTCCTGACTGGGTGCGGCGCAGGAGTTCCAGCTGCGCGTTCGCCTCGGCGAGCCGGCGTCGTGCCTCGTCGACGACCTTGGCGGGCGCCCCGGCGACAAAGCCCTGATTCGAGAGTTGGGACTCGAGCCGCGTCACAGTTGCCTCGAGGGTGCCGATCTGACGTCTGGTCGCGTTGGCGTCCGCAGCGGTGTCGGCGATCACCACCTCGGCGTGGAGCCTACCCGAAACCACGACCACCGGATCAAGACCGCGCTCGAGGGAGTCGACCACCGTCGCGGGGACCAGTCCGCCGATGAGACTGCTGATGTGTTTTGTCGGTCCTGTGCCGTCTTCGGACCGGACGATGATGCGCACGCGATCCTTCGCGCCGCGCGGCACCGCATGATCGTGGCCGACGGCGCGGATGCGCTGGACAAGCTCGATCGCCTCCGCGATCTCGCGATGCGCGAGCGTCGTCGCATCGTCGGTCCAGAGCTCATCGACCTCGGGCCAGGACCGGTGCTGCAACGTTGCTGCCGCATTCGGCAGCAACTGCGCGCACTCCTCAGTGATGAAGGGCATGAACGGGTGCAGGAGACGCAACAGGACATCGAGCGCCGTGACGGCGGTCCACACCGCGGCCCGGCGCGACTCCGGATCCGTCGTGTCCGTGAGACGGAGCTTGACCATCTCGATGTACCAGTCACAGAAGGTGTGCCACGACGTGTCGTAGAGACGCTCGACGGCGTCGTGGAACCGGAATGCCTCGAACCCGGCGTCACAGTCGCGCACCACGGCGGCGAGCTCGCCGAGCATCCATCGATCTTCCGGCCGCAGCGTCTCCGGACGCGGCGGATGCACATCGAGCTCCGCGGGCGAACCCTTTCCCACACGCGCCACGAGAAAACCGCTCGTCACCTGCCAGAGCTTGTTCGCGAAGCGCTGATACGACGCGATGCGGTCGGCGTCGAAACGCATGTCCTGACCGCTCGTGCCCACCGCGCCTGCCCAGGCACGCAACGCATCGGCGCCGTACTTGTCGATGAGCTCGAGGGGGTCGACGACATTGCCTTTCGACTTGCTCATCCGGGAGCCGTCGACAGCCTGGATCGTGCTGGTGATCAGGACGTCCGTGAACGGGTTGCGTCCGGTGAACTTGAGGCCTGTCATGATCATTCGCGCGACCCAGAGGAAGATGATGTCGCGCCCGGTGACGAGCGTATCCGTCGGGTAGAACCGCTCCAGCTCGGGCGTCTGCTCGGGCCATCCAAAGATCGCGAACGGCCAGAGCCCGCTGCTGAACCACGTGTCGAGCACGTCGGGGTCGTTCGTGAGCTCCGCGTTGCCGCACTCCACGCACTGCGTCGGTGGCTCAATCCAGGCAAAGCGATGCCCGTTGGCGCACGTCGAAACGGGAATGGCGTGGCCGAGCCAGATCTGCCGGCTGATGCACCAGTCCTTGATGTTGCGCATCCAACTGAGATACACGTCGGTGTATCGCGAAGGATGAAAACGGATCTCCTTGCTTTCGACGGCGCCGATGCCAGGCGCGGCGAGCGAGGGCATGCTCACCCACCACTGCTCGCTGACGATGGGTTCGAGGATGGTTCCGCAGCGGTCGCAATGGCCGACCTCGTGCAGATACGGCTCCTCTTTCACGAGGACACCCATCTCGCGGAGCGCGTCGGCCACGGCGATTCTCGCCTGGTCAGCGGGCATGCCGTGGAATTGCGGCAGCGACGGCACGTCCATGGTGCCGTCGAGCGCGATGACGTTGATGATCGGCAGGTTGTGCCTCGAGCCGATCTCGTAGTCGGTGGCGTCGTGTCCTGGCGTCACCTTGAGGGCGCCCGTGCCGAACTCCGGCCGCACCGCGGGATCCTCGAAGATCGGAACAACTCGCCACGTCAGCGGAAGTGTCGCGTGCTTGCCCACGGACGCTTTGTAGCGTGCATCGCCGGGCGCGACCGCGACGCCGGTGTCACCGAGCATCGTCTCGGGACGGACGGTGGCGACGGTGATGTGTCCGTCGTTCTCCACCACCGGATACTTCAGGTAGTAGAGCGGGTCGGTGTGCTCCTGCCAGTCGATCTCCTCGTCACTGATCGCTGACCCGCAGCGCGGACACCAGTTGACGATGCGCGGTCCGCGATAGATGAGGCCTTCATCGAACAGCGTCTTGAAGACGAGGCGGATGCTGCGCACGTATGCGTCGTCGAGCGTGAAGCGCATCCGGTCCCAGTCGCACGTGTATCCCATGCGCCGCATCTGCTCGTAGATGCGCCCGCCGTACTCCTCGTACCAGGCGTCGACTCGGGTCTGGAATCCGGCGCGTCCGAGCTCCTCCTTGGTCGTCCCCTCGTCGGCGAGCTGACGCTCGATGACGTTCTGGGTCGCGATGGCCGCATGGTCGGTTCCGGGACACCACTCGACCTCGAAGCCGCGCATGCGCCGCTGCCGGCAGAGCGTGTCCTGGATGGAAAACGTGGAGGCGTGGCCCATGTGGAGCGCCCCGGTGATGTTCGGCGGGGGCAGCGCAATGACGTACGCAGGCTTGGTGCTGGCGATGTCGGCGTGACCGACCTTGAGCTCCCGCCAGCGCTCCCGCCAGCGCGGTTCCACGCTGGACCAGTCGAAATGCTTCTCCATTGGGCGATTGAGTATATGGGCCGACCGGCTATCACTCGCCCGCGGCGATCGTCATCCCGGATTGCGGATTGCGCCATTCGGGCGTGAATGGGGAGGTCGTATAGACCAATTGTGGCGTCGATGTGCCCAATGCGGACCCCGCGGCGGCTTCCGAAACTGTGGGAAACGTGAGGGTCGTCCCCGACCCGATTGCAGACAGATCAGCGACGGATCCGAAGTACGCCCGGTTCCCGCATCCCACGAAAAAGGAGACGAGGCCCGCGACCCGCGTCCCTGATCCGGTGGTCTGCTGCGCTTCCAGCGGCACGACGAGCGCACCCGGTTGCCCGCTGTTCAGGGCAGCGACCGCCACCGGTGCGAGTTGGGTTGTGCCGTCGAGATCAGGGTCCACCGCACCCGCCGCGTTGGCCGCGACCTCAGCGAGCGCCTCCGGGTTGTTGGCGTCGAACGACTGGTCGAAGCCTCCGATGGAACGCAACTGCGCGGGGAGATTCGGGGCCGGAGCAGGGATTCCGCAGCCCTGATCGCCGCTCGAGACGATGTGCGTCAAGGTGATCAGCGTCACGGCGAAGAAGGCGACGACGACCACCGCCGCGATCGCGATGGCTCTGCGCCGCACGGTCAGGCCGTGCGGCCCTGCGCTGCCTCCTCGGGCGCTCCGACGCGCCGTTTGGGCTCCTCGGTGAGCAGCAGCGGCTCGACGCCGTCGACGATTGCCTGCTCGGTGATGACGCAGCGTTTGATGTCGGGACGGCTCGGCACCTCGAACATGCTGTTGAGCAGCACGTCCTCGATGATCGATTTGAGTCCGCGCGCACCGGTACCGCGTGCAAGTGCTCGCTCCGCGATGGCACGGAGCGCACCCTCGTGGAACACCAACTCAACATCGTCGAGCGCGAAGAACTTCTGGTACTGCTTGACGAACGCGTTCTTCGGCTCGGTGAGGATGCGGATGATGTCTTCCTCGTCGAGGTAATCGAGCGCGACCGTGATGGGCAGGCGGCCGACAAACTCGGGGATGAGGCCGTACTTCAGCAGGTCCTGCGCCTGGAGCTCGCGGAGCATCTTGGTCGTTTCCTTGGTGCGGATCCCCCGCGGCTTGCTGTTGAAGCCGATGGTGCGCTTGCCGAGGCGGTGCTCGATGATCTTCTCGAGGCCGTCGAAAGCGCCACCGCAGATGAACAGGATGTTCGTCGTGTTGATCTGGATGAAGTCCTGGTGGGGATGCTTGCGACCACCCTGCGGCGGCACGTTCGCGACGGTGCCCTCGAGGATCTTCAGCAGCGCCTGCTGCACACCCTCACCACTGACGTCGCGCGTGATCGACGGGTTGTCGCTCTTGCGGGCGATCTTGTCGATCTCGTCGATGTAGATGATGCCGCGCTCGGCGCGAGCGATATCGAAGTCCGCAGCCTGGATGAGGCGCAACAGGATATTTTCGACGTCCTCGCCGACGTAACCGGCTTCCGTGAGGCTCGTGGCGTCCGCGATGCTGAACGGCACGTCGATGATGCGAGCGAGCGTCTGCGCGAGAAATGTCTTGCCGCAGCCGGTGGGGCCGACGAGCAGCACGTTGGACTTCTGCAGCTCCACATCACTGTTCGTCTTCGCGTGCGCGATGCGCTTGTAGTGATTGAACACCGCAACCGAGAGCACTTTCTTGGCGTGCTCCTGACCGATCACGTACTGGTCGAGCGATGCGGCGATGACCTGCGGATTCGGAATCGTTCCCGGCTTGCCACGCTTCGTCGTCGTCGACCGGTTGTCCTCCTCGAGGACCTCCTGGCAGAGATCGATGCACTGATCGCAGATGTACACACCAGGGCCGGCGACGAGCTTCCGAACCTGCTCCTGCCCCTTGCCACAGAACGAACAACGCGTGTGGCGTCGACGGTCGTCGCGCTCTGTCACGGCCTACCCCCCTGATTGTTCACGTGGTCCCCACGCACGACCGCCCTCGGCATCACGCGTGCGCCGTTGCACCGCCACCCGCCTGGGGTGTGTCCGCGTCATGTGGCGCGCCGGGCGGCTTGCCACCGTTGCTCTCCCCGTTCGGCGAGCCACCGCTCTTGATGCGGCCCTGGATGATCTCGTCGATGAGGCCGTATTCCTTGGCCTCTTCGGCGCTCATGAAGAAGTCGCGATCCGAGTCGTGGTTGACGACCTCGATGGCCTTGCCGGAGTGGTGAGCGAGAATCTCGTCGAGACGGCGGCGCACACGCAGGATCTCCTGCGCATGGATCTGAATGTCCGTCGCCTGACCGCTGAATCCGCCTGACGGCTGATGGATGAGGACACGAGTGTTCGGTAGGCTGAGGCGCATGCCGGCTGCACCGCCCGCAAGGAGAATCGCGGCCATCGACGCGGCGATGCCCATGCAGATGGTGCCGACGCGCGGCTCGACATACTGCATCGTGTCGTAGATGGCAAGGCCCGCATACACCGATCCGCCCGGGGAGTTGATGTAGAGCCAGATGTCCTTCTCGGGATCCTCGCCGGCGAGGAACAGGAGCTGCGCCATGACGACGTTTGCAACCTGGTCGTCAATCGGCGTTCCGATGAAGATGATTCGGTCTTTGAGCAGACGCGAGTAGATGTCCATCCCGCGTTCGCCCCGATTGGTTGTCTCGATGACGTACGGGATCAGATTGGTCGGATTCATTCTGTTTTCCATTATAGGAGGCCTTTTCAGTCGCGCTGTCGGAATCCATAGACGGCCAGGCCCATCATCAGCAGGCCGAAGGCAAAGAGCACCGCAAGCTCGACCCAGAGCGACACCGTCCAGCCGAAGAGTGTGACCTCGAAGCCGTGGACCACCTTCGAGGGCAGCCCCGATGCGGTGAGCACGATCCGGCGCAGGGCATCGATGCCGTAGCTCGCAGGATCGAGGCGCGTCAGCACCAGGAGCCACGCCGGGAGGTTGCCGGTGAGCGGGAAGAGCGCGCCGGCAAGAAAGAACATCGGCATCATCAGGAAGTTCATCACCACCTGGAAGCCCTGCATCGTGCGCATCCGCGCCGCCACGGCGACACCGAGCGCGCTCAGCGCGAATGCAAACAGAAAGATCGCCGGTACCAGCTCAACGACACCGACAACCGTCAGCTTCACGCCGACGAGCGGTGCGAGCACGAGGATGACGAGTCCCTGGATCATCGCCTGCGACGCACCGCCGAGCGTCTTGCCGATGGCGACGGCGGAGCGATGAATCGGCGCGACGAGAACCTCTTTGAGGAACCCGAACTCTCGATCCCAGACGATCGACATCGCGCCGAAGATCGATGTGAAGAGCACCGACATGCCGATGATGCCCGGGAAGATGAACTGCACGTACTGCAGCGAGGATCCGGCTCCACCGAGACCACCGGTGCTGCCGCGCAACGCCGAGCTCAGTCCGCTGCCGAACACGAACAGGAAGAGGATCGGTTGCGCCAGGGAGCCGAGCACGCGCATGCGGTCGCGCCAGTAACGGATCAAGTCGCGACGCCAGATGATGATGATCGCCCGCAGCGTGGCGCCGCGGATGTTCACGGACTGCGCATGCGCTGCGGCCGGTGCAGTCAATGCCTGTTCGCTCATCGCCGTCCACCTCCTCCCCACATCCTGCCCATGCGCCGCATGCTATCGAGCGATGTATTCCCCTGCTCGCGGATCTCTCGACCGGTGAGCTTGAGGAAGACGTCGTCGAGGCTCGGCCGTCTCGCGCTCACCGCCGAAATCGGAATGGTCAGCTCGGAAAACAGCCGCGGCACGAACGACGCCGAATCCGCCACCTCAACCCGCAACGTGCCATCGACCTGAGTTCGAACTCGAGCTGCATGACCGAGCGCAATTGGTCAGCCGCAAGCGCCATGTCCGGCGTGGTGATGGTGACCACGTCGCCCCCAACCTTTGTCTTGAGCTCCGCCGGCGTTCCGAGGGCGACGATCTTTCCCTGGTCGATGATGGCGATGCGATCGCAGAACTCGGCCTCGTCCATGTAGTGCGTCGTCATGAAGATCGTGATGTGCTCACGCTGCCGCACCGTGTGCAGGTACTCCCAGATGTTGTTGCGCGTCTGGGGATCGAGCCCGAGAGTCGGTTCGTCAAGGAAGAGCACCTGCGGGTAGTGCAGGATGCCGCGTGCGATCTCGAGCCTCCGGCGCATGCCGCCGGAATAGGTGAGTACCGTCGAGCTCGCGCGATCGGCGAGGTCGACGATCTCCAGTGCGTCGTCGATGCGCTTTTTGCGGGTCGCCGCGGGGAGTCCATACAGATACGCGTGGAACTCGAGGTTCTCTCGCCCGGTCAGCTGCCCGTCGAGCGAGGGATCCTGAAAGACCAGGCCGATCCGGGCTCGGACGGCGCTCGGATCCTCGCGGACATCGAACCCGGCCACCTCGGCGACTCCCGAGGTCGGGCGGATCAGGGTGCAGAGGATGCTGATCGTCGTCGACTTCCCGGCTCCGTTCGGCCCGAGAAAGCCGAAGATCTCGCCGGGGCCAACCTCGAGGTCGATGCCACGAACCGCTTCAACCTTGTCGTAGGTCTTGACGAGATCGCGAACGCTGATCACGGGCTGGCTCATCGCGGCAGAGCTTACCCACGCCTGCCGGGGCTCAGACGTCAGGTCGAGACGAAGCCGGACGCCTCCGGGGTGACAATCTCCATGAGCCGTTCCCCCGCGGCGCGACGCCGGAGGTCGCGGCGGGCGATGTCCTGGAGACGCCGGCGCTGGGAGGCATCGATCCGGCGCCCTTCCGCGACCGCGCGAGCCTCGCGCTCCACCTGGTTCTCATCGACCTCGATGCCCTCCGCGACAGCCAGGGAATCGAGCGCCAGCTCCAGACGAACCCGGCTCGCGGCCGCCTCGCGACGCTCGGTGCGCAGCGCCTCCATATTCGATCCGCTCATCTCGAGGTAGCGGTCGAGCGGGAGGCCGAGCGACCCGAGCCGGTACTCGAGGTCGGCGAGCTGGCGGTCGATCTCGTTCTCGATCATGGCCTGGGGAACGTCGACCCGGACGTGATCGCGGAGCGCTTCGAGCGCGGCTCCCTCGTGGCGCTCGCGGTCCTGCTCCACCGCGTCGGCAGCAAGAGTTGTCCGGTAGTGCTCGCGCAGCTCTTCGAGGGTGGTGCCGTGACCATCGAGCACCGCGAGGCTGTCGTCCTCGGGGGGCAGCTCGCGCTCGCGGACCGCGTGCACGGTCACATCGATGGTGACGGTGGCGCCCCGAAGCTCCTCCTGTCGGTAGTCCTGGGGCAGCACGGTCTCGAAGCTGCGCGACTGTCCCGCTGTCAGCCCGATGACGCCGTCGACGATGGCGGGGATGACCTCTTCGCGGTTGAGCTCGAGGTCGCGCTCGACGTTGTCGCCGCCGGTGAGGATCTCATCGCCGCGGCGCATGACGAGGGTGCACTTGATGACGTCTCCCGCCTGGGCGGCGCGGTCGACCTCGACCAGCTCGGCGTGCCTGCGACGCGCCGCAGCGATGGCTTCGTCGACGTCGACCTCGGTGATCTCCGTCGTCTCCATCGGGACGCGCAGCGAGAGGTAGTCGCGCAGGTCCACCTCGGGCTTGACCGTCACGGTGGCGGTGAACTTCAGCGGCTTGTCCCGCTCGAGCTCGCCGAGGTCCAGGTCGGGGTCACCGATCGGCTCGACGCCGACCTCCTCGACCGCACGCAGGTACAGGTCGGGCACCAGGTGATCCACCGTCTCGTGGCGAACCGTCTCCCAGCCGACGGCGCGCTCGACCATGGCGGTCGGCGCCTTGCCGGGGCGGAACCCAGGAATGCGGACCCGGCTCGCGAGCCGCCGGAGCGAGGCCTCGATGGCCGCGTCGACCTCGGCAGGGGTCGCCTCGACCTGCAGGGAGACCTGCGATGCCGCCTTGCGCTCGAGCGTGACGGTCATCCCTGAATCAGCCTTGCCTGAGTCAGCCTTGCCCGAATCGGTGTTACCCGAGTCGGTCTTCTGGTCTGTATCGGTCATCTGGGTGCTCATCTTGTTATGGGTGACGCCGTGCGCGGACCGAGACTCGAACTCGGACGGGTCGCCCCACGGGATCCTAAGTCCCGCGCGTCTACCGATTCCGCCATCCGCGCCCGGTCGGTCGAACCGGCCGGCGCCCAGTTTAGTGCTTGGGCCGAGGCGACCAACGGCAGACGGAGCCGCCGGCCTCGGAGTACATTCGTCCCCGGGAGGCTGATGAACGTGGCACAGGAGGGTCGCACATGCGTGGAGGAGCCTTTCCGAACGTGATCGCCGTCGGCAGACGGCGCACCAAAGCGCTGGCAGTTGCGGCCCTTGGCGCTCTGCTCGTGCTGAGTGCGGTCAACGTCGAAGCTGCCGGATGGACGGTCGTGACGTCCCCCAACGTCGGAAGCTCGTCCTCACTGTCCGCAGTGAGCTGCGCCAGCTCGAAGCTCTGCCTTGCTGTCGGTGTCTCCTCGTCGGCGCCGTCGGTCCAGAAGACGCTCAGCGAGAAGTGGAATGGGACGAAGATGACCGTGGTGCCATCGCCGCCTTCAGGCAGCTTCACCAACATCGAGCTCAACGGCATCAGCTGCACCTCTGCTTCCTTCTGCATCGCGGTCGGGCGCCTCTACAAATCCGGCGGGGATCAGATCCTCACCGAGAAATGGAACGGTTCGAACTGGACTCAGCTGACGTCTCCGGCGATGGGTCCCGATGCATTCGTGGACATACTCGGCGTGAGTTGCAAGAGCACGACGTTCTGCATGGCGGTTGGCTGGTGGACCGATGAGCCCTCCGAGGCCTTCGCCATGAAGTGGAATGGCACGTCGTGGACGGTCGAGACGGTCCCCAACGACGGCAACACCGAGGACAACATCCTCGAGTCCGTCAGCTGCCCCACGACCACCTTCTGCATTGCAGTTGGCAACGGTCCTGGACAACTGATCGATCGCTGGAACGGCTCGGTGTGGAGCATCGTGAGCACGACCGCCAACTTCGGGCTCGATGGCGTCCGCTGCCGCAGCACGACGTTTTGCATGGCAGTCGGCGCGAAGAGCGCGGGCGCGAACACGGACACGCTCGCCGAGCAGTGGAATGGCACCACCTGGAGCGTGCTGACCACGCCAAACGTCAGCGGCAGCCCTGGCAACATCCTCCTTTCTGTGAGTTGCACCGGCACGACGTTCTGCATGGCCGGCGGATACGCGCAAGGCTCAGGGGTGACGCGGGACACCCTCACCGAGGTGTGGAATGGCTCGACGTGGGCCATCGCGCCCTCCGTCAGCCCCACATCAGACAGCGTCATCAACTCCGTGAGCTGCACGACGGCGATGGGCAGCAATTTCTGCCTGGCCGTCGGTGAGTCCACGGGCAAGACGCTCGTGGAGAAGTACTCCTGATGAGGTGCACGTCCTGACGCGCTGATCCGTCATCGACGTGGCCAATCGGATCGCTATGCTCGCGAGCGTGCGTGTCGTTGTGCTGGGAGCTGGGTTTGCAGGCCTTGAGCTGACGACCAGACTGTCCGAGGAGTTCGCTGAGGATGCTGACGTCGTCCTCATCGACGAGAGCGACGCATTCGTCTTCGGTTTCTCGAAGCTCGACGTCATGTTCGGGCACTCACCGGCTGAGACCGCGCGGCATCCCTATCGGGACATCGTCAGACCCGGGGTCCGGTTCGTGCAGTCGACGATCCGGTCGATCGATCCGGCAACGCGGCGGGTCGTGACCGACGCCGGCACGTTTGATGCGGACGTCCTTGTGGTGGCTCTGGGCGCCGACGTGGATCCCGGCTCGACGCCCGGGCTCGTTGAAGGGGGCCACGAGTTCTACACGGTCGAGGGAGCCTTCGCGCTGCGCGACGTGCTGGAATCGTTCGAGGGCGGCCGGGTGGTCGTCGGCGTGACGTCGGCGCCGTTCAAGTGTCCGCCCGCACCGAGCGAGGCCGCGCTGATGATGCACGACTTCCTGGCTCACCGAGGGCTCCGAGACCGGTCGACGATCTCGCTGGTGATACCGATGGGCGTGCCGATCCCGCCGTCGCCCCCTGCGTCCGCCGCTCTGCTCGTCGCGTTCGAGGAGCGCGGCATCGACTGGTACCCGAACCTGGCGGTGCGCGAGACCGACCCCGCTCGCAAGGTCGCGATCCTGAGCGACGGGACCGAGCTGCCCTGCGACCTGTTCCTCGGCATTCCCCGGCATCGGGTGCCGGCCGTCGTCGAGGAGTCGGGGATGACAGTCGATGGCTGGATCCCTGTCGACTCGCTCACACTCGAGACAGCGTTCCCGGGTGTCTACGCCGTCGGCGACGTCACCAGCGTCGGCACACCGAAAGCCGGGGTGTTCTCCGAAGGCCAGGCTGCGGTTGTCGCCGACCGGATCATTGCGGCGACCCGAGGGACGGCTCCCACCACGACGTACGGCGGAAACGGCATGTGCTACCTCGCATTCGGTCAGGGCCAGGTCGCGCGGGTCGACGTGACCTTTCTCAAGGGGCAGCCGCCGATCGGTGGGTACGAGGGGCCGTCGATCGCGACGGCGGCCGACAAGGTTGCATTCGGGACCAGCCGGATCCGTCGCTGGTTCGGTTCGTCGGCCGCAGATCCGGGTCACGGTGGTCGATGAGTTGCGACCAAACCATCGCTGGACAACTACCGCCTGGCTGCCTACTCTGGTGGCATCCACCTACCGCTGACGGAGGACCTGGATGGAGCCGAATCACTTGACCGCAACTGCCCCGCCGCAGGAGGTGGTTGCGAAGATTGATCAGAAAGCGCTTCGGCTGTCGGCGCTCCTGCGCGAGATAGACAACCACCCGATCGAGCTGGAGTCCGTGCTACGGGACCAGCTCGATGACGTTCTGGAGATGTTGGCCTGCCGGATCTCGGCGACCAGGACACTCCTGCACCGGTCCAGCCTCGAATTGACGGGGGCCGGATCGCCCGCATAACAGGCGTCGCACGGCGCCTCGGGACGGCGACCGCAGCTGAGGCTACGGCCGCCGTCCTGATCACCCTCGCCGCGATCGTCGTCCGTTTCTGGTCCCTCAGCTCGCAGCCCGGCGGGCTCTATCCGGACGAGGCGGCATTCGGGCTCAGTGCCCTGAGACTGCTCACGGTCCCCGGGTATCACCCGCTCTTCTTCGACATCAACGGCGGCCTTGGCGCGCCCTTCACCTACCTCGTCGCTGCCGTGTTCAAGGTGTTCCAGTCCTCGGTGTTCACATTGCGCGCTACATCGGCGGGCGTCGGTGTTGCCGGCGTCATCGCCGTCTACCTCGCGACGCGACGCTTCGGCCGTGCCGCAGCGCTGATCGCGATGGGCTGGACCGCAGGATCGCTCTGGATGATCGCTATCTCGCGCGACGGTTTCGAGAACATCCTGACGGTCACATTCGGTGCCCTGGCGCTCGCGGCGATGCTGCGTTGGGGCGATCGGCCGGCGCGTACCAGCGCGGTGACGGCGGGCATCGCGGTCGCACTCGGGCTCTGGACGTATCAACCCCTGAAGTTGTTGCCCTTGCTCGCGATTCTCTGGCTGCTGTGGATGCGGGCGCGGGATCGCGACCGGTTCAGCGCACTGCTTGCAACCTGGCCGTGGGCACTCGTCGCGTTTCTCGTCGTTGCCGCCCCGATGATCGTCACGGCGATCACCGATGCATCCGGATACTTCGGTCGGGCAGCGTCGGTCTCGGCCTTCTACGTCGGCGCGGGATCGCCGGACAGCTACCCGGTGCACGTGCTTCGCACCATCGGCATGTTCATGGTCACCGGCGACCCCAACGAACGGCATGACGTCAACGCACTGCCGCTGCTCGGCCCGTTGCTGTTCATCCCGTTTGCGCTCGGCATCTGGCGGTGCTGGCGGCGACGCGACGACCACGGCCACGCGCTGGTGCTGCTCGGCCTTGCCGTCTTCCTCTTGCCTCCGCTGATCGCAACCGAAGGCTTCGCGCCGCACTTCCTCCGCTCACTCGGCCTCGCGCCGTATGTTGCCGCCTGCGTCGGGGTCGGCTGCGTGGAGATCGTTGGCCTCGCGCGCCGGTTCGATCCGAGAGTCAAGCGCAGCAACGCCTTGACCATCACCCACTTCGGCTGGTCGGTCTGCGCGCTCGCGGTCACGGGCGTCGGCATCGCATCGGCGGTGACATACGTGAACCGCCCGATCCTGGACCGCTACTCGCCGTTCACGTTCGCCGACGTTGCGCTCGCCGGCGCCGCAGTGAACAACGCCACCGACGGAGGCCCGTCCACGCTCCTCATCCTCGACAGCTACGACGCGATGGATGTCCAGTTCCTTGACGCAGGCCGGGTTCCGACGATCATCCAGCCGATGCGCGCGGTGGGCAATCCGGCCATCTATTCGCTGGTCGTGGCTCCGTCACTCGCGGACATCGCTGCCGCGGTCGGCGCGCCGCTCGCGGCCGGCGCACGCGTCGTCGCCACCGACCCGACGGGAACGCCGGTCGCGTACGAAGTCGTTCCGCAACCTGCGGGCTGACACAGAGCACACCACCGATCCGGACCGCGGCTCTATCGTGAGTGCCGATGATGCGGCGTTACTCAGGAAGGATCTGGCTGATCACGCTTGCAGGGCTCGTGGTCAGGCTCGCACTGATCGAATACCAGCCCCTCTGGCGCGACGAGGCGTTCACGGCGCTGGCCGTGCAGCGCCCGCTCGGCTCGATGCTCAACGTCGTCCGCCACGACAGCGCCCCGCCGCTTTTCTATCTGCTCGAGCGGATTGTCGCCACCGTCTCGACCAGCCCAGCCGCGCTCCGGATCCTGCCGGTGCTTGCGGGCGTCGCCGCGATTCCGATCATTGCCGCGCTCGGACGCCGGGTCGCCGGAGATGCGGGCGGCACCTGGGCTGCGGTCATCGGCGCCGTCGCCCCGGCGTTGCTCGTGAGCTCGCTCGACGCGCGGATGTACATGCTCGCCACGACGCTCGTGCTCGCATCGACGCTCTGCCTGCTGCGTGCACTCGAGCGCCCATCGGTGCTGCGCTGGGCGCTCTACGCCGGCCTGTCGATCCTCGCGGTCTACACGGTGTACTTCGCGCTCTTCGCGGTGCTGGCACAGGTGATCGCCGTTGCGATCCTTTCGGCGCGCCGCCATCCCGGAACGACGCTGCTCGTCGGAGCTATCGGCTTGGCGACTCTCGTGAGTCTCACGCCCTGGCTCGTCGTGGCAAGCAGCCAGCTGAGCCACGGGACCGGCGGATTCTGGGTGCCGAAGCTGAGCGTCGTGAGCCTGTCCGGCGGCCTCGTGCAGTTCTTCATCGGGCCACCGATCAGCACCTGGGTCACCGGCTATGCGGGGCTACGGATCCTCGAAGGGGCCAGCGTTGCCGCGGGTGTCGTGGCGCTCGCGGCCATTGTTATCAACAGACGCAGGCTCCGCCGTGACGAGACGCAGGCAGCCTCGTTGCTCGGGCTCACCGGCGCAATCGGGGTGGCGTTGATCGTCCTGGTGAGCCTCTGGCATCCGCTCGAGGACGGCCGGTACTTCAGCGACGCGTGGGCGCCGCTCTTTCCGCTCGTCGGCGCCGGACTGGCGTTGATCCCGTGGCGAATCGCGACGGTCGCGGCCGCAGCGGTCACGGCCGTCGTCGCATTCGCGACGGTCAGCACCGTCACCAACCCGGACACCCCCGCTGCGATCGCGGCGCTCGAACACTCAGCGGGACCAGACGACGTCATCGCCGCGTACCCGAGCGAGTACCTGCTCGTCCTCTACTACGGTGACCACGCGATTGACGTGCACACGCGTTCGATGGCGTCGGCCGTGCCATGGTTCTGGGGCACCGCGGTGTATCCGTCAGGCGCAGTCCTGCAGTCGATGCCGCTACCCTCGCCGACGACACACAACGTCTATTACGTCTTCGAACCCGGCGATCCTCCGCCCCCTGACCCTGACTCGTACTCCGCGCGCAGCACTCGCTGCTGGCCTGGTGTGTGTGTCACCATGCTGACCCCATCAGGGGCCGGCGCATCGGGCGCGAATTCCACGTAGATCGTGGGGCAGGAGGACAGCACGTGAAGGGCTTTCGCGACTTTCTCAACCAGGGCAATGTCGTCCAGCTTGCCGTCGCTTTCGTCATCGGTGTCGCGTTCAGCGCGGTGGTCACGGCGCTCGTCATGGACATCATCAACCCCATCATCGCGATCCCATTCGGCAAGCCGAACTTCAACACGCTGGTGCTGACCATCAACGGCAGCGTGATCCAGTACGGCTCGTTCCTGACCGCGGTTGTGACGTTCATCCTCGTCGCCGCCGGCGTGTACTTCTTCTTTGTGGTCCCATACAACCGCATGCAGGCACGCATGGCCAAGCCCACGGAGTCGAATACTCGCGCCTGCCCCGAGTGCCTGAGCATCATTCCGAAGCCCGCCAAGCGCTGCTCGTTCTGCACGGCGCCAGTCGAGCCGATGGCCGCGAGCTGAACGAGCCGGATCCCCGCGAGGTTCGCATCGCTCGTCTCGACGAGCTGACACCGCGCACGCTGCTCGGCATTCTCGCGTTGCGTCAGGCCGTGTTCGTCGTTGAGCAGAACTGCGTCTATCCGGACATCGACGCGAGTGATGGCGATGCGGGGACGCGCCATCTCTGGATCGAGGATGCCGACGGTGTCGTTGTCAGCACCCTGCGTCTCATGAGTGATACCAAAGGCGGTCATCGCATCGGGCGCGTCGCAACGTACGCGGGCTCGCGTGGACGCGGCTACTCGAGTGCGCTGATGCGGCGCGCCATCGAACTCGCCGGGTCGCCGATCGTGCTCAGCGCGCAGTCATATCTCGTCGGCTGGTACGGAACCTTCGGGTTCGAGGAGCACGGCGAGCGATGGATCGAGGACGGCATCGAGCATGCGCCGATGCGCCTGGAGGTCAGGCGGTGACGATGTTGACGATACGATCCACGACGGCGATGACCTTGCGCGGAGTCTGACTGCCGAGCAGTTCGGCGATGCGCGGCTGGGCGAGGGCCAACGCGGTCAGCGCCTCCTCGGAAGTGCCGGCGTCAACCTCGAAGTCGGCGCGGCGCTTGCCGTTCACGGTGACGGCGATCGTCGCGCGCTGCGGCGCGGCGAGCTCTGCGTCATACGCCGGCCACGTGCCGGGTTCGTGCACCGACGTCTCGTGACCCAGACGATCCCAGATCTCCTCGGTGATGAACGGGGCGAACGGGGCGAGCAATTTGAGCAGTGTTTCAGCGTCGACACGTCTGCCGCTTCCTGCGGAGACCTCATGGTCGAGAGCGCGCGCGAACTCCATCAGATACGCGATCGCAGTGTTGTATCGGAGCTCGGCGATGTCGTCCTCCACCTGCTGGATGAGACGATGACGGCGGCGCTCCATGACCTCGTCGCTGTCGAGGTCGTCATGCTTTGCGAGCTGCGTTGCACGCCACGTTCGGTGGAGGAAACGCGTGATCCCGGCGATTCCTTTGTCGCGAAAATCGCCGCCGAGCGTGTATGGGCCGAGGTACATCATGAACAGACGCACGGTGTCAGCACCAAATCTGTCGATGTACTCGTCAGGGTTGAGCACGTTCCCACGGCTCTTCGACATCTTCGCGCCATCCATGATGATCATCCCGTGCGCGCGGAATCGCGTGTACGGCTCAGGTGCCGGCACGCGTCCCATGTCGTAGAGCGCACGCATGACAAACCGCGCATACAGCAGATGCCGCACGGCGTGCTCGTTGCCGCCGATGTACATGTTCACCGGGAGCCACGTGTCCGTGCGCTCCTTGTCGAAGGGAACATCGTCGAAGTCCGTGGACGGATAGCGCAGGTGGTACCACGCGGAGTCGAGGAACGTGTCGCTCACGTCCGTCTCGCGGCGCGCAGGCCCGCCACACTTCGGACAGGCGACATTCACCCAGTCCTCCACCATCGCAAGTGGCGACACACCTGTTCCGCGCGGACGGAAGTCCTCGATCTCCGGCAGCAGCACGGGCAGGTCCTCTTCAGGCACCGCAACCGGGCCGTCGTTGGGGCAGTGAATGATCGGGATCGGCGGTCCCCAGTAGCGCTGCCGGGAGATGAGCCAGTCACGCAGCTTGTACTGCACGCTCGTCTCGCCGCGGCGCAACTCGGTGAGCCGTTCGATGATGCGGCGCTTGCCCTCCTCCGTGGTCACACCGTCGAACTCGCCGCTGTTGATCATCACGCCGTCCCCGGAGTGCGGCGCCTCGGCGCCGTCACCGCCGCTGATGACGTCGACGATCGGAAGGTTGTGCGCCTTCGCGAACGCCCAGTCTCTGGCGTCGTGTGCCGGGACCGCCATGATCGCCCCAGTACCGTAGCCACCGAGCACGTATGGCGCTGCCCAAACAGGAAGTCGCGCACCGGTGAGCGGATGGATCGCGTACGAGCCGAGGTCCATCCCGATGGAGAAGTCGGGCTCGCCTGCCGTCGGTGGGAACTTGTTGCGCCACGCGTTGACCGTGCCGATGCGGTCCGGTGGGACGAACTCCTCGAGCTCCGGATGATCGGCGCCGATGACGAGGAACGTCGCTCCGAAGAGCGTGTCCGGGCGCGTCGTGTACACGGTGACGTCCTTGCGCCGGCAGCCCTCGAGGTCGAAGAGGATCGTCGCGCCTTCGCTGCGTCCGATCCAGTTGCGCTGCATCGTCTTCGTCGACTCCGACCAGTCGAGCGTCTCGAGCGCGTCGAGCAACTGCTGCGCGTAGCGCGTGATCTTGATCCACCACTGGCGGAGATACCGCGTCTGCACGACCGTGTGGCAGCGCTCGCAGCGTCCCTGCTCGACCTGCTCATCGGCGAGGACGGTGAGGCACGACGGGCACCAGTTGACCGCTCCCTCGCGCCACTCGATGAGCCCGGCGTTGAAGAGCTGCACGAACAGCCACTGCGTCCAGCGGTAGTAGGCCGGGTCGGCGGTGTTGACCTGATGGCTCCAGTCGAACATCGAGCCGATGCGACCGAGCTGGTTCTCACGGAAGTTGTTCACAGCGCGACGCATGACCACCGCGGGGTGCTCGCCGATCTTCATCGCGTAGTTCTCGGAGTGGATGCCGAAGGCGTCGAATCCCATCGGCTCGAAGACCGTGTCGCCCATGAGCCGCCGCCAGCGTCCGTAGATGTCTCCGCCGGCGAACGGGATGATGTGGCCGACGTGCAATCCCTCGGCAGAGGGATACGGGAACATCATCAGGTTGTAGAAGGGGCGCTCGGGGTCATCGAGCTGCGTGCGGTAGTCCCCGCGCTCGTTCCAGATCCGGCGCCAGCGTGCTTCTACAGCGGTGTGGTCGTACGCATCGAGGCGCGTCGGATCAGCGTGCGCGGCGGCAGGCTCGGCGTCCATGGAACAAGGGTAGCCCGACTCCGGGCTCGATCAATCCAGCGGGAAGGCTAGGAGGCTGCGGTCTGCGTGTTCTGGAGGACCGCGAAGACAGCGCCCTGGGGGTCATTGACGATGGCGAAGCGCCCGACTCCGGGGATGTCGTCCGGCGGGTGGTGCACGCCTCCACCGAGCTCGGTCAGCTTGGCGACCGTCGCGTCGGCGTCGGCGACCGCGAAGTAGACGACCCAGTTCGACGGCGCGTCCTCGGGTGTATCGGCGTCCATCGGGAGGGCACCCGCGATGCTGGTCCCGTCCAGCTTGAACTCGGTGTAGTTGGTGCCCGGAACGGTCGACTCCTTCGGATCCCAGCCGAAGGCGTTCCAGTAGAAGAGCTTGTCGGTCGGCAGGTCTTTGGCGTTGAGCTCGAGCCAGCAGAACGCGCCCGCGACCCGTATGACCTCGAATCCACGGTGATCCTTGGGCTGCCAGAGACCGAGCACCGCCCCGGAAGGGTCGGCGACGATACCCATCGTTCCAGCCGTCATCACATCGAACGGCGGGGCGATCACCGTCCCACCTGCCTCGGTCACCTTCGCGGCAGACGCCGCAGCGTCGTCGGTGAGGACGTACGCCATCCATCCGGTCGGGCTTTCCTCGTTCATCCGCGGGCCGACACCGGCGACGCGCTTGCCATCGAGATGGAAGATCGCGTATCCGCCCGCGTCCGGGATGACGTCTGCCGTCCAGCCGAAGAGCGCCGTGTAGAACGCCTGGGAGGCATCGACGTCCGCGCTCCAGAGATCGATCCAACCGGGCTCGCCCGTCGTGGGAGTTGCCATCACACGTTCCTCCGTCTCGCCGACCCTCGCGCACGACGTGCGCGCCGGGAAGGTATCACGGTGGTTCGGGCGTACGAGGCGGCGCGAGTACACTCGGCGCCTGATGGTCGATACGACGAGCGACATCGAGATTTCGGACATCCGCGACGACGCGGAACGGCAGCGTTTCGCTGAGATCGATGCCGTGTCGTTTGCCGGTCGTGCGGCCGACAACATGCTCTGGCTGAAGGCGGCGGAGCCCTATACAACGTTGCGTGTCGCGCGCATCGCGGGCGAAGTCGTCGGTGGCTACATCATGCTGCCGACGGGCGAGTTCTTCGGCGGCCGGTCGGTGCCCGCACAGGGAATCTCGGCAGTGGTCGTCGACGCGGCAGCGCGTCGCCGTGGCGTCGCCGGCGCGCTGATGCGCGATTGTGTCGCGTCTGCGCGTGACAGCGGCGCCGCAGTCGCACCGCTGTTCGCTGCAACAGTGCGGCTCTACCGCCGCTGGGGATGGGAAGTCTGCACGCAGACGTTCCGTCAGGCGGTGCAGACCCGAGCGCTCGGCGGCTTGCGGGGCGACGGAATGGTGCGCGCGCATCCCGACCGTTCGGCGGTTGAGGCATTGCGCCGCAAGCAGTTGCCGCGGTGGGACGGTCCGCTCGACAGACCGGACTGGTGGCTCAGCGTCGAGTGGGACCCCGGCAATCCGGACGGCCACAAGGCCGAGTACGGCTGGTACGAGGGCGATGACCTCACCGGATACGTGCGCTACGACAGCGACCGCTTGCCGGGGAGTTGGATCCGCATTCGCGTCCAGGAGTTCATCTACTCGACAACGGATGCGCTCCGTGGATTGCTTGGATTGCTCGGCGGCCACGAGTCGCAGAGCGGCGACGTCGTCTTCGTGCATTCGGCCCTTCCGGAACTGTCACCGCTGCATCTCCTGCTCGCGGAACCACATCGGGAGGTCGAGGTCAGTGCATTCATCCCGTGGATGCAACGCATCGTGAGTCTCGAGGTGGCGATGAGCTCCCGCGGCTGGCCGGCACATGCAGCCGGCCGGGTCGAGTTGGAAGTCTCCGATCCCGTCCTTGGTGGCGAGCGGGTCATCCTCGAGGTCGAGGGCGGCGAAGGACGCGTGACCAAAGGCGGCAGCGGCACGGTGCGAACTGGCATTGGCGCACTCTCCGCGTGGTATTCGAGTGCGCTTCGCGCGCAGGACGCAGCACTGCTCGGGCTGATGGAAGGCGACGCCGACGCGCTGATCGAGATGGACCGGCTCATCGCGGGCGGCGTCCCCTGGATCCCCGACTTTTTCTGATCGCCGCGATCGCCGTGCGCACCGATGCCTGATGCCGCACTGCGACGGCTGCGTTTTGCTCGTCTGCGCTCGCAGCACCTGACTGACGACACACGGCTCACCACTGATGTCGCAGGCGTCGCCGCTTCAGTGTGCGCGCTCCAGGCGCAGGCGTTCGACGCTGCGCGCCACCAGGTGCGCGTGCGGAGCTCTGGGCTCACAGCCGGCGCGGTCGATCGCGCGTTCAACGTGGAACGCTCAGTTGTGCGCACGTGGCTGATGCGCGGCACGCTGCATCTCTGTGCAGCCGAGGATCTGCGCTGGCTTGTCGACGTTTTCGGACCTGCGATCGCACGGTTGATTGCCACTCGACGCAGGAATCTCGGTCTCGACGATGCGACCTGCGAACGTGGAGTCGCGGTGCTCCGCAAAGAGCTTGCCAACGGACCGGTGGCACGCCGTCGGATTCGCGAAGCCCTCGTCAGCGCCGGGGTGCTCGAGGCGCCTGTCGGGACGACTCTCCTGCACCTCCTCTATTACGCCGCTGCCCTAGGCGTCGTGTGCTGCGGTCCACGCATCGGCCGCGACGACAGCTTCGTGCTCCTCGACGACTGGGTGGCGCCATCGAAGGGTCCGCGCGGCGAAGCGGCGCTCGCCGAGCTCGCGCTGCGGTACTTCGGCGCCTTTGGTCCCGCGAGCGAGGCCGACTTCGCCGCGTGGTCAGGACTGCGGATGTCGATGATCCGTCCGGCGATGGCCGCCATCGGCTCGAGGCTGGTGGCGTTTCCGGGGCCGGTTCGAGGCCTCTGGACGCTCGGGCCGGTTAGCGAGCACAGCGAGCCCGCCGGTCCGTCCGTTCGTCTGCTCGGCCACTTCGACACGTTCCTGCTGGGCTACCGCCGGCGCGAGCATCTCGGCGGCGCTGCCGCGGAAACCTGGATCCACGATGGCGGCGGCGGCTGGATCCGGCCGGTGGTGCTCCTGGACGGCTGGATCGCGGGCGGCTGGCACATGGAGCCCAAAGCGCGTGACCTTGAGATCACGGTGATGCCGTTTGACCGGATCGGCCGGCAAGCTGACCGGGCGATCGGCCGCGAGGTCGCCGCAATCGGCAGCTTTCTGGAACGGCCGGCGCGGTGGTCACGTGGACCCTTGGTAGGCTTCAACCCCACGCCGACGTAGCTCAGTGGTAGAGCAGCGGTTTCGTAAACCGCTGGCCGGGAGTTCGAATCTCCCCGTCGGCTCCAGCGTGACCTCAGCCGACGAACACATCCGAGTACGTTGGACGGATGTTCGAGCTGCAGCGTCTTCGCCTTGAGCACGAGGCAGCGGTCCTCGATTTCGAGCGGGCGAACCGGGCGTATTTCGCCGAGACGATCGACGATCGCGGCGACGAATTCTTTGCGACGTTCGGTGAACAGTTCCGCGCGATGCTGGCCGAGCAGGAGGACGGTTCGGGCTTCTTTCACGTGCTCGTCGATGACGACGGGACGGTCGTCGGACGCTTCAACCTGTACCGGGTCGTCGACGGGGCCGCCGAGGTCGGCTATCGCGTCGCGCGCAGCGTCTCAGGTCGTGGAGTCGCGACGTCCGCTGTGAGAGATCTGTGCCGGATCGCTGGCGAGGAGTACGAGCTGCGCATGCTGACGGCGGCGACCAGCGACGCGAACGTCGCGTCGCAACGCGTGCTTGCGAAAGCGGGCTTCGTTGCGGTCGGGCCGGTGGAGGTCGCCGGCCGGAAAGGAACGTCGTACGAGCTCACGCTCGCGACCGACTGAAGCCCCGGTCAGTGCTGCTGATCGACGAAGAAGAACGGCCGGCTCGCGAACACCGCCTCGACCAACGCTTTTGCAGCCTCAGGTTCGGTCATTTCCTCCAACCATGCGCGTAGCTCTTTCGTGGTCACCTCCGCCGGCTCCAGGTCCCAGCGCTGGTCGGACACAGGCTCGCTCTGCTCATAGAACGTCACTCCCCACTTCGGGAGTCCCTGTCGATGGAAGTCGAGGGAGTAACGCCACGGGCGTGAGGCCGGCCAGTACGTCCGCATGACCGGGTCGCTTTCAGGCATGAGCGCTGCCCTGGTCAGCCGCGGTTCTGCTGCACGATGCCGATGACGTTCCCCGCGGGGTCCTTGATCGTCGCGAGCCATCGATCAGGGCCGTCGGCGACGGGCTGCTCGAGCACCTGACCACCGTCGGAGCGGACGTTCTCCAGCGCAACCTGGATGTTGTCGACGTGGATCCAAGCGAGCATGCCGCCGTCCCCCGCCGGGGCTCGATCCGTCACCCACTGCCCGATGAGGTTCGGAGCCTCGAAACTCGGATGGGGAGCATCGACCTGCCAGTCGAAGACGTGCTCATAGAACTCCGCGGACCGCGTGATATCGCGTGCGGGGATCTGCAGATATCCGACTTCGCCCTTCACCGGTCCGGCCGGTGCAGCGGGCTGCGGCTCAACGTCCGATGCCATCGCGTTGATGGTAGACGCTATCCCGTTGCGGGCTCCCAGAACGGATCCTGGAGGTGCAGCGACCCCTCCCAGCGCGCTCTCCGGCCGCTCTTCGTCTGCCCCACGAGTTCGAATCCTGTACGGCTCGCGCGTCTCGCCCGTGATGGGATCGATGTCATCCGGCCACTCCCCGTACGTATGGCTCACCACCAGCGAGACGTTGCCACCCTCATTCGGGGGGAAGTCGATGACCTGGTAGCGGAAGAATGGTTGCGGTCCTTCGATCTTCGGCGCCAGCACGAGCAACTCGGCGATGTTGACGATGAATCCTTGGGCAACAGCCGACTGGTTGAACATCCGAACCCACGCGGTTCGCGGATGCTCCTCGGGCTCATGGCTGCTGAGCGGATAGGTCACCCAGACCTCCGTGCCGCTCGAAGGCATGATCAGGATCGGCTTTCGCCGCCCCGAGACAGCGCGCGCCTGTTGGTACGCCAGCCATGTGAAGCACGCGGTCAGGAGAGCGCCGGCCGCGGCGGCCCACACACCGATCAGCGTCCAATCCAGCACGGCGCCACCTTAGGCCCGCGTCTCGATGCGGAACCCACCCGGAGACTCCCCTGTCACCAGGCTGAGAAGAGGATGGAAAGGCTGCGAAGCCGAGTGTCAAGATCGACTCATGGATTCCGGGACGAAGGCCTTCACCTGGTCGGCGCTGCCGTCGCGAGTTGTGTTCGGTCCCGGTGCCGTGGTCCAGCTTCGCGACGAGGTTGCGCGGCTTGAGCGCGCACGCGTCCTGCTCGTCGGTGGCGGAGCATCGACTGGAGCCGCGTACGAGCGAGCTCGTGACGCGCTTGGCGACCTCGTCGTCGCCGTCGTTGGAGGCGCCGGGCAGCATGTCCCTGCCGACGTCACCGACGCTGCGGCAACGACCGCGCGCGAGGCGCAGGCCGACGTTGTCGTGAGCGTCGGCGGCGGCTCCCCGACGGGTCTCGGCAAGGTGCTCGCATTCACGTGCGACCTCCCGCTCGTCGCCGTGCCGACGACATACTCGGGCTCGGAGATGACTGCGGTGTGGGGTCGCACGACCGACGGCCGCAAGCACACCGCGTATGACATCCGCGTGCTCCCCCGCACCGTCATCTACGACCCGGAGTTATGTGTCGGGATGCCGGCACGACTCGCTGGCGCGTCCGGTCTGAACGCGCTCGCGCACTGTGTCGAGGCGCTCTGGGTGCCGCGCGCGAACCCGATCACGACGACGCTCGCCGTCGACGGTGGTCGCAGACTTGTCGACGGTCTTCCACGGGTCGTCGCGAATCCCGATGACGTCGATGCGCATGGCGACAACCTCGTCGGCGCATGCCTCGCCGGAGTGGCGATGGCACAGGCAGGCATCGCCATCCATCACCGGACTGCACATGTGCTCGGCGGTGGATGGCAACTGCCGCACGCGGAGACGCATGCTGCGCTCCTTCCGCAGACCACGGCGATGGTTGCGCCGCGTGCACCCGAGGCGATGGCACATGCGGCGCACATGCTCGGGACCGACGATCCGGCGGGGGCGCTGTTTGCGTTGCTGCAGCGGCTGAAACTCCCCACCGCACTCTCGGATCTGGGGATGCCGGAGGATGGTCTCGACGAGGCCGCCCATCGCGTCTGGGAGGCGACGCACGACGATCCCCTCGTCCCCGAAGAGGCGACGCTGCGTCACATGCTTGACGATGCGTATTTCGGCCGGACGCCAAGCCGCGACAACGTGTCCGGCAGTGGCAGGGCGATCCAGCCTTCGCTGCGCGCGTTCTCGGACGCAGCGTCGTAGCTTTCATCACAGAGCCCGCATGCGTTGGCTCGAGCAACGAGTGATGCGATGACCGCGTCGAGGACGTGGTCGTTCTCGCCGATGACGTCCCAGTCAGCCGTCGCGGCGTGGAGCCAGGGTGCCGTCTCACGCAGCGCTCGGACGAGTGCGTCGCGGGTCGCCCGGTGTGAGGGCTCCGCGCCCTTGTAGCGCCGGTACGGAAGACCCCACACAAAGAGCGCGGCGGCCGGGTACACCTCGACGACGGGGCCGCTCCCCGACCGATCGACGGGACCGAGGACACGTGCCATTCGCATCGCAGGGATCGCGATGAGGTTGGTCGACACGCTCATCGGGTGGCACCGCGCACCCGGCTCCCCCGGCCGGCGCGCCTGGCGGGTCACCCATCGATCCGTCTCCCGGAGGCGCAACGCCGACATGCCCCCGCCATCAGTGGGCGCGCTCCAGACCTCGCCTCGATGGTGCCGGCTCACGGCCTCGACGAACGCCGCCGGCCAGCCGAGCGGGATGTCCACCCCGACCCGATCGGCACCCTCGATGGAGCGGCGTATCTGATCGTCGCTTGCGCCCGGCATCCCGAGCGGCTCGATCTCGGCGAAACCGTCCTCCCAGCGGATGGCGCAGATGGCGGTGCGAGCGTCCTGACTGGCCACGTCGATGCCGATGGTGCGCACGTCAGATGCACGCTACTCTCGGCATGGCAGGTCAGAATGTGCGAGTGCCATCCGAGACGTTCACCGTGGACCGCGGAACAGCGAGCCTCGCCGCTGAGCGCTGGCCCGGCGAGGGACAGCCGATCGTCCTGCTCCACGCCGGCGTCGCCGACCGGCGCAGCTGGCGCGATGTCGCTGCGGCACTCCAACCGCGCACGAGCGTCGTCGCGTACGACATGCGTGGCTACGGCGAGACGACCGCGGCCACGTACGGCTTCACGCACCTCGACGACCTGCGCGCGGTCCTTGATGAAGTGGCTACCGGCCCTGTCTGGCTCGTCGGCAGCTCGATGGGCGGCGAGCTCGCCATCGATGCGGCCCTCGCCGATCCGGACCGCATCGCCGGCCTCGTGCTCCTGGCCCCATCAGTGAGCGGCGCACCGGAGCCGATGGAGTTCGACGCTCCAACCGAGCGGCTCGTCCATCTCTGGGAGGCAGCACAGACATCGGGCGACCTCGACGAGATCAACCGCATCGAGATGTGGCTCTGGCTCGACGGGCCGAGCGCGCCCGAGGGACGGGTCTCCGGCGCGCCCCGTGCACTCGCGCTCAAGATGAATGCGATTGCGCTGAAGAACGAGCTTCCCGAGGAGTTGGGCAAGAGCGGCCTCGCCGCGTGGTCACGCCTCGAGGAGATCACCCTGCCGGTCACGGTCGCATGTGGCGACCTCGACCTGCCGTTCGTCGTCTCGCGCTCGAAGGAGCTCTCCGACTGGCTCGCGGACTCGCAGCACCACGTCCTTCGCGGCATGGCGCACCTTCCCTACCTCGAAGACCCCGCGCTGATCGCGAAGCTGATCCTCTCGTCGGTACGTTGACCGCGGCTCACGTTCCGGGCGTGATCACGATGTACGTCGAGATCGTCTGACCGGACTGCGTCGTCCCGATGATGTCGTAGCGGGTCGGCCCGGGAGGCACCGCGGCGTCGAACACGAAATGTCCGATCGGGTCGAGCCGTCTCGTCACCAGGATCGTCGGCGTTCCCCCTTTCACGGTCATCCCTACCGTTGCCGAGGTCATCTGGAGCTCGCTCGTCTCGTTGGCGTTCGCGAAGAACGTCACGTGGAATTCGTCGGCGCCTGCTTTGTCGGGGTCGAGATAGACCTGCGCGAGCCAGCCGTTCTGCAGTTGGATGGAGTACAGCGTCGGCAGCCCCACGAAGCGCGTTGCAGTGACGATCGGCGCAGTGCCGATCGTCGTCACCTGAAGATGCACCTCCGTGGAGTTGGCGCCGTTCTCGATGATCGCCACCACCTCCCAGATGCCGGCGATGGAGACGTTGCCGCCGCGCGCACCAAAGCTTCCATTGCTCTGACGGCGCAGTATCAAAGTCGACTCGCCAAGTTGCGGCCGCAGCGGCTGTGTGAACTCCAGTTCAACCGAGCTCGCGTCGACGGGTGCGCCTGTGTCGTAGTCGTTGACGTCGATCGTGAAGTCGTTGAACCCTGCGGTGCCCGGTGAGACGACCAGCCGCACCTTGACGGTGGTCGCGAAGTCGCTCCCGGTGACGACGACGCGGTTCACGGCGGCGACGGTGGCAGTCGACGCCGACGCCACCGGAGGTGCCACGTTGACGAGCGCGGCGGCAACGACCACAACCAGAGCGCCGATCACGACTTCCGTCGATGCGACCCGGCGCAGTCCGCGGAGCGCCGTCGATGCTCGCGAGACGTTGACCCAGCGGTTGACGGCGCCGAGCCCAGCCAGGATCACGAAGAGCGCGACCTTGATGAGCACGAGAATGCCGAACGCCGTCCCGAACAGCTGGCCGATCGATCCGACCTCGACGACGGCACGGAAGGTTCCCGTCAACGCGACGACGGCGATGGCGATGCCTGCAGTCGCCGAGAACCGTCGCACCGCCCGTCCGGTGGCGTCGGACGGCTGACCGCGCACGGCGAGCAGGAGCACGAGCAGACCGCCGATCCAGACAGCGGCCGCGATGATGTGCGCCCACTGGATCAGCAGGTTCACCGCGACCGGCGCCTGTGCCCCTGCGTGACTCGCGGCGACATCGACCCACATGGACGCTGCAGCGCCGGCGCCCGCCAGCGCAACGCCGCCACGATCGACTGAGCGCGAAGCGGCGAAAGCCAATGCGACGCCGAGTGCGGTGACAGCCAGCGCAATGAGCCGCTCCATGACGGTAGCCCCGAGCGACGTCGAGAAGAGAGCGCTCCAGCCGAGACCCACGGCTTCCCGTTCTGCCTCAACGATTCCAGCGATGCCGAGCGCACCCGCGATGAGCATGAGGGCGAGCGCGCGTGGCATAAAACGAGGGACCGATCGCAGCGCGATGAGGCATGTCGAGGCAACGCCGACGATGCCCATCAGACCGAGGAAGAACAACCAGCGGGCCACCACCGCGAGCACCGACGGTGGAGGCGACGTCACCGACTTGGTGGCATGCGCGCTCGCGCCGGCAGCTGAAACGCCGACACCGAACGCGTACGCACCGGTGGCGAGGTGCCCATCCACCTCCGACACCGTTTTCCACGTCACTGTGTACACGCCGTTGCCGATGGTCTTGAGCGCAACTTGGAGCTCGAGCGGATGTCCCGGCACGACGGTCGTCGGACCGGCATCGACGCTTGACGCAGAGCTGTTGACGACGGCGATCGTGGACAGCCTCGGATCGGGGGTCTCACCGAATGTGATCTCGACAGTCGAAGGCGCCGTCTGCACTTCAGCGCCTTCGGCGGGGACGGCGCTCTGGGGCAGTGCATGCGCGGAGACAGACAGCGGCAACGCAAACGCCGCGGCCGTTGCGACCAGGGCTGCCACCGAGAGCGATCGTCCCTGCAGCAACGCTACGTCCTCCGACGGCGCAGCGCGATCCCTACATTCAATGCACTCAACAGCAGCGCGAGGACAATCGCGATGATCGCGAGCACGGACGCCGTAGCAGCGCTCGATTTCGCCGCCGCCGCATCGCTCGCGGCCGTCTGCGCGCTTGCCAGCGCGCTCGCTGCGCGCTGATTCACGGCATCAACCTTGGTCGATACGGCGGCGACTGCTGGGACGGCGACCGGGAACTCGACGGCGTTGGAGTCGGACACCGAGTCAAACGTCGTCGGTCCTGAGGTGATCGTCTGGTCGATCGCCGTGCCGTTGATGGCGCCGAAGATGTGGAAGGTGTATGTCCCGACAACGGTTGGGATCAAGGGATAGTCGTACTCATCGAGGCGGCCGTTGCCGGTGTCTCCGTCATAGACCGCCGCCGGGCAGAACGGGCTGCTCGTGGTGCTACCGACGGTGACGGTGACCTGAAAATCGGGGTGCGTGCAGTCCGCATTGAGCGTGCTGACGGGAGTTCCGTCAGGATTGTCAGCTGACGCTACGTCGACGAATACCTGGATCGCGTTCTGGTCGCCGACATACGTGTCGGTGCCGGACGAAGGCTCGTTCTGCCATCCAATCGCGACTTGGTATTTGCCCGCCGTGAAAACGAAGTGCGCGGATGCGACGGCGAACGACGTCGCCAGCGCGAGCACCGTGCCGACGGTAGCCGCGGACACGCGAAGGTGGGTTCTAGACACCTGATATCTCCTCAAGTTGTGAACGATCGACAGTGAGCCACGGCTCACGCACGGCCGGTCAGACGTCGAGGAGCAGCGGTGGCGGCCTCCGCCAGAGTTCGCGGCCGAGGCGGTCGAACAGTGAGAGGGCGTCGACTTCGCGAGGGAGCGCAACGGGACCCGGCACTGCGCGCCGGCGTCGAATCGCGGCGCGAACGAATGCCTCGAGGCGCTCGACAACGACCGCCCGGCGATGCAGCAAAATCTGGCAAATGCGGGTTCCGCATGCCAGGAGCAGTGCCACGTAGAGGTGAACAAGCGGCGCCGCCCAGTGAATCCCCGTGATGGCACCGAGTCCGGGAGCCGGCTTCGCGCCGGCGATCGCCTCGATGTTCTCCTGGATGATGTACAGGACGATCTGCGCTGCGGCGAGCGGCACCCAGATCGCAAACAGACGCGCTCCCGGCGATGACTGGTGTTCGGCCGTGCTTGCGATCGGCTCGATCCGGCCTCGCCACACCCGGCGAAGCCGTAACGCTGCCTGCTCGACCCGCGTGTTCAGCGCCTGCCACGCTCGCCAGAGTCGGAGCGCGAAAAGAGCGCTCACGATCACCAGGGCGCCGGCGAGGGGAAGCATGTAGGCGTGCACGGGGTTGGTCATTGAAGTGACGAGCCCGTCGCCACCCCAGACACGCAGGTATTCGATCGTGTGCCCAATCCAGAGCCCGACGAACGCGAGGAGGACGCTCCCCGCCGCCATAGCCCTCGTCTGGCGATGCGCGATCACGTCGCGAGCATACGCTCGCCTACGGTGGGGTGATGCCATGCCGAGCGACGATTGCAAACAGCGCAATCGCTAGGCGCAGTTGAGAAGAATGCCGCTCGTGCGGTATGGTTCGCGCCCATGTCGACGTACAAGATGGGGCAGGCGGCCGAGCTCCTCGGCGTGAGTGTCGACACGGTCCGGCGCTGGGCGGATGGGGGTCGCATCAAGACCGTTCGAACGGCCGGAGGGCATCGTCTGATCGATGGTGTCGCTCTGGCGCAGTTTGCTGTCGAGATGGCCAGCGGCCACCAGACGCTCCCCGTGACCGAATCCGCGCGCAACCACTTCGTCGGTCTTGTCACCGATGTCGCGAAAGACGGCGTCATGGCGCACGTGAAGCTCCAGGCGGGTCCGTTCCGGATCAGCTCGCTCATCAGTCGCGAGGCCGTCGATGAGTTGCACCTCGAGCCGGGGATGCTCGCGGTTGCGTCAGTCAAAGCCACCAACGTCGTGATCGAACTCCCACCCCCTCCAGCAGAGGCGGCCCCGAGGAGCAAGTGATGATGCGGACGCGTCCTCGGATGATGGTGGTCGGGGCCACCGCTGCACTTGTGCTCGCCGCATGCGGAAGCTCCGGTCCCGGGTCTGCCGGGCCAAGCTCGACTCCTGACCCGTTGAGCGGATCCCTCACCGTGTTCGCGGCGTCGTCGATGACCTCGGCGTTCAACACAGCCGAGAAAGGACTCGAGGTCGACCACCCGGGCTTCAAAGCAACCTACTCGTTTGCCGGCTCGCAGGCACTCGTCACGCAGATCCTCAATGGAGCGCCTGCGGACGTCATCGCGACGGCGAACGCCGACACGATGGCGCAACTCACGGCCAAGAATCTTGTTCAGACCGCAGTACCCCTCTGTCAGAACAAGCTCGAGATCGCGGTCGCACCCGGAAATCCTCTCGGAATCAAGACGCTTGCCGATCTGAACAACCCGGGTGTCAAGCTCGTCATCGGCGATCCGAGCGTCCCCGTGGGTGAATACGTCACCGACATCGAAGCCAGCGACAACATCAAATTCACGCCTGTATCGCTCCAGTTGAGCGATGCCTCTGTGCTCGAGCAACTCGAGTCAGGCGACGCGAACGCCGCGCTCGTGTACGTCACCGACGTCGTCGGTGCTGGCAGTAAGGTCACCGGCGTGCAGATTCCCGATGCCCAGAACAAGATCGGCACCTACAAGATCGCTGCAGTCTCCGCGAGCAGCAACCTGCCCGCAGCCGAAGCGTTCGTGACCTCTGCCGTTTCCGGACCGATCCAGGCCGAGCTCATCGCCGCCGGCTTCCTCCCACCGCCGAAGACGTGACCGGGGGCGTCACGCGACGCCCGCTGATCGGACTCGTCATTCCGGCGGCGGTGGCCGTCCTCTTCATCGCCGTCCCGTTGATCGGGCTGCTCGCCCATGTCGACTGGAGCACGCTGCCTGCGCAGCTCGTGTCGACCGATGTCCTGACCGCGCTCCGCCTGTCGTTGGAGTGCTCGATCATCGCCGTGGCCATCTCGCTCGTCATCGGCGTGCCACTCGCGTATCTCCTCGCACGGTCGTCGCTGCCGGGCAGGCGCGTGATCCGCGGGTTGGTGACGTTGCCGCTCGTCCTGCCACCGGTTGTCGGCGGGATCGCGCTGCAAACGGCATTGGGGACGACGACACCGATCGGCACCGTTCTGCAGCACTTCGGGATCGTGTTGCCCTTCAGCACTGCCGGCGCTGCCATCGCCGAAGCATTCGTCGGGTTTCCCTTCCTGGTGATCACGGTCGAGGCCGGTCTGCGTCAGCGTGACGAGCATTTCGAGGAGGTGGCGGCGACGCTCGGCGCGCGTCCGTGGCGGCGCTTCTGGCGCTTGACGATTCCCCTTGCTGCGCCGTCGATCGCGGCAGGCGCTGCGCTGTGCTGGGCGCGGGCGCTGGGCGAGTTCGGCGCCACGATCACATTCGCCGGCAGCTATCCGGGAACGACCGAGACGTTGCCCATCGCCGCATACAGTTCCTTCGAGGGATCCGGCAACGTCGGTACCGCGATCACGCTGTCGCTCGTGCTGCTGACGATCTCGATCCTCGTGCTCGTCGTCCTGCGCGACCGCTGGCTCGGTGCATTGCGATGACGCTCCATGCGAAGGTGAGCACGCACCTGGGGACTCTGCACCTCGACTGCGACGTCGAGGTCGACGCCGGCGTCACCGTTGCGGTGCTGGGACCGAACGGTGCCGGCAAGACAACGCTGCTGCGCGTGATCGCAGGGCTCGTCCCAATCGAAGAAGGACACGTCGAGGTTGATGGCGTCGTGTTCGACGATGCCGTGTCCGGTGCGCACCTGACTCCAGAGGCACGACACGTCGGTTTCGTGTTCCAGGACCATGGACTTTTCCCGCACCTCAGCGTCCTCGACAACGTCGCGTTCGGGCTGCGCGCACGGGGTCTCGACCGACGCGTGGCGAACGCCCGTGCACACGAATGGCTCGAGCGCGTTGACCTCGCGTCGTACGCATCGAGCCGCCCGTCGGCGTTGAGCGGCGGACAGTCACAGCGCGCCGCGCTTGCGCGGGTGCTCGTCACGGAACCACAGGTGCTCCTCCTCGATGAACCCCTCGCCGCCGTCGACGCGTCCGGCCGGCTCGAGTTGCGCCGCGCGCTCCGCGAGCATCTCGCCGCCTTCGCGGGCGTACGCCTGCTCATCACGCACGATCCGCTCGAGGCGGCGTCGCTCGCGGAACGGATCATCGTGCTCGAGGGCGGACGCGTGACACAGGAAGGGACATTTACCGACGTCACATCACGGCCGCGCTCGCTGTGGATCGCCACGATGGCAGGACTCAACCTCCTGCGCGGGGCTGTCTCGGCAGGTGCGTTGGTGATCGACGGCGGTGCGACGCTGACGGTCGCCAGCGACGTGCGCGGCCCCGCGCTCGCGACCATCCATCCACGCGCTGTCGCCCTGTATCGCCAGGCGCCCGACGGCAGTCCTCGCAACGTCCTGCGACTCAGCGTTGCGGGGGTCGACCCCGAGGGAGATCGATGGCGCATCCGGCTCGACGGCACGGTCCCGCTGGTGGCTGAGGTGACGCCGGCGGCCGCCGCGGAGCTCCGACTCGCCGATGGCGGTGAGGTGTTCGCGGTGGTGAAGGCGACGGAGATCGACGTCTACGCCTTCTGACCGGGGCTTGACCACTGATCAGCCGACACGTCAGGCTGAGACGGTGAACACCCCCGCCGATGCCGCGCAACCGGCATCGGTCGACGCTGTGGTCGATCTCCTCGGCGCGCACGACTATCTCTGCGACCGGCGACTCGGCACTGCGATCCTCGTGGCCATGCGGATCAACAAACCACTGTTCCTCGAGGGTGAGGCCGGCGTGGGCAAAACCGAGGCAGCTCGCGCGCTCGCCGCAGGTCTCGGGGCGCGCCTCATCCGTCTGCAGTGCTACGAGGGCATCGACCTCGCGCATGCGGCGTACGAGTGGAACTACGCGCGCCAGCTGCTGCACATCCGTCTGCTCGGTGAGGGCGCGGACCGGGCGCGGGCCGAGCAGGACGTCTTCGGTCCGGACTTCCTGCTCCGACGTCCACTGCTGGACGCCATCGACAACGACGACACAGTTCCACCGGTCCTGCTCATCGACGAGATCGATCGCTCTGACGAGGAATTCGAGGCCTTCCTGCTCGAGATCCTCGCGGACTTCGCGATCAGCATTCCCGAGCTCGGTACGATCCGGGCGCGGCGTCCGCCACTCGTCATCCTCACGGGGAACCGAACGCGTGAGGTCCATGACGCCCTCAAGCGCCGCTGCCTGTATCACTGGATCGACTATCCGGACATCGAGCGCGAGGTGGCGATCGTCCGTGTGCGGGCTCCCGAGGTATCCGAGCGCCTCGGGCGTCAGGTCGTCGAGGTGACCCAGAAGCTGCGCGGACTCGACCTCTACAAAGTGCCAGGAGTGGCAGAAACAGTTGACTGGGCGAGAGCGCTTGCGGCGCTCGGGCATACCGAGGCGACACCCGCGGCGCTGCGCGAGACCATGGGTGCGGCGATCAAGCACCAGGAGGATCTCGAGCGGAGCGAGGAGGCAATCGCGTCCTCCTCCGGGCGGTGATCGGCAACGCCCCGGACCCTGTCGAGAGCGTCACGCTCTTTGCGCGACTCCTCCGCGACGCGGGGCTGACCACCGGACCCGAGCGCGTCCAGGATGCCTGCCAGGCACTGCTTGCGATCGATCTCTCCCAGCCGGACGAGGTCCGTTTCGCACTCCGCGCGGTCTTCGTGACACGCCGTGAGGAAGGGCCGGTGTTCGACGCGGCCTTCGACCTCTTCTTCTCGCGACCCGGCGGCGAGGGCAAGTCCGGTTCGATTCCCGGGCGCAGCCGTCCCCTGGCCCTCGATCCGAAACAGGCGAAAGCCTGGATGGACGCACTTGGCATGTCAGCTCCCGGTGTCGCACGCGAGGTCGAGGGGCCTCCGGCGTCAAGTGCCGGATACAGCGCCGAGGAGTTGCTCCGTCAGCGGGATTTCCGTGACATGAGCTGGGAAGAGCTGGCAGCCGTCCGGCGGTTGCTCCGTCAGGCGCCGTGGCGGGTTGCCGAGCGCAGAACGCGCCGCCTGCGCGCGGATCGTCGTGGGTCGGTGGAGTTGCGCCGGACGATGCGCTCCGCTGCCCGCCAGGGCGGCGACGCGCCGCAACTTGCCCGTGCGAGTGCGCGCAAGAAGCGCCGGCCGATCGTCATCCTGTGCGACGTCAGCGGCTCGATGGACCGGTACTCACGACACCTGCTCGTGTTCGCGCACGCCATCGGCCGTCGCGAGCGGGTGGAGACGTTCGCGTTTTCGACACATCTGACGAGAATCACCCACCTCCTTCGCCACGGGGACATCAACTCAGCACTCGATCACGTCGCCGAGCAGGTGCACGACATCGGCGGCGGCACCCGGATCGCCGACGCGCTGCACACGTTTCAACGGGTGCACGCCAGACGCGTGCTGGGACACGGCGCAATCGTGCTCATCATCAGTGACGGATGGGACCGCGGGGACCCGGACGAGCTCGGGCGCGAGATGGCCAGGCTCCGGCGAACCTGTCATCGCTTGATCTGGCTCAACCCCCTGCTCGGCAGCAGCGCGTACCAGCCGGAGACGCGAGGCATGGCCGCCGCACTCCCGCACTGCGACGACTTTCTGAGCGCCCACAGCGTCGATGCACTCGACACGCTGGGACGGCTCCTCGCCGACCTTCCCCGGAGGGTTACGCGTTCTCCGCGCGGCGGCGGCGCCGGGCTCGCCGCAAGCGCCGGAGCAGCAGGAGGCTGACCAGCCCGCCGAGCCCGATCGCGATCGTCTGCGGGTTGACCTTGAGCCTGCTGAGCCGCTCCTTCGCCACGGCCCGACCGAGCGCCACGGCATCGAGCGCTGCCGGCTGCGAGGGCGTCGCCGCCGGTGCAGGCGTGGCCGTGGCGCTGTTCGTTGCGCCACTGTCGGCCGGAGCGGCGCCGGCCGGGGGTTGCGTCTCGAGCTTCGACTGGATGCAGTCCGCAGCCTGTCCGACGAGGTGGCGTGAGACGTCCTCCATGATGCCGCGACCGAACTGCGCAACCCGTCCGACAACGGTGAAGTCGGTTGCGAGCGTCACCGTCGAAGCGTCACCGGCAGCCGCTACGGACATGACCGTCGTCGCCTGCGCCGACCCCGATCCGGTGGTCTCCTTCCCTTCGGCCTCGAGCGTCGCAGTGCGTGTCGTGGCGTCGCGCGAAGTGATGCGGGCCGTCCCGTTGTAGCTGACGGTCACCGGCCCCACCTTGATGCGCACCTTGCCCTTGAAGGTATTGGGATCGACCACCTCGGACAGCTCTGCTCCCGGGACGCAGCTGACGACGTTGTTGACGTCGAGCAGGAACTCGTAGACGACGTCGGGCGCCGCGTTGACGGCGAAGGAGTTCGTGATTTGCATTCCAGGCATTGTGCGCCGCCCGACAAAGCGAATGGCTTGTCCCGGAACTGCGTGGAAGCGGATACTCAGGTCATGCGAGACCTGCTCCCGACACTGACCGAATGGAGTGAGGGCGACCCCCTGGTGGCGGTCGCCACCGTCGTCGGCACCTCGGGTTCGACACCGCGCCCGATGGGCGCCCGGTTGCTCGTCAGTCGCGATGGACGGATGGCCGGATCGGTCAGTGGCGGCTGCCTCGAGTCTGCCGTGGTGCTGGAGGCGCAGGCGACGATCGACGGCAGCGCACCGCCGCGACTGCTGCACTACGGGATCAGCGACGAGATGGGTTGGGCCGTGGGACTGTCCTGCGGCGGCGAGGTCGACATCTTCGTCGAGACGCTCGAGAGTGACGGATCGGATCCCGTGATCGAGGCCGTCCGCACTGCGATCGAGACATCTCGACCCGTCGCACTCATGACGGTGCTCGACGGCGAGCACGCCGGCGGCCGCGCTGCGGCAACGGCGGGCGGGGGCCTCGTCGGCAGCCTCGGCGGCGCGTTCACGGATCAGGAGACGGTCGCTGCAGCGCGACCACGCCTCGCATCGGGTCTGCCCGGCGTCGAGGAGATCGCTGGCATGCGCGTGTTCGTCGACCCGATCGTCCCCGCTCCCCAACTCGTGGTGATCGGCGCGGTGCATATCGCCATCCCCTTGACGACGATGGCCGTCGCCGCAGGGTTCATCGTGTCTGTCGTCGATCCGCGTTCCGCGTTCAACAACACCGAGCGCATCGCCAACGCAGAACGCCTCGTCACCGCGTGGCCGGATGAGGCGTTGCCACGCTTTGATCTCGGCCCGCGCGATGCTGCCGTCTGCCTGGCGCACGATCCGAAGTTCGAGGACCCCGCGCTTTCGGCCCTGCTCCGCACGGAGACCGGCTACATCGGTGCGATCGGCAGCCGCGGCACCCACGCAAAACGTGTCGTCCAACTCCACGAGGCGGGGTTCACGGATGCGGACATCGCGAGGATTCACAGCCCGGTCGGCCTCAACCTCGGCGCCCAGACCCCCGAGGAGATCGCCATCGCGATCCTCGCCGAGATCGTGGCGGTCCGCCGTGGCAAGGACGCGGGATCGATGTCGACGATGCCCCCCAAGCCGGCCGGGTGAGGCTCGAGGTCCTTCCCGGCTCAGCGATCGACGGGACCCCGGCTCGCTGGTCGGGAGCGGTGCTCTGCCGGGACGTCGTCGGTGCGGGCGGGCGGACGGTGTTGACCAAAGGTGCCGTGCTCGACGCGAACGATGCGGCCATCCTCGCCGCGGCACGGCCGCACGAACTGCATCTCCTGTGGCTCGACGAAGGCGATCTCGGGGAGGATGCCGCCGCGATCCGGATCGCCGCCGCGGTTGCGGGTCCGGGGACGAGGACGCGCCCCCCTGTCGAGTCTCAGGCTCGACTGGTGTCCGCCTGGCGCGGGCTCGTGCAGGTGGATGTCGCCACGCTCGCTGGGATGAACCTCATCGATGGCGTGACGGTTTTCACGGTGCCTGATGGGCTGCCGGTCGACGCTGGCCGGACGCTGGCGGGCGTCAAGGTCACGCCGCTGGCGATCGCCGAGGCATCAGTCGTCGCCGCCGAGGACGCGGCGGCCGCTGCGGCGAGCGGGGCCAGGGTGCTCAGCGTGCGTCCGTTCCTCCCGCTCCGCGTCGCCGCGATCGTCCGCCAGCAACTGACCGACAACGCGCGAGCCCGCTTTGAACGATCGCTCGGCCTGCGCAGCGACTGGTACGGGGGCAGCGTGATGCCGGTGCGATACGTCGCCGACGATGCGACGAAGGTGCAGGCCGCACTGCGGGCAGCGGCTGAATCCGCCGACGTTGTGCTCGCCGTGGGGGTCGCGTCGGTCGACCCACTCGAGGTCACGTGGCAGAGCCTCATCGACGCCGGAGCCACCACGGTGCGGCGCGGTCTGCCGATGCATCCTGGGAGCAGCTACTGGATTGCGGAGCTCATCGGACGACCGGTGATCGGGGTCGCTTCGTGCGGAATGTTTTCGCGGCGGAGTGCACTCGACCTCCTGCTCGCGCGTCTCCATGCCGGCCTGCCGCTCGACCCCGCCTACCTGGCCTCCCTCGGCCATGGCGGATTGCTCGGGAAGGAGGCGGCCTGGCGGATCCCGCCCTACGAAGCCGCTCTCGACGAGGATCCCGAAGAGCCCTGAGCGGCGGCGGTCGCTGAGCGGAAGTCGCATGCAATCCGGCCGTTCTTGATCACGAGACGGATGCGGCCGGGGTCGGCCAGACTGTCAATGTCGGCGAGCGGATCGCCGCGCACCACCACGACGTCAGCGAGCTTGCCGGCGTCGAGGGTCCCGAGGTCGGGTCGGTGGAGCAGTTCGGCCGGCACCTGCGTGGACGCGACGATCGCCTGCATCGGTGTCATGCCGCAGCGGACCATCTCGCCGAGCTCGCGAAGGTTGCGTCCGTGGGGCCCGACGGCCGCATCGGTTCCCATCGCGACCTTGACCCCGGACGCGATGGCAGCTGCGACGGCGGCGCGATGGAGTCCCCCGATGCGCTCGGCCTTTTCGACCATCTCGGCGGGGAGCCCGCTGCCGCCCGGTCCCGTGGCTGACGCGATGACGTCGCCCGGTGCAACGAGCGTCGGGACGAGGTAGGCGCCCTTCTCCTTCATCAGCGCGATGCACTCCTCGTCGAGCAGGCAGCCGTGCTCGATGCTCGTCACCCCGGCGACGAGCGCGTTGCGGATCCCGGCTGCGGACATCGCGTGTGCCATGACGCGCTTCCCGACGACCGCTGCTTCCTCGACGGCCACCCGAATCTCTTCCACGGTGAATTGCGCATGATCCGGAGAGTCGCCGGCACTCAGCACTCCGCCACTGGTGCAGAGCTTGATCCAGTCGGCTCCCGCCTGAATCACCTCGCGGACCTTGCGACGCATTCCGTCGACACCGTCGACGACGCCGTGCGGGACGTCGACGTCCATGGTCAGACCCACCCGCGCTCCGCACGGCATGAGGTCGTCGCCGTGGCCGCCCGTCTGGCTCAGGAGGCTGACCGCCAGCTGCATGCGAGGTGCCGGAAAGTACCCGGCCTCGGCTGCGAGCCTCACGCCGACCGGTGTGTGCCCGGCGTCCCGCACCGTCGTCACTCCTGCCGCGAGCGTGCGTCCCGAATTGGGCACCGCGTTGAGCAGCGCGAGCGATGCGGGGGTCATCAGGATCTTGACGAGATTTGTCCCCTCCGCGGCGAGGTGGACGTGCATGTCCATGAACCCGGGCAGCACCGTGAGGTCCTCATCCTCGATCACCTCGGCGTCCGCCGGGATGGTCAACGAGGATCGGGCGCCCGCGGCGGTGATCCGGCCACCTTCGATGACGATGGCCGCCGCCTCGACCGGGTCGCGGCCGGTGCCATCGATGAGTCGCTCGGCGACGATGACCAGTGCCGGCATCACACCCACCTCCGAATCACGAACAGGACGGGGCGAGGCTAGCAGAGCGACTCAGGCAGGGTCCGTCGCCAGCTGGCCGAAGTCTTCGGGGGTGTCGATGTCGACTGGATGGCCACCCGGACGCTCTGCGGGCATCGCGAACACCGCTCCAGGGTTGGATCGGATGAGCGCTCGCAGTCCGACGTCGCCTTCGAGGGCGTCGAGCCCTGCCCACATTGCACGGCTCAGCACCATCGGGGGATGCAGCAGGCCGTCGAAGCTGAGCGCGGCCGCCGGAAGCCCCGACGACTCCTGGGACTCGAGCAGTCTGTTGATGAGCGCGGCATCGATGTCCGGCTGGTCACCAAGGATCACCATCGCGCGCGTGATCTCGGGGCCCAACGATCCGATCCCTGTGCGGAGCGACGTGCTCATCCCCTGCTCGTACGCAGGATTGAGCACGACGCGTGCGCGCCCGAAGTCCACTTGTTCGGCGATCTCATCGGACCGCGCTCCCAGAACGACCACCACGTCGTCGAGCATTGAGTCGCACGCGGCGGCAATCACAATCCCGAGCAGCGGCCGGCCGCGCAGCCGCAGCAGCTGCTTCGCCTCCCCCATGCGCCGCGACGCCCCGGCCGCGAGAATCACTCCCGCTGCGGGGCCGGCGGCGGTCACTCAGCCGGCGGGAGCGCGCAGAAACGGAGCCGGATCGGCGACGAAGCGCTCCTGGCAGCCCGCGCAGCAGAAGAAATACGTCTCGCCGTTGTGCACGGCGGTGTGCGCAGCCCCGGCGGTGTCTACGGTCATGCCGCAGACCGGGTCGATCTCGAAGCCCACGATCGCCGCCGGCTGCGGCGCCGGGTTGGCAGTCATCCGCTCGTGGCGGAGCGCGACGACTTCTGCGAGCGCGTGCAACGCGATCTCTTCCTGCGCTCCCGCACGGCGTATGCCTGCAGGAGCGCGAACGCGCGCGAGCTGCTCCTCGGCGACGCCGCGGCTCCGCAGCATCTCGAACACCGCCGCCGACCTGCGCACGCTGGCGACGAGCGCCACATCGGCCTTCGGCAGCGTCAGCGCCGCGGCGAGCGCGTCGTCGTCGTAGTGGCCCATCGTCGCGACCACGACCCAGCAATCAGCCTCGGCCGCAAGCGAGGTCAGGTCGAGTTGATCAAGGACGCGGTCCGCGCCGGGGAATTCCGCCGCACCCGCACCCGGGTGCACGCCGCACGTGCGAAATCCCATGACCTGCGCGAGGGCAACGAGCGTTCTCGCCGCCGGGCTTCCTCCGATCACGACGAGGAGTGGCTTGGGGAGATGCGGGTCGATGAAGATATCGAGCGTTCCGCCGCTCGGGCACGTTGTCGCCACCGTCAACTCTCCTGGGGTGCGCGTCTCGAGCACTTCAACGTCTGGACGGATGCGTACCAGCCGGGGCATGCCATCGCTCATCGCGACAAGCGCTTCGCGGCGGACCAACGGCTCCGAGCAGCTGCCGCCGATCCAGCCGTGCAGCTGACCGTCCGCGGTGATCACCGCCTTGTCGCCGGGGTGCGCGGACGTCGGCGACTCCGTGCGCACCACGGTGGCGAGTGCGCAAGGACGCCCGGCTGCGGCGTTCTCAGCGAGCAGGGTCAGGAGCGCGTCGTCTATTCGGTCACCCCCGCACCGCGGAGCGCAGCCCACACCTTGTCGGAGGTGACAGGCATGTCGATGTTGGTGATGCCGAGGTGCGACAGGGCATCGATGACCGCGTTGACGAACGCGGCCGGTGAGCCGACGGTTGCCGACTCACCGACACCCTTGGCACCGATCGGGTGGTGCGGCGACGGCGTCACGGTTTGTCCCAGCTCAAAACGCGGGGTCTCCCACGCGGTGGGGATCAGGTAATCCATGAAGTTCGAGCCGATGCAGTTGCCCTCGTCGTCGAAGGTGATCAACTCCATGAACGCGATCGCGAAACCCTCGGTGAGCCCACCGTGGATCTGACCCTCGACGATCATCGGATTGATGCGCACACCGCAGTCATCGACCGCCACCATGCGGCGCACCTTCACCTGTCCGGTGCCCTTGTCGATGTCGACGACTACCAGGTATGTTCCGAATGGGAAGGTCATGTTCGGCGGGTCGTAGTACGTCACACCTTCGAGCCCGGCCTCGAGGCCCTCGGGGAGATTCGTGTACGCCGCAAACGCGATGTCCTGGATGGTCTTGACGTTGTCGGGCGAGCCCTTGACGTTGTACTTCCCATGGTCGAACTCGATGTCGGCGACATCAGCCTCGAAGAGGTGCGCGGCGATCAGCTTGCCCTTGTCACGGAGCTTGCGTGACACCATCGCTGTGGCGGCGCCACCGACAGGTGTCGAGCGCGACGCATAGGTACCCAGACCGAACGGCGTGTTGTCGGTGTCGCCCTCACGGACCTCGATGTCCGACGCGGGGATGCCCAACTCTTCGGCGACGATTTGCGCGAACGTCGTCTCGTGACCCTGGCCCTGCGACTTCACGCCGAGCTTGAGAATCGCCTTGCCCGTCGGATGCACGCGCAACTCCGCTGAATCGAACATGCGCAGTCCGGCGATGTCGTAATCCTTGCCCTTGCCGGCGCCGACAACCTCGGTAAAGCTTGCGACTCCGATGCCCATCAGCTCGCCCCTGGCGCGCTTCTCGGCTTGCTCCTTGCGGAGCTCGTCGTACCCGAGCATGTCGAGCGCGACCTGCATCGCGCGAGGATAGTCGCCGCTGTCGTACTCGAACCCCGCCGCAGACTGGTACGGGAATGCCTCGGGCTGAATGAAGTTGTTGAGCCTCGTGGTCACGGGATCCTGACCGAGCTCGACGGCCGCGCTCTCGACGAGACGCTCGATGAAGTACGAGGCTTCGGTGACACGGAACGAGCAACGGTACGCGACGCCGCCAGGCGCCTTGTTCGTGTACGCGCCGTCCGCGACGATGTGCGCCGCCGGGATGTCGTAGGAGCCGGTGACGATGTGAAAGAGGCCGGCCTTGAACTTCGTCGGCTGCGCGTCGGCGAAGAAGGCGCCGTTGTCACTCAGCAGATGGACGCGCAGTCCGATGAACTTGCCGTTCTCGTCGATCGCGACCGAGCCATCCATGTAGTAGTCGCGGGCGAATCCCGTCGAGATGAGGTTCTCAGTGCGGTCCTCGACCCACTTCACCGGGCGACCGATAAGCAGCGATGCCGCTGTCGCCACGACGTATCCGGGATAGATCGGCACCTTGTTGCCAAAGCCACCACCGAGATCCGGCGAGATGATGCGGATTTTCTCCTCGGGGAGCCCCGCCACGATCGCGAACAGCGTGCGATGCGCGTGCGGCGCCTGACTCGTCATGTAGATCGTGGCGTTGCCGGTAACGGGGTCGAGATCCGCGACGCAGCCGCACGTCTCCAGCGGCGACGGATGGCACCGCGGGTAGTACGTATCGAGGCTCACCACCTTGGCGGCACGGGCGAATGCGGCATCCGTTGCGTCCTTGTCGCCGGCCTCCCAGTGGTAGATCTTGTTGTCGGTCTGGCCGTCTTTCTCGTCCCGAATCACAACCGCGTCCGGCAACAGCGCCTGCTGCGGAGTCGTGATCGCCTGCAAGGGCTCGTAGTCGACGACGACGAGCGCCGCCGCATCCTCAGCGATGTACTTCGTCTCCGCGATGACGCAGGCGACCTCCTGACCCTGGAAGCGAACCTTGTCGGTGGCGAGCACCGCCTGCGTGTCACCGGACAGCGTCGGCATCCAGGCAAGCTTGTGCTGGGCAAGCAGTTCGCCGGTGACGACCGCGACCACGCCGGGTATCGCCATCGCCGCGCTGCTGTCGATACCCTTGATGCGCGCGTGCGCGTGCGGACTGCGCACGACGACCATGTGCAGCATGCCCGGGAGCACAACGTCATCGACGTAGTGACCCTGGCCGTGGATGAAACGCGCATCCTCCTTGCGCGCCAGCGAGATGCCGACCCCGCCCATTGCCTGACGCGCCGCTTCGGCGGCCGCGGCGGCTTCCGTGGTGTCGACTGCCATCACGCTACTCCTGCAGGGTCGCCGGCATTCGCGGCAGCCGCATGCTGAATCGCTTTCACAATGTTCATGTACCCCGTGCAGCGGCAGATATTGCCGCTGATACCCCAGCGAATCTCGTCCTCGGTGGGATGCGGGTTGGCTTCGATGAGTGCCGCGCCCACGAGCATCATGCCCGGTGTGCAGAATCCGCACTGCAGGCCGTGCTCCGCATGGAAACCCTCCTGGATGGCATGGAGCTTTCCGCCCTGCTTGAGGCCCTCGACGGTGGTGACCTTCTTGCCCTCGAGCATCGGCGCCAGCACCGTGCACGACTTGACCGGACGGCCGTCGAGCAACACCGTGCACGCGCCGCAGTTGCTCGTGTCACACCCGATGTGCGTGCCCGTCATGCCGAGCTTGGTGCGGATCAGGTCGACGACCAGCGTGCGCGGCTCGACGTCGACACTTTTCGCAGCACCGTTGATCTCAAAGTTGATATTCATGCCGACGCTCCCTGCGCGCGATTGAGGGCGGTTCGCAGCCCGCGCTGAACGAAGACACGCGCGACGTCGCGCTTGTACTCCGCGCTCCCCCGTATGTCTGCTTTCGGTTCTGCTGCCTCCGCGGCGAGCCTGGCGACCTCACTGATGACCGCATCCGTCGGTTCCTGACCCACCAGCGCGGCTTCGGCAGCGGTGGCCTTGATGCTGTGTGAACCCACCGCGCAGAGACCGATGCCTGCTGCGGCAACGCGACCATCGCCACCGAGAACGACGTGCACCGCCGTCGCGACGCTCGCAAAGTCGCCGATCTTGCGCTCGAGCTTGAGATAGGTACCCCCCGACCGTCCGGCGGTGATGGGCACTCGGATCTCGGTCATCACCTCGTCTCCGTGCAGGCCCGTCGTGAAGGGGCCTTCGAAGAATCCGGCGGCAGGGAGCACGCGCTCGCCATTCGACGATTTGACGACGAACTCGGCGCCGACAGCGAGCATGACCGCACCCCAGTCGCCTGCAGGGTCCGCGTGACAGATCGAGCCGCCCACCGTTCCCATGTTGCGAATCAGGGGATCGGAGATGAGCGGGGCTGCGTCAAGCAGCACGTCGAGCGTGCCCCGCAGCTCGGTCGCACGCTCAACATCGCGATGCCGCGTTCGCGCGCCAATCCGCACATGCCCGTTTTCTCTGCTAATTCCCTCGAGTCCACCCACGTTGCCAATATCAACGAGAATGACCGGGGTTGCAAATCGCAGTTTCAGCAATGGGATCAGGCTCTGCCCGCCGGCCAGAACCTTCGCATCATCGCCGTGCTTGGTCATGAGGTTGAGCACCTCGTCAAGCGACGCCGGCGCGATGTAGTCGAACGCGGCAGGGAACATCCAAGACCCTCCGGGCCCTCAGGCCAACATTCTCTCCATATCCACCCGTGGGACAGAGAAAGAGTACGCCTGTCAGGGACGGCGGGAATAGGCTGCGAATACCACTCCGTCCACCGCCACTATGATGGTTGTCGCGAACCCCGCCGCGGGTAGAGGATGAGGACAACATGACGTTGGCGCCTGCCGTTTCTCCCGATCTCGAGTCAGTCGCCGGAGCACAGGCGCGATTGCTCGACGGTGTCCGCTCGCTCCCATCCGAGCAGGTCGACCTCGATGCTGCACTTGGGAGAATCCTCGCGCAGACGGTGAGCTCGCAATCGGACATGCCGGGTTTCGACAACTCAGCGATGGACGGATATGCGGTCCGCGCCAGCGAGATTGCCTCGGCAGGTGCGACCGCGCCGGCACGTCTTCCTGTCATCGGCGAATCGCGTGCTGGGTCAATGCCGATTGCCCTTGCAGCTGGCACAGCGATGCGCATCATGACCGGGGCACCGATGCCCGCCGGAGCAGATACGGTGGTGCGCCAGGAGGACACATCGCGCGACGGCGATGACGTGCTCATCGAGGTCGCGACGACCATCGGCACGAGCGTTCGCCGCCGTGGTGCGGATATGGGCGCCGGCGCGGCCGTGCTGCACCCTGGTCTGGAGCTCACGAGCATAGACATCGCCGTCGCCGCAGCACTCGGCAACGCTCACCTCATGGTCGGCGGGCGCCCTCGCGTAGCCATCCTGGCAACCGGCGACGAGCTGGTACCGGCCGGAACATCAGTCGGCCCGGCGCAGCTTGTGGACTCGAACTCGCCGATGCTCGCCGCGGCGGTGCGCGAGGCCGGTGGGTTGCCCGCGCTGCTTGGAATCGGAGGTGACTCAAAGGAGTCCCTGAGGGCCGTGCTGCGGTCAGCAGCCGGTGCCGATCTCATCGTCAGCTCCGCGGGAGTCAGCGTCGGTGACCACGACTGGGTGCGCGAGGTCGTCTCAGAGATGGGAACGATCTCGACCTGGCGCGTCGCGATGCGCCCGGGCAAGCCTGTGCTGACCGGACGGATCGGCGACACGGTGTTCATCGGGCTGCCCGGAAACCCGGTCAGCAGCTCGGTCACCTTCGAGTTGTTCGCTCGTCCGGTGATCAAGAAGATGCAGGGAGCGCGTCAGTTGCATCGGCGACGGATGCAGGTGCGGCTGGGCGAGGACATGACGAAGCCCGAAGCATTGGAGACCTACGCGCGCGCAGTGCTGCGCGAGACCCCGGGCGAGCTGCCGTCTGCGGCCAGTTCCGGAGACCAGGGTTCGTCGATGCTGCACTCACTCACCCGCGCGGATTGCCTCGTCGTGCTCCCGGCAGGTCTCGCGGTCGTCCCCGCGGGCACGGTGGTCGAGGCAATCCTCCTGCGATGACTGCGGTTTCCGTTCCTTCGAGCGTTGCCGTCGGACCAGATCTTCTTGGGCGCGCGCTCCGCGACCTGCGCATCTCTGTCACCGACAAGTGCAACTTCCGCTGTCCCTACTGCATGCCGAAGTCGCGCTTCGGTCCGGGACACCGTTTTCTGCCGCGGGCCGAGGCGCTCGACGCACAGGAAATCGTGCGACTCGCAACCGTGTTCCAGTCCGTTGGAGTCACCAAGATTCGACTGACCGGCGGCGAGCCGCTGCTGCGCACCGACCTCGCCGACATCGTCGCGGGGATCGCATCGATCGGCATGCAGGACATCGCGCTGACCACCAACGGCGCGCTGTTGCGACGTTGGGCCGCGCGCCTGCGCGAGGCCGGTTTGCACCGTGTCACCGTCAGCCTCGACTCCCTCGATCCTGCCGTCTTCGCTGCAATGAGCGACTCGCGCATCGAGGTCGCCGAAGTCCTCGATGGCATCGCCGCAGCGCGCGAGGCCGGCCTTGCGCCGATCAAGCTGAACTGCGTTGTGCAACGTGGAATGAACGAGGCCGGTCTGCTCGATCTCGTCGACTTCGCTCGACGCGAGGGGCTCAGCCTGCGCTGCATCGAGTACATGGACGTCGGCGCCACCAACGGATGGCGTATGACCGACGTCGTCAGCGGGGAGGAGATCCTCGAACGCGTCTCGAAGGTCCACCCGCTGATTGAGGACAAACCTGATCCCACTGCGGTGGCACGGCGGTATCGTTTCGCAGACGGTGGCGGCGAGCTCGGCGTGATCACGTCGGTGAGCCGTCCGTTCTGCGGCGATTGCACGCGCGCACGTCTCGGGGTGGATGGGAAGCTCTACACCTGTCTCTTCGCCACGACAGGCATCGACCTGCGTGAACCGCTGCGATCGGGAGCGAGCGACGACGAGTTGCGACGTGTCATCGCCGCTCGCTGGGCGCGACGCGACGATCGGTATTCAGAATTGCGCGGTCTCGGCGTCATTGACGGCGAGCGGATCGAGATGTCATACATCGGCGGCTGAGCCGTGGCTGACGTCACCGTGCTGGTGTTCGGTCCGCTGCGCGAGCGAGTCGGTACCGGTGAGATCCAGGTTGACGGTGCGACAGTGCAAGAGGTGTGGGATGAGGTCGTGCGACGCCATCCCGCCGCGGGCGTCGACGCGGCGTCTGTGCGCGCAGCGCGCAACCTCAACTACTGTGAGTGGACCACCGCTGTGCAAAGCGGCGACATCATCGCTTTCATCCCGCCGGTGGCCGGCGGCAGTGAGCATCCTTCGCCCGTCCGCGTCTGGGTCACGGACGCGCCGATCGATGTGGGATCGGTGATTGCCAGCGCAGGATCGTCCCGCGACGGGGCCGTTGCGACGTTCGTCGGGCGCGTGCGTGACAACAGCGATGGCGTCGGCGTCGAGCGCATGGACTACGAAGCGTATGCCGAGATGGCCGAACTGGAGATGCGGCACATCGGTGAGACGTTGCACGCGCGCGGTGGTGTCAGCACGATCACCATCGTCCATAGAACCGGATCGCTCCTCGTCGGCGAGGCGAGCGTTCTCGTCGTCGTCGCTGCACCGCATCGTGACACGGCATTCCCGGTCTGCCAGGAGGCCATGGAGATGATCAAGACAACGGTTCCCGTCTGGAAACGCGAGCACCGGGCTGATGGCGCCCGTTGGGTCGACGCACGTCACCACACGCACGACAACGTGCAGACATGACAGAACGCCGTCTGACCCATATCGACGAAAAAGGTCGCGCGAACATGGTTGACATCAGCGACAAAGCGGTGAGCCCGCGCAGCGCGACGGCGCGTGGTCGCGTCAACTGCAGTGCGGAGGCGGTGCAGCGCATCGCTGATGACAGCATCGCCAAAGGCAGCGTGCTCGACACCGCTCGGCTGGCCGGGATCATGGGCGCCAAGCGCACGTCGGATCTCATCCCGCTCTGTCACCCGCTTGCGCTGCGTCACATCGACGTCGATCTCCGCCTCGACGAGACTGAGACCCCCGGGGTCGCCATCGAGGCCACTGCCCGTGTCGAAGGGGCAACCGGCGTCGAGATGGAGGCACTCACGGCAGTCGCGATTGCCGGACTCACCGTCATCGACATGATCAAGGCGGTCGACCACTGGGCGTCGCTCACCGACATCACGCTCCTGCACAAGGAGGGCGGCCGCAGCGGGACGCTCGATCGCCCGGCGACCCCGTAGCTCTGGGCGTGCGGGGGCGGCCGAGGTCAACCTCGGAAGATTGACTTGCCACTAGTCAAGGAATATAGGTTGACCATGCGGTAGTCAACTTGAAAGGGTTGACCAATCGGTCTTTCTGATCTAGACTCCCTACTCATGTTCGCCGCAATACTCCTGGATCAGCGAGGGAGTCGCCGCAACCAGGATCTTGTGGCGCAGCGGCAGGAGCAACTCAACAACGACCAAACGCTGCGTTTCGTACTCCCCTTCGAGCGAACTGCCGGAGATGAGATGGAAGGTCTCACCCAAGACCCCGCGACTGTCGCGGAACTAGCCCTTCGGGGACTTCAGTCCGCCGACTGGTGGGTCGGGATTGGCATCGGCGATGTCGATGAGCCGCTGCCCGAGAGCGTCCGGAGCAGCCACGGAACCGCCTTTGTGTTGGCGCGAAGGGCAATCGACGATGCGAAGGAGCGCCCGGCCACAGGCCGGATACATCCTGTCCGAGTCGCTGCGCTTCACCGGGATCCGGTGTACCTCGAGGCCGCGCTCGGCCTCATGAGCGTCCTTTTCTCGCGGTCAAGCACCAAACAAAGTGAGGCTGCGCGGCTGCGATCCTCGGGTCTGAATATCGTGCAGATCGCTGAGCGCCTGGCCGTGACCAAACAAGCCGTCTCGAAGCAGTTGCTGGCTGCACACTGGAACGAAGAACAGGCCGGCAGGCGATTGGTCGAATACCTCGCCGGGGAGTTGCTCCGTTGAGTTTGCTCGATGCGCTGGCGTACGTCCTCTGTGTGGCGACTGTTCCCGCACTGACGGCGCTCTCTCCGAGCTTGAACAGACGCGCCATAGCGCGAGCGCTCACCTGCGTCCTTATCGTCGGAATCGGACTGGAGCATCAGTTCGCACCGCGTCCCTGGCAGTCGTGGCTGCTCCTGGCGTTGGCGACAGCCGGCGTTGTGCTCTTCAGCGGGAGAACACGCGTCGTGGTGTTCGCCGCACTCGCGATCGGCGGCCCATTTCTGCTTCGCCCCGGAATCGCTGAGGCAGCAAATCAGCAGTTCTTTGGCCCGTACCGCCTCCAGATCCTGCTCGTGGTGAGTGGGTTCATCTTCTGTGTCTTCGGTGGATCGGCATTCGTGGAGCAGATTCTGCGGCTCATCAAGGGCCTTCCGAGTTCATCGGAGGACGCCGAAAGTACCAGCGGCGCGCCCGCTGGCGGCCGCATCATCGGGATGCTGGAGCGGGCCTTTGCCTATTGCGGTGTCCTGCTTGGACATCCCGAGGCAGCTGCGCTCGTCGTCGCGGTCAAATCGGTGGCGCGCTTTCCCGAATTCAGCAAACCCCACGTTGGACGGAAGTTTGCGGAGTACTTCCTGATCGGCACGCTGTTGAGCATCGGATTCGCATTGGCGACGGCGTTCATGATCAAGGCAGCCCTCTCAACGACACATTGACGAGCTCAGCACTGACAACGCTGGCCCCATCCCTGCTCGCTACGAACCCTCAGTCCCGTCAGATTTGGTGACAGGAGCAGGGCTCCCTCTATCGGTGTGCCGCGTGTCGCCGGCGAGCAGTTGGAGTGCATGCGGCAGCGCCGGCCAGACCGCGTCAAGACACTCGGCCACAGCTCGCGGGCTCCCGGGTAGCGAGAGTACCAGGCACCCATTGATGACTCCGACAACCTGGCGCGACAGCATCGCGTGCGGCGTTGACTGCAGCCCCTGGTGGCGCATCACCTCGGCCATGCCCGGCACTTCGTAGTCGAGCATCGGCAGGAGCGCCTGCGGGGTGACGTCGCGCGGCCCGAGGCCTGTGCCGCCGGTGAGGATGATGACGTCGGTCTGGCCGGCGCAATCGCGAACAGCGGCACGAATCTCCTCGACGTCGTCCGCGACGCTCTTGCGCACGACGACATCCGCGGGCAGCAGCGCGAACCGTGCCACGATCACGTCGCCGCTGCGATCGTCGCTGTCGACGCCGCGGCGGCTGTCGCTCACCGTGATCTCCGCACCACGCCAGCTCCGCGCTTCGGGATCAACGCTCATACCGCTTCGATCCTTTCGTGACCCGCGTACACGTTCATCTGCTCGCCGCGGAGAAACCCGATCAGTGTCATCCCGGACTCAGCGGCAAGCTCGACGGCGAGGCTCGACGGCGCTGAGATCGCGGCGAGCAGCGGGATGCCTGCCATCAGCGCTTTCTGGGTGAGCTCGAAGCTCGCGCGCCCGGACGCGAGGATCATGTGCGACCGCAGCGGCAGGAGTCCCTGCGTCGCGGCCCATCCGATCACCTTGTCGAACGCGTTATGGCGGCCGACGTCCTCGCGCAGGCAGAGCAGGGTGCCGTCCGAGTTCGAACAGAGCTGCTGCGTGCAGCCCACCTGTACGCGAGAACTGACGCTGCGCCGAGCGCTGTTTCTCCGGCAGGCTCAAGAGCAATGCCGGCGAGACACGTAGCGGGTCATCGCGAACCTCCCACAATGTCCTGGTCCGCACCGCCTCGATGCTCGCCTTGCCGCACATGCCACACGACGAGGTCATGAAGAACGCGCGTGGGGTGATCGGCTTCGATGCTGCACTCGGGGAGAGCATCACCTCGACGACGTTCAGCTCGCCCGTCTCGGCCGCGGCCTCGGGGCACATCCGCATCGCATCGATCTCGTTGGCAGCGCTCACGATTCCCTCGGTGACGAGGAACCCTGCGACGAGGTCGAAATCGTCACCCGGGGTGCGCATGGTCACCGACAGCGACACCGTGCCGACGCGAATCTCGAGCGGCTCCTCGGTGCTGACATCGTCGCTGCGCCACGTCACCGCGCCGCCGGCCGCGACCTGCATCACGCGCCTGTGGCGCGAGGTCATGCGTGCTCGAGGAGGTGTGGATGCCGGTGTGTGCCAGCCATAGGGCAAGATCACTCTAGCAACATGGACGCCGTCACTCCGGACTCCGATCTGCTCACGCAACTGGCGTCCGCACTGACGACTCCCGGCTCGTCGTCCTCGGAACTGCGGCCGCTCGATCCTCGTGAGCGTGCGCTCCTGCTCCGCATCGCGCGCAACGTCGCCCACTCGACCGAGCGCCAGAACGCCCCGCTCGCCTCCTACCTCATCGGGCGGTTCGTGGAGTTGCGCATCACCGCGGGAATGTCCGAAACGGATGCGCTGGCCCGAGCGGCCGAAATCGTCACGTCGCTCGTGGGAGAGTCTCCGGACTGATCTCCGCAAGGTCGGCGGGGGTGTTGACGTTGCTCGCGAACCGATCCGAGAACCCTGCCGAACGCCACTCCGCCTCAGGCACAAGCACAGCTCGCAACCGCGAGATCATGCCGCGCACCGACCGGTCTGGACTCCGCAGCGCCGCCTCGGCTGTGGGCAGCGCCGACCGCCCGTAGACCGCGTGCAAAGGCTCCGGCCCGCGTTGCGTCTCGCACAGGGCGACGTCGTGGTCGCCGATCCGGGCCGCAAGGAACGCGATCAAAGCGGGATCGAGCCACGGCATGTCGACCGCCACGACCGCGAGCAACGCATGCGGGGAGCGATGCAGCGCGGCGACGATGCCGCTGAGCGGACCTGCGTCCGGCATCGCGTCGTGGATCAGCAGGCGTGGGTCGATGTCGAGGCGCAGCCTCCCGGATGCGATGAGCACCGGATCACACACCTCAGTCAGGCGAGCAATCGCGCGCGCCAGCAGCGTGGTGCCGCCGACGTCGAGCGTTGCTTTGTCGATGCCCATGCGAACGCTGCGTCCACCGCAGAGCACCACGCCGCAGAGTGCCGGCGATGGCGGTGCTGCGGGTTCGCTCAGATCGACGTCAGAGCCCACTGCGCGCAACCATACGTGAAGCACCGGCCCCAACTACCGAGAGCGATTCGCGATTCGTGCACACGTGCACGGCTCGCGACCGCGCTACGAGCTCAGGCCGTTGCTGACGTTTGAGAAGACGTTGTTGGCCTGATGTCCGACGACGCCGACGACAACGATGACGACGATGGCGATGAGGACGATGATCAGGCCGTACTCGACGAGCCCTTGTCCTCTTTCGTCATCGCGTCGCTTGCCAGGGGCGAGCATCGCTTGCAACGAGGCTACCAACGCGGGGATGAATGCCGGGATCATGTGAGCCAGCATCGGTGACACACCGGCCGCGCACGTTGTGGTTGGGTGACGAGCTTGTACCGTTGCCAGGCAACGAAATGGCGTTTGTTACCCCGGCGTTACCGGAGGATCAGCGGGCCAGTTCGGCGCTCTTCAGCGCCGCTCCATAGCCCTCGGGGAGCGGGCGCGGCGGCTGCGGGCCGACGTACAGCGCGGAAGGGCGAATGAGACGGTTGTTGGCGGCCTGCTCGGCGATTGCCGCTGTCCAGCCCACGGTCCGGCTCGACGCGAATGTCGGTGTGAACATGTCGGGGGGGATGCCGACGCTGTTCATGACGACGCCGGCGTAGAACTCGACGTTCGTATAGAGGCGCCGTCCCGGCTTGAGCTCGTTCAGCACGCGAAGGGCGGTCTGCTCGACCTGTACGGCGAACTCGGCCTGTGGGCCGCCGAGCTCGGTCGCCACCTCGCGGAGGAGGGTGGAACGAGGGTCGTCCGTTTTGTAGACCCGGTGACCGAAGCCCATGAGGCGCTCGCCCGACGAGATCTCATGACGCAGATACTCCTCGGCCTTGTCCGGCGTGCCGATGGCGTCGAGCATTGCCAGAGCCCGCGACGGCGCGCCGCCGTGGAGCGGACCGGCCAGCGCGCCGATGGCACCGGTGAGCGCGGATCCCACGTCCGATCCGGTGGAGGTGATCACCCGCGCCGTGAAGGTCGACGAGTTGAAGCCGTGGTCCATCGTGAGGATCAGGTACTGCTCGAGGGCGCGGATCTCGCGATCGTGCGGCCGCTCGCCGGTGAGCATCTGGATGTAGGAACCGACATAGCCAAGGTCAGGGTCGGGTTCGACAGGATCGAGGCCGAGATGGTGGCGGTGCAGCCGCATGAGCAGCACCGGAACCATGGCAACCATCCTCAGGCACTCTTTGCGGACCTCCTCGGCGGGAATGTCCAGAGTCGGCTTCTGCTCGAGGGCTGCTCCGGCGAGGGACACTGCCGACCGGAGCGCCATGAGCGGCGTGTAGCCCGGAAGTGCGGCGATCCTGGGAAGGAGATCGGCAACCTGCTCCGGAATCTTTCGAGCCGCGACCGCAAGCTTGGTGAACTCCTTCAGCTGAGCTTCGTCCGGAAGCTCACCTTCCGCAAGCAGATGCCAGACCTGCTCGAAAGAGCACCGGCGCGCCAACTCGACGGCGTTGTATCCCCGGTAGTGGAAGAAGCCCTCCTCGCCGCGCACGTCGCCCACCGATGTCTCGGCCACAGCCACGCCCTCGAGCCCGCGGGGTGCGAGACCGGGAAGCGCGGATCCTGCGGGCTGGACCTCCTCTATATGCGCGACGCGCACCACGTGGCGGATCGAGAGGATGCCCGCCACCTTGTCCCCATCCATGACCGGCAGATGGCGGAAGCGCCGCTCGCGGAAGACGTCGAGCCCGTGCTCCACCGTGTCAGTGACCGAGACCGTGACCGGGTCTTTCGTCATCACCTCGTCGACCTTCGTGATCGCGGGGTCCACGCCGTGGCCCACCGAGCGAAGGAGGTCACGCTCGCTGACCATGCCGATGAGCCGGCCCTGCGAGTTGAGGACGGCGGCGGCGCCCACATTGGCTCCGTCGAGGATTACCGACGCCTGCGCCAGGGTGATGCTGTTCGGCACCACCACCGCGGGCTTGTGCATCACGTCCGCAACGGTCAGTGAAGCGGTCACGGTTCCAGTCTAGCGCTGTGGGTGCTGGAGACCCCTCCGAGCGGGCCGGGTCGCCCGCGCGTCACGATCCCTGCGGACATGAGCGTCGAGCCGCGCCGCTGGGGAGACATGGATCCGGAAACCTACCGCCAGGATGCGCGCCGGGTCGCGGACTGGGTGGCCGACTATCTGCGCGATATTGAGCGCTTCCCGGTCCTGAGCCCGACGGAGCCAGGGACGGTGCGCGCGGCATTGCCACCTCACCCGCCGTCATCGGGTGAATCGCTGGACGCCGTCCTTCGCGATCTCGACGACCTGTTGCTCCCCGCCACAACTCACTGGCAGTCGCCGGGGTTCATGGCCTACTTCGCGTCGAGCGGCTCGGGGCCGGGAATCCTCGGCGAGACGCTGGCGGCGGCGCTGAACGTCAACGCCATGTTGTGGCGAACGGCGCCTGCGGCGACCGAGCTGGAGCAGGTCGCCCTGGACTGGTTGCGCCAGATGGTCGGCCTGCCCGAGCCGCTCTTCGGCGTCATCAACGACACCGCGTCCTCGAGCACGCTGTACGCGCTTGCCGCCGCCCGCGAGGCGCAGAGCGATCTCCGCATCCGCGAGCTCGGGATGTCGGGCAGGCCGGAGCTCCCGCGGTTGCGGTACTACGCCTCGGCCGAAGCACATTCATCGGTCGAGAAGGCAGGCATCGTGCTCGGGACCGGACGCGACGGCCTCCGCCGCATCCCGGTCGACGATCGCTTTCGCATGGATCCGGTCGCGTTGCGGCTCGCGATCCACGAGGACATTGCCGCCGGCTTGCGGCCTTTCGCGGTTGTGGCGACCGCCGGGACGACGTCGACGACGAGCGTCGATCCCATCGCGGCCATTGCCGGCATCAGCGAGCACTACGGACTCTGGCTGCACGTCGATGCGGCATATGGCGGGGCCGCGGCCGTCGCGCCGGAGCTGCGCTGGGTGCTCGACGGCGCCGAGCGCGCTGACTCCATCGTGATGAACCCGCACAAGTGGCTCTTCACGCCGATCGACTGCAGCGTGCTCTGGACGCGGCGGCCGGAGATGCTGCGCGGCGCATTCTCGATCGTGCCGGAATACCTCGTGAGCAACCAGGGCTCCGACGACGATGCACCCAACCTGATGGACTACGGCACCTCGCTCGGCCGGCGCATGCGCGCGCTCAAGCTCTGGATGGTGATCCGTCATTTCGGGACCGACGAACTCGCCGCGCGCATTCGCGAGCACTGCGCGATGGCGTCGATGGTTGCGCAGTGGGCAACAGACGAACCCGACTTCGAGCTGCTCGCACCGGCACCGCTCAGCGTGGTCTGCCTGCGTGCGCATCCTCGCGGACTCGATGATCCCGGAACGCTCGACACGTTGAATCAACGAATCATGGAGCGCGTCAACACCGGCGGACGATATTTCCTGAGTCACACCCGTTTGCATGACGCATATGCCATCCGCGTTGCCTTCGGCAACCTCCGTCAGGAGCAACGTCATGCACGCGGAGTCATCAACGCACTCCGCCATGCGATGGATGACGATGTAGGATGACCGGTGATGTTCCGCGCCCTTGGGGCGAGACTCACCCTCGACCATAAGGGGGTGCCCGGAGTTGCGGTTTTCGAAGCCGCAGCTCAAAGAACCTGGCTCTGGGGAACGACAGGTCTTAAGACTGCAACGGATTTGTTTGCAGAAGGTGAGCTGCAGGAAGCCGGCATCAGCGTCAACGCGATGCGCTGCGATTCGGGCAATCAATCGTCGTGTCGCATCGCCGTGCACCGTCCGGACGCGTGGGATCCATCGACGCTGTGGCTGACGACAGTCGACATCGTTCGCACGGATGACTCCGTGGAGATTGGCATCTCAGTCGAGCAGGACATGACTCATCACCGAGTCCCTCCGTCGCCGCTGCACCCTCCGCTTATCGAATTGCTCCACGATCTCGTTGCACGCGGCGCCACCGCAGGGACGCAGCGTGTGCATTCGACGACGGAGGTCGTCATCGGCAGCGAACAGATCGACGCTCTCGTGCAGGGATGCCTCCTGGACCCGGGACGGCGTCTCCCCGTGGTGCTGTTCAGCGCCGTCAAAGAGCAGGACGGACGATACCCGGCCGACGCCGGCGACCCGGAGCTTGCCGCTCGCGAGCTGTGCGGACTCGCGCACGTCTACGTCATGCCCCGCGTCGAGGACTCGCATCGACTCACGAAACGGCTGCACATGCTGTCGGTCTACGACGGCGCGGTTCGCATCTACTGGCCGCGGTTGCGCCTCACGGACCCGCCGCCGCGCCATCCCCTCCACCTGCGTCAGCAACTCAACACCGGGAGCGGCCCGGCGATCATCCGCAGGGTGGTCGAGGCCGGCGCGCGCTCGTATCGCCCGCCGGACGGCACCCTGACGCTGCTCGCGACCCGCTGGCGGGACCACGAAGTGGAGCGAGTCGGCATCATCACCAGCGATCCCGACCCGATCCGCCAGGCGTCATTGCTGCGCGACGAACTGCTCCGCGTCATCGACTCGAACGTCGCGCTCGAGCACGAGATGGACGGGCTCCGTCATCAGCTGATGATGGCCACGGATCGCACCAACCATCTCGAAGCCGAGCTTGCGGCGCTCCGCGGCGTCGCCGATGCGTCAACAGAACTGACCGGCCGTCCTGCAATATCGCTGAGCGAGGCCGTTGCCCCGGACTCGACCGACATCAGCACATAACGGGGGACTGACGATGGCGCTGCACCATCGCGCGCACGACGACGCTGACGCGACCATCGACATCAACCCGCTCTATGCCCGACAGGGCGAGACCGTGCCGAAGTTCCACCTCCCCAAAGGTGAGCTGTCCCCGGACCTCGCCTACCAGATCGTCCACGACGAGCTGATGCTCGACGGCAACGCCCGGCTCAACCTGGCGACGTTCGTCACGACATGGATGGAGCCGCAAGCGCAGCGCCTCATGGACGAGTCCGTCGACAAGAACGTCATCGACAAGGACGAGTATCCGCAGACGGCTGAGCTGGAGCGCCGTTGCGTCCACATGCTCGCCGGTCTCTGGCACGCCCCCGGCGTGCATGCGGGTGTCGGGTGCTCGACGACAGGTTCGAGCGAGGCGGCGATGCTCGCGGGGCTGGCGCTCAAGTGGCGCTGGCGCCAACGGCGGAAAAATGCAGGCCTCGCGAGCGACCGGCCGAACCTCGTCATGGGCATCAACGTGCAGGTCTGCTGGGAGAAGTTCTGCAGGTACTGGGACGTCGAGCCGCGCTACGCGATGATGGAAGGCGAGCGCCGTCATCTCACCGCAGAGACGGCCGTGCCCCTCTGCGACGAGAACACCATCGGAGTCGTCGCTGTGCTCGGCTCGACGCAGGACGGCAGCTACGAGCCCGTAGCCGCGATCGCCGACGCGTTGCAGGCGTTGCAGGACGGCGGCGGACCCGATATCCCGTTGCATGTCGATGCTGCGTCCGGCGGTTTCATCGCCCCGTTCATTCAGCCCGACCTGCGCTGGGACTTCCGCATCGACCGCGTCGTGTCGATCAACACGTCGGGACACAAGTACGGCCTCGTGTATCCGGGAGTCGGCTGGGTGGTCTGGCGGGATCAGGAGTCGCTGCCCGCCGAGCTCATCTTCGAGGTGAACTACCTCGGCGGGAGCATGCCGACCTTCGCGCTCAACTTCTCACGGTCGGGATCCAACGTCATCGCCCAGTACTACCAGTTGATCCGTCTCGGTTTCGAGGGATACCGGCGCGTGCAGCAGTCCTGCCAGGACACCGCGATGAGCCTCGCTGCGCGCATCGCCAGGATTGCCCCATTCCGGCTGCTGACCGACGGCAGCGAGCTTCCCGTGTTCGCGTTCACCGTCGACCCCGACGCGGGATACAGCGTGTACGACGTCTCCGACGCGCTGCGCAAACGCGGCTGGCAGGTTCCGGCCTACTCGCTGTGCGCGAACCTCGAGAGCATCTCAGTGCTTCGCGTGGTGGTGCGCAACGGATTCTCACGTGACCTCTCGGATCTCCTCATCGAGGACCTCAAACGAGAGGTTGCGATTCTCAAGCACCATCAGCCTGCGGTGGACCACCCGCATCGCGCCCGCTTCCACCACTAGGCGATCGCGGCAACTGGACGGGCGACGGTAGACTCGGCATGCGATGACGCTCACGAGCCTCCTCGTCCTGCTGGTTGCATTGGCTGCCCTGGGTCTCGTGACCACGGTGTACCGCGCCGGCGACACGCTCGACCTGGCGGCGCCGTTCCGCGAGCGGGCTCTCGCTCGAGCGGCGCGCAAGCTCGCGAGCGAGCGACCCGCTCCCGACACTGTTGAGCGTCAGTACTGGCGTGCCAGTGACTACGTTCGCGACTCACAGCGCCTGCAAGCGCTCGGCTACTGGGTGACATCCGAGAGTGTGGGCGAGCCGTACGTCACGCACCAGATCCCCGGGCGCGGCGGAGGGCGCACGATCAAACATCGCGTGCCCATGTGCCACATCACCTACGGACGTCGCGCCACCCGAACGTAGCGGCCAAGCGCACGCGCTCACGGTCTACCGAGGAGTGCGTCCCGACACGACTCGCGTCACGCCGAGCAAGTCCTTCGCCCAACGGACATCGACGAGTTGGGCCGCGCGCAGCACCGATTGCGTGCGCCGCGACAGATACGTACCGACCTCGACGAGCAGCACGCCACCGGGTTTGAGCCACGCGTGCGCGTCAGCCGCCAGCCGCCGAACCAGACCGAGCCCGTCATCGGAATTGTCGGTCAGCGACTGGAGCGGTTCGAACTCCCGGATCTCACGGGGCAACGTGTTCAGCTCTGTGTGCAGGACGTAGGGAGGGTGAATCGTGAAGAGGTCGATCTCGCCGCGCAGCGTCCGCGGCAGTGCAGCGAGCATGTCGCCGCTGCGGAAGTGCGCGTTCGCGAGGCCGAGGCGGCGCGCGTTCGCACGGCCGAGCGCCGTCGCCGCTGCGGAGATGTCGATACCCCAGACTTCCGCGCCGCGCACCTCGCTCGCGATGGCGAGCGCAACGGGTCCGGCCCCGGTCGCGACATCAACGGCGACCTTTCGGCCTCTGCGCCAGCGCATCGCCTTGACCGCCTCCTCCGCGAGAAACTCGCTCGACGCGCGCGGCACAAAGACGCCTTCCTTGACGAGCATGTCGAGCCCGCGGAACCGGTAGTGACCCATGATGCGGGGGATCGGCTCGCCGTTGACGCGTCGATCCACCATCGCCGTATATCGCTCTTTCGCCTTTGCATCGAGCACGGTGTCGAACACTTTCGGGGTGAGCTTCCGGCCGAGTACCTCGGCCATCAACTCCTCGGCGTCGTAGCGACCGAGGTTGCGGTCCCAGTGGTCGATGTTCTTCGATTTGTCGATTTTGCGAATGGCTTTGTCGATGTGCTCGTTGACGGTCTTTGCGGGCATGGTTCGCGCATGGTAAGCGCTTGCACAGCGAAGACGTGCACGATGTCTCCGTGTCCGTGACTCCGCCGGCACGTCCGGGACTCTGTGGCAGCTGCAGACACGCTCGCCTCGTGCCCGGCGCGCGGTCCAGCTTTCTCCGCTGCGGTCTCGCCGACACAGACCCGCGATTTGTCCGGTACCCGCCGCTCCCGGTCATCCGGTGCGACGGCTACGTTGCCGTCAGTCCTGATCGTCTCGATGATGGTGCGGGTTCATGACGCGAGGCGGTCGCGAACCACAGTGAACTCATCGAGCACTTCCTGCAACGCCTCCGTATCCTCGGAGTCGGCCGCCACTCGCTGCAGTGCGGCCAGCTCCTCAATAGCGGCGTCAATGCTCATGATCGTGTGCGGCGGATCGTCGTACCGCCGCGAAAGCATGCGCTTGCCGAGTGCCCGCGCCTCGTCAGCCACGTTGCTCATGGACGGCTGATCATGACGCCCATTGCGGGGTCGCGAGCAGGGACACGGCTTCCGCAGCGGCCATCGCGTCGATGGTACGGCGAGTGTCACCGACCCCGTGTGGCCAGGAGCAGCAATGTCGAGTAGGAGTACGCGATGCTGCCACCGCGCCGATCGATGACATCGCCGACGGCGTCAAGCAGCGCGGCCCGCTCCGCGTCGGGCAGTGTCACGTGATCGCTGTGCGTGGCGATGACGTCGAGCCAGGCAGCGCGGTCGTACACCGCTTCCCACGCGAAGTCCTCGGTCTTCACGCCGGAGAACTGGTCACTGTTTTCGAGCGCATCGCGCTCGTCATGGACATCTACCTGCGGCCGGAGGTCGGTGAGCGGTGGCTGCACGATCGACGGCGCGAGCCGGGCGTACACCGCCTCGAGTGCAGCGCCCGTCTCGGGATCGTGGCGACCGCGATTCCAGAAGAGGGCGATGTGACCGCCGGGGCGGAGCACCGATGCTGCCTTGGCGGTGCCGGCCTCGGGCTGCACCCAGTGCCACGCTTGACCGGACATCACGAGGTCGAACATCCGCTGCTTCGCATCCCATTCCTCGAACGTGCCGGCTTCAACGGTGACGCCGTGACTCCGCGCGACAGCAGCCATGGACGGGTCCGGCTCGACGCCGAGCACGTCGCACCCGCGCGCGATCATCAATCGCGACGCCCTGCCCGTGCCGCAGCCGACGTCGAGCACCTGACGCGGTGACCACTCCATCAGCCGGTCAATGAGCGCGGGCGGATACGACGGGCGTGCGCGGTCGTACTGCTCCGCGACGCCACCGAACGAGAGCGCGCGCTGCCGGTTCTTGTACATCGGCTCCTCGCCGCTCAACTGAGCCGCGAGGGCTGTGGCGTCGAGCGCCGCCTCCAGATCGGCGGCAAACCGGACGGCGTCCTCCGGCTCGAGGCGTGCGGTGGTCACCCGGATCCCGCGTCCGCTGGCGATGCGGAAGCGATCACCGGCGAGCACGCCCCAACCATATTCCTGGAGTGCGGCGACGGTCGCATCCTCGTGTGCGACGGGAATCCAGACGTTGAGACCGGAGCGGCCGTGCGAGTCGATGCCGCGGTCGCGCAGCGCCGCACGGAGTGCTTCGCGACGGCGTGTGTACGTCTCGGCGACGACGTCGGCGCGCGCTGCCTCCTCCGGGTCGTTCCACAGGGCGACGACGAGATGCTGCAGCAGATGTGACACCCATCCGGCCGCAAGCAGCCGGCGACCCTCGACACGCGCGACCGTGGTCGCATCCCCGGCGAGGATGGCAAGGCGCAGGTCGGGTCCGAGCGACTTCGACACCGAACGGAGGTGCACCCACCGTGCGCGTCCCGGCTCACAAAGCGTGTTGCACGGTCGTTCTGTGATGTCGAAAGCATGGTCATCTTCAATGACGAGAACACCGGGATGTCCGTCGAGGACCGCGCGCAACTCCTGCGCGCGCTCAGCGTCGACAGCCGATCCGAACGGGTTCTGCGCGCGAGGGGTCAGCGCGCAGGCAGCGGCTCCCGAGCGCAGCGCACGCGCGAGCGCCTCGGGGGTAGGACCGCGATCGTCGATGGCCATCGGGAGGACGGCCAGGCCCAGCGCGGACGCGAGGTCGATGATGCCCGGGTAGCACGGGTCCTCGACGGCGATGCGATCACCGGGTCTGAGGTGCGCCGTCAGAGCAAGTTGCACGCCGTCGAGCGCCCCGCCCACGACGGTCATGTGCTCACTCGAGACGCCATCGGCCTCCAGCCGGGCGCCGGCGAGCGCGAGCAGCTCGGCATCGGAGCCGGGAGTGCCATAGAGGACTGGTTCATGTGGCAGTGCGGCGAGCGCCGGTCCCAGGTCGGGGAGCAACGCCGGATCCGGGTTGCCCGAGAGGAGGTCGCGAACGCCGTGCGGGACGATCGGCCGGCCGCGAGGGGACGGCGGGACGCGCGGCGCGATGCTCGTCCCGAGCCGGCCCGCGCCTGCGACGAGGCCGCGTCGGCGCAGCTCCCGGTACGCGGAAGCCACCGTGGCAGTGCTGATGCCGCGATGCGACGCAAGCGAGCGGACAGTCGGCAAGCGGGTACCGGCGGTGAGATCGCCTTCGCGGATGCCGCGCTCGATGCTCTCCGCGATTTCGGAGGCTCGTCGACCGGTGATGTGATAACGTATCGGTACGTTCACTGCTTTGTACCATAACAAATGACTTCGAGCGTGTCCACTCTCCAGATCTCGTCCCCCCGAGCCTCTCGAACGCAGATCATCGTGGCGTTCGCGCTCGTCTACGTGGTCTGGGGGTCGACGTATCTCGCGATCCACATCGCGATCGAGACGCTGCCCGCGTTCCTCATGTCGGGAGTGCGATTCATCTTCGCGGGCCTCCTCCTGTACGCCTTCGCCCGGCGCCCCGGACAGCCGAAGGAGCGCCTCACTCGGGTGCATTGGCGTTCAGCCCTGATCGTCGGAGGTTGCCTGCTGCTCTTCGGCAATGGCGGCGTGTCCTGGGGAGAGCAGTACCTGCCGTCGGGATTCGTGGCGCTCATCGTCGCGACCGTTCCACTCTGGATGGCGCTGTTCGCGCCGCTTTTCGGCGGTCGTTGGATGAACTGGACGGCGGCCGCCGGGATTGCACTCGGGCTCGTCGGGATCATCCTGCTCGTCCGTCCCGGCGGCGCAGGCGCCGGTCACTGGCAGACCCTCGTGCTCCTGCTCTCACCGCTGTTGTGGGCCATCGGATCGCTCTACGCGCGCAACGCTCCGGCGCCGAAGCAACCGTTGACTGCAATCGCGATGGAGATGGTCGCCGGCGGCGTGCTGCTCATCCTTGCCGGGATCGCCAACGGTGAGCTGGGTCACGTCCACTTCTCCACCATCTCCTTCGCGTCCATCGCGGCGTTCGTCTATCTCATTCTGGTCGGCGCGCTCGTCGGCTACGTCGCGTACATCTGGCTCCTGCACAACGTGTCCGCAACAGCGGCTTCGACGTACGCATTCGTGAACCCGGTCGTCGCGGTGGCGCTCGGCGCGATCGTGCTCGGCGAGGCCGTGACGCCGATGACGCTCGTTGCGGCCGCGTTGATCGTCGGCGCCGTCGCACTGCTCCTGGTCGGACAGTCGCGTGCGAAAGCGGAGCCGGCCGCAACCTTCGAGACACCCGTCTCCGAGGTCGCCTGACCGCGTCCGCTCAGGAGAGGGGCGACAATGGGCGGGTGGACAGTGAGACCCTGATCGTCGACGCCGCCGCGGAGCCGGAGAGGCCGCGACCCACGATCGGAGTCAAGGACGTCCTGTGTGTCGGCCCGATCATCCTCAACTCGATCTATTACTACGCGGGGATTCCGCTGACCCCGCTGCTGCTCGGCAGGAACCCGCTGCTGCTGAGCGCACTGCGGGGCACGATCGCCTCGATGGTGACTGCCGGCGCCTTTGCCCGGGTGGGCAAGGTGCCGCTGCTGCTCGCGTTGATCGCCCCGATCCCCATCTCGATGATGACCGACCCTTTCTTCTTCTGGGCCGGGAAGCGCTATGGGCGCGGCCTCATCAACTACCTCAGCGCGACTGATCCGCGCTGGCGGCGGCGCGCCGCGCGCGGCGAGCGTTTCTTCCAGAAATACGGGGTGTGGACGGTGGTGCTCGCCCCGATCCTTCCCGTGCCCTCACCGCTCTTCTACATGGCAGCCGGTGAGGCGGGAATGCCGTTTCTGCTCTTCATCATTGCGGACCTCATCGGCACGCTCATCTATATCGGGCTGATCGTCGGCCTGGGCTGGATGATCGGTCAGCCTGCCGTGACCGTTGCGCAAACCGTCAGCAATTACGCGCTCTGGGTGATTGTCGGGATGGTGGTGCTCATCTTCGCGTGGTCGTTCTGGTCGGCATGGCGCACCCCGAGAGAGCAGACGACGAGGCGCTGAGCGCCGAGCCTCAGCGTTCCGCGCTGCGGCGCTGGATGATCGCGGCCATCGTTGCGGTCCCGGTGATGCTCGGCACGCTGGCGACGGTCGTGCTCTACGCAACCCATCCCGCACCGCCGCCGGAGCCACCGGCGCCGACCCCGGCGCTCGCGCCGATCGACATCACGACCCACGACGGCGGCACGATCATCATCGAACCGGGAACCACCAATCAGGTCAGGGTCGCGGTCGGAGCGCTCGTCGAGATCGTCCTGCAGACAGGCCCCGGGCAGATGGTGATGTCGGAGGTCCCGGGCATTCTCATCGCCGTACCGAACCCGCCGTGTCACGTCTCGATCTGCGGACTTCCGGGCACTGACGCGTGGACCTTCAGTGCGGTGCATGCCGGCGTGACGTACATGAAGATCAGCTTTGGCCGGCACTGCTCCCCAACGACCGGGGACTGCGACAGCATCCATACGGTGCTGCTCAAACCCTTCTCCGTGTACTCGCGTCCGCAGGCGCAGTGACGCGAGGCTGACTCAGGGAATCGGCACTTCCTGCTGATATCGAGGCAGGTGGAAGATGCCGCTCTCGACGACGTCCGCGATGCGTTCGACCGACTCCCAGAGGTCGACGAAACGCGTGTAGAGCGGTGCGAGCCCGAAGCGGCAGAGGTCTGGCGGGCGGAAGTCGCCGATGACACCGCGATCCCCCACCGCGCGGACGATCGCGAGCCCATCGGGGTGCCGCAAGGAGACCTGCGCACCGCGCTGCGCAGGGTCCGTTGGCGTCGCGATCCCGAAGCCGATGGGTTCGAGGCGGGCGCGGGCGAGGCGGATGAACACCTCGGTCAGCAGCGCTGCCTTCTCGCCGACTCGCCTTGGGCCCGCGTCGAGATGGAGGTCGACGCCCGCCCCAAGAGCCCCGATCGCGAGCACGGGGGGTGATCCGCTCATCCATGCGCGGATGCCGCTCGCCGGCTGGTAATCGGGCTGGAACGTGAACGGCGTGGCATGTCCGAGCCAACCCTGGATGGGATTGCGCAACTCGCCCTGCAGCGCGGTGCTCACATGCAGGAATGCCGGAGCGCCCGGGCCTCCGTTGAGGTATTTGTAGCCGCAGCCCACCGCGAGGTCGGCGCCGTCGCGCTGGAGTTGGATCTCGACCGCGCCTACGGAGTGTGAGAGATCCCAGAGCGCCAGGGCGCCGACTGCGTGCGCCGCCGCGCTCAGCGCCGCCATGTCGTGACGCTCGCCGTTGCGGAAGTCGACATGCGTCAGGGACAGCAAGGCCGTCTCGTCGTCGAGCGCATCGAACAACTCCGCGCGCTCGACAACGCGGAGCTCGCATCCGAGCAGGTCGACAACACCCTGCGCGATGTAGAGGTCGGTCGGGAAATTGCTCCCTTCGGTGAGCACGATCCGGCGGTGGGGACGGGCCCTCAGCACTGCCGTGATGAGCTTGAAGAGGCTCACCGACGTGCTGTCGGCGATGATCACCTCTCCCGGCATCGCACCGATCAACTCGCCGATTGCGTGGCCGACGCGTAACGGCGAGTCCATCCAGCCGGACTCCGTCCAGCCGCGCACGAGGATCGTTCCCCATTCGTGTTCGGCCATCTCCTGCAATCGCGACAACGCCGCTTTGGGCAGACGTCCCATCGAGTTGCCGTCGAGATAGATCGTCGAACCGTCATCGAGAAACCGATCGCGGAAACCGGCGATGGGATCTGCGGCATCGAGCGCGACACACGCGTTACGGTCGAGATTGGCAGGAAGCTCGATGGTCACAGCGCGCTGCGCACATCCCACAGATCGGGGAAGAATCGGAGCGGGATCGTGCTCCGGAGATACGGGACACCGAGGCTGCCGCCAGTGCCCTTCCGAGACCCGATCTCTCGCGCTGCCATCTGCGCGTGATGAAAGCGCCAGCGCGCGATCGCCTCGTCGTGATCGAGGAGCAATTCGCACACGTGATGGAGGATCGCACGCTCGGCCGAAGCGTGATCGCGATAGAGCGAGGCCAGCGCGGCGATGCGGCGCTCACGGAGGTCCGCGGCGGTGCCGTCCGGAGCGTCGAATCCGTGCGCGCGAAGGCATGCGCAGAGCGCCTGGTACAGGTTGGGGCCGCCGGCACGACGGCGCAGTTCCTGCCGATCATGATCGGAGAGCGGCACCGCCTCTGCGGGCATCGCGCCGTCGAGCCCTCCGAGCACCTCAATTGCGCGGAACTGCCCCGACTGCAGTCCGGATGCAGGCGTGAGTGGATCGCGAAACTCGAGGAACCCCTCCGGCGTCAGCGTCTCGAGGACACGCAATTGCGCGATGAGGAGCTCGTCGATGCGGGTGGTTCGATGCAGCGGGGCCATCGCGGCCTGCGGCCGGCCTGCGACGAGCTCGACGACGGCGCGGTCGAGCTCGTGGAGGATGACCTTGAACCAGAGCTCATACGCCTGGTGGATGACGACGAAGAGCATCTCGTCGTGAGCACCCTCGGTGAGGGGGTGCTGGAGGTCGAGCAGCTCGTCGATGCGCAGGTACGAGCTGTAGTCGGTGGCGCCCACGATCAGTCGCCCCGGGTCACGAGGATGTCCGCGAGCGCGAAGGCCTCCGGCGGTGACAGCTGGTCAAAGGTGCAGTCATTCGGCGCCTTGTCAGGACGCCAGCGCAGAAACCGCGAGGCGTGGCGAAACCGTCCGCCCTGGAGATGATCGAAGGAGACCTCGCAGACGAGGTCGGGGCTCACCGAGGTCCAGGCGGTGTCGGCGGCGCGTGCCCAGCGGCTCGGACCGCCCGGAGTGCGTCCGTGACCGAAGCTCTCGCCTCCGACCATGGGCTGCAGCTGCGCGAGGATGTCGCGCCGTTCGGCCGCGTCGAAGGATGACGTGTGACCGACGTGATGCAGTGAGCCGTCGTCGCCGTAGAGGCCGAGGAGCAGCGAGCCGATCCCCTTGCCATCTTTGGCGAGCCGATACCCGCCGACGACGCAGTCGACGGTCCGGAGGTGCTTGACCTTGGTCCAGAGACGCTGTCCCGGACGATACGCACCGGTGGGATCTTTCGCGACCACCCCGTCGAGACCCGCTCCCTCGTATCGCGTGAACCAGACCGTCGCCTCGTCAGGGTCCGTGGTCTGCGGTGTCACGCCGACGGATCGGCTGCTCCGAATCGCGCCGAGCAGGCGCTCGCGGCGCTCCGTGAGCGGGCGCTCGCGGCGGTCGTCGTCGCCGAGCGCGAGGAGGTCGAACAAGACGACCGATGCCGGGGTCTGCTCCGACAGCATGCGCACGCGGGAGGCGGCGGGATGGATCCGCAGCTGCAGCGCATCGAAGTCGAGGCCGTGGTCGGTGGCGATCACCACCTCGCCGTCGACGATGCAGCGATCGGGGAGCGCCGCCTTGAGCGGTTCGGTCAGCTCCGGGAAGTACCGCTCGAGAGCCAGCGCGTTGCGGCTCGCGATATGGACGCGCTCGCCGTCGCGAAAGACGATGGCACGGAAACCGTCCCATTTCGGCTCATAGAGCCAGGCGCCATCGCGCGGAATCTCGGGCGCGGCGCGAGCCAGCATGGGCTCAAGCGGTGGTTCGAAGGGCAGCGACACTCGCAGGAGTGTCGCCGATCGGGGGACGCTCCGGCTACGCGGACAGCACGCGTGGGCGCTGTGCCTCGCGCATGCGAAGGCGCAGGAGGTTGTCGACGTCGACCACGTCGCCCACTTCGCGAACGGCGGTCTCGAAGCGGGAGATGTCCGAGAGCTCGTCGACCTCACCGCGGAGCGTGATAACGCCCCGGCTGGCGCGGATCCCGATGCCGGACGCGAGGTCGCCGAAGCCAAGCGAGAGGGCAACTCTGACGCGATTGGCGAGAGTCGCATCCCACGTCTCGGTGTGATGCCGGATGGGAACTGCGGAACCGACCAGGGTGGCGAAGCCGACGGTGGCACGCTTCGCGGCAGCGCGACGACGAGCGCCTGAGCGGGGATGCAGGAGGAAGGCTGCCAGTGCGATGACTGCGGCGCCGGTGGCGGCTGCCGCGAGCTTGAAGACCCGGGTCACGAGGATCCCTCCGTTGTTGTGTGCAGGAGCGCTCGTTCAAACGTCGCGCGAGCCGGCTGGTTACGCCGTCCGCACCGGTGCGTTGCCCCGATACTGGCGCGAGTGATGAAGGGCGACCGCACCACCACCATCATCATCGCGACGACGGCGATTCTTGCTGCCGGGATCACGGGCTATCAGCTGACGCGCCCCGGGTATCTGTTCGGCATCACGCCGGACATCTCGGCATGGCTGGGCGGATCGATCCGCCTGATTCACGGCGCGCTCCCCTATCGCGACTTCGACCTCGTGCAACCGCCTGGGTTCACGCTGCTCGCGAGTCCGTTCGCGTTTCTTTCCGACTGGATCGGCTCGCGTGATGCGCTTGCGGTGTTGCGTCTGTGCACGCCCTTGTTGTCGGCGGGATCCGTGCTGCTCATCGGCAAAGTCATCCGGCATCGGGGCGCGGCCGCCACGGTCGTCGCGTGCGGCGTGATGGCGTTCTATCCCGCGGAGGTATACGCATTACGCAGCGGCCTCCTCGAGTCGGTCGTGGACTTCTTCTGCGTCGCCGGTCTCGCGCTCGTCTTCGACGGTGACGGCTTCTCGCAGTCGCGCCGTCGCATCCTCCTCGGCGGCATCGCCTTCGGTGTCGCAGGCTGTGTCAAAGCGCCGGCCGTCGTCCCGGTGGTGGTCCTCGTCGTGCTCTGCCTGCCGCAGTTGCGTCAGCGCCTGGTTCCCTTCGTGACCGGCGTCGTCGCCGGTTTCGGCATTCCGACGCTGCCCTTTTTCCTCATCGCGCCGGCGGCGTTCGTACGCGATGTGATCAGCCCGCTCCTCAGCATCCCGAGCCCATATCGGGTGCCCACTGCTGCGCGCCTCGGCGCGATCACCGGGACTGCGGCATTCGGCGGCGGCGGTACCGTTGCAATCCTCGCGACGGTGGTGATCGTCGTGATCGTGATCGCAGCCTTCGTCATACCGCCGCAGCGACCCACGCTGCTCGAATGGTTTGCGATCGGCGCCACCGCGCTCGGGGCCGTTGCGCAACTTGGCCCCTCGTACTACTTCGAGAACTACGCCGCGTTCATGGCTCCCTTCATGGCGTTGCTCCTGGCATTCGCACTCGCGCGTTTGCTCGCGGTGCGGGTGCCGCAGATAGCACTCGTCGTCGCCGCCGTCGCAGTCCTCATTGTGTTTGCGAGTCAGGTGAATACGATCCGCGCCTCGAAGGCGGTCGACATCGCCGCAGTTGTCGACAAGGTTGTCCCAGCAGGTGCATGCACGCTGTCGGACGCGCCGTCGAAGCTCGTCACCACCAACCGTTTCGAGGCGAGCGATCCGGGCAACTGCAACGACATGATCGACCCCGAAGGCGCGACGCTTGCCTACGGATTCGGATCGACCGGTGCGCAGCAGCTCTGGACGGTCGAGGTCGAGCACGCCGACTACCTGGTGACGAGCACACCGTTTGCGGACTGGGACATCCCGCCCAAGGCGCCGTTGCAAGCCTACGTCGCAGCGGACTTCCGGCTGATCCAGTCCGGCGGGCTGCTCTTCTACGTGCGGAACGGTTCCCCGGCGGGCTAGGCGGGCGGCGGCGGGAAGTGGCGCACGTCCGACCAGCGGGCGCCGTCCCACCAGCGCAGTGATCCGACGCCGGGCTCGGGGTACCACCCCGCCGGCGGCGGAGGGATCGCATAAGCGGCAGCCGTCACAGCCGGCCGCTTGGCGAACAACCAGATCAGGGCTCCGATGATCCCCAGGAAGACAACGATGAGGACCCACACGATCTTTTCGCTGCCCACAGCCTTGAACCGCCAGTCGGGTGTCGAGGCCACCTCGACGATCGCGACGATCCAGTACACAAAGGCCGCCAGCCACATGAGCCCCAAGGCGATCGGAATCCAGAGGACGCTGTACATCACGAACCGATTCCCTGCGCGCTAGGCCTGCGGCGGCGGGAAATGGCGGGCGTCAGACCATCGACTGCCGTCCCACCAGCGCAGCGACCCGATGCCAGGCTCGGGATACCACCCTGCCGGTGGTGGAGGCACCACGTGAGCTGCGGCCTTGACGGTCGACCGTTTGGCGAGGAGCCAGATCAACGCACCAATGATTGGTAGCAGCAGCACGACAAGCACCCATACGATCTTCTCGGTGCCGGCGGCTTTGAATTGCCAGTCGGGTGTCTGCGCGACCTCGACAACCGCGACGATCCAGTACACGAAGCCGGCGAGCCAGATAAGGGCGAAGGGGAGGTGACCGCCGATGCCGGACATCATTCGTCATTCCCTTGCATGGAGTGCAGCTTAGATCGAATCGGGCCGCGATGTTGGATGAAAGCAACTGCTGATGAACCGCTGTCAGAGCTTCGAGAGCGACAGCGACTGATGCGTTGACTCGTCACGTCGAGGTCAACTCGACGTACTGTCTTCGTCGACGCCGAACACCGTGAAGAGAGGGATAGACTGCGCGGCGGCCAGGCAATCAGTGGAGGCGCGTCATGGGAACGACGATTCTGTTGGTGGGAACCCGCAAGGGCTTGTTGATCGCCCGCAGCACCGATGACCGGCGCACCTGGTCGACAGACGATTTCCAGTTCAAGAACGAGGAGGTCTATTCAGTCGCGGCCGACCTCCGCCGCGACACGCCGCGCATCCTCGCGGGCGTGGGCACGGGGCACTGGGGTCCACTGCTGACATATTCGGACGACCTCGGCGCGTCGTGGTCCGAACCTGAGGAGCCGCCGATCGGTTTCCCCGCAGGCAGCGACGCAGCCGTCGCCCGTGTCTGGCAGATTCAGCCTTCGACGGATATGGAGCCAGATGTCGTCTATGCGGGTGTCGAGCCCCACGCGCTGTTCCGATCCGAGGACGGCGGCAAGCATTTCGCGCTCGTTGAAGGGCTCTGGGAGCATCCCGACCGGCCTGAGTGGATGCCGGGTGGCGGTGGCGCCTGCCTCCACACCGTGCTTCCCCATCCGACCGACCCCGACGATGTTCTCGTCGTGATGTCGGCCGCCGGCGTCTACCGAACACGCGACGGTGGCAACACGTGGTCCCCCGCGAACCGCGGCATTCAGGTCGCCCATGTCCCCGAGGAGCAGCAGTTTCCGGTGTTCGGGCAGTGTGTCCATAAGGTGGCGTTCCATCCGAGCCGGCCAGAACGGCTCTACGCACAGAACCATTTCGGCGTCTACCGAAGTGATGACCGCGGCGATTCGTGGACTCGCGATCGAATCGGGTCTGCCGAGCAACTTCGGCTTCTCCGTCGTCGTCCACCCGCACAGGCCGGAGACCATCTACGTCGTTTCCCCTCCAGGCCGACGGGGAGCGCTTCCCACCGGACGCGAAGTGTCGCGTCTACCGCAGCGAGAACGCAGGCGAAAGTTGGGAGCCGCTATCCACAGGTCTCCCGCAGGACCCGTATTACGCAGCGGTGCTGCGCGATTCGATGATCGCTGACGCGTCAGATCCGGCAGGCATCTACTTCGGGACCAGGCTCGGAGAGGTCTATGCCAGTCGAGACGACGGCGATACGTGGACGATGGTCGCGAATCACCTGCCCGACATCCTGTCGGTGAGGGTCGCGCAGGTAGCGTGACCTCACGTTTGCTGCTCCCGGCTGCGCTACGTCGCTACGCGGACGACCAGAACGAGGTGGCGATAACGGGCGGCACGCTCGGTGCGGCGCTCGACGACCTCGCCCAGCGGAACCCACAACTCGAGCGGCGGCTGCGTGACGAGCGGGGCGAGCTCCGCCCACACGTGCTGATATTCGTCGATGGCGTCAGCGTTCGCACCGGCGCCGCGATGGATACGCCGGTGCCTGAAGGCGCTGAAGTGTTCGTCGCTCCCGCCGTGTCAGGAGGCTGCGAAAGGGAGTGGTGCGCCCAGGAGGATTTGAACCCCCGGCCTTCTGATCCGTAGTCAGACGCTGCACACTGCTGTCTACGCGTCAATTCGGCTGCAGCGACTGACTTCGGGGTACCGCTCTTGACAGCGTACTGACCGCGATTCGTTCAAGCCAGTCTCAAGCGAACAGAGTTCGAACAGCCAGTGAAGGATCGGTGGTGATCTTGACGGCTCCATGACCCACGGAGTACGCTCGGCTCATACAGCCCCTGCCGCTTCGCCGGCAGGGCCCCTCCAAAGGCCGTCCTGGGCTGTCCCGAGCGGCCTTTGGTCTGTTTCGGACTTCCTACCAAGCATCCGGACACACTATCCGGTGCTTGTTCTTCGCCATCATGCTTTTCGGCAAGTGGCACTTCGCCAGCACAGCCGGGTCGAGGGCGCTGTAGGAGTGCGCCACGTCGCGGAGCAGGAAGGCATGGTGTTTCGCATGCGGATTGACCACGTCAACCAGCTTGCCGCACTTCGCGTTGCAGAGCCGAATGGGCTCAGCGAGATCCGAATCCCCTGTCACGACGATCGCCAGGTCGATCTTGTCGGTCAGGGCATCGAACATCAGATAGGTAGCCAAGTTGACGTCTGACCCCTTTTCCTCATGGTTCTCGACAGATACGCGAACATCGCCGTCGGCTAAAGGGTGGGGTAGCGCCTTCCATGTCCCGCCGTCCGACCGGCCCTCGATCACCGCGCCCATCCCGGGCGCTGGAGTCGCCGACAACGGGCGACGATCGACGTTGTGGTAGAAGGTGCCACGGTGGATGGAGACAAGCGAAAGCGTTTGTAGCGCTCTCAGATATATGTTCTGGCGCGCCCCGCTTTCACCAGCGACCCCAGCCGTGAAATAGCGGACCATGTCCAGGTCAGCCTCTTTGGGCTTGAGTTCGCGCGCCAGCTTCACGAGGTCCAGCCATCTATGTGGACCGTGCTGAAGTGCCCCGTAGAACAGGTTCAGCCCGTCGATATAGACGCGGACACGCATCTCGGCAGTCTGCCACTACGCAACGGCGTCCCGGGGATTGTCAGGACCGCCGACCTGCCAGCCGGCGCCACCAAGACTTCTTCTCGAGGAACTGGCGAGTTGCGTCGAGTCGCGCTCGAATGTTAGGCGGGTAGTCCAGGCTTGGAATGTCGCCACCTGCCAGCCCCGAGCTCGCATAGCTCACGATCAGCCAGCGCCACGGCTCCGCGTCAAAGTCGTCGAGCATCTCGCGCGGATCGCGACCGATCCTCTCGCACAGCCGAACGAACTCATCGGGCTGTCCCTGCGTCGCAGCGTCAAACATCGCGCGTTCGCGCGCAGTGAGCGGTCTCTCACGCTCGGTCACAGCGGAACGAGACTATCACGGTCGACTGTTGACATTCGGTACGATGGGCGTCGGTTGAGGGAGTTCACGGCTCGATGTTTCGCTCGGTCGCGCGTGCGGTACTGCTACTCATTCCCTTCCTGACGAGACCCCCGGCACAGCGCTGGGGGTCTTACCGTTTCAGAGGCGCAGCAGTCATGACGCTGCTCAGCGAGGGCGCCGAAACCTCAGACGTGGCGCGCAAATGACAGTTCCGAGGACGACCGCGGCGGCCAGGGCGCTCGTGAGAAGGCATGGGAATCCACAGCAGGCTGTTGTGCCCACAGCTCGCACGCCTCTACGCCGCTTTCGCGCTGCGTTCTTGTGCCGATAGTACTCATCGGCCGGGCTTTCGTTCTTTCCCAAGTGCTCTTCCTTCCGTGCCGATCCGAACCACCGCGCTCGAGGAACGCAATTATGGGCGCCCTGGACGCGTTGGGTCACGTGCGGGGACGTTCCTCCGACCCGCGGCAAAGCTCGTGCGCCACCCATGCGACGGCCGCGCACACCAGCGAAAAGGGAATACACTGCAACGCAAGTAGGGCCGCGCTGCGTCAACAGCCGGCCCCTTGGTCAATCAGCCTGATTCGGAGGCGATCAACGTGCTCAAGTCTAGCGAACCAGCGGTGATTTCCAACGAGGAATCGCCGGCGATGTGTCCCGACATCTCGATCTCAGGATGTCGTGACACTGCTCCAGCGGTCCGCCCGCGACGGATCCGCGGTGAGGGATCGATCATTCGATGCGACGGACGCTGGCGGCTTCGCGTGCGCTGGCACGGCGTCGAGAAGACGTGGTACTTCCCGACCTATGCGGCTGCCCAAAAGGCGCGGATGGAGGTGCTCATTCAACGCGAGGAGGGGGTACCAATGCGCCGAGTCGCCAAGTCGCGGATCGTGCTCAACGACTGGCTTGACGACTATCTCGCGCAAATGGCAATGGCGCGGCCCCGTACCCACCGCCTGTACGCACAGAAACTCGCCCATGTCAGGACTGGGATTGGCGCGATCGCTCTGGACGCGCTCGATGCTCAGGACATCCAGAAGCAGCTCAACTCGCTAACCGCGCGGGGCATGTCACCTTCCGGGATCCACCACGTCTACTGCTCGCTCCGTGCAGCTCTCAACCTGGCGGTCCGTCAGAAGAAGATCCCCACCAATCCGTGCGCCTTGGTGCCCACTCCCAAGCGATCGCATTTCGAGGCCAAGACTCTGACGACGGAACAGTGCCAGCGCCTCGTCGAAACGGCTTGGGACACGCGCATAGGCCCGCTCGTTGTTCTCGCGCTGTCGACGGGCATGCGCGCCGGCGAACTGCTCGCGTTGACGTGGGATGACGTCGACCTCACGACGGGACTCATCACCGTCAACAAAAGCGTGCAGTGGAGCGCGAGCGGCGCCCACCAGGCGGGGCAGACAAAGACTCGGTCGTCACGCCGAACGATCCTGGTTGGCGATGTAGCGCGCGACGCGCTCCAAGCCCAACGGCGAACCGCGGTGGCCGCCAAGCTCGCGGATCCTACGTCCGTTGCAGCACGCCTCGACCTCGTGTTCCCAGGCGCCAAAGGCGGCTACACCGTTCCCTCGGGCGCGTTCGTTCGAGCCTTCCGTCAAGCGCTCTGCCGAGCTGGGTGTCCGCAGATCCGGTTCCACGACCTACGCCACACGACGGGGCTTCTGCTGACGCGCAGCGTTGGCCTCGCCGTGGCTTCCCGGATGCTTGGACACTCCGATCCAGTGACCACTGCTCGCTTTTATGGACATGCCCTCCACGAGGACTACACCGCAGCTGCAGACGTCATGGGGCGGGCGCTCCGCAGGCCGGCATGGCATTCCTCGCAGGTAAGCCGATGACGAGTGAGCTCCTGGCTCTCGCGCAGCGTCGAAAGCTCCTCCGTGAGCTCCGCAGGACGGCGCGCCGCTGCGCTGATGAGGCGTGGCTGCTCGAGCGTGCGATTGATGGCGCTCTCGCTCTGAAGATCCTCGAGGAAGCGCCGACCACGGTTGGGATCCGTCAGCGCGGGGAATGCTTGCCGCTAAGTTTCATGGAGGGGACAGACCGAGCCGATGTCTAGGGTCACCACCATCATCACCGGACCGGATGGCAGGACGACCACCGTCGTTACTCGCCGCTCCGGGTGCGGGTGTCTCACCATCCTCGCCGCCGCCATCGTCCTGTTCGGCCCCGCTGCCTGGTTTGGCCCGGTTGGCGCGACGCTGGCCTACGCATTGCTCACGGTCGTTGCGCTCCTAGCCGCCGCCGGCTGGGGCGTGCAGAGGCTGCGACGATCGACGTCGTCTCCTTCTGCTCCCCCGCCGACTCCACCGCATTCGTAGGACTCGGGGATTTGAGCATCGACCCTGGCTATGCGGCGATCCTCGGCGCCGGCATTGGCGGCTTTACCGGACTTGCTGGGACACTGTCCGCGGGCTACTTGCAGCGGCACGCTGCGGCGCGGTCACAGAGGCAGGCGTGGCGTGCGGAGGTATACGTCTCCGCTCTCACGGCGTTGAATCGTGAGCGGATGATCGTCGCTCGAACCTTTCCGATCATCGGACCGGGTCCAGCGCCCCCGGCTCCCAACAGCGACGAGGTCGCGGAACTAGTCCAGGCAACGCTGAGCGCACATTCATCGAAGGCAATGCGCGCGCTGCTGGATCGCTGGATGGAGGCGGGCGCGAGATTCAACGCGCTCACATGGGAATTGCTCGAGGCAGATCGCTCCGTGAAGACTGAGCACATTTCCTTTCGCGAGGCAACCGGCGGGCGCACCCGCAGCGAGGTATGGCGGGACCTAGAAGGTGCGCGCCGCGAGCTCATCGGCAAGCCGCCCACAGTGAGCATCCTGAGCGCCATCGAGACTTAGGTTCGCAAGGAACTCGGGCACAAGGACTGATGCGTGGAGGACTTTGCCGAGAGGACTGAGGATGCTGCCGGTGGATCTCAGCCGCCGCGCCTATGCGCGTACTGCAAGCTCCGACCTGTCGCTCTGAACAGTCGAGGAGAAGGTGGCGAGCATCTGGTGTCCGACTGGATTCGCAAGCTCTTGCCGCGCGCTCCACCCATGCTCATCACTCAGGTCTCGCAGGCCGGCACCTTGATTGAGAAGGCTGTGCCACTGAGCGTGCAGGTGCCGTATGTGTGCGCTCAGTGCAATCACGGATGGATGAGCCGGCTCGAGACATGGACCGCGCCACATCTCACTCCGTTGATCCTTGGAGAAGCGAGCACCATCACACCGGAAGGTGCTCGGCTGATGGCTATGTGGACACTCAAGACGGCGATCACCTGTCAGGAGCGACATCCGCCGGGACCAATTCCGCACGCCTTTTACGATCACCTTTTCCGATCTCGGCACCAGCGGAAAGCCCAGGCCCCTCCAGCCAGCCTTCGCCTCATGCTCGTCAGGTACCAGGGAGACTTCATTTACGGCAACACGAAGATGATGCCCTTAGAGATGGCCGGACGGCTCCCGGACGGGCGTGACGCCAAGGCGGACGGCTACGGAGTTTCCATCACGGTCGGCAAAGTCGTACTTCAGATCTTTGCGACCTGGGGGCACGACGAGGATTTCTATTTCGACATCAGGGACTTCGGTGTCTTTGCGCCTGCGGTCGTGAAGGCTTGGCCCACCACTGTCGACCTCGCATGGCCGCCTTCGGTCGCCGTTGCCGACGACATGATCGAAGTGTTGTACGACGCGTGGGCGCGGAATCCCTGGGTTGACGTCTGATTGGCCGCCCATCGCCGTCACGACGGACTGAAGCTCGGGGCCTTGGCGCCGCCCTTCATCTGACGGATGACCTTGTAGACGGCCTGCTGGACGGCCTGCTGCGTGAGTGTCCCAATCTGGTTGGCGACCTGGTTAGGTGTGCCAGCCGGAACGGTGACGTTCAGTGCGACGCTGACGGACGGGAACCCACCCTCGCCGCCACCACCCGAGAAGCCGCCGCCGACTCTCGGTGCAGTCATGGGAGACGGCGGCGCGCCCGGTCGCAATCGCGGTCATCAACATTGGCCAGAGCCATCCGGCCTTCGCCTTGGGAACGACCGCCTCAGTGCCGTGCAGCATCGCCAGGCCGCCGCTCTCCGGGTACTCGGCGACGCCACCCGTGGAGAATCCGAGAAGCCCCTTGCCGCCGCCTGTCAGGTTCACTGTGCCGGGGATGCTCTTGTGCAACGAGGCGAGTTGCTTCGCAATCCCTTGCGCGCTCTGAATCGCCGGCTGGAGATTCGCGTTGACCGTCAGGAGCGTGAGGTTGATGTCGAACGCCGACGTCACTCCGTTTGCGAGGTCGTTTTGGATGGCCAGCATTTCCGTCGTCGTCAACGGACCGTGCTTTGCAACGAAGGCGCTGATGGTCGCAACGTCGGCCGACATCGTTGACGCCGACATGGCGGTGTTCGTCGCCATCGACTGAAAGACCGCCATTTCGTTGGCTGTGATCGGGCCGTTCTTCGCGATGAACGCGGTGAGCGCGTTCTGCGCCGCAGCTGCGACGCCACCCGAGACGCCCGCCTTTTCCAATGCGCCTTCCCACAGGATCAGGTTGACGGCGACATTGCCCAGCCCATTCTTCACGACGGCCGACGAGGTGTTCCATAAGGCGGCGTTCTGCGCACTGCTCAGCGCAGTGCTCGAGGACGAGCTCACCGTGATGCCGAGGCTCGCTGCGAGCACCTTCAGCTGCTGCGGCGTGTATGTCGCGGACGTCCCGTACGCTGCCGAGATCAACTCGGCGTCGTGCGTCGCATTGGTCTGCGAGACACCCATCGCGATCAATTGCCCAAGGATGGTGTTCTCGTTTGTGGCGATCGTTTCTCCGAAACGCGCTGCACCCGGGCCACTTTGGCGCGCCGCATTGCTTGTGTTGAGAACCGTCGAGCCTTGCGCGTGGTTGAAGGCCAGGGCAATGTCGCCTGCCACTACGGCCGCGCCACCAGCTGCAAGGGCAGCTGTGAACCCGGCCGCGATTGCAGCAGAGAGTTCCGCGCCGCCCGCGACTCCCCAGCGCCCTCAGCAGCACCCTCGGCGCTGCCGATAACGGACGACCCAGCGAAACGCGAGCACCGCGGCAGCGAATTCGGACACCGAGCTCTTGAAGACTGGCCTGCGACGGAGCCTTGGTCAGCACGCCGAAGACGCTCGAGGAGAGGCCAGGAAGACCCTTGACCCCAGCCGCAAGTCCCTCGGAGCTCGACAAGGGCGAGGAACGCGGCTGCGAGCTTGCCGAGGTCGACGACCCACGATCCGATCGTCAGAAGCTTCATCTTGCTGGCGAAGAGCGCGATCGCGCCAGCCCAAGATGAGCAGCGGGCCGGCACCGGGGATCTGCAAGGCTCATCCAGTTGAGCGCATCGAACAACCAGGTGGCGATTTGCGTCAGCGCGGGCGCGAGGACGAGGTAGACGCTTGACCGATGCCGCTGAGCAAGGCTGCGGCAGGCAGATGCGAGAATCGCCTGGATCTTCCTGCAGATGAACGGCGAACAGGTTATGAACGGACGCACTTGCCGCTCGTCGACTGACAGCCACTGCGTCGAACTTGGCAAGCATCGTCGGTGATGGTGCTGACGATGGTCGTTCCGAGCCCGGCGCTCTTGCTGAAGATGTCGTAGATGGTGTGACCCCGACCTGCTTGACGAGGATCCCACCCATGTGTGGAAGAGTCGCGATCAGCATGATCGATGTGCTCTTCCCAGATGCCGGTCATCGCCGGGTGTGTTCCACTTCGTAAAGAAGGCGTCGAGTCGCTGTCGATGAAGTGTCCCGACTGCTGCGGACGCGTAGCCGAGGATCTTGATGAGCAACTCGATGCCGTTGTCGAACGCGCCCATCGCGGAAGGCAGATCGGCAGAAAACTTCTGCTCCATCTGCGTGAAGATCGCGAGCCCGTCCGAGCCTAGCCACGAGAACAGTGGCTCGAGGTCAGTCTTGATGACACCAAGGTTCGACGCCGCGTATTTCCCAATGGTGGGAAGGAACTTCTCGCCCACGAACATCGCGTTGTTGATGATCTCGAGCGCCGGCCGTCTCGGCTGCAGCTGGTCGACGAGTCGAACATCGCATGGAAAGCCGATGACGTCGCGTACGCTGCCTTGATCGCCGCAACCGTGGACGGAGCGAGATCCTTCATCCACTGGTTCATCTGGTACTGCGCAAGCGCTGCTTCGGTGCTGCTCTTTCCGTAAACAGCGATCGCTTGATTGAGGTTGGTCAGCAGCGTGCCGTACTGCTTGATGTCACCCGCCGCCTGGCCGATGCCGGCCATATCGGTGAACTCACCGACGCCCATGGTTGCGAGCGCACCGCTGACGAGCGTGATACCGCCGAGCAGACGCACCAGAGAGGGACCCCGCAAGCCCGAGCGCCGTGGTCATCAGGTGCTCAAAGCCGAACCCGGCCAACGACAGGACGGAGCCGAATTGCGCGAACCCGAAGGTGCCCTTCGTGCCCCAGAGGACGTCACCCATGATCCCCATGGCCCCGACCGACGCAGCAGCGGACTTCGCGGCCCCTATCTCCGCGAGGAGCGGCGTCATGTCGGCGTTGACCGGGATATCGATAGACCCAGCTGCAGAGCCAGCAATCGCGCGTATCACCGCGAGTTCAGCCAGCGCCTCAGCTGAATTGATGGCGACGGTGAACGTGATCGGCATCGCGCTCATCGCCCCCATCTCGGCGCGAGCCTTCGTGATGTCGGCGATCGCTGCAGCGGTTTCGGCAGCAAGAATGACCGTCGTCGCGGTCTTGGTGAGGTCTTCGATTAAGCCCTTGAGTTCCGCGATCTTAGCGGCGGCATCCGCGATGTCCGCGGACAAGGTCGCTGTGATTGGCGGGCAAGTACCCCGACGATTGGCCCGGCATTCTTAGCGCGCCCGTCCGGAGCTTCGGCAGACGCCGCTTCAACCACGCCCGACCAGCCACGCAGCTTGCCGTTCACAAACGCAAGGCGCCGGCACGCGCGCTGTACCGCTGCGGCTGCTCGCGAGTGGGATCGCTACCCGCTCTGATCGCCTCGCTTCGGGCGACCGTCAGCTCTTCCATGAGGTCGTCGGCCTGGGAAATGAGAGAGGCGCTGTTGAAAGCCATCGCTTACGCCGACTGCATCCGAAGGTGGGTCGCGTACTCGGTCTCGAGTGCCTTCAGGCGGTACGCCAGGACGTCGCGTTCCGACGATGCGAAGCGCTTGCTTCAGGCATTGGCGCGTGCCTCATCCGCTCCTCGCAACCTTGGATGTCCCGACGCAATCCGCCGACCTGGTCGCGGAGATCGTTCCGTCGCCTCGCCCAAGCCCACTGTGCCTCCTGAACGGCTTCCAGTTGCCGCTGCGCGGCCTCGCGCTTGGCCGTGGTGGCGTCGATCTCCAGCTGGTGGCGACGATCCGCAGCTTCCTTTTGTGCAGCGTCGAACGTCGCTTGGCGACGGCGGTTGGCCGCCACCAAGTCGTCGAGTTCACGCTTGCGCCGTGCGGCATCTTCTGCTTCGTACACGCTCGCATCGACCGTGATCCGCGTGTTCTTGTCAAACACCGCCTAAATCTCGCCGAGCTGTGTGCGCGAATGAGGTTCGCTCGCGTCAACTCGTAGCCGACGAGTTCGCGCTCTTCTCGGAGTGGCAGCGTTGCGAAGCGTCTTCTCCAAGCGATGGATCTCGACAAGACTCGGCAGTTCCGTTTGTCCTGGCAACGTCTGGGACACGTACGAGCCGTCGTAGACCGCCTGCAGCGAAGCTCGCGGATTGTGCGGTCCGGGATCGATCGGTCTTCCAGTCGCGGTTGCTGATGGCTGGCACGGCAGCGTCGCGGATAGCCGACGCCTGGGAGAGAGGTGGCAGACCCCGGGCCGCTCGTCGCGTCATCCTCGCGGCCTTGAAGCACCTGTTCTTTCGCGAGCATGTAGGCGTAGCCCACGTCGCCGGACTTCGCGAGGCGTTCGAGCGCTCCCAAGCGCAGCGTTCTGTCTGTGGCGTAGCTCTTGACGGCGTCGGCCGCGGCTTTGCGGAGCTTTTCCGCTTTGTGCAGTTTCTTGGTGCGCTTTGGACTCTTCACAATGACCTCCATTCGGTGGTGACTGGGCGCGTGCTTGACGAGCACGTCAAGTGGCGGCACTGGAACCTGCTCCATCGGGCAGGCCGGGCCGCCGTGGCAACTGGGATTCATATGTATCTCCGGGTGCTCATTGATCGCTTCGGTGGAGCAGTCGCTCGTGCTCAGCAAGGACCTCCGACCCACTCGCGCGCGCTGATTGCGAACGTGCTTGTCGGCTGTTCTCGGGTAGTCGTGCTGAAGCGCGAGTAGACGCGTCCTGAGCAGCGAGCTGGAGTGCTGCCTAGCGCAAGTACCATCGGAGCGACGCGGTGAAGATCCGATCGGTACAGGAGCTGATTTGCATTCGGCGCAGAATTCGGCGATCGTGCATGCCATCAGCGATTCGAGACGCTCGATCTCGGCGGGGAGCCTGCTCACTCCGGGATCGCTACAACCGCGTTGCGTAACGAGGTCGGCGTAGTCCCGTCGGAGACATATCTTGCCCGCGACGAGGAATGAGATGCTCGGGTAGAGCTCTGGAAGCTGACATCAGGCGCTCACTCGCCGGACACTTGTCGCCTGTACTCCGCGAGCTGGATGACGGAGTGAGGGAATCTCCTTCGTGCCACGTTCGAACTCGATCCTGAGTCGCCGCCGATCGGCCTCGGTGAAAGAGCAACAGGCCGAAGATGTTCACGACCTCGCGAACCAGCATCGGCGACATCCCAGTGCCGCTCCTGGTGCCGGCGCCGTGCAAGCTTCGATGCATCGCTTCGCATCCATAGCGGAGGACCACCACGTCGGACGGCTCGTAGAATTGGCGCTGACCACTCTTCTGAGCGGAGACGTACGCGTCAACGACGAGGTCATCCCAATGCTCTGCGGGCGGTGGAAAGATCACCTCCTCATCGCTGGCTGCGTGCCTTTCAGGGTCGCGATCGCCGGCTTGTTTCTCCGCCTCCGCTCGGCGCTCCGCTTCGGCGGTGGGCCGCCGGCCCCGGGCTACTCCGGGCATCAGCGGCCTCTCTGGAAGGTTATGCAGTCCGATGCATACGGCGGCATGGAGCCGAAAGTTCATGTCCCGTACGAAACGGGAGACGACCGCGCACATGTAGAGCGACAGGGGTCGAGGTAATTTCGAGGCGCTTGGTGTATCGCTGACGTTACGCATGCACCGCCTTGCATATCTATGCAGCGATGGTGTCTTCTGCAACGACGTCGGTTTGGTCACTGAGAGCGCTTCCGACGGAGTTTGCTGAGGCGCTTGTTCTCGGACGGGGATTGACTCGTCAGGTGGTACTGCCCGCATCCACAACGGTAGAAGTGGAATTCGCCCCCGATAGGCCCCCCACCTCGTGCAGCCGAGCGGCGACTGATCCACCAGCGGCACTCCTCGGCGGTCGCGAATGACATCTTCCCCGAGACGCAGGCCTTAGCCGGGAGCTCCGAGGGCAGTCCTGCGGCGATCACGCCCGACCCTGCAGATCGGCGTCACCGGGAGCGCCCGGGTCCAGGTCGCCGGCTGCGCCTCGTTCAGCCGCTTGCAGGGCTGTGGAGATGCGCAGCCAGATGCCGGGTCGCCCCTCTGCAACCTCGCACGTGGCCTGGGCGTGAGCGAAGTCCAGCAGCGTGAGTCGATCGCTTGCTGCCAAGGTCGTCATCAACTCACCGTACCCGCGAGTCGAATCCCGCACTGTAGTAACGGTCGCCCTGTAGTAAGCCGCCCCGACACCATGACGGCCAATTCGCTTTCGACGAGCTGCGATCTTCCCCGCGGCCTCGAGCATCGCGAGCGCTTCGGAAACCTCGCCACTCCACACCTGCTCCCCCCCAAAGGCGAGCGCCTTCAACGGAGTACGCGGCAGCTCGCCGCCGCAGACGATCAGCGCTTCCAGAAGTCGCTCTCGGATGCGCTCAGGAGTCATGCGGCATGACCAGTGACTCGAGGGTTGATGCGCCACCACACGCGGTGCAGCGAACACCGCGAGGAACTCGCTTAAGCCATCCGATCAACCTGCACCTGGGGCAGCGCACGCTTAAGAGGTCGCGCTTGATCGTTGCGGGGTGCTCAGCCACTGGCCGTGGCCCTCGGGATGTCGATCACGGTTCTCGGGCGCCATCCCCGCCCGGCTTCGGTCGCCTCGCGGAGCCGCCGATCGATCGGGTTCTCGGGCGCCTGGGACGGCGCTGGCGGATGGCGCCAGAAATCGCGGAACTTCTCGACCTGCGATGCGTCCCGCAGCACGATCTTGAGCTCGTTCTGCTGCTTACGCCCATCCCACGGGTCGTTTTCCCATCCGCGCGCCGCGTCGACTACATCGTCGAGCGGAAACTCCGCGAGCCGAGCGCGAATCACTCGCCGGCGTTTTTCATCGAGCTTGCACCCGGTGCGACCGGTCGACGCGATCCACGTAGCCCACACCTGCTCGACGTCAGACCGACAACTCTCTCCGTTAGGAGAGATATCTACTCTTTTCTCGTTCTCTTTCTTCTCTACTCTGTCGGGTCGTAACGCTTCGTCACGCGTTACGGGCGTGACAATAACGGCCTTTCGGTCGCGCCAGCGCTGCTGCCGAATACGATTCTGCTCACGGCGGGTGGCCTCATCAGCCTGACGGTTGCTGTGGTTGTGGATCAACCACCCGCCGTCGATCGGCTCCCAAAGACCACGCGTAACCAGGTGACTTGCAACGTCATGCGCGGGCGTAACGCTGTCACGCGTTACGTTGTCGAGCCACTCAGCCGGAACGAAGTCCTCGCGCTCCTGGCTGCCGGCGTAGGCCAGCGCCATCGCCCACACACCGAACTCGTCGAGCCCCAGACCCAGCGTCTTACGATGGCACCACGAAGTCGTGTAGAGCCGAATCCATTCCCTCATGCCCACGCTCGAGCAGCGCGCGGCGGAGTGCCGCTATCGTTTCGCCTATCGAGATTGGGCGCTGACACGCTCGACCTCGGAGGAAGCCGTCGCGGGCGTCGAGGTCGCGGCGGTTTCCGACTTTCTAGGAATGAGCGAGTCGATCCCGGGTATGACGGGCGTCACCGTCAGCGCGCGTCCCAGCTTTCGGATCGTACCGTGGTCGATCATTCGTCCCGTCTGTGCGTGCGAGACCGTCGCGGCGGAAACCCCTGCAATAGCAGCCAGTTCGGCCCCCGTCAGTCCGCGACGCGCCATCTCGCGGCGTAGCGCATCTGCGTCGAGCGCGAACTCTCATGCGAGCGCTTGGTTCATGGTCGTTGACTGCACAGTGCAACCAGCGTGTCAGACAGAGTCTAGAGAGAGGTTTTTTCGCAGCGTCCGTTACAACGAGTCACCCCCGATGCGTCGGGGCGCCGCTCACCGATCATCACCGATCAGGACACGCATGGCGGCCTGGTAATCATCACTAGTGTCCAAGTGAGAATAAACGCCTTGGATCATGCTCAGGTCGGCGTGACCGAGGATGCGCTGCAGGCTGATGATGTTGCCGCCGCGGCGCAACCACTCAGTCGCGAAGGAGTGGCGGAACAAGTGTGGGTACACGCGCTTGTCTATTCGTGCCTCTTGAGCGAGCACTCGGACCGCTTGGCCTACCCCGGACTCGGTTAGCGGTGCATAGCGGCCGTTGGGACTCTTGCGGAGCGCGACGAAGATGCGCTCCTCGGGATTGGCGCGACGTCCGGCGAGGTACCGTCGCAGCCGTCGGCTGAGAGCCGGTGCGAGGGGTACCAGGCGGTCGCGATCCCCCTTCCCATGCACCTTTAGCGCGAACTCACCTCGCTTCGGTTCCTGGATGTCGCCCACCCGAAGCCCGAGCAGCTCGCCGAGACGGACGCCGCAGTCAGCCAAGACTCGGACGATCAGCTTGTCGCGCTCAGCCTTCGCGGCGTTCTCCATACGCTGGATTTCGTCACGGCTAAGCACGTCGAACATCCGCCTCTCTGCCTTGGGAAGCCTTGGGCTCCCACCGACGGTTGCCGCGCCGCCGTCAGCCTTGGCTGCCCAGCCGAGGAACACTCGAATACTCCGGATGTAACTTCGGACAGAGGCGCGCGCGAGCTCCCCGTGCTTACCGCCTTCCTCGAGCAGGAGAGACGTGAAGCGGCCGGCGAGCGCGGGTGTGAGTTGCGAGGGTTCCGCGATGCCTTCTTCAGCGCACCACGGAAGGAATTGGCGGCGGATCGGGTAGTCGTACGCCTGCACAGTCCGAACCGACAGCCCTCTCGCCCGACAGTCGGCGAGGAAGTCATCAGCGAGAACCGTTAGGGCTGACGGGATCTGCAGTTCGTCCGTGGTGACCTTGGCCATCAAATTGGGAGCCTCCGATCCTTACAGCGGCAGCATTCAGTATCCCTCTGCTGTAGACCTGCTGACACGGCGGAATTCATCGGCCATTACAGCGGCTTTCAAGAGGGGTAACAGCAGTGTAAACCTCTGCTCTTGAATTGAGTGGTGCGCCCAGGAGGATTTGAACCCCCGGCCTTCTGATCCGTAGTCAGACGCTCTATCCGGGCTGAGCTATAGGCGCGCGCCTCGATCCGTGACTGTAACCCATGAGGCCGGAGCCAATACCGGACGGCGCGCCACCGGCCGATCGCGGCATGATTCAAGTTCAGAAGGCTCGTTGGAGGTGCAGTCCATGGCGGTGACCGGAAGCGTCGAGGCGGGAGTCCTTCCTGCCCTCGACTTCGTGGGCGAAGTCGCTCAGCAGATTCGCGTCGATGGCATCCGTTGCAGCACGAAAGCAGGCTCCGGACACCCCACGTCGAGCATGTCGGCCGCCGACCTGATCACCGTCCTCGCGGCGCGCCATCTCCGCTACGACTTCGACCAGCCGAAGCTGGCGGACAACGACCACCTCATCTTCTCCAAGGGCCACGCGTCGCCTCTCCTCTACGCGCTGTACAAGGCGGCGGGCGCGATCACGGACGACGAGTTGATGACGTACCGCACGCACAGCTCGCGCCTTCAAGGTCACCCCACGCCGCTGATCCCCTGGGTCGACGTGGCCACCGGGTCGCTCGGGCAGGGCATCGCCATCGCGGTCGGTGTGGCGCTCGCCGGCAAGTACCTCGACAAGCTCCCGTTCCACGTCTGGGTGCTCTGCGGCGACAGCGAGCTGGCCGAAGGCTCCGTATGGGAAGCGCTCGACAAGGCCGGTCACTACGGCCTCTCGAATCTCACCGTCATCTTCGACGTGAACCGTCTCGGTCAGCGCGGGCCCACCGAGTACGAGTGGGACCTCGACATCTACAAGCACCGCGTCGAGGCCTTCGGCTGCCGGCCGATCGTCATCGACGGGCACGATCTCCACGAGATTGACGACGCGTTCACGTCGGCTCGCGAGGACAGCGACAGGCCGACGGTGATCATCGCCCGCACCATCAAGGGTAAAGGCGTCAAGGAGATCGAGAACAAGGACGGGTGGCACGGCAAGGCGCTCCCGCCCGATCTCGCCGAGAAAGCGATTGCTGAGCTCGGCGGCATCCGCGACCTGCGGATCCACGTACGGCCGCCGGACGGCGCAGAGTCCGCGTCCGCGAGCGAGACGGACAAGCCGGTGACCTTGCCCACGTACGCGATCGGGGACAAGGTGGCGACCCGCAAGGCGTACGGCGATGCACTCCAGGCATTGGGCGCGCGTCATGACGTCGTCGCGCTCGACGGTGAGGTGAGCAACTCGACGCACGCGGACGAGTTCAAGGCCGCATATCCCGATCGTTTCTTCGAGATGTTCATCGCCGAGCAGCAGATGGTCGCGAGCGCGGTTGGGCTGTCGGTGCGGGGCTACATCCCGTTCGCATCAACCTTCGCCGCATTCTTCTCGCGCGCGTACGACTTCATCCGCATGTGCGGTGTGTCCGAGGTGAGCATCCGGCTCTCTGGTTCGCACGCTGGATGCGAGATCGGTGCGGACGGACCGTCGCAGATGGCGCTCGAGGACATCGCATCGCTGCGCGCCGTCCACACATCGACCGTGCTCTACCCAAGTGACGCCGTCTCGGCCGCGAAGCTCGTTGCGCAGATGGCCGACCTCAAGGGAATCAGCTACATCCGTACGACCCGCGGCGCGTATCCCGTGATCTACGACAACAGCGATGAGTTCCCCGTCGGTGGATCCAAGGTGCTGCGCAGCAGCGACGCCGACGCGGTGACGCTCATCGGCGCGGGCGTCACGTTGCATTCGTGCCTCGATGCCGCGGAGCGCCTGTCCGGCAACGGGATCGCCTGCCGCGTCATCGACCTCTACTCGGTGAAGCCGATCGACACAGCGACGCTGCGCGAGGCATCCGCCGCCACCGGTGGGCGTCTGCTCGTCGTCGAGGACCACTATCCGCAGGGCGGCCTCGGGGCAGCGGTGATGGAAGCGCTCGCGCTCGAGCCGACACCGCCACGCGTCACGCATCTCGCGGTCCGTAGCTTGCCCGGTTCGGGCACACCGGAGGAGTTGATGGCCACCGCGGGCATCGATGCCGACGCCATCGTCGCCGCCGTCACGGAACTGGTCGGCTCATCCGCAGGGGCGGCTCGATGACAACGCCGCTGCAGCAACTCGGCGAGCGCGGGCAGTCCGTCTGGCTCGACTTCATCAGTCGAGACCTGCTGACGTCCGGCAAGTTGCAGCGCATGATCGCCGAGGACAACGTCACCGGGATGACGAGCAACCCCACGATCTTTCAGAAGGCGATCGCGGAAGGGTCGATGTACGACGACCAGATCCGCGATCTGCTCGCGGCCGGGATCGACGATCCCCAGGACATCTTCAACGAGCTCGCCATCACGGACATTCAGCACGCGGCCGACATCCTCCGTCCGATCCACGACCGGACGTCTGGCGCCGATGGTTTCGTGAGCCTCGAAGTCCCACCGGCACTCTCGCATGACACCGAGGGGACGATCGCGATGGCACGAACGCTGTGGGAGCGTGTCGACCGCCCGAACCTCATGATCAAGATTCCGGCGACCCTCGAGGGCATGCCCGCAATCGGCAGGACCATCGCAGACGGCCGCAACGTCAACGTGACGCTCATCTTCGCGATCGCGATGCACGAGCGCGTCATCGACCAGTACATCGGCGCGCTCGAGACGCGTCACAGCGCGGGTCAGTCGCTCGATGTGCACTCCGTTGCGTCGTTCTTCGTCAGCCGCGTCGACACGCTCGTCGACAAGCTCCTCGAGGCAAAGCTCGCCGCCGACCCCGGCAACGCGTTGATCGAAGGCCTGCTCGGGAAGGCCGCGATCGCCAACGCCGTGCTCGCATATGAGCTGTTCGAGCAACGCTTCGGCGAAAGCTTTGCGAAGCTCCGCGCCGCCGGCGCGCACCCGCAGCGGCCGCTGTGGGCGAGCACGAGCGCGAAGAACCCGAACTATCGCGACGTCGTCTACGCGGAGGCGCTCATCGGTCCCGACACCGTGGACACGATGCCGCCCGCCACCATCGAGGCATTCCTCGACCATGGCGTCGTGGCCGGCGACACCGTCAAGGCCGACTATGCCGGCGCGCACGCGGTCATGGATCAGCTTGCACAGGCCGGCATCGACATGGACGACGTCACGCGGCAGCTGCTCGACGAAGGCGTCAAGACGTTCGCCGACTCGTACAGCGAGCTCATTCGAGGCATCGCCGAGAAGGTCGACGCGATGTCGTCCGGTTATGCCAAGCGGCAGCACATCGACACCGGCACAACGACCGTCGCGCTCGACACGCCAGACGCAACGCAGGTCGCCGACCGCATCTGGCACCGCGACCCGAACCTCTGGAAGCCAGGTGATGCGCACCACGCCGCGGTGATCCGCAACCGCCTCGGCTGGCTCGATGTCGTCGGCGCGATGCGCGAGCAGCTTGCATCGCTCACCGCCCTGACCGCCGAGGTCCGTGAGGCAGGATGGCGCGATTGCGTGCTGCTCGGCATGGGTGGTTCGAGCCTCTGCCCGGAGGTGCTGCGCAGTTCCTTCGGCAGCGCTGAGGGACAGCCGACGCTGCACGTGCTGGACACGACCGATCCACTCGCGATCACGCGGGTGAGTCGCGCCATCGACCCGAAGGCAACGGGATACATCGTCTCGAGCAAGTCGGGCACGACCCTGGAGACGCTCTCGCAGCTGGCGCACTTCTGGGAGATCACGTCCGCGGTTACCGACACGCCGGGCGCGCACTTCATCGCGGTGACGGATCCCGGAACGCCGCTCGCCGACATCGCCCGTGAGCGCGGTTTCCTGCACCTGTACAAGAATCCGCCCGACATCGGCGGCCGTTACTCGGCACTGAGCATGTTCGGGCTCGTCCCCGCCGCGGTCATCGGCATCGACATCGACCTGCTGCTGCATCGCGCCAGCGACATGCGGCGCACCTGCGCGCCGAGCGTTCCCGGCGACATCAACTGCGGGCTGGCGCTCGGCGAGGTCATGGGTGCGCTCCACGACGTCGGGCGCGACAAGGTGACGATCCTGGCGCCGCGCAGCGTCGAAGCCTATTCGCTGTGGGCCGAGCAACTCATCGCAGAGAGCACCGGCAAAGAAGGGAAGGGGATCATCCCGATCGGCGACGAACCGCTCGGCGTTCCCGCCGTGTACTCCGACGATCGGCTCTTCGTCGCGCTTCGCATAGGCACGGATGCCAACTTCGACGCGTCCATCGACGCGCTCCGCAACGCGGGGCATCCGGTGATCGTGTTCGACCTCGCCGACAAGTACGACCTGGCTGCCGAGTTCTTCCGCTGGGAGTTCGCGACAGCGGTTGCCGGCGCGCACCTCGGCATCGACGCGTTCGACGAGCCAAATGTCCAGGAATCCAAGGACAACACGAACGCCGTGCTTGCCGAGTACGAGAAGACCGGTGCGCTCCCCGACGAGGCCGCGGCGGTGACCGACGGCGCGTTGCGCGTCTACGGCGACGTCAGCGGCAGCAGCGCCTCCGGGGCGCTGGCACAGCACCTCGACACCGCGAAGCCCGGTGACTACATCGCGCTCATGGCGTACGTCACGCCCGACGACAGCAACTACACCGCGCTGCAGGATCTGCGAGTAGCGATTCGTGATACACGCCGGCTCGCCACGACACTCGGCATCGGCCCTCGCTTTCTGCACAGCACGGGGCAGCTCCACAAGGGTGGTCCGAACACCGGCGTCTACATCCAGATCACCGCGGACGACGGCACCGACGTGCCGATTCCCGGCAAGCCGTTCACGTTCTCCGTCTTCAAGCGCGCACAGGCTGCGGGCGACCTGCAATCCTTGCGCACTCATGGGCGACGCGTGATCCGCGTCCACATCGCCGGCGACCTCGACGCGGGGCTTGCGAGCCTCACCGACGCAGTCAGCGCAACAACGGCGGCGCGCTGAGCGTCGCCGGCACACGAGGGATACACGAGCATGCAGATCGGCTTTGTCGGGCTCGGCAGGATGGGCGCCAACATGGTCCATCGACTCCGCCGTGACGGCGATCACGCGGTGGTCGCCTACGACCCGAACCCCGACGCGCGCGCGAGCGTCGAGGCATTCGGCGCAACGACGACCGCAAGCATCGACGAGCTCATCGCGAAGCTCGAGAAGCCGCGCGGCGTGTGGATCATGGTGCCGTCAGGAAAGATCACCGACGACACCGTCGCCGCACTGCAGTCGCTGCTCGAGACAGGTGACACCATCATCGACGGCGGCAACAGCAATTACCACGACTCGATCGCGCGCGCCGCGAGCAGCGCAGAGCGCGGAATTGGATTCATCGATGCCGGCACGAGCGGCGGCGTCTGGGGACTCGAAGTCGGCTACTGCCTCATGGCCGGTGGCGAGAAGGACACTGTCGACCACTGGCGGCCGATCTTCACCACGCTCGCGCCGCCCGACGGCTTTCTCCACGTCGGACCGCCGGGGTCCGGACACTTCGTGAAGATGGTGCACAACGGCATCGAGTACGGCATGCTCCAGGCGTACGCGGAAGGCTTCGCCGTGATGCAGGCAAAACGCGATTTCGGTGAGCTGGATCTGCACGCCATCGCGCATCTCTGGAACCAGGGCAGCGTGGTCCGCTCGTGGCTCCTCGAGCTTGCCGAACGCGCTTTCGCGCGCGACCCGCAACTCGATCAGCTGCGCGGCTGGGTCGACAACTCCGGCGAGGGACGGTGGACGCTCGAAGAGGCGATGACCTTGTCGGTGCCGACCCCGGTGCTGGCGCTGTCGCTGATCGCCCGCTACCAGTCGCGACTCCCGGATGGATTCGGCAACAAGGTGATCGCCGCGTTGCGCAATGAGTTCGGCGGCCATCCGGTGAAGGCCGAGTCCGCGCCCGGAGCGTCGCCATCACACTGACGACAGACCGTCCATTGCAGGAGCGCCGCCGTGAGGCGCGCACGCCGGTTCCGTTCTGCGTCGTCATCTTCGGCGCCAGCGGCGACCTGACGAAGCGCAAGCTCGTGCCCGCGCTCTACGCGCTGGCCGCGGAAGGAAACCTGCCGGCGGGATTCACAGTGGTGGGCGCTGGCCGGAGCGAGATGACCGACGACGAGTTTCGCGCGGAGATGCGTCAAGGCATCGAGGAGTACGGCCGCGTGCCGTTGCGTGATGACGCCTGGCACACGTTCGCCGAAGGCCTGCGTTATGTCACGTACGACCACGACGCGGGACACGGACTCGAGCCACTCCGCGACATGCTCGAAGCCGTCGATCGCGAGCGCGGCACGGGTGGCAACCGTCTCTTCTATTTCAGCACGCCGCCAAACGCCGTGATGCCGTTGGCGGACCGGCTCAACGCTGCCGGTCTGACGGCGCAACCACCCGGCACCTTCGTTCGCGTGATCATCGAGAAGCCATTCGGACGTGACCTCACCACAGCGCGCGAGCTCAACGAGCGGTTGCACACCGCTTTCATTGAAGAGCAGATCTATCGCATCGATCACTATCTCGGCAAGGAAACTGTCCAGAACCTCCTGGTATTCCGTTTTGCGAACGGCATCTTCGAACCACTGTGGAACCGGCAGTACATCGACCACGTGCAGATCACCGTTGCCGAGGAGATCGGCGTCGAGGGCCGCGGCTCCTATTACGAGGGTGCCGGCGCGCTCCGCGACATCGTGCAGAACCACATCATGCAACTCGTCGCGATCGTCGGCATGGAGGCACCGTCCAACTTCCAGGCCGAGATGGTCCGGGACGAGAAGGTGAAATTGCTCCGCGCGGTGCGACCGATCCACCCCGACGACGCACTGTTGCACTCGGTGCGCGGCCAGTACTCGGCCGGCGTGGTGAACGGCGTGCGGGTTCCCGGCTATCGCGAGGAGCGCGACGTCGCGCCGGACTCGCTGCGCGAGACGTTCGTCGCGCTCAAGGTCGACATCGACAACTGGCGCTGGGCCGGCACGCCTTTCTACCTCCGCACCGGCAAGCGGATGCCCAAACGCGCAACGGAGATCGTCATCCAGTTCCGCCGCGTCCCGCACTCACCGTTTGCCGGCAGCGTGCCGGTCGCATCGGGGCAGGTTCCCACCGACGGGATTGAGCCCAATCTCCTCGTGCTGCGCATCCAACCCGATGAGGGCATCACGTTGCGCTTCGGCGCGAAGATCCCCGGCCAGGCGCTGCGCATCGAGTCGGTGAACATGGACTTCACCTACGGCACCGCATTTCGCGAGCAGTCACCGGATGCGTACGAACGGTTGCTGCTCGACTGCATGCTCGGCGATCCCACGCTGTTCGCCCGCGAAGACGAGGTCGAGGAGGCGTGGCGCTTCTGCACCGCAATCCTTGATGGCTGGCGCGCGCATCCTCCCGACCGCGTCCACAGCCCGAACTACGAATCGGGGACGTGGGGACCCGAGGAGTCGGACGCGTTCATGGCTCGCGACGGGCGGGCCTGGCACCAACCGTAACGTGAGTCTCGCCGGTCAGCGCGTGGTCCGCGAACACCCGCAGGCCGTCGCGGACGCGGTGGCGAGCTGGGTCGCCGACATGGCGCGGCGCGCCGTTGACGACCACGGTTCGTTCTCGATCGCACTGGCAGGTGGCAGCACGCCGCGCCTCCTCTACGACGCGCTCGCCGGTCCAGCATGGCGCGACCGTTTCGAATGGCCCGCGTGGCGCGTGTATTTCGGCGACGAGCGCGCATGTCCCCCGGACGACCCCTCGAGCAACTATCACCTCGCCGAGACAACACTGCTGAGCCGCGTGCCCATCGACTCGAGTCACGTGCATCGCATGCCCGCGGAACGAGCGGACCTTGATGCCGCCGCTCTCGAGTACTCGGACCTGCTCGCGAGTTCCCTCCCCGCCGCTGCGAACGGAGCGCCGCGGCTCGACGTCGTGCTCCTCGGCCTCGGCGAGAACGGGCATACAGCGTCATTGTTTCCTGGTACGCCGGCGCTCGAAGTGACCGATCGCTGGGCAACTCGCGGGCTCGCGGACTACGAGCCCTTCGATCGCATGACACTGACCTATCCGGCGATCAACGCTGCTGCAGCGGTCGCTTTCATGGTCACGGGAGCCGCCAAGGTCCCGGCGCTCGCCGCAACCGCGCGCGGCGAGGTGCCGGCGTCGCGCGTCAACCCGACAGACGGCGTGCTGTTCTGGTTTCTCGACGCGGCGGCGGCGGCATAGCGCGCTGAGCAATCCGGTGCCGACGAGCCTTCGCCTGCCGGCACTGCTGTCGCAAGCGCTCGTCGCGTTCACGATCGAGTTCGACAACGAGTTCGAGCACCGGATGCCGCACCGCACCACGAGGCCCTCGCAAGCGGCCAGCTCGAGCCAACGACACGACGGGGCCGATGGGCGTAGGAGTCAGGGCCTCTGGCTCATCTCGATGGCGATGTGGTGCAACTGCCTGCGATTCGTCGGCGAGGATTGGATGCCGGTCGCCGAGATGGATCGCCTGGCTCGCACCCCGACGAACCTCGACGGCATGCGGCGATGGCGCTACATCGATGTCGAACCGCAGGCTGACGACCGGCGCGCCAAGCCGCCGCGCGGCGATCTCCTGGTGCGCATCACGACACGTGGCATGCGAGCGAAGGAGGTGCTGCGCCCGCTCGGCAACATCGTCGAGGCGCGGTGGCGTGAGCGCTTCGGAGCCGCCGCGATCGACAGCCTGCGCATGTCGCTTGCGGCACTCGCGAGCCAGCTCGACGACGGCCTCCCCGACTGCATGCCGATCCTGCATTACAGCCTCGTCACGAACGGACCCGCACCGACCGGCACCCTGGCCGGCGCTGCGGTCTCGGCGCTCCCCCTTTCCGCACTGCTCGCGCGACCACTCGTTGCATTCGCGATGGATTTCGAGCGTGAGTCCGCGCTGTCGCTGGCGATCGTCGCCAACGTGCTGCGCGTGCTCGACGAGACAGGCGTCCGGGTCCGCGACCTCCCGCGGTTGTCGGGAGTCTCGAAGGAGGCGATCAGCATGGCCACGGGATTCCTCGAGAAGCGCCGATACGCGATCGCGGGGCCGGATCCGGCCGCGTCACGAGGAAAGCTGATTCGCCTCACGGCGAAGGGCCGGCTGGCGCAACTGACCAGCCGGGAGCTGCTCGAGCGGGGCGAAGCCTCCTGGGTGAAGCGCTTCGGCGCGGAGACGATCGCGGACCTGCGCGACTCCCTCGAAGCGATCGTCGTCGACCCCGAAGGAGGGCCCTCGCCGTTGTTTCGCGGGATCGAGCCGTACCCGGACGGGTGGCGCGCCTCGACACCGCCGCCGGAGACGCTTCCGTACTTTCCGATGGCCCTCCACCGAGGTGGATACCCTGACGGCAGCTGACGGGTCCGATGACGAACCCATGAATCGCGAGGGCGTCGCGACCAGTCTCTGGCAGAATCCGCGAATGCCGCGATCCACATGGCCGCCGTGCCGGGATTCGGTCCGGATCGCGCCGAGTCTCCTCGCCGCCGATTTCGGACACATCGCCCGTGCCGCGCGCAACCTCGAGCACAGCGGTGCCGAGCGCATCCACGTCGATGTGATGGACGGGTCCTTCGTCCCCAACTTCACCTTCGGGACCGACACGGTTCGCGCACTGCGCCGCGAGACTGCGCTGCCACTCGAGTTGCATCTCATGATCGTCGACCCGGATCGGCACCTGAGCACGTTCGCGAATGCGGGAGCCGACGCGATCACGGTTCACCACGAAGCGTGCCCGAACCTGCATCGCACACTCACCACGATCCGCGAGCTCGACTGCCGCGCGGGAGCAGCGATCAATCCGAGCACCCCCGCGCTCGCGCTCGATGACGTGCTCGAAGCGTGTGACCTCGCGCTTGTGATGACCATCGATCCCGGATTCGGGGGCCAGCGCCTCATTCCGCGCATGCTGCACAAGGTCGAGCTGCTCCGCCGCGAGATTGAACGCCAGGGGCTCGAGACCGAGGTGGAGGTCGACGGCGGCGTTGACGTCGGCACCGCTCGCGCGTGCGTCGAAGCGGGCGCGAATGTGCTCGTCGCGGGCACAGCGGTGTTCGGGCACGCCGATGGTCCGGAGGCCGGCATCGCCGCGATCCGCGCCGCCATCACAGCGGCAGGCACACCAGCGTGACCGAACTGGCGACCGCGACGCTCGCTGACGGCAGCGGAGACATCGACAGCGCGGCAGCCGACCTCGCTGCGCGGATGCCCGCGCCGCTCGAGCCGCTTGCGCGCCTCGCGTTCAACTATCTGTGGTCGTGGTGGCCCGGTGGTGACGATGTCTTCCGGACGATCGACCCGGTGCGATGGGAGGCAAGCAACCACAACCCGATCCGCCTGCTCCACGAGACGACGTCCGCAACACTGGAACGCGCGGCGGGTGACAGCGGTCTGCTCCAGCGCATCCAGTCCGTGCTCAGCGCGGTCGATCAGCAGTTGGGCCGGCCGTCCGCTGAAGGACGGGCGACGCCGATGCGTCCGGTTGCATTCCTGTGCGCCGAGTTCGCGGTGCATCGCTCGCTGCCCATCTACGCAGGTGGACTCGGCGTGCTCGCCGGCGACATCCTCAAGGAGGCGTCCGACATGGCGCTGCCGATGGTGGGTGTCGGGCTGTTCTACCGGCAGGGCTACTTTCAGCAGCGCATGGACCAATCCGGGTACCAGCATGAATACTGGCTGCCGGTGGACCCTGAGCGTGTTCCTGCCGCTCTTGTCACCAACGGCAACGGCCCGCTGACTGTGTCGGTCCCGCTCCGCGGTCGCGACGTCGTCGTCCAGATCTGGCGGCTCGACATCGGACGCACGCCGCTCTATCTCCTCGACGCCCAGCGTCCCGAGAACTCGCCGATCGATCAGTGGATCACCAGCCGTCTCTACGTGGCCGACCGGCCGACACGCCTTGCGCAGTACGCGTTGCTGGGGATCGGATCGATGCGCGCGCTGGAGGCAATGGGCATCGATCCCTGCGTCGTCCACCTCAACGAGGGCCATGGCGCGCTGGCGCCGCTCGAGATAGCGCGCCGCGAGATGGCGAACGGTCGCTCGCGCCATGAGGCGTTCACGGCGGCGCGCGAGCGCACGGTGTTCACCACGCACACCCCTGTGAGCGCGGGCAACGAAGGCTACGACGTCAGCGAAGTCGTCGAGGTGCTTGGTGACTATCCGGAGCAGGTCGGGCTCGACCTCGAGGGGTTCCTCCACCTCGGCCGCACGCGCCCCGACAATCCCCACGAACAGTTCGTCATGACACCACTCGGCATCAAGATGAGCCGCGCTCGCAACGGCGTGAGCCGGCGTCACGGCGAGGTCGCACGTCAGATGTGGCAGTCGCTCTTCCCGGAGCGGCCCGCCGACACCGTGCCCATCGGCCACGTCACCAACGGGGTGCACGTCCCGACATGGATGGCGCCGCGAATGCGCGATATGCTCGACCGCCATCTCGGCGCAGGCTGGGCAACGCGCGCCGCGAATCCCGAGACGTGGCTCGGTGTCGATGACATTCCCGACATCGAGTTGTGGGAACTCCGCAATACGCTGCGATCAGAATTCGTCCAGCAGGTGCGCGAGCGCAGTGTCGCGAGCCGGCTCGCGCGTGATGAGCCACGCTGGTATGTCGAGGCCGCGGAACATGGCTTCGACGAGAACGCGCTGACCTTCGGATTCGCGCGCCGCCTCGCCGGCTACAAGCGTATCCAGTTGCTGACGCTCGATCCACAACGCGCCGAGGGGATGCTCGAGAACAACCAGCGTCCCGTCCAGATGATCTTCGCCGGCAAGGCACATCCCATGGACGAGGAGGGCAAGCGCGCCGCTCAGGGTCTCTTCGGATTCAAGCGCGACAACGCCGAGGCGAGCCGTCTCACCTTCCTCGACAACTACAGCCTGGCAACGAGCCTCGACATGGTTGCCGGGTGCGACGTCTGGATCAACGTTCCCCGTCCGCCGCTCGAGGCGAGCGGGACGAGCGGCATGAAGGCCGCGCTCAACGGCGGCCTCAACCTCTCCGTGCTCGACGGCTGGTGGGCCGAGGCGTACGACGGCACCAACGGTTGGGCCATCCCCGGCGACATCCTCTTCGACCACGCGATGCAGGACTCGCGCGATGCCTCAACGCTCTTCGACATCATCGAGCACGAGATCATCCCGCTCTTCTACCAGCGCGATGAGCAGGGCATTCCGCGCGGCTGGGTGGAGCGCATTCGCGCGTCGCTGCGCACTAACGGGCCACGCTATTCCGCGGCTCGCATGCTCGAGGACTACGCCCGCGATATCTACGGACTGATGCCGGCGCGCTGATCCCGCGAGTCGCGGCGTGGAGCCGCGTCAGTGCTTCGGAGTCGGTGTCGGGGTTGGTGGCGAGGAGGTGGGCGTGGGCGTCGGCGGCGCAGTGGGTGTCGGCGCGACCGTGACGGGTGCGGTGTTCGGTGGCGAGGTCGGCGTCGGTGTGGGCGCCCCCGTCGGCGAGGGCGTCGTTGTCGTCGACCCGGCAGTGCTGGTGTCGGTCGGCACACCGGCGTCGGTTGCCGGCGCTTGCGACGGGGTGAACAGCGGTGCAGCGGCGCCGGCGGGCGGCGTCGGAGAGACCTGGATCCCCGAACCACTGAGCGCATTGACCGTGGCGAAGACCACGATGATGAGGACGATCACCGCTCCCGCCGCAACCGACCACGTCTTCCAGCCAACGCCGCCGGGCGGCCGCTCGTCGGAGGCGCTGCCGACGTCGATGGCGATCCCCGCAAGCGGCGTGTCGTCTTCCTCGTCGACGAACTCCGCGACGGGCAGCAGGTTGGGCGCCGGATCGGCGAGGCGCTCGGTGACATTTGCTGCGAGCCATGCCCGACCCTGGTCGCGCCATGCGGCGCCGAGGAACGCAGCGCCCGCGACCTCGACATCGCGGCGGAACATCGCAGCGCTCGCAGGGCGATCGTGTGGATCCTTGGCGAGGCCTTTCACCACGAGAGCGCGAGCGATCATCGGGACCGACTCGCTCGGCAACGCCCCCTGCGTGTGCTGCACGCCGAGACCGGACAGGTCGGTGCCCCGATACGGCGGGTCGCCGGTGAGCGCATCGACGAGCACCCCGGTCGCCGCGTAGAGGTCGGTCGCGACGGTGTGCGGGCGCCCCGCCCACAGCTCCGGCGCCATGTACTGCGGCGTCCCCGCACGCCACCCATGACGCAACGGCGGTGCCGGCACGCCGGCGTCACGCAGGATCGCCGTCCCGCCGGTGTCGACGATGATGGCGTCGGGCCGTACGTCGCGATGGATGACACCGGCGGCATGAAGCGCCTCGAGCCCGGACAGGCAGTCGTCGAAGACGACGAGCGCGACAGCCGGTGGGACTGCGCCGCTGACGTCGACGAGGTGACCGAGCGTGACTCCATCGACGAACTCGTAGATGATCGCCGCGCTGCGATCATCGAACGCGATCACCGCGAGCAGGTGCTGGTGCCGCAGCGCGGCAAGGACGCCCATGTCGTGGCGGATCTGACGGCGGAACGCGGCGTCAGCCGAGAGCGCGGGACTGAGCAAGCGGATCGTCACGGGCGAGCCGGTGGCCGTGTCGTGTCCCGCGACGAGCGCGCCAGAGCGGTCGACGCTGATCCCCCGATCCAGTGTGTACCCGGGGACGCGAGTCCGCGACCCGGAGATGTCCTGGCTGCCGGACTGCTCCATTCGGGAGCAGTATGCCGTGACAATGGCGGCCTGAACGTGAACGCCAGTCACGGATTGGGTACAGCCGACCGGCATGTCTAGAATGGCCTGGCAGTGGAGTACGTCGAGAGCATCCTCGACCTGGTCGGCAACACCCCGTTGGTCCGGCTGAACAAGGTCACCGAGGGGCTCCGTCCCATCATCCTTGCGAAGCTCGAGCAGCTGAACCCGGGCGGCAGCGTGAAAGACCGCATCGGCCTGGCCATGCTCGAGGACGCTGAGCAGCGCGGCCTCCTCCGTCCCGGCGGGACCATCGTCGAACCGACGTCGGGCAACACCGGCCACGGGCTCGCGATGGCGGCGGCCATCAAGGGCTACAAGATGATCTTCGTCATGCCCGACAAGATGTCGGCGGAAAAGATCAGCCTGCTGCGCGCATACGGCGCCGAGGTGGTGATCTGCCCGACCAACGTCGATCGCGATTCGCCGCAGTCGTATTACTCGGTCGCGGACCGGCTTTCCCGCGAGGTGCCCGGCGCCTTCCAGCCCAACCAGTACTTCAACGCGCGCAACCCCGAGGCCCACTACCGCACGACCGGGCCCGAGATCTGGCGCCAGACCGAAGGAAGGATCACGACCTTCGTCGCCGGCGTCGGCACCGGGGGCACGATCAGCGGCGTCGGCAAATACCTCAAGGAGCAGAACCCGGCGGTGCGGATCATCGGCGCCGACCCGGAAGGCTCGATCTACAGCGGCGACATCGCTCCGTACAAGGTCGAGGGCGTTGGCGAGGACTTCTGGCCCGGCACCTTTGACCGCGATATCGTCGACGAGTTCATCCAGGTCACCGATCGCGAGTGCTTCGTGGCGGCTCGCAAGCTTGCGCGCCAGGAGGGAATCCTCGTCGGCGGCTCAGCGGGCCTCGCACTCCACGCGGCCATCCAGGTCGCCGTCGATTCGAAGGCCGACGACGTCATCGTCGTCCTCCTACCGGACACCGGACGCAACTATCTGAGCAAGTTCTTCTCCGACGAGTGGATGCGCCAGAACGGCTATCTGCAGCGGCTCGTCCCGGCACGGGTCCGCGAGGTCATCGATGCCGCGCACACCGATCACGTCCCCGAGCTCGTCAGCGTCGGTGCGGGCAAGACGGTCGGCGAGGCCATCGACCTCATGCAGCAGTACGGAATCTCGCAGTTGCTCGTCACCGAGAACGGCAAGACCACGCTCGATGGCGTTGTGGGCAGCATCCAGGAGCGCACGCTCCTCGACCGCATCTACCGCGATCCCGCGGTCGTCACCACATCGGTGTCGACGGCGATGGACCCACCGTTTGCGCGCATCGCGGCCGGTGCGCCGATCGAGGAGGCGTTCGAGGCGCTGCTCGGCGGCGAGCCGGCGCTGATGATGGTCGAGGGCGACGAGCCCGTCGGCGTTATCACCCGCAGCGACCTGCTCGAGTTCGTCGCCCGCCGAGGTCGCGGTTGACCAACACGCCGCGCCGGACGCACGGTCTGGCGACCCGCGCGCTGCACATCGGCCAGGGCCCCGATCCCGCGACCGGCGCCGTTGTGGTGCCGATCCATCTGGCGACGACGTTCGCGCAGGAGTCCCCCGGAGTCCACCGCGGCTACGAGTACACCCGTTCCGGGAATCCCACGCGATCCAACCTCGAGGAGTGCCTCGCGTCGCTCGAGAGCGCCGAGCACTGCCTGGCGTTTGCGTCAGGCCTGGCCGCAACAACGACGCTGCTCTTCCTCTTCGAACCCGGTGACCATGTGGTCTTCACTGAGGACGTCTACGGCGGGACGTTCCGGCTCTTCGACAAGGTGTTCCAGCGCTATGGGCTCACCTTCACCGCCGTCGATCCCACCGATCCGGAGGCGATCGCCGCGGCGATGACCGAGCGAACAAAACTCGTCTGGCTCGAGTTCCCCACCAATCCACTGCTCCGCGTCGTCGACCTTGCCGCGGTGAGTGAGATCGTGCACGCGGGCGGCGCGCTGATGGCGGTCGACAGCACGTTCGCGAGCCCGGTGCTGCAGCGCCCGCTCGAGCTGGGTGCCGACATCGTCATGCACAGCTCGACGAAATTCCTCGGCGGCCACAGCGATGTGCTCGGTGGCGCGCTACTCACCTCCGACGATGCGATCGCGGAGCGCATGCGCTTTCACCAGAACGCCGTGGGCGGCGTGCCCTCACCGTTCGATTGCTGGTTGCTGCTGCGTGGGCTGAAGACTTTGCAACTGCGCGTCGTCCGTCAGTGCGACAACGCGCTCGCGATCGCACGCTGGCTCGAAGGCCAGGACGCCGTCGTCCGTGTCCACTACCCGGGACTCGAAAGCCATCCGGGACACCTGCTCGCGAAGCGACAGATGGGCGGCCGCTACGGCGGCGTCGTCTCCTTCGAAGTCTCGTCGGTCGAGGCTGCGCGTTCGTGCCTCGAACGGCTGCGCGTCTTCACGCTCGCCGAGTCACTCGGCGCCGTCGAGTTGCTGGCGGAGAGCCCTGCGATCATGACCCACTCGTCGATACCCGCCGACATGCGCCGGCGCGTCGGCGTCAGCGACGGGCTGATACGCCTCTCGGCTGGTATTGAGGACGTCGACGACCTGATTGCCGACCTGGAACAGGCGCTGGCGTAACCTCGCGCGGCGGCGCTCCGAGCTTCCACTCACCGGTGGTGAGCAGGAGGGTGCCGTCGATCTCCGGAAGGGCCGGCGCTCCGAGACGCCGCAACTTGCGCCACTGCTCGCCGTCCTCCTCGCTGAGGAAGGTGATCGCCTTGCCCTCGTTGCCGTTGCGCGCGGTGCGGCCGACGCGGTGGGTGAGCCATTGCGGCGTCTCCGGCAGTTCGAAGTTGATCACGAGGCCGACGTTGACGACGTCGATGCCGCGCGCAGCCACGTTGGTCGCGACGAGCACCTCGGTCTTGTTGGCGCGGAACTGGTCAAGCGCGCGATCACGCGCGTTCTGCGACAGGTTGCCCTGCAGCTCGCCGGCGGTGTGTCCCATGCGGACCAGGTCACGGACGAGCTTCTTGGCACCGTGCTTGGTGCGATGGAAGACGATTGTCTGGTTCAACTCGGTCGCGCGCTGACGGCGCAGCAGGCGTGACAGCGCGTCGATCTTCTGCGACTTCACGACGTTCATGACGCCGTGTTCGAGCGACGGGACCTGCTCGTTGATGACGCGAACCCGCGCCGGCGTGTGCAGGTGCTTGGTGATCATCCGCTGCACCCAGTCGGGCATCGTCGCCGAGGCGAGCACCGTCTGGCGGCGCGCGCTGCTCTCGAACGTCGGGCACATGCCGATGATCTTCTCGACGTCGTGCGCGAAGCCCTGGTCGAACATCTCATCGGCTTCGTCGAGGACGAGGTACTCGATGTCGCGCAGGCGTGCGATGCCGTTGTTCGCGAGGTCGAGCAGGCGCCCCGGGCACCCGACGATCACGTCGGGGGCGTTGCGCAGGCCGCCGGTCTGCGGGCCGTAGCCGACGCCGCCGATGCAGACGACCGTGCGCAGCGCGGGATCAACCTTGCGAATGACCGCGTTCACCTGCGTGGCGAGCTCGCGGGTCGGGGTGACGATCAGTGCGCGGGCGCCGTGGCCCTGGTGTCCGGCGAGTCGCTCGACGAGCGGGACCACGAACGCGAGCGTCTTGCCCGAGCCGGTCGGCGCCTCGATGACGCAGTCCTGGCGTCCGAGCAGCGGCGGGATCGCCTCCTGCTGGACCGTGTTGGGTTCTTTGAAACCGTTCTGTCCGAGAACGGCGGACGTGCGCGGGCGCACGCCGATGGATTCAAACGTTGTCACCTGGTTTACCTCGGGATCGGAAGCTCTCCGATGTCCCAGAATCCCCTCGCTCGAGTGTCATGTGCCGGATTCTTGAGACCCGCCGATGACCGGCGGAGAGAGGGTTCACCAAGAGGCATGGCTCGCCGATGCGCGAGCACTTGTCGACACAGTACCACAGGCTGGTGCTTAAACCGCCTTCTCGGGTCCGGTCCGGGACCTACTGACGTATATCCTCAGATCCGCATGACCTTCGACGCCTTCCTCCACCAGCTTCCCGACGCCGATGCGGCAGAGACCGCCGAATGGCTCGAATCGCTCGAGACGCTCGTCGCCGCCGAGGGCACGGTCCGCGCCCGTTTCGTGATCGGCAAGCTCCTCGAGCGTGCCCGGCGCCTGCAGGTGCCGGTGCCCTCGCTCGTCTCGACGCCGTACATCAACACCATCCCGCCCGACGAGGAGCCGTGGTTTCCCGGCGACGAGGAGATGGAGCGGCGGATCCGGCGCATCGTTCGCTGGAACGCCGCCGCCATGGTCACGCGAGCGAACAAACGAAGTGACGGCATCGGCGGCCATCTCTCCACGTACGCGTCCGCTGCGTCGCTGTATGAGGTCGGGTTCAACCACTTCTTCAAGGGCAAGGACGACGGCAACGCCGGCGACCAGATCTACTACCAGGGCCATGCGGCGCCGGGGATGTACTCGCACGCGTTTCTCGAGGGACGCATCACCGAGGCGCAACTCGACAACTTCCGCCAGGAGACCGGAGGCAACGGGCTGAGCTCCTACCCGCATCCACGCCTCATGCCCGATTTCTGGGAGTTCCCGACGGTGTCGATGGGACTCGGTCCGCTCAACGCGATCTACCAGGCGCGGTTCAACCGTTATCTGTACAACCGGCACATCGCTGATACGAGTGAGAGCCGGGTGTGGTGCTTCCTCGGCGACGGCGAATGCGACGAGCCGGAGACGCTCGGCGCGCTCTCGCTCGCCGCGCGCGAGCAGCTCGACAACCTTACGTTCGTCGTCAACTGCAACCTGCAGCGGCTCGACGGACCGGTGCGCGGCAACGGCAAGGTCATTCAGGAGCTCGAGGGCATCTTCCGTGGCGCCGGCTGGAACGTCATCAAGGTCATCTGGGCGCGTGAGTGGGACGAGCTGCTCGCGCGCGACGTCACCGGTGTGCTCGTCGACCAGATGAACCGCGTCCCCGACGGCGAGTTCCAGAAGTACGCGACCGAGAGTGGCGCATATATCCGGGAACATTTCTTCGGACCTGACCCGCGCTTGCGCAAGATGGTCGAGCACCTGTCCGACGACGACCTGCGCCACCTCCGTCGCGGCGGCCATGACTACCGCAAGGTGTACTCCGCGTACAAGCTCGCGACCGAACAGCGCGGCGCGCCGACGGTGATCCTCGCGCACACCGTCAAGGGCTGGACGCTCGGCACCGGCTTCGAAGCGCGCAACTCAACGCATCAGATCAAGAAGATCGGCGAAGCCGAGTTGCGCGCCTTTCGTGATCTTCTCGAGTTGCCGATATCGGACAAGCGACTTGCGGAGGCGAAGCCACCCTATTACCACCCGGGCCCGGACTCCGACGAGGTGCAGTACCTGCTCATGCGCAGACGCGCACTCGGTGGGATGTTGCCGCGACGCGTCGTGCGCTCCAAGCCACTCGACCTTCCCGGCGATGCACTGTACTCGGAGTTCATCACGGGGAGCGGCACACGCGCTGCGTCGACGACGATGGTGTTCGCCGGTCTGCTGCGCAACCTCCTGCGCGACCCGGGTGTCGGCAGTCGCATCGTGCCGATCATCCCCGACGAGGCGCGCACGTTCGGCATGGACGCGCTCTTCAGCGAGGTGAAGATCTATGCGCCGTTCGGGCAGCGCTACGAGCCCGTCGACGCCGCCATGGTGCTGTCGTACCGCGAAGCGGTGGACGGCCAGATCCTCGAGGAAGGCATCACCGAGGCTGGATCGATGGGCAGCTTCACCGCCGCCGGCACGGCGTACGCGACGCACGGTCAGGCCGTGATTCCGTTCTACATCTACTACTCGATGTTCGGGTATCAGCGCGTGGGTGACCTCATCTGGGCATTCGGCGACTCGCGTGGACGCGGCTTCATGCTCGGTGGCACGGCCGGACGCACCACGCTGAACGGTGAGGGACTGCAGCACGAGGACGGCCATTCGCCGCTGCTCTTCAGCGCCATCCCCAACGTGCGCATCTACGACCCCGCGTTCGCGTACGAGCTCGCGACAGTCATCCGCGACGGCATGCGGCGCATGTACGTCGACGGCGAGGACATCTTCTACTACATCACGCTGTACAACGAGAACTACCCGATGCCGCCGATGCCCGACGGCTCCACGGACGGCATCCTGCGCGGGCTCTACCTCTACCGCATGCCGGAAGGCGAGCGCACGCACCGCGCTCGCATCGTCGCGAGCGGCAGCGCGATGCAAGCCGCGCTCGAGGCGCAGTCAGTGCTGTTCGAACAGCACGATGTCGCCGCAGAGGTGTGGAGCGCAACGAGCTTCCAACTGTTGCGCCAGGATGCGCTCGAGGTCGAGCGCTGGAACCGGTTGCATCCCGACGCGGAGCCGCGCGTGTCGTATGTCGACGAACAGCTCGGCGGCGACGGCGGACCGATCGTCGCGGTGACCGACTACATGAAGGCCGTGCCCGACCAGATCGGTCGCTTCGTCCCGGGTCCCTTCATACCGCTCGGCACCGACGGGTACGGCAGGAGCGACACGCGTGTCGCCTTGCGCCGTCACTTCGAGGTGGATGCGGGATCGATCGCGGTTGCGGTGCTCGATGGGCTCGCGCAGCAGGATCGCCTTCCTCGTCACGTCGTTGCCGCGGCGCTCGAGCACTACGCCATCGACACCGAGGTCGCCGATCCGCAGTCACGCTGAGCAAGATCGTCAGGCCGGACCCAGCTGCATCACCGAGTGCTCGGTGTACACGGCGCCTCCCGGTGCCGGCCGCGATTCGAACAGCACGAGTTGCTGCGCGGTGAAGCGAATCTCAGCCTGACCCGCTGCCGCTCTCACGGCCATTTCCCATGCGGCACGAGCATCGTCGCTCCACGGTAGGCGCGGTCTGCCGAGCGTGCAATGCGCGTGATACTCGCGGTGCTCGACCTCGAAACCAGCGGCGGCAAGCGCGGTGCGACACTCGAGCGCTAACGTGGTGAGGGGCGCGATGTCACGCGCAGGCCCAAGCCAGAGCACCCGAGGAGTGCCGCGCGACGGGAAGGCGCCGAGCCGATCCAGGACGACGTCGAAGGGCAACGTGCGACTCGCGATTGGTTGCACCGCTTCGAGTGCAGTGACGGCTCGCTCGTCGTCGATCGCGCCGAAGAAGTGCGTGGTCAGATGCAACGTCTCTGGACGCGCCCAGCGAACCTCTGCGACGCGCGAACGCAGGTCGCCCTGGAGCCGTTGCACCGCCGCAAGTCCCGGCTCAGCGAGCGGGACGGCGAGGAAGCATCTGAGCATCACTCAGATGTTGAGGCGGCGTGCTCGCTCCCCAACCACGAGCACTCCTGCCCCCGCGATCAACAGCACAGCGCCGAGGGTGATCCAGCCGACTCCCGCTCCGGTTGACGGTGTGCCGGTCGTCGCGCCCTTGACCGAACCTGACGACGCCGGTGTGGCGGTTGCGCCACTCCCGTTGGCGGCCGCGGGGCTCGCCTTCGGAGTCGCTGCAGCCGGGCTCGGGGTCTCCAGCGCGCGCGTACACGGGGAGCCGCCGGCGTTGGTGAGCGTCACGTCGATCTTGTTCTGCTGGCAGAGCGTGGCGATCTGGCTGAAGAGCGACTCGGCGAACCAGTCGGGCCGGTCCATGACGTTGTACGGGTTCCCCGCGTACACGAGGATGTGGCGAACGCCAAATCCCTTCGACGACTCGGAGTAGAGCATCACGATGTCGTAGCCGCCGGCATCGTGGACCGGGGTTGTCGTGTACGCGCCAACCGCAAGTCCCTCGACGGCGGCGGCGAACGCGGGGTCGTACGTCGTGAGCTGCGTCTTGGTAAGGACGCCGAGATCACCGCCGTTCGCGTTGGTGCCCGTGTCGTCGGAGTACGTCTTGGCGGTGGCGATGAACTTCGCTGCCGAGAACTTCCCCGTGGCGAGGATCTGCTCGATCGTCGCAGCGCGCGCCTTGGCGAAGTTGTCCTCGAGACGCTGCTCGTTCAGGTCAGATGCAATCTCGTCCTCGAGCTGCGCGATCGATCCGCCGGCGCCGGCCAGATCGGTCTTGAGCGCGCTCATGCCCCCGTCACTCGTCGCATCGGAAGCGACCTGCGCTTGTATCTGCTTCGGCGTCGCCTCGAGCCCGAGCGCGGTCGCCTCCTGCTTGATGACGGTGTCGATGATCAGCGAGCCCAGGATCGTCTGCCGCAGCTGCGTGGTCTGGGTCGCGTTGTTCGCCGGTCCGCCACCCTGCTCGATGCTCACAAGCGCGCTGTTGTAGCGAGTGTTGAACTCGCTCAGGGTGATCGCGTCGCCGGCGACGCGGGCGATCACCGGGGACGGTTTGGTCGCCGGTCCCGCGTTGGTCGAACTGCAGCTCGTGACGAAGAGCAGAGACGCGACAGCAACCACCCCCCGCCGTCCATGGAACATCCTCAGGCCAGTGTATCGGGGGCTGCTGCCGGCACGGCTGCGGCAACCTCCAGCCCTGCCACACGTCCACGAAATGAGGGCGTCACGACCACCGCAACTGTGGTCGCGCCGACGAGCAGCGCACCGACGCCGATCGCGTTGAAGAGGCCGACAGAGTGCGCGAGTACCCCATATGCGACGGTGCCGAGTGGCTGTAGCCCCGCGAAGATCGTCGCGTAGATGCCGAGCAGGCGACCCCGCAAGCGCGGGTCGGTGTCCGTCTGGAGGAGCGTCGTCATCGACGTGCTCACCGCGACGAACGCGAAGCTGATACCGACCAGCGCGGGCAGCGTGATGCCGAGCACGGCCCCGTGCGCTACCGCGAACAGGCTGCCGGCATAGACAATCCCGCCGACGAGCATCAGCTGGAGCCGTCCCGCGCCGCGACCCATCGACGCGATCGCGAGCCCGCCGACAAGGCCGCCGACTCCGCCGACGCTGTACATGATGCCGAGCGCCGCGGGCCCAACGTGCAGCTGCGTTTTCGCCAGCACTGGCAGAAAGGGCATGTAGGACACGCCGCAGAACGCCAGCACGGCGGCGACGATCACGACTCCGCGGACGAGCGGATCCGAGCCCGCCGCGCGGAGCCCGGCAACGAGCTCCCCCCAAGCGGTGTTGCCGCTGAGTTGCGGCAGCGGCGCGACGTCCGGAATCACGGTGAGGAGCACGACGATCGGTGCGAGGTAGGCGACCGCAAGGAATCCGAAACACACCGACGGACCGGCAAAGCCGATGAGCAGGCCCGCGACCGACGGACCAACGATGCGTGTTGCGCTCATCGCGGCAGCGCCGAGCGCAACCGCGTTGACGACAAGGTGGCGATCGACGAGATCGGCGACGAGCGCCTGGCGGGTGGGCAGGTCCGCTGCATCGGTGGCGCCGAAGACGATCGCGACCATCAGGATCGCAACGAAGCTCGCATGGTTCGTCGCCACGAGCACCGCGAGCGTCCCGGCACTGAGACCGAGGACAGACTGCGTCACAAGGAGGATGCGGCGCCGCGGCAGACGGTCCGCGAGCACGCCACCGGCCAGCGAAAGGATCACGGACGGGATGCCGTCCGCAGCCGCAACTGCCGCGACCGCGGTGGTGCTCCCGGTGCGTTGATACACGAGGTAGCCGAGGGCCACGACCTGCATCCACGTACCGAGCAGTGTCGGCCACTGCGCGGCCCAGTACCAGCGGAATGGCCGCACGCGCAACGCCGGCGGTGGCCATCGCCGCTCGCGGGTCACCACAGGATCAGGCGTCGGAGTCACCCGGCAGCGAGATGTGCACGCTCGTTGACGTGCGCCGGAACCCAGCGTTGCGGTACGCACCGTCGGCGCCCGGCGCCGCCTCGAGAAAGACGGCGGTGAGGCCCGAATCGAACGCCTGCCTGGTCAGTGCGGACACCATCGCGGCTGCGATTCCCCGGCGCCGGTGCGACGGCGCAACCGCGACGCCGACCAACTCCGTGGCTCCGCCGGCGGGAATTCCCGCCTGCGCGGCGCCGACGAGCGTGCCGGTTGCGGCGTCGTTCGCGACCACAGCGCGAGCGCCGCGATCGATGCCGGCGCGCAACCCGGCGACGGTCCGGTCGGTCACAGGGTCCGGATCCTCGAACGCCTCATGCTGCAGCAGCGCCATCGCCCGGATCGTCTCGTCATCGTGCGGCTCGGCGAGGTGGACGCCCGCCGGCGCGGCGAGATCAACAACGCTGCTCCGCGCGCATGTCATGAGCGGCAGCCGCTGCTCAAGGGTGAACCCGCGCGCCACCAGGCTCCCTTCGAGCGCTGGTGCCAGAGATGGCAGAAACTCGAGGCGCGGCGTCCGATCGGCCTTACGGAAGGCCTCGATCAGCGCGTCGATCTCCGCCGGGGATGGATCGGCGCCATCGTCCGGGATCGCGTAGTTCAAGTAGCGCAGATTCGTTCCCTCGGCAATGAGCAGCGCGAAGGGTCCCACGTGTTGAAGATCGCGGACGTGTCTCGACTCCCGGACGAACTCCATGATCGCCCGGTCAGCCGCGAGGTCGACGGTGTGCTCGGTCTCTTCTTTCACGCCGGACGACAACACTAGAGCCGCGAGACCTTCGAGCTCATGCTCCGATCTGCGGGCACCCGGCCCAGGCGGCCGCGCGCCAGCACCGCGATGATCACCGCGAAATATGCGGCGACCGCCGTCGCGAGGTATGCGGAGAGCACACCCGCGCCCTGCGCCAGAGCGCCTGCGGCTGCGCTCCCGAGCGCGGTCCCACTCCCGACCGCGGTCGACATCCAGCCGAAGGACTCTGCGGCGCGTGGCCCGCTGTGACGATCGATGAGCAATGAGACGGTGGTGAAGACCGGGTTCAGGCCAAGGCCGACAAGCGCGAGCCCGACCGCCACCACGGGCAGTGGTGGTCCGATCGCGAGCAGTGTCGCGGCGATCCCGATCACGCAGAGCAGGCTCAGGAGTCGAACCGACGGATCGGACACCCAACGGCGACCTCCATAGATCAGCGCCCCGGTGATGCCTCCGACCGAGAGTGCGGCGATGAGCACACCACCGAGCGCGGGAGCGCCGCGCGAGAGCGCGAGTGCCGGAGTGGCTACCTGCAGCGAGCCGAGAGTCGCGCCGACGAGAAAGGTCGCCCCGAGCAACGCCGGCATCGCGGCCGACGGCGTGCGCGGACCTTGGTGCCGCGGCGCACGGCTCTGCCCACCGCCCTTGACCAGTGCCCCGAACGCAAGCGAAGCAGCGCCGGTGATCGCCGCCGCTACCGACAGGGCGAGACCGGCCGAGTCGACGGCGATCAGAGCGGCGACGATCAACGGCCCCATCAGCAGCGCGATCTCCTGGGTCAGAAACACGAGGCTGTACGCGGCGGTCCGCTCACTCGCCGGGAGGCTCTTCCCCCACTCGACCCGCATCGCTGCGGAGACCGGAGGGAGCGTCATGCCCGCAACGACGCTGAGGAGCGTGAGTGCCCACGCGCCGGTATGCGCGTGCGCCGCGAACACGAGCCCGATCAGCGCCACCGCATGCACCGGGCCGCACAGGATCATGACGAGCCGCGAGCCGCGGGCATCGATGAGTCGCCCCTGCAGCGGTCGTCCGACGGCCACCGCGATCCACATCGCCGCGGTCACCGCGCCCGCCACGGCGAGTGACCCCGTGGAGGCACGCGTGACGAGGACGATGCTGATCGGCCCGGCACCCTGGGTAAGTTGCGCAAAGAGCCCGAGGATCGCCTGCCCTCGGATTGGCGGCGTCCGCCACAGCGTCGAGTAGAGACCATCTCGAGGCAACGCCGCCATGGTAGTCAGGCGACCGTGGCACGATGAATGGCGCGATGGACGCCACGGTCGACGACCGGCAGCGGGCGCTGGGAAGAAGCAGGGCGATCGCGGTGGCGATCGGCGCGCTCGTCCTGGCAAGCGGGGCAGCCGGCTACCTCGTCACCACGCTCGGACCGCAGGGCGGCGTCGCGGCCGCCGCTCACTGGTCCGTCGCGCTGACCACGACGCTTGACACGGGCGCGACCGTCACGGGCACTGGGGTGATCGTGTCGTCGTCCGGCGAAGTCGTCACGAGCTACAACACAGTCAACGGCGCCGTCAGCATTGCCGCCGCGGTCGGCGATGGCGGCCCACACTACGCCGCGACCACGTTCGCGCTCAGCCCCGTCAACGGTGTGGCGGTGCTCCAGCTGCTGGACGCGAAGGGACTGCCGAGCGCAGGGGTCGGTGATTCCTCGCATGTCGCGGTTGGCGACCATGTGACTGCGGTCGGGGCGTCGGGACACAACACGCTCGCGGACTCGCAGGGCGCGGTCGTCAGGCTCGGTCAGACGGCAGTCACCTCCGACCCGGAAGGGGCCAGCTCGGAAACACTGAACGGCCTCATCGAGTACAACGCGCCGCTGTCCGTTGAGGGAGCGGGCGGGGCGCTCGTCGACGCCTCCGGCAACCTCATCGGACTGAACGTCGCCGATGCGCAGCAACGAGCGACGAGCACGTCGGCGGTCTCGTACGCGATCCCCGTCAACGTCGTGACGTCGATCATCCACGACGTCAACACGCACACGCCCAACCCCGCGATCCTCCAGGGACACGGCGCGTATCTCGGTATCGAGATTCGCGACAGCACGAGCCCACCAGGGGCGTTGGTCATCTCTGTGGAACCGGGGACTCCCGCGCAGGTGGCCGGCCTGTTCGCGCAGGACATCATCGTTGCGGTGGACAACGTCGGCGTCGACTCGGATGTCGCGCTTCGTGATCAACTCCAGCGACATCAAGGCGGTGATTACGTGTCGGTGCGCTGGCTCGATCCAGCCGGACGCGTGCGTCAAGTCACCGTGCAGCTGGCCGCCGCGACCTTCGCCTGATCCGTCCTCAGCTGCTGCTACGCTGCGACGACCGTGGCCGCGTCGGCAGCGGGAATCGGGAGATCGTCAAGGAAGGCGGCGATCAAGGCGCGCTGGCGTCGCGACAACTCCGGGCTCCACGCGTGCCCGGCCTGACGGATCACATCGAACGAGATCCCGTCGACGCCCGCGACAGCCGTCTCGAGCCGTGGCACATTGACGATGCGATCGTGCTCGGCCACCAGGATGAGCGTGGGGCGGCCGGAGCCGCGCACCTGCGCGAGGTCGTCGCGGTGCAGCGCGTCGTGCAACCACTCACGCGCGGCGCGCGGGTTCGCCAGCAGCTGATTCTCGAAGTTGGCTTTCGCCGCAACGGGATCGACGTCCTTGCCCTCGACCATAAAGCGCTTGTAGAGGTCGCTCGTCGTCCGCCGGTGTGCGAGCCACACGATCCCCGGATACACCATCGGCGCCAGCATGAATCCCACCTGTATATGGAACCGGCGCCGGATGAGCGCAGGCGAGGTCAGCGGTGTGTGCAGGATCAGCCGCCCAGTCGCCTGTGGACGTGCGCGCTGCACGGCGAGTGCCACCGGAGACCCGAGACACAGCCCCGCAACATCGAATTGATCCGCTCCGACATCGGCCGCTGCCGCCAGCGCCGCTCGTGCCAGCGCCGGCGCCGTATGGCCGCCGGCGAGCGGCGCGGACCGCCCGAATCCCGGGAGGTCCGGCGCGATGATGGTGCGTCGAGTGAGCAGCACGTCGAACCAGTCAGTGAAGTTCTCCGCGGAACCGATAAAACCGTGGCACAGCAGGAGGGCCGGGCCGGTGCCGCCGGTGAGGTAGCGCAGCGGTCTGCCTTCGTGCATCGTGAACCGCTCCTCGAGTCCGTTCACGCCGGCCGTCACTCCGTGTCGATCTGCGCGCGCTGCAGGCGTCCGCTGTAGTCGATGTAGATGGACTTCCATTCGCTGAACTCGTCGAGCACGTGACCGCCCGCCTCGCGGTGGCCGTTGCCCGTATTGCGTGTTCCCCCAAACGGGAGTTGGATCTCGGCACCGATGGTCGGCGCGTTGATGTAGACGATGCCGGAGTGGAGCTCGTGAATGGCGTGGAATGCCGTGCGCAAGTCGTTGGTGTACACGCTCAGGCTGAGACCGTACTGCGTGGAGTTCGCTGCGGTGATTGCCTCCTCGACCGACGTCACCGGCATGATCACCGTCGTCGGTCCGAAGATCTCCTCCTGAGCGATGCGCATCTTCGAGTGCACGTCCGCAAACACTGTTGGGCGATAGAACCATCCGTTGGCGAGGTCGCCGTCCGTTGCGATCTCTCCGCCGAGGAGGAGTGATGCGCCCTCATCGCGACCGATGCCGGTGTACGAGTGGATCCGCTTGAGCTGGGTCTCATTGATCACCGGACCGACGTCGACCTTGGCATCGAGCCCATCACCGAGGCGCAGTGCCGAGGCCCGCTCGACGAGACGCGACGTGAAGCCGTCGAGCGCACCCCGCTCGACGATGAGCCGCGACGATGCAGTGCAGCGCTGGCCGGACGTTCCGAACGCGCCCCAGAGCGCGCCGTCGACAGCAAGCTCGATGTCCGCGTCCTCAAGGACGACGATGGCATTCTTGCCACCGAGCTCGAGCGAGCATTTCTTCAGCAGCCTGCCGCAGGTCTCGGACACGAGCCGCCCCGTCGCGACGCTGCCGGTGAAGTAGATCGCGGCGACGTCAGGATGCTCGACGAGCGCAGCTCCTGCCTCCTCGCCGAATCCAAACACGACGTTGACAACTCCAGCAGGGAGTCCCGCCGCTTCGAGCACCTCGACAAAGCGCAGCGCGCAGAGCGGGGTGTCCTCAGCCGGCTTCAGGACGACGGCGTTGCCCGCCATGACCGCCGGGAAGATCTTCCATGATGGGATGGCGATCGGGAAGTTCCACGGCGTGATGCAACCGACCACGCCGAAGGGCTGGCGCATCGTCATCGCCCACTTCTCGCGCAGCTCGCTCGGCACGGTCTCGCCATACGCGCGGCGACCTTCGCCGGCGATGAACTTGCCCATGTCGATCGCTTCCTGGACATCGCCCCGCGCCTCGGTGAGCACCTTGCCCATCTCGCGCGTCATGAGACGCGCGATCTCCTCCTTACGGTCTTCGAGGATTTCCGATGCGCGGAGAATGATTGCCGCGCGAGTCGGCCACGGTGTCCGCCGCCAGCCCTCGAACGCTGTGCGCGCAACCGCGACCGCACTGTCAACGTCGGCGGCATCGCTGCGTGGGAAGACCCCGACAACGTCCGCGGTATGTGCGGGGTTGCGCGATTCGAACGTACGGCCGGTCGTTGACGGCCGGTACGTGCCACCGATGAGGTTGCCGGCGTCGATTGCTTCGCCGACGGCAGTCACCGTGTCGCCTCCTCGCGCATCGCTGCCTCGAGGATGTCGAGTCCGGCGTGCAGCTCGGTCTCCGGAATTGTCAGCGGTGGTATCAATCTGATCACGTTGCCGTCGATGCCGCAGGAGAGCAACAACAGACCGCGCGAGAGCGCGTTGGCCGAGATGCGGTTGACAAGGTCGGTGGCCGACGCACCGTCCTGCATGAACTCGAGGCCGATCATCATGCCCAGGCCGCGCACGTCGGCGAGTGTCGGCACATCGGCCTGCCAGCCGCGCGCACGTTCCATGACCGTGCGCCCGAGGCGGTCGGCGCGCTCCGGAATCTTCTCGTGCGTCATCGTGGCGATAACGGCGACCGCCGCAGCGCACGCGACAGCGTTGCCGCCATACGTCGTTCCGTGCTCGCCTTCGTGAAAGGCCTGCATCACGCGGTGACGCCCGACGAACGCGGCGATGGGCATGCCGTTGCCGAGCGCTTTGGCAAGGCACATGATGTCGGGCTCGACGCCGGTGTGCTCCACCGCGAACATGCGACCGGTGCGGCCGAACCCGGTCTGCACCTCGTCGGCGACGAGCAGGATGCCGTGCTCGTCGCACACCTTGCGCAGCATCGGCATGAACGATACCGGCGGCACCACGTATCCGCCCTCGCCCTGCACGGGCTCGACGATGATCGCGGCCACCGTGTCCGGCGCGACCGTTGTCGAGAAGAGCAGTTGCAACTCGCGCTCGACGAGGTCACACGCCGCGCCTTTCGCATGCGTGCAATAGCGGAAACAGTACGGATAGCGAATGTGATGGATGCCGGGCAGCAACGGTCCCATGCCGCGGCGGTACGCCGCCTTGCTCGCGGTCAGCGAAAGAGCGCCGTAGGTCCGCCCGTGGAATCCGCCGATGAAGGCGATGATCTCGCTGCGACCCGTCGACCGCCGGGCGAGCTTCATCGCACCCTCGACGGCCTCTGCGCCGCTGTTGGTGAGGAAGACCTGGTCGAGACTCGGCGGCGTCACGGAAACAATCGCTGCCGCGGCTTCGACCATCTGCGGGTGATACGCCGTGACCGACGTGTGCCAGAGAAGGTCGACCTGCTCGTGCACGGCGGCGACAACGGCCGGATGGCGATGCCCGAGGTTGGTCACACCGATGCCGCATCCGAAGTCGAGCACGTCGCGCCCGTCGACAGTGTGTAGATGCGCACCCTCGGCGCTCTCGACAACAAGGTCCGAGTAGCGGTGGTACGCCGGTGAGATCAGCTCGGCGTCGCGGTCACGCCACGTTGCCGCGTCGGCGGCCGAGAGGAGCTCGGTCACGACCCTGACGCGGCGGTCGCAGGTCCCGTTGACGTGTGGCGCACGCCGACACGGCCGAGAGCGAGGAAGCCGCCGAACATGATGGCGATCCCCACCGTCTCGTAGACGCCGAGGATGTCGAGGTTGCCGATGCCGACCGTCTTGGCTGCCGAGAAGCCGACCGCGATGATCAGCGCCCCGATGGTGAGCAGCACGTTGCAGATGACTCGATCGATCCCGGCACGGTCGCGGATGAAGCGGTACGCGGACCATCCCGAACCACCCACGAGCACCAGGGTGCCGATGATGTTGAGGAAGACAACGCCGATGAAGAGCAGCGAGCCCTGCTGGATGGCATCGCCGAGGACGCCCTTGGCGGTGGTGAGCTTCGCCACGTCGACGGGGATCACCGCCGCGTCGACCGCCAGCACGACGGTGATGACACCGAGAACGATCGCGCAGGCCCAGGCGAACCGGCGGGGCGTGAGCAGAAAGATCGTGCCGAGGGCGAGGTAGATCACGCCGAGCACGCCCCCGAGCAGATAGAAGCCTCGGAAGTTGATCGCCGTCCAGCCACCGGTCTCACCGGCCGACTGGAACGCCGCGGCACCCGCAAAGATGAGCAGGCCCAATGTCCAGGCGGCAAACGCCGGCCTACGGCTCTTCCTGAAACGGAGGAACACGACGACGGCGAACGCCAGGCTCAAAACACTCGCGATGGCGCTGAAGACCATGACAAGGATCGTAGCGAGGTTGTAAGCCGGGCCGCACCAGGGTCCCTTTGAGATCGCCTCGTTCCAATGGGCGATTGACAACGGACCACTTCCGCGTGTACACACAGGGCCTCACCAGCAACGCCTCGCAGAGAGAGGAGAACTCAGCACATGGTCACACCCAGAAAAGGGTTGTTGTCGATTGCGACGATTGCCGCACTTGGGGGGCTAGCCGCCTGCGGCACGTCGTCCACCACAACATCATCTTCGGGCGGCACCGCATCCGGTATCGCCGGATGCAAAGGAACGATCACGGTGGCCACCGATCTGCCATTGACAGGCGGTGACGCGACTGACGGACCGTTCCCGCAGCTTGCCGCAGAGCTCGCGGTCAACCAGGCGATCCAGGCCAAGCTCCTTGGCGGATGCACGCTCAAATACGTCAGCAAGGATGACTCCACCGTCCTCAAGAACGGACATGATCCGGCACAGGGAGCCGCGAACATCACGGCACTCGCGTCCGACGCCACCGTCATGGGCGTCGTCGGGCCCTTCAACTCGTCGGTCGCGCTGGCCGAGATCCCGGTGGCATCGCAGAACCACCTGCCGTTGATCAGCCCCTCGAACACGAACCCATGCCTCACCGCGGTGGTCCCGGTGTGCAGCGACCCGACCATCAAGATCGACACCGCCTCGCTGTATCCCGGCGCTCACAGCTACTTCCGGGTCATCGCGAGCGACGTCCAGCAGGGCGAGATCGACGCCTACGTCGCCGCCAAGGTCTTGAACGCGAGCAAGGTGTACATCATCGACGACCAGGAGGCGTACGGCCGCGGCCTTGCGCTCATCTTCAAGACTGCATACACCACCACCGATGGCGGCACTGTGGTCGGAGAGGACAGCTTGCCTGGCACCACCACCACCTTCGCCACGCAGATCAGCAAAGCTCAGGCTGACGGTGCCCAGGCCATCTTCTTCGGCGGCACCAGCGGTAACGGCTGCGGCCTCGTGCGCCGCGACATGGGCAAGGCATCGTTCAACGTTCCGCTCCTCGGCGGCGACGGCTGCCAGGACACGAAGTTCATCACCGACGCGGACTCCGGATCAAATGCGACCGAGAGCGTTGGAAGCTTCGCGACCAGCGCGCCTGACGTCACCAAGCTCTCGAGCTCGGCAACGTTCTTCTCCCAGTACGCCGCGGCTTACTCGAGCAAGCCCGCTCCGTACAACGACGGGACGAAGGAGCCGTACACCGCGTATGGCTACGACGCGATGAACATCCTGCTTCAGGCCATCCGTTCGGTCCTCGTTGCAAACGGCGGCCAGCCGCCGTCCAGCACCATGGCCTTCCGTGACGCGGTGATCGCCGCGCTGCACGCGACTTCGTACGATGGCGCCTTGGGTCACACGACCTTCGATGCCAACGGCGATACGACCAACACCGGCTTCACGCTGTATAAGGTCTCGGCTGGCAGCTGGGTGGGTGATGGCACCTACGCAGTCGACACCAGCGGCAACGTCACGTTGAAGAGCTGACCGACGTCGTGTAACGATCAGGGGAGAGCGCCGAGCGCTCTCCCCTTTTTCGTGTTAGTTCGTGCCTGGGGACAGAGATGAGCGAACCAACCGGGACATCTGAGTCGACCCCGATGCAAACGGCCCTCGGTGCCGCCGACCGAGCTGCGCCGGCCACACTGGTCGACCAGGCCGGATTAACGGCGCGTGCGACCGAGGCAGGCAACATTGCGCGAACACTCGGCCCCGGGTTCCGGGTCGCGTATGCCTGGGTTTCGAAGAACTTCGCATTCCTGCTGCTGGTCGTGATCGTGGCGTCGATCGTGGGAACGTACTTCCAGGGCGGCGCGACGCTCATGGGTCACCAGATCGACAACGCGCTCGTCCTGGGCGCGATCTACGCGCTGGTTGCGGTCGGCTACACGATGGTGTACGGCATCATCGAGCTGATCAACTTCGCGCACGGCGACGTTTTCACAGTCTCCGGTTTCTACGCGATCTTCATCGCCGACAGGTTCAACCTCAATTCGCTCGCGACGCACAGCTTCGGGGGTCTCCTGCTCGCCCTGGCCGTCATCTTCACGCTGTCCATGCTCGCGGCGGGCTTGACCGGGGTGGCGATCGAGTTCGTCGCATACCGGCGGCTGCGTGACGCACCACGGCTCGCGCCGTTGATCACCGCAATCGGCGTCTCGTTCCTGATCGAGGGCGTCATGCTCGTCCGTGAGGGTCCGGACAACGTGCCCACCCAGATGGCGTCGTGGATCAACACCCAGGCCTTCGCGATCGGCGGCGTCAGTGTCGGATACACGGATCTCTTTGTGGTGGGTTCGGCGCTGGTGCTCATGTTCGCGCTCGGGGCCTTTGTGCGACGCACGCGACTCGGGAAAGCGATGCGCTCCACAGCGCAGGACCGCACCGCGGCGTTGCTGTGCGGCATCAACATCAATCGCACGATCTCGGCGACCTTCTTCATCGGCTCTGCGCTCGCCGCCGCGGCCGCGGTGGTCTACAGCGTCGAGTACGGCGATATCAAATGGAACATCGGGTTCCACCTCGGCATCATCGCGTTCACCGCAGCCGTGCTCGGTGGCATCGGCAACATCGTCGGCGCCGGCGTAGGTGGGTTCCTGATCGGCATCATCTACGTCTTCGGCGGGTCGCTCCTCGGCGGGGCGTGGAGCGAGTCCCTCATCTTCGCGATCCTCGTGCTGATTCTTACGTTCCGCCCGGTGGGTCTCTTCGGCGTCGAGGTGACCACTCGTGCCTGATCGAATCAGGGCCTTCTTCTCGTCCGATCCCGGGACTGGGCAGAGGAATCAGGGCACCACTGTGTTCTGGATCCTCGCCTCGACGACCTCAGCCCTGCTCCTCATGGGCTGGCTGCTGCCATGGTTCGTCGGCCCCTTTAGCGCGGGGGTCGGATACAGCGCACAGGATGCGGTCGTCTCTCCTCCGACGGGGATCGGCACCATCGTGATGTACGTCCTCGGCGTCTGCATGCTGATCCTGCTGCTCTCGCCCCTGGCGGAACTGGCCGCTCGCATCAGAGGAACGAGTCTCAGCCGCCGCGCGGATCGGATTCGACTTGTTGCGGGTCTCCTGGGGCTGGCTCTCACGGCCGTGGTCTGGTTTCTCTACAGCGTCATTCAGGAAGAGCCGCTGTTCGGGACCTTCACTCCCGGCACCTACACCGACTCTGCCGTGTGGTTGACCATGTACGGATTCGCACTGGGAGCCCTCGTCTACGGCGCCCGCCCCTGGGTGGTGGGACGTCAGACGCTCGCCTTCGCGGTTGCGGCGCTGCCCTTCGGGCTCTTCCTGCCGCTCATGTTTCACCAAGCCCCCGATTTCCTGCTCTGGGCTGCGGGATCGCTGGCCGTCTACATGCTGCTTGCACTCGGCCTCAACGTCGTGGTCGGCTTCGCAGGGCTGCTCGACCTTGGCTATGCGGCCTTTTTCGCCATCGGCGCGTACGCGTGCGCATCGTTCGCCTCACCATTCCATGGCATCCACCTGCCGCTCTGGGTGCTCATCTTCCTTGGCGCGGGAATTGCGTCGATGTTCGGCGCCGTCCTCGGAGCGCCGACACTGCGCCTCCGAGGCGACTATCTCGCGATCGTGACCCTCGGATTCGGAGAGATCGTTCCCGATCTCGCGACCAATAACGCGTTCAATCTCACGGGGGGCGCGAACGGTATCTCGGGAATCGACCAGCCGCATTTCGGTCCATTCAATTTCAGCGAAAGCCCGCGCTGGTACTACTGGGCAATCCTCCTGGTGGTCCTCATCGTGGTGGTGCTCCTGCGCAACATCGAGCATTCACGAGTCGGACGAGCGTGGGTGGCGCTGCGTGAGGACGAGGTCGCCGCCGCCGCCACGGGCATCAACACGACGAGCACCAAGCTGCTGGCATTCGCGATCGGCGCCTCGGTGAGCGGTCTCGCTGGTGCCTTCTACGGTTCGCTGGTCACCATCGTCTCGCCGGACGACTTCAGCTTCTCCGTGTCGATCGCCGTGCTCAGCATCATCGTGCTCGGCGGCATCGGCAACATCGTTGGAGTCATTCTTGGCAGTTTCATCCTGACGTTCGTCATCTTCTGGGTTTTGCCGGATATGAACGCCTGGTCGACGACGGTGAGCCAGACGGTGCACATTCCAGCACTGGCCAACATCGACTTCAGCTCATTCACATTCCCGCTCTACGGGATCGCGCTCATTCTGATGATGCTGTTACGACCGGGAGGGCTCCTCCCGAGCCGCGCGCGCCGCATCGAATTGGAGAGTAGCGACGACACGGAATCGCTCGCTGCGGTACAGGGAGTCGCCTGAGTTGGCACTCCTCGAGCTCGCCAACGTGACCAAGCGGTTCGGTGGTCTTCTCGCCGTTTCGAACGTCAGCTTCAGCCTTGACAAGGGTGAGATCCTGTCGATGATCGGTCCCAACGGCGCGGGCAAGACGACCGCGTTCAACTGTGTGACCGGACTTTTCCCGATCACCTCGGGAGCAATCACCCTCGACGGGGCCTCGATCTCTGGCCTTCCGCCCCACCGGATTACCAAGCTGGGAATCGCGAGAACGTTTCAGAACATCCGGCTGTTCGCGTTCATGACTGCGGTCGACAATGTGATGGTCGGCGCCCACTGGTGGATGAAAGAGCGTGTCTGGGACGGCGCGCTGAAAACGCGCCGCGCGCGGAGCGAAGAGCGGTCGGTCGAACAGCGCGCGCTCGATCTGCTGGAACTCCTCGGTCTCTCGAGGTATGCCGGTTCGTACGCCCGTGAGATGCCGTACGGTTTGCAACGCCGACTCGAGATCGCTCGCGCGCTGGCGACCCAACCGCGCCTCCTGCTGCTCGACGAGCCGGCCGCCGGTCTCAACACAGGGGAGAAGCGGGAGTTGATGCAACTCATCGGCCGGCTTCGGGATGAAGGCCTGACGATCTTCCTCATCGAGCACGACATGCGCCTCGTCATGGAGGTCAGCGACCGCATCGTCGTCCTGGACCACGGGGAGAAGATCGCCGAGGGCAGTCCTCAGGACGTCCGCAAGAATCCCCGCGTCATCGAGGCATACCTCGGCACCGGTGCAAACGACGAGATGCAAACCGCATGAGTGAGACTGGCCAGTCGATCGAGCACCCGACGGCGGCTGCGGTCACGGGTGCCGCGGTGATCGAACTGCGCGAGATCGACGTCTACTACGGTCGCGTCAAGGCCTTGAGCCAGGTCTCGCTCGAAGTTCGCGAAGGCGAGATCGTCGCGCTCATCGGCAGCAACGGCGCGGGCAAGACCACCACGCTGCGCACGATCAGCGGTCTCATCGCACCCCGGATCGGCGAGGTGCGCCTCTTCGGGAAACCGACCCGTGGTCTTGGAGCAGAGAAGGTCGCTCGGTTGGGAGTGGGACATGCGCCGGAAGGGCGGCGGCTTTTCGCACGCATGACGGTGCGCGAAAACCTCGACATGGGCGCGTACACCCGCAACGATCGGTCGGGTATCCGCACCGACCTTGAACGCGTCTACACGCTCTTTCCCAGGCTTCGTGAGCGCTCGACACAACTCGCCGGCAGCCTGAGCGGCGGCGAGCAGCAGATGGTGGCGATCGGCCGCGCGCTGATGAGCGATCCGAAGCTGCTGATGCTCGACGAGCCGTCACTCGGCCTCGCGCCGATCCTCGTCGACGCGATCTTCGAAGTCATTCGGGAGATCAACTCCAAAGGGACAACGATCCTGCTCATCGAGCAGAACGCGCTCCTCGCGCTCAAGACCGCATCCCGTGCTTATGTACTCGAGACGGGTGAGATCGCGCTGTCCGGGCCGTCGAAAGAATTGGCCGCATCGCCGGATATACAGCGAGCATATCTGGGCATGTAATCCCCGGAAGGGAAACCGACTCCCCGTCTCCGACGTCTTAAGGAAGTGATGGCAGCGAGCAGCGAGACCAGCCCGTCCCCGGCGACGAGTTCCGGCACTCGACCCCGAGGTACCCACGCGCGATCTCGTCGGCTGGACACGGCAGGCCGAGTTTCGGAATACGCGCAGGCTGTCAGCGGAGGCGACTCGCAAACTCCTGGCTACAGCCCTCGGGCTGCGCGCCGAGGTCTTGGCGGGGCTGGACGCGACGCAGCTGAGGACCGCACTGGACCGGCTGCGCGCCATGGCCGGGCTGACTCAGAAGCTTGCCGAGCTCGCATCGCACGACGACCTCACCGGTGTACTGCGGCGAAGCGCGGGCCTGTCGGCCTTGCAGCGCGAGATTGACCGGTCGCGACGTGTGGGCGGGGTCGGCATCGTCGTCATGTTTCTCGACGTCGACGGTCTGAAGCACCTCAATGACACGGAAGGACACGCCGCAGGCGACGGCCTCCTCGTCGATGTTGTCGCGGCCATCCGCAAACGGGTGCGCTCGTATGACCTGGTCATGCGCTACGGCGGTGACGAGTTTGTCTGTGCGCTCGTCGATGTGGCGCTCCCGGATGCCGAGCGCACGCTCGCCGATATCCGGCGTCAGTTCACGGTCCGAACGCGTGGTCACACCATCAGCGTCGGTCTCGCGACCGTCGACGACACCGATACGGCCGAGTCGGTTGTGGCCAAGGCCGACGCCGCCCTCTACGCCGAGCGCCGGCAGCGCGCTCGATAGGCGGTCTCCTCTCCGCGACTCGCATCCGCGGGCGAGCGTGGATTTGACCCCGCTTGCTGCGGGTACGATCGCTTCAAGAAGGAGCTCCAACGAATGGCCATCGATGTGGTCGGCAAGCTGGCGCGCGTGACTGCCGACATCACCCCAGGGCACCTCGGGGAGGTGGTCATCGAAGTGCGCGCAGGCACGGAACGTTTCCTCGCCCGCGCCTCCGACAAGACATCAACCATTGCCAAGCATTCCCAGGTCCTTGTGGTGGGTAGCCTGGGCGGTCGCACTGTTGAAGTGGCGCCGACTGACACCATGAGGTTGCCTCGATGACAACGCTGGTCTACGTGATCCTGGGGATCGTTCTCGGTGCGTTGCTGCTGATCGCTCTGATCTTCAAGGCGTCGTGGCGCGTGGCGGAGCCCGACGAGGCGTTGATCATCTCGGGCTTTCGCACGAGCCAGCGCCCCGATGGCGTTGGCGAGAGCATGGGCTTCCGGATCGTCACCGGGCGCGGCCGCCTCGTGGCACCCGGCATCACCAAGGTCCGCCGTCTTTCGCTGGAGGCCCACGAGAGCGAGATCGATGTTCCATGCGTCTCGCAGCAGAAGATCCGCGTTGATCTGCGAGGAGTCATCGTCTACAAGGTCGGCGACGACTATCGCTCGATCGCAAACGCGGCGCGACGGTTCCTCGATCGGCCCGCCGCGGAGCTCGAGAGCAAGGTGCAGAACGTCTTCGTCGGCCATCTCCGCGCGATCGCCGGGTCGATGACCATCGAGGACACCATCAGCGACCAGGACAAGTTCGCGCAGCAAGTGCGTGATCGCTGCTCGCAGGAGATGGAGTCGTTCGGCCTGGTGATCGACAGCTTCCAGATCCAGGCGATCACCAGCCCCTCGAACTACATCGAGAACCTCGCTGCGCCGCACCAGGCAGAGGTCGAGCGCAATGCCCGTATCGCTCGCGCCAACGCCGAGCGCGACGCCGTCGGCCAGGAGCAGATGGCGCAGGCGATGATGGCGCAGTCGCAGCGCGACACCAACATCAAGAAGGCCGGCTACCAGGCGGAGGTCGACACCGCGACCCAGCTCGCGGGGCAGCAGGGTCCGCTCTCGGAAGCCAAAGCGCACCAGGCCGTCGTCACCGAGCAGACCCGTGTCGCGGAGTTGCAGGCCGAGCAGAAGGAACAGCAGCTACAGGTCGACGTCCGCCGTCCTGCCGACGCCGAGGCGTATCGCCAGACGACGCTCGCAGCGGCCGGCCGCGACGTGCGCATCCGTCAGGCCGAAGCCGAGGCACAGGAGGTTCGGCTCCGCGCCGATGCAGTCGCCACCCAGACCAAGGTGCAGGCGGAAGCCCAGGCCGCGGCGCTCCAGATGCAGGCCACCGCACAGGCCGACGCGACGCGGATCACGGGCCAAGCCGAGGCTGACGCCATCAGGGCGAAGGGTCTCGCTGAGGCCGCGGCCATCCAGGCGCGAATGGAAGCAGAGGCAGCCGGGATCGAGCGGCGGGCCGCTGCGATGAGCCAGAACCAGGAAGCGGTCATCGCCCAGCAGATCGCGGAAAAGCTGCCGGAGATCGTTGCCGCTGCCGCCGCGCCATTCGAGCACATCGGTCAGTTCACCGTGCTGAACGGCGCCCAGGGCGTCACCGGAGCACTCGCCGAGATCATCCAGCAGGCAGGCGCGCTGACCGGGCTGGCACGTCAGTCGCTGCTCCCGGCACTCATGAACGCGTCGACTCAGCCCGAGACCGAGCAACTCAAGACATCCACCAATGGCACTTCGTACGCAAACGGAGACCACAACGTGCGCCGCAGGCACCAGAACTCCAGTCACGATCACCGACCCGGCGCCCTCCGGGACCGATGGCAGTGAGGAGCATGCGACGAAGTGACGACTGACAGCCCGGAAACCGCGGCTGACGCGGTTTCCCTCTCGCTCTCTGCGCCCGAGGCGGCTGCGACGGTCGCGCCGGCAGAGGCGGAGCGCGAGGTGAGCATCGACCCCGAGGCCGCGAAACGAATCGACGGCATGGTGGCCACGTTCATCAGTGGCATTCGCTCCGTGGACGTTCACGGGGACGACTACCGCCGCCGCGTCGATGATATCGACAGCCTTGCCGACCGCGAGATCCGGACGACGTCGGATATGAGCAACCGGCTGCTCGACCGGCCAACCCGCGCGATGCAGGGGCTCGGGCAGGGCGACGCTCCGATCGCCAAAAGCCTCCTCGACCTGCGCCGCTCCGTCGAGGAGTTGAATCCCGCGAAACACGATCTGACCCAGGGCGGCCCGCGCAAGCTCCTCGGCGTCATTCCCTTCGGGGATCGCGTCCGGGCGTACTTCGCGAAGTACCAGAAGTCGCAGAGCCACATCGAGGGCATCGTCGGCGCGCTCCGCGAGGGCGGCGGCGAGCTGGAGAAGGACAACGCGGCGATCGCCCAGGAGCAGAAGGGGCTGTGGTCCCAGATGGAGTCCCTCCGCCAGTACGCGTACATGGCGGAGAAGCTCGAACTCGGGACTCGAAGCTCAGATCAACCACATCGCCATCGGCGACCCCGAGCGGGCCAAGGTGCTCCAGGAGGACATCCTCTATCCGGTCCGCCGCCGCCGGCAGGAGATCCTCACGCAGCTGGCCGTCGCCGTTCAGGGATACGCGGCCCTCCGCGTCGTCGAGGTGAACAACCGCGAGCTCGTGCGCGCGGTGCGCACGGCAACCACCACGACGGTCGCAGCGCTGCGAACGGCAGTGATGGTTGCGCAGGCGCTGACGAACCAGAAGCTCGTGAGTGAGCAGGTCCGTGCCGTCAACGAGACGACGAGCGCGATGATCGAGAGCACGTCTGCCGTCTTGCGCGAGCAGACCAGCACCGTCGAGAGCCAGGCCGCAAGCCCGGGCATCGACATGGGATCACTGCAGCGTGCATGGGACAACGTGTTCGCCGCCCTCGACCAGATCGACACCTACAAGTTGCGGGCGCTCCAGGCGATGAAGATCACCGTCGACAATCTCTCCGACCAGGTCGAGCGTTCGCACGCGCAGGTCGAACGCCTCCACTCGGCCGATGCGACGCCGCCGCGGATCGCGACGCCCAGCCAGAGCCTCCGCCTCTCCTGATCGCGGCTCGGTCGCGGGTTACAGGTGCGCGAGCCTGATCCAGACCATGCCGGCGATCGCGGCCACGAAGAAGATCGCGTATTCGGCGATCACCTCCTTGCTGCGTGCATGGGCTCCCACGGCGCCGGCCACGCCACGGCCGCCGTACCAGAGCACGAGCAGGATCGCAGCGCGAAGCCCCATGTAGGCGGAGTCCGCGCCCACCAGCACGTCCGCGCCCGCCACCAGCACGCCGACCACGAGCGCGGAGAGGATCGTCCACAGGATGGGGATGTGCTCAGTGCGCAGCCCGTCGAGGCTGACGAGCACGACCACCACGAACACCGCGGGCAACCGAAAGTGGAGCGGCAGCGTCGGCGAGACGCCGCCGAGAAGGACGGGAGCGAGCACGGCGATGCCGGAGACGTCGCGAATGAGCCGCGTGACCCATCCCTCCTTGCCGAGGGCGCGCCGCCCGGCGAGCTGGGGTACGCCGCCGATGACCATCGCCGCGATGACCCCGCTCCCGATCCGGATCGGGAGGGGAAGCAAGGCGATGGCGAGCAGCGTCCCGAACGAGAGCACCGCGGCCATCGGCAGCGCGATCCCCACTGGCCCGGGGCGCGAGTTCGACGGGTAGATCAGGAAGTCGTACGCAACCAGGACCAGGCCGGTGAAAAGAGCGAGCGCTGTGTCGCTGAGCGCGCTTCGCGTCAGCCCGACTGCTTCTGGACGGAGGAGCACTTCGGCGGCCGCAACGGCGATCCCGAAGGCTGTGTGGACCATCGGGAGCGGGATCTCGGCGAGCACCCGCACCTCGCCGGTGATGCCGAGGGCGCTCCGCGCCTGGTCGGCGAGATACGCGTGACCCCGGCGGCGAAAACCTGTTCGATTATCCACGTCGGCCTGTGGAAACAGTGGAGAACTCGGCAGACCTCGGCTCAGTCGGCCGAGGTGCCGGCCCGCCCATAACTGTCCTCAACACGCACCACATCATCGATCTCCGGGGACGAGACTTCGACCAGATCGGTCTCCTCAACCGCGACGAAGCGATGCCGGCGGCCGGGGCGGATGTGCGCGCTCATCCCCGGGGTCAGCCGGTGCGTCTCCATCACCCCGTCGTCGTCCTCGAGCTGGACGTCCAGCACACCGGACTGGACCTGGATCCACTCGTCCTTCTGGACGTGGTACTGGAGGCTCAACTGATGCCCGCTGTCGATATGGATGATCTTGCCGCAGTAGCGATCAGTGACCGCCCAGCGAAGCTCGTACCCCCAGGGCTTCTCGACACGGCCCGACCCGGCCGCCTGGACTGATCCCGATGCTGCCGCCATCCTGCTCACTCGCTTGCTCCGACGGCGACGCGCCCCGAGACACCGCTCTGATGTTCGAGCGCGGTGATCAGCTCCTCGACACGCTCGTGCGTCGTGGCCTCCGCGTACACGCGCATCAGCGGCTCGGTGCCACTCATGCGCATCAACACCCAGGACCCATCGTCCATGTAGAACTTGAAACCGTCGTCGGTGCGCGTGCGCACGATCTTGCTGCCCGCAAGCTGCGTCGGCTCGTCCTGCTGCATGCGCGCGTACACCTGCGCCTTGCGCTCCTCGTAGCCGTCGCGCGGAAACCGGATGTCGTGGCGGTCGTACGAGTGCGGCCCAACGAGGTCCTCGAGATGCTTGAGGATCTGCGAAAGCGGCTCGCCGTAGTCAACGACCATCGACGCCATCATCAAGCCGGAGAGGATGCCGTCGCGCTCGGGGACGTGACCGCGGAACGCGTAGCCGCCGGACTCCTCGCCGCCGAGCAGCGCGTTCGTCTCCATCATCTTCGTACCGATGTACTTGAAGCCGACCGGCATCTCGTGCACCGTGACGCCGAAGCGCTCGCCGAGCGCGTCGAGCATTCCCGAGGTGGTGATGGAGCGCACGATGTCACCGCGCAATCCGCGCTTCTCGAGCAGATACATGGCGAAGAGCGACATGACCTGCAACTGGTTGACATACGTTCCGCGCTCGTCGATGATGCCGACCCGGTCCGCGTCGCCGTCGTTGGCGATGCCGAGGTCGAACTGACCCGAACGCATGCGCTCCATCGCTTCCGGCATATAGCGATCGATGGGTTCGGGATGCATGCCGCCGAATCCGGGATTGCGCTCGCCGTGCAACTCCACAACCGTTGTCGAGCCGCCTGCGAGCGCCCGCGCAATGAGCCCTGCGCCTGCCCCGTACATCGCCTCGTGGAGCACACGAAGTCCACTCGAACGCAGCGCATCGAGGTTGACCATGCGGCCGAGTTGCTCGAAAAAGCTCGGCAGCGTATCGACGAGCTGCAGCCGGCCGGTCGCGACGGCTTCGTCGTAGGTCATCTCAGTGACGCCCGACTCGAGCGCTGCGACGGTATGGCGTTCGATCTCTGCGACGACCTCCGGAGGAGCGGAGCCGCCGAAGTCCGGCTTGTACTTGATGCCGTTGAACTCGGCCGAGTTGTGGCTCGCGGTGACGACGACACCACCCGCCGCGTGCTGCTGCGTGATCGCCCAGGAAACTGCCGGCGTCGGAGTCACGCGGTCGAGGAGCACAACGCTCTGCCCGTTGGCGACGAGCACACGCGCAACCTCGCGTGCGAACAGCTCGGCGCAGTACCGCGAATCGTGGCCGACGACGACAGGGCGCGTCTCATTGCCGAGATACGACGCAACGCCCTGAGCAACGGCGCGCACGTTGGCGTAGGTGAAGTCATCCGCGACCACGGCTCGCCATCCGTCGGTCCCGAACCTGATCGGGTTCGGCGTCATCGCGCTCATTCTAGACGCAGGGTGCCGGGTGTCAGAGGACCTCGTCGCGGCCGCCGGACTTGAGTTGCTCGACGACGTCCTTGACCAGCTGGGAATGCGACGCGGGAACCACGAGCACCGCATCCGGGGTGTCCACCACGACCAGCCCCTCCACGCCGGCGACCGCGACCACCCGACCGGAACGCGCGATCACGGTGCAGCCGCGCGACGCGATGTTGACCACGTCGCCTTCCAGGATGTTGCCGTCGGCGTCAGCCTCGCCGTCGGTGACACGGGCTTCGCGAACGTCCGACCAGGACCCGAGATCCGACCATCCGAACGAGGCCTGTACGACCGTGAGGCGTCGGGTGTGCTCGAGCACGAGTGGTTCCACGGCCTGTACTCGGAGGGCTGCGTACAGCTGGCGCACAGTCTCATGGTCGCCCGCAACCCATGCGTCCACCACGGCGCTGAGGGCTGAGCCGAGTTCGGGGTCCGCATCCTCCAGCTCGGCGAGGAACCGCCGAGCAGTCCATGCGAAGAGGCCGAGGTTCCAGAGGTGGCGCCCCCCGTCGAGATAGCCCTGCGCGACCACGGCCGACGGCTTCTCGGTGAACCCGGTTGCCTCGAAGGCCGGGAGCTTTGCGGCCGCCTCCGATGCCGCGGTCGCGACGCCCGTCGGCGGGCGCCAGACCGCGGGATCTCGTCGCGCGCCCAGCTCGATGTAGCCGAAGCCGGTGACCGGCGCTGCCGGAACGAGCCCGACGGTCGCGAGCCCGTCGGTGCTCGCCGCCCAGCCGGCCGACGCCAGCACCGCCGCTCGATACGCCTCGGGATCGCTGACCCGGTGGTCGGCGTGAACGCTGGCGATCAGCGCGTCGGGATCCTCGCGGGCGATGAGACCCACCGCCAGACCGAGCGCCGGTCCCGTCCCCCTGGGTTCAGGTTCCGCGATGAGCGCGTCGGTGGACAGTCCGAGGTCGGCGAGCGTCGAGCGGCAGCCATCGCTCTGCGCTGCGGCAGTGACGACCCGGACGCTGTCGCCGAGCCCGATCACGCGCTCGAGCGTGGCCCGGAGCAGCGTCTCGCCGCCCGCGGCCAGGGGCAGGAGGTGCTTCGGGGTTGATCGCCGGCTCAGCGGCCACAACCTCGTGCCGCTGCCGCCCGCGAGCACGAGGATGTGCAGACCCACTGGCTGAGGCCTCGATGCGCGCGGGGGCGCTTAGGCCGTCGCGGCCGCGACGAGCAGCGGTTCGGTTCCCGCATCCTCCGCCCACTGGCGGGCGAGGCTGACGCGCTCCCACGGGAGATCGAGGTCACTCCGGCCGAAGTGGCCGTACGCGGCGACCTGGCGGTAGATCGGCTGGCGCAACTCGAGGGCGCTCATGATCCCGAAGGGCGAAAGATCGATGTACTCGTCGATCAGCGCGGCGATGTTGTCGGTTGGCACCTTCTCAGTCCCGAACGTCTCGACGAACACCGACACCGGCTTTGCGACACCGATCGCATACGCGACCTGGATCTCGCATTTCGTCGCCAGACCAGCGGCGACGACGTTCTTCGCGGCCCAGCGCGCTCCATATGCGGCGCTGCGGTCGACCTTGGACGGGTCCTTGCCGCTGAAAGCGCCGCCACCGTGGCGCGCGTAGCCGCCGTAGGTGTCGACGATGATCTTGCGGCCGGTGAGCCCGGCGTCCGCCATCGGACCACCGATCACAAACCGGCCGGTCGGATTGACGTACCGCTTCGTGCCGGCGTCGAGCCACTCGGCGGGGATCACCTTCTCGACGACGTGCTTCTGGACGTCATCGAAGATCTGCTCCTGGGTGACCTCCTCGCCGTGCTGGACGCTGATGAGCACGGTGTCGACGCGACGCGGGCGGCCCTCGTTGTCGTAGTCGATGGTGACCTGGGTCTTGCCGTCCGGGCGAGCCCAGCGCAAGCTGCCGTCACGCCGGGTGACCGCGAGCTGCCGGGCAAGCTGATGCGCCATCTGGATCGGCGCAGGCATCAACTCCGGCGTCTCGTCGCAGGCGAACCCGAACATCATGCCCTGGTCTCCTGCTCCGCCATGGTTGACGCCGAGGGAGATGTCCGGTGACTGCTCGTTGACGCCGACGAGGACCCCGCACGTCTCCCAGTCGATCCCGTACTTGGCCCGCGTGTAGCCGATCTCCTTGATGGTCTGGCGGACCAGCCCGGCGATGTCGACATAGGCCTGCGTCGTGATCTCACCGAAGACAAGGACGGTTCCCGTGCTGAGCGCGGTCTCGCAGGCCACCCGGCCGAGCGGGTCCTTGTCGAGGACTGCATCGAGCACGGCGTCGCTGATCTGATCGGCGACTTTGTCGGGGTGCCCCTCGGTGACCGATTCCGAGGTAAACAGGCGGTGCCGTACGTGTGGCATCTGGAGACCCTCTTGCCCCACCGGCAGCCACCGAGCCGCCCTGTGCGGCTCCGGCCTGCTCCTGTCCGGGGATCGCAGGGATCGTAACAGCGCGATTGTCCCTTTGCGAGGCCCACCCAGACCGTGTAGTGTTACCGGTAACCATCATCAAACCCGGGCGCCGTTATCAATACGCGCCGGACGGAGGAACAAGGCGCGTGTCGGTAGACCAGACCCTACGTTGCCGCGATTGCGGCGTCGACTTTATTTGGACTGAGGGCGAGCAGGACTTCTTTGCCTCTCGTGGCCTCACAAACCCACCCTCCCGTTGCCCCAGCTGCCGAGCAGCACGTCGCCAGAGCGGCGGTGGTGGTGGCGGCGGAGGCGGATTCGGTGGTAGCGGCGGCGGTGGCGGCGGTGGATACCGCAGCAACGGCCCGCGCCAGATGTACGAGGTTCCCTGCGCAGGGTGCGGCGGCGTTGCGCGCGTTCCCTTCCAGCCTCGAGGCGACAAGCCCGTCTATTGCAGCGACTGCTTCCGCGCCGCTCCTCGGTGACGGATAACGCCCCAATTGCGGTCGGGACGAGGGTCAGCTTTCCCTATGGCGGCAGCCGGCGCACCGGCACCGTCGCTGACGTCTCAATGATCCCTGACCAGTCGGGCGGCAAGTCGCTTGCTTACCTCATCGACGTTGGCTCGCGCAAAGTGTTTGTGCAAGGCGAAGGCATCACCCCGGCCACTGGGCCGGGGGCAGCCTTCGATCCAGTCGCCGAAGGCGTCGCCTATGGCCGCAAGCGGCCGCGGAACCCGCGCAACCGTTAGATCCGTCACACGGCGGCCCGTCGCTCGTACGTGACGGCATCAGCACGGAACGCTCGGTATTCTGTGAGGGATGGCTTCTGACCTGACCGCGGATGTCCCCCAGCGCCCCAGGCGGCTTCGCCGTCCGAAGCTCTGGACCATCCTGCTCGCGGTCGGGATCGCCTCGATCGTCGCCGGCGGCGCGATCATTGCTGGACCGATCATCGGGGTGTTCCAGCGCGGTCAGGCGGACTCGAGCGCGCTGAACGGCTGGCATGGCGGCGCAAAGCCACCGGTCAGCGGCGCCGGGGCTGCCTCCAACCCGGACGCGACGAAGACGCTCAGCTGCGGATCGAGCTCGGTAACCGACTACGCGCTGGTCACCTTTGGAGCACCCGCGGCGTACCACTACGCGGCCGTCGCCGGGAACGGCACGTGGACCCTGCTGGACTCCCGCTCGATGGTCCACTACGAGACCACGCCGAACCCCGGTCAGGCGGGCAACGTGATCATCGCGTTCCATCGCGAGCCCGACTTCCAGTACATCAATCAGCTCAACGTCGGGGACACGATCACCATCCAGAGCCGCACGTGCCAGACCTACGTCTACCGGGTGATCAAGCGCTGGGACCTGCCGCCGAGTCAGGTGACGCAGCTCGGCCCGACGACCGGCCATGAGCTGACCCTGGTGACGTGCGATCCGTGGTGGCAGGACTACAACCGCCTCGTCTGGCGCGCCGAGCTCATCTCCGCGCCTGCCGCCGGTGGCGCCACCGGTGGTTCGGTGGTCAACCCGAGCTTCTAGCCCACGTGCGGCTAGCTCGAGAAACCCTCGAGCGGACCCGGCAACGCCGCCTCGGCGACAGCCTCGAGGCGCTTGATGTTCAGGCGAACGAAGATCGCCGCACCGATGATTGCGACGACCGCGAGCGCGCCGAACCCGATCTCCACCGGGGCGCTGAGCTTGGTGATCGCGCTGCTCAACTCGTACGCCGCGACTCCATAGAACGTCGCCCAGACGATGGCTCCGAGCCCATTGGCGATGAGGAACTTGAGCCAGTGCATCCGGTTCGTCCCCGCGAGGAACGCCGCATAGGTGCGAAGCACCGAGACGAACCGGCCGAAGAACACGACCTTCGCGCCGTGGCGCATGAAGATGTACCGACCCACTTTCAGCTTCGGCTCATCGAGGCGGACGTACTTGCCGAATCGGCGGAGCAGCGGATACCCGCCGTACCAGCCGATCCCGAAACCGATGTTGTCCCCGACCACCGCGCCGATGACGGCCGCGATGATGATGCCGGCGATTGACAGCTTGTTGGTCGCCGCTGCGAACGCGGCGGCGGTGATGAGCATCGTCTCCCCCGGCAGCGGAATCCCGAGACTCTCGATGCCGACAAACAGCGCTACCGCCAGGTAACCGATGCTGGTCAGCCAGCCGTCAAGACCGGCGTTGATCATTGCCGCATTGGGCCGGCCCGCTCAGACCGGAGACACTGGGTGATGGCGTGCAACGTCGGCGCGGCGGCGCGTGCGGTATGCGGCAAAACGGCGGATCAACTCGGCGCGCAACGCAGCCGGGGGGACGACCGCGTCAACGATGAGCTCGGAAGCGAGCCGGAAGATGTCGATGTCGTCGCGATACTCGTCCTGCAGCGCCGTGACATACGCAGCGCGCTCATTTTCAGCGACGTCCTGGATCTTGTTGTAGTACACCGCATTGATCGCCGCCTCGGGACCCATCACGGCGATCTGCGCGGTGGGGAGCGCCAGCGTGCAATCGGGGTCGAACGCCGGTCCGCTCATCGCGTACAGCCCCGCGCCATACGCCTTGCGGAGCACCACTGAGATGCGCGGCACCTGCGCCTGCGCCAGCGCGGAGATCATCTTCGCGCCGTGGCGGATGATGCCCTGCCGTTCGACGGCGGTGCCGATCATGAATCCCGGCACATCGGCGAGAAAGAGCAACGGGACGTTGAACGCGTCGCAGCATGTGATGAAGCGAGTCGCCTTGTCAGCCGAGTTGACGAACAGCACGCCGCCCTTGAAGCGCGGCTGCGAAGCGATCACGCCGACGGCATGTCCATCGATGCGCGCGAAACCGCAGACGATCTCGCGCGCGAAGAGACGCTTGATCTCGAAGAACGTGTCGGCATCGATGAGGCCGTTGATGATCGCCATCACGTCGTATCCCTTGGCCGGCTCCGCGGGAATCACATCGGTGATGTCCTCGCATCCCGGCGCGACCTCGCCGGCTTCCGTCACCGGTGGGACGCCCTGCCAGGACTGCGGGAGAAAGCTCAGATAGCGACGCGCCGCGGTGATGCCCGCGTCCTCGTCCGGGACGAGTACATCGCCGCAACCACTGACCGTGCAGTGCATGCGCGCGCCGCCCATCTCCTCGAGCGTGACCTTCTCGCCGACCACGACCTCCGCCATGCGCGGCGAGCCGAGATACATCGACGCGTGACCCTCGACCATGATCACGATGTCGCAAAAGGCGGGGATGTACGCACCACCCGCTGCGCTCGGTCCGAAGAGCACGCACACCTGCGGCACCTGACCCGAAAGGCGCACCTGCATGTGGAAGATGTGGCCTGCGTGGCGCCTTCCCGGAAACATCGCGACCTGCTCGGTGATGCGCGCGCCTGCCGAGTCCACGAGGTACACAAGGGGAATCTGCAGCCGTTCAGCCGTCTCCTGAACGCGCACGATCTTCTCGACCGTGCGCGGACCCCATGACCCTGCTTTGACGGTGGGGTCGTTGGCCATCACCGCGCAGGTCTGGCCGTGCATCACACCGATACCGGTGACGACGCCATCGGCGGCGAGCTCCGGGTCGTCCGTGCCGGCCGCGAGCAGCCCATCCTCGATGAACAACGTGTCCGGATCGAACAGCCGCCGGATCCGCTCGCGGGGCATCAACTTCCCCTGCTCGGCGAGCTTGGTTCGGTGCCGCTCAGGACCACCGGCGCGGGCGCGCTCCAGCCGTTCGACAACCGTCTCGGAATCAGCCAACACTCGTCTCCACCGTCAGTTCCTGCGGCTCGCGGCTCCAGATACCCGCCCGGTAGAGCTTGCCGGGAAGGTCCCGGCCCAGGTCGGACGCCAGCGTCTCGGCGACGCCGCACATCGCTGCGAGGTCGATACCCGTTACGGCTCCGAGAGAATCGAGCGCCTGCAGTGCATCCTCGCTGCAGACATTGCCGGTGGCGCGCGGCGCAAAGGGGCAGCCACCGATACCGCCGACGGAACCGTCGAAACGGCGGATCCCGGCCTCGAACGCGGCAACGGCGTTGGCGACCCCGAGGCCGCGTGTGTCGTGCACGTGCAACGACATGCGTTCGAGCGGCAGCGCCTCGGCAACCAGCGCGCACATGTTGGTGACCTCGGCCGGAGTCGCAACGCCGATCGTGTCGGCGATGCCGATCTCCGCGACACCACGAGCGGCGAGATCCACACAAAGTGCCACGACTCGCTCGGGCGCGACGACGCCTTCGAATGGACACCCGAAGCTGACCGACAGTGCAACATCAACGGCGCACTCGCGCTCGTACGCGAGCTCGACGATGTGCGATATCTCGTCGAGCGACTCCGCGACACTGCGATTGACGTTGCGGCGATTGAAGGAATCCGTCGCCGCGATGGTGACGAGCACGTTGCGCATGCCGTGCGCCAGCGCAAGCTCGAGACCGCGCAGGTTCGGTACCAGGACGCGCAAGCGCGCAACATCATCCTCGAAGGCCGCCAGGACCGCGGCGGCATCGGCGAGCTGCGGCACCCAGCGCGGTGAGACGAACGACGTCGCCTCGATGCGCGGCACGCCCGCGTCGAGCAGCCCACGCACCAATCGAACCTTGGCCTCGGTGGAGATCGTGTCGGCGATGTTCTGCAGCCCGTCGCGGGGCGCGACGTCAGTCCAGATCACCTCGTTCACGAAAGCGGCCTCCCAGGGTTGAACACGGCTCCGCCACCGTAGCAAACCCGGCGACTACACTCTCACGAGCCGATGCCGCGGTTTCACGTTCCCGACTACATCAGAACCACCTTCGCGGTCAGCGACTGGCGCGCCTTCCGGCTGTGCGGAATGGATGAGGTGGGGCGCGGCGCCTACGCCGGGCCGCTCGTCGCCGCTGCGGTGGTGCTTCCCCAGCGGTTTCGCCACCCCCTGCTGCGCGACAGCAAGCTGCTGAGCGCGCGCCAGCGCGAGGAGGTCGACGCGGTCCTGCGCGTGAAGGCGGTCGCCTTCGCCGTCGCCGAGGTGAGCGTCGAGGAGATCAACGCACGCGGGCTGGGGTGGGCGAACGTCGACATCTTCTGCAGGCTCATCGAAGCGATCGACGCCGACGGGTATTGCTGCGACGGCAACCTGCGCATCCCTGCCTCAAGACCGGTGCACTCGCTCGTCGCCGCCGACAGGAAGGTCCCGGCGGTGTCGGCGGCGTCGATCATCGCCAAGGTGCATCGCGATGCCCTGATGCGCCGGATGCACGAGGAGGCTCCGTACTACAACTGGGCGAGCAACAAGGGATACGGAGCGCTGGAGCACCGCACGGCGATTCGCGAGCACGGCCCCCACGCGGCGCACCGGCGCGTTTTCCTCGCGTCGGTCATGCAGACAGAGTTGGATCTGAGCGGCTCTCCAGTGCCGCGTGACGCCGCGCTCCCTGCTGTGGGGGTGGGCTGACTACCGGGCAGTCGGCAGTTGTCGCTAGTTGGCGCCGCAGCCGCAGTTGCCGCCGCAGCACCCGCCACCACCGCCCGCCGAGGGCGTCTCGGCAGCATCGGATCCGGACGCGGCATGGACGGCGACCCGGCTGATGAGCGGCATGCTCGCGCGGCTCTCGCAGCTCGGGCAGACAGCAGCGACCTCGCGGTCGGCCATCGGGCGGAGCAGTTCATAGACGGCGGCGCAGTCGTTGCAGCGGTATTCGTAGAGAGGCATTACCCGGCAAGCGTACGCATGCTTCCGCTGATTTGACAACACGAACATCTGTTCGCTACAATTTCGCCCATGCCAACCCGCACCATCGAGCTCCAGCTCCCCCTTGATGCCGATGAGGCCGGGTCCCTCGCCCGCGAGCGAGTGCGTCACCTGGCAGCGGTTGACGGGCTCGAGCCGGCGGCGTTCGTGAGGCTGATCCGCTCGTTTCCATCGCTGCGGGCCATCTACACGGCGCCGGAGGCCGAGCTTGCACGGATCATCGGCCCGGTTGCTGCGGCGCGGATGCGCTGGTTCATCGACGCTCCACTCGACACCGGTCTTGCTCGCGAGGCGAACGCTGCGACTGCCCGCTCCGTCCAGAGCCCGCTCTCAAGCGCTGCGTAAGTCTCGCGATACGCGCACTTGGAGCGTGGAAGAGCGCATCCAACGTAGAATCGATTGTTCCGCCAAATTTGGTTTGAGAACAAGGAGGTTCTGCAGCAATGCTAGGTCGACGTTCCAGAGCCGCCACGCTCGACGATATCGCTGAGGCGCGTAACCGCGCTGCCGACACGATCAGTGAGCTCGCAGAGCATGCGGTCTCACTTGCGCGCGATGCGGGAAACGCCGCGCGACCGGCTGTCAAGATCGGAGCTGAAGGCATCGGCAACGCATTTGAGCGCGCCGCAGATGCTTCCGGAAAGCTCGCGAGTGCAGTCCGCCCGAAGAAGAAGAAGACGCACAAGGTCCGCAATCTCCTCATCGGAGCTGCGGTCGTCGGCGCGATCTTTGCGCTCGTCCAGTCGCCCCTTCGGTCGAAGGTTCAGGAGCGGCTCTTCGGGCCGCCACCCGAAGACGACGACCTCCCCCAGATCACGCTTCCCGACGACGATCACGACATCGACGTGAGCAACGGCACGGAGATCGATGTCACGCATGCGTCGGACCCTGAGCCGGAGGCCGCGGCCGATGTCGTCGGCTCGCCGGTGGCCGCAGAGCCGACCACGCATCGCGGGCACAAGCACGACGACGCACCCACCGACCAGGAGACCAATGCCTGACGACCGCCCTTATCAAGGACGCCCTTCCTCGGACCGGCCCCAGTTCGCCGGCCCTCGCCAGAACTTCGCACCACGACCGGCCTTTCAGCCTGACAACCGGCCGCCATTCCGCCCCGCTCCACGAGTGGAGGTGCCCGCGGCGCCGATGATCCACTCCCTCAAGCTGCGCGATGGCGATCGCGAGATCGAGGTCAGCGGATCGGCAGCGTTCGTGCGCCAGGTGCTCGACGATCTCCCCGCGATGTGGGCGCGCCTCCACGGTGAAGGCTCGTCGCGGCCAGGTCGGATCGATCTTCCCGCCCCTCGCCAGCACGAGCAGCCCGCCGCACACGAAGCGGTCGCTACGCAGGCAGCCGCCGACGAGCCGGTGATCGCCCCGGTTCGCGAGCCGGCGACCAACGGCAAGCATGTGGTGACCTCCCTTGCACCCAACGGGAAGCGTCCGGCCGAACGGGGCACGCCCGACGACAAGGTGCTCGCTGTGCTCAAGAGCTCGACCCGGCCGCTCGCGGTTGCGGCAATTCGCAAGCGCCTCGGTGGCACGTTCACGCCCCAGCAGGTGCGGCGCATCCTCGAACGCAACGCCCCCAAGGTTTCCGTCACCGACGACCGTCCGGCCACCTACCGCCTCCGCTAGCGGCAGCGCTCCGACACCCGCGGCCGCGGGCGGTGTGCAGAATTCAGGCCTCTGGTCCAAACGCATAATGGAGAGGGCAGGGAACTGAACTATGCGCCGCCCATTGCTCGCTCTCATGACCACCGTGCTCCTGGCGGCGACCGCGTGCGGATCGGTTGCCGCGGACGGAGGCTCCGGGACGGGGACGTCAACCCCCTACCCGACGCCCTCGGGCGGCCTCGGTCATCGCCCCTCGAGCCCGGTGAAGATCACGCTCCTCTCGCCGGTCAATGGGTCGACCGTGCAGGGGACGTCGGTGCTGGTTCGCGTGTCGGTGACCGGCGGCGAGGTGACGCAGACCGTGACGAGCGACATCACACCGACCAAGGGTCACGTGCATCTCTATCTGAACAATCAGCTCTTCCAGATGAGCTATACGCTGCAGCAGGAGATCACCGTGAAGCCCGGGGTCGAGTACTCGATGTACGCGGAGTTCGTGGCGCAGGACCACTTTCCGTTCAGCCCGCGCGACGTGACTCCGACGATCTTCTTCACGGTCGCGCCGGCCTGAGGCACAGCCTCCGGTGATCGCGCACATCCTCAGCAACCTGCCGTTGCCGCTGCAATGGGGGCTGGCACTGCTCATCTTCGGCGGCGCGCTTGCGGTCTTCGCCGTCCGCCGGAGCGCCATCCGGATCGCCGGCGCGGTCGCGGTGCTCTGCGGCATCGGTGGTCTTGTGGCGAGTTGGATCCTCAGCCCCGCGCTTCTGGTGCCGGCACCGTACCCTGTGCGCATCGTGTCGCCCGCACCCGGCGCTGAGGTCGGCTCGCCGTTCACCCTCACCGTTTGCGGCGTGCCAGCCACAGGACCGATGGTCCCCGCGACCGACTCCCAGCACTACCTCGCGATCATCATCGACGGGGTGCAGGCTCCGACGGTCGACGTCTGGCACGTCCCCCAGGATCTGAGCCCAGGAAGCCACGTGGTAGAGGTCGAGCTCGTCAGCCCGTCCCATCAGGCGTTCAGCCCGCCCGCGACGGCGAAGGAGACGATCACCGTGGTCGCCGGGCAGCCTCCGTCCGGCCCGGCGGCGTGTTGATCGAAGCAGCCCCGGCCGCACACATCCTCGTCGTCGAGGACGACGCCCCGCTGCGGGAAGTGGTCGTGGGAGCGCTCAACTCGGCGGGCTATGCGACATCGATCGCCGCGCACGGCATCACCGCATCCCAGATGCTCCGCAACGCCGAGGGCATCGACATCGTGCTCCTCGACATCGGCCTTCCCTTCGTGGACGGCTGGCAGATCCTCCACCAGATGGAGGACCGTCGCGGCCCCGCTGTGATCGTCATCAGCGCACGGGGCGAGGAGTCCGACAAGGTGCGGGCGCTCGACCTCGGCGCCGACGACTACCTCGCCAAACCGTTCGGCGCTGATGAGCTGCTGGCGCGGGTTCGCGCCGTGCTGCGCCGAGTGCGGCCGCCCCATGGCGCGCCGGGCATCGTCGTCCTCGGCCCCGTGCGCGTCGATCTCGGCGCTCGCACGGTGATCCGCAACGGGAAGGAGGTCCGGCTCTCGCCGACCGAATGGCTCCTGCTGGCGGAACTCGCGCGCAATGCGGGCCTCACCCTCGATCATCGAACGCTCCTGCAGCGGGTCTGGGGGCAGCAGTACGCAGATGAGCGCAACTACCTGCGGACCTTCGCGCAACGCCTCCGCGCCAAGCTCGAGGATGACCCGGCCCACCCCGAAGTCGTGGTCACCGTGGGTCGTCAGGGCTACCGTTTCGGACCCCCGCGCTGACGCAGCGCCGCGGACGAACCTGAGTAGACTGACTGTCGGTGACGCCGGATAACGCATGAGCGACAACAACCTTCGCGCGATCAACACCACCGACTCGCCCGTCGCCGGCGGCGAGCATCCGGATACCACCAGCAACGGTGGTCCTCCCCTCGCGATCAGGCTGCGCCAGCTGGTCGAGCTCGTCGCCGCCGTCGTCCTGCCTGTTGCGGTCGGCGCCGCGCTCGAGCCGTTCCGCGGCAACATCGCCCCGGCGACCGCCGCCCTTGCGATGGCGGTCGCGGTGTCGCTCATCGCAGCGCTGAGCACGCGCCTTGGTGGGGTGGTCGCGGCAGTGGCGGCCGCGCTGTCGTTCGACTTCTTCTTCACCAAGCCGTACGGGTCGCTGTCGATTTCGAGCGCTCCGGAAATCGAGACCGCGATCCTCATGCTCGTTTGCGGTCTCATCGTCGGCCAGCTGTCGGCCCGTAATCGGACCAACAAGGAACTCGTCGTGCAGACGAGTGATGACTTCTCACGCATCCAGGCGATCGCTGAGTTGATGGCGTCAGGAGCCTCCGCTTTCGAAGTGGTCGGCGCCGTCGCTGACGAGCTCACCGGCCTGCTCCGCCTGCGCAGTTGCCGCTTCGAGCGGACGTTCCCGGACGGGCCGTCACCGACGATCGAGCGCAACGGCGACGTGAGCTGGGGTCGCTTCTGGTGGGGATTCCGGACGCTCGGACTTCCCGGGAAAGAGGTCACCCTCGTTGTCGAGCACCAGCGTCGCCGCCTCGGTCGCTACGTGCTCCTCGCAGTCCCCGGCTCGCCGGTGACACGCGAGCAACTCGTCGCGGCGGTCACCCTGGCCGATCAGGCCGGAGCCGCGCTGGGCCTCGAAGCAGCAGCGGCGGTCCCCTCCAGCCACTGAGGCTCACCTCGCGCCCTGCGAGGTCTGACTGCCGGCTACGGTCGTTGACGCTGTGTTGACGGTGTCGGTCAGACACTGCGAAGTACCGATGTCAATGGACCTGCTTGTCCTGCTCTGCTTCGCCGGGATGCTCGTCGCCGCCTATCTGATGGCGGCCGGGCTGGGGAGGATCTGACGTGGGAGCACTCACCGGCTACATCGTGTCGGCGGTAATCGCACTCATCGCGGCCATCTACCTGCTGTTCGCGCTCGTCGCTCCTGAGCGTTTCTGATGATTCTCGACATCATCGCCGTCGTTATCACGTACGTCGCGGTCGGCGCGGGTGCATGGTTCATCGGCGGCTACATGCTGAAGGTGTATCGCGGAGAGCGTGTCTGGCTGAGCCGCGTGATCCGCCCCGTCGAAAAGCTGACCTACAAGGTGATCGGCGTCGACGAGGACCGCGAGCAGGGATGGCTTGCCTATCTCGTCTCGATCCTCGCAGTGACGTTGGTGAGCATGGTTTTCACGTACCTCGTCCTTCGGTTCCAGGATCACCTTCCGTTGAATCCAGCGAACCTATCTGGCGTGCCCGCACCGTTGGCCTTCAACACAGCGGTGAGCTTTGCCACGAACACGAACTGGCAGAACTACGGTGGCGAGGCGACGATGAGCTACTTCTCGCAGGTGGTAGCGCTCGTCCTGCACAACTTTCTCAGCGCGGCGATGGGCATGGCCATCGCCATCGTGGTCATCCGGGCGATCGCGCGACGCAGCATGAACACGCTCGGCAACTTCTGGGTTGACACAGTGCGCGGCACGCTCTACGTCCTCCTGCCAATCAGTGTCGTGATCGCCCTGATCCTGGTCGCGAATGGCGCGATCCAGAACTTCAGCGGGTACTCCATCGTGCATACGCTCACCAACGGTCTCCAAACGATCGCGCAAGGCCCGGTGGCATCTCAGGAGGCAATCAAGGATCTTGGGACCAACGGGGGCGGATTCTTCAATGCCAATGCCGCGCATCCGTTTGAGAATCCGAATGGATTTACCAATGCATTGGAGATCTTTGCCTGTCTTGTGATTCCCTTCGGCCTCGCCATCACGTTTGGGAAATGGGTCGGCAAGGTGAAGCAGGGGATTGCGCTCGGTGCCGTCATGGGGATCATCCTCATCGGGGCATTCGGTGTCGCGGCCTGGCAGGAGCAGCAAGGCAACCCTGCGCTCACCGGGACCGGGGCTACGCAGATTGAGTCGTCGCTATCAGCTGGCGGCAACATGGAGGGCAAGGAGGCTCGCTTCGGCCCGATCCAGTCAGCTCAGTACAACACGGCCACCACAGGTACGAGCACGGGCTCCGTCGACGCCGCTCAAGACAGCTTCACTCCTTTGGGCGGCCTGATTCCCCTCGTGCTCATCAAGCTCGGGGAGATCACCCCAGGAGGTGTCGGCTCGGGCCTGTATGGGATGGTGGTCTTCGCCATTGTCGCCGTGTTCATTGCCGGCCTCATGGTTGGCCGAACGCCCGAGTACATCGGCAAGAAGATCGAGGGGCGTGACGTCAAGTACGCGGCCATCGCGATCCTCGTCCTACCCGCGTCGATCCTCGGATTCTCGGCGATCGCGGTGCTGACTGCCGGAGGTCAAGCCGGGCCGATTGCGACCCAGGGAACACCGCACATGCTCACCGAAATCCTGTATGCGTTCACCTCCACCACCGGGAACAATGGCAGCGCGTTCGCTGGGTTGTCCGGCAACACCGTCTATTACAACCTCATGCTCGCCGGCGCCATGTGGATGGGCCGCTTCCTCTTCATCATCCCGGTGATGGCGCTGGCCGGGAGCCTCGTCAAGAAGAAGATTGTTCCGGCGAGCGCGGGAACCTTCCCGACCGATGGCCCCTTGTTTGTCGCGCTGCTCATCGGAACCATTCTCGTTGTCGCCGCGCTGACCTTCTTCCCCGTGGTCTCGCTCGGGCCAATTCTTGAGCACTTCAAGCTCATCGCGGTGCACTGATATGGCTGTCGCGTCCGCACATCATCCCAAGCGTCGGCGCAGCAGCGTCAGTGACCCGGAGCTGCTGTTTCCCGCAATCGGCCAGAGCTTTGTCAAGTTGGATCCGCGCACGATGGCGCGCAACCCGGTGATGTTCGTCGTCGAGGTGGGGGCGGTGATGACGACATACGCATTCATCGCCGGTCTGGTCAGCAATGGGGTCGACAACAGCTTCGTCGGCCAGATCGCGCTCTGGCTGTGGTTTACCGTGCTCTTCGCGAACTTCGCCGAAGCGATTGCCGAAGGCCGCGGTAAGGCACAGGCGCAGGCACTTCGGCGCACGCGCACCGAGACGATCGCGCGCAGGTTGCAGGGCGGGGTCGGCGGCAAGGAGATGGCGGTACCGGCGATCGAGCTGCGCAAGGGTGACATCGTCATCTGCGAGGCCGGCGACGTGATCCCCAGTGACGGCACCATCATCGAAGGCATCGCGAGCGTCGACGAGTCCGCGATCACTGGCGAATCCGCGCCGGTCATTCGCGAAGCGGGCGGCGACCGCAGCGCCGTGACCGGAGGCACGCGTGTGCTGAGCGACCGCATCGTCATCGAGATCACGCAGAACCCGGGCGAGACGTTCCTCGACCGCATGATCTCGCTCGTCGAGAGTGCGTCGCGTCAGAAGACGCCGAATGAGATCGCACTCAACATCCTGCTCGCCAGCCTCACGCTCATCTTCCTCATCGCCGTCGTCACGCTCCAGCCGTATGCGATCTATTCCGGTGCGTCGATCTCCGTGCCGGTGCTTATCGCGCTCCTCGTCTGCCTCATCCCCACCACCATCGGCGGACTCCTCAGCGCCATCGGGATTGCCGGCATCGATCGTCTACTCCAGAAGAACGTCCTCGCGATGTCGGGGCGAGCCGTCGAGGCGGCAGGTGACGTCGACACACTGCTGCTGGACAAGACCGGCACCATCACGCTGGGCAATCGCCAGGCCACCGAGTTCCTTCCAGCTCCGGGCATCGCCATGGAGAAGCTGGTGCGCGCCGCCGACCTCGCCAGCCGTGCCGACGAGAACTCCGGAAGGTCGTTCCATCGTCGCCCTCGCGCGCCGCTTCGGGGCGACCGAGGAAAGTGACGACGCGGCGTGGACGTTCGTGCCATTCACGGCAGAAACACGTATGAGCGGTGTCGATCGCGAAGGCGACAGCATTCGCAAGGGTGCGGGCAACTCGGTCGCCGCCTGGTGCGCCGGTTCGGGTCAGGCAGCCAACATCTCTGCGGAGATCACCGCGCAGGTCGAGACGATCGCACGCAGCGGCGGCACGCCCCTGCTCGTCGCCGAGAACCGCGTCATCCTCGGAACGATTCATCTGAAGGACATCGTCAAGCCGGGCATCGCCGAGCGTTTCGCCGAACTTCGCAGGATGGGGCTCCGCACGGTGATGATCACCGGTGACAACCCGCTCACCGCGGCGGCGATCGCTAAAGAGGCCGGAGTCGACGACTTCCTCGCGCAGGCGACGCCCGAGAACAAGCTCGACCTGATCAAGCAGGAGCAGGCCGGCGGCAAGCTCGTGGCGATGACCGGTGACGGCACCAACGACGCGCCGGCGCTTGCCCAGGCGGATGTCGGTGTCGCGATGAACAGTGGGACGCAGGCGGCCAAGGAGGCCGGCAACCTCGTCGACCTCGACAGCGATCCCACCAAGCTCATCGAGATCGTCGAGACGGGCAAGCAGATGCTCATCACACGCGGTGCGCTGACGACCTTCAGCATCGCCAACGACGTCGCCAAGTACTTCGCGATCATCCCGGCGATGTTCACCGCTTACGTGGCGCTGAAGCCGCTTGCTGTGCTCAACATCATGCATCTGCAGTCCGCCGACAGCGCGATCCTCAGCGCCGTCATCTTCAACGCGCTCATCATCATCGCCCTCGTGCCACTGGCACTTCGTGGCGTGCGCTTCCGCGCCGTCGGTGCCGCCGCGCTGCTGCGCCGCAACCTCCTGATCTACGGCCTCGGCGGCATCATCGCGCCGTTCATCGGGATCAAGGTTATCGACCTGATCGTCAACGCCCTTCACCTGGTTTAGAGACACAATGAATCCGCGTAGCTGGCCAAAAGAACTCCTGATCGGTCTTCGCCTGACCGTCAGCCTCGCCGTGCTGGCTCTGGTGTATACCTTTGTCATCACAGGCATCTCGCAGGTGGCGTTCAATAGCAATGCCAACGGCAGCCTCGTCACCGTCAATGGCAAGGTCGTCGGATCGACTGAGATCGGCCAGAGCTGCCCGCAGGAGACGTTCGCGAAGGACGGCAGCCTGACCATCACCATCAATCCCAAGTACTTCCAGGGAAGGCTCTCGTACACGTACAACGCCTCCACCGCGGCGCTCCAGCCCTGCAACGCGGCCAACTCCGCGGGGAGCAACCTCGGTCCGTCGAACCCGCTGCTCCTCGAGACGACGAAGAAGGCCGTCGCGGCCTATGAAGCCGCCGGCGTCAGCGCTCCAGTGCCCATCGACCTGGTGACGTCGGACTTCACCGGCTTCGATCCAGACATCAGCCAGGCCGCGGCGCTGGCGCAGGTGAACATGGTGGCCTCGGCCCGAGGGCTCGACGCGAGCAAGCTGACAGCCCTCGTCCAGTCCGAGGTGCAGGGCCGGATTCTCTGGGTCTTCGGCGAACCGGTGATCAACGTGCTGCAACTCAACCTCGCGTTGGACGCCCAGCAGGCGAGCCTCGCCGGCTGACACGTTTATAGGGCGCGGGGCGCGCGCACCATGAGGACATGACCGAAACGATCGTGGGCCAGACGGCACCAGCCACCGAGGCGGCTGCGGCCAAACGCGGCCATCTCCGCGTCTTTCTGGGGGCCACGCCTGGCAGCGGCAAGACGTTCGCCATGCTGCGCGAGGCGCATGATCGCCGCTCCCAGGGCGAGGACATCGTGGCCGGCTACATCGAGACACACGGCCGCAAGCTCACCGAGCAGGCGATTGGCAGCCTCGAGATCATCCCCCGCCTCCAGATCGAATACCACGGGCGTCTCATGGAGGAGATGGATCTCGACGCGATCCTCAAGCGGCACCCGCAGGTCGTGCTGGTCGACGAGCTCGCGCACACCAACGTTCCGGGACTCCGCCATGAAAAGCGGTACCAGGACGTCGAGGAGATCCTCGCAGCCGGGATCGACGTCATCACAACGGTGAACGTGCAGCACCTCGAGTTGGTGAAGGATCTCGCCGAGCACATTACCGGGATCGCCGTGCGCGAGACGCTTCCCGACCAGGTTCTAGACAATGCTGACGAGATCCAGTTCATCGACATCTCACCCGAGGCGCTGCGCAAGCGCATGCGTCACGGCAACATCTACGCGCCGGACAAGGTCGACACCGCACTTGCCAACTTCTTCCGTCCGGGCAACCTCGCCGCGCTGCGCGAGATCGCGCTGCGTCTCGTCGCGCAGACCGTCGGACGAGCACGCGGCGCCGTTCGCCCTGCACCGCAGGACGTCCTCGTCGCGGTCAGCGGACGTACGAGCAGCGGACCCCTCATCCGCCGCGCGAGCCGCCTCGCTCGCCGATTTGGCGGCTTCTGCACCGTACTGGTCGTCCTCGATCGCGAGGATGAGGAGACGATCCGTGGACGCACGAAGTCACGGCAGCTCGCGGAACTGCTCCAGTGCGGCTTCGTCGAGCGTCGCAGCAAGCTCGCGGACTTTGTCATCAGCGTCGCTCGTGACCTGGCGGTGCAACACGTGGTGGTCGGCGAGGCTGCGCGCCACGGAGTGCGCGCGCGCCTGCACCGCGGGCTCGTCGACCGGCTGATCGCAGAGCTGCCCGACGTCAGCGTGCATGTCGTTGCGCGGCCGTCGGTGACGCCGCCGGGGGGGGCGCTGCTCGGCCAGGAGCGACCGGACTCGGAGATGCTGCTGCGAGCACTCCACGCGTCCGCGAGCCGAGCGGGTCTCCGCGCGTACCTCGGCTACGCACGCGGAGTTGGCACGACGATCGCGATGCTTGACGAGGCCAGCCGGCGGCGACAACGCGGCACCGACGTCGTCGTCGCCGCAGTGAAGACGGACGGACGCACGCAGTGCGAGGTTGCGCTGCAGGGACTCGAGATTCTCGGTGGGCCGAATTCCCCGGCAGTGCAAGGACGTGTCGACGTCGCTGCGTTGCTGCGTCGCAATCCCGAAGTCGCCTGCCTCGACGACCTCGCCGCACTGGACACCGAAGGCCACCCCATCACCGACTCAGTCCCGCGCCTGCTCGGCGCCGGGATGATGCTCATCGCGACGCTCCACCTCACCGACATCCGCAGCACCGTCGACGGCATGGGCGTGATGCTCGGGGATCGCCCGGAGCACGTCGTCGACGACTCGTTCCTCGACCTCGTCACCGAGCTCGAGATCGTCGACATCACCCCCTCACTGCTCGACGAACGCCTCAGGCGCGGAGAGATCGTGCCGTCCAGCGAAGCGGCGCAGGCGCGCGCCCGCGCGTTTCGTCCCGAGGTACTCGAATCCTTGCGCGAGATGGCGTTTCGCCTGCTGGCCGAACACACGGACCGGCGTCTCGTGGCGTACATGCGAGACCGCGGTATCGAGACGCCGTGGGAGGTGAAACCCAGGGTCATGCTCTGCGTCCCGCCACGTCCGGGAATGGAGGAGGTCATCGCCATCACAGCGTCGCTCGCCGCACGTCTCGACGGCAAGATGACGGCCGTCACCGTGCGGGACCGCAAGCGATCCGAGGAGGAGATGCAGCTGCTCGGAACATACGCCGCGCTGACCCACCAGGCCGACGGGACGTTCATCACGCTCTATGAGAAAGATCCCGCAACGGCACTCACGCATTACGCGCGGAAGATCCTCGCCACCGAGATCGTCGTCACGCGAGGTCGCGGCCGTCGCGGAACGCTGCGCAAGTTGATCGAGCTGCTCACCGACGTTGACGTTCACGTGCTCCCGAACCCGCACGAGGCGACAGCCGCCTAGTCCGCTACGCGACGGTGGCCACAGCAGGGCTTTCCGCAACTTCCGCCCGCGCTGCGGGCAACGTGAACGCAAAGACCGCACCGCCGCCCGGCTCAGGATCATCGAGCCAGACGCGCCCCGCGTGCGCCTCGACGATGCCGCGGACGATGGAGAGGCCGAGCCCGGTTCCCTCGGTGCTCGACTGCTCGTCGCGGACGAACCGATCGAAAACGCGGTCACGCATGTCCCCGGAAACGCCGGGACCGTGGTCGATCACCCTCGTGACGACAGTGCCGCGAACGCCTGGCGCCACGTGGATCTCGATCGGTGTCCCTGCCGGCGCGTAGCGGTCGGCATTGACGAGCAGGTTGTCAAAGACCTGACCGAGGCGATCCCAGTCGGCGACAGCATCGACCCACCCCGGATCGGTCACGACATTCACCTGACGCTGCGGTCGTATCGTCCGGAGACGCTCGGCTGCGGCCTCGGCTGCCGCTGCGACATCGGTGGGTTCGAGATGCAATTCGAGCGCGTGCCCCTCGATGCGGGCGAGGTCGAGCATGTCGCCAACGAGCCGATCGAGCCGGCGCGACTGCGTCACGATGCCGGTCAATCCGTTGTGGACCGGCGTGGGGAGGTCCTTGCGCGCGAGCAACACGGTCGCACCGGTGAGGATGCTCGCAAGCGGTGTGCGCAGCTCGTGACTCACGTTCTGCAGCAGCTCGCGGCGCACACGGTCAGCGTCGCGCAGCGCCGAAACCTGTTGCTGTATCTGGGCAAGACGGACTGCCGTCTTCGCGGCCGCAGCTTGTTCCTGGTACAGCCGCTCGAGCTCGATGTTCGCCTCGCGCAGCGTGCGCGACAGTGCCCGCGCCGTGACCGTCGAGTACCGGCGTTGCGCCGCCACGCCACCAACCGCGCCGGCGGTGGCGAAGAAGATGACCAGGTAGATGACGTCGCTTGGGTTGGCGAGCGTCAGGGTGTGAACGGGGGGAAGGAAGTAGTAGTCGGCAAGCACCGAGGACAGCGCGGCAGCGATCAGCGCTGGAATGAGCCCCGCAAGTAAACCCAGGGAGACGACGATCCCGAGGTATAGGAAAACGTAGGCACGTGCGTCCGCAGTCGGGAGCCTGTCGAGCGCGAGCGTCAGCAACGGAGGGGCCACGACCCCGACCGCGGCTCCGATGACGAGTACTCGATCGCTATGCGGGTGCGTCATTCGCGTGAGCGTACGTGTGCGGTCAGGCGCCCCGCACGTGCTCGTTGAGCGCCTCGACGAGGCGTGATGCGGACGCCTGCAGACCGTTGCGGGCCATGAGGGTGTTGAGCGCTTCGGGGTCCACCGGGTAGTGGTCGCGCCGCCCTTGCGGTAGTGCGATCGGCAGGTCCTGCACCGGCGGGACCACGCGCATCGCCCGCGTGAGGTAATCGCGATTCGTCTCGCTGAGGCGCCCCGCGGCGATCAGCGCGTCGATGCTGCCGTGCTCCCGAATCATCGACGCGGCGGCCACGGCGCCAACGCCTTTCAGACCGGGGAGACCGTCGGACGGATCACCGCGCAGCATCGCGAATGCGGCGTAGGCGCGCCCGGGGATCGAGTATTTGTGGGTGACTGTGGACTCGTCGACGATGTCCCATGCACCTTTCTCCGGATAGAGCACGGCAACCCGCGGGTCCTCGATCAACGCGAACAGGTCGCGGTCGCCGCTGACGATCTCGACCGTCCCTTCCGCCTTCGCGGTCCAGGTGGCGATGACGTCCTCGGCCTCGTAGTCGGGAACTCCAGCGGAGTCGATCCCGATCGCCGCGAGGAATGCGTCGATGATCGGCATCTGCGGGATGAGTCCCGGCGGGATCGGCTCCGCAACGCGCTGGGCTTTGTAGCTCGGGATCAGCGCAACACGCCACTCCGGCCGCCAGTCGGCGTCGCCTGCCACCGCCAGGTGCCGCGGGTCGCGTGTCCCGAGCATCCGCGTGAGCGTCTCGAAGAAGCCGCGCGCGGCGTTGACGGTCCGGCCGTCCGGCGACCGCACCGTCTTGGGAACGCCGTAGTACGCGCGGAAGATGAGGCTGGACCCGTCGATGAGCATCCAGTCGCACGACACGGGACCATCCTACGTGCCATCACCGGAGGGAAAACGGTAGCCTCGCGCTCATGCCTACGCTCGACACCCCGGCGTTGATCGATTCGATCGTCAATCGGCTCCAGACCGCATACATCTTTCCCGACCGGGCCGCCGAAGCCGAGCGCCTGCTGCGCGCAAGCCTCGCAGCTGGGAAGTACGGTTCGACGGTCGACGAGCAACTCTGCAAGCGCATCAACGAGGACCTCCTCGCCGCCACCGAAGACAAACACCTTCGGCTGCTCTGGCACGAGGCGAGCGAAGACACGGGCGAGAGTCCGCAGACCGATGAGGAGTTGATCGCCGCGATGCGCGAGATGTTCCGTGTCGAGAATTACGGCGTCCGGCGCGTCGAGCGCCTCGCCGGCAACGTCGGCCTCATCGCCTTGACGATCATCCCTGAGGCGTCAACGGCCGGCGAGCCGATCGCCGCCGCGATGCGCCTCATCGCCCACACCTACGGATTGATCCTCGACCTCCGCGCGGCGCGCGGCGGCGCACCGGACGGCGTGGCGTTCCTGGCGAGCTACCTCTTCCCCGACGGCGAGACGCAACTCAGCGATGTCATCGAAGGTCCGAACGGCCCGATACACCAGTTCTGGACCTCCGGATACGTGCCCGGGCCGCGATACCTCGACCGGCCGGTGTTCGTCCTCGTCGGTGGCACCACGTTCAGCGGTGGGGAGTCGCTCGCGTATGACCTCCAGACACTCGGTCGCGTGACGGTGGTCGGCGAGGTCACGCGTGGCGGCGCGCATCCCTCCGGGGTGGTCTCGCTCGGCGACAAGATCGAGTTGCGCCTGCCGATTGCACGGACGGTCAATCCCATCACCGGGACGGACTGGGAGGGCGTCGGTGTCCAGCCGGACGTCACGGTGCCTGCGGACGCTGCGCTGGTAACCGCGCACATCGCGATCCTGGATCAGCTGATCAACGGGAGCGATACCCCCGAGTCGGTTCGCGTCGAAGCCCGGCTGGCTCGAGCCGAGGTCTCGTAAGCGACTGCCGGTGGTCGACGAGCTCACTGAACTGATCCTCGCCGACGCCGGAGCGTGGCGGGACTGGCTTCGTGCCAATCATGCGAGCTCCAACGGCGTCCGATTGGTGCTTGCGAAGAAGGGCACGACGGAGCCGACGAGCCTCACGTACGACGAAGCCCTGGACGAGGCGTTGTCTCATGGCTGGATCGACGGTCAGATCGGCCGCCGCGACGACACGACCTTCCGACGGATGTTCACGCCGCGCAGGGCGCGAAGCGGATGGTCGGCGCGCAATGTCGCAATCATCGATCGGCTGCGAAGTGAGGGCCGGATGCATCCCGCGGGAGAGGCCGAGGTCGCGCGTGCTCAGGCCGACGGCCGCTGGGACGTCGCCTATGCAGGGCAGGCGACGATCGAGATCCCGGCGGACCTGGCGGCTGCGCTGCGCGCTGAACCGGGAGCGCAAGCGATGTTCGACATCCTCACCAGCCAGAACCGCTACGCCATCCTGCTGCGCACGTCGAACGCCAAGCAGGCTGCGACGCGAGCGCGGCGAATCGAGCAGTTCGTGGCGATGCTCGCCCGGGGCGAGACGATCTACCCTCAGAAGAAGGGGATCGGCGGTTAGGAGAGCGACAACTCCGGCGTCAGCCCGGACGTCTGGAATTCCTGCGGCGCCGGCTGCGAAGCGACAACCTTCAACCTGAGGATGCCGGCTCGGTGCATCGTCACGGCTGGCAGCAGCGCCGCAAACGCGTAACCCGACTCGCCCGCGAGCGGCGATCCGACGACGTCGGCCACGCGGTAGAGGATCGTGATTGCGAGCACGAGCGCGATCATCAGCCAGTGCTCAGCGAAGAACCGCGATGCTCTCGCGAAGAACCGCGACTGCCTCACGGCACTCGCGTCCTCAATTCCCCTGTATAGCCCCCCGACCATATGGGCATGGTAGGCCGATCGCGACAAAGATGTCAAACGTTTCGTTACACCTGGTACGACGGTCCGCGACCACGGCCCCTCCCGCGGGGTCATCAGGATCCCGACTCGGGTTGTTCGGCGACCTCGAATCCCAGCTACACTGAAATGCAGGTGGGCATCTCCTTGGCGGGAGTGCCCGGTATGCGAAGGGTGATAGGCAATTGAGATCGCGACTGCGTCGCTGGCTTGCGTGCGCGGGATGTGCCCTTGTCGTGCCCGCGTTCGCATCGACGGGAGTGGCGGCGGCCGGTTCTCCGGCGCCGATCTCGGCAGCCTCCTCGCAGCACATGACGCCTTTCGCGCCGCCGACGACGAAGGACCGTGCCAAGACCGGGCGGCACCCTATCAAGCGCGGAGGCAAAGCGCCGCTGACCCTCATCGCGCACACCACCTCGGCGGGCGCGGTCGTCGGTGGTCAGCAGTCCGCCGATGCCTCGTCGACGCGCCGGCGGAACTCACCGCTGAGCTCACCCATTCCGACGGAAGTGCCCGATGACCTCGCGTCGTTCCCCGGCACGTCGCAGGCCAGTGCGATCCATACGTTCGGCCCTGACCAGGAGGTGACTCCGCCGAACGAGGACATCGCTGTCGGCCCGACTGACGTCGTTGAGGTCGTCAACTCGACCGTCTACATCTTCAGCAGGACCGGCGCCATCCTGGGCTCCGACGACCTCAACGTGTTCATGGACGTCCTGCCTGGCTACCACAGCAGCGATCCCCGGGTCATGTTCGACGGCAATCTCGACGACGGCGGACCGCCGCGCTTCTGGATCACCGTGAGCGAGGTCCCCAACTCCTTCTCGGGATGCCCGCCCGCTGCGGGTGTGCTGATCGCAGTATCGCCATCGTCGAGTCCCCTCCCGTTCGCGGACTGGCTGGTGTACGAGCTGCCGATCGGCCTGGACAGCCCCGGGACGAGTTTCGGCGATCAGCCCGGGCTGAGCGTGGGAGCGTCGAACGTGACGGTCACGTTCGACGACTTCGACTGCAATCTCAATTTCCTCGGCAGCGAGATCGACATCATTCAGAAGAGCGACCTGATCACGGACTACGGGATAACCCCAATCGTCTTTTTCTACGACGGTCCTTTCGCGCCGCAACCGGTGCAGATCTCCGATGAGCCCGAGCTGCTGAGCGCCCCGGTGTACGTCGTGACAAACGAGTCCGACTGCGGGGCGGTCGCGTGTACGAACCCCGAGGTCGAGTTGGACGTCATCACCGGGAACCCCGAGGCAGACAACGTCCAGTTGACAGCGGCGTACGACGCGATGTCGCCGACAGCCGTGGACAACAGCACCGGGTTCCTCCCTCCCGCTCAGCAGGAGGGCACACCGGTGACGTTGCAAACGAACGATGACCGGTTCCTCAACGCCGTGATGGAAATGAATGGAGAGATATGGGCCGCCGACGGAACGACTTGCGTTCCACCCGGCGATACCGTGGAGAGAGCCTGCCTCGACTTTGTGGAGATCGGCAATGGGGTCCTTCAGCTCAACAACGTCGGCGTCGCCGGCGCGTCGCTCTATTACCCCGCCGTTGGCGTCGATGACTACGGGAACATGTTCACCGTCTTTGACGAATCGTCAAGCACGATGTACCCGACCATCCTCGATGCGACAAGCGAGTACGGGTACGCACCGACTCTCAGCAGCTTCCAGACGCTGCACACGAGCTCGACGTACTACGACGGCGACGATCTCTTCGCCGGCGCGTGTGACGGTGAGGGATGCCGGTGGGGTGATTACTCAGGCATAGCGCAGGACCCTTCGAATACCAATGACGTATGGGTCGTCTCCGGCGCCGCGGACGGTGTCGTTGAAGGCGCCTGCACAACGATCCACGCCTGCTGGAACACGGATATCTCGCAGCTGACCGTGTCGGCCCCGGCCATCACAGCCGTGAGCCCGGCGATCGGACCTGTGGTAGGAGGGCAGACGGTCACGGTCACGGGGCTTGATTTCGGCTCAGAGACGACTGTCACGTTCAATGGATCTCCGCTCGCGGTCAGCAACCTGACCCCGACCTCCTTCACATTCATCACGCCGCCGAGCGCTCCCTCGGGCGGATCGGAGCAGATACAGGCGACCAACGCATTTGGCTCGAGCACCGAGGGCATGTTCACGTCGTATCTGTACGAGCCCCTGGCGAACTTCGTACCCGTGACACCGTTTCGGATTTACGACTCGCGCAGCGATATCTATGGACCGCTCGGGCCGGGTGAGACCCGCCTCCTGTTGCTCAGCGATCTTTCGGCCATCCCGTACAACGCCACGGCCGTGGTAGTCAACGTGACTGCCATCAACGGAACCGCAGCGAGCTACCTCACCCTCTATCCCGACTACCCCGAGGGCACGCCTCGGCCGAATGCATCGAACCTGAACTTCCAGGCCCACACTGTCGTTGCGAACCTCGTCACCGTGGATCTGGGTCTGGGCAGCGCAGTGAATATCTTCAACGACGCCGGCGCAGTCAACGTCGCCGTGGACGTCGAGGGTTGGTTCGTGCCACAGCCGTCGAGTGACCTGGATGGCCTCTTCCATCCGGTGTCGCCGGTCCGCGTCTGCGATACGCGTCCCGGTTCACCGACGCCGGCGTGCGTAGGTCGCACGGTGGCCGCCGGCGTCCCATTGGTCGTCAACGTGGCGGGCGGCGTCAGCGGAATCCCGAGTGATGGAACCGCGGGGGCAGCCGTCCTCAACGTCACAGGCGTCAGCGGGACGGCAGGGACATTCATCAGCGTATTTCCCACGTCATCCAACGGGACTTGTGCGTATAGCGGTTCCAACCAGCCGAAGATCTCGACGCTCAACCTCGTCGCTGGAACTGTTCAGGCAAACCGTCTGATGGTGGAGTTGGGACCCGCCCATACCGGCGGCGCCGACACATCGGTGTGTGTGTATTCAGCGCTCGGAAGGATCAATGTCTTGCTCGACGTCAACGGCTGGTTCGGCAGCGCCACCGCGACGGCCGCGACGCCCGGATATCAGTACCAGGCAATCGGCCCGATCAGGATATGCGACACCCGCGTCACTTCGGCTGCGTGTCCTGCCGGTGCAATCGCGGGTGGCCTCAACCGTTTGGTAACGGTCGCCGGAAATGGCGGCGTGCCCACCATCGGCGCCGGAACCGTCGTCGTCGCAATGGTTGCCAACCTCACGGCGATTGAGCCGACCACGACGACATACCTGACACTCTTCCCGGCAAGCCTCCCATCGAGACCCGTCGTGTCGGACATCAATGTCAACACCGGAGCGACCTTGCCCAATCTCGCCGTTGTGGAACTCGGCGTTGCGGGGAGCGCACGCGCGGGCCAGGTGAATCTCTTCAACAGCGTGGGCAACGTCAATGCGATCGTCGACCTCGAGGGCTGGTTCCAATAAAGGACTCGGTACACTGCGGCGATGACGGCAACGGAGGCCGTAGGCGCACCGTGACTGAGCTTGTCACCTGCGTCGACTATCACACCGCAGGCGAGCCGTTTCGCATCGTCACGTCCGCAATTCCAGAGCTGTCTGGGGCGACCGTCGCCGATCGTCGAGAGCAGGCGCGGGACCAACAGGACGTCGACTTGATCCGCCGACTTCTCTGTCACGAACCGCGTGGTCACGCAGACATGTACGGGTGTTTTCAGGTTCCGCCGAACGACGCGGGAGCGCACCTCGGCGTGCTGTTCTGGCACAAGGACGGCTATTCCACTGCCTGCGGACACGGAACAATCGCGCTCGGTGCATGGGCCGTGCAATCGGGACTTGTCGACGCCGATGCCGACGGCGAGAGTGATGTCGTCATCGATGTCCCGTCGGGCCGAGTCATTGCACGCGTTCGCAGCGAGGGTGGCGTCGTGCGCTCGGTGGCGTTTCGCAACGTTGCGTCGTACGTGCTCGCAGAGTCGGTACCCGTCACCACCTCCCGTGGCGAGACTGACGTCGCCCTGGTCTACGGCGGCGCGATATACGCGACCGTTGCAGCGTCGGAATTCGGCCTATCGGTGGTGGGCAGCGACCTCGGCGACTTGATCAGGGTTGCGCGCGAGATCAGACAACAGATCGATGGCGCGGGGCTTGCGAATCATCCCGATGACACGCGGCTGTCGGGGCTCTACGGAACGATCTTCTACGACGACCTTGGACGAAACGGAGGCAGTCTGCGTCAGCGCAACGTCACGGTGTTCGCCGACGGTGAGGTCGATCGTTCACCCTGCGGCTCGGGAACAGCCGGCAGGCTCGCCGAACTCGTCGCGGACGGCGAGGTGGGCATTGGCGATGAGTTGATCCATGAGTCCATCGTCGGCACCACATTTCGCGCGCGAGCGGTCGAGCGGTTGGTCGTCCACGGACGTTCTGCGATCGTGCCCGAGGTCGAGGGCATGGCGTACCGGACCGGCGAGCACCGGTTCGAGCTTGATCCCGAGGATCCGCTGAGTACGGGGTTCGTGCTGCGCTGAAAGAACTCGTGCGTTAGAGAGCGCCGAACCGGCTTTCTGTGCAGCGCGTTTGGAATACTCCGTGCCATGAGCGGTCCGTCTCCGATGATCGGCCAGCGGGTTCTCGTCGACGGGATGATGGGTTCCGGGAAGAGCACGCTCGCACGCGCGCTCGCGGCAAGGACCGGTTTGCCGCTGATCCACCTTGACGTCCACCACTGGAAGCCAGGCTGGGAGCGACCTTCAGACGACGAGTGGCGAGAACGGCAACGCGCGCTGCTAGCTGGCGAGGCTTGGATCATCGACGGCAACGACAACGCGACGCTTGCACTCCGGCTCGAACGCGCTGACACGGTCGTCTTTCTCGATACTCCCTGGCGGTTGTGCGCGAGTCGCGCCTTTATGCGGGGGCTTCGCAAGCCCGTCGGCGAGATGCCCATGGGCTGCGAGGACTCGGTCAGCCGACGCTTGCGCGACGAGTGGGGCGGCATAGGGCGCATTTGGCGCAACCGCCGTTCAGAACCGGACTACGTACGCTCCGAGATGCTGCAGCACGGGTCTCACACGACGGCGCACGTGCTCCGTTCCGGGCGGGAGGCGAGGGCGTTTCTCGACGCCGTCGATAGCTAGAAAGCACCACCTCCTCGATCGCAGCGGCCTTCTCAGGGCGGCGGTTCCACGACGGCAATGCCGTCGGCGATGTGGAC